>NZ_JELR01000001.1 GCF_000708675.1 Microbulbifer sp. HZ11 | reverse complement strand
CAACATCGCCGATGGTAGTGTGGGGATTCCCCATGTGAGAGTAGGTCATCGTCAGGCTTAAAATCCAAAAGGCCGTACAGTTACCTGTACGGCCTTTTTTCTTTTTGGCATTGCGAAATCCAGCCAAAACCTGCTGAGTATTCAGGTTTTTTTCGTGAAACTTTGGTGACGTTTTTTTAAACGCTTTCCAAACCCCAGTAACCACGCCACTCACACCTAATATCCCACACTTACCCACAAGTCTGTCCAAGGTTTCTGTGCGTAACCAGCCTGTGCATAAGTTTTAATTTGTTCCTTAAATCAAATGTTAAGGATATGCACAGGTAGTCCCGGTATTTCTGAGTAACTTGTACAGCCCTGTGAATTACCTTGCGCTGGTTAACTTGTACGATATATTCAGATGTTAGATTGACCGTTATATATCAAGGAGTCAGCCCATGTCCGATATCTTCACTATCCCGGTTCAAACCAGTGAAGGAAAAAAAGGAACACTGGATGAGTTCAAAGGGAAGGTCCTGCTCGTGGTGAATACTGCGAGCAAGTGCGGGTTTACCCCGCAGTATCAGGGTTTGGAAGACCTGTACCGAAAGTACAAGGACCAAGGGCTGGTCGTACTCGGCTTCCCCTGTAACCAGTTTGGTCAGCAGGAGCCTGGCAGTGATAACGAAATTCAGGAGTTCTGCACACTGAACTACGGAGTGAGCTTCCCAATCTATGCAAAGGTCGACGTGAATGGATCCGATGCACACCCATTGTTCTCACACCTGAAGAAACAGGCGCCTGGGATTCTCGGGACTGAGGGTATTAAATGGAATTTCACCAAGTTCCTCGTGGGCCGTGAGGGCGATGTGGTGAAGCGGTATGCGCCGAAAGATAAGCCAGAACAGATTGCGGCAGACATCGAGGCCTTACTGTAGACATTCAGCGTGTCCAAAAAGGCAATCTCGTAAGGGGGCTGGCAGGCCACACTTGTGTTGATAGGTTCTTTTATCCTAAATTTACTCGATTTTTCGATAATTATTTTGCTTTGATGGCTATTTGTAATCGGTTAAATAGGATGAGTATTGATGTTTTGGGCCTGGTCGGACTATAGTTTGCGACGCCGGAGCAGGGTCAATAGTTGGCTCTGCGACGGGCAAGTAGTGAACTAATCAATCAGAAAACGGATACAGACATGAAACCCAGTCAATCCGCCGGCAAATGGTTGCCGGGTGCGCGGCGTCGGGTCTCCTGCGTTTTCGCGGAGGCGCCATTTACCACCTATTCACGCCATCGCGCTGCGAACTTCACTGCCCTCCTACTACTAGCACGCCTGCTACGACTGCCGCGTCGCGGCATATAATTTTATCCCCATACCTCTCTACAGAATTCCGTACTTAATTTGAGCAGTGCGTAGACAGCGGCGTTACCGCTGTTTAGCCTCGGGCCAGACTAGGAGAAGAGCCCTGATGAACGCTAAAAAAGATAAATTAGTCATTTTCGATACCACCTTGCGGGACGGCGAGCAAAGCCCCGGCGCTTCCATGACCAAGGACGAAAAAATCCGTATTGCCTCCATGCTGGAGCGTATGCGGGTCGACGTCATAGAGGCTGGCTTCGCGATTGCCAGTCAGGGCGATTTTGAAGCTGTGCAGGCGGTGGCTGAAACCGTAAAAGATTCCCGTGTATGTAGCCTGGCCCGCGCCGTGGGGCCCGATATTCTGCGCGCCGGTGAAGCGCTCAAAAAGGCCAATGCGTCCCGTATTCACACCTTTATTGCCACCTCACCCATCCATATGAAGTACAAGCTTCAGATGGAGCCGGAAGATGTATTGCGCCAGGCGGTAGAGGCGGTAAAAACTGCGCGCCAGTTTACCGACGATGTGGAGTTCTCTCTGGAGGACGGCAGCCGCTCTGAGCCAGAATTCATGTATCGGATTATCGAAGCGGTCATCAACGCCGGCGCCGGCACCATCAATATCCCTGATACCGTGGGTTACGGTGAACCGGGAGAGTACGGTGCCATGTTCAAACGGGTCATCGAGAATGTACCCAATTCCGACATGGCCATATTCTCTACCCACTGCCATAACGATTTGGGCCTGGCCGTGGCCAACTCCCTTTCTGCGGTGATGAATGGTGTTCGCCAGGTAGAGTGCACCATCAATGGTCTGGGCGAGCGTGCGGGTAATGCTTCACTGGAAGAAATCGTCATGGCCGTGCGTACCCGTCAGGATCTGTATCCAGTGGAAACTGGTATCGATGCCTCGCATATTGTGCCCACTTCGCGCCTGGTTTCCTCTATCACCGGCTTCCCGGTTCAGCCGAATAAGGCGATTGTGGGGGCTAATGCCTTCGCGCACGAATCCGGTATTCACCAGGACGGCGTGCTCAAGCATCGCGAAACCTACGAAATCATGCGTGCAGAGGATGTGGGTTGGGGGCAGAACCGACTGGTTCTCGGTAAGCATTCCGGCCGCGCCGCGGTGAAGGCACGCTATGAAGAGCTGGGCGTGACCTTCGCCGACCCTGCGGAGTTCAATGTGCTGTTCCAGCGCTTCAAGGATCTCGCGGATAAAAAACACGAAATCTTCGATGAAGATTTACAATCGTTGATTTCCGGTGCCACCGACCCGGTAGAGCACTATCAATTGGCCGACCTCGAAGTGCGCAGTAAAAGCGGCAGTAACCCCCAGGCGCAGTTAGAGCTGGTTATTGATGGGGAGAAAAAAACGTGCAGTGCCGAGGGCAGTGGTCCGGTGGATGCAACTTTCAAGGCCATCGAATCGGTGGTGGGAAGCCAGGCGGATCTGCAGCTTTATTCTGTCAATGCGGTGACCCAGGGTACTGACTCCCAGGGCAGCGTGACGGTTCGGCTGGAACGCGATGGTCAACTGGTGAACGGCGTCGGTGCCGATACCGATATTCTGGTAGCGTCCGCAAAAGCCTACCTGGATGCGTTAAACTTGCTCGCCAGTAAAAGCAGTAAGCCAACCGGCGTTTGATGGAAGGCGCCAGCGGGGAACAGAGTGAACGAATTACAGCGGACGGAGTACCTGACGGCACTGGGTGTAACCAGCTATATGCCGAGATTCCGACTGCCACTCGCAGCAGAGCCTACCCAGGCCCTGCTGCCCCCGCCGCCTCAGTCGGCACAGGCGAACCCTGAAGTTCGCCCCGCTGCGGCTGCGGCATTGATGCAGACAGTTGGTGCCTCCGTATCGCTACCCGTCGAAACACCGGCTAAACCTGCAGCCTCGCGGGCGGCTGCACCTGTGGAGATGGAGCGCGTGGTTGGCAGCCTGGCAGCAGAGGCAAAGGTACCTCCGCCGGCCAGAGTCGTGCCCGTGGCGGCTCCTGAGAAGCCGGTACCGCCCTTTGTGCTCAGCTGCTGGTGGTTGGGAGAAGAGCTGCTGGCGGTGGACAGCCGTGAACCCGGAACCGCGCTACCGGTAGAATCTCTGTTTGGTAATATTGCGCGGGCAATCGGTTGGCATCAATTGCCGAGCGAACGCGACAAGCTCAAGTGGCCACTGGCTGAAAATCCTTTTGCGACCGCTGCGGGTGCCAGTGATGCCCGGGAAACCTGTGGTAGCTGGCTGGAAGCGGCCTGTGGGCGAAAGTCAGTGAAATGGGTCTGGCTTATGGGAGAGCAGGCGCAGGCATTCTGCTCGCCGGTCCCCCTGAAGTCGCCGATCAATGACTGGCAGGGGCGATACGTGGTAGCCATGCCGAGTCTCACTGAGCTGCTGAACGAGCCATGGCGCAAGCGGGAACTCTGGCATTTATTGCGTGACCTTTATCCGGAGCAGACCCGAAGCCAATAGGTGCGCGGGCCGGGTACATTCTTGCTGATTACGGAAATCGCCGTTGAACTCACCAATCCCTGATTCCTCAACGCTTGCCCTGCACAGAGAGTCTCCGTTGCACTTCGAGCGTGCCGGGGAGAAAGATTGCGATAACCTTGCAGCACTTGCCCGCAGCGCCCATAGTCATCCGTGGAGCTCGATTCAATACCACGACAGCCTGAGAGCGGGGCACCACTGCTGGATCCTGCGCCCACCCGAACCTTCAGTACAAAAGCACGGGCAGATTCTCGCCTGCTGTGTGGTGAGCCGCCTGTTTGACGAAGCGGAAATTCTGGATGTCGCTGTGGCGCCGGGCTGCCGCAATCTTGGCGTCGGAGCGCGGTTATTACAGCATATTTTTGCCCAGTTTCCCGAACACGTGGCGCGAGTGTTGCTGGAGGTTCGTGCGTCCAACCGTCCGGCGCGAGCGCTGTACCACAAGCTCGGCTTTACCGAAGATGGTCGCCGCAAAAACTACTACCCGAAACCCGATGGCAGTCGGGAAGACGCCTTGCTTATGAGTCTGGTACTGTAAACGACCATTTGTCTGTGCCCGTCACCCGGCAAAGCACGTATTAACTCCGGAACCTCCATGGCATCCCATCGATCTCAACCGTCACTCCTGGAAGGTGCTGTCGCCGCACATTTACAGCGTCTCGCACTGCCTATGGTCTGGGGTATTCTCGCCACCATGTCCTTCAATGTGGTGGATACCTATTTCGTATCCCAGTTGGGGGACGGCCCCCTGGCGGCCATGAGCTTCACCTTTCCGGTGGTGATGGTGATCAACGCGCTGGCTATCGGGCTCGGGGCTGGCACTTCCTCGGCGGTTGCGCGGGCCTATGGTGCGGGGGACATGTCTCGGGTGCGCCAGCTGGTTACTGACGCAACTCTGTTAGCTTTATTGCTTGCTGTACTCGTCAGTGCAATCGGTCTGCTTACCATAGAACCGCTATTCCGACTGCTGGGCGCGCAGGAACGGTTGTTACCGTTGATTACCGAATACATGGTTCCCTGGTATTACGGCGCTGTGTTCGCAGTGGTGCCAATGGTGTCCCTGTCTGCACTGCGGGCTATTGGCAACAGTGCACTCACCGGACGCATTATGATAGCGGTTGCGGTGTTCAACCTGGTTCTGGACCCACTGCTCATCTTTGGTCTTTTTGGCTTTCCGCGACTGGAACTTCAGGGGGCGGCACTAGCCACGGTGATTGCGCGGGGTGTGAGCTTTTTTATCGCGCTGTATGTGTTGGCCCGCCGTGAACAATTGCTGTCTGCCCCAACCTTGAATTGGCGGCTTGTTAAAGAATCCTGGTCGAGCCTGTTGAGAGTAGGTCTCCCTGCCATCGCGACCAACGTTATTATTCCCGTATCCGGTGGTGTGGTGGTGGCATTGGTCGCCGCGCATGGTGCCGACGCGGTGGCAGGCCTTGGTATTGCCTTGCGAATTGAACCGCTGGCGCTCATTGTGTTCTATGCGCTGTCGTCGGTAGTTGGACCTTTTATGGGGCAGAATGCTGGTGCGGGTAAACAGCAGCGTCTGCATGAAACCATTGCGGTGCTTTCCCGTTTTTGCATTGTTTTTGGGGTGGGACTGGCGATTTTACTGTGGCTCCTGGGGCGGCATATTGCGGCGTTATTCAGCGACTCGCCGCAAGTGCTTGCCGTGGCTGTAGGCTATTTAAGCCTGGTGCCTTTCAGCTACGCCGGTTATGGATTTGTCATGTCTGCCAACGCCGCGTTCAATGGTCTGGGGCACCCATTACCTGGAACCATTATTTCATTCCTGCGCGTACTCGGGCTGTACCTCCCCCTGGCCTGGCTGGGGAATTATGTCTTGGGGATTTACGGTTTGTTTGTGGCCACAGTGATCGCAAACCTGACGATCGGTATATTGGCGTGGTGGTGGTTGCGTCGTTACCTTGCGGAGAATGTGGGAAACCGCGAGGGGTTGTTTGCCAAGTAGGTTCGAGAGGCTGAATATGTTGAAGGCGAATGTGCGGCAACTAGCGTACTGGCCGTTCCTGTTGGTGATCCTGTGTTTGGCGGTGAATGCATATTCTACCGAAAGTCCCTTTGACCGGTATCCGATCCATTTCGTTACGGTGGATGAAACTGCTATTGCGTATCAGGATATGGGTGCCCGGGACGGTGAACCGGTACTGCTGATCATGGGGCTGGGTGCGCAAATGCTGCACTGGGGGGATACCCTGGTACAGGGATTGCTCGATCAAGGCTATCGGGTAGTGTTGATCGATAATCGTGACGCGGGCCTGTCGCAAAAATTTTACCGCCTTGCTGCGCCTCCTGTCTGGTGGACAATGGTGCGCGCAAAGGTCGGGCTTACTCCAGAGCCGGCCTATGGTCTTCAAGATATGGCGGCAGATGCAGTGGGTGTTTTGCAGGCACTTGGCATTGACCGGGCGCATATAGTTGGTGCCTCTATGGGCGGAATGATCGCACAGGTATTGGCTGCGGCTTACCCACTAAGGGCGCTTACATTGACCTCCATCATGTCGAGTTCCGGGGCGCCGAATCTTAGTGAGTCCAGCCCCGAGGCCGTATCCGCGCTGGCATCTGGAGCAAAATCCGGCCTCAGCAGGGAAGAGGAGCTTGCAAACCGGGTCAGTATTGCGCGTACCATTGGCTCACCTGAGTATTTTTCTACTGAGTATGCGCGCCAGCTGGCGGAGCGGGTAATGAACCGCGGCAGCTACGGGCCAGGTACCGTGCGGCAGTTCCAGGCCATTCTGGCGAGTGGGGACCGGACTGATATACTGAAGACGATCGCCGTTCCTACCTTGGTAATTCATGGCGACAAAGACCCATTGCTGCCACTGGATCATGGCCGGGATACCGCAGAAAAGATTCCCGGTGCTGAGTTTGTGGCAATTTCCGGAATGGGGCACGCCCTGGAACCGGAGGTCAGTCGGCGGGTACTCTCTGCAATGTTGCCTTTTTGGCGCGCACAGCTCGGCAGTCAGCCCCTGCGTGAGGGCTTGGGGCCATCTCCGGAAATCGCCCCGTACTGATTCTCGGTACTTGTCAGCAGCCCGTGACCGGTGCTGTCGCTGTCACAAGCCATTCACGAGTGCTGCCGTTTACCAGTGGCATGAGTGTCTCCCGAACCTTCCGGTGATAGTCGTTCAGCCACCGGATTTCATCTTTGTTCAGAAGTGCCGGCTCGATCAGCTGAAGATCGATAGGGGCCAACGTCAGTTCCTCAAACTCCAGAAATCCGGGATGTGCGGAACATTCTTTGATGAAAACCAGGTTTTCAATCCTTATTCCGTATTCGTTCGCCAGATAGAAGCCGGGCTCATTGGATACAATCATTCCCGCCTCCAGAGGTACTTGCGAACTGGCTTTTCCAATACGCTGCGGGCCCTCGTGGACACTCAGGAAGCTCCCCACACCGTGACCAGTGCCATGGGCATAATCGAGACCCGCATCCCACAGGGATTTACGGGCGAAAGCGTCGATCTGCTCACCGAAGGTTCCTGCGGGAAAACGCAGGGTAGCGATGGCGATGTGGCCCTTGAGCACACGGGTAAAGTGCTCCCGTGCCGTCGCTGGAAATTCCCCGAGAGCAAGGGTGCGAGTGACATCGGTGGTGCCATCTGGATACTGACCACCCGAGTCGATCAGGTAGATGCCTTCCGCGTGCATTGTCTGGCTGGACGCCGGTGTGACCCGGTAATGGACGATAGCGCCATTGCCGCGGTAGCCGGAAATGGCGTCGAAGCTGTCGTCGTTAAACCCCTCGCGTTGCTCCCGTTTACTGCGCAGTAGTTGCACGGCTTCCAACTCACCGAAAGATTCCTGCCGCACCGCGTGGGGCAGCTCGGCAAGAAATTCGCACAGCGCTGCGCCGTCCCGAATATGCGCGGCGCGGCTGCCTTTCAGCTCGACAGGATTTTTACGTGCCTTGGCACCGGTAATCGGATCCCGCTGCGGAAAAATCTGTATGTCGCGATCGTCGAATTGTTGCAGGCTCCAGCAGTTACTCAACAGCGGGTCGGCCCAGACGCTTTGAACATGTCGATGCGTAGCGGCCCGGAACAGATCCTCTTTGTTGTGGACCAGCTCGACGCCGTGTCCCAGGTGCTGGCGCAGGGCATCTGTGACCGCCTTTTGAGCGAGATACAACGTAGCGCTGCCGTCCCGATACAATAGCCCCATGCTCAGTGCCACAGGCAGGTGGGGAATATCATCACCGCGGATATTGAACAGCCATGCGCAGACTTCCGGGTTGGCAAGCCATAGGGCATCCTGGTGCCTGTCGGCAAGCTGCCCGGCAATACGTGCGCGTTTTTGCGCGGACTCCTCCCCGGTAAAGACCAAAGGGTGGGGGCGCGCCGGACCACAGGGTGGAGCGGGGCGATCTGACCAGATCGCGTCGATGGGATTGGTGTCCAGAGGGCGTAGTCGTACCCCCTGTTCCTGCAATCGTTTTCTGAGTGGTGCAAGGCCGGGCTCTGTGTGCAGGCGTGGGTCGTAGCCGAGCGTATCGCCCTCTTTCAGGGCGCTGCTGAGCCAATCAGCTATTTCATCCGCGGACAGGCCTTTGAGCGCAATGGCCTGGTCGCCAACCTGTTGCTGTGCCTGGAGCGTGTAGCGGCCATCAACAAAAAGTGCGGCGCGGCGGTGGGCCAGAGCGGCGAGCCCGGCAGAGCCGTCAAAACCGGTGAGCCAGGCGAGGCGCTCATCGCAAGGCGGTACATACTCGTTCTGGTACTCGTCACACCGAGGGACCAGATAGCCCTGTACACCCTGTTCCTGCAGCGCCGAATACAGCGCGTCCAAGCGGTCTTGACTCATTGTTCACCTCGCTCATTTAAATGCTTTTTGCAGTCTAACAGCCCCCAGAGAAGTGCGCTCCCGTGTATAATGCGCGCCTGTTTTTTATCCAGTTCGATTGTGTGCACTATGGGTCAATCCTCTTCTCTGGCGGGCATCAATGGTCGCCGTACTTTTGCAATTATCTCCCACCCGGACGCCGGTAAAACCACGGTGACCGAGAAGTTGCTTCTGTTCGGGAACGCCATTCAGCTGGCGGGCTCGGTCAAAGGCAAAAAGGGACCACACGCGCGTTCAGACTGGATGACGATGGAGCAGGAGCGCGGTATCTCCGTGACATCCTCGGTGATGCAATTCCCATACAAGGAGCGGGTGGTAAACCTGCTCGATACACCCGGGCACGAAGATTTCTCGGAAGATACTTACCGGGTGCTGACTGCGGTTGATTCTGCGCTGATGGTCATCGATGGCGCCAAGGGGGTCGAAGACCGCACCATCAAGCTGATGAATGTGTGCCGCCTGCGCACAACACCGATCCTGTCATTTATCAACAAGCTCGACCGGGATATTCGAGATCCTATCGAAGTGATGGATGAGATTGAGGAGGTGCTGGACATCCAGGCGGCGCCCATCAACTGGCCGCTAGGCTCCGGTAAACTGTTCAAGGGCGTATACAACCTCTATACCGACACCATTCACGTGTTCAAGCAAGGTCAGGGGCACACCATTCCGGAAGATACCCAGATCAAAGGGCTGGACAGCGATGAAGCCACAGCGCTGCTGGGCGATGAGGCAGAAGAGATTCGTGACGAAATCGAGCTTGTGCGTGGGGCTACCCACGAGTTTGATCTGGAGGCCTATCGTGCCGGTAAACTGACACCGGTGTTCTTTGGCACGGCGCTCGGAAATTTCGGTGTGCGGGAAATGCTGGATGGGTTTGTTGAATGGGCGCCGGGTCCGCAGTCGCGGGAAACGAACGAGCGTGAAGTGCAGCCGGGTGAAGAGAAATTTTCCGGATTTGTCTTCAAAATCCAGGCGAACATGGATCCCAAGCACCGAGACCGCATTGCGTTTATGCGGGTCTGTTCTGGCACTTATAGCCGCGGCATGAAAATGAAACATGTGCGGATCGGCAAAGATGTGAAAATTGCTGATGCCGTGACTTTCATGGCTGGTGATCGGACCCACGTGGAGGAGGCGATTGCCGGGGATATCATAGGATTGCACAACCACGGTACCATCCAGATTGGTGATACCTTTACCGAAGGTGAGAGCCTGAAATTCACAGGTATCCCCAACTTCGCCCCGGAGCTCTTTCGCCGTATCCGCCTCAAGGATCCTCTGAAACTGAAGCAGCTGCAGAAAGGCCTGCAGCAACTCTCGGAAGAGGGCTCGACTCAGGTGTTTTTCCCTCTGGACAATAACGACATTATTGTCGGTGCCGTGGGGGTGCTGCAGTTTGAGGTGGTAGCCTACCGCCTGAAAGATGAATACAAGGTGGAAGCCATTTACGAGAACGTGAATGTGAACACTGCCCGTTGGGTCGATAGTGAAAGTGCCAAGGAGCTGGAAAACTTCAAGCGCAAGGCCAGCACTAACCTGGCTCTGGACGGCTCCGGCCACCTCACTTATCTCGCTCCCACCCGGGTGAATCTTCAGCTGGCTGAAGAGCGCTATCCAGAGGTGCGGTTCTACGCGACGCGTGAGCACTGATCCACTAATTTAATTCGCAGACTTTTGAAGAGATTCTTGCAGTGACAGCTGGTAAAAAAACAACGATCCCCACACAACTGCCGGAAGAGATGCCGCGCACCGGCAATTGGCTTACTCAGAAAGTCGGATTGCTGATTGTGAGAATGCTGGGGTGGCATTTTGACGGCGAGTTTCCACCAGAGAAAAAATTGATGGTGGCACTGGCGCCTCACACGTCCAACTGGGATTTTGTGGTGGCGATGCCATTTATCATGGCGCTAAAACTGAAAGCTTCCTGGTTAATGAAAAAGGAAGCTTTCTTCTTCCCTTTCAAAGGTCTGTTTATGTGGCTCGGAGGGATTCCCACCGACCGTCGTGCTGCGGGCGGAATGGCCAAACAGGTGGCGAGTCAGTTTAAGAATCACGAAAAAATGTGGGTCGCCATCACACCCGAGGGCACGCGCAAAAAAGCCACCAAGTGGAAAAACGGATTTTTGCGTATTGCTCATGCGGCTAATGTGCCCGTTCTGCTGGTGGCATGGGATTTCCCCACCAAGCGAATCTGTATCGATTCACTCTACCGGACGACGGGTAACCTGGATGAAGATATGCTCGAAATCCAGCGCCGGTTCAGTAAGTACCGCGGTCGTAACCCGGAAAACCAGACGGATTTGGCGAGTGCGGACTGACAGCTGACCCGATGACAGTCCCCTAGGGGGGAGCCTCCGGCCAAGCCTGTATTGTCGCATTGTGACGTCAAGGCTGTGTTTAGACGCAGCGCGCAGTGAATGGCCCAGCCCTTTACAACAGCTGTAACGTAGCAGATGCTGCCTTCAGGTCGCGCTCTGCGGGGCTTTCAGAGGTTCCCTGGCTGAAGAAGGAGGCATCACCGTTGACGATTTTTCTAACTCTGTGTATTTCCTTTGCGGTTTTTGCGCTGATTGTGTGGGGCTTAATGCATATGCGCACCCCCCGCTTCAGAATGGAACGCGCGCAGTTTCAGCAAGGCCTGGAAGATGTGATTGCCGGGCAAGCAGATGACAATGAATGGCGGGTGCTGACGGGCTACCCGATGCGGCACGACCCGCCTCTGGAGGCGTTGCGGCTGGAGTGCCTGAAAATCGAGGAAGAGGAGTACACCGGGAAAATGCCCTACCTGTTTTCCGCAGCCGGGCTGGAAAAACTGCGTAATGTACGTGAGCGGTTACTCGCTCTCCCCGGCGATGGACGTTAGTGAAATGGGTGTCACAAGACACGGTAGTAACTGCGATCTGACCAACAAAATAAATTCCACGAGTGGTAACTGGAGAAACCAATGATGAATCGAGTGTTGAAGCCTCTCGCGAGCGTAAGCGGGGGCTTGATGGCGGGATTGCTCATGGCCGCTGCACAGGCTGCGCCGCTGAAGCAGGAAGACCTGTCTGTAGCAGAAGTGTTGCGCGACCGGGCACTAGAGTCCTCCGATGCATACAGTCTGGTGGAGTCACTTACCGTCGAGGTAGGACCACGCCGCGCCGGTACTAAAGGCGACGAACGTGCTGTGGCCTGGGCGCAGCAGAAAATGAAAGATCTCGGTTTTGACCGGGTCTATACCGAGCAGATCGACGTGAAGCGCTGGGCGCGCGGTCACGCCCATGCTGAGGTGACAGCGCCTTTCCCGCAGCCGCTGGTGGTATCGTCCCTCGGCTACGGCGCCTCCACGCCAGAGGGCGGGCTCAATGCGGAGATTATCGAGTTTGCGGATGTGGAAGCCCTGATGAAGGCGCCGGCGCGCAAGGTAAAAGGCAAGATCGCTTTTATCAATAAGCGAATGGCGCGCGCCCGCACCGGTGAAGGGTATGGCCCGGCCGTTCAGGGGCGCAGCAAGGGGATGCGTGCGGCGGCCGAAAAGGGCGCCGTAGCTTTATTGTTGCGCTCTGTGGGAACCGATTCTGATCGCTTTGCCCACACTGGAATGATGTCTATCGATGGTGTGGCCAATCCAGTCCCGGCACTGGCTCTGTCTGCGCCGGATGCGAACCTGCTGGAAGCCATGCTTGAGCGGGGGAAACCGGTGGAGGTGAAACTGGATGTGCACAACGAGCCTCTGGCCGATGGCCCCTCGTTTAACGTAATTGGCGAGCTGGTTGGCCGCGAGAAGCCGGAAGAGGTCGTACTGATCGGTGCGCATCTGGATAGTTGGGATGAGGGCACCGGTGCCCTGGACGATGGTGCCGGGGTTGCCATCGTGATGGAGACGGCGCGACTGATTTCCGAGTTGCCGCAGCGCCCCCGTCGTACCCTGCGTGTGGTGTTGTTCGGCGCCGAAGAAATTGGTCTGGTTGGGGCCAGACAGTATGTGGACGTTCACCAGGACGAGCTGGACAAGATCATTATGGTGTCTGAATCTGACTTCGGCGCCGGAAAAATCTGGCGTTTTGATACCCGGATTCCGGAAAGCAAGTTCGCTATCGCGGACCAGATGATGCAATTACTGGCCCCGCTGGGCATTGAGCGCGGCAACAATAAGTCCTCCGGTGGCCCGGACAGCAGTGTATTTGTTGCGCGCGGTGTACCGGCCATAGGCCTGTACCAGGATGGTACCGATTACTTCGACTATCACCACACACCTAATGACACCTTGGACAAGGTAGACCCGGACAATCTGAAGCAGAATGTCGCAGCCTGGGTAGTGATGTCGTTTCTGGCGGCAGAAATGGAAGGGGATTTTGGGCGGGTTCCCACGGAGAATTGAATCTCAGCGGGCATTTCAAGTAAGTAACCACTGCAAATGGTGGACGGACCGCGCCCAGTGGGTGTGGACCGCTGTAGCGAGCCTGCAGGTTTTTATTGTTTACGGTTTGGCGGCGCTCGATTGACAATGTCAAAGTGCGTCGTCATGCTGCCATCACTTTCAACCGGCAAGTCAAGGAATACGAAAATGGCCAATATCACACTGAAAGGAAACCCGATTACCACCGTTGGTGAGCTTCCGTCTGTTGGCAGCGAAGCGCCGGCGTTTACCCTGGTGCAGGGTGACCTGTCCGAAATCACGCTGGACGATCTAGCGGGTAAGCGCGTAGTCCTGAATATTTTCCCGTCTGTAGATACTCCGACCTGTGCAACCTCCGTACGCACGTTCAATGAAAAAGTGTCTTCCCTGGAAAATACCGTGGTGGTTTGTGTCTCCGCGGATCTCCCGTTTGCCATGACCCGTTTCTGTGGCGCCGAGGGCCTGGATAATGTGAAACTGGGTTCTGCGTTCCGCTCCGAGTTTGGCCAGGATTACGGTGTGGCATTTGAAACCGGCCCGCTGAAGGGCCTGTTGTCCCGGGCAGTGGTCGTGATCGATGAAGGCGGTAAGGTCATCTACACCGAACAGGTTGCCGAAACTGCCGACGAACCCAGCTATGAAGGTGCCATCAGCGCTCTGTAACGGGAGCCCGGGTTACCTCCAGAGTAAAAAATGCCGCGGTCATTTCCGCGGCGTTTTTGTTTGTGGTGTGCGCAGTCCCTTTGGTCGATCAACTAGCGCGCTTCTCCCCGTAGGTCCAGTACGGTTTCCTGCAGGGCTTCTGCTTTCACGTCTGCCGCGGCCAGCGGGTCCCCCGCCACCACACTGACTCGCGACCAAAAGCGTCGCGGCAAAGTGCTAAATGCACTGCCATCTTTGTGGCTGAAAAAGCTGCCCCACAAACCGCGCAACGCCATTGGAATGACCGGCACCGGTGTGTGCTGCAGGATTTTCTCGATTCCGGCTTTAAAAGGCTGTAGCTCCCCATCTTTGGTCAGCTGGCCCTCGGGGAAAATACACAGCAGGTCGCCGTCTTTCAGCCCTTGCTCAATAGCTGTAAAGGCCTGTGCGTAACCATCCGGGTCTTGCTGTTTGGAGCAGATCGGAATGGCGCGGCTGGTCTTGAAGATAAAGTGCAGTACCGGAATCTCATAAATCGGTTTGTACATGATAAAGCGAATAGGGCGGCGCACGGCCCCGGCTAATAAAAGGGCGTCCACGTAGCTCACATGGTTGCAGGCAATAATTGCCGGCCCTTCGGCGGGGATCCGTTCCAGTCCTTCGTGATTTACCCGATACATGGTATGCGACAGCAGCCAGATCAGCAGGCGCATGGCGAATTCCGGCACCCGGGTAAACACGAATATGGCGACCGCCGCATTCATCAGTGCGATTACCAGGAAGAATTGCGGAATGGTGGCACCCAGCACATTAAGAAAAACGATGCCTAGGATGGCCGCTACCACCATAAACAGCGCGTTCATCACGTTATTGACCGCGATGATACGTGCGCGGATAGTCGCATCGGAGCGCTCCTGCATCATTGAGTACAGTGGCACGATAAAGAAGCCACCAAAGATGCCAATCAACGTCAGGTTGACCAGAATTCCCAGCGCGCCGTCATTCGCCCAGAAGGCTGCGACGGTGGTTTCCGCCGGTGGTTGGTAGTTGCCGGTGGCCGATGCCAGTAACACGCCGACGATGGTCAAACCTGCGGCACCGATGGGCACCAGACCGAGCTCCACCCTCCCACCGGACAGGCGTCCGCACAGCAGTGAGCCAATGGCGACCCCGATGGTGAAGCAGCACAGCAGCAGGGTAACCAGGGACTCGCCGCCCCCCAGCACATTGCGAGTCAAGCTGGGGATCTGGGTCAGGTAGGCGGCGCCCAATAACCAGAACCAGGAAATACCGACTATCGCGTAAAACACCGCGGGCGTTTTTGCGGCTTCTTTGAGAATACGGCCGGTCTGGGTTACCGGGTTGTAGTTGATCTGCAAGTCTGGCGCGGGTGGCACTGCCTGGGGAATTGCGCGGCTTACCAGGTAACCGGTAATGGCCGTGACCAGTATCACCGCGGAGATCCACAGCAGCCCGGGTTCACCCTCACCGGTAAAGCCCGCCAGCAGGCCGCCGACGATGGTGCCGGTGAGAATCGAAACGAATGTCCCCATCTCCACCAGTGCATTCCCGCCCACCAGTTCTGCTTTTTGCAGGTGCTGGGGCAGGATCGCGTACTTTACCGGCCCGAAAAAGGCGGACTGGACACCTAGTAAAAATAGCACCAGCAGGCACAGGTAATTGTTGCCGCTATACAGGGCACCGATACCAAACAGCACGATACCGATTTCCGCCAGTTTGATGCGGCGAATCAGTACGCTCTTGTCGACCTTGTCTGCCACCTGACCGGCGGTGGCGGAAAACAGAAAAAATGGCAGGATAAACAGGCCTGCGGCCAGGTTGATCAGAAAGTTCGCCTCCGCGGTGGCCAGGCGAAACGCGATCATCACGATCAATGCATTCTTGAATACATTGTCGTTAAACGCGCCCAGAGACTGAGTGCAAAAGAAGGGTAGAAAGCGACGGCTGCCGAGCAGCTGGAACTGGTTCTTGTGGGCCATTTTGGTCTCCCCAAAGTCCTTTGAGAACTATGGTAAGCCATTCAATCAGATAGGGGCAGGCCGAGCCTAAAGAAAAAGCCCCGCAGAGCGGGGCTTCGAAAGAGGCGATGGTGGTACTGATTACCAGATAACCACGCGCTCTTCTTCCGGCAGATACATACCGTCCCCTTCCTTCACGTCAAACGCGGAATAGAAGGCTTCGATATTCGGCAGTACGCCCTGAACACGGTACTCGGCCGGGGAGTGCGGGTCGGTCTTCAGGCGCTCGCTCAGAGCCTCGTCACGCATTTTGCTGCGCCACACCTGTGCCCAGCCCAGGAATACGCGCTGATCGCCAGTGAAACCGTCGATTACCGGTGCTTCTTTACCATCCAAAGACATCTTGTAGGCTTTGTAAGCAATGCCCAGACCAGACAGGTCACCGATATTCTCTCCCAGGGTCAGTTCGCCGTTTACATGCTCGCCTTCCAGGGGTTCAAAGCCGTTGTACTGAGCGACGAGCTTACCGGTCAGGTGCTCGAAGTTTTTCAGGTCGGAATCGGTCCACCAATTGTTCAGGTAGCCCCTGCCGTCAAACTTGGAACCCTTGTCGTCGAAGCCGTGGCCGATTTCATGACCGATCACGCCACCGATACCGCCATAATTTACTGCATCGTCCGCATTCATATTGAAGAAGGGTGGCTGCAGGATTGCGGCGGGGAACACAATTTCATTCATGGCTGGGTTGTAGTAAGCATTAACCGTCTGCGGGCTCATGCCCCACTCACCGCGGTCGAGAGGTTTACCCAGTTTGTCGCGCTCGTGCATGGTTTCAAACAGGGTGGCGGCGATGGCGTTGCCCACCAGGTCATCGGCGTCGACCTGCAGCGCGCTGTAGTCGCGCCACTTGTCCGGGTAACCAATTTTGGTGGTGAAGTTGGCGAGCTTGGTAAGAGCTTCCTTCTTGGTTTCCTCACTCATCCAGGTCAGGGATTCGATGGATTCCTTGTAGGCTGCCTTGAGGTTGTCCACCAGTTTGACCATGCGTGCCTTGGCTTCCGGCGGGAAGTACTTCTCGACGTACCGCTGGCCCACCAGTTCGCCCACTGAACCATTTACGAACTGCACTGCGCGTTTCCAGCGGGGTTCCATCTGCTGAACTCCGCGAATGGTCGTGCTGTAAAAGTCGAAATCGGTTTGTGCAATTTCCCTGTGCAGGTAGGGAGCGGCAGCCGATAGAACTTTAAGCTTCAGGTAGCGTTTCCAGGTCGCCAGATCCGTATCGGCGATGACCTGGTTGGCCGCTTCCAGGTAATCCGGCTGGCCGACCATAAAACTTTCGGCTTTTTCCAGATGCGCCTTGCTCAGGTAGCTTTCCAGATCAATGGCGGGCAGGAGCGCCTGCAGCTCAGCAACACTGAGTTTGTTGTAGTACTTGTCTGGATCGCGGTTTTCCACGCGGGTGCGGTGGTGTTCAGCGAGATTTTTTTCCAACTGGAAAATGCTCTCGGCATTTTCTTCCGGGTTATCCAGACCGGCGATTTTCTGCATTTTTATCAGATAGTCGCGGTAGGCCTGCTGGAGTTTCTGGCCTTTCTCCGAATCATCGAAATAGTAATCGCGATCGGGAAGTCCCAGCCCTCCTTGCCAGATAACGGTAATGTAATTCTCGACTTCTTTCAGGTCCTGCCAGATGCCTGCGCTGAAAGGGGTGCTGTAGCCTACGGTGTCCGCATAGGCGAAGAAGTCGCCCAGGTCTTTGTGTGACTGAATGGCATCAACTTTTGCCAGTTCGCCTTCAATAGCCTTAAGGCCTTTCTCTTCAATCAGCTCTTCATTCATATAGCTGTTGTAGAGGTCGCCAATCTGCTTGGCGGCAGCGCTGTTGGCGTGCTCACCGGCTTCCATGATCAGGGCTTTTACTTCTTCGGTGGCTTTGTCGCGCAGAATGCTGAACCCACCCCAGCGGGATTTGTCTGCGGGAATTTCCGTATTTTTTATCCAGTTGCCATTCACGTAGGAATAAAAATCGTCTTGTGGGCGTACGCTGGTGTCCATGGCGCTCAGGTCAATACCGGAGCTGAGAGCGGTAGTGGAGGCTTGCTCTGTGGACGGCTTGGTATCGGCACCGTCAACGGATGTATTGTCGGATTTGGCACAGCCGCCTGCAGTAGTAATGGCAGTGGCAATCGCCAGCGGTAAAAGCAGTTTTTTCATGGTTGGCCTTTTGGGCTTTTATTGGATTTAGTCCGGCTGGTGAGCCGGGCGAAGTTTGGTGACTCCCATAGTATGCGTGTGCGGGAGATACCGGCAAGCTTTAGTGCGGCGAGTGGTTGCTGTCAGGCGACGGGTATTGGGGCAGGTACCGGGGCATAAAAAAGCCCCGCAGAGCGGGGCTTTTTTGCGAACCGGGTTGAGATCAATCCGGTAGGCGGAAGGTGATGGGTACTGAGAAGCGATACTCTTCCATCTTCAGCTGCGCGGGCGTGGCAGGGTATGGCCCCGCGCGCTCTACGGCTTCGAGTGCCTCACGGTTCAGGCTGGAGTAGCGTGACTCCTGCAAAGTGCTTACGTTGGTGACGTTGCCGTTGCTGTCAATGGTGACATTCAGGCGCACGCTCCCTTCCTGGCCGCGCTCCTGAGCGCGTTTCGGGTAACGGATGTGCTTAAACGTGTGGCGCAGCAGCATGGAGTGATAGATCTGGCGTGCCAGAATCATATCCGCCGTCAGTGGAGCTTCGTCCTCTTCCTCCAGTTCTTCCTCCTCATCTAGTGGCGGGCTTGCTGGGCGGGTGGTGGTCGGCTTCAGCGGTTTCGGCTGCGTTGACGGGGTGGTGGCGGCAACGGCAGGCTTGGGTTCGGCGCGGGCGGAAGCCGGCTGGTCTTGCGCGGGCTCCTCGACGCTGGCAGCAGGCTTCTGGATAGCGGCGGCGCCAATTGCGGCGAGAGTGGGTGGTGGAATGTCCGCGGTCAGTTTGGGTTTCGCGGTAGCTACCTGTGCGGGCTTGGCGGGCTCAGGCTTGGTTTCGGCAACAGCTTCCTGTTCCGCTTCCTGCTCGTCGACCATTGCAGCAATCTGGGCAACCCGGTCCGCGCCCGGCTGCAGAGCTTCGTAGGTAGCCAGCAGGCCGGAATCCACCTGGCCTGCCGCGAGGAGGTTGTCGCGAAATTCGGTAGAGGGTGGGACGGGGCCGACCCAGGCACGCAGCAGGGTGTTGAAAAATTCGCGGTCTTCGATCATGCCGAGCATGATGTCGTTGAGCGAGACTGAGGTAGTGCCGGTATCCGGAGCGTAATCAATGCGCAGGTGGTCACCTGTCATCAGCCTGCCCTTAAACAGGTTGGCGAAGGTCACCATGTTATCCGCCTGGTTGGCGAGCGTGTCGCCAGCGTTATTGATCGCGATACCTTCCATCCACTGGTTACGGAAGCGACGTGCCGAGAGCCGATCAGCAATGATACGTACCTGCATGCTGCGAGGCATATTACTGTCCAGCAGCGTGCTGGCACTATCGGAGAGTTGTTCCGAGTAAACGCCAACGATATAGCGGTCTTTGTTGAATTGTTGCTCCAGAGCCAGTCCGTTCAGGAGCGGTGCCGCTTTGGCTGTCAGGGCCGAAGCGAACAGCAGCAGGGCAATGACGAGTTTTATCGATTTCATTTTTGCGTTGGTATCTTTTTGTCGCCGGATGGGCAGAAACCGGCAGGTAAAGCACTGAGTCCCCTTCCATTACCCCTGAGGATGATCAGTTGCTTCGGTCGCACCTTCCCCCCGAAAGGCGCGGCCCGGGTAAAATGCGCACCATACAGCGATGGAAAATTCATGCCGGGAGTGCCGGTCAGAAAGTGCCCACCAATAGCGCGATTTTGATCCAGGGTCTGCTCAACTCTACTGCAACTGCAATGGAGTTCAACCCTGAAATGGGTAAAATGTCTCGTTTTTTCAATTTCCCGAAATCCCGGGGCAGACACTCGTCACTTTACACCTAGAATGCGTGATCGGATGGTGCACAAAGAAAGCTACGGTGCGCAGAGGCGGTGCCGGGCCATTCCCACCGCTGCAATTGAATGTCGACGCAACAGTCAAGTTTTACATGGATTACAAGCTGCTTAGCGATTACCCGCGTGACGCCGTGGATCGCCTATTAAATGTTATTCACCTCTTCCGCGATATCCGCGCCACCAGTGAGTGGCAGTACGATGTATTGCTGAAACGCTCCCGCCTGGTATCCCTGAATCCGGGGGAGGCCCTGCTGCACGCTGGTGATGTGGACCAATGGGTATATTTTCTATTGCGGGGCGAGCTGCATGTGCATGTCGATGATGCCGCCGCTTCCCAGGACGACCGTCCTCTGGCTGTCATCCGCCCGGGCGAGGTGTTTGGGGATCTTGCCATGCTTCTGGCCGAGCCCCGCAGCGCTACCATTGTGGCCGCTCCGGTAGGACAGGAAATACAGGTGCTAGCGGTGGACTGTACGCTGTTTGGCGATCTGGAAGACTTTTCTCTGCTGCATTTACCGACCAAGCTGGTGTTTTACCGGAATATGGTGCATTCCCTACGTTGGAAACTTGAGGTGTACCGCTCCAAGTATCCCAACCACGAGCTCGCCAACAGTCATCGGCGCCTGAAATTGTACACCGGACCTAAAAACTGCAAGGAAGAACTGATGGCTCTGGCAGACCAGGCGCGGGATCTGGCGCGGATTCTGCTTGATTGGAATGCAGAATTCGGTGCCGGGCAGCTCGCCACTGAAGAGTCGGACATGTCTGATTTTCTGGAATCGATCCTCTCCTGACTTTCGCAAGATTTCTCACCGCTGCCCTCATGGCGGTGAACCTGCAATCTCGGTCCGGCGTATAGTGCCGGACTGGCTGTCTGCGGTGTCCATGTCCACTGCGTCTTTCCAATGCTCTGTGCCGCTTTCCGTCCTTAGGTAACAGCTAGCTGACCTGAATTGACGTGCAGTCGTGGCTTTTGCCTGTGGATTTCGTAATTCGGCAGCTTTGGACGCTGCACCCTTCATGGATTGTGCATAAAATCCACACTTAACAAATTTCAAATATTGCAGTCAGGAATGCGGGTATGAGTTTTCTGTTGGGGCTCTGGCGACAACGCAACTATCGTGCGGCGGTCATTGTTGGGGGAATGGCGGCCATCTGGCTGCTGAGCGGTCTGCTCGTCGAAAGTGACAACGGATCGGTGGACCCAACGAGTAGCAGCCGGTCATCTGTGGCACCCGCCGAGAGGGTTAAGGTTCGGGGGAGGTATATAGAGGCACAACCCTATACCACACGTGTTGTGGTCAATAGCCGTACCGAAGCCAATCGCAGCGTTCAGCTGCGTGCCGAGCTTGATGGTGTGGTGGCGGGGCTGCCGGTCGACGAGGGTGACCGGGTCAGTAAGGGCGATGTGATCTGTGAGCTGGCTGCCGAGGATCGACCTGAAAAGCTGACACGAGCGCGGGCGGCCTTGAAAAAGGCGGAGCTGGATTTCGCCGGTGCGCAAAAACTGAAGGGGCGGGGCCTGCAGTCGGATTCGGCAATGGCGCAGCAGCAGGTGGCTCTGTCCAGTGCACGCGCTGACCTGAAGCGTGCACAACTGGATGTGCAGAACCTGAGCATCCGCGCCCCCTTTGACGGGGTGGTAAATAGTAGAGCTGTCGAACTTGGGGATTTTGTTCGTCGAGGTGAGGAGTGCGCAACCATTCTGGACCTGGACCCGATGCTTCTTGTGGGAGAAGTTTCCGAGTCGCAGGTGGCTAATCTGATGCCTGGCGCACAGGCGAGCGCGCAATTGCAGGGTGGCGCGGTGATGGAGGGCAGTCTTCGCTACGTGAGCCAGCAGGCCCACCCGGTCACCCGCGCATATCGTGTGGAGGTAGCCGTCGCCAATGGCGAAGGCACGTTGCGCAGTGGTGTGAGTGCGCGCATGGCGCTGCCCACCGGCCAGCTGATGGCACACCGTATCAATTCTTCGCTGCTGACGCTCGATGACGCGGGCCTGCTGGGGGTGAAGGTTCTCGATAATGAACACCGGGTGGCATTTCACAGTGTCCGCCTGGTGAGTGATGAAAATGAGGGAGTGTGGGTTGCCGGGCTGCCTGCACGGACACTGTTGATTACCGTGGGGCAGGAATATGTCAGTGTCGGTGAACTGGTGGAACTCGAGCTGGAGAATTCTGCCGGTGACCTGCCTGCACCACTGTCCGGCGATGGTGGTAGTTCAGGCGGTCCCACGGCGGTATCCGCGCAGCAAACTTCCCATCGAGGGCAGCAGCCGGAGGAGTCGCAGCAATGAGACTGTTGGAAGGAGCTGTTGATCGTTTTCGCAGCAGCCTCAGCCTCATGGTTCTCATCGTAATCATGGGGATTGCGGCCCGCGGTGCCATGACGGTGGAGTCCAGCCCGGAGGTCAATCCGCCGATCGTGATTGTTCAGGTCATGCACGAGGGGATATCCCCGGAAGACGGGGTGCGCCTGCTGATTCGGCCATTGGAGCAGGAGATTCGCGCGCTTGAGGGGGTGGAAGAGGTTATGGCCACCGCTCGGGAGTCACTGGTGTATCTCGTTATCGAGTTCGACTCCGCGCTGGATATAGATGCTGCTGTGGATGAAGTACGCAATGCGGTGGACCGGGCAAAGGCGGAGCTGCCCCGCGATGCGGAAGAGCCGATCGTAGAAGAGGCATCCGCTCAGCCATTTCCCGCAATCGTCGTGACCCTTGCGGGCAATGGGGCAAGTGAGCGGGAACTGCTGCGCAGTGCGCAGGTTTTAAAGCGCAAAATTGAAAACGTCAGTGAAGTGCTGAGCGCCGATATCAGTGGCAACCGGGAAGAGGTGGTTGAGGCGATTATTGACCCGGTACGGCTCGAGCACTACCAGATTACCAGCGGTGAGCTGATCAATGCGGTGCTGGGCAATAACCTGCTGATCCCCGCCGGTGAGATGGATGTCAGTAAGGGGCGCTTCTCGGTCAAGGTTCCGGGGCTGATTGAAACGGCCGATGATGTGTACCAGATCCCGTTGAAGCAGTCCGATGACGGGGTCGTTACCCTGGGTCAGGTGACGGATATCCGCCGTACCTTCAAGGACGCGACCAGTTACACCAGTGTGAATGGCCGCCAGGGGCTTTCCATTAACGTGGAGAAGCGCACCGGCGCCAGTGCGGTAGACCTGGCCGACAAGGTGCGCGCGGTAGTCAATGCCGAGCGCGACTACTTGCCGCGAGGGGTGGACGTAGATTTTGTCTTCGACCAGTCTGATTGGGCGCGGGATATGGTCAGTGAAATGGAGGGCAATATCCTTACCGCCATGTTGCTGGTGATGATCATTGTGGTGTCAGCCCTCGGCTTCCGCTCCGGATTATTGGTCGGGCTTGGTATTCCATTCTCGCTATTATTTGGCTCCATCATCACTTGGCTTCTCGGCTACTCGTTTAACTTTATGGTGATGTTCGGGATGCTGCTGGCGCTGGGAATGTTGATCGACGGCTCCATCGTGATTACCGAGTTTGCCGACAGGAAAATGGCAGAGGGGCTCAGCGCACGTGCGGCATACTCCATTGCGGTGCGGCGGATGTTCTGGCCGGTGGTCGCATCCACGGGTACGACACTGGCCGCATTTCTACCCATCATTTTCTGGCCGGGAGTCGTGGGCGACTTTATGCGCTACCTGCCGGTAACTGTATTCGCAGTGCTGGCGGGATCTCTGGTCTACGCGCTGTTTTTTGCTCCGGTACTGGGCTCGGTATTTGGCAAAAGTGATATGGATCTACCAACCCAGCAATACCTCAAGCAGCTGGAAAACGGTAATCCTACCGAGCTTAGCGGCGTTACCGGCTTCTATGCCCGTGCGCTCGCACCGATTGTCCGTCACCCACTGGTTTCTTTCGGCAGTACTATCGCGGTGCTGATCGCCATCTTTATCGCGTTCGGCAAGTTCAACCCCGGGGTGGAATTCTTTACCGAAACTGAGGAGCAGTATGGCAACGTAGAAGTAAGGGCACAGGGGAACCTGTCATTGGAGGAAAAACGGGCGCTGGTCACCCAGGTAGAGGCCGCCGTTATGGATGTGCCGGAGGTGCGTGTGGTGTATACCGCTATTGGCTCCGGTGGTATCTCGGGCAACCAGGAAAAGGCTCCCGATCAGATCGCCAATCTGCTGGTGGAGTTACACTCCACCGAGATGCGCGAGCGCAAAAGTCGGGAGATATTTGCTGATATCCGGGAGCGCACCGTCCATTTCGCCGGGATAAAAACCAGTGCCAAGGCCTTTGAGGGCGGCCCACCGGTTGGCAAGGATATCGTGCTGGAGCTGCGCAGCCGTGATTACGATCGTTTGCTCGCTGAGACCTGGCGGTTGCATCGGGCACTGGAAAACGATTTCGGCGGTGTGCGGGATATCATCAATACAGCGCCACTGCCGGGTATCGAGTGGGAGGTGAACGTCGATCGTGCCAAGGCGGCGCTATATGGCGCGGACCTCACGGGCGTCGGGCGCGCGGTGCAGCTGGTCACTAATGGTGTGTTGATGGCGGAATATCGCCCCGACGACTCCGATGAGGAAGTGGATATCCGTATTCGCTACCCGGATTATGCCCGTGGAATTACTGCGTTGGACGCACTGAAGGTGAATACGCCCGGTGGCGCTGTGCCGGTCAGCAGTTTTGTCTCCACTGTGGCTGGACCTAAAGTCGACAAGATTGAACGTATTGATGGTATTACCCGCATGCAGGTAAAGGCCGATGTCGAAGATGGGGTTCTCGCCGATGACAAAGTGCGGGAGATCCGGAAGTGGCTGGACGCGAACCCGCTGGACGACCGTGTAGAGCTGCTTTACCGGGGGGCTGACGAAGAGCAGAGTGAATCGCTGGTATTCCTGCAGGTCGCCTTCTCTCTGTCACTATTCCTGATGTTTATCTTACTGGTTACCCAGTTCAACAGCTTCTATCAGTCTGCACTGATTCTATCATCGGTGATTATGTCTACGGCCGGGGTCATGCTTGGTCTGACAATTACCCAGAGCACCTTCAGCGTGATAATGACAGGGGTCGGTATTGTGGCGTTGGCGGGGATCGTGGTGAACAACAATATTGTACTGATCGATACCTACAATTATGTGCGTAAATCCGAACCGGAGCTGGATGCCGGGGCTGCTGCGGTAAAGGCCGCTGCACAGCGTTTGCGCCCGGTCTTCTTGACCACAGCGACCACGATTCTCGGTCTCCTGCCCCTCGCGTTGGGGGTGAGTGTGGATATGGTTGGCCGGGATGTGGTGGTAAACGGAGTGATCGCCTCCTTCTGGGTGAAGCTGGCCAGTGCGATTGTGTACGGACTGAGCTTCTCAACCCTGCTAACCCTGATTGTTACACCGGTAATGCTGGCCCTGCCTTCGGTGGTGAAGGATCTGATTCAGGGGCTAATCCGGAAGTTTGGCCCGATTGGTGCGGGAGCGCTTCGTTGAGGAGCGCCTGATTACAGGCAAAAAAAACCCCGGCGAGCCGGGGTTTTTGCATTCTGCTAGCCAGAATTGACCGATCAGGACTTGGCCTTTGGTGGACGGCCACGGCGAGCTGGTGCTTTCTTGGCAGCGGCAGATTTGGCCGGGCGACCGGGCTTCTTCTTGGCAGCACTCTTGGCTGGGCGGCCAGGTTTTTTGGCGGCTGGCTTCTTGGCTGCGCTTTTGGCGGGACGGCCAGGCTTCTTCTTGGCCGCAGATTTGGTCTTGGCTTTTGCTTTCGCAGCCGCTTTTTTGGCAGCAGCGGCAGCCTTTTTCTTGGCGGCAGCAGCTTTCTTCTTCTCAGCGGCAGCCTTTTTCTTAGCGGCGGCAGCGGCTTTCTTCTTCTCAGCAGCGGCTTTCTTTTTGGCAGCAGCAGCAGCCTTCTTGGCAGCAGCGGCGGCTTTCTTCTTGTCTGCAGCGGCTTTCTTCTTGGCAGCGGCAGCGGCCTTCTTGGCAGCAGCAGCGGCTTTTTTCTTCTCTGCAGCGGCCAGCTTCTTGGTGATTGCTGCTTCTTCTTTGGCTACGGCCTTGGCGATCTTGATTGCCAGTTTGTTGTCGGCGGCGATGGTTGCCAGCTTGGCTTTCGCGTCAGCCGCAGCGGCTTTGGCTGCAGTTGCTGCTTTCTTGGCGGTCGCGGCAGCAGCTTGAGCAGTCTTCAGCTGCTTCTGCTGAGCTGCGGATTTCTTCTTCGCGCGTACTGCCTTTACCTTGTCAGCGGCAGCTTGTGCTTTTTTGGCAGCTTTGTCAGCCTCTTTGCTGGCTTTATCCGCTACCTTCTTTGCTTCAGCTTCCTGGCCACTGCGAGCCTTTTCCAGTTGAGCTTTCAGTGCGGAGAGTTCTGCTTCCAGTTTTGCTACGTCACTTACGCGAGAAGCGCTACTTTTACGTACGGCCATAAAATATCCCTGTGTCTAAATTTAGTATTTAGGTGTTATTTTGGATGAGTGGAATTCATCGCGCTAATTGCAGCTTATTTATATACTTGAATGCAAGTGTTTTCAGGGTGTTTTTACTCCGTAATGAATAAAATTAAGGCTTTTTTTACTTTTTTCACCTTCTCATGGCTGTTGGTCTGCGGATTCGGTGCATTGATCCCATTATTGGGGAGTGCAGCTACCACTGAAAAAGTTGCCTGGCTGGGTGTAATAATTAATGCACTGGCGCTGCCGCTCTGGATGCTGATGCGATTTTTACGACCTCAGAAATTAGCGGGGGACTTACGTGAATCCACGGCTTTTTTTGCGGTTTTGGCAGGGCTCGCACTGACTCTGCTGGCGGATACCCAGCGTGGCTTGCCAATCTATCTTGTGCTTTTCAATCTTTTTGCCTTTTTGATTTACCTGTACCACCTCAGTGCGATATCCCACCCACACATGCCCGCTGTAAACGAGGAGTTTCCTGAGTTGAGCGATCGTGAGGGGCGGCAGCATAAAATTGGCGATTTTTGTGCGGTAAATGGCTTGAGTGGTGTCTTTGTAATATTCCTTCGGGGCAGTTATTGTGCCGATAGCCGTCACCAGCTGGTAGCGCTACAGGAATTGCGCCCTGAATTTGAGCGGAAGAAGATTGGCGTGTTGCTGTGGAGTGCTCAGCCCCCTTCTTCCTGGCCGGCTGATTTGTTGAAGCCACTTTCTGACTCGCCTGTGTTTTCTGACGAGGTTTCACCGCTAGCCGGGCCCGCCCAATTTGTCGCCCGCCATGGAGCTCCGCTCCTGGTTTCTCCCTGGTTTGCTGATGCAGTCCGGCCGAGTGCCTGGCTGGTGGATGACGAAGGCACTATTTTGTGGCGAGCGCTTCCTGGCAGCTATCGAACCCTGCCGAGTGCGGAGTTATTGCGATCCCAGTGTTATCGGTTGCTGGACTGAACGCGCGTCGAAGTGGAAACGCCATGTAGCGCATATGAAAAAGGGCGTATCGGTGAAAGCGATGCGCCCTTTTCTAATATTTAGCCTTTATCCTCTAGCCCTTTCGAGCTCGATGCACGTCAGAGTGGGCCATAGGGTAAATAGCGATTGTCGGAATGTTCCCGTATCCACATTAGTTGATCTTTATTCAGGGGCGCCTTGCGTTGGCGCAAAGACTTGGCCAGGGGAATCACCGGTGACTCGGCGCCGCCGGGCCAATCGAGCCTGGATTCCGCGAGCGTGAAAAAGCGGATTAATCCCCAGATTTGCTGTGGCTGCCAGTGTGAGGCTTCTTGTAACCACCGGCTGGCGGGCAGGCCGGCCAGCCAGTGCGCAGGCTTTAGCGCATCGGGCAGCGTCGCGGAATCAAAAGTGGGGGCGCTCATTGCTGCCGGGGCTGCCGCGCAATCTGGATCCACGGCTTTTGCCGGGTCGCAGCCCATTAGCGCCAGAATCTGTTCCAGCAGAGCGCGGTCAATTTCCTGACCGGATTGATCATTGGAAGCCTGATTGGCAGGCTCCCAGGCGCCGACACTCATAGTAACTCCTATATAAAAGCAGGCCCGGGTCAGATTTGCCCGGGTGTCGCAGGCGCGAATTATACATAGATGGAAGGGGGGGAGCCGAGGGTGCCGGTCGTGGTTAAATGGATGTGAGGCAGGGAATTCTGCATAATCCACATATTCCTTTGGTATGCGTCCAGATCCCGCGAGGGCCTGCCGCAAGAGCTGACTAGCTTCCGCTATGGAGTCACATGAAGACCATCGACAAGCCGATCGCCGCGCAAAAGCGCATCGCACTGGTTGCCCACGACAACCGTAAGCAAGGGTTGATAGCCTGGTGTGAGAAGCACCGGGCGATATTGCAGCAGCACCAGCTTCTCGGCACTGGCACCACCGGGACCCAGATTGAGGCCTCCACCGGTATGCCTGTGGAAAAACTGTTCAGCGGCCCAATGGGAGGGGATCAGCAGCTAGGTGCCAAGATTTGCCAGGGGGATGTGGATATCCTGATTTTCTTCTGGGATCCGTTTGAGCCCATGCCCCATGACCCAGACGTAAAGGCGCTACTGCGTATCGCAGCGGTGTGGAATATACCGGTAGCGTGCAACGCCAGCAGTGCGGATATGATGATCCATTCTGCGCTGATGTCGCAGAGTTTCGCCCGTGAAGTACCTGACTATCAGGGCTATCTGGCGGCCAGAACCGGTGAAATTGCTGTTTAATTTGTAGCCTTTTTCTTAGTGGTGACTCTCTAACTTATTGATTTTTAAGGGGATCGCGGCTACGTGGCAGGTTGCACTTGCATTGATGGCCATTTCCCGGCAATCTTCCCCACCTGATTAGACCGGTGAATCCGGCGAATTCGAATCAAAAACTGTACGGTGTTTTATGAGTAGACGACGCGGTAAGGCCGTAGAAGAAGAAAAAGCAGACATCGACCTGACGCCCATGTTGGACGTCGTATTCATCATGTTGATCTTCTTCATCGTGACGGCATCCTTCGTAAAAGAGAAGGCGCTGGACGTGAACGTTCCTGATCCGGATCAGACCGAGCAGACTCCGCCCGATCCAGACAAGCAAAACATCCTGATCAGCGTCAACTCTGCTGACGAGATCTGGATGGGCCCCACCCGTGTTGACAGCCGTGCAGTACGTGCCCGTATCGCTCAGCTCTTCGCGGAGAATCCACAGGCTATCGTGATCATTCGTGCGCACAACAAGTCCAGTGCCGACACCTATGTGACCATCGCCGACGCGGCGAAAGAGGTAAACCCGAATATTCAGGTGTCCCTCGTACCTTACGAAGATTGACCGTCAGGGTTGATCTTCGTCGAGAGCCCGGCTCTCACAGGATGGAAAAGCCAGCATTTGCTGGCTTTTTTTATGCCTGTGATTTCTCGCGTCTGAGCAGGGGGGGGGCAGAAGTCGCGGGGGATCAGAACTCTGCCCGGATAGCCCAAAGATCCGGAAAAACCGGCTTGAACAGGGTGCTCTGCAGGTAGCCGACACCACTGGATCCGCCAGTGCCCATTTTGCTACCAATGGTGCGCTCTACCATTTTTACGTGGCGGTAGCGCCATTGCTGCAGGGAGGTGTCGATATCCACGAGGGCCTCACAGATTTCACTGACCAGTGGATCGTTACGATACACATCGATCAGAACCTTTTGCACGGCGGCCGATGGTTCAGCGACCTGGCTGAAGTCTCGATTCCGTTCAGAGGCGGGAATCTCGTGGCCCTCGTGTGCGAGAAATTGCAGGAATGCGTCCCACAATGTTGGGGCTAGCAATCGCTTCTGAAGGCGCAGGTAGTGCTCGGACCCAGTGGGGTAGTTGTCGAGCTTTCGGGCATCCTTGGCGCCGTAGAGAAACTCCAGCTCACGAAACTGGTAGGACTGGAAACCGCTGGCGGTGGAAAGGCGGTCGCGAAAGGAGTTGAATTCCAGTGGTGTCAGGGTCTCGAGTATGTCGACCTGCTGGATCAGGGTACGATAAATCGCGTCTACCCGTTTCAGCGTATGCAGAGCGCGATTTCGCTCTCCTGCATTGAATAGGCGAACCAGAAAATCCAGCTCGTGCAAGAGTTGTTTGAACCACAGTTCATAGCTCTGGTGAATCACGATAAACAGTAGTTCGTCGTGTTCCGGGCCCTCTGAAAGTGGTCGCTGGCATTGCAGCAGCTCGTCGACCTTAAGGTAAGAGCTGTATGTCACCGTCATATTCGAATATCCCCTCTCACCGAACGTCAGTTTCATAGCGTTTTGTGCAATGAAAATAACGCAATTTGGTGTGCTTCAGTTGTATTATTGCGCAGTCGCGCTATTTATTGGTCGCATTATAAGGTCAGACGCGCTAATTTTGGAAAAATCCTACCTGCGTCTCTCTCTCTATTTGCCACCTGAGCCGCGTATTTGGAATCGGTAACTCAAACTGGTCGAATTGGACCTCGTGTGCCAGTCCTCAGTGGCTAAACTAGGTCCAAATCCCTATAACGACGCCAGACTATTGGAGCCCGTATGCCAAGCCACTTGCAGAGCCCCTGTGCGGAAATAGACGCCCAGCTAATTGACCGCGTACTGGAGATCACGATCAACCGACCAGAGCGTAAAAACGCTCTGACCCAGGCCATGTACGCGGCGATGGCCCAGCTACTCAATGTGGCTGCGTCAGATCCTCAGGTACGTGTGGTGATACTTACCGGGGCTGGTGGCGCTTTTACCAGTGGCAATGATCTTGCGGACTTCCTGGGGGGCTCTGCGAGCAGCGAAGACTCCCCGGTCTTCCAGTTCATGATGGCTCTTTATCAGTTCCCGAAACCGGTTATAGCGGCGGTCAGCGGCGTGGCAGTGGGTATTGGAACCACTCTGTTATTGCACTGTGACCTGTCGATTGCGGAAGATGATGCCGTTTTTCAAATGCCCTTCGTAAACTTGGGGCTCTGCCCCGAGTACGCCTCCAGCCTGATTTTGCCGCGTATCATGGGGCACGCCAAAGCCGCTGAACTTTTGCTATTAGGCAACAAATTTGATGCGCAAACCGCTGCCGATGTAAATATCTGCAATGAGGTCGTATATTCAGGGGAGGCTCTGGAACGGGCCAGAAAGCATGCTGCCGATCTCGCCACGAAGGCGCCTGAGGCCGTACGCTTGAGTAAAAAACTGTTGCGGCAGGGGACCTATGAAGCGGGCCTGACAGCAATTCGAGAAGAGGCGGGGCACTTCCAGAAGCGGCTGCAGTCGGACGAATTCCGCGAGGCGGCGACCGCCTTTATGGAAAAGCGCCCGGCGGATTTTTCCCGGTTCGAGTGACGCTACTGCCGGTATCTGGGGTGGTGAAGGGGGCAAATACCCCCCATCTGGAGATTTCGGCATATTTAGCGGGCTGCCGTCTATAAAAGGGTCGTCATTGGCGGCCTTTTTTTTGTTCTGACATTTTTTGTGGAGTATTTTTCTTTTTAGTTTTTATTGTTTGGTTTTTATTTCTGTTTATAAGCTTTATTTTAGGTTTTATTTCCGGTGGTTTGCGGGGTCGGAAAAGATCGCCGAGTGATTCTGAGCCCGGGAGCCGGTAAACTTCTCCGTTAGACATGGCTCACGCTCGCGGGAATCCGTCCATCCCGTACTGAGCCGATACAGGATTCTTGTCCCGGTTTAACAAAAACGCACGCCGGGTGCATACATCAGGCGCTCTATGACAGCTCCACGAATACACAAAGTGGCCTCTACAGCAGATTCCCACCGGTGGCATCATCGGTACTGGTTGCGTGTGCCTGCCGTTGTCTTGCTGTTGGTGTTCTTGGTGTCAGGCCCTGCGGTATACGCAGTTTCGGCTGTTGAGGTCGGTGCGGGAGAAGAGGGTTCGCAACGTACCGGACAGGGTTCTGTCTGGCACGATCCCAGCGGCAAAGCCGATTTGTCGGCTGCGGTGGATGCGCTGCGTTCCGGTGAGTTCACGCCTTTGACTAGTGCAGGGTCCACGGGGCTGAAGAAGGGCAGTTACTGGTCCTATTTCGAGCTGCAAAACACAGAGGCCCACAACTTACCCCTGCGACTCGAATATGTGGATCACCAATTGATTCGCTTACGTGCCTACTCCCGGGGTGAAGGCGACGGTTCTGAGTTTCAGAAGATTGCGGACCAGGCCATGGGTGAGCCTTTTGCCCGACGCCCAGTGTTCCACAATCGTTTTGTGGTGCCTGTCGAGCTGGCGGCAGGAGCAAGCCGCGGGTTTCTCGCGCGTTTTGATTCTGAAGAGGCCGGTTTTGTCTTCCCGTCCATGCGAATCTGGAGCCCGGACGCGTTGAGCAAGTCCCACACCGGTGAAACCGCCGTGCTGGCGTTCCTGTTCGGCGGAATTGCTCTGATATCACTGTTTTCACTGATTGTCGGGGTAACCACCGGCGATTCCAGCTTTTTTGCCTATTTTGTTTACGGAATCTCCAAGATCATTGCCTGGGGCACTATTCTCGGCTTTACCCATCAGTACGTAGTGCAGAATCACTTCCACTGGAGCTATATGTCTGCTGCGGGTGCGATCAGTATCTTCTGCGGCGTGGTCTTCGATCGCCTGTTTTTGCAGACCCGGAAGTGCACCCCGCGCCTGGATTACATCCTGCTGTTGATGATGCTCAACGCTGCAGTGCTGTTGGTCAGCGCCTTACTGCAAATAAAGCAGGTTGCGCTTATCAGTATTACGCTGGCCCTGCTGTTCTACCCGGTAATGACGTTCATTGCGCTGGTGCGTTGGCGTCAGGGTTCCAGTGAAGCGGCTGTTTTTGCCATTGGCTGGACACTCTTGCTCAGCGGACTTTTCTACCAGGCATTGCGAGACCTGGGGCTGGTCGAGCACAACCTTCTGAATTACTACTTGCCGCCACTGAGCTCATTTGTGGAAATGGTCACGATCATGGCGGCAATGGGCATCAAGTTGCGCCGGGTCCGTTTGCAGGGGCTGGAGTCGGAGCGACAGTATCGCCGTCACCTGGAGCAATCCAAGGTGAAGCTGGAAGGCCTGGTGCGTGCGCGCACCGAAGAGCTGGAGAAGGCCAAGCAGCAGGCAGAGATGGAAGCCCGTACCGATCCCCTCACCGGAATCCGTAACCGCCGTAGCTTTCTCGCTGAGGCCGAACTCTGTATCAAGCGTGCTTATCGGAAAGGTGAGCCGGTCAGCCTGCTGATGTTTGATATTGACCACTTCAAATCCATCAATGATAACCACGGTCACGGGATTGGCGACGAAGCGTTGCGCCAGTTCAGCTACACCATTCAGGACAAAATCCGCGAGACAGATATATTTGGTCGTCTCGGCGGGGAAGAGTTTGCCCTGTTGATTACCGAAACCAAGCCGGATGCCCTGCACACTGCAGAGCGGCTGCGCGACAATATCGCGGGTATTCGCCTGCCCTGTCCCGAAGGCACTGTTCAGTTCACTTCGAGTATTGGGGTTGCCTGTGCACACCAGGCGCAGACCCTCGAGCAGCTGATGCGTGAAGCAGATGAGGCCCTTTATTCCGCCAAGCAACGGGGCAGAGACCAGGTGGTAGAGTACCGACAGTCGCTTTCCGGCGAATTGGTCACGCCGGATGTTTCGACGGAGCCGGGAATGGAGCCCGCCTGAGGTAGAGGCCTACGGGTTTTTCTGGTGATTGGCTTGTTTTCGCAGCGCGCGAACTTTATCCGGGTGGTCGGTAAATATCCCGTCGACGTGCACCTCTTCGAAGTAAAACAGCACAAATTCCTCGAAGCTGCGAAAATCTTCGGGTACCTGATCCGGGTCGGCCCGAAATGTGTACGGGTGAACCCTGAGGCCCAGACGGTGCGCGTCCGCTACCAGTGAATTTACCTTGCCACGTTCATCCAGCAACATCGGGTGCCATGGCCCGATACCCGCGGCGTAGCGTGAAATCTTCTCAAGTCCTTCAGGCGTCCGCATCCAGTTATAATCGTATTGGATCCACTCCCCCGCGTGCCGTACCAGTTTCTCTCCCCAGTCGGACTCCGCAATCAGCTGAATTAGTGGCAGTTCCATTTCCAGCTGCGGCATAAGTTCCGTATGGATACGCTGCAACTCTTCGGCATCAAACGCCTGTAAGAATACTTTGTCAGCACCAGTGGTGTAACCGTGATGCTTTAGCGCCTGAAGCACTTTACGGGAAATATCCTTACCTTCACGGTGGTGGAACCACGGCTTCTTGATCTCAGGATAAATTCCCACGTTGTAGCCGAGAGACTGGTTCAACCCCCGGATCAATTCCAGCTCTTCTGCGAAGGTCGCCAGTTGAAAGTGTGATTGCCAGAGCGGAAAGCGGCCCTGAAATTGCGGGCGAGTTTGCCCCATACCGGACAAAAAGGGCCCGGTGACCTCTAGTCGCTTTAATTCCTCGAGTGTGAAGTCGATGACGTAAAAGTGGCCGTCCTGCCGTGCCCGCTGGGGAAAGACATCCCGAATATTGGTGACTTTATCCAGGTAGATATCGTGCATCACGATCAGGTGGTCGTCTTTGCTGAGCACCAGATCCTGTTCGATATAGTCTGCACGCATCGCGTACGCCAGCGTCTTCGCTTCCAGAGTATGCTCTGGCAAATAGCCGGAGGCGCCTCGGTGCGCGATAACCACGGGTTCGGAAGTCTGGCCGGGGGAAACTGTCGGAGTAACGCTGACTAGCGCGATGAGCAGGGCGGTTAAAATTGAGGGCATGGCAAATTATGGAAGTAAAAATTTGCCTAAAGATATCGCGACTTGGCGATCAGTAATATTAACAAATGATGATAGTGTCACCAGTGAGGCTGCTATCGTCCTCCTGTCGACGGCCAGGTAATGCTCCTTCACCTGGCCGTCGTGAGCTGGCAATGTAGCCGAGTTGGGATTGTGGCCGGTCGGATCATTGGACTATCTTGATCCACTCACCCGGCTTCGGCTCACCGCGGGGATAATATCCATTGAGCAGGCGAAGCTGCTCTTCAGCGTACTCCCCGATCTCCATATGCCGTGCCAGAGAGGAGAAAGTCGTCTTGTCGTTTGCCTGAACATAGCGAACCCGCTTGATGTCCGGCTTCACTACATCCGTTTTGCGTAGTGGCCGAAAGCTGCGAATACTGGTCATAAACAGATCGTCATACTCGGCTACGGTTTTCTCGTCATCGGTGGGTGTGGCGACTTTGCCCTCAAGGATATATTGACGGCTGCCGTAAAACAGCACGGCCACACGATCCGGTGATTCCGCATTGCGCTCCGGAAGTTTGCCTGTGTGTCCTTCAAGGCGGTATTGACTCAGAGCTTCATCCTGCTCCAGGCTGCGCACGTCGTAGACACCACGCAGTGCCATATCCGCCGGCTGATTTCCGTCTCGCTTGGCCACCTTAATGGTAATGGTGGCTGACTTATCCGGGGCAGTACCGACGATTGCACTGCGCTGATTTTCCACATTCCATCCCTCTGGGAACAGCAGTGAAAATCCGAGGCTCTGGTGATTGAAACGGTTTTTTTCGCTCTCCTGAGCGTTTTGTCCGTACACAATACCTTCGGTCTTCTCTCGGTAGTATTCAACTTTGGTGATTTTCTTGTCTTCTGGTAACTGACCGGCGGCCTCGACCACTTCACGCAGGCGGATATCATTGCGAGGATGTGAGGAAAAAACGCCGTGATAAGTCTGTTGTTTCTTACCTTCGACCCGCGCGCGCCGGCGCGCAAAGGTTTCCTGATCTTTCAGGAGAGCGATGACATTGATCATCGATTGCGGGTCGTAACCGGCGTTGTACATATACTGGGCACCAAAGCGATCCGCTTCAAGTTCCATATCTCGACCGTATCCTTTAACCGCTGCGGTGCTCCAGAGATTTGCCACATCGCCCACGACCCCACTGCCGGTGACGAGAACAGACAGTACCGAGGCGACACCGGCGCCGGTGGCTGCGGTTTTCTGTCGTACTGCGTGACGGGCAGTAATGTGACCTACTTCATGGGCAAGTACCGCGGCCATCTCTGCTTCTGACTGCAAGTAGGTCAAAAGCCCGCGATTGATGTACACATAGCCGCCCGGTAACGCAAAAGCATTGATATCCTGGCTGTCGATAATGGTGAAGTGGTAGGTGAGGTCGGGCCGGTCACTGGCCCTGGCAATTTTCTGACCCACGTGCTCGACGTAAGCATTCAGGATCGGGTCGTTGTATATTGGCGTACTGGCGACCAGCTTTTCATGCATTTCGCGACCGATCTTGATTTCTTTCTCTTCCGACATCAGGACCAGATCCGGGCGATTTGTCGCCGGATTAAAGGCGCAGCCCACCGCGGTGGTCAGTAGAACAGCCGCTATGATTTTGTTGAGCATGTGCATGAGGGGCTCCTGTTTTATTCTCTCCGATCAGTAAAAATACCAGCCGTATTCCCTCAGCGACTGGCGGATTGTGGGGGCAGTAAAAACTCTTTCAGCTGTGCGGCCATACCTTTACAGGCGTTGTTCTGTACGCGGGCTATCAGTGGAATGGGAACCACAATCGCCGGCATGTACGAAGTGCCCTGTGCATCTGCGCTGATCTTTCCGGACAACTCCTGGTCGCGGAAATCCCATACCGAGGCTTCGTAATCGGATTCCTTATCCCAGGTGCCGAAACCAAAGCAGCCGGCGCCAGCGGTACCGATGGAGCAGCCAATGGAACCGGCGCTGGACGTGGTTTCAGTGGAACCGTCAATCCAGACAATGTATTTGACGCCATACTGTTCCATGCGGTTGCGCACATCGGGAATATCCATCAACTTGCTCAATGATTTGATGTGCATGGGTGCTTTACGGGGCTCAAACCACGGGTAAAGGGCGTCGACGAACTGTTGCTCCGGGATCACGTTTACACCGGACTCGGGGTTGTGCAGCGTGTCACCGACACAGTTAATCAGGTCGGGTTCCGTTTCGTATTCGCTGGAGTGCCGGCGGCCAAGAATGACAACGGAGTCGCCTACTGCCAGCTCGCCGGTACTACGGCGGTACTCATCAATGACCACGGTGGTGCAGCCTCCGCTGGTAAGCACCATAGATGACAGTGCCAATGTGGACATGAATGCGCTCAGTTTCCTCACCGAACTTCCTCCTTGATTGGTGCGCTCGGGTTTTGGCGCGACCAGAATCCTGTTTCCCGGGGCCAGTTTGTTGCTGGCCAGACGTATTTAGTCGGCGTCGTTTGCCGTTTTCATTGTGAGTGCCCGTTGCTTGTTGGCAATGAATGCCTGGAGCTCTGGCACCCGGTCAAAGCCTGTGTACAACGTGGCGCCCGCGTCCCGCAGTGCAACGTTGATGGCTTGCGCTAGAGCGGCTTCCTGAGACTTCAAGAATGCTGTGGGTGTTTTCCCGTAGGCGGTGATGACCCACTCCGCGACGGAGTCCCCGCGCTGGTTATAAGCGTGCATGTCGTACTTGATCCACACCTCAAAAATATTCACTCGCGTTTCCCGCGGCATGGTGAATTGCAGTTCACGTACTTCTGGCACTATGACAAGATCCAACCCCTGGGGCAGGTTGCTCGGATACTGAGCGACGCTGATGGTTTCGCGAAACATGGAGCCAAGCACGGTTTCGAACAGATTTTTCTGAGCGCGCCCGGTGTTGATATTCCACTCATCCCGGTCGTCCCGGTTTTCGCTATAAGTAAACTTTCGGAAGTCGTCACTCAAGTAGACACCCACCGTCAGAGGGTGCTGGTTCCCGACCGGTGTGGGAAATTCGCCATCCACGGAGACCGTATGTGCACATGCGGTGAGCAGGGCGATCGCGGTAAGCGAACCAAGCTTTCGCAGTGACTTAAATCCATTTCGCCAGATACTCATGTGCTGCTCCCGGGCTATCCGTGCCCCTCGTAAAGTCTCGCTTAAAATGTGGCTGGTGAACGGGGTTCACCAGGTCATCTAACGGAAGTCATTCAACCCGACAAAAGTGCCTCCGTTGCGGTAAGTCAGTTCGCGCATCAACGCCGCGAAACGCAGACCGGTGGTCTGAAGATGAAGAGGGCGCGAGAACTGAATGGGGAAACCAATCGCATGAATGCGTACCATGCGTTCGTTCTCCCCGCGCTGCGCATTCACCCGGTCCACAGCCATCATTACATTGCGAATGGACTTGCCAGTGAATTCATCTCCCAATACGTAAATACTGATTTTTTTGTTGGGGTCGTAGAAAGTGCGAACGGCCTTTTGAATGCCCTCTACCGGGCTGGAATTACTGAATGGATTCCAGGAACGCAATCGGTCCAACACCGCCTTGCGGCGCCCCGGTGTATCCGGAATCCAGCGATTGCGATAATTGGAGAACATGTAGTCCCCCATATCGTTCATTACCTGGATGCCCTTTACATTGGGGTAGAGATTGAGAGTATTTACCATCTCATCAATCATGCGGTCCCAGCCGTAATTGAACATACTGCCCGAGGTGTCGATGATGAACAGGATGTACTCGCTATCGACGGGAATGCCCCCGATGACATTGTTCTTACGCTGATAGTTCTCGCCGAGCAGCCGCTTCATTTCATCGGTCATGCTTTGTAGGGCAATGGTCAGCTCACCCTTGAGTTTGCCCTCTTCAGATTCGCCTTCGGTTTTACGCGCATACATGGCCTGCAGGGTTTCCAGTTCACCTTTCAGTTTGGCGATGCGCTTGGTTTCGATATCCAGCTGCTCTTTTTTGGCATTGAGATCACGGTTGAGGATGGTGGTTTCACCGCGAATTTCTGCGAGTTGCTCCTGCAGTTCCTGTACCTGGCCATCCAGATCCAGTTCCGCTTCTTCCAGGACGATGGGTTCCACGGTTTTGGCGATCATCAGAAGCAGAACAATGGCGCCAAAGCCGCAACAGATCACATCCAGAAAAGAAATGCTGAACTCTTCCTGTTGCCGTTTAGTTCGCTTGCTCATGGCCAGTCCTTAGAAGGTGCGAGGAAAGAACCCTGGGTCTCCATAGCCAGCTTCCAGAATTCGCTGGCGGCGAAGGGATCGCCTTCCATGGGGGCCAGGACCACATTGACGGGGATACTCTTCGGTAGTGCGTCAACCGCCTTGCGAAACAACTTGATGCGCTCCTTGCCGGATACGGTATTGCCGCGAGGTGCTTTCATTCCCTGCGTAGGCAGACCATCGGTAATCAGGATGATATTGTCTGGAAGCGGTGACATGCTGTTGACTGCATTGAAAATCCGCTCGAGGCTCGTTCCGTTTTGCGGCACTACCTTATCCAGAGCTTTCATCGCGTCATCCATCTGATCGCGGTCATCCACGTTCAGCCAGCGGTCTTCGGTTCCCACAATTGCCGCCTGGAAGCCTGTATTGAAGGTATAGATCTGGTACTGGCTGTCTTGGGGGAACTGGGAAACCAGCCAGCTTACGGTCTGTTTGGCGCGCCGCCACTTCTCCGTATCTCGTTTCACGGAGTCGGACATGTTGCGGGTTCGGATTACCTTGATAAGTTCGTCTCCCAGCATACTGGCGGAGGAATCCAGTAGTATCAGGATACGGTCGCCGCCAAGACGCAAACCCGTGAGATACTGGCGGTCGCCATCGCCAACGAACTTGCGCACGTTGTTGCCGAGTTTGCGATTTTCCTCTTCCAGCTGTTTTTTCGCCTGCTCCAGCTTTTTCAACTTTTCCTGAAGGCGCGCGATGTCCATTTCATCGGTACTGCTGTCGACTTCTGCGATATTGCCTTTGACTTCTTCAATCTGCTCCATGATCCGTCGCGCGAGACCTTGCGCGGTAGCGAGATCATCGCTAGTGCTATCCAGTGTATTACGCGCGAGTACCATATGTTCACGGCCGAACTGTACCTCTTCCTGTAGCAAGTTCACCTCCGCTTTCAGGTCCAGGTTTTCCGCCTCAATATCGTGATCGGAGCCATGTTTGATGATCAGAAAGATCAAAGCCACGGCGCCAAATCCACAGGACATGATGTCCAGAAAGGAAAGACTGAAGGTATTAAACCGCCGGTTTTTACGCGCCATATTGGTCCACACTGATCGCTGTAATTACGCCGTCGAAATCCGCCACACCGATGCGGTCACCGGCGGTCAGATTGACCGGGGCGGAAATGGTTTCACCGTTTAACATCAGTTTTGCACCTGCATCCACGCGCAGTGCCAGGCGCCCGGCGTGGTTGGTAATGGTAGCGGCGGGGTGCGTGGGTGGTGTAGGGGTAATATCCAGCTTGCCGTTCAGCCAACTTACAAATAGCGGCTGGTGTGCGGCGAGCGCCCGATGACCGTGCAGTAAATGTGTAGCGGCAGCCTCTGCGGCTGCATTTACCTGTACCGCGACTTCTGTGGCCGGTGCCGCGCTGAGATTTGTAATCAGGCGCAGGTTGCCACTCTCACTGTGGATTTCCTGCCAGTGCTTTTCCACCGCTTGGGCCACGGCATTGTGGGGAAGCAGGTGGATGCGCTCTGCCAGTTGGGCCCCACCGGGGATTTCCGCCCAGCGGTGGGAAACAAAAACCACGCTATTGGCATCGCTCAGGTTGTCGATCATGGCTCGTACACGGGAGAGAATGGGTGTGCTGGCGTCCTGCAACTGCCGCAGGCTCACTTTGGCGGTGCGGTCGTCAAGTTCCGCCATGACCTCTCCCTGACGCATGGCGCGAGCTATCCACTGGGGCAGCAGGTCATAGAGTTGCTGTTCAGCCTCCGCAGAATGGAATGGGTCGAAGCGGCACTGCATGATAAAGGCGTCTGTAAAGATACGCGCCCAGGCTTCCTGAAAATGCTGCAGGCCGGCATCGGTTACGGTCTCCGCAATATCCAGTTCAGTCTGTTCGTGAACGCCGATACGGCTGACCAGTGTCTGGTGCCTGTGTAGTTCAACATGCAGATGCACACCGCGAGGCGCACAGCTGCTGATACACGCACTGGCACTATCAACTAATGCAACAGCATTGAAGGCGCTTTCTTTGACCACTCCCAGTAGAAGTGCCAGTTGCTCGTGTGTGAAATTACCTGGTACCGCAAGAGCTACCTCATCTGGCAGATCACACAAGCCGGCAATTTCTTTCAGCTGACAGAACGCCAGGTCTGCGTGATGGCGGCAGCCGGGGTTGTCAGACTTTACCGATTCGAGGCTGAGACGGCGCCAGAACTGATGATTGACCTGGGTGGGGTGACTGCGCGCGCGCATCAGTGCAGCGGTGCCGGTTACAATTTCCCGGCTATTGATTATGGCCACTCCGGGGCTTTCGATAACTTCATTGGTGCCGTCGAATACACGCAGCCCGCAATCGTTGATTTCCAGTACACCTTTGCTCATGGTCTTTCCTGTGTCTTTCGAGGGTGACCCTGTCCGTGGTCACCCGGTGTTGCCGGGATTTTTGTCAATCGAGTCGTGCTCAGCTTACCTTGAGGAAACGCAGCAGCTTGTTGTCACAGTAATTCTGTGTGTCCAGTACAAGGCGCTCCTGCATCAACTGCAGCTGGTGCGTGAAGAACATGATGACAATGCTGATAACCAGAGCGACGAAGGTAGAGTTGAAAGCCACACCGAGGCTGACGGTCACTCCAGCGATGTCGCCTTCTACGGCTCGGTGCGCCTGAGCAAGTGCCTCGCCAATGCCCCGCACAGTGCCGATAAATCCAATGGAGGGGATGGCCCAGGTGATATAGCGCACCATGGCGAGCTCACTGTCGAGACGATCACCTTCTGTTTCACACACTTCTTTTACGGAGTTTGATACCGCCGCGACATTGCGCGTGGAGCCGAAACGCTGTAAAGCGGTGAGCAATGCGCGTGGTAGGAGGAAATTCCGCTCGTCTTCTGGCAGCGCCTGAATGGGGCGCGACAGATCGCGGGCGTCTTCTGGTAGAATTGGTGTGCCTTCACTTACGTTGAGCAGTGCCTGGTCCAGCAATTTGCGCTCACGCATGGAACGTCGTGCCTTGAGTCCCATAATCGCCATTGCCCACAACATCAGGACAAAGCACGCTTCCTGTTCGTAGTCGCGCATTACGATGTAGAGTGATCGCTGCTGCGCATAGGTTTCACCAGCTTCTTCTCGTGCCATCTGCTCCTGGATCAGCGCATCCGCGTTGGGGCGGATAATGGCCACATAGATGGCGTGAACCAGAATAATGGCGCCGAGAAGGGCGAACAGCTGGAACATAAAATCTGAAGACTTGAATTTCATGGGGTTTCCCGCTTATTTGTGGGGCCATTCCATTGGCATCCGGCCCGGTATTACGTGTGGCTGTGTTCGAATGTTTTCTGCGGTATCGTTAAATACCGGCTAAATATCCACTGGATAAGAGACGGAAAGGTCTTCGGAGATTTCCTCTGTCGCCTCGTAGCTATCTGCATTTCGCGCACTTTGTGCTTTGATACTGGTTTTCGCTTTTTTTGCCGGTACTTCCGTAGACTGCTTGACCGTTACCGGCTTCGCAGCAACTGCTTTGGCCTCCGGTACCGGCGTCTCCTTGGATTCCTGGTTGTTGTTGTCACCGGTCGACTGCGCCTGAATACCCAGAGACTGCACACTGAGAGCGGCGGCAAAACCGAGAGCCAATACGACGACCACAAATCGTCGGCTGAACAGGGGCGCTGCGGGAATGGCCTTTGCTCTCCCAGCCTCCTGGGCTGGTGAAGATCGCTGTTGCATCTGAAGTTCCTCAGTTCACCCAGCGGGCGATACGGAAGCCGATATCATTACGTGCCTCTGCACCGTAATCCCGGTATGAAAGTCGCAGCTCGGTAAGGCCGGCATGCTTCCAACTGGAGCCGCGCACCACGTGGTAATCCCCTTCCTGGGGGCCAACGGGGTTTTCCTCGCGCTTGAGGGATAGGCCAGTACCGATGGTGTACAGGTCGTGAATCCACTCGGAGACGTTGCCACCCATGTCGTATAGTCCAAGGTGATTGGCTGGAAAGCTGGCAACGGGTGCGGTGGCGGCGTAGCGGTCGTTATAGGTGCGCAGTACGGCGGGAACAATCTGGCCGGCACTGCTATCGGCATAGTTGCCCGAATTTTTGCCCACTGGCAGGGCGTCACCCCAGGGGAATTTGCGCATGGCACCCCGTTCATAGCGGGATGCCCAGGCCCACTCGGCCTCGGTTGGCATGCGGTAACCATTCGCGCTCGCATCGAAGCCCACTACGCGACCGCGCTCGGTGCGGTAGACCTCTTTCAATCCATCGCGGGCGCTGAGCCAGTTGCAGAAAAGTGCGGCATCATTCCAGCTGATATTCACCACCGGCAGACTGTCGTTATCCAGGCTGACACCGTTGGTATGGCTGGAACTGTGCATGCGCTGGTAGCGCCGGTATTCGCGATTGGTCACTTCCGTAGTGCCAATATAGAAAGGACGGTCCAGAGCGATTTTGCGCAGAACCTCATTGGCGCGGCGACCCTGTTCGCGTCGAGAGGAGCCCATGGTGAATTCCGCATTCGGACGCATCAGCAGCATCTTGCCGCCGGCACCGTGGGTAATTTGTGCGGGGACATTGCTCCAGCGCGCTTGTTCTCCTGTCAGCAATACGGCGCGCACGGACTGCTTCAGCTTGCTGGAGGGAACGATAGTGGTCTGGTAGTCCTCGTAACCGGCTTTGCGTACCACAATGCTGTGGCTGCGGGTCGGCAGCGTGAAGGTCTGACCGGCGGTGCCCGCCAGTTTGCCATCGATAAATACCTGGGCATCGGCAGGACTACTGGTGATTGCAACCTTGCCAAATACAGGGACTAACTGCACGGTCATATCCCGCAGGTCTCCGGCGCGGACATCTACAGCGCGTTCGACGGTACTATAGCCGTCTAAAAAGAATCGCAGTTGATGGCGGCTGTTGGAGGCCAGATCCAGATCCATGGGCGTCTGGCCGCGGTACTCGCCGTTTACGGTGATACTGGCACCTGGCGGGGTGCTGACCACCCGCAAAGTGCCATCAGCTGCTGAGAGGTCGACGGTTTGCAGCGTCTGGTCGACACCCGCCGTGACCGGTACCGGCACTTGGACGGTTTTGTGTTGTGGCAGGGAGATATCCACCAGGCGATCCCCTTGAACCAGTTCTGCGGTGAGCGGGGTAGTGCCGAGGATTTTTCCCTCCACACTGACGGTAGCGCCTGCGGGGTTACTGGTAATGTGCACATTCGCCCAGGCAGGGCGCAGGCTGGCCTTCAGGGTTTGAGTGTTATCCAGTCCTTCGATTTCCACTTCCTTGCTGAAGGGGAGGTAGCGCTCGGTCAGCACGGTGATACGTTTGCGGCCAGCGGGAATAGCGGCGGCCAGACCGGCTTCGCTTTCTACCTCAGCACCATTGACCAGAATGCGCACGGGCACGTTGGGTTCGGTAACAACCTGCAAATGCCCCGGTAGCCGCTGCAGTTTCACTGCGTGGCGGCTGTTGCGGTCACTGCTGACCTCGACTTCACCACTTTGAGAAACGTAACCTGTTGCACTGACGGTGTAGCTGTAGTGGCCAGGCAGCACCAGATGCCCGTCGCCCAAAGGCAGCGCCAGGCCGCTGACGGTGACCTTGGCATCGCTGGGCTGTGTTTCGAAGATCAGTGAGCGGGCAACCAACAGGTACACCAGCATCAGTACGCCTAGGAGCAGGCAGCCCACGACAGCGATTGCTTTGGGAGAAAGCAACAGCTTCCTGCCGCCAGAGGAAACCGGAGCGGGGGTGAAGCCTATTGGCTGGATGACGGATACTTCTTCGTTGGCCGGCTCGCTATCGCGTGCGGGGACCGCTTCCTTGGCTGTCATTAATGATTCCCTGTTACTGCGCACTTATTGATTTTCCGTGGCGGCGATGGTCGCTATTTCCGCATTCAGGTCGGCGGGGCATCCTTGGTGGAGAGATACAGAGCCGCGCATTTCAGCTTAGTCTGCTCTCGCCATTGCGGGCCGAGCCGCTGGATGATTGGCGCACCTTTCTCTGTTTAGGCGATACCGAGGCGACAATTTTGTCCACGGCTTCCTATCGGTAATAGGCGTAGAAATTTGCGGCCAATGAGTCAGCTTGGACTGCGGGATGTGCCGGCGAATCGGGTGCACAACATGAAAAATCTGTGCATTTTGATCCGATCGCCGAGGCAGGGTTTCCGGTTTCAGGAATTATTGGCGCTGTTGATCTTTTCCGCGCACTGAATGGTGACTACCGGGGATTCAGACTGAGGTTGCACCACAAATTCCTGGCGTACATCGCGGTATCCCTGTCGGGTGCCAACGGCGGTGTAACGCCCGGGTTTCAGCGCAATCTGACGCTGTGAGAAGTTGCCCAGCTTGCCCACGTGGTAGATGGTGACCTGGGTGCTCGCATCGGACTGCAGGACAACGGTTACTGGTATTAACGCCTGGGTCAGCGCGGTTTCCAGTGCCTCCACCTGTGCGGTCAGCCGAGGGGTGCCCGCCTTGAGTGCACGGGCATCCGCCAATACTTTGCGCGCGTACTGATTGCGTTTGGACTGGCTTAACTTGAGTGGGTCCTGCAGTAGTTCCTGCAGCTGGTCGTCAAGTTTGGCGCGGGCCTGACTGCGTGCCTTGCCGGTCGCCGCCTCAACAAGGCTGCTGTCGGTCTCAAGTAGCGCGGAATATTGTTCCACGGCTTTGTGCCATTGCTCCTTGCGTTCATGTTTTGACGCACTGGCAAAGAGTCGGTCGATACGCCCTTGCGCCGCACCATTGGCTGCTTGGCGAAGCCCGGCATCCGGGTCGGTGGCGTTTGGCTTGAGTTTTTTCGCCGCACTGAATCGGGATTTGGCTTCTTCGAAATCGCCGTTCCCGATCGCCGCGTACCCCGCAGACATTGCCTCGCTGTAGTCCCGTTCAAGGATTGCTGCATTTACTTCAGGGAGCAGCGCTTTGGCCGGCACCGTATCCCCGTCCAGGGTCAGCGCTTTTTCCAGTTCTGCTTTCGCAGTATCCAGATTGTTTTCGGTAAATGCGTCCTTGCCAGCGGTAACGTGTGGCCAAACCTCATGCAGCTTTTGCGCGCGGTTTTTACCGTTCATCCCGCGGGGGTGATCTTCCGAAATTGTCAGAACCAGATCGAAGGATTTGTTCGCAGCGTCCTGGTCGCCCGTGTCCAGTGCCGCATGACCCGAAGCCAGGTGTTGCTCGATACGCTCAGGGATGCTGTCACGCAATGCCTGCATACCAGCGAGCGCTTCGCGGTACTGTTCCAGGGCCTGCATAAATTTGCGCTGGCGATAAATGGTATCTGCGCCCTCAGCGAGAGCTCGGGCAGCAAAATACTCCTCCGCTGCCCAAGTTTCTACCCGGCGCTCCAGCAGCTCTTCCTGAAGTTGCAGAATATCCTGCAGTATCTTCTGTACATCCCGGCGCTGTTGCATGATCTCCGCTTCTGTGTACGGAGACTCCTGGATTTTGGGTTGTGCCTGTTTACTGCTATCGGTCGCTGCTGTACTGATTATCACCGGTGGCGCTGGTGTATCTACCATTTGCGGCAGCACCCAGAACACACCGACCAGTGCGCCGAGCATTCCGGTACCGAGCGCTATCGGCAGCCAGTTCACTTTGCTTTTTCGACTGTCATTGGATCGGGACGATTTGAGACGATTGGTATTTGCATCGCCTGACGCAGTATCGCCCGCTCCACCAAACGAAAAATCTGCCGGTTGAATAAATGATGGGTCTTTGGGGTCTGAATCGCGGTGTTGCATGGTAATTCCGCTCTGGCCGTCGTTATTGTCCGGAGGCCGCAACCGGATATCGTGTCCGCTCGCGGCCGTCCTCGATTACCTCATTTGGCGCAGTTCGCTGCCGCAGTGTCAGATATCCTGCAGGCCGCCGGTTTCCGCCTGATAGATTTCTTTCAGCAGTTCGCGCCATTGCTGGTACTGGTTCTCCACCGAGCCGGATAGAGTCACGGTACGATCTTCCAGTTCCACAATCTGGGGTTCCACTTCCGCTTCAATGGAATCTCCCAGCTCTTGCAGTGCTTCGATGTGCATCTTGGCTTCGGAGCGACGGTCAAAGCCACTTTTTACCAGGTAGCCGCCACCAGCAACGGCGACGTTTGCCGCCTGACGTGCAGCTCCGCCGCCGGCACCGGCGGTGGCGATACCACCGACGATTGCGGCTACGCCCATAATCGTGTTGTTGCGTGCCTTGCGTTTCATTTCACGCATCTGCTTCACTTCTTCGTAGCTCATGGCGCGCCACTCCTGATAGGGGGTTTCCATGGTTTTTACGAAGGTGTCGTAGTAGCCCTGAAGGGTGTCCACAAAAAGATAGTCCCGCTCGCGGATCTGGCGCACACGCATAAGCATCGGGTCGTTGTCTGCGGGCAGGGAGGTCAGTTGGTAGAGTCCTTCTTCATCCTGGACCAGGTAGCGATCAAAGGCACTGGGTGAAAAGCTCCGCGCAAACTTGATTTCTGAAATGGTCCGCAGTTCGGCAATGTACTGGTCCGAGAGGCGCTGACGGTACATCAGCATGTCATTGGATACTCGGTTGTAGATACCCTGAAATGCGTCGCCTTCTGTTGGATGTTTACGATCATAGGCATAGTGTGAGGCCTGCTCGGTGTACTCTTTGGTAAACCAAAGTTGCCCACGGGAGTCGCGCACAGTGACGGACACCGTGAGCGTTTCACCATCGGACTGGACAATGGTCCCGGTTACCGTCACATCGATATTGGTGCGCTCACTGGGAATCACCCGCACGGCACCCCATCCCTGACTGGATTGCAAAGCGTCGGCCAGGGTTACCGCGATATAGCGGGATTCTGCGCGGCGCAACTCCGGAAATACCAGCTCGTCTTCGTCCAGTTCTTCGCCCTGATCAAGGCCTGCATTGAACTGGACAATACCGACATCCAGCAGGCGGTTTTCCGCAATGGTTTTGTCTTCCACCGTAAGCGGTGTATAGGCCGTGGTGCGCACTTCTGTGGTGGTGCAGCCGGCAATGATCAGGAAACCTGATGCAAGGCTGGCCAGGGCGCTGCGTGCATGCGAGAAAAACATGTCAGTACTCTCTCCCTAGTGTTCGTATATTCCCTGATGACTATTCATCGCTATTTCTGTGATTTTTTATATTTTCTGTATTCTTCCCAGAGTCGTTCGCGCAATTCCGGGTCTGACTCGCGCGTGGCCGCTTCACGAATCTGCCGGGCTACCACATCATCATCGTCGCCGGTGGGTACATCGGCCGGTACCACCGTGGCGCTGCCGCGATGATCAAACTCGCCCTGCCGCCCCTTGGTGGGCAAGCCGGGACCCGTGGCTTGCCCGCTGGAGTTACTCTGCTCAGGGCCCGCGCCACCTTCACCCTGGCCACCTGGCGGAGGTGGGGCGGGCAGTTCGGCTTCTGCGGATTGAATCAGGTCCTCGAGAGATTCACCCGCGGGAACCTCATCTTCGATGGCTTCCTGTTCTTCGGCGGATGCCGGTCGGTTGCGTACATAATCACGCTCGCGCAGGATCATGCCGTCGTAGCTCGCCATGGTGGACTCAAACTGACCTTCCAGTTCCGCCACGCGTTCGGCGCTGCTCATCGGTGCTTCATTCGGCGCGCTGCTGCCACCTGCGGGGCCGCCTGCGCTGGCGGTGGTAGATGACGGCTGGCCGCCGCTCTGTCCGCCGCTCTGTCCACCACTCTGGCTTGCACTTTGTGCGGAGGCCGGGGCAGCACTCGAGGCGCTGCTCGGCGAACCGGATGCACTGGCGCTCGCGGCACTGCTAGAGGCACTGCTAGAAGCGCTTGCGCTGGACGATGACGCACTGGATGAGGCGCTCGAAGATGAACTGCTGGAGACGCTGCTAGCAGTGTTCTGCTCTTCGGAAAAATCGATCTCATCCGGTGGCTCGCCTTCACTGTTGGAGGACGGGTCCGGTGGCATGCGTGACTCATCTGGCCGGCGATCGGAGTCACTGTAAACTGGCGTCGATGGATTGCTGCTCGCTGTGGGGTCGGCATCGCTGCTACTCGAACGAGAGCGACGCTGGGATTCCTGGCCCTGATCTGACGCGGTTGATGCCTGCTTACTGGAGCGCTCACCCGATTCGATACTGGGGAGGGATGTATTCGGCTGCGCCTGACTGCTCGATGTGGAGACGCTCGGACTGCTGCGGCTACTACTGGGCGAACTCGGTGAAGGCATACTGCTCGCCGTGGACGGGCTCGATTGCGAGGACTGGCTGCTCGACGAACTGGATGACTGAGACTGCGACTGCGAAGAACTGGATGAGCTCGACTGTGACTGCTGCGGCTGCGCAGGTGGCTGTTGCTGAGTCTGCTGGTTTTTACAGCCGCTGATCACAGCTGCAAGTACAACCACGGACGCGAGTGCCTTCCAGTTTACGTGGTGTACTTCTTCGGTTGCCGGATTAAAACGGCGCGCAAACTTCCGTAGTGTCATGTGTTATCTCCTGATGCGTTCACGGGCCGCAACGAAATCGTTGCGGCCCGCTTGTTCCATGTCAGTTCGACAGTTTTCCTTTCACTAGGTTTGGGAGTCAGGCGTTATTCGCTGCCAGTTTTCCACTTACCGCGTTTGTCAGGCCAACTTACCTCGATACATCAGTCGAACACTGTCTTAATCATAGATGCTTTAGTCGAATACAAATCGTTGCACGATACCGGTTGTTTCCACCGGTTCGCCGTTCTCGAAGCGGGGGCGGAATTTCGCACGTTTAAGGACGTTGCGTACCCGCGACCGGATACTTACTTTCCCCTCTGGCTGCGCGCTGATAATCCGGATATTGCGCGCCTTGCCAAATGCGGTCACATCGTAGGAAACCGTGACGTAGGAATCCGCCAGGGCTTCACGGTCCTCGTCCAGTAGCGGCAGGCTTGGAAGTGCCGCAGGGTGTCCGAAGATTTCATCAATTTCCTGGTTGGTTGCGCCGTTATCCCAAAGGGCACGGTAGGCTTCGCCATATGTTTCGCGCGCGGAATGCCACTTGTTGAACAGCATGTACCAGTCACCCAGCTCCACTTTTGCCTTGGCCGAGGCCGCTGGCGGTGATGCCGGATTTTTCTGATAAACATCCATAATCTTGGTGATCGCGGTTTTACCAGAGCTGAAACTGTTCATCCGGTAGTGGTCCAGCTGAGCGCGACGCTCATTGGGTACGCTACCGCCACCGAAACCGGTGTTTATCACGATGGCTTCCTGGGGCTCACCGGAATAGGTCGCCAGGTAATAGTTGGTGGCTTTGAGACCGCGCAGTGCTTCTACCAGGCGAAGGTCATTGGCGCCAAAATTCTGTGAAATAATATCTACCGCCAACGCGTAAAGATTGGTGGCGTTGATCAGATGCTCGAATAATGTCGCACCCTTTTCATCAATATAGGCCTGCAGGTGCCAACTGCTTAGCTGGTCGATGATCGGCAACATTCGCGGGTCTTTCTCCCCGTAGTTTTTCGCGTGCAGCCAGAACAGATATTCGTGGTTGTCGTTGGCGTCTTCCCATGCATTCAGCGCGATCTGGCTTTCGATCATCCGCTCGATCATCGGTACCTGATTAAGAGAATAGAGCCCTTCATTGACCCGGTTGATCAGCATGGCGCGGCGGAATTGAGAGATGGCTTCCTCGTGTGCGCCCCGGCGCTGCAATGCATGGCCCAGGCCCAACAGCTGCTCATCAATACCCGCACCGTAGGCGCCGTATTCGGCTTCCATATCTTCAATACGCTGGCGATATTCATCGATCGCCACAGACGGCCGAAGCTGTCGTTTTGGTTTCTCCAGTGGTTTGGATGCGGCTTCTATATATGCCGCGGGTGGAGCCTTGGCATTGTCGGGGGCAGAAAGATTTTCTGCCGCAACAGTGCCACACAGCAGAGCTGAGGCTGTAAACATCAAGCCGATAGCAATTGCGTTGCTGGTATCTGTCTGTGTCACGATTGAACCACTTCCATTTCATGTTGTTCCTGACCTGCCAATTTCCACCTGGGGCGAAATTTGTCAGGCTCGATTTCCTCGCGGCGGTTGATATCCGGGGTAGCCACATAAGTGCCTGCCGCAAAATACGCCGCGCGGAATCTCTCTCCCTGAAGTGTGGTTCGTTCACTTTCCTGCCGGTTGCCCGGTGTGCTGTCGATATCGACGCTGGACTCTGGTGTCGCCGGAAAATCTTTGGCCAACAGATTGGCACTTGCTTCCCTTGCAATTGGCGTTCGCCGTCCATGTATTTTGAGTATAGCCAACGAAATTTCGCGCCTTGCCTCCTCGCGTAGGCAGGCGCGCCACTGACTACCGGGGTACATCTGTTCAGCGCTGCCAGCTCCCCGTTCGTCCCGGGATTCTGAGGAATCCCGCTGGAAGGATGGCTGATGCTTCATGGCTGAATATCGGTCGAGGTACGTGATGTTTATGCCCGCTGGGTTGTTACTGTTCGGGGTTTGCACTCCGGTCCCAACAGTCTGGCAGTCTGTGACCGGGTGGGGGGAAGCTCTCAATTATCCCGGTGCCAAAAATGTCGCCCGCTGGAGGATTCTGTCGGCTGCATACACTTCCTGTGTGCAAGGGGCGCTAGCTTGTCGAGAGTGACCACCGGCCGGCGTCTGAAGAGGGGGCGGCGCTGTGCTATTTGTCTATTTAGTGTCGTGCTGGCGTTGCTCGGAAAAGGTTTGTCCTATTTGTTGCGCTTTAATATTGTGTGTTTTGCTCAGTATTACTTCATAGTATTCTGAGTATTTGGAAAAACTTGGTAATCCGGCCATAATTCGCTGGATTGACCGCATCAGAAATCAGTGGGAGAGCTTTGTGACGATAAAAATACAACCGGAAGCCATCGCCAGCCTGCGTGGTTTCGAACTCCCCGAGCGGCTCGGGTTTGGCACCGTTATGGCCCCAGTCATGTTTCGTGCCCGGTATCAGGATGGCCGCTGGAGCGATGGTGAGCTGATTCCGTATGGCCCTCTGGCGATGGATCCCGCCGCGAAGGTGCTGCACTATGCACAGTCCTGTTTTGAAGGCATGAAGGCCTACCGCTGCGGCAGCCGTGTCGGCCTGTTTCGCCCCGAGCGCAATGCCCAGCGTATGGCCCACTCCGCCCGCCGCCTGTGCATGCCGCCGGTGCCGGAAGCCCTGTTTCTGGACGCGGTTGAGACGGTGGTTGCCCACTGTGCGAACCTGATCCCCGGCAGCAGCGGCGAGTCCCTTTATATCCGTCCATTCCTCATGGGCACCCAGCCTGATCTCGCCGTAACCGCGAGTAAGGCTTACGAGTTTTACGTGATCGCGAGCCCTTCGGAGGCCTATCACGCGGGTAACATGCGTCTGTGGGTTGAGCGGGAAGATAGTCGCGCCGCGGTGGGCGGGACTGGTGATGCCAAAGTGGGCGGTAACTACGCCGCATCACTGCTTAGCATCGCACAGCTCAAGGAGCGTGGTTACGACCAGTCCTTGTGGTTGAACCCGGGAAACCGTCACACGGTAGATGAACTGTCGGGAATGAACTTTTTTGCGGTCATGGATGGGGCTCTGCACACCCCGGCACTAAACGGCTCAATTCTTGAGGGGATAACCCGGGATTCCATGCTCACTCTGGCACGGGATCTGGATATCGAAGTTCACGAGCGAGAAATTGATATCGACGATTTACTGGCGCTCGTGGCCTCCGGCACCTGCAGCGAAGCATTCGCCTGTGGCACCGCGGCTATTGTCAGCCCGATCAGCGAGCTCGGTGATAGCACGCAGCGTTACCGTCTCGCCAGGGCCCCTGGCCCGGTCGCCGAAAAATTACGTGCGGCGTTACTGGATATTCAGGAGGGGCGTGCGGAAGACAGGTTTGGCTGGATGCAAACGGTGCAAATAGCGGATATCTGACGCTTTGCACGTCTTTGTATCCCCATTTTCGGCGCGGACCATGTGGCGGGAGATAAGAAATGCGCCGAAAAAGCGTGCGGAGCTAATTTCGAGTGCTTCCGTAGCACTCTAATACATGCGGTTGTTTCCAGGGGAAACGGCCGCATTTTTATTTGCGCCATTTGTTGCCCCTGCGTTGACTTGCATGACGGAGGTGTTACAAATCTAGGGTGCCTCTGATTAAGCCCCTAACCCATCGGGCTTTCGTAGGCTCCCTAGAGTGCCCCTGATGTATGGGTGCTGGCAATCCATCAAGAGTTTCGCCAATGGGCGATCGCTTGATGAGACAAATAAGAAACTGGAACTTTTGGGAAAAGCCTTTGGCGGTATCCCTCACTTTGACAAGTAGTATCCAGATCAAATTGAGACAGCAGAGTCGAATTGCGCTGTGACTCATTAAAAAGGTTTTCCCCGCGGTTACAAGCCGTGTAGTTCCTCGCGAGTGAGGAGAACGGGAATGCTGAATCATCTCTACGGCCTGATGGTACAACCGCGCAGGCAGTGGCAGGAAATTGCCGGGTTGTCCGAAAAGAGCGTAAATCGCCAGGTCCCTTACGTCATCGTTCTGGCGCTGGTACCCGCGTTGTGCTGGTATTTCGGAACTACGGAAATTGGCTGGAATATCGGTCGTGGTGATCAGGTCCGCACCCTGACAAACAATAGTGCACTGTCTCTGGTTGCGGTGTTCTACGTCACCATGATTCTCGCAGTGGTCGCGGTGGGTTACTTTATCCACTGGATGGCGAAAACCTACGGTGCGAAAACTCACCCGATGAAAGGCATCGTGATTGCGGGGTTTACTGCGACGCCTATCTTTATCGCTGGTGCTGCCGGACTTTATCCCATCTTATGGCTGGACATCCTACTCGCCACCGTGGCGGTCGCCTATGCGGTGTATCTGCTGTACGTGGGAATCCCGATAGTGATGAACGTTTCCGAAGAGCGGGGCTTTCTGTTCGCCAGTGCGGTGGTCACTGTGTGCCTGGTGATGGCGGTCGTGGTGATGGTGGGCACCGTGTTGTTCTGGAGTTTTGTGGCCGGCCCTGTGTTCCAGCACTAGTCGCGGCGGTCTGATATTCAGGTCCCGGGTGCCGGTTCCGCTCGGGACTTGTTCCTTTCTCTTGTCCTATTCCAATCTCCCTGATGCGCCGGTCCCCGAGTGTGCGGGCCGGCTGTCTAGGGGAGCCCTTCCGACCATCCGGTCAAGTTATCTCTGGTTAAAATGAGACAAAGTTCCTTCTGGTGAATTGCCGAGCCCCCGGGGAGGCGATACTATCGGGCTGCTGGCAGTTACGATTTCTGCCTGTTGAAATTGGTACAGTCGTACCATTTAAGAATGGTTGGTTAAAAATGGTCACCATTTCGGGTCTTTCGGACGTTAGTGGCCGCTGCGAACGCACGGATATCACCTCAAATACCAATAAAAAATTTGGAGAAAAAATGAAAACATCGGCGAAATTGGGCGCTCTCTTACTGGCGGCACTGGTCACGGCCTGTACTCCGGAAGAAGAAGCTGCTACCGCAAACAGTGCGGACAGTGCTGATGCTGCGGAATTCCAGAAGCAATTGCTCAAACAATTGATCCAGGCGCAGCCGGGTGATGTCATTGAAATTCCCGAAGGCCGTTTCCAGCTCAATCGCAGTCTGTCACTTAACGTTGATGGTGTGACAATCCGTGGTGCGGGAATGGATAAAACCATTCTTTCCTTCAAGAATCAGATTCAGGGGGCTGAAGGTCTGCTGGTGAATGCCAGTGATTTCACCATTGAAGACCTGGCGATCGAAGACACCATTGGTGATGCCCTCAAGGTCAATGAAGGCAAAAACATTGTCATTCGAGACATCCGTGTTGAGTGGACCAATGGCCCGGCGACCGAAAACGGCGCTTACGGAATTTATCCGGTCCAGACGGAAAATACTCTGGTGGAAGGCACTGTCGCCATTGGCGCATCTGATGCCGGTATTTACGTGGGGCAGTCGCGCAATGTCATCGTGCGCAACAACCGCGCAGAATATAATGTTGCTGGTATTGAAATCGAGAACACTATTGGTGCTGATGTTTACGACAATGTCGCCACGAACAATACCGGTGGCATTCTAGTGTTTAATATGCCGAACCTACCGCAGCCGGGTCACAGTACCCGGGTCTACAACAACAAAGTTTTCAAAAACAACTACGAAAACTTCGGTCACGAAGGGACACCGGTTGCTGCGGTTCCTGCGGGTTCCGGCGTAGTGATCAATTCCAATGATTTTGTGGAAATTTTCAATAACGAAATTTCCGATAATGACACCGCTAATGTCATCGTGAGTAGCTATTTTGCCGCAGGCTATTACAGTGACAAATCCACGCAGGAAAATTTCGACCCCTATCCGGAAGGTATTTATATCTATGACAATACCTTTTCCGGTGGCGGCAAGTCTCCGGATGACCTGGAGCTCAAAGCGTTGAAGATTGCCAAGTTCGGTCTTACTGGCAGTCTGCCGGATGTGTTGTGGGATGGTGCGGTCGACAAGGAAAAAATGGTGGATGGCAAACTTCCGGAAAACCTGAAACTGTGCATTCAGAATGAAGGTGTCGGTATCATCAATGTGGATCTCCAGGGTGGCTACAAGAACATCACCACCGATATCAGTGCACATCAATGCAACCTGAAAAAACTGCCGCAGGTGGTTCTTGATTTCGACAGCAACCAGGAAGAGCCTCAGGAGGAGCAACACGCAATCAATGAGGTAACCGATGCGTAAGTCTGCTTCAATCAGATGGTTCGGGGGGGCGGTACTGGCCCTACTGCTCGCTGGGTGCGGTGCACCCCGTGAGCAGGTCACGGTACATGAACGCAATGCCGTGCCGGACAATCTGAGTCAGTGGCATGTGGTTGAGGCCATCGACGGAAAGCTGTCGCTGAATGCGCGAGTCGTTCCCTACGATCTGAATACCGCACTGTTTACTGATTACGCGCACAAGCTACGCACAGTCTGGATGCCGGAGGGCAGCAGTGCGGAGTACGGTGATGCGGATTTCGATTATCCGGTAGGAACGATCATCAGCAAAACGTTCTATTATCCGCGGGGTGAAGACGGCACCGTCGTGCGTACCGATGATTACAGCGGGGATTTCGCCGGTTCCGGTCTGGACCTGTCGAAGGTGAAGCTGATTGAAACCCGCTTGCTGGTGAAGCGAAGTGATGGTTGGCAGGCGTTGCCCTACGTGTGGAATGATGCCCAGACTGACGCGGTGCTGGAGATCGCAGGAGACGCGAAACGTCTGCAATTGGTCAGTGCCGATGGCAGTGCTGAGGCGTTTACCTACGTCGTGCCTGACTCGAATCAGTGTGCCGGCTGCCACGCCGATAATCACGCGCAGAAAGCCGTACGTCCGATTGGCCCTCGTGCACGTCATCTGAACAAGACGTTCGACTACCGCGATAGTGGCGGGCAGGATGGCGAGCAAAACCAGTTGTTATATTGGCAGCAGGTAGGGTACCTCACCGGTGTGCCGGACCTGGCGGAAGTGCCCCGCAACGTCGACTATGAAGATGCCACTGCATCACTGGAAGATCGCGCTCGTTCCTACCTGGATATCAATTGTGGCCATTGCCACAACCCCAGTGGGCCTGCGGATACCTCCGGCCTGATGTTATACGGGGCTGAGCAGGATCGGCGTAAGCTGGGAGTTTGCAAGCCGCCGGTTGCCGCGGGTACTGGCTCCGGTGACCGACTGTTTGCGATCGTGCCGGGAAGCCCGGACGAATCCATTCTCAATTTCCGCGTGGAGTCCACCGATCCGGGGGCAATGATGCCGGAGCTCGGACGTAGCCTTGCCCATGAAGAAGGCGCCGAGTTGTTGAAAGAGTGGATTGCCTCCTTACCCGGTAACTGCTCCTGACAGTCTCAGCAGGTGGCGGTCAATGACTTCCGCCTGCTGCGAGTCAGTGATGGGAAGCATGGACGAGCGGTGTGTCGGGGGGTATTGTTCTAGCCAATTTTTCCGTGGCCAGATATTCGGGATAAAGGAAGTCCAGTAGCCGGCCAGTTTCGTTGTTTCTCCGCTCATAGTCTTCCAGTAACGCGACATAGGTGCGGAATCGCTCCTGAATCTTGCGCACATAGTCGTAGGGCTCCTGCCCGCGCGCGTAGCCGTAGCGCGCCTTTTCATAGTATTTTTTGTCTGACAGAAGCAGCATTGCGTTCTCGACATTGTTGAACCAGACATTGCGGTCCCAGCCTTTTTCTTCTGCCAGGTCCTGTGCGTCGTAAACATGACCGAGTCCGGCATTGTAGGAGGCCAGGGTGAACCACATCATATTTTCCGGGCTGATTCCCTTGTCTTCGAATTTACGGTGTAGCCACTCCAGGTATTTAAGACCTGCACGCACACTGCTTTCAGGATCAAACAGATTCCTTTCCCCGACCTGCTTTCCTGTGTCCGGCATTACCTGCATCAGGCCGCGAGCGCCCACCCAGGATTTTGCCTTGGGGTTGAATGTGCTCTCCTGAAACATTTGTGCGACTACGAGTCGCCAGTCAAAGTTATATTCATCGGCGTATTTTTTTACGTAATCGTCATAGGGGGAAATCGTTCCATTGGCATTGAGCTCGTCAATCTCAGGGCGGGTGCGCTTGGGGGAATCAAAATATTTGGTATACAGAATGCGCATTTTCTTCTGTGTGCTTTTCTTTGCGAAAAATTTATTGATCGCCTTGAGTAGCTGTGGATTGTTTTCGCGAACCATCCAGCCATAAACGTTATCGTCGATTTCCAGATCAATGAGTTCATCGACATTGGTTCGCCAGGCATGCTCCAGTTTTACGGAGAGGCGATCTGCGATTGCGAGGTCATAGTCGCCATCTGCGACCCGATCGATAATTTCCTGGATGTTGAGCTCTTCCGGTGCCAGTTCGATAATCACTCCCGGAACTTTTTTCTTGAGCTGCCTGGCAACCTCGTAATGGTTGCTGGACTTACGCACGTGGATTGTGCGCCCTTCAAGTTGATCAAGTGACTCAATCTTGTCGCTGTCCTCACCTACAAGAATCACGCGCTCTTTCATATAGGGCGTTGAGAAATCCATACCGCTGTTGTCCCGCTTCTCTGTGGCCGAGAGCAGGGCTGCGGCGATGTCGGCTTTGCCATCTCGCAACATGGTCAAAAGATCGGCATGTGTGGGTGCGACGATAATCTCCAGTCGCAATTTATGCTTTTTCGCGAACGCCTGAGCGAGCTCGAACTCGTAGCCCATAATGCGGCCCTTCCACATGTAGTAGGTGCCAGGGTGGTTGCGAGTTAGTATGCGGATATAGCCTCGCTCACGGATCTCGTCCAGATCCCCAATGGATCGGTTGACAGTCCGGGTGAGTTTGCTGTGCCGGATAAAATCATCCATCGCCTGCAACAGCTCAGGTGAATTTTTTCGAATGGCCCAGCCCACCTCAAATTCCCCGGGGAAGGTATAGTTCTCGATAATATTTTCTTTAAACTGGGAAACCTGCTTGAAAATATGGTTTTCTGCGATGGTGAGGTCGATGTGCCCCTCTGCAACGTCAATCACCAGTTCCACATAGTTTTTCTCGGCGACTTTGAGTTTAAGCCCGGGATACTTCTCTACAAATTTTTGTGCGGCGGTTTCGAAAACGGTGCCTTTGGTTACAGTCAGTGTTTTACCTGAAAGGTCGGTGGAGTCTGAGATAGGTTTTACGTCATCACGTGAAATCAGTACCAGCTGTGTGCTCGCGGTTGGGATTGAGAAGTCGACCTTTTTCTTGCGGGCTTCGTTGATCACCATGTAATTGGCGATAAGGTCGCCTTTCCCTTCATTCAGCAACGGAATCAGCTGATCAAAGTTATTGGCGTACAGAACCACCGGTTCCAGCCCCAACCTGGTGGCCATGCGCTTGGCTTCGCTCAGTTCCAGGTCTTGAATGGTGGCCTCCCTGTGCAGCGAATCACTATTGGAAATGTCTACGAGGATTCGTAGCTTGCCCTGCTTCAGCAGGCCTGGAAGGTCGCCGGTCTCGGTGTAATTGTCATAGGCGTGGATTGGGTATTCACCACTGGTTTCCTGTGGCCATTCGGCTTCGCGACGGAGGTCTTCACGGGACGCGGGGTGCATGTGCGGATCGTCAACCGCTGCGGTGGAAGGGGAACCAGCCGACTCAGCTTCGCCTGCTTCGACTTCTTCGTTATTTTCCGTTTCTGTGTCCGCCTCAGCGGGGGCGGAGGGGCCACCTTCTTCCCGCTGGCAGGCGCCAATAGCGAGAAGGATAACCAAGAGGCAGAAAAACTTACGCCCAAGCACAAACAATCCCATGGTACTTCTGCAGATACATCCGATGTAGTTGTTAAAATTCTAGCTTGCGCGGGGCCTGTCCGTAGTTGGAATGCTTTTTTATCCCGGATATTCGTGCCGGTGACTGGGAAGCCGTAGGCTGAATCGCTGGCGCAGCTATGGTGTATCGTGGGGTGTATCGCGCCGGGCTGGGCGCAAAAATTATTGCAAGTTGAGAGGCGCACCCTGGCCAGTCGTTGGTCAGGGTGGCGCAGGTGATGCAGGGTGGGAGAGTCTTGGCTTATGCGCTCTGGGTATGGAGGCTATTGCTATTGTGCAGCGCAGTGGCATCAGACGCCGGAATCACGCCTTTTACCATCAGGGTGACGGTGCGCTCTAGGAGTGGAGAGTCCACAGATATTGCGCCACTGAGAATCTGGAACTCCAGGTTCAGAATTGTACCGTGCACAATTTGGGCGGCGGCCAGTGGGTCGGCCAGCTGAAGCAGTTCAAAGAACTCAACGATCAGATTCTCGGTGGATTGGTTGGCCATACGCACCGCACGGGTGAGTTGTGGATTGCGTAGCGCTTCATTTTTGAATGCAAGCTCAATAATCCGGTTATCGCGGCTGCCCGCCTGCGAGCGAATGTGGTTTAGCACGAAGCGGGTCAACTGTTGGATAAGCTGGCGGCGTCCGGTGGCTGAATGCATCTGCTCCGGTGTGAGCTGTCGAACGGCGGAAAAGCTTTCTTCCTGCAGGTGGCGAGTCTGGTCAATATTCTGTTCTACAAAATATGTGAACGCATCGCTTATCAGGTCGTCCAGTTGTTTGAAGTAGTAAGTGGTGGCTGCCAGTGGTACTGCGGCCTCTTTTGCCACGGCGCGATGGCGGATGCCGCGAATGCCCTCTTTCACAATCAGGCGAAGGGTAGCCTCTAAAATAGCTTTGCGACGCTGTCGGCTGTCGGCTGTCGGCGCGTTGGGCGCGACGGCCTTGATAGACCAGTTCAGACTTTCCGTTGTCTAACGTCATGGTTGCGAGAATTCCTTTGCAATTTGGGGCGAACAGCTATCGGGAATCGGGAAATACTCGTTCCAGATGAAAATAGCGCGGTTAAAAGGTTGTCGGCAATAGAGCCCGTTCATGTTTTCCGCTCCCGTCGTTTATTGGTCTTATCGTTTGTATCCAGTCTACCGAATGTCACACGTTCATGGCCATGCGTACTTATGACTGACAAGACAGCTTGGGACGGTCGCTCTATTTTATCGATATGAGTCAGGTTAGCCAGCGAGGAATCGCGGATTGTGAGGAAAATCCCATTACGTTTTATTACACGCGGAATTAGTTGAAGTATGCTTCGGGAAACTGGTGAATTTACAGTCTGAATTAACAGAGTCTGTTCATTGTGCTGGTGGAACAGGTTTGAACCGTTAGCGGATACGGGTCTCAAAATCAGGCAAAAAAATACCGGCGCAGGGCCGGTATTTTTTTGCCTGTGGCGAAGATTTATTAGCGAAATACCGGTGGCCGTTATTCCTCGGGCTCTTTCGTTGAATTCACGAAATCTTTCCTGTGGTGCGCACGCGTTTACTCCCGGTGACAACGCTGGCATTGGCTTTTTTGCGGCCCTCGATTCCGGCGTCGATGGCATTTTTGGCTGCGATCAGTAACCCCGCCACGAGAAAAGCACCGGGGGGCAATACGGCAACCAGAAATCCGGAATAATCCTGTCCCAATACCGGCAGCGTCCAGTCCGCCGCCATGGGGCCCAGTAACAGGTCCATATCGCCGAACAGGGTTCCGCGGCCAATGACCTCGCGCACTGCGCCGATCACGATCAGCACCGCACTGAACCCGACGCCCATCATCAGTCCATCCAGCAGCGACGGCAACACCGGGTTTTTACTGGCAAACGCATCTGCGCGACCCAGGATCGCGCAGTTGGTCACAATCAGCGGAATGAAAATACCCAGTACCAGATACAGCTCGTAAGTGAATGCTTTCATCAGCAGTTCGGCACAGGTCACGAAGGTGGCGATGATCATCACCGACGCCGGTAGGCGCACGGTTTCCGGCATCTGGTGGCGCACCAGGGACACCGCCAGGTTGGAGCAAGTGAGTACCGCGGTGGTGGCGAGACCGAGACCGATCGCATTGACTACGGAGCCGGTGACCGCGAGTAGCGGGCACAGACCGAGTAATTGCACCAGTGCGGGATTGTTCTTCCACAGGCCGTTGTGGGTAATCTCGCCATAGTTGTGCGAAGAGTCAGGTGTGGTCATCAGTTGTTCTCCCCCTGGTTGTCCTGGGGCTGTTCGACTTCTACCGCGCGCTTGGACACCGGCGCACTGAAGATTTCCTGTTGGTGCTCGGCGACAAAGTCGAGCACGGTGCGCACCTGGTTTACCACCGCCCGCGGGGTAATGGTGGCACCGGTGAACTGATCGAAGGCACCGCCGTCTTTTTCCACCTTCCACATATCGCGGCCCGGGTCTTGAAGGGAAGTGCCGTTAAACGAAAGTACCCAGTCGCTCTTCTTCACTTCCACCTTGTCGCCGAGACCGGGGGTTTCCGCGTGGCTGGTCACCCGCACGCCGGCCACGGTGCCGTCGCGGTTTACACCTACCAGCATTTGAATGGGCCCTGAGTAACCGTCCGGTGCCACGGTGGGGATGATGACCGCATCAATGGTGCCGTCACCTTCCCGTGCCAGATTGATATCGCCCCCCTGTCTCAGTCCGAGCATGGCCCAGTACTGTTTGGGAATGGGGTAGGTATCCACCAGCAGGTCGTTGCTGTGACGCTCGATGGGGATGATCTCCAGCAGGGCCTTGGCAGCGGCCTCGCGGATGGCGCGCTCGATGGGCTCACGGGTGGTGATCTGGGTTACGGCGAGAGTGCCGGCGGTAACCAGGGCGAACAGGGCAAGAATGGCGGCATTGCTACCGATGGAGCGCTTCAGCATTACTGTTCCTCCAGGTCGGTGGCCTTGCGCGGGGCCTTGTGGCCGTATGTGCGCGGCAGTGTGTAGTTGTCGATAAAGGGTGCGGCGAAGTTCATCAGCAGTACCGCAAAGGCCACCGCATCCGGGTAGGCGCCCCAGGCGCGGATCACAAAGACCAGCAGGCCCACGCCGGCGCCAAAGATCAGCCGGCCCTTGTTGCTGGTGCAGCCGCTCACCGGGTCGGTGACGATAAAGAAGGCGCCGAGCATGGTGGCACCGGAGAACAGGTGCAGCAGGGGTGAGCCCTCACTCAGGGAGCTGCCGCCATCGTAGAACACGATGGAGAGAACCGTCAGGGTGGCGAGCATCGCCACCGGGCCGTGCCAGGTAATTAGGCCGCGGAACAGCAGGAACAGGCCGCCCAGCAGGAAGCCGAAGTTGGCCATTTCCCAACCGAGCCCGGCCACAGAACCCTGATTGAACACCGGTTCCATCTGATACAGCTGGGCGAGGATCGTGGACTCATTGTGGCGCACGATTTCCAGCGGCGTGGCGCGGGTAAAACCGTCCACATTCATATTGCCGAAGATCAGCGCAAAGGTCTCATCCAGCCCCGGCGCACCCTGGATCAGGTCCGCGGCGCCGGCCCAGCGGGTCATTTCCACCGGAAAGCTGATCAGCAGCACCACGTAGCCCACCATCGCCGGGTTGAACGGGTTGTACCCCATGCCGCCGTAGAGCTGTTTGGCCAGCAGTATCGCACTCACGCTGCCGATCACCGGAATCCACCAGGGGCAGTAGGGTGGCAGGGCGATACCCAGCAGCAGGGCGGTGACCAGGGCGCTGTAGTCTTTCAGATAGAAGGCAATCGGGCGATTGCGCAGTTTCATCACCGCGGCTTCTGTGGCCAGCGCGGTGGCGATACACAGGGCGATATTGATCAGGACGCCGGGGCCAAAGTAGATCACCAGGGCCAGAACGCCGGGAATGGTGGCGGCGGCTACCTGCAGCATCACTTTTGAGGTGCTCTGACCGGAGTGGGCGTGGGGGGAGGTGATTCGCATCAGGGACATGGGGTTACTCTCCGCTCCCGTTTCCGTTCTGGCTCTGTTGAGTCAGTTTTTCCTGCAGCTTGCCCTGCATTTTTTCCAGTGCGGTCTCAAAAGCGCCGGTGTTCGGGTCGTCTTCCTCACGGGCCTTGATCAGGCGCGCTTCGGCTTTCTCGACCCGTTTTTTAAGTGCGTCGATTTCCGTGGCGAGTTTTTCTTGCGGGCTCATGCTGGCGCGGGCGGCCGCGGCGGCCTTGGCCTTTTCGATGGCGGCGCCGGCGGCGGACGACGATGCCCCCGCTACGGTCAGCTTGTCCTGGGTAACGGTCGGCTCCGATTGTTCGGCGCTGGGCGTTTGTTGCACCGGTGCTGATGCGGCCAACTTTTCCGCTTCCGCGAGTTTTTCCCGCGCTTCCTTCAGCTTCAGCTCGGCAGTTTTCAGCTGGGCTTCCAGCTGCGGCTTCTGTGCCTCTCCGGCTTCATTCAGCTTGCTCTGCATCCGCTCTACCCGGTGCTCGGCACTGGTGAGGGTGCGCTGGGCGCGGGCCAGTTGCTGTTCCGGGGTGGCCTGCTTGGCTTTTACCCGGGCCAGGGCCGCGGCCACCACGTCGGACTCTTCCTTGGCGGCTTTGGCTTCTGGAGTGTCGGCGTTCTGCTCGCGTTGCCTGCGCGCCTCTTCGGCGGCTTTCTTGCGCGCCAGGCGCTTGGCTTCTTTTTCCTGCTCCGCCTTTTCCAGGCGCAGCTTGCGGTATTCGAAGCGCTCGCGGGCGCGGTCGGCTTTTTCTTTTTCCAGTCGCGCTTCGCGAATATCGCCTTTGGCGGCGCGGTAGTACTGCACCAGCGGAATGCTGGATGGGCACACGTAGGAGCAGGCACCGCACTCGATGCAATCAAACAGGTTGTAGGCCTGCAGCTTCTCGCGGTCTTCCGCGCGCGCGTACCAGTAAAGCTGTTGTGGCAGCAGGCTCGCCGGGCAGACCTCGGCACAAAGGCCGCAGCGGATACAGGCCTGGGCCGGTGGTGGTGGCGGCAGCTCATTATTGGTGGGCGCGAGGATACAGTTGGTGGTTTTTACCACTGGCGCGTTTTCGTCTTCGATGGTGTAACCCATCATGGGCCCGCCAATGACAATACGTTGGAGCTGTTTACGGTCGAGACCGTGATGTTTCAGGATATGACGGATGGGGGTGCCCAGCGGCACCTCGATGTTGCGCTGGCGCTCCAGGGATTCGCCCACCACGGTGGTGACACGGCTGATCAGTGGTTCGCCCAGGGTGACCGCGCGGAATACGGCGCGCGCGGTGCCCACGTTCTGGCACACAATGCCCACATTGGCCGGCAGGCCCTCGTTGGGCACTTCGCGCCCGGTAAGGATTTCGATCAGCTGTTTTTCGCCCCCAGAAGGATATTTGGTGGGGAACACCACCACATGGAAGCGGGTGCCCACGGCGGCCTGCTTCATGGCCTTGATGGCTTCCGGCTTGTTGTCCTCGATACCGATCAATACCCGCTCCGGCTGGTCCAGCAGGTGCGCGAGTATTTCCACACCACCGATGATCTCGCTGGCGCGCTCACGCATCAGCATATCGTCGGCGGTGATATAGGGCTCACACTCGGTGCCGTTGATGATCAGGGTGTCAATCTCCGCACCACCGCGGGGGTTCAGCTTTACCGCGGTGGGGAAGCCGGCGCCGCCCATGCCGGCGATGCCGCAATCGCGGATCTGTTCCAGCACCTCGTCGATCTCTCGGTGTGCGTAGTCTGCAAGCGGAGTGAGTGCACACCACTCGTCGCGGCCGTCGGTGCGGATCTGGATACAGTCCGCCACCATGCCGGAGGGGTGGGGCACGGAAAAAGGCTCGATGGCGACCACCTTGCCGGATGACGGCGCGTGCACCGGGCAGCTTACCGGGCCGTCGGCTTCAGCGATCTTCTGGCCTTTCTTAACCAGATCTCCCAGCTTGACCAGGGGAATGGCGGTGCCGCCGATATGCTGGTTCAACGGCACGATCAGATCTTCTGCCAAGGGGATGCTGCCGATGGGTTCGCCGGTGGACTGGTGCTTGTTTTCCGGCGGGTGAATGCCGCCGTGGAAATCATTGATCTTCAGCTCGCGGGACAGATCCCTTGCCTTTTCACTGGCAATCAGATGGGCTTCGCGGGCCGCGCGATGCTCGTTCGCGTTCTGTCGATGGTCTACCTGGCTCATGCTGCACTCCGGTCGTTGGTGTGCAGGTCGGGTCTGTCACTGGCGATCAATTGGATACCGTCTTTGGGTTTGTTCGGATGCCACTGTTGCAGGCTGGTCTCCAGCGGAACCATATCGATGCAGTCCACCGGGCAGGGCTCGACGCACAGGTCACAGCCGGTGCACTCGTCCACTATCACCGTGTGCATCTGTTTGGCGGCGCCGACAATGGCATCCACCGGGCAGGCCTGGATGCACTTGGTGCAGCCGATACATTCCGCCTCGCGAATAAATGCCACCTTCTTGACGTCTTCCACCCCGTGTTCGGCATCCAGGGGTGTCGGCTCGACATCCAGCAGGTTGGCCAGTTCGTTGATGGTGGCCTGGCCGCCGGGAGGGCACTTGTTGATGGCCTCGCCGTTGGCGATGGCTTCGGCGTAGGGGCGGCAGCCCGGGTGGCCGCACTGGCCACACTGGGTCTGCGGAAGTATGGCGTCGATCTGATCCACAATGGGATCGCCCTCGACCTTGAAGCGCACTGCGGCAAAGCCCAGCAGGGCGCCGAAGACGAGAGCCATACCGCCGAGAATCAGCAGCGGCGTGGATACTTCCGATAACCATTCCATCGTCGCTCCTCCTTATACCAACCCGCTAAAGCCCATAAAGGCCAGGGACATCAACCCTGCGGTCATCATGCCAATAGCCGCGCCCTTGAAAGGCCTGGGCACGTCCGCCACGGCCAGGCGCTCGCGCATCGCCGAAAACAGGATCAGTACCAGAGAGAAGCCCACAGCGGCGCCAAAGCCGTAGAGGGTGGACTGGAAGAAGTTGTTTGCCTTCAGGGTATTTTGCAGCGCAACCCCAAGCACCGCGCAGTTGGTGGTGATAAGCGGCAGGAAGACCCCGAGCACCCGGTGCAGTAGAGGGCTGGTCTTCTCGATAAACATGCGCGCGAATTGCACCACCACCGCGATCACCAGAATGAAGGAAATGGTGCGCAGGTACTCCATGCCGAAGGGCTCGAGTAAGTAGGTGTTCACCAGGTAAGAGCAGATGGCTGCCAGGGTCAGCACAAAGGTGGTGGCGCCGGCCATGCCGATGGCAGTCTCCAGCTTGTTGGATACCCCCATAAACGGGCACAGGCCGAGGAACTGTACCAGCACGTAGTTGTTCACCAGGATGGTGCTGAGAAGAATGACGGTAAATTCGGTCATAGAGATTCCATTCTGCCCACTGGCCGGGCCGCGGTTTGAGCAACAGGCTGGCTCGGGAATGATGTGCTGGGCTGGCGTCGAAATTGCCGTGCTGGCGCAAAGTTTGCAGGCGCTTACTGACACCGCCGGTCTCAGCACAAATCTGTGTTGCCTGATCAGGGGGCGGTATTATGGGCGAGAGGGTAGGGGCGTTCAACTTGCCCGGCCCGTCGCTGTGGCTACTGCCCTGTGAAACCCGTGTATACCTGACCGCAGGCTCCAGCCAGGCTGCACCTCGAAAGAAGAACGTTCAATGAAAATAGCGACCGACGACCTCAGCGGCCCCACCATCGCGGCCTTTCTACAGGAACATATCGATGATATGCGCGCCACATCGCCTCCGGAGAGCGTGCACGCCCTGGGCCTCGAGGGCCTGCGCCAACCGGATATTACCTTTTGGACACTCTATGACGGCGACCAGCTGCTGGGGTGTGGGGCACTCAAAGAGCTTGCACCCGATCACGGTGAGATCAAATCCATGCGCACCGGCGCCTCCGCTCGGGGAAAAGGGGTTGGCAGCGCGATGCTGGCGCATATAATTGATGAATCTCGCGCCAGGGGCTATACCCGACTCAGCCTGGAAACCGGCTCGATGACCTTTTTTCACCCTGCTCACCGGCTTTACCAGCGTCATGGGTTCACAGAGTGTCCTCCCTTCGCCGCATATACAGATGATCCAAATAGCATATATATGAGTCTGGACCTCTGACCCGCCTTCCATACTAACGACCCGAGCATGCAAGCGTACCTACAATCCACTCCAATCATCGACTGGCAGCACCCGGACATCCTCGACGCCGCCAGCGATCTCAAATGCCGTTCCGGAGCCAAATTTGGCACCGCCCGCAATACCTTTGAATTCGTGCGCGATGAAATCCGCCACAGCGGCGATTTCGCCCTGAACCCGGTCACCTGCAAAGCGTCTGATGTGTTGATCGCCGGCACCGGCTTCTGTTTTGCCAAAAGCCATCTGCTGGCCGCACTGCTGCGGGCCAATCAGATTCCCGCGGGCTTCCGCTATCAGAGGCTCTTGCTGGATAAGGCGGCAGGCCGCTATTGCCTGCATGGCCTCAACAGCATTTACCTTGAGCGTTATGGCTGGTTCCGCATCGACGCCCGCGGCAATAAACCGGCGGCAGGAATCGTTGCGGAATTTATCCCACCACAGGAGCGCCTTGCCTATACCCCGATGGAAGACGGTGAACAAGATCTGCCGCAAAATTATGTGGAACCCCTGCCGCAGGTTATCCAGTTGCTGGAAACCAGCGACAGCTACCAGGCCGTGATCGAAAACCTGCCAGACATTTGAATTTCACCGCCACCGGCTTACTCTTACGCATCCATTAAAGTGCGAAGAGGAGTCATCATGTCGGACGCAAGCTACACCCCGCCCAAAGTGTGGAAATGGGATTCCGAAAGCGGCGGCCAGTTCGCCAACATCAACCGCCCCATCGCCGGCGCCACCCATGACAAAGATCTGCCCGTGGGCAAACACCCCATGCAGCTCTACTCCCTCGCCACACCCAACGGCGTCAAAGCCACCATCATGCTCGAAGAGCTGCTGGCGCTGGGCCATGACGGCGCCGAGTACGACGCCCACCTGATCCGCATCACCGAAGGCGACCAGTTCAGCAGTGGCTTCGTCGACATCAACCCCAACTCCAAAATCCCCGCCCTCGTCGACCACAGCACCACCCCGCCCATTCGAGTATTCGAATCCGGCTCCATACTGCTGTACCTCGCAGAAAAATTCGGCGCCTTCCTCCCGCATACCCCCGAGCAGCGCACCGAAACCCTCAACTGGCTCTTCTGGCAAATGGGCGCCGCCCCCTTCCTCGGCGGCGGCTTCGGTCACTTCTACGCCTACGCCCCGGAAAAATACGAATACCCCATCAACCGCTACACCATGGAAGTCAAACGCCAGCTCGATGTCCTCGACCGCCAGCTCGCCGAACACGAATTTATCGCCGGCAAGGAATACACCATCGCCGACATGGCCATCTGGCCCTGGTATGGCGCGGTGGTAAAAAACAAAGCCTACGATGCTGCGGAATTCCTCGAAGCCCACACGTACAAAAATGTAAACCGCTGGGTAGACGAGATTGGCGAGCGCCCGGCAGTGAAGCGCGGAAGTATGGTCAACCGCACCTGGGGCGAGCCTTCAGAGCAGTTGCATGAGCGGCACGATGCCAGTGATTTTGAATTGCGTACGCAGGATAAAATTGGGGACCCTAGCGGCGATTAAGAATTGTGGAGCCCGACGAGAAGGTCGGGCGCTGGGCCGGGTATTTCAAAACTGTCGGAAACAGGGATGTTTCCGACAGAGCGTACAGGGATGTATTCACAGCGGTTTTGAAATACCCGGCCCAGTGACCGGCCACCACAAAATCACCTTACGAAGGGGACGGGACCTTGGAGGAGCGATAGGGTTTCCGCGAGGGTTTCCCCAATCCCCGCATTCAATTTCAGATCAATCAAATCGTCAGCCCGGGTCTTTCCCAGGTTAAGCGCCGCCATCGGCTTGCCCCATTCCTTCGCATAGCGACAGAAACGAAACCCCGAATACACCATCAACGAAGAACCCACCACCAGCAGAGCATCACTCTCCCGCAACGTATCCATCGCCAACTGCACCCGCTCCCGCGGCACATTATCCCCAAAGAACACCACATCCGGCTTCAGAATCCCCGCACAGTCCGGACAATCCGCCACCTGAAAGCTGGAAAAATCTACCTCCAGATCCGCATCCCCATCCGGCGCCACCTCCGCCGTGTAATGGCGGAAGGTAGGGTTCAGCGCGTAACTCCGATCGTGCACCAGCTGCCGAACCGCCCGGTAGTCGCAGCTCATACAGCGAATCTCATCCGCCCGCCCGTGCAAATCCATCACCCGCTCACTGCCTGCCCGCTGGTGCAGCCGATCCACATTCTGGGTAATCAACAGGTTGATATGCCCGCGCCGCTCCAGCTCCGCCAGATGAAAATGCGCCGGGTTCGGCGCAGAATTGCGGATTACCGGCCAGCCGATCAACGCCCGTCCCCAGTAGCGCTGTCTTGTCGCCGCACACTTCATGAACTCGCGATGATCCACCGGCGGCTTGCGCTTCCACTGGCCGTTGCGGTCGCGGTAGTCGGGAATGCCGGAATCCGTACTCACCCCGGCACCGGTCAGCACCGTCAATCGCGGATAGCGACGAATAAACGCCGCCAGCTGCTCCGCCGCCTCCGTGCTCGGTAACGGCGAATCCGCAACAACGTCGCTTTCTGAATGAGAAGGGGAGGAAAGTGTGCTCAAACTCATGGCGCTGATCGCTTGGGCTCGCAAAAAATGGGATCGGAACCGCTATTGTAACGAGTCTGGCAGTAGAAGGTTGCACCGGGATTACGCCGGCGAGACTGTTCCCGCCAGCGTAGTGATTCAGGCAGAGTAAATCAGTAGGTCTTGTAGGGCAGGAACTTGCCGGACATCACCATATTCACCCGATCGCCCTTCGGGTCTTCTTCCCGCTGAATATCCATGGAAAAGTCGATGGCGCTCATGATGCCATCACCGAACTCCTCGTGGATCAGCTCCTTGATGGTGGTGCCATACACACTTACCAGTTCGTACAGGCGGTAAATCAGTGGATCTGTCGGCACCGCAGTGGGCAGGGAGCCCTTGTAAGGGGCAATCTGCAGCCAGGCCACCGCCTCATCGCTGAGGTCAAACAGTTCGCCGACTACGGCCGCCTGCTGTTTGGTAAACGTCATCTGGCCAAGACAGGCCGCGGTGGTCCACTCCTTCGATTGGCCGATGGCATCCGCCACCTGCGTCCATTTCAAATCTTTCTGTACCTTGGCGACCAGAATGAGGTCGGTAACCTGTTGGCGGTTGCTGATCATGTTTGCTCTCCATTTGCGATGGTTGGGTCGATTTGATAATCAGGTTGCCTGGGAAATCAGGCTCAATAGATAAAAAATAACAAGCAGTAGAACACCGCTCACCGACTGCCAGAAACGCACCGGGTAGCGCTCCATCAGTGGCGGCCGGGTACTGTTTACGTAATCCGGGTTGGGATGGCGCAGCTCAAAAATAAATTCCGACAGCGCCTCGTGGCGGCGCAGTGGATTGGGTTGTAGCGCTTTTTTCAGAGTGGCATCAATCCACGCGGGAATTGCACGGGACTCGCTCAATACACTGCGATAGCGCAACTTGTGTTGCGCCGCTACCGTATTGCTGCGCGGGACCTGTGTGCCGTAGGGAAATTCGCCGGAAAGCAGGTGGTAGGTGAGAACCGCCAGGGAAAACAGATCCGAGCGTGGCGTGCCGCCGTCGCCGAGAAAATATTCCGGTGCGCTGTACAGGGCGGTGCCCAGGATCAATTGGCCATTTTCCTGTGCGGTTTCCGCAATCCCCGCCACTTTCGCCGAGCCCAGATCAATCAGCGTAACGGTACCCGCATCGCTGATCATGATATTTTCCGGGCGCAGATCCTGGTGCAGTATTTCGGCGCGATGCAGGGCCTGCAGCCCGCGCGCGATTTGCTCGACGATGCCGCGTACGGTTTCCACGCTCGGCGCGGGGTTGTCGGTCATCCACTGGCGCAATGTCCGCCCCTCCACCACTTCCAGCGTGGTGTAGAGAAAATTGCGCGGGCGATGGGTTGCCGCTGCCCGCACCACATGGACGCTGTCCACCCGTCGCGCCAGCCATTCCTCCATCAACAGCCGCTCCAGATGTGCGGGATCTTCACTCTGGTCGACGGAGGGCGCCTTGAGGATTACCCGGTTACCAGTAGCCAGGTCGGTAGCCAGATAGACATGGCTGCGGTGGCTCGCGTGAATATCCCGCTCGATGGTGAAGCCGTCGAAGCTGTCGCCGGATTTGAGAATGGGGGGCAATGGCAATTTGCCGGCCTGGTCGATCAGTGCCGGGGTTGTGTGGGGGAGTTTGTCCACTCGCACCAGTTGCACCGTAAGGTTGTCGCTACTGCCGTTGGCCAGTGCCGCGGCCACCAGGTTTTTTGCTGCGCGATCGAGACACGCGCTTTCCTGTTGCAGGTGCTCAATCAGCGTGCGTTGCGACAGGGAATCGTGCACCCCATCGGTACTCAGAATAAACAGATCGCCGGCCTGCAGGGAAAGTCGTCGGTAATCAATTTCTGTTTGTGCGTCCGCGCCCAGCGCGCGACTCAGATAACTGTGGTGCTCCCCTTGCCACAGACGGTGGTCGTGGGTGAGTTGTTCCAGAGAGTCACCGCGCAGGCGGTAGATACGGGAGTCTCCGAGGTGAAACAGGTGCGCCTCGCTACCTCGGAAAACGGCCGCGCTGAAGGTACATACGTAGCCCTTGTCTTTATCGAAGCGGTACGGGCTCTGGCGGGTCTGCTCGAATAGCCAGGCGTTGGTGGCCTTGATCACCTGTTCGGCAGCGTTCTGTACACTCCAGCCGTCGGACGTGCAGTAGTAGTCGTCGAGAAAACTTTTCACTGCCGTTTCACTGGCCACAGCACTGACCGTACTGGAGCTGATGCCATCGGCAATGGCAAAGGCGGCGCCCTTGATGGCCAGCTGCGGTTCCGCCGGCAAAAAGGCGCCGCAACTGTCCTGGTTTTCCGGTTTTAGGCCGGCGCTACTGTGCTGGCCCGCCTCCAGGGTGAGGGAACTATTTATGGAGCCCGTCATAGAAACAGCCATAAAAATAGCCCCGCGGAGTGCGGGGCTGTATTGCGATCAGGCCAGAGCCTCTTTACCGGCAGCGCCGTTTTCCGTTTTCAGCTGACGCTTGGGTGCCGTTTTGTAGTGGGTGCTGTAGAGCGTCAGGCCAGTAAAGGCCAGACCGCCAACCAGGTTACCCAGTGCGGTGGGAATCTCATTCCAGATCAGGTAATCCATCACCGAGAAGTCACCACCCATCATGATCGCAGTGGGGAACAGGAACATGTTTACCACCGAGTGCTCGAACGCCATAAAGAAGAACAGCATGATGGGCATCCACATGGCGATCACCTTGCCGCTCACATTGGTGGAAATCATTGCGCCCACTACACCCATGGAAACCATCCAGTTGCACAGCATGCCGCGGATAAAAATAGTAAACCAACCGGCGGCACCGTACTCCGCGTAACCCAGAGTGCGCGCTTCACCGATTGAGGAAAGCTTGGCACCCACCGCACCGGGTTCGGTGTTGAAGCCCATCGTGAAGACAAACGCCATCATGACCGCGACGGTGAGGGCGCCGGCAAAATTGCCCAGGAAGACCAGCCCCCAGTTCCGCAGGATCCCGCCCCAGGTCACTCCCGGTCGACGGTCCAGCCAGGCCAGCGGCGCCAGCACGAATACACCGGTCAGCAGGTCAAACCCCATCAGGTAAAGCATGCAGAAGCCCACCGGGAACAGGATCGAACCGATCAGATGGGAGCCGGTCATGGTGCCGACGGTTACCGCAAACACCGCGGCCAGCGCGAGAATGGCGCCGGCCATATAGGCGCGCACCAGGGTGTCCCGCGTGGACATGTATATTTTCGATTCCCCGGCATCGACCATTTTGGTCACAAATTCGGTAGGAGCGAGATAAGCCATAATCGTTTCCTTTATTAAGTGCTGGAGGCTAAACCATTTCTGCGGTCTTCCGCGGGCCGGCGGATTTTGGGCACAAAAAAAGCGCCCACACAGACCGATACGCATCGGAAAGTGGTGGACGCCTTTATCCAGAGTGTTCTGATTGTTCGGGTAAACCCGTGAGTGCAGCATTGCACCTGCTCGCACGGGTTATATGTAGCAAACTCAATGCCAGTTTTAACGGGAGTCAGCCGCAGCATTTCCTGTGTACGGGCCCCCGATATCTTTACGTGTAGCGCTGAGTCTCACACTTGGGCGCCACAAGAGGCTGGCGGGGTGCGCCAATTTGGTGCTTTTAGTTGGCGGTGATCAAGTCTGGTGCATTGTGTAGGGGAGGTTTGGCCGGACCGTGGATTTAACTGTCTCCCGGTGTCGTGTGGAATATAAATTGCTGGGTTAACTGCATATTCGTTGACTCGATATTTCACTCCCCCAGCAGTGGCATGCGGAGGCGCTACCATGCACAACCACAGTGAAGATGCGGAAAAATTCCTGCTTGCTGCCAAGCGTGCGGAAATTCAGGCGCTGGAGCGACTCGCCGGGAGTTGTGAGCTGGTAACTACCGTTTCGGACCTCGTTCATCAACTGCAGCGCGAGCGCGGTATCAGCAATATCTATCTGGTATCGGCAGGTTTTCGTTTCCATGAACAGCGCGATACCCAGGTTCGGAACTGTCAGTGCAGTGAAGGGCGTTTTCGCGCACTGTTGCACAATCGCTATCTGCAGAATGGGCCCAATGATGCATCGGCCGATATGCGGCTACTGAACAGTATCGCCTATTCATTGCATGGACTGGATGAACTGATGGAACTGCGCAGGCATATCGATGCGTTTGAAGTCAGCGCGCTGGAATCTACCGACGCCTACTGTCGCCTGATTGCCGGGCTGCTTAGCGTGGTTTTTGAAGCGGCGGATGTCGCTGACGACCCGGAAGTGACACGTCTACTGGTTGCCCTGTTCAATTTCATGCAAGCGAAAGAGTTTTCCGGTCAGGAGCGAGCCTGGGGGGCCATCGGGTTTGCCAGTAGCCAGTTTGATGCGAAGGTGCATGAGCGCTTACAGCGGCTACAAGACTGCCAGACAAGAAGCCTGGCTGTGTTTGCGGAATACGCCGGGGAGAGCGAATCCTTGCGCTGGCAATCGATCGAAAACAGTCAGGAGTCACGAGATTTGCGGCGACTCAGGCTGGTGATTGCGGGGCTGAAAAATGGTGAGCCGATTGCTTCAGAAATCAGTGAGGTCTGGTATCAGCTGGCCACCGCACGTATTGATGCCATGCACCGTCTTGAGGATGCCATGGCCGCGCGCCTGTTGCATGTGAGCCGCCAGCGGGTCTCCGATGCACAATCCGAACTTGGCCATCACTACGCACAGCTACAGCAGATGAAAGCCGCGCAATGGCATAAACTGCCGGCGCTGACGGTATTGTTTGACCCGGAAGTGCCGGGCTTATATGGCAGTGTCGGAGCCAGTGATTTTGGTACCCTGCGCGGTCAGCCGCTGGCGCATTCCCTGTACGACCTGATTCGCTCCCAGGTGGCGCATATCCAAAGGGTGAGTGCCGAACTGGAAGAGACCCGAAAATCCCTGACCGAGCGCAAGCTGGTAGAGCGGGCAAAAGGAATACTGATGAAAAGTCTGAGAATGAGTGAAGACGCCGCTTATCGCACCCTGCAACAGAGAGCGATGGATATGAATCTGAAGCTGGCAGATGTGGCCGAACGGATTATTGCCGCCAGCGCGGCGCAGCGCCTGCCCACTGGAGCGCCGGGGAAAGCTATAGGGGCCCGCCGAGATGCGGTACTGCTGGAACCTTGACACAAATCATCGGTGTCCAGGCAGTGCAGTGCGACCCGTTTGAGCGACTTGTATCTGTTAAATAGCCCGTAGCATGAGGTACCAGTTCACCAGAGTGTGGGTAGTGGGGCGATTTAAAAACCGCTGAATGGCAAAGCCCGCAGCGAAAGCGCCGAGCATGGCTGCGGGCAGGGGAACACGCTGGGCCTGTGCTAGCGCTTGAGCCCGCTGTTGCTGCATGAGTGCGAGCGCACAATGACGTTGCTTCTGCATCGTCTGGCGGCGTTGTTCAATCTGGTTGTTTAAAGAGCGCAGTGACATCTTCCAGAGCCTCTTTAGCCTGCCTGCGGGATTCATCAAATCCCAGTAGCTTTTTCAGGTTGTTTGCCGTGAGCAGCAGCCCGCCTATGATCAGGATTTGCGAAAACAAAAATATGCCAAAGGCGACATAGATTGATTGAAAGTAGTAATAACCCAGAAGGCCCAGCCCGCCACACAGGCTGACAATCACTGAGATCACCAGAAAAAAAAGAATCAGCAGCATTACGAAAATGCGTGAGCCCGCCTGTAACGAACGTCTGAATTCCAGCTGTACCAGATTGGTAAAGTTTTCCGCCCAGGCGGATGCCAGCGTCAGGGTCGCCTCGGCTCGATCGCGTATCGCATTGAACTCCTGCGTCAGGCTTTCCATCTGATCGAAACTATTGTGTGCGTGGTCTGTCTGACGCTTGTCGTCATCTGCCTGATGATCCCGCCATTGTGGTCTCTCTGAATCGTGCGGACCCGCCATGTAATTACCCCAATGTTCGATGCCACGTTATCTGACCGGAAATAGAAACACCCGGCCATCGTTGCCGGGTATTGTTCATTGCATCTTCGCAACAAAACTGCGACGGAAATGCTACTTCAGGATTTTCGCGATCAGCCAGCCCGCCGCAAACGCGCAACCGACACTGACCAATGGGTGTGCCTTGATAGAGTTTTCCGCTTTTTCGGCCACATCCTGCGCGCGCTGCTTGCCTTTTTCCATGCCATGCCGGGTACGTGCTTTGACGGTATCGGCAGTTTCCCGCGCGCGCATTTTGACGTTGGAGGCGGTATCGTGCGCGGCCTCACCGGCGAGATGATATGCCTGATGCAGTTTGTCCCGGGTACTACCCGTGTTGGCGGTGCCTGAGTTTGGGGCTTTTGCGGTTGCCATGGTTTAACCCTCCGATAGCAATCAAGGTGAGCCAGAAGGATAGGGCGAGGATCGGGGATATCGAAGCGCAAAGCGCGCTTTGAGAAAAAACGGTATGAGCAGCTATGGCGACAGAACAGTCAGGTCTTAGTGAGACCGCGGGAGACCATCCCAGAGTCGGTTGGAATAAGTCAGTTGGAATAGATCAATTCGTGAATGCGGTGATAATGTTTCTGACCACGCCGTCCAGCAGTCGCTGGCGACTCTCGCGACTGATCCAGGCATTGTGCGGTGTGATAATAAGGTTGGGAATTTCTCCAGCAAGCAACGGGTGATCTGCGGGTGGTGGTTCCACACTCAACACATCCAGCGCAGCACCGGCAATCTCGCCCTTTCTGAGTGCCTGTACCAGAGCATTCTCGTCTACCAGCCCACCGCGAGCGGTATTGATAAGAAATGCGGAGTTTTTCATGGTCGCAAGAAATGCACCGTTCACCAGTCGATCCGTCTGTTCCGTCAGCGGGCAATGCAGGCTGACAATATCGGATTCCGCCAGTAGCTGATCCAGCGGCACACGGCCAGGCTTTGTCTCACCGGTAAACGAATCCGCCACCAGAACACGCATCCCCAGCGCCTCACCCAGCCGCGCGACTTTCTTGCCCAGATCCCCGTAACCGATGATTCCCAGAGACTTCCCATCCAGTTCCATTACCGGGTAATCCAGGCGACAGAAAACCGGCGATTGGCTCCAGAGGCCATCGCGCACATCGTTGTTGTATTGGTGCCAGCGAGTGGCCAGGGCGAGAATCAGCGCGAGAGTATGCTGTGCGAGAGAGGTACCGGTATAGCCGGCCACATTCTTGACCGGGATGTTTCGAGCAGCTGCCGCATCCAGATCAATGTTATTGGTGCCGGTGGCACACACACAAATCAACTTCAGATTAGCAGCGCCTTCAATCAGATTCCGATCAAGCACCACCTTGTTGGTAATCACTACATCTGCTTCAGCGATACGCTGCGCCGTCTGTTCCGGCGAAGTCGTGTCAAAAAACGCCCACTGTTCCAGCGAACTTTCCAGCGCGGACGTATCCAGTTCGTCCAGCTTCATCGTCAACGCATCAAGAAAAACCCCACGCATAACAAAGTCCTTTTAAACCAAATTAAGTCGAAGATAGGCCCTCTGGGGCCATTTCCTGTGGAGCGATTGCCCATGAGGTTGCGGAGCAGGGAATGGCCCCGGACGGCCGCCCGGGACTTAGACCTGGGACTTAAACAAGCCCCGGGAGAAAGTGGAATTACATCACCCGCATACCAGGCTGAGCACCTTCGTGGGGTTCCAGAATCCAAAGGTCCTTGCCGCCGGGGCCCGCCGCCAGCACCATACCTTCACTAACACCAAAACGCATCTTGCGCGGCGCCAGGTTGGCCACCATCACCGTGTGCTTACCGATCAGGTCTTCCGGACTGTAAGCGCTTTTGATTCCGGCAAACACATTGCGGGTCTCACCACCCAGATCCAGAGTCAGGCGCAACAGCTTGCCCGCACCTTCCACATGTTCCGCATTGGCAATCAATGCGATACGCAGATCCACCTTGGCAAAATCATCAAACTCAATCTGCTCCGCCAACGGATCGTCTGCGAGTGGCCCTGAGGCAGCCTTGGTCTCCGCCTGCAGTTGCGCCAGAGATTCCTTCGCCGCTTCCTGCATTGCTTCCACCTGAGCCTTCTCAACACGCTGCATCAACGGTTTGAACTTGTTAATGGTGTGGCCCGCCAGCGGTACCGTTGCCGACTTCCAGTCCAGCGACACACCGAGGAACTCCTCGGCTTTTTTCGCGGTTTCCGGCAGCACCGGCGCCAGCCAGGTAATCAGCGCGCGGAACATATTCACGCCCTGAGAACAGATCGCCAGCACCTCATCCTCCTTGCCTTCCTCTTTCGCCAGAGACCAGGGCGCCTTTTCCGCAATCCAGGCATTGGCCGCATCCGCCAGCGCCATGATCTCGCGGGTCGCGCGGCTGTATTCGCGCGCTTCAAAAAATTCGGTAATACGCGGCGCTGCTTCCACAAACTGGCTCCACAGGGCCTCGTCGGCGAGTTCACTGGCCAGTGCGCCACCGGACTTGCTCACAAACTTTGCGGTGCGGGAGGCAATGTTCACCACTTTACCCACCAGGTCTGAATTCACCTTGGCAATAAAGTCTTCCAGGTTAAGATCCAGATCGTCCACACCTGCGGTCAGCTTGGCGGCGAAGTAGTAGCGCAGATATTCCGGGTTCAGGTTGTCCAGGTAATTGCGCGCGTTAATAAAAGTACCGCGGGATTTGGACATCTTCTTGCCGTTCACGGTCAGGAAGCCGTGCACACACACCTTGGTAGGAGTGCGGAACTCGGCGGAGTCCAGCATCGCCGGCCAGAACAGCGCGTGGAAGTTGACGATGTCCTTGCCGATAAAGTGATACACCTCGGCGGTACTGTCTTTTTTCCAGTATTCCTGCCAGTCCTGGCTATTCGCGTCGCACTTCTTGTCAAAATAGTTTTTCAGGCTGGCCATATAGCCGATGGGTGCATCCAGCCACACATAGAAATACTTGCCCGGCGCATCGGGAATCTCGAAGCCAAAGTAGGGCGCATCGCGGGAGATGTCCCATTCCTGCAGGCCGTCATCCAGCCACTCGGACAGCTTGTTCGCCACCTCGCTCTGCAGGGTGCCGGAGCGGGTCCACTGTTTCAGGAAATCGGTGAATGCCGGCAGGGTAAAGAAGAAGTGCTCGGACTCTTTCTCGATTGGCGTGGCGCCGGAGATGGCGGAGACCGGGTTGATCAACTCTGTTGGGCTGTAGGTCGCGCCGCAGACTTCACAGTTGTCACCGTACTGATCCTCGGCTTTACATTTCGGGCAGGTGCCTTTGATGTAGCGGTCCGCCAGAAACAGTTCTTTCTCTGGGTCAAACGCCTGGGTAATGGTACGCGAGGCGATATGGCCATTTTCTCGCAGGCGTTTGTAGATCATCGCCGAAAGCTCGCGGTTTTCGGCGGAATGGGTGGAGTGGTAGTTGTCCACACCAATCAGAAAGTCTGCAAAATCCCGTTCGTGCTCCGCCTGCATATTGGCGATGTGCTGCTCCGGGGTCAGGCCCAGCTGCTCGGCTTTCAACATGATGGCGGTGCCGTGGGCGTCGTCCGCGCACATATACAGGCACTGGTTGCCGCGGGCGCGCTGGAAACGGGCCCAGATGTCGGTCTGGATATACTCGAGGATATGGCCCAGGTGCAGGGAGCCGTTGGCGTAGGGCAGGGCACTGGTGACGAGGATGTTTCTGGGCTGACTGTCGGTGTGAGACATCATGGATTCCAAAAGCTGCGAGATTAGTCTGTGTGGCTGCTTCGAACGAAGCCGGCCGGGGCCGAAAAGAGCGCGGAATATAGCAGAAATGGGGGCTGTAAGGCACCCGGCCCGATGACAGGGACCCGCAGGTGGGCGGCTTGTCATCTGTGCGAAGCTTGACCACAATGCCGCCCCAGCTTCCGAATGCCCATCTATTCTAGTGAGGACTCCGCCGTGACCGATGACCATCATGACCACAACGACCTTTCCCCCGATGTTCAGGCCGGTCTCGAACGAATTGCGGAGACCATTGGTGCTCTGGAAGACCCGTCTACCGGCGTCGTCCTGGACGCCCTGGATGCGGATATTGAAGTGGGTTTTGACGATAACACCGTTTATGTCGGTGTGACCCTTGGATACCCCTGTGCCAGCCAGCAGTCCCATTGGGCGAAGCGGGTGCAGGCGGTCTGTGAGCCGCTGCTACAGGGAGCTCTGGCCGACAGTGAAATTCAGTTTGATCTGTTTTTTGATATCCAGCGTACAGCTGCAGGAGAGGTTCCGGACTCCCTCCGGGCGGTGAAGAATATCATCGCCGTGGCGTCCGGAAAGGGTGGTGTGGGCAAGTCCACCACAGCGGTGAACCTGGCCCTCGCACTGGCCGCTGAAGGTGCGGCGGTGGGGCTGCTGGATGCGGATATTTACGGTCCCAGCCTGCCCACCATGCTCGGCACCGAAGGGTTGCGTCCAGAGGTCCAGGGCGGCAAGTTTTTTGTGCCGATTCCGGCGCAGGGCCTGCAGACCATGTCCCTGGGGTATCTGCTGACCGAAGATACACCGGTTGTGTGGCGGGGACCCATGGCCAGTGGCGCATTGAACCAGATGCTCACGCAAACCCTGTGGGGTGCCGGCAGTGAACACGGCGCGCTGGATTATCTGGTGGTGGATATGCCTCCGGGCACCGGTGATATCCAGCTGACCCTGTCCCAGAAAGTGGCTCTGGCCGGCGCGGTCATCGTCACTACGCCGCAGGATCTGGCACTGGTCGATGCCATCAAGGGCGTAGAGATGTTCCGTAAGGTATCTGTACCGGTGCTGGGGATTGTGGAAAACATGGCGCTGCATACCTGCTCCAAGTGTGGTCACCAGGAGCCGATCTTCGGCGCCGGTGGTGGTGACAGAATGGCGGCGGACTACCAAACCCGGGTGCTGGGTCAACTGCCACTGGCAATGTCGATCCGTCAGCAGACAGATGGCGGATGTCCGACCGTAGCAGCGGAGCCTGAGGGCGAGGTGGCAGCAGTTTACCGGGACATTGCTCGCGCAGCAGCGGCCCAGGTGTGGCTTGGTGCCAGTGATGGCGGTATGCCGGAGATTGAACTGGGTTGATCGCGGCAACCGGCGTCGTTGCCAACATCAACCGGGTGGATCGCGGCGTGGGGCTATACTCAGTGGCCGCAAGTTATCGGTAGGCACTGGGATTCCCGACCAGAGGTCGGGTAAACGGTGGTCGGCAGTGTTTCGCCTTGGGAAGCACCTCCGCCCTGAATGTATTGGCTCAGGAGATTGCAGTTGGGCTTTCAGGTTCGATTTAACGCAACGACGCGTGTGGTCAGTGCCATCTTTTTCGATCGTGTGGATGCGGCGGAAAAGCGTGCCGCGGCTCGCCAGATGGCGGAGAAATATGGGCACTTGCACCCACTGAATGTGCTGGTGGATGTGCGCCAGGCTGATATTGAAATGTCCGTGGCCGAGCGCGAGGCGTTTGGTACCTACGTGGCCCACCTGCAGGGAGTCAAACACGGGCGTATCGCAGTGCTGCATGCGCCGGATTACAACGCCAACGTGGTGATCGACGGCGTGGCCCGTGCGGAAGGGTTGAACGTACTGGAGTTTGTTACCGAACAGGCTGCTCTGCAATGGCTGGCTGAGGGTGAAAAGTCCAAGTCCGCCCTTGGCGAGGTGCGCTGATACCCTCTGAGCTGCTCAGCCAATCCCGCCACAGGACTCCTGCCTTTCACTTTTTTTGCCGAATCGTTCAGCGCTGGTGCTGAATCGGCAGCCGTCTGATGTCTGTCCTTATATCGCGAACCCCGTCGCATTCTCCAGCACGGCACCTACCCGTGCGCCAGACTTGGTATGCGCCGTGCACGGATCAACGATCAACCGGCCGCAGTGGGTCCGCGCAAGCGGGCGCTGCAATTGTTGCTGGCAGAAAAGTTTCAGGGCGGGAAGGTTTTCCGGATTGATTTCACATATTTACCATGAAACCTGGATTTTTGTGCCAATCGAGGCGCTTTGGCCGTAACATCTGGCCATGCTCGATGGGGCCGAATAAATGAAGTGATTTTGCGGTGGAGTAGTTCCGCCGGAACGGATGCGAGTAGTAGCTGTGAGTTTTCAAATCCGGTATGACAATCAGAATCGAGTGGTCTTTTTGCTGCTGTATGGAGAGGCCACCTATGAAAATCGACTGCAGGCCGCACGTCAGCTGGTGGCCAAGTACGGGCATCTCAAGCCGCTGCGCATACTCGCGGATGTCCGCAAGGTCGTCAAACTGTCCATGACGCTGGAGGAACAGCAGCGCTACGGCAGGTTTGTCGCCAGTGTGCCGGAGCTGCGCGCGGCGCGTATTGCGATCCTCAATAATCCCAGCCTGAATACCACCGCGGTGATGCGCAACCAGGCGCGGCAGGATGGCCTGGAGTTTTTTTCATTTCTCACAGAAGCGGAAGCACTGCAATGGCTCACCAGCACCGCCGAAGTTCCCAGTTGACTCCGGCTTAACTGCTGAGCGATTGCCATATCAGGCTTTGCGTGCCTGTTTTGCCTGCTGCCGACGTAGCGCCTGCTTGTGCTGCCTGCGATTGAGTGTGGCAGTTTTGGCATCTTCACCCAGGTGTTGCTCACCGCGGATCTTCGCCAGTTGAATCTGCTTTTCCCGCTCGCGGAAGCGGGATTTATCGGCCTCGGACACCTTGTCGTGGCAGTGTGGGCAGCTGACTCCCTGCTCAAACAGTTCGGAAGCCATCTCCTCTTCGGTAATTGGCATACGGCAGGCATTGCACTGGGCGTAGGAGCCTGGTTCCAGGTCGTGATTGACGGTCACACGGTCATCGAAGACGAAACACTCCCCTTTCCACAGAGTCTCCTCTTTGGGCACTTCCTCGAGATATTTGAGAATGCCGCCCTGCAGGTGGTATACCTCATCGAAACCCTGTTCTTTCAGGTAGGCGGTGGACTTTTCACAACGGATACCACCGGTGCAGAACATCGCCACTTTCTTGTGCTTGTTTGGGTCCAGGTGCTGCTTCACGTAGTCCGGAAACTCGCGGAAGGAGGTGGTGTTAGGATTCACCGCGTGTTCGAAGGTACCCACCTGGTACTCGTAATCATTGCGGGTATCAATCAGGAGCACCTCCGGGTCGGAAATCAGCGTGTTCCAGTCCTCAGGTTTCACATATGTGCCTACGGTGCGGCGCGGATCGATACCTTCCACACCCATGGTTACGATCTCGCGCTTCAACTTGACTTTGCTGCGCAGGAACGGCATTTCATCGGCGTAGGACTCTTTGTAATCCAGCGTGGCGAGGCGCGCGTCGGATTTCAGGTGTCCGAGCAGGGCATCGATACCTTTCCGGTCGCCAGCAACGGTGCCGTTGATTCCCTCGGCGGCGAGCAGCAGTGTGCCGCGAACCTCGTTGTCGAGCATTACCTTGAGCAGGGGCTCACGCAGGGATTCAAAGTCTTCGAGGCTGACAAATTTGTACAGCGCACAGACCACAACGGTTGTGCTTTCGGTGGAGGAAGCAGTCATTTTGGTGTCCTTTTGCAGGCCGGAGCGTAAATCCGGGGCATTCAGGGGAAAAGCGGTAAAAATTCGCCGCGCATTTTAACAAAATTCTTCCCACGGAGCGTACACTTTTTCGACAGTGAAGGACGCTGCTTGACGAAGGCATTCCTGCGCGGGTGTCGCTGCCAATCGGCTACTTATTTTTACTTCCCTAAGCCAGCGAGGTTACCCCATGGCCGAAGACTTCACTTCCCAGGACTCCCCCCTGAGTCGCGCTTACAGTGACGGAAACCATACGGTCAGCATCGATATCTACGAAGACGGCGAGGGAGGCTGGCTTCTGGAGATTGTTGATGAGCACAACAACTCCACCGTGTGGGAAGACATATTCGATACGGATGAGGAAGCCCTGCGGGAAGCGCTGGATGCGTTGAAGGAAGAGGGGGTGGGCGCCTTTATTGGCCCGGCTGAGGAAAGCGGTAGCTGGGAAGCGCCTTAGCTGCCAGGTCTGGCAGCCTGAGGGTTCAGGAGTAAATAATAACCGGCGGAGCCAGCAGGAACGGGTTGCTCTGCTATGGTTATACATAGAAGGGAATCGCGACAGTGTAACAGCACTACCCAATCGTGGTGCCGCCAAGGGCAGCAAGGAAAGTTGCCCTGGCGGTGCCAACTGGTCGCGGTCTGCAGATGTATTAAATGTGGTTGCTCTGCATGAAAATATTCCCTTACTGTCTTTTACTTCCCCTGCTCTGTTTCTCGTCTGTGATGCCGGCATTTTCCGGTATCGAGCTGAAGCTGTCCGACGATCGAGTCATCGATGTGGATCTTGCAGAAGCGGAACTGATTTCTGAGCTTAAGGGCTACGCCATTATTGCTGGTCGCACATGTATTGATTGCGATGAGAACACGGCAATATTTCTCGAAAAAATTGAGCGTTCCGGTGGTGAGCGTCCGCTGCGTGATGAAGACAGCGACGAACCACCGGAGCCTGAGAAATTCCCTGCACCGGAGAATCGCGATCTGCCTCCCGCTGAGCGGCGCGATCGCTCCCAGGCACAATTGGAAGGGAATGAGGATGGCGTGCTGAATAGCGACCTGTCCGGTGAGCGCTTTACTTATCCGGGGAAATACCGCGACTATCTCACCAAGCAGTTAGTGGAAAAGACCCGGATGTTCTATGGGAAGTGCCACGAAGATGGCCCGGCACTGCTCTGGTTGAGTGAATATCTCACTGACAAGGGGTGGGTAAAGGAAGAGTATCTGCTGGTGTTTCGCGATGAGGGGATCGAGCACCGGTATAACCAGGCCTACCAGCCGAGTGTCTACAATATTGAAAATGAGGGGTGTCGAGAGGTGCCCGGTATCGAGGTCACCACGGAGCCGTGAGAAAACCGGATGCACAAAAAAACCCGCGTGAGCGGGTTTTTTTGTGGGATGGTATTGGTAATACCCAGGGGGTTTCTGTCAATCACTGGCACATTACTTCTTGTGGTTCCAGATGATCTTCAGCTTTTTCTTACCCCATTTACGGGCCTTCTTGATGTCTTCTTCCATCCATACGTCGATGCGGTTTTTATACCGCTTGTTCATGCGGTCGCGCACGGTGTAGGTGCCGGGCAAACCTTCAATTTTCACTTTGGCGCCGTTGGTCAGGCCATGTTTTTCCAGGTCGCGAGATACGGCGATAATTTTGTCGCCGGGGCGCAGACGGTTATTCCAGGCCGCAGTCCAGGGGTCGTCATCGGTCTGGCCTTCAACAGAGTTGTAGGCGGTCGCGGTGACGGTCATGGACTTCTTTTTCTTGTCCGGGGACTCCTTGATTGCGGCAAAGGCATCGCCACCGGCCAGGGCCGCAAGGGAAGCTGCAAGCACGATGATGTACTGTTTAAGACTCTGTCGCATGGGTTCTATACCTCCGGAAGCACTCTGGTCACAAACAGAAGCTGTCTGTGTGGCTCCAAGTTGATTTCGTCATAAGTGATCAATGTTTGATCAGGGAGGGCAATATTAGAGGGCGGGGGATTTCGCGCAAGCCTATCCAGAGAACCGGGCAGTCCTCGTAAAGATTCTCGTATTCCCGAAGTCAAATAGTCCAATCGCTGCGTGTAGTGCCCTAAGCTTGGGATGCTGTCTCTGAATGTGACTGATTGATGACGGGGCGCGAAACAAACGTTTGAATTTATTGGTAAGGAATTCCTGACCAGAAGAACAGGTTGACAGCGATGTCATCTAGGATTGGTGAAAAAATCGGCGATATGGGCGTCAAGACCGGTAGTTCGCTGGAACAAAATTTTTTTGCGATTATTTGTGACTCGCTGTCCGAAAAGGGCGAAAAGTTTTGGTGGCGGCGCGAAAAAGGGGGTGTCAGCGGGAAAATGTACGATCGCGGGCAAGGTTTAGCCTATTAGCGTGATAGATAATCCCGATTTTTAGGCTATGTCGTTTTTGTGAGGACGTTGGGTCGCCCTGGAAAGTTGTACCAATGTCTAATTAAGTTTTCGCCGGTCGCCGGCCACGTAAGGTAGGTAAAGTGACCAGTATTCAAATTGCGGTATTCCCTGTCGGTTGCTGTGGGTTGACCAGCTCTCTAAGTGCGGTCAGGTAAGCTTGGTCTTCCTCCAGGTCGGGAAAACCGTGCTGGCGGTCCAGCGCTACCGCCTGCTCCAGCCATTGAATGGCCTCTTCCAGGTTCCCCTGCCACTCGCACACCTGGCCGATATTGAATGAGGTAATGGCAAGGTTTTGCCAGTCTTGCTCTGCGCGCAGTTGTTCGATGGCACCTGCATACAACTGATAGGCAAGGCGTAGCATCACCGCCCGGCGGCCGGGGTGTTCCTGCAGCGCGGATTCCTGATGGAAGGTGTGTGCAATGGCCGAGCGTACCCGCGCGGCAGAGTGCTCAAAGGGAATACCGGGAGAGGATTCGATGTAATCGAGTACGGCTTCGAACTGCCCTCGCGCCAGGGGGTAGAGGTCCGGGCGTTGCCCGCCGAGAGCGTTGAGGATGATGCCGTAGCGGTAGCGCAGCTGATTCTGTGGATGAGGGTCAGATTTCAGTTCCGCAATGGCGCGTTCATAGAGGGGAAGTGCCCGATCGTAATTACCCTCCAGGGCGTACTCTTCGGCCTCGCTGATCAATAATGCGACATCACGATTCGTCCGGTCTGCGGCCGCCTGCGCCATTACCGGTGCGGAGTTCGGTAAATAGAGCGCCGCCAGCAGGACGGCGAGGGAAAAGAACGGGCGGGTGCGGTGTCGGCCGAAGGGCAGCATGGTCAGTCTATCTCAGTCGCTGCTTGCGGCGGACGGCGCCCGCCGCAAGCAAGTTAGTGATTACTGACAGTAAACCCTGAATCTTGGATTTGTGCCAGTAGAGCCTGCAACGGATGGCGCAAATTTGTGTCCGCAAAGCGCTTGCTCTGGCAGCGACAGGAGTAGCCGGTGGCCAGGGTTGTGCTGGTGTCGCCACTCAGCTTTGGCGCCCAGGACTGCTGGAAGATGGTCCGGGAGGTCTCACGGTTGGCCATTTCGTGTCCGTAGGTGCCTGCCATACCGCAGCAGCCAGCTGCCTGACTGGTAAGCTCCATCCCCAGAGCGCGGAACACCTGCTGCCACTGGCGGGTAGAAGCCGCGGCGTTGGATTGCTCGGTACAGTGGGGCAGCAGGGTAAAACTGCCGGCCTGTAATCGGTTTCTATTGCCGGCGAGATGCTCGGTGTGTCGGGATAACCACTCCTGTAACAGGAGTACCTGCGGTGCCTTTTCTCCCAGCAGCTTCTGGTATTCCCCCCGGTAAGTCATGGTCATGGATGGGTCTATCCCGACCAGGGGCACGCCGCTTTCCGCCAGGCTGTTGAGCATGGCGCTGTTACTGGCAGCAGTCTGCGCAAACTGGCGTAGGAAGCCGTGGACATGCAGGGGTTTGCCGTTGGCGTGAAATGGCGCAACCAGTGGGTTGAAGTCCAGCAGTTTGAGCAGGCGCAGCGTATCGGCCACCACATCTGCGTCAAAATAGCTGGTAAAGGCGTCCTGTACGATCACCACAGATTTGGCCCGCTGGGCCGGCCCCAAGGCCCGCAGGCTTTCGCGCGTGGCGTAGGGAACGCCCAGCTCGCGCATCACCTTGTCGAGGCGAGTGGCGGAGATACTGGGGGAATCTACCAGGCCCAGACCGCGCTCCATCAGCCAGCGCACGGGTTTCAGTTTCAGAGGCAGATTGTAGAGTAATGGCACCCGCGCCAGGTGTGGCATGACAAACTCGAGGCCGCCCACAAAGTAGTCTTTCAGAGGGCGCAGGTAGCGGCTGTAGTAGAGTTCTAGGAACTTGGCGCGGAAGGTGGGTACATCCACCTTGATCGGGCACTGGCCGGCGCAGGATTTGCATGCGAGGCAGGCCTGCATGGAGTCGTTCACCTCGTGACTGAAGTCATATTCACCACGGGCGCGGGCCAGTGAATTCTTGATGCGCCCGGGCAGGCCGATCAGGAATGACTGTTCGCGATTTTTGCGGGCGACGGCTTCGGGGTCTACGGCGCGGTCCGCCAGCAGGCGCAGCCATTCGCGGATCAGGGAGGCGCGGCCCTTGGGCGAATGGATGCGATTGCGGGTGCCTTTATAGGAGGGGCACATAGCATCGTCCGGGTTCCAGTTGAAGCAGGCGCCGTTGCCATTGCAGTAAACTCCCTCGGAATAGCCTTCCCAAACCTGTGCCGGGATCTGGCGGTCGTGCTCACCGCGGGTGGGTACCTCATCAATCTTGAGCAGTCCTGAGGCAGCGCTGGGGGTGGCGATCTTGCCCGGATTCAGCTGGTTGCGGGGGTCGAAGGCAGCCTTGATCTTTTGCAGTTCCGGATACAGCTCGCCGAAGAACTCCGGCGCAAACTCCGAGCGCACGCCCTTGCCGTGCTCGCCCCACAGCAGGCCGTTGTACTTCTGCGCCAGGCCCACCACTTTCTCGGTGATGATGCGTACCTGTTTGGCCTGTTCCGGGTCTTTCATATCGATGGCGGGGCGCACGTGCAGTACGCCGGCATCCACATGGCCGAACATGCCGTACGCAAAACCGGCTTCGTCAAGTGCTGCGCGGAACTCGGCGATAAAGTCGGCGAGGTTTTCTGGTGGCACCGCGCAGTCTTCCACAAACGGGATCGGACGCTGCTCGCCCTTGGCGTTGCCCAGCAGCCCCACGGCGCGCTTGCGCATACCCCAGATTTTGTTTACCTGGGCGTGTCCGCGGGCGATGGTGTAAGCAAAGCTCTTACCGGGCTGGCCGATCAGGCTGTCTACGTGGGCGGTAAACCTATTCAGTGCGGCGTCGAGCTCCTCTTCGGAGTCCGCCGTGTATTCCACCAGGTTGATGCCCTGCACCGGCCGGTCATCCTGGGGAAAAAATTCGCTCACGCTCTCCCACACGATGTCGCCCATGGCCAGCTGCAATACCTTGCTGTCTACCGTTTCGATGGAGGTAGGGCCGGCCTTCATCAGATCGGTGGCGTCCTTGAGGGCATCCTGGAAGTGGTCGTAGTTCAGGTTGACCAGTGCCGCACACTTGGGAATCTTGAGCAGGTTGAGTTTTGCCTCGGCAATAAAGCCGAGGGTGCCCTCGGAACCACAAAGTATATTGTTGAGGTTGAATCGCCCATCCTTGCCGTTCTCGCGATCCCGGATATGCGCCAGATCGTAGCCCGTCAGGCAGCGGTTCAGCTTGGGGAATTTGGCCTCAATCAGATCGCGCTTGTCGCGTTCGACGCGGTCCACCGCCTGGTGCACCCTGCCGACACGGCTGTCGCCGGTCGTGATTTCCGCCAGTTCTTCATCATCGATGGCCAAGGAGTGCCAGAGTTCGCCTCCCATCAGTACCGTCGTCAGCTCCAGCACGTGGTCGCGGGTTTTGCCATACAGGCAGGAGCCCTGGCCCGAGGCGTCAGTGTTAATCATGCCGCCGATGGTGGCGCGGTTACTGGTGGATAGTTCCGGGGCAAAAAACAGGCCGTAGGGTTTCAGCGCGGCGTTCAGCTGGTCTTTGACGACACCGGTCTGCACCCGCACCCAGCCCTCCTCGGCATTGATCTCGAGAATCCGGTTCATGTGCCGGGAAATGTCCACTACGATTCCGTCGGTCAGGGACTGGCCATTGGTGCCGGTACCGCCGCCGCGGGGGGAGAGCACCACCTTGTGGAACTCTTCCCGGTCCGCCAGTTCCATCAGCAGTTGCAGATCGTGAATGTCCCGCGGGTACACCACCGCCTGGGGCAGCACCTGGTAGATAGAGTTGTCCGTGGAAAGCACCGTGCGGCTGGCGTAGCTGGGGCTCGCATCGCCGTGAAAGCCCCCCTGTCTGAGTGCTTTCAGGAACTGCAGGTAGAGCGCCTGTACATCGTTGATTTCGCGCAGTGCTGGAATCATTGCGGGCCCCGGGATTTGGTAGGACTGGTATATATAAGAAGGACCCGCATTTTAGCGGCGGTGGCGAGCTGCGCAACAATTACCGGAAAATTTGCCGGTTCGCGTCGGATTATTGCGGTAGTGCTGCGGTATTTCCCTGTGGCCGCTCTCCCAGTCATCCAGAAAACCTTTCGGGTCGTAGAGTAGACTTAGAGAGAAAGAGCAATGTGACCCGGGCCAGAGATCTGATGAAAATACAGCGACAGAGTCGAAAAATCCCCATTGGTATCAGCCAGTGCGCCATGGGCGACCCGGTACGATTCAACGGCGGTCACAAGCACAGCAAGGTGTGCACCGAACTGCTCGGTCAGTGTTTTGACTATCTGCCCCTATGCCCTGAAGTGGCGATCGGCATGGGAGTGCCGCGCAAACCGATACACCTGCTGGTGGAGCACGCAAGCGCCCCAGTAGATGCGGTGCGTGTGGTTGGGGTGGAAGATCCGGATGTGGATGTGACCGAGCTCTTGCGGGAGTATGCGGATTCCGTCGTGCCACAACTGGCAAAAATCCGCGGCTACATCTTTATGCAGAACTCCCCCAGTTGTGGTCTGCGTGGAGTGCGTCGGTATCTCGACAATGGTCATGGTATCGACAGTGAGGGGGTTGGGGTTTTTGCTCGCCGGTTACAACAGCAGTTCCCTCATCTTCCCATGGAGGAAGTCGGCCGACTGAACAACAGCGAGTTAAGAGAGAATTTTCTCACACGGGTCTTTGCCTACGATGCCTGGTTCCGCTACGTCCAGCTAGAGGCGGAAGAGGAAGTGCAAAGTGAACCTGCAACGTCGCAGACGGCAGAGCCCGGGGGCGCCACCCCGGCAAAGCCTGCATCCCAGCTTGCCCGGATCATTGAATTTTACACCGCTTACAAGTACCTGCTGCTGGCACACCATCAGGATAAAACCCGCGCATTGGGGCGGTTGCTGGCAAATGCCAAATCCATGGCCGTGGATGAACTGGCGTTTGAGGTACGCGGGCGCATCATGGATATTCTCGCACGCCCCGCTTCTCGGAAAGATCGCACCAATGCGCTTATGCACAGCGCCGGGCACCTGCGCGAGTTTTTGGGCAAAGACGAAAAAGCCGAGCTCAGCGAGCTGATCGAAGAGTATCGGTTGGGGCGCAAGCCGTTATCGGCGGTGCTCACACTGCTTCGTCATTTTCTGCCGCGGAGTCCCCACAGTTTTATTCACAATCAGGTATTACTTGCCGCCGAGCCCGCCGAGCTCGGTCTTTGTGATTTCCATTGATCGATTTGACCTTGAGCAGATTGCATGGCTGAAAAAACGTATCAGCGAGGTCTGGTGTGGTTTCGCAACGATTTACGGGTGAAAGATAATACCGCGCTGTATCGTGCGGCGAAAAACTGTGAGTGTGTCGCCGGCATTTTTATCGCCTGCCCGGATACCTGGCGGGCGCACGGGGATGGCGACAATGTGATTGCGCTACGTCTGCGTAGTCTTGCTCGATTACAAGCGGCGCTCGAGAGAAAAAATATACCCCTGTATTTTATCGAAGTGGCGGGTTTCTCCGAGGTGCCAGCAGCTCTGGTTCAGATTGTTGAAAAATTGAAGGTCGATGCACTGTTCGGCAATGCTGAGTACCCGGTGAATGAGCTGAAACGAGACCAGAACGTCCGCGCGCAGCTGAAAAAGTGTCAGGTATCGGTGGAGCTTTTGACCGATCGCACGCTGGTTCCCCCGGGCAGTATTACCACAGGGGAGGGGGATGGCTATAAGGTGTTTACCCCGTTCAAACGTGCATTTATTGCCGCCCATGACAACAGTGGGGATGCCTTTGCGTCTGTGCCCGCCCCCCGATCGCGTAGCAGTGCACATGCAGAGCAGTGGCCTGAGTGGATAGCCGTCGATGGCGACAGCAATCTGGTGCGGCGCATCCCCGAAACCGTAGGTGACTACGGTGTGGCGCCCGGCGGCGATAGCCACGTACTTGACTGGCCCACGGGAGAGGTGGCCGGCGCCAAGGCACTGGCGTCATTTGCAGAAATCATTGATGACTACCACCGCTGGCGTGACTTTCCGGCGAGGAAAAATACCTCGCGCCTTTCGCCCTATCTCAATTGCGGCGCTGTTTCCATTCGTCAGTGTGTGCAGATGGCGACGCAAGCCAATGGTGGCCGTTGGGCCGGAGGTAGTGAAGGTGCCACGACCTGGCTAAGCGAATTGCTGTGGCGGGAGTTTTACCAGCACCTTGTGGTGAATTACCCGAGAGTGTGTCGGAACAAACCTTTCAAGCCCGAAACCGAGTCCGTACCCTGGGCGAACCGGGAAAAGAACTTTTCGGCCTGGTGTAAGGGTAAAACCGGCGTTCCAATCGTGGATGCCGCCATGCGACAGTTGAATCAGACTGGCTGGATGCACAACCGGCTGCGGATGATTGTTGCCTCATTCCTTACGAAAAACCTGCTGACCGATTGGCGCAAGGGAGAGCGTTACTTCATGCAGATGCTTGTGGATGCGGATTTTGCGGCCAATAACGGTGGTTGGCAGTGGGCGGCGTCAACCGGCACCGACGCCGCCCCCTATTTCCGAGTTTTCAATCCTTACAGCCAGTCCAGGCGCTACGATCCAGATGGCGCATTCATTCGTAAATACGTTCCTGAACTCGCAGAATTGAGCGATCGCGATGTGCACTGCCCCCCCCGGGACCTCTTCGCTGACCACGATTACCCTGCACCCATATGTGATGTGACTGAATCCCGCAAAACTGCAATTGAAGCCTTTGCAAACTTGAAGAAATAGCGATCCTCTGATTTATTTCTTGTATCCCTACGGATGTATTCCGGGGAAATTGCGCTCGCGGTACAGAATCCTTCTGATAAATGAGTCGCCCAATGCATTATAAAAAACTGGTCAATTTTGCCCTGTTCGTCATCGGGTGGTGGACAGCGTTACTGTATGGCAATGCCATGGCCTTGATCGCATTGTTTCTGGTGCTGATGCTGCACTTTTTGATGTGGCGTGACATTCAGGACATTTTTGTGGTCCTCGGGTTTATATTTTGCGGGTTTGGGGTTGAATGGGCCTTTATGGCCAGTGGCGTTCTGGATTACGGCTCCAACCTGCCACCGGCGTGGTCCATCTGTATCTGGGCGATGTTGTCGATCACGGTTCGGCACTCACTTGCCTGGCTGGTGGGAGCTCCTCTCTGGTGTGTATTGGCAGGTCTGTTGCTGGCACCGGCTTTTTACGCCAACAGTATTTATTTCGGCCCCGCGAACTGGGGGCTCCCCACCTGGCAATGCCTGCTCGTTATTTCCCTCGTCTGGGGGCTGTTTGCTGCTTGTGTCAGCCGGATAATGCTCACGTTGATGAGGACGATGGAGCCTGTCCGGAATGAGGTCTGATTGATTCCTTCGGTGGAAAAATCCAGTCGCCGCAACTGACCTATACTTGCCACGGAATTTTGCCAAGGCAAGGAGAGCCCAGTGTTGCGAGATACGGAAAAACGTCAGGGTCTATGCGGAAAGGTGGCGCGGCTACCAACGGCGATCGCGCTGGCACTGATGGGGAGTTTTTACGCGCCCGCCGCCTTGACGGAAGAGCCGCTCTACGGCTCTCTGATAGTCTTTGGTGATAGCCTATCTGATAACGGTAATGCCGGAGTCTTTACTTCTGACGACCCCGACGGTCTCTACCCTCGCCAGCCTGCGGTCTCTTTCCTCGCCGATCGTCTGGGGCTTGCGAAACTCAATTCCTGTTATGGCCTCGGGCCTGCCTTTGGCGGCGCTATTCCCTGTGCCCCCGCCGCGGGCTCGCTCGAGCAACAGCTGCAGCAGATCACCCAGTCGGTGCTGGCTAACGGCCCCAATTGGGCGGTCGGTGGCAATCGCACAGCGGATGTATTGCTGGATCTGGTTGGCCCCCAGCGTTTCCGTCAATTGTTCCCGGATACCACCGTGGCCGACCACAATACACTGAGCACGATATTGCCGGATTCCACCCGTTGCGGTGCCGATGGGGTGTGCGATCCGTTGATGGGGGAAAGCCCTTACCTGAGTGAAGCGGAGGTTATCGCCGCCACCAGCGCTTTCAATGACCCGGCTGCGTTGCAGGCCTTAGTGGATGATCCGAACAACAATATCACTTTGACCGGCGTGCCCTTCGCTACGGGGCAGGGCTACCTGCCACAGAATACCGTTCGCTCGAAAGATCTCTTTTTCCTCAATGGGGGTGGAAACAACATCCTCGATGGTGTGCGCAATGGCAGTATCTCCCGCGACTCAATGGCGCGGGCTGCCGGATTTCTTTCCGCCGCAGGCCGGGAGTTACGTTACGCCGGTGCCAGATATATCGCCATGACAAACGCGCCGCGGATCGGTAACACGCCGGCTGTCTATGCACAGGGCCCTGCGGCGGTTCGTTACGCCAATATGGGTACCGAGTATTTCAACAACCAGTTGCGCCGCCAGGTCAATGACATCGGCAATATTCTCTTGCTGGATATGGAAGGGATTCTCGAGTTGGCGGTTGACGATCCGGCTGCATTCGGCTTTGCCGCGATCAATCAGCGTGCAACCTGCTACACCGGTTGTGCCAATCCACACCCGGTCTACGGGGCCAATGGCACCAACCCCGATGCGGATATGCTGATTTTTTACGACAGTATTCACCCCACACTGGCGGGCCAGCAATTACTGGGGGATTACTACTACGAAACCCTCACCGCCGCAGTGAACTTTGGGGTGCTGCCTGACCTGGCGTATGAAAACACTCGTCAGCACCGTATTAACATTGATCATCACCTGATTTCTCAGCGTTACCACGACCCTTATACCACGGTGTTTTTTGGTGCCAGTGTCGGGCATACCGAACTGGGTGTGGCACCAGCAATCAACGATGAGTATCCGGCCTGGGATGGTTTTCTGGGAATGAGCTTCGCGGGCTTTGAGCACTTGGAGTGGGGGCTCGGAATGTCCTACGGGGGCAGTGAATACGAGCCTACGGATATATTTTTCAAGGCGCGTAATTTCAATCTCAGTGCCTTCGCCCGTTGGGACGATGATTTCTGGTTTGTCGATGGGGCCGCGACCTACTCGAACATTCAGTACGATGATGTCCAGCGTACCATTCGGCTTGGCAGTCACTTTACTCATCGCCTCGATGGCAGCACCGATGGCGACGGGTACAGCGCGTTCCTGCGTGGTGGCTATGACGCGACCCCCAATCTAAGCAGCCGGATGGGACCTTTTGCGGCGATCGAGTGGACCCGAATTGATGTGGAGGGCTTCCACGAGAGAACCGCGGATCGTTATACCTACGCTGGTGCCTGGGGGCAGCCACTTGATCCGCTAGGGTTGTGGGTTCGCGGGCAGGATCGGGACTATCGGCGCTGCAAAGCGGGGTTCTTTTACAATAGCCCCGAGGATCGAGAGCATCAGTGGTTTGGGGAGGTCTGGCTCGAGCACACCGACGGTGACGACTACCAGGACCTTGGAATCGGGGTGAATTCCATCTACCTCAATTGGGCGCGTCTGCCGTCTTATCGCAGTAAGAATGAAGGGATATTCCAGAACGGTGTCGGGGCCATGGTGGGCGTGAGCATTAACGAGAAGTTGAGGGTGGCGGCAGATGTGCTGGTTCGCCCGGACGATGCGGTGGGCGGGTTAAGCCTCAATTACCGGTTCTGAGCCGTGACTGTCGCCGAATTTTCTGCGGCGAAGGGTGCTAAATAATCGGTCTACTGCGAAATCATCAGGGTGTAAGCCCGATGGATTGCTCCACCGGTTGTTACCTTATGGATATAGGGAGCTTGCGCACGTCTGGTGTATTCCGGGCTCGTGCAAAGGCTCCTACCCATAACAACCACCAATCATGGACCCGACGATGTACACCCCGCGATTCAGTAATCAGAGCCAGGCCCTTCACTCCGCGGATGCCGATGTATGGGCGGTGAGTGACCGTGCCCATGCCCTGGCCGACAAAGGCGAAGATGTCATCTTTCTGTGTGTGGGGGATCCGAACTTTGATACACCGGAGCCCATTCTGGACTTTGCCCGAGCCCGTCTGGGCGTAGGGCGTACCCACTATTCACCGGCGGCTGGTGAGCTGATGTTGCGCCGTGCCATTGCGGATATCGAGAGCAAAGTCAGTCCTCACCCCTGCAATCCCAATGACGTGGTGGTCTTTCCCGGCGGCACCAACGCGATTTATGCGGTGCTTTCCTGCCTGCTCAATCCCGGTGAGCAGATTGTCATTCCCGAGCCCATGTACATTGGCTATGTGCCTATTGCCGACGCCCTGCAGCTGGAGGTCAGGAAAGTGTCCTGCCCCGCGGACCAGGGATTTGCATTTGATGTTGAATCAATCAAGCAGGCAATTTCCGACGATACCCGTGTGGTGATGATCAATACGCCGGTGAACCCCACCGGCGCGATGGCGACCCCGGAGCAATTGCGTGAGCTGGCGGCGTATTGTCGCGCGCGTGACATCTGGCTTATCTCCGATGAAATGTATTCGATGATCACTTTCGCCCGCCGCCATACCTCGCTGCGTACCGCGGCTGAACATCTCGACAATGTGATCGTGATTGATGGACTGTCCAAATCCCATGCCATGAGCGGCTGGCGACTTGGCTGGGCCGTGGCTCAGGGAGAGCTCGTCGAACGCCTGATCGAATACGCCGGTGCCACGATTTTCGGCGTACCTCAGTTTATTCAGGAAGCTGCGGCCTTCGCCCTTGAATTTGATACCTATTTCGTAAAACAAATGCGCGATGCCTATGAAAAGCGCCGAGACCTGATCGTCGAACGTATCGGAAAAATTCCGGGGCTCAACTGTTACTCCCCGGAAGCGGGTATGTTTGTGATGGTGGATGTATCCGCTGTTGCGGATGATGGGGAAGCATTTGCCAGCGCTTTGCTGGACGCGGAACGGGTTTCGGTATTGCCAGGAAAACCTTTTGGTCCCAGTGCCATCAACCATGTGCGTTTGACTCTGGCGGCTGATGAGGTGGAGCTGACCCGTGCGCTGGACCGGATCGAGCGGTTTGTAGTGGGCGGCTGCCTGAAGGCGGGTTAGTGATAGATCAGAAAGGTTGCGTGTTCCCGCGCGGCGGGTTTCCCGTTATGCTGTTTTAAAAATGACCCTGTTAAACCATTCAGTCGATAAAAATTAGCCGTGAAAATAGATCGCCACAACCTGAAAATTCTGGAAGTTCTGCAGACAAATGCGCGTATTAGTAACCTGAATCTGGCGGATCAGATTGGTCTGTCGGAAAGTGCCTGCCTGGCGCGGGTGAAAAAGTTGACCAGCGAGAAGTTTATCCGCGAATACCAGGCGGAAGTAAACCTGGACAAAGTGCGTCACGCCGAGTTCTACGTCAATGTGGCGCTGAAACGGCAGGACGCGCGTACCAGCGAAAGCTTCCGGCGCGCTATCAACAAAATAGAGCAGATTGTTTCCTGTGTGAAAATGTCCGGGGAATTTGACTATATGCTGCGCTTTGTATGCCCGGATGCGGGCGATTTCAATCGTGTCTCCGAACAGTTACTGGCGGACGAAGATGCGGCGATTACCCGAATGACCTCGCACCTGGTCATTGAAAAGACCAAGCCGTTTAACGGTTATCCGCTGGAACTGTTGTTTCAGGATTAGGCGAAACGCTCCCGCCCTGCGTCGCTGCCCAGGGTGCAGCTCCTCAGACAACCAGGGCAATTGTTCTGTCTACCAGCCACAGTGCGGCCACGCCGCCCACCAGGTAGGCCACAGGTAGCGCGCTGGCCATTGTTGCGGTGTGGCCGGTACGCAGTTCCCAACGGTGCACACCGGGAAGCTTCCTGAGTGTCAGCATCACCAGACTGACCGCGGTAATAAACGCCAGTTGACCGGCCTCGACCCCCAAATTGAACACCGCAAGAGAAAGCGGGACTTCGTGCGCAGGGACGCCGATATCCGACAATGCGCCGGCAAAACCGAAACCGTGCAGAAGGCCAAAGCCGAAAGCCACCAGCCAGGGTTTGCGGATGGCCAAGGTGGTGCGGCCTTCCAGCTTGTGCAGTATCTCGACGGCGACAAATACGATGCTCAGTGCGATCACCGCCTCCACCGGTCCCTGTGGCAATTTAACTGCTCCCAGTACCGCTGCAGCCAGGGTGATGCTGTGTGCGAGGGTGAATGCGGTGATGGTGATCATCAGCTGGCGCACGCCGCTTACCAGCACCATCAGTGCCAGTACAAACAGCAGGTGGTCGATACCCAAAAGAATATGCTCAACCCCCAAAACAAAGTACATGTTGGCAATCTCCTTTTTGCCCGCTTTGTTTTCTACCCGCATCTGCGGTTGATCCGGCAACAGACGGGTTATCTGCTCCCGCCCGTCGAGCCATCGCACCGTTACCAGTGTATCGGTCAGGGTATTTTCCAGACCTTTTATGACGATGCGGCTACCCAGGAAAGCGTCCGGGTGGCTGGTTTTCCAGCGTTCCACATAATATCCACCTGCGAACAGCCCCGTGGGCATGGTCAAAGCGCGTGTCTGCTGGTCAAACCCTATATCCAGTGAGAGTCGCAGGTCGCCTTTTGCCGGTACCCGCCAGATTACCTCAAATTCCCCCGGCGCGCTCTCTTCCAGGGAAAGAGATGCCGGGCGTAGCTCGTGGGTGTGTGCAAACGACGAGAGACACAGGGTAATGAGCAGGAGGATGAATCTCACGGTTACTCGGCCTCCCCGGATAGCCGCGGGCTATCGCCCGGTTCGACACTTTCCGTTTTGACGTTGCTCTCGGGGGAGAGTTCAGCGACCGAGATTCTGTATTTGCTACGCAGGGTCTCGTATTGGGTCTGCAGTACCTTGCGACGCTCCTGTTCCTGCCAGTCGCGCAGGACCTCTGCGCGGACCTCGCCAAACTCTGGCTGCTGCTGCGGATCCAGGTGGCGAATGCGTACCAGGTGCTCGCCGTAGGAGGAGGTCAGTGGGCCAGTCCACTCGTTGAGGGGGAGGTCAACCAGTTGCTGGGAAAAATCGCTGCCAAAAACCCGGTCGATACGTGCCGGTGTAACCGAATCAAATCGGTGTTGCAGCAATGAATGATCGCCCTGCTTGCGGGGATCTCTGCCTGCGGTCAGGCGGGTTAGCACGATGCGCGCATCCTCAGCTACTTCTTTGCGTTTATTGCTGTCGAGGAATATCTGCTCGAAAGTGTAACGGGCTGGATGGGTGTAGCGGTCCAGGTGTGTTTGGTGGTACTGCTCTAGCAGCGAGTCCGGAGGGTCAATAGCATCGACCAGATCTTTGGCCAGAAACTCCATTTTTGTTCGCAGGCGCCGGCGAATTACCGCATCTCCCTGGTCGAGGCCCATATTCAGGGCTTCACGGTAAAGCACTTCTTCCCGAATATAGTCGTCGATCAGTCCCTGCAGCTCCTGCGCACTGGGTGGTCGCTGCCAACCTCGGGCAAAAATGGCAGAAATATGCTGGATCCGTGACTCGGAGATGACGATGTCGCCGGAACTGGCGGATTGTCTATCCTGAAAGAGGCTGTGGATACCAAATAGAAGGGCCCCGATCAGGGCAAACTGAACACTGGGATCTTTGATCCAATGCAGCTTCATCTGCGAGCTCCGGCTTATGGGTGTTATTGCTGGGGACAGGTAAAGCACATGAGAAAATGTTCTCACCCCACTCAGGGTAGTTCATGATCCTGTGTTCGACCTGTATTGCGAGAAGCGGGCAAGCCCGACAGGCAATATAGTCGCGCTGCGAAGGGCGCGGGTGTTGATGTGAGCAAGAAGTGTAGTAATCCGCGGCAATGTGAAACTACACTGAGCGGTGAATTTTGTGACGGGACAAAACTGAGAAACAGAAAGGTGGCTATATGAAATCAGTAATCATGTTCGCGCTCGGACTGACCGGTATGCTCGCAAGTGGCGCTTCGGTGGCTGATGCGGTCACTGAGCGGTACCAGAAAAGTTGCCATATCTGCCACGATACCGGGGTCGCCAACGCGCCCAAAGTGCACGATGTGGAGGCCTGGAAGCCGCGCCTGGATAAAGGGATGGATACGCTGCTGAACTCTGTGAAAAACGGGCTCGGAGCCATGCCGCCCGGAGGTATGTGCCCGGACTGCAGCGATGAGGAATACAAGGCGCTGATCAAATTTATGTCGGCTCCCAAGCAGTAGGCATAGGCCGGCTAGGGCGGACTGGATCGGTGTGTGAAATCGCCGCGCAATAGCTTTGGGTGGTGTTTGGTCGGAAGAGGCCGGTCGGCGGGAGACGGTTTGGTGGGAAAAGGTTTGCAGGAGCCTGAACTACAAGCGAGGTGGTGACTGGGCTAATTGCCTGCAGAGCAGGTCCTGCAAGATCTAGTTTGGTTCACGAGGCGTAATTTGGCTTGCTCCATGTAAAAAATTATGACGTCTAATTGCTCGAACTGGGGCGTCAGTTCATTTTACAAATGTCTGTTTTTCGACTTGTGCCGCCGCAGGCGGTCAATTATTAGTGTGATGGCAACTGCTCGCGGCGATATTCTGTGGGCGTTTTATCGTGCCGGCGTTTGAATGCCGCATTGAACGGGCTGACGGACCCATAGCCGATATCCAGAGCGATACTCAGCACCGGCAGGTGGGCCTCATCCGGGTCGGCGAGCCGACGGCTGGCCTCGTCGATGCGGTACTGGTTCAAATACTCATTGAAATTGCGAAACCCCAAGTGCTTGTTGATCAGTGCTCGCAGCACGTGTTCTTTTGCGTCCAATTGCGCCGCCAGTTCCCGAATCGTCAATCCAGTATGCCGGTAACCTCCCGTCGCCATATGTTGCTGAAGTTGTGACAACAGCGCGCTTTGTGTCGCACCTAATGGTGGCGGGCTCGTCTGTTCCGGATTTGCTGGAGGTTCCTCCCGGGTACACTGGGGGAGTGAGTCTTCCAGTGCATTCGGCGAAAGTGCCAACAGCCAAAAACAGGCGCCAAAGGCCAGCAGGCTGGCGGTAATGGCATGCAGTGTCGGAACACCGCTAGGTGTCGGCAGGAAGGTAAATAGAAACTCCGCGCATACGACAACCACCATATACCCACCGATGGCGATGAACAGGCTGACGCGCAATTGGCGACGCTCGGCGACCAGGTCCGACTGAAATTGTCGCAGTAGTGTTGCCAGTCCCGCGCCGATGATTCCTACCTTGAAAGGTTGGGCCAATAGATAGAAAAAAGGGTGCAGGTGCAATTGGCTGGCAAAGTCGACAGCAATTTCACCGCCTATGAGCCACCAGCCCCAGCGAGGGAAAGGCGCCTGATCATTACACAATTGGTGACAGAACAGCCAGAAAGCACCGGGTATCAGGATCGTGGGAAAGTCGATCAGGAGATCCAGCAGCGAATCCTGGTCCTGTAATAAGGGGCGTAATAAGTAGATAAACACCCCCGCCAGTAGAACGATCAACCACCGGCTGTCTTTGCGCTTGGGGCCCAGCGCAATTCTGGTTGCGGCGAGTAAAAGTAATCCACAGGCTGCGCCGGTAAAAAAGCTGTAATCCATGGTTTGGCTACCCCTGGGAAAATTGCTGTTGCCCGGAAATACGGGCAATCAGCGCCAGCGCTCTACCCACGCATCCAGCACCTTGCGGCTGTATGTGTGGCGGCCGTAGCTGCCGTTGTAGTAGGCCAGCGCATTGGGCATATTGCCCTTGGCCTTTTTGATGTAGTGCTTGAGGATGGTGCAGCCGTAACGGAGATTGGTTTCCATATCGATGAGGTTGTCTTCCGGACGACCGATCTCGTTTTTCCAGAAGGGCATAACCTGCATCATGCCTTGGGCCCCTACACGGGAGACCGCATAAGGGTCAAAGGCACTTTCGATCTGTATCACTGCCAGTACGATTTCCGGCTGTAATCCCGCGCGGGTCGCTTCCCGGTGAATCGCCTTGAGCACGTACAGGCGCTCTTCCGGGTCTTTGATGTAGCGCGCCAGCGGCTGGGACTTCGCCATCAACCACACTTCTGCATCGAAGCGGTCCACAAAGGAGTCCGCCTCGGTGACAGCGTCCTTCAGAGCCAACAATAGCTGCGGATCCGCTTCAATGGCCTGAGCGGATACCGGGTTGCTGAGTATTGCCAGCAGGACGGAGGTGATGGCTGCCCGGATCAATGTGGGATTTTCTCGAGCAGGATGTCCAGAATCTGATCCGCGGAAAATTCCTGGTTTTCGGAATCCCGTCGGCCTTTATATTCAATATTGCCTTTTTCAAGGCCGCGGTCGCCCACCACTATACGATGCGGGATGCCCAGCAGCTCCACGTCCGCGAGCATGGCACCCAGGCGTGCCTTGGGCTCATCCATCAGTAACACGTCGATGCCCCTGGCGGTCAGTGCCTCGTAGATATGCTCACATTTCTGCTGCACCGCCGCACTTTTCTGCATGTTGATCGGCACAATAGCCAGTTGGAAAGGGGCGATGGCCTCAGGCCAGATAATGCCTGCATCGTCGTGATTTTGCTCGATGGCCGCCGCCACCACGCGGGATACGCCGATACCATAGCAGCCCATGGTCATGACCTGTTCTTTGCCATTCTCGTCCAGCACTGTCGCGTTCATCGCTTCGCTGTACTTGGTGCCAAGCTGGAAGATGTGGCCGACCTCGATGCCGCGCTTGATTTCCAGGGTGCCCTGGCCATCGGGGCTGGCATCACCCGGAACCACATTGCGCAGGTCCTCGACGCGAGTGATGGCCACGTCCCGCTCCCAGTTCACACCGGTGAGGTGGTAGTCGTCTTTGTTGGCGCCGCACACGAAGTCCGCAAGGTGCGCCGCGGCGCGATCCACGATCACATCGATTTTCATACCGACCGGGCCGAGGGAGCCGATACCACAGCCCAGTTCTTCGGCAATACGCGCTTCCGGCGCAAACTGCAGCGGGCTGGCAACCCCCGCCAGTTTTTCCGCCTTCAGTTCGTTCAGGTCGTGATCGCCACGCAGTACGAGCGCCACCAGTGGTGCGGTCTCGCCCTCTTCTTCGGTCTCGCCCAGCACGATCAGGGTTTTCACCGAAGTGTTTGCGGCGATGCCGAAAGTCTCTTCAAGAGCAGCAATGGTCTTCTGGCCGGGGGTGTGCAGCTCGGCCATTTCTTTGGATGGGGCGGGGCGCTCGCCTGTCGGAGCGACCGCTTCCGCCAGTTCTACGTTTGCGGCGTAACGACTCTCGGTAGAGAAGGCGATATCGTCCTCGCCGCTCTGGGCCAGCACGTGGAATTCGTGGGAGTGCGAACCGCCGATAGATCCGGTATCCGCCAGTACCGGGCGGTAGTCGAGGCCGATGCGATCGAAGATGCGGCAGTAGGCATCGTGCATCACATCGTAGGTTTCCTGCAGGGAATCAGCGCCCAGATGGAATGAGTAGGCGTCCTTCATGGTGAACTCGCGCGCGCGCATGACACCGAAGCGGGGGCGGATCTCATCGCGGAATTTGGTCTGGATCTGGTAGAAATTTGCCGGCAGCTGCTTGTAGCTGTTGACCTCGGTGCGAATCAGATCGGTGATCACTTCCTCGTGGGTGGGGCCCAGGCAGAAGGCATTGTCGTGACGATCCTGAATTCGCAGCAGCTCGGGACCGTATTGCTGCCAGCGGCCGGATTCGTCCCACAGCTCGGCGGGCTGTACCACCGGCATAAGCACTTCCAGTGCGCCGGCATTGTTCATCTCTTCGCGCACAATGCGCTCCACCTTGCGCAGTACGCGCAGGCCGGTAGGCAGCCAGGTGTAGAGCCCGGAAGACAGGCGGCGGATCATGCCCGCGCGCAGCATCAGCTGATGGCTGATGACCACTGCGTCATTAGGGGTTTCTTTCTGGGTGGCAATCAGGTAGCGGGATGCGCGCATAGTGCTTTCTTAATTCTGTCCAGGAAATTTTTAGGGCGGTCATTTTACGCTGCCGAGGGCCCGTTTTGGTAGAGGAGCTGCCGGCAGTGGCTTTATATAGGGGATAAACAGGAGCTTATAAACAGAAAACCCCGCAAAAGCGGGGTTTTCGTGGCAGAAGGGGCGAGAATCAGGACTCAGCCATTTCCTTCAGCTTCTTCAGCGGGCGGATCTTAACCTGAATGCTCGCAGGCTTGGCCTTGAACATGGTCTCTTCGCCGGTGAAGGGGTTGATGCCTTTGCGCGCTTTCTTGGCCGGCTTCTTCACGGTGGTGATTTTCAGCAGGCCCGGCAGTGCGAATTCGCCCACGCCGCGCTTCTTAACGTGACCTTCGATCACATCGGTCAGCTCGTCCAGAACAGACTGAACCTGCTTGCGAGACAGTTCGGTCTTCTCGGCGATCTGGTTCAGGATCTGGGTTTTGGTGTATTTCTCTTTGATTGCAGTCACTTTCTTGGCCGGAGCGGCCTTGGCTGCTGCTTTCTTGGCTGGAGCCTTTTTGGCTGCAGTCTTCTTGGCGGGTGCTTTCTTAGCTGCTTTCTTCTTTGCGGCCATGTTAGCTTCCTTCCTTATGTAAGTGTTTTTTCCAGTGAAAGTGGGTGTACATCAAGGTTTGTCCAGCGGCGCCGCCGCGGCATACCCAAGTACTGAGCTGAAGTATATCCAGTTTTTTTCCGCGCGCACGGGGTTAAAACAGAAAAAAAGTGCTTTTTTTTAGGGTTTTGGCCGAAAAATGGCCCGGAAACCTCAGGCTCTGGGGGCACCGCGAGCACCGGGTTGCTTCAGTGAACAGGCTCCTTCTTCCGTCGCAAGTGCTCATGTATAATCTGCGCCCCTTTATATTCCGGGTATTAGCCATGCCTATATATGAATACCAATGCAAGGCCTGTGGGCACCAGATGGAAGCCCTGCAGCGTATGAGCGACGCTCCGCTGACCGACTGCCCCGCGTGCAACAAGGCGGAATTGAGCAAGAAAATCAGTGCCGCCGGGTTCCGCCTCAAGGGTGGGGGTTGGTACGAAACCGACTTCAAAACCGGCAGCAAGAAAAATCTCGCCGGCGATGCTGCCAAGCCCTCCGGCAAATCCGGTGGCTCGGAAGCCAAAGCCAGCTAAGCTGCAAAAGCTGAACAAAGACGATACTACTAAGGGAATAAGACTCCATGCGCACCGACTACTGTGGCGCCCTGCGATCCGCCGATATTGACCGCGAAGTAACTCTGTGTGGCTGGGTAGACCGCCGCCGTGATCACGGTGGGGTGATCTTTATCGACCTGCGCGATCGCGACGGCATCGCCCAGGTGGTCTTCGATCCTGACGCCGCAGAGCACTTTGAACTCGCCGACCGCGTGCGCAGTGAATACGTCCTGAAGGTGACCGGCCGTGTGCGCGCTCGCGCCCCGGAAGCGGTCAATCCGAACATGCAGACCGGTGAAATCGAGGTTTACGGCCTGCAGTTGGAGATCCTCAATAGCGCGGAAACCCCGCCGTTCCAGCTGGATGAGCACACTGCGGTGGGCGAAGACGTGCGCCTGAAGTACCGCTACCTGGATCTGCGCCGCAATGAAATGCAGCGCAACCTGCGTTTCCGCTCCCAAATCACCAACGCCATCCGTAACTATCTGGACGGTGAAGGTTTCTTGGATATCGAAACCCCGATCCTGACCCGTGCAACTCCGGAAGGCGCCCGTGATTATCTGGTGCCGAGCCGCACTCATGCCGGCAAGTTTTTCGCGCTGCCGCAGTCCCCGCAGCTGTTCAAGCAGCTGCTGATGGTGTCCGGCTTCGATCGCTACTACCAGATCGCCAAGTGCTTCCGCGACGAAGACCTGCGCGCAGACCGTCAGCCGGAATTTACCCAGATCGACATCGAGACCGCATTCCTCGATGAAAACGCCATCATGTCCATCACCGAGAACATGATTCGCAAGCTGTTCAAAGAGCTGAAAGGCGTCGAGTTGGGCGAGTTCCCACGCATGCCGTTCAGTGAGGCGATGGCGAAATTCGGTTCTGACAAGCCGGATCTGCGCATCCCGCTGGAGCTGGTGGACATCAAGGATCTGATGACACAAGTGGACTTCAAGGTGTTCTCCGGCCCGGCCAACGATCCGAAAGGCCGTGTGACCGCGCTGAAACTGCCCGGTGGCAACGACATGCTGACCCGCAAGCAGATCGACGACTACACCAAGTACGTGTCTATCTACGGCGCCAAGGGCCTGGCCTACATCAAGGTCAATGATAAGTCTGACCTGGAAGGTGGCCTGCAGTCCCCGATCGTCAAGTTCCTGCCCAACGACGTGCGCGCGGCGATCCTCGACCGTGTACAGGCAGAGAATGGCGACCTGATCTTCTTCGGCTCCGACAAGGCCAAGGTGGTTTCCGAAGCTCTCGGCGCACTGCGCTGCAAGCTGGGTGAAGACCTGAATCTGTACGTGTCCGAGTGGGCACCCCTGTGGGTTGTGGACTTCCCGATGTTTGAAGAGAACGACGACGGCAGTGTTACCGCGCTGCACCACCCGTTCACCGCGCCCTCCTGTTCCGCAGAGGAGCTGGAAAAGAACCCGCTGGAAGCTCTGTCCCGCGCCTACGACATGGTGCTAAACGGCACCGAGCTGGGCGGTGGCTCCATCCGTATCCACAACCAGGATATGCAACAGACCGTATTCCGCGCTCTCGGCATCGACGCCGAAGAGCAGCGCGAAAAGTTCGGCTTCCTGCTGGACGCACTGAAGTACGGTGCTCCGCCCCACGGCGGCCTGGCCTTCGGTCTCGACCGTCTGGTGATGCTGATGACCGACAGCGACTCCATCCGCGACGTCATCGCCTTCCCGAAAACCCAGAGCGCCGCCTGTGTGATGACTGACGCTCCGGGAGCGGTTGACGCCAAGCAGCTGCGCGAGCTGAGCATCCGCCTGCGCCAGAAAGAAGAGCAGGTAGGTTAAAGGCTAAGTTTTCTTCATCGTCATTCCGGCGCCTTTGCGTCATGCCGGACTCGATCCGGTAGGGAGTCCAGTGCGCAGGACCTCGGCCTGCGCCGGGGTGACGAACTTTGCAATAGCCAGAAATAGTAGAAAGACCGGAGATTTATCGATGGCAGGACACAGTAAATGGGCCAACATCAAGCACCGCAAGGCCGCCCAGGACGCCAAGCGCGGTAAGGTTTTCACCAAGATCATTCGCGAGCTCACCGTAGCCGCGAAAGGCGGTGCCAACCCGGATGACAACCCCACACTGCGCGCCACCATTGATAAAGCTCTGGGCGCGAACATGAAGCGCGACACCATCGACAAGGCCATCGCCCGCGGCGCTGGTAATACCGATGGGGAAAACTACGAGGCGGTGACCTACGAGGGGTACGGTGTCGGAGGTGTGGCAATTCTGGTGGAGTGTCTCACCGACAACCGCAATCGCACAGTTGCGGAGGTCCGCCACGCGTTCACCAAGCGCGGTGGCAATCTGGGAACCGATGGTTCGGTGGCCTATCTGTTTTCGCGCAAGGGGCAGATGTACTACGAGCCAGGCGTAGATGAAGATGCTCTGATGGAAGCGGCTCTGGAAGCAGGGGCGGAAGATATTCAGAGCAACGATGATGGCAGTATCGAGGTTACTACCGAATTCACCGATTATATGTCGGTGAAAGATGCACTGACCGAAGCGGGTTTCAAGCCGGACAATGCCGAAATCGCCATGATTCCGTCTACTACTGTGCCCATGGATAAAGACGGTGCGGAAAAGGTGATGGCACTGGTGGATATGCTGGAGGACCTGGACGACGTACAGAATGTGTACTCCAATGCGGAGATCCCGGAAGAGGTGATGGCAGAGCTGGGCTGAACCTTGACCGACTTTCTCCCAGAATGCCCCGCCACCGCGGGGCATTTTTGTATCTGACCGGGCATATCCTCTTCCCGCCTTGACGCCCAGTCCTCACCTTGGGAAACTTCCCGTCAACAATTGTATAAATGTACAGGGGGCAGCCCGCCGTGACCCGCATTCTGGGCATCGATCCCGGCTCACGCAAAACCGGTTACGGCCTGATCGACGTGGAGCGCTCCAATGCCCGCTATGTCGCCAGCGGTGTGATCAAACTCCCCGACGGCCCGCTGCCCGAGCGCCTGAAGCTCATATTTGACGCCGTCAGCCAGATTGCCCAGCAGTACCAGCCGCAGCAGATGGCGATCGAAAACGTGTTTATGTCGAAAAGCGCCGGCTCTGCGTTAAAGTTGGGCCAGGCCAGAGGCGCCGCCATCGTCGCCGCCACCCACGCGGATCTACCGGTTTCGGAATACGAAGCGCGCAAGGTGAAGCAGGCGGTGGTAGGTAATGGTGGCGCCGACAAGCTGCAGGTGCAGCATATGGTCAAAACCCTGCTCAAGCTGCCCGCTTCTCCGCAGGAGGATGCTGCAGACGCGCTGGCCGTTGCCTTGTGTCATATGCATACCATGCAGACGTTGATTCAAACCTCTGCCGGGAGTCGCACTCGGTTTCGGCGAGGGCGGCTTAGTGTTACTTGAGTTTGGCTTCGGTGGTGCGGCGGGTTTCGTGGCGCGCAGTCGGGGCGTTTGGTGGCGGCTCCGCTACCGGTGACACCTTCGCATTAGAGTTCAGCGTGCTTGATGCTTGCGGGGCTTACCCAGCTGTTGGGCAATGTACTGAAGTTAGAAATTAAGGTGCTGCTACCGATATTTGTTCGCGAGACCTTCCGCGAGAGGGACCTCGCGGAAGAGCCCCCATGGATGGGTTCACGGCGTGTCTCGCGAACAAATATCGGTAGCAGTGCCGCCCCGGAGCCTGAATTAAATGGGCCCGGGAACTGGAACTGAACCTCGGAATAACAATGATAGGAAGACTCACCGGCAAGCTGGCCGCAGTACAGCCCCCGCAACTCCTCGTCGACGTGCAGGGCGTGGGCTACGAAGTGTTGGCCCCCATGACCACCATTTTCGAACTGCCTCAACTGGGCGGCAATGTGCAATTGCATACCCACCTGGCGGTATCGGAAACCTCCCAGCAGCTGTTCGGCTTTATCCGCGAATCAGACCGCCAACTGTTCCGCACCCTCATCAAGGTCAACGGCGTCGGCCCCAAAATGGCCCTCGCCATCCTCTCCGGCCTCGACGGCGCCGCACTCGCCCGCTGTGTGGCCGACGACAACGTCGGCGCCCTGGTAAAAGTCCCCGGTGTCGGCAAGAAAACTGCCGAACGCCTGATTATCGAACTGCGCGGCAAGCTCACCCCGCAAACCGGCGATCTGGGCGACATCCCGCTGATGTCCACCAACGCCGAACCCAAAGTTGACCACGCCGGTGAAGCCGAAAGCGCCCTCGCCGCGCTGGGCTACAAGCCTACAGACGCCACCAAAATGGTCGCCCGCGCCGCCAAGGAACAGCCCGATGCCGACAGTGCCACCCTTATCCGCCTGGCGCTGAAAAGCATGGCTCCGGCCTGATCCTAAATAGTTGGCAAGAGATAGAGAGCATCCCGTGATTGAAGCCGACCGCCTGATCGCCCCCGAACCCCAGGGGCCCACCGGCCAGGAAGAACAGTACGACCGCGCCGTGCGCCCCAAAACCCTGTCCGACTATGTAGGTCAGCCGGTGGTGCGCGAGCAGATGGAAATCTTTATCCAGGCCGCCAAGCTGCGCAAAGAAGCGCTCGACCACACCCTGGTATTTGGTCCGCCCGGTCTCGGTAAAACCACTCTGGCGAATATCATTGCCGCGGAAATGGGGGTGGCAATCAAGACCACTTCCGGCCCGGTGCTGGAGAAGGCCGGTGATCTCGCCGCCATCATGACCAACCTCGAACCCGGGGACGTGCTGTTTATCGACGAGATCCACCGTCTCAGTCCTCATGTGGAAGAGGTGCTGTATCCAGCCATGGAAGACTATCAGCTGGATATCATGATCGGAGAGGGGCCGGCGGCGCGTTCCATCAAGCTGGATTTGCCGCCCTTTACCCTCGTGGGGGCCACCACACGAGCCGGGCTGCTCACCTCGCCATTGCGCGACCGTTTCGGCATCGTGCAGCGCCTCGAGTTTTACTCGGTGGAAGATCTCACCAGTATTGTCGCCCGCTCCGCCGGATTGATGGGTGTGGCGATGGATGAGGGGGGTGCCCACGAAGTGGCGCGCCGTGCCCGTGGCACCCCGCGTATCGCCAACCGTCTGCTGCGCCGGGTACGGGATTACGCCGAAGTGAAAAGCGACGGTCATGTGTGTGCGGAAACCGCGGACCTGGCATTGAACATGCTGAACGTGGATGCCAGCGGCTTCGATCAGCTCGACCGCCGCATGCTGCTCACCATGATCGAGAAGTTTGACGGCGGTCCGGTGGGGGTCGACAGCCTGGCGGCTGCGGTCAGCGAGGAGCGCGATACCATCGAGGATGTGCTGGAACCTTACCTGATTCAGCAGGGCTACCTGACCCGCACTCCCCGCGGCCGGGTGGTGACTGCACTGGCCTACCAGCACTTTGGTATTCCCAAGCCCGACCGAATCTGACTCGCAATTGTCGCTGGCCACACCTGACGAAGCGGTCTAGTTCCTGTAGCATGTCCGTCTAATATCGCCAGGAGGGCTCCACTTGAGTTGAAATCCTCCCGGTGTGACCCAAACCGCTATCAACAAGAAAAAGTCAGTTCGCGGTCGGCGAATTAAGGACGGTGCGTGTCAGAGCCCTTCAGTATTCCCATTCGTGTCTATATCGAGGATACAGACGCTGGCGGAATTGTTTATTACGTCAATTATTTAAAGTATATGGAGCGCGCGCGCACAGAATTGGTCCGTGCGCTCGGCTATGATAAACCCGCGATGCCGCAGCAGGGTTTGTTGCTCGTGGTGCATTCAGCGGAGGTTCAGTACCGTCGCTCTGCAATACTCGACGACGAACTCAGGGCCAGCGCCGCGGTGGCCAAGGTCGGCCGCGCCGCCGTGACCTTTGAGCAGAAAATCTGGCGCGGTAATGAAATTATTTGTGAGGGCGTGGTCAAAGTGGCCTGCGTGGATGACGCAAGCCGAAAGCCCTGCGCACTCCCAGAATCCATCCATCAAGCTTTGAAGGCAGCGAGTCAACATTCATGAATGCCGGTGAACAACTTTCTCTGTGGGGCCTGATTTCCAGTGCCAGCCTGCTGGTGCAGCTGGTCATGCTGATGCTGTTACTGGCCTCGGTCATTTCCTGGGTAATGATCATTCAGCGCGGAACCTATCTGTCCCGCGCACGCAAGTCCATGATCAACTTTGAGCGCAAGTTCTGGTCAGGTGCGGATCTGAACCAGCTGTTCCGCGACGGCAACGCCGCTGCCGAGAAAGGCAAGATCGACGGTGTTGAATCCCTGTTCCGCGCCGGCTTCACCGAATTTACCCGCCTGCGCCAGCAGGGCAAGAGTAGCCCTGCGGCGGTTATGGAAGGCACCGAGCGCGCCATGCGCGTGGCCATGTCCCGGGAGCAGGAAAAGGTGGAAATGAACCTGCCATTCCTCGCCACGGTCGGCTCCGTCAGTCCCTACATTGGCCTGTTTGGCACCGTGTGGGGGATCATGAATTCCTTCCGTGGTCTTGCCACCATGCATCAGGCCACCATTGCGACGGTCGCGCCGGGTATCTCCGAGGCGCTGGTCGCCACCGCCATGGGCCTGTTTGCGGCGATACCAGCGGTGATGGCATACAACCGGTATTCCGCTAAAGCGGAGTGGCTGCTATCCAGCTACGAGACGTTTGCCGAAGAGTTCTCTTCCATTCTGCACCGCAAAGTGCATGCCGCCGGTTAAGGCGCTGAACGCAACGCTGTGCAAAGAGCTGAATCATGAGCAATTTTCGCAAAGCCCCGAAGCGCAAGCTGGTCTCCGAGATCAACGTGGTGCCCTACATCGATGTGATGCTGGTGCTGCTGATCGTATTTATGGTGACCGCGCCGCTGTTGATGCAGGGCGTAAAGGTGGATCTCCCGGATGCACCGTCGGCCCCGATTGATGATACCGATGACGAGCCGTTGATCGTGTCGGTGAGGGCCGACGGCACTTATTATCTGAATCTCGGTGACGATGAGAAAGTCGCCAAACCGTTGAAAGAGATCAAGGAAACCGTGGCCAAGGTGCTGCGCCAGAAGCCGAAAACACCGGTGCTGGTATGGGGTGACACCGATGCCAAATACGGTCTGATCGTGGGCGCCATGACCCACCTGCAGCAGGCTGGCGCCCCCAGTGTGGGCCTGGTCACCGAGCCACCGTCGGAATGACCTGGAGCCAGTTGCAAGTATGAATCGCTCCTACGGCCCGGCCATTGTTATCAGTGTCGCACTGCACGCGTTGTTGATCGCGGTGCTGACTTTTGGCTGGGAGGCGGAACACAAGCGCGAACTGAAGCCAATGCCCAAGTTTGTGCAGGCCAAGCTGGTACAGCTGGAATCCAAGTCTGACAAACCCAAGGCGCCGCCCAAGGTAGATCTGCGCGAGAAGCGCCGCCAGCAGGAGCTGGAGCGTCAGCGTAGGGCCGAGGCGGAGAAAAAACGCAAGGCTGCAGCCGAGCGCAAGAAAAAGGAAGAAGCGGAGAAAAAGCGCAAGGCCGAAGAGGCGCGCAAGGAGAAAGAGCGCAAAGAGGCCGAGCGTAAAGAGCAGCTCAAGCAGGAGCGCAAAAGTGCGTTTGAGGACGCGCTTGAGGATGAGGAAGCGCTTCAGGACGCCAGCGACGACTCCGCGGCCGTAATGTCTGTAGCCCAGGCGATCCGCCAGCGTATTGTGCAGGTGTGGAGTCGCCCGCCCAGTGCCCGCAATGGCATGGTGGTCGAAGTGCAGATCAATTTTGTGCCCACCGGACGCGTGGTGGCCTCTACCATTACCAAAGGCAGTGGTAACCCCGCGGTGGATAGATCCGTACTGACTGCGGTCAAGAAGGTAGAAGTCTTCCCGGAAGTGGAAAAGGTGGCGCGCGAGGAGCCGTCACTGTTCGAGCGCCAGATTAGAACAACCAAACTGATATTCAGAGTCGAAGGCCTGCGCCAATGATGAAAAAAACAGTCTCTCTTCTCTTCGCCTCACTGCTTGGCTGCGTGCTGGCGGTTTCCGCCCGCGCCCAGCTGGTGGTGGAAATTGATGATGGCAATGACAATCCTACCCCGGTAGCGGTGGTGCCCTTTGATTGGGCGGGCAGCGGAGTGTTGCCGGAAGATGTGTCTTCCATAATCTCGGCCGACCTGCGTCGCAGTGGTCTGATCGCCCCGGTACCGCGGGAAGACATGCTGTCATTCCCGAAGAACCCGGAGGAGGTCAGTTTTCGTGACTGGCGCATGCTCGGCACCGAATATGTGGTCACCGGCCGTATGCAGCCTCAGGCGAATGGCTATCTGCTGAGTTTTGATCTCACCAATATCTTTGGTCAGCGCAAGGTCTTCACCAAGCAGGTCACCGGCGGCGCACAGCAGTTGCGGGATATCGCCCACCGTGCCGCCGACGAGATCTTTGAAGCGATCACCGGTATTCGCGGAGCTTTCGGTACCCAGATGGTGTACGTGCAGGAAACGCAGCGCGGTGGTCAACCCAGTTATGCGCTGATGCTGTCGGATATCGATGGGGCCCGCGCTCGACAGATTCGTCGCTTCAGTGCACCGGTGATGTCACCAAGCTGGTCACCCAATGGGCAGGAAGTGGCCTATGTGTCATTTGAGACAGGTCGTCCGGCTATTTTCCGCGAAAATATCCGCACCGGCGCCCGTCAGCAGCTGACGAACTTCAAGGGGCTGAACAGCTCTCCAACCTGGTCTCCCGATGGCTCCAAGCTGGCCATGGTGCTGTCGAAAGATGGCAATCCGGAGATTTATGTACTCGACCTGGCGTCCGGCCGTTTCACTCGCATGACCCGCCACTTCTCCATTGATACCGAACCGAACTGGATGCCAGACGGAAAATCGCTGGTTTTCACTTCTGACAGGGGAGGTAAGCCACAAATTTATCAATTGACTCTTGCCACGGGTCAAGTAGACCGCTTAACCTTCGACGGCGACTACAACGCGCGTCCGCGGGTATCTCCCGATGGCAAAACGCTGGTTATGGTGCATCGTAGCAGGGGGGTTTTTACTATCGCTACGATGGACATCGTATCCGGTCAAATGCGTGTCCTTACGGAGACGCGCCTGGACGAATCCCCGAGTATTGCGCCCAATGGCGCGATGCTGATGTACGCCACCAAGCGGGGGAGCAAGGGTATTCTAGCTGCGGTGTCGCTGGATGCCGGAGTGAAATACAGCCTGCCCTCTCAGCAGGGGAATGTCCGCGAGCCGGCGTGGTCGCCTTACTTTGATTGATGCAGTACCTGGCGCATTTCTTATTTTTTTGCGGCAAGTGTGAGATCAAACAAATAAGAAGAAGCGAAACCCTGATTTAATCCTGGGTTTTACCCCTTACAGGATTTCTCGATAACACTAAAGCGGAGTTGTTTATGTTCAAATCAGTAAAAACCGGCTTGGGCCTGGCGTGTGTACTGGCAGTAATGGCCGGTTGTTCCAGCACCGATACCGACGATAGCGCGAACCAGCAAGTAGTTGATCAGACCCCACCTCCTGTGGTTGAAGACACCACTGCTACCGAAACCGCAGTTCCGCTGGACAACGTCGTTTACTTCGACTTCGACCAGAGCCTGTTGAAGCCTTCCACCCGTGAGCTGCTGATCAAGCACGCTGACCGTATGCGCGGCGCCGCTGGCACCGTTCGCCTGGAAGGCCACGCTGACGAGCTGGGTACCCGTGAATACAACCTGGCACTGGGTGAGCGTCGCGCCAACGCGGTTCGCGACTTCCTGGTACTTCAAGGCGTAAACGCTGCCAACCTGGAAGTGATCAGCTACGGTGAAGAGCGCCCGGCTCAGGAAGGTTCCAGCGAGAGCGCACGTGCAATGAACCGTCGCGTGGTAATCAACTAATCTAGAAGCATGCAATTGTCTTTTTTGATTAGAAGTATCGCGATAGCCGCAGCCAGTTTGGCTGCGGCTTCGTCCGTATTCGCGCAGGCGCCGGTGGTGGATCTGTCCAGTGGCAGCTCCGTCAACCAGGGCACTGCAACCCCTCCTCCCCCCAGTTATCCACAGCTGGCGGCACGTACCAATACCTCGGCAGGTAACCTGCAGGCGAACCCGCAGGCGGATGCCTACTACCAGATGCAGGTACTGCAGCAGGAAGTTCAGGAATTGCGTGGCGCGGTGGAGGAGCTCAGGCACGAGGTCAAGCGGTTGCGCCAGCAGCGCACCGAAGACTACATGAACCTTGACCGCCGTATATCCAAGCTCGACGGTGCAGCGCCGGCGGATGGTGCGCCATCCGGGAGTGAATCCGGTACCAGTGCGTCAAGCAGCGGGCCTGCCCCAACCGCTGGCGGTGGTTCAGCCCCAGAGGCGAGCGAAAGTGAGCGCGACCGCTACCAGGCGAGTTTCGGCCTTGCCCGCAATGGTGATTACGCAGGGGCCAGTAAAGCGTTCAAGAGTCTGCTGGAGGATTATCCGAACGGGCAATACGCCCCGAATGCCAACTACTGGCTGGGTGAAATCGCTCTGGTGCAGGGGAATATAGAAGAGGCCCGCACCTGGTTTGTGGCGCTTCTGGACGGTTACCCCAACTCAAGCAAAGTATGGGATGGCCGCTATAAGCTCGGTACCGTATATCACCAGCTGGGCGACAATGCGAAAGCCAAGGAGTTGCTGGAGCAGGTGGCAGCGAGCGATCAGCGCGCCTCCAATCTGGCGAAGCAGTACCTCAAAGAAAATTTCTAAGGCCGCTTTCTCTGTGGCCTGACACCTCGCCGGCAGAGGGAGGTTAAACCAGCGGTGCTGGTTTTGTGATCAAAAAAACTCTATGATCCCGCGCCCGGAGGGTACTAACCCTCCGGGCGTTTTTGTTTGTGCCGGCGCGCGCGTTATCGCCTGTCCGGACAAGTTTTACGATCTGAGCGGTATATGGCCGAGTTGAAGACTGAATTAAGCCGAAGTGAAAAAGCTGTGGACCTGACCGCAGAGTCTCTGCGTATCAGTGAGCTTTTCTATTCGCTGCAGGGGGAGGCCCGGGATAGCGGTCTGCTCACGGTGTTCGTGCGTCTGACCGGCTGTCCATTGCGCTGTACCTACTGTGACTCTGAGTACGCCTTTTACGGTGGCGAGCGCATGACGCTGGCCGAGATCTTGCAAAAAGTGCAGTCTTATCCGGCGCGCCATGTGTGTGTTACCGGTGGCGAGCCACTTGCGCAGCCCAACTGCATCCCGCTGATGGAAGCCCTGTGCAATGCCGGCTACCAGGTTTCCCTGGAAACCAGTGGCGCCATGCCGGTGGATCTAGTGGATGAGCGGGTATCTCGTGTGGTCGACCTCAAGACACCGGCCTCGGGCGAGCAGGGGCGAAACCGCATGGAAAACATCCCGTTGCTGGGCCGAAAGGACCAGATCAAGTTTGTGATCTGTGATCGTGGCGATTACGACTGGGCGCGCTTTACCCTGGACCAGTACCAGCTTGCCGAGCGCGTGGGCGAAGTGCTTTTCTCCCCCAGTTACGAACAGCTGGCCCCGCGCCAGCTGGCGGAGTGGATTTTGGAGGACGGGCTGCCGGTGCGTATGCAGATGCAGCTTCACAAGCTGCTGTGGGGCGATATCCCGGGCGTTTGATTCCTGTTTCAACTTCTTCCCTATTAAACCGAACCCAATTGGCAGAACTATGAGCAGCAAAAAAGCAGTCGTACTACTCTCCGGCGGTCTGGATTCCGCCACCGTCCTGGCCATGGCCCGGGCAGAGGGCTACGAGTGTTTTGCCCTGGGGTTTGATTACGGCCAGCGCCACAGCGCCGAATTGATGGCTGCCCAGCGTGTAGCCGCCGATCTGGACGCCCGCGAGCACAAGGTTGTGAAGCTGGACCTGCGAGTCATAGGTGGCTCCGCGTTAACTGACGATAGTATCGATGTGCCGGAAGAAGAGACTTCCGGTATTCCCGTTACCTATGTGCCGGCCCGCAATACTGTGTTCCTGTCAATTGCCCTTGGTTGGGCGGAAGTGCTGGGAGCGCAGGATATTTTTGTGGGTGTGAATGCGGTTGACTACTCTGGGTATCCGGATTGTCGCCCAGATTACATCGATGCCTTTGAGAAAATGGCCAATCTGGCCACCCGCGCCGGGGTCGAGGGCAATAGGCTGAGCATCCATGCACCGCTGATGAAGATGAGCAAGGCGGATATCGTCAAGCGTGGGAGTGAGTTGGGTGTGGATTACAGCCTGACGGTAAGCTGTTATCAGGCACTACCGAATGGTGCGGCCTGCGGGCGTTGTGACAGCTGTCGCCTGCGCGCGGCCGGATTTGCCGAGGCAGGCCTGGCGGATCCCACGGTCTACGCCTGAACTGGTGGATTTTCGCGGAAGGCGCGGGTGCCTCAGTTGGCGCCAACGGGGGATCTAAGCCCTTATATTTGCTAGAAATTTTTTTGTAACCGGGACTTGTGTTTTCGAATTAGATCCGTAAGATACGCAGCTCCTCAGGTAGAGGGGTCAAGGGTCGTTAGCTCAGTTGGTAGAGCAGTTGGCTTTTAACCAATTGGTCGCTGGTTCGAATCCAGCACGACCCACCATCTTCCCTCCTGTGCCGGTACTCCGATTCGCTGTCGAGCCGGTGCTTATTATAAGGCTCGTAGCAAGTACGGGTTATTTATATACAAGCAGTTTTGCCTTACTCCATGAGTGATGGGCAGTCTTAAGGGTCGTTAGCTCAGTTGGTAGAGCAGTTGGCTTTTAACCAATTGGTCGCTGGTTCGAGTCCAGCACGACCCACCATTTCCTTAAGTCCCCTCAGCTGATCTCTTTACGTCCGCGCGCTGTATCACGCCGTCGTACCCGCTTCTGCGCCACCCTAAAATGCTTGTGAAACGAAAGCAGGAGTGGTGGTTGTGGCGCGAAGATCGGCGAATTGATTCTGGACCGGTATAATGCCGGCCTTCCCGTGAGCACCCTGAAAACTTACGCAGATACTCCACGTACTAACCCACGTAAAAAACTATGACAGACAGCAGCGAGAAAATTGCTTCCAACGCCCCGGCCCCCAACGCGATTGATGCCCGTGATTTTGTGCAGGATCACCTGACGCACCCGGCTGCACATGAATACAGTGCGGAAGAGCTGGACCTTTGGCGCGAGCGAATCAAGCGCCTGCTGAAGGAGCAGAATGCGGTACTGGTTGCACATTACTATACCGACCCGCTGATTCAGGCTCTGGCGGAAGAGACGGGGGGCTGCGTTTCGGACTCTCTGGAAATGGCCCGTTTTGGCGCCCAGCACCAGGCGGATACCCTGATCGTTGCCGGGGTAAAGTTTATGGGAGAGACCGCTAAGATCCTGACTCCGAACAAGCGTGTACTGATGCCGACTCTGGAGGCGACCTGCTCGCTGGATCTCGGCTGCCCGATCGATGAATTTTCCGCGTTTTGCGACCAGCACCCTGATCGCACCGTGGTGGTGTACGCGAATACCTCGGCGGCGGTAAAAGCCCGTGCCGACTGGGTAGTGACCTCGAGTATCGCGCTGGACGTGGTCGATCACCTGGATAGTCAGGGCGAAAAAATTCTGTGGGCACCGGACAAACATCTCGGCAGTTACGTGCAAAAGCAGACCGGTGCCGACGTGTTGTTGTGGGATGCTGCCTGTATCGTGCATGAGGAATTCAAGGCGAAGGGCGTTGCAGATCTGAAAGCCATGTACCCGGAAGCGCTGGTGCTGGTACACCCGGAATCCCCGGCGGCTGTGGTTGAATTGGCGGATGTAGTGGGTTCCACCTCGCAGATCATCAACGCCGCGAAAACCCGTCCCAACAAACAGTTTATCGTCGCCACCGACCAGGGCATTTTCTACAAAATGCAGCAGCAGTGTCCGGACAAGGAGCTGATCATCGCGCCGACCGCGGGCTCCGGTGCCACCTGCCGCAGCTGTGCAAATTGCCCGTGGATGGCGATGAACTCGCTTGAGAATCTGTGTGGTGTACTGGAGCGCGGCGATAACGAAATCTTTGTGGATCCGGAGCTGGGCAAGCGGGCGATGATTCCGCTGCAGCGGATGCTGGATTTCCGCAAGCCCCTGGATTGAGGCTTGCCTGGTGGTTTTAAAGCTGGTCCGGTGGCGGCAAAGCACCGGGTATCTGTTTTTGAAACCGCTGTGAATACATCCATGTACGCTGCGTCGGCGACGTCCCTGTCGCCGACGCTTTCAAAAACAGATCCCCGCCACTCTGCCTTCAGTCAAAACTATTGAGCTTCGAACTTAAAGCTCCTTAGCTTTCTCCTGCATCTTGATCACATCTTTCATGCGCTGTTCCAGAATCGCGTGGGTCTGGTAATCGTTTTTCGCCAGGCGCACCCCGTGGCGCAGGTGCTGCAGTGCCTTGTCGAACACGCCATTGAGTATGTAATACTCCGCGCGCGCCTCGTGCACACCCACGATATCCCCAGCGAGACCGTGGGTCTCCGCCAGTAAATACCACACCGCTGGATCCTTGCGGCGCACACGGCTGTGCTTTTTCAGTATCCGTTCCGCTGCCAGGTAGTTGCCCGCTTTAAAGTGAGCGTTAGCCAGGCCCATGATCAGCGCATGGTTTTTCGGGCTTTCATTTACCGCTTTTTGCAGCCGACTGGTGGCGCTGGTGTAATCCTGGCGTGCCAGGTCGATATCCGCGCGGGCCAGAATAAAAGCATCCTTATCGGGCTCTTTGTCCAGCAGTGGCTGCAGGGTGTCGATGGCGGAGTCGGGTTTGCCGGCGGCGGTCTGGGCCAGGGCCAGGCCGTAGCGGGCGGCGTCTTCGTTGTCGTTGATGCCGCGCAATTCCGCCTGGAAGCGTTTGACCGCCTGCTGCGGGGTGGCCTCGGCGGCGACACGGATGCGGGCGCGCATCAGATGGTATTCGCGGCTGTCCCGCAGGGGCACTTTTTCCATGCGGTTGGCGCGCAGCTTGGCGTCGGCAATCCGCTTTTCCGTCACCGGGTGCGTCAGCAGGAATTCCGGCGGGCGGCGGTAGTAGCGGGTGGCCTTGAGCATCTGCTCGAACATTTCACCGGCGGCCTGTGGGTCCATCCCGGCCTTGGCCAGGGTTTCGATGCCCACCCGGTCGGCTTCCTGTTCGTTCTGGCGGGAAAAACGCAGTTGATTGTCGAGGGCAGCCGCCTGGGTGGCTGTCATTGCGGCGAGTCCCGCATCACCGCCGGCGGTGGCCGCGAGTACCAGGGCGCCGAGCATACCGGCGAGGGTGGGCAGGGTGCTGTTGCGTTGGGCCTCAAGAGAGCGCGCGTAGTGGCGCTGGCTCAAGTGCGCCAGTTCGTGGGCAAGCACCGAGGCGAACTGATCTTCGTTCTCGGCAAACAGAAACAGGCCGGTGTGTACACCGACCACACCGCCGGGTACGGCGAAGGCGTTCATGGTGTCGTTGTTGACCACCACCACATCCAGGGATTTGTCTTCCAGCGGGCTGTACTCCGCCAGTGATTTGAGCGAGTTTTCCACATACTGCTGGAGCAGGGCGTCGCTGGAGGTGCGCACCTGGCTGCGGAACATCCGCAGCCACATGCTGCCCAGCTCCTTCTCGCGTGCACGGGATACCAGGCCACTGCTGGAGTCGCCCAGCATGGGCAGCTGGATATGGTGGTCGTCTTGCGCCGTGGCCGCGATAGGCGCGGCGGTCAATAACAGGCCGGTAGCCAGGCTGGTGGCGAAGCCGCGCGCGCGCCGGCGCAGGCGCGCGCAGCCGAAGCGGATTCGGTGTCGGAATGCTGTGAGGTTCTCGGTCATAATCTAACTGCGCCTGCCGGGTTTCCTACGGCTAACACTATACGTAACCCTGTGAGACTGTCGAGGTTTTGATCAATTCTGGGGCAAAAGCTTCTGCCTCATGACCCATTGACCAGACGTGGCCGGTATAATTCGCGGCATTAACGGTTCTTTACCGCATTTTTATGACCACGACCACACAACAGGCCGCACAACGCCAGGATGTCCATTGGGAGGATGCCTTAAGGGTAGATGCCAGTGGGCTTCCTTGCCCGCAGCCGCTGCTCGCCATGCGGCGAGCACTCAAGCAATTGGCGCCGGGGGAACTGCTGCACCTGATCGCCACAGATCCTGCATCCCAGCGGGATATTCGCAGCTTTTGCGACCTGAGTGGTGTACCTTTGGCGCGTGTCGAAACGGACGGCGAGGCTTTCCACTTCTGGTTGCAGCAGATTTAATGCGCTGAATCGCCGGTCATGCGGCTGGGGCGTTGGCGCCCCACGCTGTGTCATCAAATAACCGAACACACTTCAATCGGAGTCTCGAGAGAACAGCTTTTATGTATGCGATTGTAAAGGGGTGGGTAAATCGCTATTTCGGTCAGGAAGAGGTGGTACTGCTGGTACTGCTGTTGCTGGCGGCCATGATTGTCCTTGCCACACTGGGTGGTGTGCTGGCACCGGTGCTTGCGGCACTGGTGATCGCCTTCCTGATGCAGGGCATGGTGCAGCGGCTGGAGTCGTGGAAGGTTCCGCACTGGCTGTCGGTGACCATTGCCTGCCTGGTGCTGGTGGGCACCATCGTCGGCCTGTTGTTTGTGGTGATGCCGATTATCTGGCGCCAGACCGCGCGCCTGTTCGCCGAGCTTCCGAATATGATTGCCAGTGGTCAGGACCTGCTGATCCTGCTGCCGGAACAGTACCCGCGCCTGGTTACCGCCGAGCAGATTGACGAGATCTTCAGCACGATCGGGAGCGAGCTGGGCAATTTTGGCCAGACAGTGCTGACCTTTTCCCTTGCGAATATCCCGGTACTGGCGGCGGTGCTGATCTACCTGGTGGTGGTGCCGATTCTGGTATTTTTCTTTCTTAAGGACTCCAACAAGCTGCTGCGCTGGTGCGCCTCTTTTCTGCCACACCAGCGCCCGATGCTGCGTCAGATCTGGTACGAGATGAACGACCAGGTAGCCAACTACGTGCGCGGCAAGGTGATAGAGATCGCCATTGTTGCGGTGGTGAGTTATGTGGCCTTCCTGCTGCTCGGCGTGAATTACGCCCTGCTGCTGGCGGTGGCGGTGGGACTGTCGGTGTTGATTCCCTATATCGGCGCGGCGGTGGTCACCATCCCGGTAGCGGCCATCGGCCTGTTCCAGTGGGGCTGGAGCAGTGAGTTTTTCTGGTTGATGTTCGCCTACGGCATCATCCAGCTGCTGGACGGTAACGTGCTGGTGCCTATCCTGTTCTCCGAGGCGGTCAACCTGCACCCGGTGGCGATTATCCTCGCGGTACTGGTATTTGGTGGTATCTGGGGCTTCTGGGGCGTTTTCTTCGCCATCCCTCTGGCAACCCTGGCCAAAGCCATTCTCAACGCCTGGCCCACCAGTGAGCACCAGGCGGAATGGGCGCGGGAAGCCGCCACCACCGGTGGCGAAGAGCGCTAAACCGGCGCGCTCATTACTGTTTCAAGAATCCGCGGTTTGCTAGAATCCCGCGCCTGACATTCCGGCCCCGCTTTCGCGGGGCTGTTATCTACTATCTGTCTGTACCCGTATTACGGCATAGGAAAGCCCATGAGCCTTGCTGACAAAGTCCTGGCGGTGAATAACGACCTCCCCATCCGCACCGACAAGCCCGTGCACAGCGGCAAGGTCCGCTCGGTCTACTGGCTGACCGAAGCCGACAGCGCGCGCCTAATCAAAGAAAAAGGCTACCCGGTAGCGGCGGATGCGCCCCTGGCGGTGATGGTGATCTCCGATCGCATGTCCGCGTTCGACTGCATCTGGAAGGGCGAAAATGGCCTGCGCGGTGTGCCCGGCAAGGGTGCGGCACTGAATGCGGTGGCCAACCACTGGTTCAAGCTGTTCAAGGAGCAGGGCCTGGCGGACAGCCATATTCTGGATATCCCGCACCCGGCGGTGTGGATCGTGCAGAAAGCCCGCCCGGTGATGATCGAAGCCATCGCCCGCCAGTACATCACCGGCTCCATGTGGCGCGCCTACAGCACGGGTGAGCGGGAGTTCTGTGGCATACAGCTGCCCGATGGACTGCAGAAAGACCAGAAGCTCCCCGAGCTGCTGATCACTCCGTCCACCAAAGGCATTCTCAAGGGCATCCCCGGTGTGCCGGAAGCGGACGATGTGAACATCACCCGCAACAACATCGAAGAAAACTTTGCCGCATTCAATTTCAACTGCGCCGGTGACATCGACCGTTACGAGACACTGCTGAAAGAAGGTTTCGATGTGATCTCCTCCGCGTTGGAAAAGCTGGATCAGGTTTTCGTCGACACCAAGTTCGAGTTTGGTTACGTGACCGATGCCGAAGGCAATGAGAAGCTGATCTATATGGACGAGGTGGGCACGCCGGATTCCTCCCGTATCTGGGACGGCGCCGAGTACCGCAATGGCAAGGTTGTGGAAAACTCCAAAGAGGGCTTCCGCCAGGCCCTGCTGAACCACTTCCCGGATCCGGATATCCTGTTGAACAAAGATCGCATGGACGAGCGCAGCGCACTCGCCCGGGATAACGAGCTGCCGGAATCCATGCTGATGGAGGTCTCCAATACCTACGTGGGTATCGCCGAGAAAATCATTGGCGCGAAACTGGTGATTTCCGACAACCCGAAGGCAGAGATCGTTCAGGTACTGCGCGACCAGTACGGTTTGATCGACTGAAGCCCGTGACTACTCGGCATTTTGAAACCGGCCTTCGCGCCGGTTTTTTATTTTTATGCGGCACTAAAATACACCCCGCCACAATTCGCCATATTTGACCCGCAGTCGGCCCGATTTCACCCCGGGCTCTGCCCGATTACCTGTGTTTAATGCCTCCATCAACCAATCTGGAGGCTCCCGTGAAGCGACCGTTTTTCCACCCGCCGCGCATCGAGCGCGATCTGCTGATTCTCCCCACCGATGAATACTACCGGCGCCGCTACCGCAAAAATCGCACCGGCAGCTGGATGTTGCTGGTGGTTACCGCACTTGCGGTGTTGCTCGCGGCGGTGGGAGCCAAGGCAACAGAGGGAACCAAGGCAACAGAGGGTGTGAATACAGAATACGAACCGGTAACGCTGGACGATGCCGGCAGCGGCGACCTTCTGTTTTCTGGCGATGTGCCCGGTCAGTATGTGCCGGCGATTCACCTGGGTACCGAAGTGGATATTCGCGTGCGCGGGCTGGTGGCCGAGGTGCATATCCAGCAGTCCTTTTCCAATACCAGCAACGACTGGCAGGAAGCGGTGTACGTGTTGCCGCTGCCGGAAAATGCCGCGGTCAACGGAATGGAAATCGTCGTCGGCGAGCGCCGTATTGTGGGTAAGGTGCGCGAACGGGAAGCCGCGAAAAAGGTCTACAAGCAGGCGAAGGCGGAGGGCAAACGCGCCGCCCTTCTGGAGCAGCAGCGCCCCAATCTGTTTACCAGCCGAGTGGCGAATATTGCACCGGGTGAGAAGGTGGCGGTGGAAATCCGCTATTTACAGAACCTGCGTTTTGACGGCGGCCAGTTCAGCCTGCGCCTGCCCAGTACACTGACCCCGCGCTATATGCCCGGCACGCCTTTGGCCTCACAACAGGATTTGGCATTAAATGCGCACGGCTGGTCGCTGCCCACCGATCAGGTCCCTGATGCGGATCTGATTTCCCCCACCATGGTGACCATGCCCGAGCTGCAAGCGCGCGGCAGCCACCAAATGTCCATTGCCATTGATCTCGGTATGGGACTGCCTCTGGCGGATATTTTCAGTCCCTACCATGAAGTCAATTTTCGTCGCCAGAGCGACCACCAGTATCAAATTGAATTGAAAGAGGGTTCCGTTCCGATGGATCGGGACTTTGCCCTGCACTGGCGGCCACAAACATCCGCCATGCCATCTGCGGCAGTGTTTGCGGAGCAGTCTGCAGGTGCTTCCGCGCAATATCTCCAGTTGTTGCTGCTGCCTCCACGCCAGTCTGCGGCCACACAAAAACTGCCGCGTGAGGTGGTTTATGTGGTGGACACCTCAGGTTCCATGAGCGGCGTTTCCATTCGGCAGGCAAAGGAGAGCCTGTTGTTGGCACTGTCTCGGCTTGACGCTGCGGATCGCTTTAATGTGATTGAATTCAACAGTCACCACCGCTCTTTTTATCCGCGCCCGGTCAGCGCAACGCCGGACAATATTCAGCGAGCGCGGGACTGGGTGGAATCCCTGGAGGCTACCGGCGGTACGGAAATGGCCCCGGCATTGAAGGAAGCACTTTCCCAGCAGCTGGACGAACAGACCGGCGAGCTGGTGCGGCAGGTCATTTTTATTACCGATGGCGCTGTAGGCAATGAGCGCGCGCTGTTTGAAATTGTGCGCCAGCGACTTGGTCAGGTGCGCCTGTTTACCGTAGGCATAGGTTCCGCGCCCAACAGTTTCTTTATGACCAAGGCTGCGGAGTTTGGCCGCGGCAGTTTTGTGCAGATTGGCGATCTCGGTGAAGTGCAGACCAAAATGGGCCAGCTGTTTGAAAAGCTGGAAAATCCATTGGTCACCGATCTCCAGGTGGAATGGCCGCAGGGCATCAAGGTAGAAACCTATCCAAAGCAGCTGCCGGACCTGTATCGCGGCGAACCGGTACGGCTGGTGGCGCGCGTCGAAGGGCAGCAACTGGGTAAACCTTCCAGTGGTGAAGTCGTGGTTAGCGGCCGCCTGGCAGGCAAGCGATTTTCCCGCACCATTTCTCTGGGCCAATTGGCGGTCGATAGCGGCGGGCGTGAAATTGGCAGCCTGTGGGCGCGCTCGAAAATTGGCGCGCTGCGTGATGAGCAGCAACAGCGCGGCCCGCTGACGTCGTTAACCAGTGAGGGCGAAAAAGCCGAAGACCCGATCAGACAGGAAATTATCGGCCTCGCGCTGGCCTATCAACTGGCCAGCCCTTACACCAGCTTTGTGGCGGTGGAGGAAACGCCCGTGCGTCCGGCTTCAGAGCGCTTGAAGTCTCACGGTGTGCCTAACGCCGTAGCGCAGGGACAGGTGCTGCAGCGTATGACCTATCCCTCAACGGCGACCGGCGTTTACGGTCAGTTGGTGATGGCATTGCTGCTACTGGGGCTGGGCGGTGCGCTGCGTGTTCGCGCACAAGTGGTGCGCGCTGCTCGCCGCATACTGCGTCGGTGCATACCGGATGTGCGTTGCTGCCGGACTCGCCTCGATCAGTTTCTGGCGCGACGCCTGACGGTTACTGCTTTGAAATACCGCGAAGCGCCGCTGCGCAGTGTTCAGCGTGATTATGCGGAGGCTTGAGATGTTGGTGCTGCGAATTTTGCGACACTGGTTGCCGGTGCTATTGATGGGCGCCGGTATCTGGCAGCTGGGGAACAGTGGCTGGATTCTGGCGAAGGCGGAGCTGGCTCAGTACCTGATCAGCGATGCGTGGCAGCGTCAGTTGGCCAGTGGGGAAGTGCAAAAACCCTGGCCCTGGGCGGATACCTGGCCGGTGGCACAATTAAAAATGGGTGAGGAGAAGCCGCTGGTGGTATTGCGCGGTACCAGTGGACAGGCGCTGGCGTTTGGCCCCGGTATACTGGATGGTGCGGGCGAACCCGGGCAGTTTTCGACACCGCGCACGACCGTGATTGCGGCGCATCGGGATACCCACTTCAAAAATCTCGACAAGTTGCAGCCGGGCCATGTGATCCAGCTTCAGGATCAAACCGGACGCTGGCACAGCTTTCGGGTCAATGGGGCAAAAGTGGTTGATAGCGAAAAAGAACGCTTGCCTATCGTTGCCGCGCCGGACCTGCTGCTGGTGACCTGTTATCCGTTTAACGCGATGCGCGCTGGTGGGCCGCTGCGCTATCTGGTCCACGCGGAATATGTGGAGCCAGATCAGGTGTCGAGCGTATATTTATAGCCACACATATATATCGCTCAAACTTGTGGTGCCGCCGTTATACAAAAAAGCCCCGGTTAGGGGCCGCAATGCCGTTCACTTATGTAATTTTGTGGCGGCGCCGCTACCGGGTGCGGCCTTGTGAGACACGCCGTAAACCCGTCCCTGGGGGCTCTGCACCGCCATCCCTGGCGGTGAAGGTCTCACAAGACCGAACCCGGTATCGGCACCTTCGCCCTTAGCTACGGTAAATGAACAGTATTCCGACCAGGGGCCGGGGCTCGATTGGGCTGAACGGAAAAAGTGTTCAGCACTATCTGATCGATGCTAGATCCACGGGATTAGCGCGTGGCGCGGAAGCGGCGAGCCAGCCCGAGCAGGGCCAGCAAACCAAGCAGGAAAGTACCGGCGGAACCGCCTTTCCGTTTCTTCTTGGGTTCTTCTGGCTTGGGTTCTGGTTCCGGCTGAGGCGCCGGCTCAGGATAGATACAGCTGCCGTCGTCGACATTGGCGTTTTCATCATAGTTGTCGGCGTTGAGATCGGTACAGCCCGGTTCCTCGCCGTCTGACTCCACCGACATCATAAACGACTGGCTCGACTTGTCGGCCGGGACCTGCTCGTCGGCAACTGTTACCGTCACTTCGGTCTCACCATACCAGTTGGCCTCCGGAGTGATGGTAATGAAGGAGCCGGAAGCGTGACCGGAAACCGTCGCGGAAATATGTTCGCCGCTTACGGAAATCAGGTTTGGCGCCTGGTCCTTATCGATATAGATCACTTCAACTTCCACCGGGGTATTTTCCGCAGTGGTCTGGTCGGCGATCTCCACCAGGGTCAGGTTGCCCGGCACCACAATGATCTGGGATTTCACTTCCTGGGCCATGCCGTCGATATCACTGACGAAGGCCAGGTCCAGATCCTGTCCGGCAGCGGTCTCCGCCACGCGCACCTGGAAGCTGAGATCAAATTGGGTGGATTCCGGGCCCACGTAATCGTAGCAGACCACGAGATCTTTCTTCAGTTTGGTGTCCAGGTCGTTGAAGGCGAAGCTCTTGCCGACCTCCTGCCCGAAATAGAACGGGTAACCCTGTACATCCAGCGGGCCGTAGTGACCGTGAAGACCTATAGAACCACTACCCGGCTCGCCGGCAAAATCCATATCGCCGTAGGCCATGGTGAATTCATATTCACCCTCACCATAGCGATAGCCTTTGTGCACGATCAGGTTGAAATTGTAACGGTCCGCCTTTTCGCTGTTCAGGGTGCCGCCAGACCAGCCGACATCGAGGTTCTGGGTGCGGGCGTTTACCCATTCGATAATAATATCGTCAATATTATTTTCCGGGTCCTGGGCCCAGGCCAGTGCGATACCGGAACCTTCGGTCTTGTTTTGCGTCTGGTTCAGAGGGGTGCCAAGTGCATCGACGTTAGCACCGAACCAGCTCTGAGAATTTACCGTACCTCTCCAGAATGCGCCGATAAACGGCGTATACGGTGCGGAGTAGTAGGGGAATTCCCAATGCGCAATATGCGCAGCACTATCGTACTGGGCTTCCAGCGCGACGTAGCCCTGGGGCGATAGCACCAGCGAGGGATAGGAGCGGTATTCCTTGTTGTTAAACAGGTTGATGCTCGCGTTCTCACCCCAGAAGCGGCTTAGTTGAATCTGGAATTCCGGATTCACAAAGTCGGTGGCATTACCGCCGAGCTCTGGAATGAAACCGTAGTTCTGGAACAGGCCAATAAAGCCACCGTTGCTGGTGCCGCCGTAATTGGGTGTACGGCACATCTGGTCGGTTTCACTGGTGGTGATTTGGTAGTCGGGTTTCCAGTCGCCGGAGTTTTCCTGCACTCCGTTTACGCGGATGAGGTTGCCATCTACGGTGAGGTTGTCGCGCATGCGCGGATTGTTGATCTGCACCGAGCCTTCCACCAGGGTCAGGCCTTCCGGCAGTTGGCCGATCAGATCAATTTCCCGGTCGATACCGGAATTATTTTCCAGTACGTGCACGGAGACATCGACAATATCGCCACCGATGGCCTGAGTCTGACTGGTGGCGATACTGACATCGTCTTTGCCGCGGGTAAGTTTGACCGGCACAAAGCCGACATTACCCGGTGCATTGGCGGTGCCGATATCGAAGCCGGAGTAGGCAACGTCACCTTCCTTGAGGTCACTCAGAGCCCAGCTCAGATCCACGCCTACGGCTTTGCTGCCGTCGGTGCTGGCCGGCCCGTCGACCTGCAGGCCTCCCGTATTGGCGGGCACAATGGCAGTGGCGACCTTGTAGGTGTCTACCAGCTCGAAGCCTTCATACTCCGTGTTGTCTGCTGCCTTCATGCGGACGTTTTCGACCATTACCCAGTAGCTGCCCGCGTCCGGATTAGTGATGCTGCAGTAATTGAGCTCGATCTGGGTAGAGGAGGCGCACAGTAGTTCGGTGTCCATATCCACTTCGCCATCAGCGTCCGCATCGCGGCCGATGAACACGGTGGCCCACCCGTCAAGGTAGCGTCGCTTGGCCTCGTTCCAGCCGGGTCCACTGATGTTTTCCAGTACTTCAACGACGAGGCGTGCAGTATTTTCCGGGACCTCGAGCATGGTCACGCGGGTGTGGCCCGGCCCGTGGTCTCCATCCATGTAAATGGGGTAGTGGTTGTTATCCTGGGGCAGGGTAACGTCCTCGACCTCGGCTTTTACCGGGGTATAGCCGCGGTAGGCGATGCTGTTCATCGCCGGCAGCGGCAGATCCTTCACGTGGTAACCGCCATTGTCGCGATGAACTTCAACATTCACCATGCTGGGCAGGCCAGCGCGGTCGAAGTTGATCGAAACCGGCCAGTGGGCATCGGGGATACTGCTATCGGTGGATTCGAGGCGCACTTCACTCCACATCTCCACTTCCGGCTGATCCTCGACATCGAGCACACCGTTCCATTCCCACTGTGCGTCGGTGAGATCAGCGCGGAATACGATGGTCTGGGTCTCACCCGCTTTTAAGCTGAAGCTCGACGGGAAGGCGGCGATTTTTGCGCCCTGAACAGGCCTTTCTCCCTCACCGGAATTCCACACATCGTAGGTCCAGTCGCCGTTGCTCACGGTCCAGCTGCCGTCGCGGGTGGCGCGCACGGTGCGGATCCAGGAACAGTTGCGACGGCAGTTGTTATCAACCAGTTGTGGAAGGTTCAACTGCTTCACATCGCCGCCATTTTTGGGGTTGGCAACTTCGAAGTTGGTTGCGGTTTCGTTCATTACGAGTCCGGCGTCGACGGCGGCGGCCACGTCTATACGACCGCTACCGGCGCGGTAGGTGTGCGCCGGACGAGGGTCGTTATATGCATCGATGGGTTCGCGCACCGTCTGTGCGGCGGTCATCAGCAGCGCCGACTGGACTTCGGCGGCTGTCCAGTCCGGATGTGCCTGGCGTACCAGGGCCATGGCACCGGCAACATGGGGGCTGGCCATGGAGGTACCACTGATCATGGTCCAGTCTTTGGAGAGGCCACCGGTAAACGGTTGCTCGTCAGCGTAGGCGGCGAGAATATTTACACCCGGCGCGCTGATATGCGGTGCCAGGCTGCCGGTGAAGTGGGTAGCCGGGCCGCGGGAGGAGAAGTCTGCGAGCATGTCGCCGGCGCTTTCATTCAGAGTGCGGGAAATACTGCCACCAGTAATAGTAACGCTGTGGTCGCTGCCACCATCGTTTACCCAGTTCACCAACTTGGTGCCCGGGTAGTTTTTGATATGCAAGCCTGGCAGCGGGTAGATATCGTCGTAGACTTGGGTCTCTTCAAATGTCATTCCGGCGTACGAATCGTTGTACAGGATGAAGCCGCCGGCGCCGCCGGCCTGTACATTGAACGCCTTGTCCACGCGGGCATTCTGGCCGCGCTTGCAGATCACGATCTGATCGCTGGTAAAGGTATCGGCGGCAAACTCGCTCAGGCACATTTCATCGCCGAAATCCGCAGCGAGTACCGGTGTGCCGGTGACGCTGTCCTGAGAGAAACCGGCGATGTCGTCGCTGGACGGATCGCTCTCATTGACCCAGAACGACGGCGGTGTAGTGGCGCCGCCACTCATCTCGATACTATTGGCGGTAACGTCCATTACGCGGTCAGTGGTACTGGCGGCCACCACGGTGTACCAGGGTGCGGTGTGCGACAGCGTATAAAAACCCTTACCCGCGTTGCCGGCGGAAGCCGCCACGGAAATACCCGCTTCGCGCGCAGACAGGAAGGCCATGGCCGTGGCGTCTTCCCATGGGAAGCGGTCACCGCCACCGATGGAGAAGTTGATGACGTCCACTCCGTCTTCAATGGCCTGGTCGATAGCCTTGAGCATTACCTCACTGGGACAGCCGCGCTGATCCGGGAAGCAGACCTGGTAGGAAATAATATTTGCGTGGGGGGCGACACCGGCCGCCTGTTCGAATTCAAAGCCGGTGGGGATACCGTCCCCTTCACCCGGCGTGCCACCCAGGTAGGGCACATTGTGCACCACGTTACCCGCTGCGGTACTGGCGGTGTGGCTGCCATGACCGTTGTAGTCTTCACCACTGGCAGGGCGCACACCCGCGTAGGTATCGGTGATAAACGGCCAGCTCCACACGCCGATCAGCTTGTCGTTACAGGCGGCGGCACCGGTTGCACAATCGCCCACGTAGTTGCCTGCACCCCAGGGGTTGGTGTGATCGTAACCGTCGTCGCCAATGTCGGCGAAAGAAACGTGGTCGGTGTTGATACCGGTATCCAGGATACCCACGATCATGCCTTCGCCTTTCTGCGCCAGGCTGCTTGTTGCGGTGGTGCCATTCCAGATGTTGTCTGCGCCGATAAACTCCGGGCCGCGGTCTGTGTGCAATTGCAGTACATCAGAACGCTGTACAAAGGCCACCTGTGGCAGCTTGGCCACCTCTTGTGCCTGAGCCTGGGTCATCTTCATGGTGAAGCCATTGATGGCGTCGGTGAACTGCAGGCGCGGGGAGTGTTTTATTCCCAGTGCGCGCGCTTCCTGTACCACGGCCTGCTGCTTGCCCATCAGATAGTTTTTGTAGCTGGCGGCGCGGCTCTGCTGAACGCTCTGCAGTCCACGAGGCCCTCGTGGCAGTGCCAGCAGGCCCTGTTCTGCTTCCGCACGCAGTGCGCTTCTGGCGGTAGCGGCATAGCCTGTGACGCGGCCGTCATACGTTGCTACTGGGAGATCCTGCAGCCGGATGATATAGACATCCTCGCCGCTGCGGGGCGGTTCATGGGCGAACTTGTCTTCCCCGGAAGCCGGGCGGATCTGCTGATTCACACCGCCGGGTCGGCGCTGCTGTGGCAACAGTTGGTTTTGTTGCTGTTGCGGGGTAGAGGTGCGGTTGGAGGGCTGGGTGAATTCCGTGAGCTGTTCGGCTCGAATTTGCTGCATGCCGGGGGGCGCGTGGCTACTGACCGCCGCCGCCACACTGCTGGCGCAGATCGCGGAGGCGATGACCGTTGCAAGAGTTTTAACTTTCAACGTGGTACTCCCGATGAATGGTTGTTTATCGTTATTGGCTCCATGGACCCGATTGGGATACACGGAGGGGCCAACATGAGTATCACGGTCTGAAGGTGCCATCTGTCCTAAATTGTCCCGCTTTGCGCGTATGTAGCCATCAAGACTGTATGTGTCGCGAAATGAATAGTTCGTGACGTGAAATGAAAAATGGTCGATAAACCGTTTGGATAGAATCCGGGGCGGTGGGCATTGAGCCTGTAGGTTTCGGGTTATTGGATATGCGCGCTCATCGGATTCTATTGGTCGAAAGCAATCAGCGCCTTGCGCGGCGGATTTTTGACTGCCTGCAGGAGAAGGGGTACAGCGTCTGGCACGATGAGCGCGGGGAGGACATCGTTCGCACCCTTGAACATCAGGTGTTTGACGTTGTCCTGAGCAGCGCAAATACGCCGGATGATTTCGAGCGAGTCAGGTCAATTCGGCAGGTTTTCCCCGGTCCCCTGTTGGCCATGTCCGACTTCGACAGCCTCCATACGCAGTTGCGCGCCTTCGAGCTGGGGGTGGATGACTTTATTGTAAGGCCCGTTGACCGGCGGATCTTGCTGGCCAGAATCCGCGCTATTCTGCGCAGATACCTTCCGGAGGCATCCCCGCAAAAAGTCGCCAGTGCCATCCGGGTTAAAAACCTGACCATCGACCGCAAAAACCGACGTGTCCTTATCAAAGATACGCCGGTGGCCTTTTCTTCCGGTGAGTTTGAATTGTTGTGGACCCTCGCCGCGCACCCGCAGCGGGCCTTGTCCCGTGAGTACCTGTTCACACACACGCTCGGGCGCCCCTATGACGGACTGGACCGCACCATCGACCGGCGTGTGAGCCGCCTGCGCAAAAAACTCAACGCGCGCAGCGATGTGTCACTCACCGTGCGCACGGTATGGGGCAAGGGGTATATGCTCGCGGGGAAATAATTCTGGTTTGATGCTGCGACCCCCAAGAAGGGTGCTCTACGGAATGTTCACTGCGTCAACACTGCTTCAACGCGCTCGATGGTGAGTTGGTCACTGAGGCTGACGCGAGATAGGACCTATCGCTGATACTGGCGCCATATGTCAGTGAGTGATCCACTGCGGATAATGGGCCCAACTTCCTGTTGGCTTTCACGTGCTTTGCGCAGTATCCATGACAGCCTCGATTTGTCGCACTACCTTGCGAGAATCCCATCGCAGTGGCTTTGACAGCGAGGCTCAGGGCTGGATGGGTCCATAATATGGAAACGGCCCACGGGTCGGTATTGAGCACACACGTCCTACAGGGTATGCAGGCCAGGGAGTTCTCTCCGCTGCTCTTCACCGTTTGTTGTGATTTTGGTGAAGGGGCGCGCCTCCTGATTAAATACCGGCAGGCCAATATCTGACGCAGCGCCCAACGGAGTACGGCATGGTTTCGGGCCCTGGAAATAGTTTCTGTCCCCCGGCACTGATTGCCACGCGCATGGCTCCGCCGCGACTGGCAGAGGGCAGCGTGCAACGGGATCGGCTGCTGCGGCGTGTCTGCAGCCGGAAGGGGCCGGTAGCGCCTTTGTGCCTGGTTACCGCGCCTGCCGGGTATGGCAAGTCGACGTTTATGGCCCAGTGTCTGCACCACCTGGAAGGCCTGGGAGTGATCACCGCCTGGTTGACACTGGATTCGGATGACAACGAAGGGGAGCAGTTCTTCTACTATCTGGCAGCGGCTTTTCGCCAGCTGAACCCATCTTTTACCCGCAACCTGTCGGAACCGCACCGCAATCTCGATACCCCCGCAGGCGTTCGGCGGCTGGTAACCGGGTTCCTCGGATCACTGGATGCCACCAGACGCTACACGCTGTTTCTGGATGACTACCAGCATATTGAAAACCCCCGTGTGCACGAACTGGTGCAATACCTCCTAAAGCATTTGCCGGATAACCTGTGCCTGTTTATCGGGTCGCGCAGCCTACCTCCGATCCGGTTGTCGCGCCTGCGTGCAGCGGGAGAGCTGTTAGAAATCGACAGTGGCGCGCTCGGATTTGATGGTGACGAGACCGGTGCGCTTTTGCGCGAGGTCAATCAACTACAGGTGAGCGACGACGAAGTGGCGTTGCTGCAGTCCCGAACCAGTGGCTGGGCTGCGGTGTTGCAACTGGCGGCTCTGTCGATGCGGGGCTCTGTGGATCGCGGTCATTTTGCCCGCGCCTTTTCCGGTAACCATGGTTCGGTCGCCGACTTTCTCGCCGAAGAGGTCGTGGCGCAGATGCCGCAATCGCTGGCGTATTTTCTGCGCCGTGTATCTGTTCTTGAGCGCTTCAGTGCACCCCTGTGCGAAGCGGTCACCGGAGACCGGCAACACAGTGTCGATCTGGCGCTTCTGCGCGATGCGCGGCTGCTGATACAGAGCCTGGATGACGTCGGATACTGGTATCGACTGCATCCGCTATTTCGCGATTTTCTGTTGCGGCAGCTGGAATCTGCGGGTGCCGACGAGCGGGTCGAGTTACATCGCAGGGCCAGCGCCTGGTTTGAGGACGAGGGGCTGATTCCCGAAGCGATCCAGCATGCCATCAGCGCAGGAGACCACGGTCGAGCCCTGGATCTGCTCGACGAGCAGGGTGTCAGCCAGATTGCGCAGGGGCATATTTCCCAATTGCTTGGCCTGATCCGCCGTCTGCCAGAAACGCTGCTGGGGGAAAGCCAGAAGGTGTTGGTTCAATTGACCTGGCTGCAGGTGTTGAGCAATCAGTTACGTCCGGGGCGATGTATGCTGGATGAATTGAAAGCGCGGAGCGCCACCTTCGAGCTGGCGCAGCAAGTAGAGGTGCACCTGATTGAGGCCAACCTCTATACCATCGACGATCAGGTGGAAACAGCCGGTCAATTGGCCGAGCAGTGGCTGCCACAGGCCCCCGAGGATCCGGTATATCTACGGCCTACTTTTCGCCTGATACAGGGGTTTGTGTGTTATCACCGGCGGGATTTCGCGGGCGCACAGACGGTGGCACAAGAATTACTGGCAATCCCGACAGAGGTCGACCTGGTCTACAACAAGGCCTACGCGAGCTGTCTTGACGCTCTGGTTTGCCTGGTAGGTGCCAGGCTCAAGCAGGGCGTGGATGCGATGGAAGTGCAGTTGCGTAACTTACTGCGCTTCGTATTGCCCAGCTCGCAATTGATTGCTTTGATGGAATCCATGCTGGGGGTGCTGTATTACTATCGCGGCGATCTGCAGCGGGCGGAGAGCTCCTTTCAGCGTGGCCTGGATGCGCAGCGTGTCATCGCTACGGTAGACCTGGTTATTGCCGTCACCCGCGCACGTGTTCAGCTGCTTTTCAGGCAGCAGAAACACGAGGCCTTGCTGGACTACCTGCGGGAGACAGAGCAGCTGGCGCAAGCGCGAGGCTGGAAGCGGCTGCTGGCGTGCCTGATTCACGAGCGGGTGCGCATTCTACTGGCGCTGGGCGAACAGTCTCAGGCACGAAGCCGATTTGATCAGTGGCAGCGCGAGCGGGCCACGTTTAGCGGACTTCCCGGGCATGCCAGGGATAGCCTGGATTACTGGTCAAGCGTTGCAGATACGCGCCTGCGCCTGGCAGAGGGCGATATCGAGGGCGCGGAGATTCAGCTGCAACCGGTTTTGCGTGAGTTTCTCAACGGCGAGAACCGGTTTCGCGCCATGGAGCTGCATTTACTACTCGCCCGCATTCGCCTGGCGGCCAAACGCGACATGCTGGCGAAGCAGTCACTGGAAAATGCCCTCGCTCTGGATACCGATCACAGTACGGTGCAGCTCTTTCGCGATGAAGGCGAGGAAATTATTGACGCGCTGCACTCCCTGAAAGTGGACTTGCGACAAGCCCCGGATAACGCGCGTCACCAGATCTGGCAACGACAGATCGAAACGATCATCACCCCTTTCGAGGGTGCGCCCTCCACAGGTGTTCCGGGGCGTCCCAGCGAGCTTTCTGAGACCACTTCGGTCAATGAACTGACCAAAAAAGAGCTGGCTACACTTGCGCTATTGGTGGAGGGACTTTCGAATAAAGAGATTTCAGATCAGTTGTGCGTTTCCATTAATACGGTGAAAACCCATCTGAAATCCGCCTACGGAAAGCTTGGTGTTTCCCGGCGCACACAGGCGGTACGCACGTTGAAACGTCTGGGTGTATTTGAGTGAAGTCACTGCCTTCCCCTAGTTGCTCGTATGCGAGGAGTGTATGATCAACTACCGTTTCTCTCAACGCGTTGCTGTTGTCATTAGCTTCTGCTCAACGGAATGTTTATCGTGATAAAAATGTCACCACCTTCCGGGCGATGCTTTGTAGAGAATTCGCCATATCCCCGCAAATTCAAAAAAATCGACCGACTTCCGGCCTTGAAGGTATATCCGAGCTGAGGTCCGACCGCAGAGGTCCGGCTTTTAAAATCCCCCAGCGCAGGAGGCTGTCCACTGTCCGGTGTGAGCTGCACATAGGCGTAGCCGACAAGACCGACAAAAAACTGCTCGGTGAGTGAACGTGACAAGCCAAGGTCGAGATGGGAGTCGATACCACTTTGGTATTGCGTGTCAGAGTTTTCTAAATTGTAAGTAAACCCCGCGGTGGCGGAAAGCTCCCACCCGCTTTTCGTATCCATATAGGTGTAGCCACCTCCGATATCCACAGCACCGTGGCCAATACCCAGGTTGGAAAGACGGTTGGGATTGTATGAGCCAACCGGAATATTGCCCGTAATGTATGCCATCCAGTTGTGCATATCGTGATTCCAGAACAATTGGAAGGTAGGGTATAGGTCGCCGAAACCCGTTATCGAGTCACTCTGTTTTTGGGGGAAAAGTTCTGTGGCTGCCTTTGCCGAGGTTTCCGCGTAACCCGGGAGTAGAGTGAGGGAGAGCCCGGGGCGCGCGCCCAGAATCTGCTTGTCAGGAGAATAGGTAGGTACGAAGAATTGGGCGGCAAAATTCGTATCCAGGCCGAAGGAAAGGAGGTTTCCGCGAGTGAGAGCGCGTGTCGACTCGGCGCTGCCGGAGTAGTAATAGGTTTGCATGGGCAGTGACCACTCCGAGGTCGGTGCAATAGCGGCAAAACTTCCATATTGCCCTGGTAGCCAGAAGCTGACGCCACCTTCGTCAGCGTGAGTGGGGGTAAGCGCGAAAGTGATGAACAGGATAAATATCGAGAGTGCTCTGGCCATTATTTTCATCGGGATTACCCCTCAGTCTGTCTGGACGTAAAGGATCTGCATAATCGGAGTTCATATCCAACGGAAAATAAGTATTGGAAGCAGAGTGTACTTTTTCTTACGCGCCGGCGCCGGATTATCAACGTATTCACACCTTAGTGAACAGAAACGTCTTGCAGCGCCAGATTGGCATAGGGTAGCTAGTGAAAAAAGCCCCGGCAGAGCCGGGGCTGAGACGAAATAACCCTATGCGCGTGTCTAGGGAGCGCCGTTTTTCTCGATCACCGGTGGCCACCAGCTGCCATCGAGAACCGAAGGCGGGTTTTCCTTCGGCCAATACAGGCGGAACATTGGAATAAACTTCGCGTCTGGTGCGGGCAACCAGTTGGATTCTTTTTCCGGGCCGGGATTTTCTTTTTGCAGGTACAGACTGATGGAGCCATCGTCATTCTTCTTCAGGTTGTTCCGCTCACTGAGGGTGTATCGATTGAGCGGGTTTTCGATAAAGAAGTAACCTTCGTCATACATGGTCAGTGACCAGAAGCCATTGGCCGGTGGCAGGTCTTTTTCTGACTTGAAGTGAGTGACGTAATTGTGCTTTGAGGTATCCAGCGGGTCGCCATCGGCGTCGGTCTGGCCCACCGGATAAACGGCATCTTTCGGTGGATTGGCGGGGATGCCAAAAGCAGACAGCCAGGCGCGGGCCATATAGTCGGTGCCGTAATGGCCGACTTTCATGTTGATCAGCCAACCATTATTGATTTTGCCCGAATCTTTGGTGTAGGCAACGATCTGTTCCCAGGCGGCTTTCGGCGCCTGCTTGATGGCATCGGCAATTGCAGGGTTCATTTTGCTCAGGTCAAATGGTTTGCCTGGTTCCAGTCCGATTTTTTTCATCTTCGCCACCATTGGCGCATCTTCTGCAATCGGTGGGTTGTTTTTCATCAGTGACGCCATCCAGCCAAAATACTGTTGGGCATCGAGGGCGTTGACCTGATTGCGCACCGCAGTTTTCATATCGACTTTGGGATCCACTTTGCCTACCGGCGGAGTGTACTCCTTGCCCCAGTAACTGAGCGGGTACAGCTTGTACTGGTCCTGCAGCGCCCAGACCTCTTTGTAGTCCTCGGGGGTACCGGTGGAATAGGTCCGCGCGAGAATCCATACGGTGTCGGTGGGGGATTTCAGTTCCTTCACACCATCTGGCAGCTTGCCGCTCCAGCCCGGGCCGGTAATCGCATAGGTCTGGGCTTTCTGGCCGGTGGTACGCGAACCGGGGCTCATGATCACCGGAACCCAGGCGTCATAAAATTCCCACACGTAGTAGCGGTCGCTCATATCCGGCCAGCTGACGACCCAGGGCTCTTTGGCGAGATCTACAAATGCGTTGGAATAAAGGGTGTCGGCATTGGGCGCAGTGACGTCGCGAAATTTCGCTGTCGGGTATTCCCGCAAATTGGCGAACTGGCCCATGGGGGCGTGTTTAGAGGTCGGCTTTGCCACATTGGTCATGACCTTGCGGGTCATTTCCACCGACATTAGCGAGTAACCAAAAATATAGGCGTCGATGGCGATTTGTTTCGCCTCGTCTGCGCTCAGCGTCGACTGTGCGGACACGTTGGCTGTAGAAAAACTGACAGAGAGCGTCATTATGGCGCTGATAAGCGTGCGCCAGGTCATCGATCGTCTCATGGGGACTCCTCGGTCGTACATTGACTGATGCCGTTGAGAGGTTTGGTGAAGACTTGCCGGGAGGGTTATGGCGCCGGGCCGTCACTGTTCGCAATTGAAAGTCTAGACAGTGAATTCATTGCCGTATAAAAAAGCCCCGACCGATTGGCCAGGGCTCCGAATGACGAAAATCAGCTTCGTCTTATTGTTGGCAAATGGCTACACCGGGGTGTCAGATAGCTGCCGAAACCCGGCGCCAACGACGCGCGAGGCCCAGTGCGATCAACAGGCCCAGCAGAAGGGTGCCGGTAGAGCCACCTTTTCTCTTTTTCTTCTTTTCCGGTTCTGGCTGAATCTCCGGGTAGACACAAGTGCCGTCATCCACGGTAGCGTCTTCATCGTAGTTGTTGGCCGCCATATCGGCACAACCCGGCTCTTCACCGTCCGAGGCGACTGTCAGCATAAAACTAGTGCTGGCCGTATCGGAGGGCACCTGCTCGTCGGCAACGGTTATGGTGACCTCCGTTTCGCCGTGCCAGTTGGTGTCCGGGGTGATGGTGACTGTGGAATTGGAGGTGTGGCCGGATACTTCCGCAGTGAAATTCTTGCCGCTCACCGAGATGAGGTTGGGCGCTGCGTCTTTATCCAGGTAGACCACTTCCAGCTCCAGCGCGGTGTTTTCCGCGGTGGTTTGGTCACCAATTTCCGTGAGCAGCAGATTGCCGGGAACGACGATGATCTGAGCCACTGCTTCCTGCGCCATGCCATCGATGTCACTGACGAAAGACAGTTCCAGGTCCTGACCTGCTGCGGTTTCCGCCACACGTACCTGGAAGTTCAGGGCGAATTGGGTGGATTCCGGGCCTACGTAGTCATAGCAGACCACCAGATCACGTTTGAGCTTACGGTCCAGGTTGTCGAAGGCAAAACTCTTTCCGACTTCCTGATCGTAGTAATACGGGTAGCCGAAAATATCCTGTGGTCCGTAGTGGCCGTGGATACCTACCGAGCCCGCGCCACTTTCGCCGGCAAAATCGAGATCGCCATAGGCCATGGTGAATTCATATTCACCCTCGCCAAAGCGATAGCCTTTGTGCACGATGAGGTTGAAGCTGTAGCGGTCGGACTTTTCACTCATCACCGAGCCGCCGGACCAGGAAACCTCTACGTTCTGGGTACGCGCGTTGTGCCACTCGACAATAATATCGTCGATATTGTTGGCGGGGTCATAGGCGTAACCAACCACCATGCCGGAGGTCACCGCCGAATCGAAATCCAGGTTAAGTGGTGTACCGAGTGCATCCACATTGGCACTGAACCAACCGCCGGTATTGAATACCCCTTTCCAGAGCACGCCGATAAACGGTGCGTAAGGATCGGAGTAGTAAGGGAACTCGTGGTGCACGATATGCTGTGACGGATCCCATTTCTGTTCGACGGTTGCGTAGCCCTGGGGCGATACCACCAGATCCGGGTAGGTTTTAAACGCGTCATTGTGGAACAGGCTCATGCTCGCATCAGGACCCCAGAAGCGACTGAGTGGGATCTTGAATTCCGGGTTGAGCCAATCGGCGGCAGAGCCTCCAATATCCGGCAGCAATCCGAACCGCTCGTACAGGCCGACAAAGCCACCTTCACTGGCGGTGCTGCCCGCGGTGTAGATCGGCGTGCGACACATCTGGTCGGTTTCGCTACTGGTGATTTTGTAGTCCCGTTTCCAGTGCTCGGAATTCTCCTGAATGCCGCTGACCTGGATGACATCTCCAAGTACCTGCAGGTGGTCGCGCATTCTGGGGTTGTTCACACTGACGGAGCCTTCCACCAGGGTAAGTCCTTCAGGTAGTTGACCCAGCAGATCGATCTGGCGGTCAATGCCCGAGTTGTTTTCCACCATGTGTACTGTCACATCAACAATATCGCCACCCTTGGCCTGGGTCTGGCTGGTGGTGAGGCTGATATCATCGACGCCGCGCGTCAGTTTGACCGGTATAAAACCGACGCTACCCGGTGCATTGCCGGTACCAATATCGAATCCAGCGTAGGCAACATCGCCCACTTCGAAGTCGCTGAGGTTCCAGTTCAGATCGACACCGACTCTTTTTCCATCGGTGGTTGCCGGTCCTTCAACCTGAAAGCCGCCAGCGATGGCCGGTACCAGAGCGGTGGCCACCTTGTAGGTATCTTTCAGCTCCACGCCATCAATGACGGTGTGATCGGTGACATTGATACGATGGTTGTCGACAACCACCCAGTAGCTGCCCGCATCGGGGTTGGTGATGCTGCAGTAGTTCAGCTCGATTTCCGTGGTGGATGCACACAGCAGCTCATTCTCGAAATCCGCTTCGCCATTGCCGTCGCTATCGCGACCGATGTAGACGGTCATCCAGCCGTGCATCGGACCGTAAAAATCACTCCAGCCGGGGCTCTGCAGATTTTCCAGAACTTCAACCACGAAGCGGGCGGTATTTTCCGGCACCGTCATCAGTGTGACGCGGGCATGACCGGGCTCGTAGTCGTTGTCATAGCGCACCGGGATATGGTCGATATCCTGATTCAGCGTGACCTCTTCCACGCTCGCCTTGACCGGGCCGTACGAACGATACTGAACACTGTTCATCGCCGGTAACGGCAGGTCCTTCAGGTGGTAGCTACCGTTGTCACGGTGCACATCCACGTTGACCGTACTTGGAAGTCCGCCGCGGTCAAAGTTGATGGAAACGGGCCAGTGCGAATCCGGGATGGTTTCATCTTCTGCGGTGATACGTACCTCGCTCCACAGTTCCAGTTGTGGCAGATCTTTGACGCCGCCGAGCATGGAATTGTGTTCGAACTGCACGTCGGTGAGATCCGCAGTGAAAACGATGGTCTGGGTTTCGCCGGCGTCCAGGCTGAAGCTGTTCGGGAAGGCTTCGATCTTGGCGCCGTTAATCGGTGTTTCCCCCTGACCGGTATTCCATACGTCGTATGTCCAGTCGCCGTTGGTCACCGTCCACTGACCGCTGCGCGTGGCACGCACGGTACGCATCCAGGAGCAGGTGCGGCGGCAGTGGTTGTTCACCAGTTGCGGCAGGTTCAGCTGTTTTACGTCGCCACCGTTGTTCGGGTTGGCGTATTCGAAGTTCGCGGCGGTTTCATCCATCACCAGACCGGCGTCTACTGCGGCGGCCACGTCCACGCGGCCTGAGCCCGCGCGATAGGTGTGTGCCGGGCGTGTGTCATCGCTCCAGGTATTGGATTTTTCACGCACGGTTTGCGCGGAGGTCATCAACAGGGCGGACTGGATTTCTGCAGCGGTCCAGTCCGGGTGTGCCTGCTTTACCAGAGTCATGGCACCGGCCACATGGGGGCTGGCCATGGAGGTACCGCTGATCATGGTCCAGTCCTGGGATGCCGCGGAATCCGGGTGGAAGGGATGCTCATCGGCATAGGCTGCGAGAATGTCGACACCCGGGGCGCTGATGTGTGGCGCCAGGCTGCCGATAAAGTGCTGCGCGGGTCCTCGTGACGAGAAGTCCGCCAGCAGGTCACCTTTATCCGCATCAATGGTGCGGCTGATCTCGGCAGCAGTAATAGAAATACTGTGGTCCGTGCCTCCGTCCTGAATCCAGTCCAGCAATTGCGAGCCGCGGTAACTGCCAATGTGCAGGCCGGGAATCGGGAAAATGTCGTCAACCAGCTTGGAGTCGGCCTCGTCACCGGCGTTGTACAGAATGAACCCGCCAGCACCGCCGGACTGCACGTTATACGCCTTTGCGACACGGGCATTTACGCCGCGTTTACAGATGACGATATGGTGTGGCTCGAAAGTGCCGGCAGCAAATTCGCTCGCGCACAGCTCATCGCCGTAGTCAGCCGCACTCACTGGTGTGCCGACAATGCCGGAAGCCGAGATACCGGCGATATCGTCCCACTCGTCAGCGTGGTTAACGTAAAAGCTGGGTGCAGCCGTGGCACCACCGCTCAGCTCAATCCCATTGCCCACTGTGTCCATTACGCGGTCAGAGGTAGTGGCCGCCACCACCGTGTACCAGGGTGCGGTGTGCGAGAGCGTGTAAAAGCCGGGACCGGCGTTGCCAGCGGATGCTGCGACGGAAATGCCCGCTTCGCGCGCCGACAAAAAGGCGAGGGCCATGGCGTCGTCCCAGGGGTAACGATCGCCGCCGCCGATGGAGAAGTTGATCACGTCGACACCATCGGCAATGGCCTGGTCGACGGCTTTCAGCATCACCTCAGAAGGACAGCCCCGCTCATCCGGGTAACACACCTGATAAGAAATAATGTTGGCGTGGGGCGCTACACCTGCGGCCTGCTCGAATTCGAACCCGGTAGGAATCCCGTCGCCGTCACCCAGTGATCCACCGAGCAGAGGTACATTGTGAACGACGTTACCGGCCGCGGTACTGGCGGTGTGACTCCCGTGTCCGTTGTAGTCTTCACCGCTGGCCGGGCGTACACCTTTGTAGGTGTCGGTGATCATTGGCCAGCTCCACACACCGATCAGCTTGTCGTTACAGGTGGAGGCGCCGGTCGCACAGTCGCCCACGTAATTGCCTTCGCCCCAGGGGTTGGTGTGGTCGTAGCCATCATCGCCCACATCGGCGAAAGATTCGTGATCGGTGTTGATACCGGTATCCAGAATACCCACGATCATGCCTTCACCCTTCAGGTCCAGGCTGCCTGTTTCGGTATTTCCGTTCCAGATTTTATCGGCACCAATAAATTCCGGGCCGCGATCTGTATGTAATTGCATTGTGTCGGAGCGCTGGACGAAGGCGACCTGGGGCAGCTCGGCGAGCTGCTTTGCCTGCGCCTGGGTCATCTCCATGGTGAAGCCGTTGATGGCATCGGTAAATTGCAGGCGCGGCGCGCGTGATACGCCGAAGGCGCGAGCCTGTTGCACGACCGTTTGATGCTTTTGCATCAGATAGTTTTTGTAGCTGTCGGCCCGGTTTCGCTGAATCGCCTTGAGGCCGCGGGTGCCATGTGGTGCTGCCAGGGTGCCACTGGCGACCTCGTTGCGCAGCGCGCTTAATGCCGTGGCTTCAAATCCTTTGACCCGTCCATCGTAGGTAGTCACTGGCAGGTCGTGCAGGCGAACAATGTAAACATCTTCGCCACTGCGCTCCGGTTCGTGGGCAAACTTGTCCGCGGCGGAGGCCGGGCGAATTTGCTGATTGAGACCGCCGGGGCGGCGATTCTGAATCGTCTGGCCACTGGTTTGTTGTTGGGATGCCGCCGTTGACTGCACAACTTTGGCGATCTGTGGGGCTTTGATCTGATGCAGACCCGGTCCGGGGTGATTGGTCACGGATGCCGTCACACTGCTGGTACACAGCGCGGAGGCGATCACCGTTGCTAGGGTTTTTATTTTCAAGTTTCTTCTCCCTCGGAAGGAACAATTATTGGTATGACTGCGGCGAAATACCGCAATAGCCCTTTTCATATATCAAAGGTGGGTAGGAGAAACTGTGCAAATTTGTGGAAAGACTGGCCAACACCCCCGTAGTACGGCGCTTTGGGATTTGTACAAATTTGTACAAATCACCCGAAAGGGTCTTTCGCCACCGCGAGCGCTTCGATAGATTGCAGAGAATATCGGGTCAGTGATTTATAAAAGGTCGAAGTGATTGTGAGCAGCGGTGGATTTAAACAGGACCTGCGCCATGGGTGAGCAGGAAACTTATTTCCATAAGTTGGTCACGGCCATTCTGTGCCTGGGAAGCGCAGCGGCCTTTCAGATGATTCCGATCGCTGAAGCGGCGGAAACCGCCGCCCAGTATTCCGAATATACGGAGACAGGTAGCTGGCAACTGGCACTGGCAGTGGGGCGCGGGGTGTTACAGAGCCCGCTGGGCGATGGGCAAGACCTTGAGGTTGTCGCCATGCCGAGGGTGCGTTATTACGGAAAGCGGTTTTACCTGGAAGATACTGCCGTAGGCTACAGCCTGTACGAAACCCCCAGCTTTGCCTTCGACATCGCCGGGCGCCTGAATACCGATGGCTTTTATTTCCCGCGCAGTGGTAGTGAACTCAGTCGGGGCTTTGTACTGGCGGGGAGGCTGATGGGGGCCGACGAACCCGCGATGAAGCTGGAACCTCCCAAGCGTCATCTCTCCTATCTCGGTGGTTTCGCCGCACAATGGTTGGGGCCGGTGACCATTGGTCTCGGCGCCTACCGGGATGTGACCGACGTACACGGTGGAGACGAGATTCCTCTGAGTCTGAGCAAGCAGTTTGCTCTTGGTTCGTTGCTACTGGGGGTTGAGCTGGGGGCAACCTATCAGAGCCGTAAGCTGGTGGATTATTACTATGGTGTGGAAATACCCGGGCCGGGAACGTCCAGCTTTCCGCTGTATCAGCCTGATGCGGCGCTCAATACCCATGCGACCCTGGAAGCCAAGTATCCGCTTTCCAGCAATCTGGATATGGTACTGGCGGGTCGGATCGACTGGATGGATGATGCGATTGCCAATAGCCCCTATGTGACTGATGCGAGCCCCAAAGCATTTTTTGCCGGCGTGCAATATAGCTGGAAGTAATCCGCGTATGACAGGTCACAGCGTATTAGCAGGCGTTTTACTGGTGATCGGTTCAAAATCTGCTGCGGCAGTGCCAGATGGGAACGCAGCAAAACAGGTCGAAGGTTTTTCTGTGTCACCGCGTAGTTGCATCGTAAAGCAGGGTGAGTTGTGCCGCGCGAAATTTGTGTTTTCCTGGGCGCTTCCAGAATCTGGAGAAGTCTGCATTTTCCGTGCGGGTAATGGTGACCCGCTCTTTTGTTCCAATTCGGCGGTTTCAGGCCAGGTCGCGCTGGAACTTACCTTGGAAAAAACGACCCGCTTTGATATTTCCGTGGATCGAGGACCCATGTCTACTACTACCTCGTTGGCGACAGCTTCGGTAAAAGTACTGGCCGTTGGGCATCACGTCCGCGTCAGGCGTCGGCACCTCTGGAGCTTTCTCTGATGAATGGCAAACGCATTCTGTTGATCGAAGACGATCAGCGATTAGCACGGTCGGTTGTACAATTTCTTGAAAAACAACAGTTTGTCGTACGTCACCTTGCCGACGGTATTGGCGTTTCCCAATTGCTCCGCAATGAAGTCATCGACCTTGTGTTATGCGACATCATGTTGCCCGGCCGCGATGGCTTTGAGATTATTGAAGAGGTGCGAAGGGAATTTAACGGTCCCTGCCTTTTTCTGACTGCTTCCTGTGATGTACCGATCCAATTGAAAGCCTTTGATGCCGGCGCGGACGACTTTATCGTCAAGCCGGTTCACCCGGATATCCTTCTCGCCAGAATTCACGCCTGCCTGCGTCGAAACTTTCCACCCAACCAGCAAAAATCGGCGATTCAGATAGACAATCTGCGCATTGACCGGAGTGGACGCAAGGCGTGGGTCAATGATGAGCTGATTGTACTGTCTCCGGGTGAGTTCGATCTGCTCTGGTTACTGGTAAGTAATCCGCAGCAGCCGTTGAGTCGCGAATTCCTGTTTATCAATTCACTCGGGCGTCGCTACGATGGCCTGGATAGAACCATTGATGGTCGTATCAGCCGGTTGCGTAAGAAAATGGAGCGGCACGCCTCACTGCTTCTGACTGTAAGGACCGTGTGGGGGAAAGGCTATATGCTGGCGGAGCGGCTGTGAATCGGTATTACCTGCGTTACCTGCTGTTGGTTTTGCTGGGTTTGTCTGCGGCCGTGTGGACTGCGGATCAGGTGTATCTCGGTCAGCAGCAGAAGACAACCGCTCAGGAGCCGGTGGAAATTTCACTGCGGCAATTACTCGACGCACATTGCGAAAAAAATACCTGTACACCAACCGCAGCGAATCACCGTGGGCACTTCAGTATTCTGTCGAAAGATCAGTTGCTATTGCCCGCCTCCGAGGTCGATCTTCTCAATCGCGGCGGACTGGTGCGCGCTGAAAATGAAGCCGGAAGCCAGCTGTTGTATTTACAGGCCGGAGATCATATGGCCCAGTTCGGTCCTTTTGAGGATGAGTTGGTCGGGATACATCGGTGGTATACGCGGTTTTTTTATCTGCTTCTCGGGGTGGCCATCGTGGTTTGCCTGTGGCCGTTGATTCGCGATCTACAGAAGCTCAAGGATGCGGCGGCGCGATTTGCCAGAGACAGAAACCCCGCGCACTTTCATTTTTCCCACAGTAGCTTTTTTACTCCGGTATCGGATGCCATGGTGTGGATGAGTCAGCGTCTTGCGCGCGCGGTTGCCCTTCAGCAGGAGCTTTCCGCAACCTTGTCTCACGAGTTGCGAACACCGATAACCCGCCTTAGATTTTTGGTGGCCTCTCTCCCTCACGAAAGTGACGCAGATCTGAAGCGGGAAATCCAGGAAGATCTGGATGAGCTGGACGCACTGGTCGATGAGTATCTGACCTTCGCTCGCCAGGAGCACGAGCGGCCGCTGCTCGACTTCGGGCCGGTAAACCTGCTTGACCTGATATCTCCGCGTTTTCAGCAGGTGGCCCATATCAGCGGCCGCCGCGCGCAACTGGATGTCGCCAGCCTGGTAGTGGCGGAAGCCGACCGTCGCTCGCTGGTTCGCGTATTCAATAACCTGATCGATAACGGGGTCAAATATTCCGCCAGTGTGGTGCACATCCGGCTGTACCTGGAAGACGGCGACGCGGTATTTGTGATTGAAGATGATGGACCGGGTCTCGCGGGCATCGATTTCGAAGACCTTTTTCTACCCTATGCGCGGGAAAGCGGGGTTCAGGAGCTGCCCGGCTACGGGCTCGGGCTTGCCATTGTGCGCAAGGTGGTCGATTGGCACAGTGGGTCTATTTCCGCAGGTGCATCTACGGCATTGGGGGGCGCGCGATTTGAACTGCGCCTGCCAGCGGCAGCGGCTCGAGAAGCCGATGGCGAGCCGCTGGCCACCGGTACAGCTCCCCGATAACGGCATGCAGCGGGATACTATTTGATGGTACACACGTTCGGTATCCGTTACCTGAAATGGGCCGGGCGTGGAATTTTCGTGACCAGAAATGATTTTCTGGACTCAATTATGTAATAAAATTATACGATAAGGCCACAATTTATTTCGGTAATCGCGCCAACTGGCAAATAATTGTTTTACATATTGGTTTTATTTGTTACTAATCGTCCTGTCTGGAAAAACGCTTGTAGTAATACTACAATCGCCCCCGCTTACGCACTTGCAGCCGGTTAATTGAGGGCATTTGAATACGCCACACGGCGTCCGCTCTACAGTTGACGGGCCGAGAATTCAACGCCGAATTCAAAGTCGAGCCGGTATTAACGAGCCCTGCAACAGGCTCTTTATGGCCGGCGGTATTCAGGTCGCACAGTACTCTCTGTTTCAAGCTGTTTCACGCCGCACCTTCTGTTGTGCTGCTGAAATATTGAGCAGGGTTCGCTGCTTTTCCGCCACTTCAGGCGGTGATCTGGCGAACCAGACGGCAGAATCCGGGGAAATCCCGGTGATTGCGGTACTGTTGCGCAGCAAAAAATTCTGACCATAAAAAACACCGACTCGACGTCGTATATTCGCCGAGGAGCATTTGATGCACGAAGAAACCGACATTCAGGAAACGCAGGAATGGCTGGACGCGCTGCAGGCGGTTATCCGCCACAGCGGCAAGGAACGCGCTGCGTTCCTGATCAAGCAGCTGTCTGACCGCGCCACCAATACCGGCGTACAGCTGCCGGCTGCCATCACCACCCCGTACCGCAACACCATTCCGCCGGAAGCGGAAAAGCGTATGCCGGGTGACCTGTTCATGGAGCGTCGAATTCGCTCTCTGATCCGCTGGAACGCGCTGGCCATGGTGGTTCGCGCCAACTCCAACAGCGACAGCCTCGGCGGCCACATCGCCAGCTTCTCGTCTGCCGCGACCCTGTACGATGTTGCCTTCAACTACTTCTTCCGCGGTAACGAGGGTGAAGAGCGCGGCGACCTGATTTTCTTCCAGGGCCACAGCGCGCCGGGTATCTACGCCCGTTCCTACCTGGAAGGCCGCTTCGATGAAGAGCAGCTGGACAACTTCCGCCGCGAAGTAAACGGCAACGGCCTGTCCTCCTACCCACACCCCTGGCTGATGCCGGACTACTGGCAGTTCCCCACCGTATCCATGGGCCTGGGCCCCATCCAGGCGATCTACCAGGCGCACATCATGCGCTACCTGTCTGCCCGCGGCCTGTCTCCGCGCGGCGATCGCAAGGTGTGGGCATTCCTCGGTGACGGTGAGTGTGACGAGCCGGAATCCCTCGGCGCCATCGCCCTGGCGGGCCGCGAAAAGCTGGAAAACCTGGTGTTCGTGGTCAACTGTAACCTGCAGCGTCTGGACGGCCCGGTACGTGGCAACGGCAAGATCGTGCAGGAGCTGGAAGGCGTATTCCGCGGTGCCGGCTGGAATGTGATCAAGGTCTTGTGGGGCCGCCTGTGGGATCCGCTGTTCGAGAAAGACGAAAAAGGTCTGCTGCAGAAAGTCATGGACGAGACCGTCGATGGCGAGATGCAGAACTTCAAGGCCAACGGCGGCGCTTACACCCGCGAGCACTTCTTCGGTAAATACCCGGAGCTGGCGGAGATGGTCAAAGACTTCTCCGACGAAGAGATCATGAAGCTGAACCGCGGTGGCCACGATCCGTACAAGGTCTACGCCGCCTACGCCGAAGCCATGGCCCACAAAGGCCAGCCCACCGTGATCCTGGCGCAGACCGTGAAAGGCTACGGCCTGGGTGCTGCCGGTGAAGCGGCGATGGATACCCACAACGTCAAGAAAATGGACACCGAAGCGCTGAAACGCTTCCGCGACCGCTTCGCGATCCCGATTACCGACAAGGAAATCGAGGAAGTTCCGTATTACCGTCCGGCGCCGGACAGCCCCGAGATGAAGTACATGGCCGAGCGCCGCAAGGCACTGGGTGGTCCGGTACCGTCCCGCAGCACCGAGGTGGCCAAGCTGGAAATCCCGGAACTGGACGCGTTCAGCGCCCTGACCAAGGGCTCCGGCGACCGCGAAATCTCCACCACCATGGCGTTCGTACGCGCACTGTCCGTGCTGGTGAAAGACAAGAAAATGGGCAAAAACGTCGCGCCGATTGTGCCGGACGAAGCCCGTACCTTCGGTATGGAAGGTCTGTTCCGTCAGCTGGGTATCTACTCTTCCCAGGGCCAGAAATACACCCCGGTCGACCACGGCCAGATCATGTATTACAAGGAAGACAAGAAGGGCCAGGTGCTGGAAGAAGGCATCAACGAAGCCGGTGCCATGTCCGCATGGATGGCTCTGGCGACAGCCTACAGCAACCACGGCGTGCCGATGGTGCCTTTCTACATCTACTACTCCATGTTCGGTTTCCAGCGCATTGGCGACCTGGCATGGGCCGCCGGCGACATGCAGGCGCGCGGCTTCCTCGTTGGCGCCACCGCTGGCCGTACCACCCTGAACGGCGAAGGTCTGCAGCACCAGGACGGCCACAGCCATGTGCTGTCTGCCACCATCCCGAACTGTAAGAGCTACGACCCGGCCTACGGTTATGATCTGGCAGTGATCATGCGTCACGGCCTGAAGGAAATGTACGAAGAACAGAAGAACCTGTTCTACTACATCACCATCGAGAACGAGAACTACCTGCAGCCGGAAATGCCGCAGGGCGTGGAAGAAGGCATCATCCGCGGTATCTACAAGCTGGACAACAATTCCCGCAAGCCCGGCAAGGGCAAAGCGGCGAAGAAGCACGTTCAGCTGATCGGTGCCGGCTCTATCCTGCGCGAAGTGCTTGCCGCAGCGGACATTCTGGCGGATCAGTTTGGGGTGACCTCCGACGTGTGGAACCTGACCTCCGCCACCGAGGCTTCCCGTGAAGCCCAGGACGTGGCCCGTTGGAACATGCTGCACCCGACCGAAGAAGCCCGTAAATCCTGGATTGGCGAGCAGTTCGAAGGCAACGAGACGCCGGTGGTGATCTCCACCGACTACATCCGCGCCTACGTCGAGCCGCTGCGCGAGTTTATCGATGGCAATGTGATTGCGCTGGGCACCGACGGCTTCGGTCGTTCCGACAGCCGCGAGCAGCTGCGTCGCTTCTTTGAAGTGAACCGTAACTACGTTGCTGTTGCCGCGCTGAAAGGCCTGGCGGACCAGGGTGTGATCGAAGCGAGTGAAGTGGCCGACGCCATCAAGAAGCTCAATATCGACCCGGAAAAAGTAAACCCACGCCTGGTTTAATCACCGCTGAGTAAGGAAGGTAGAGACATGGCAAAACAAGTCATTAAAGTGCCTGATCTCGGCGGCGCCGATCAGGTAGATGTAATTGAAATCGCCGTTGCCGTGGGTGACACGGTGGCGGAAGAGGACGCGCTGATTGTAGTGGAGGGCGACAAGGCCTCCATGGACGTCCCCGCGCCGGTGGCCGGCAAGATCCTGAGCATCTCCGTCAAGGAAGGTGACAAGGTATCTGAGGGCGATGTTATCGGTGAAATGGAAACGGACGCTGGTGACGATGCCGGTAGCGACGCGTCAGAAGAACCAGCGCCTGCTCCGGCAGCGGAGCAGGCTCCGGCCCCCGCCGCGGAAGAAGCGCCGGCTCCGGCCGCTGCCGCAGGCGTTGAGAAGGAAGAGGAAATCGTGGTTCCGGATCTCGGGGGGGCCGAGTCTGTGGACGTGATCGAAATCTCCGTCTCCGCCGGTGATGAAATCGAAGAGGGCGACGCCCTGATCGTGGTGGAAGGCGACAAGGCGTCCATGGACGTACCGTCTGCGGCAACTGGTACCATCGTTTCCATCTCCGTGAAGGAAGGCGACAAGGTGTCTACCGGTGATGTGATCGGCGTGATCAAGACCCGGTCTGGAGGCGACAGTGGCGGCGGTGGCGCGAGCGCGGCTCCTGCTCCGGCAGCTGCAGCGCCAGCCCCTGTTCCCGCGCCGACCAGTGAAGCCGAGGCTCCGCAGGAAGCGCCGAAACGCGATCCGCACGTAGAGCGCGACCACACCCCGTCCGCCGAAGTTTACGCCGGCCCCGCCGTGCGCAAACTGGGCCGCGAACTGGGCGTGACCCTGAACAAGGTCAAGCCTACCGGTCCGCGCGGTCGTGTGACCAAAGACGACCTGCACGCCTATATCAAGGAGCAGGTGAAAAAAGCCGAAAGCGGTGCTGCTGCTGGTATCGGCGGCAATATCGGCATTGCGCCCATGCCGGAAATTGACTTCAGTCAGTTCGGCCCGGTACGTGTAGAGCCGATGAGCAAGATCCACAAGCTCACCGCGGCGAATATGGTGCGGAACTCGCTGACCGTGCCCCACGTCACTCAGTTCGACGATGCGGACATTACCGATCTGGAAGATTTCCGTAAGGCAATGAAGGCTGAAGCGGAAAAACGCGGCGTGAAAATTACGCCAGTGCCGTTCCTGCTGAAGGCTGCCGCTGCCGCACTGCGTGAAGTGCCGAGCTTCAATGTATCCCTGCATAACGATGGCGAGCACATCGTCAAGAAAGACTATGTGCACATTGGCATGGCGGTGGATACACCGAAAGGCCTAGTGGTCCCGGTGATTCGGGATGTGGATAAAAAAGGCCTTTACGAGCTGGCAGAGGAAGCCACCGCCATGGCGGTGGCTGCCCGCGACGGCAAGCTGAAGCCCCGCGATATGCAGGGTGCCTGTTTCACCATCTCCAGTCTCGGTGCTATTGGTGGCACCGGATTTACCCCCATCGTGAATGCGCCGGAAGTGGGTATCCTCGGTGTATCCAAGCTGGCGATTCGACCGGAATGGAACGGCAGTGAGTTTGTGCCGCGCAAGATGCTGCCCCTGGCACTGTCTTACGACCACCGTGCGGTAAACGGCGGTGATGCGGGCCGTTTCCTGACCTATCTGGCGGGCGTGCTGGCTGACGTGCGCAAGCTGCTGCTGTAATTTTTGATCGCAAGATCAATGCAGCGTTAGAAAAAGCGCCAGAGGGTTTTCCCTCTGGCGCTTTTTTTGTGTGCTCTTTTTGCTTAGTTGTTGCGGCTTGCTTCGCGGTTTTTGAAGGTTTTGCCCGCCATGACGTGATCGCCGTCGCCTCATTCCCTTGTGCGTTGAATCCCGCGTATTTAATTTTGTTTAAAACGTGAACAGCGTCGTCGAACGCTTCCTGCGCGCTAAACTGAAATTAACAGAGAGTGGATGTCGGGAAAGTGGAGTTCCCGGCTGTGGTCAGGTAGTGATCAAGTTGCGAGGTAGGTGAGTCATGAAGCGCACAGGGATTACAGCTGTGGCAATGGGCGCCACACTGTGTATGCAGGGTTGTATGTTCGTACCGTATGGAAACGAAAATAGCTACGATCCATTTTTCTTCAACCCGGACGACCAGAGTCAGAGTGCAGACTTTGTCGAAGTGGGAAATTATCTACCAAACGCCGCGGCTCCCCCTGCGGCAAGCCGGCAGTGCTCGACCGATGCGGAAAATAGTCGCGTAGGCTCTGCTTGCTGGTTTTTCCCGGTGATGCGGGTGTATTGAGTTGGCGGCGGGTTGTCGATCTATTGCCGCTATGTGAAATGAAAGTTAAGGAGACACCATGCGCAAACCAGTGATGATTTTATCGGTGATGGCGGCGGCGACGCTACTGTCAGCCTGTGGTACCAGCAGCGTGCGCGATCAGGTGGTCTACCCTAACAGTGCGCCCATTCCCCGCGCGCCGGTACATGCGGAACAGAAGACCAACTATGACGGTTGCCCGGGGGACGCGGAAGAGCTGGCGCCGGGTTCTATTTGCCCGGCCACCGCCCAGTGTTACGAGATTTCCGGCGGGCGCCGCTGTATCGTTTACGAGAAGTAAGCCCACGACATTGGCGGGGCTTTGGGGGGCGGAAAGCCCCTCTCATACGCACAGAGGATGTGAAATGAAATTGCGCCTGATTGCCCCGTTCGCCGCCGCATTTTTCGCCGGCTGTGCCGGTACTGCCAGCAACATTGACAATATCAAAAGCCTCGACGGATTCTGGTGCGACCTGACAGGCTCTCCCGCAACCTATTATCAGGGGCGCCTGCCGGAAAATCTGACGCCGCTGTATCCCCGCGACTGCTTTTCCGGTGACACCCAGATTCCGACAGCGAATGCTTGCCTCACCGGTGACAGCGTCTGTTATCAACTGGATACCGGCAACTGGTGTACCGCCGGTATCGCGCCCCAGTGCCCCGTCGGCAGTGCACCGTTGACCATGGACGCACCCTGTCCGGAAGGCGGGCAATGCAGGATTTACAGTGAAGGCCTGCGTTGCTATTCCTCAGGTGCCTGATCGATTGTTACTGCCCGGATAGCTCGACCGCGGCCGGCCGTTCCCGGGCTGTTTCCCGCGGCGGCACCCCTTCGTTCTGGGGGTTGTGTTGCCCGGAGAGCGAACGCAGGGCCACGTAAAACACCGGCGTCAGCAGCAATCCGAACAGCGTTACACCAATCATGCCGGTAAATACGGTGACCCCCATGGCGTTGCGTACTTCGGCGCCGGCGCCGCCGGCCAGTACCAGTGGTACCACGCCGGCAATAAAGGCGACCGAGGTCATGATGATTGGCCTCAGCCGCAGGCGACAGGCCTCGAGCGCGGCGCGCATTGGATCCAGCCCTTTTTCCATTTCCAGCTCGCGGGCGAACTCGACGATCAGAATGGCGTTTTTACACGCCAGGCCCATCAGTACCACCAGACCCACCTGTACGAACACATTGTTGTCGCCCCCCGTCAGCCAGACGCCGAAAAGGGCGGCCAGCAGGCACATGGGTACGATCAGGATCACGGCCAACGGCAGCACCCAGCTCTCGTAAAGCGCCGCCAGCACCAGGAACACCAGTAGCAGGGCCAGTGGGAACACCAGCATGGAAGCATTGCTGCGGTTGACCTGCTCGAAACTCAGATCTGTCCACTCAATCGTCATACCCGGTGGTAATGCCTGCGCTGCCACCCGCTCCACCGTTGCCAGCGCCTCGCTGGAGGACAGCATCGAGGGGTTGGACTGGCCGAGCAGGTCCGCGGCGGGATAGCCGTTGTAACGGATCACCGGATCGGGCCCGTAACTTTGCTTCAGCTGCACCATGGTGTTGATTGGCACCATCTCGCCGCGATTGTTACGGGTGTAGAGGTGGTCGATGTCTGCAACTTCATTGCGGAAAGGGGCGTCCGCCTGGGCCATGACCCGGTAGGTGCGGCCGAACAGGTTGAAATCGTTGATATACAGCGAGCCGAAATACAGCTGCAGCGTGCCGAACAGATCATCCAGGCGCACGCCCTGAGCCTTGGCCTGCAGGCGATCCACTTCCGCATCCAGTTGCGGGACATTGGCCTGATAGGAACTGAAGGGGTAACTGAGTCCCGGTGTTTGGCTGAGTGCACCGGCGAGTTCGTTGGTGGCAGTCTGCAGGGCGCCATAGCCGGCCCCGGAGCGGTCCTGAACATACAGCGAGTAGCCGGAGCCAGCGCCTAGGCCGAAAATCGGCGGCGGCATAAAGCTGATCGCGAATCCTTCTTTGATATTTGCCAGCTTGCCATTCAGCTCAGCGGCAATTTCACCCGCGCTGCGATCGCGCTCGCTGAAATCGTCGAAGAGCACGAACACGGTTCCCACGTTCGGGGTGTTGGTGCGTTGCAGGGCATTGAAGCCGACAAAAGCCGCAGCGTGAGATACGCCCTCCGTGTCCAGTGCCAGTTCACTCACCCGGCGCGCGACAGCTTCGGTTCTATCCAGCGAGGCGCCCTCTGGCAGGCGGATACTGCCCACCAGGTAAGTTTTGTCCTGGGTGGGGATAAATCCCCCCGGAACCTGGTTGAACATGAACACGGTACCGACCAGAAGCAGGCTATAGACGGCAAATACGAGGCCGCGCCGATTCAGACTGCGACCGACAAATCCCTGATAGCGGTTGGCACTTCGATTGAAGAAACGGTTGAACGGGCGGAACACCCAGCCGAACAACCGATTGATAATTCGCGCTGGCAGATCCGGTGCGGCGCCGTGGGGCTTCAGTAGCGTCGCCGATAGTGCCGGTGACAGGGTCAGCGAATTAACCGCAGAAATTACCGTGGCGATCGCGATGGTCATTGCGAACTGGCGATAGAACTGCCCGGTGATACCGTCGAGGAACGCCATAGGCACGAACACCGCACACAGCACAAGGCTGATGGCGACAATCGGGCCACTCACTTCCCGCATGGCCTGGTGGGCGGCCGCCAGCGGGCTCAACCCCTCCTCGATATTGCGCTCCACGTTCTCCACTACCACGATCGCATCGTCCACCACGATACCAATTGCCAGCACCATGCCAAATAATGTGAGCGTATTGATGGAAAAACCCAGCAGGTGCAGAACCGCGAAGGTACCGATAATCGAGACCGGAACCGCCAGCAGCGGAATCAGAGATGCGCGCCAGGTCTGCAGGAACAGGATCACCACCAGTACCACCAGCAGCACTGCTTCCAGCAGTGTTTTTATCACCGCTTTGATGGAGGTGCTGACAAACACCGTCGGATCATAGGCGATCTCCCACTCCAGCCCGTCGGGAAACCGATCGTCCAGTTCCGCCATTTTTTCCCGAATTGCCTGCGAGACTTCCAGTGAGTTGGAGCCGGGTGCCTGGAAGATCGGCAGGGCAACGGCCTGGCGTCCGTTCAGCAGTGCGCGCAGGGTATCTTCGGAGGCGGCCAACTCAATACGCGCGACGTCGCTCAGGCGGGTGATTTCGCCGTCGTTGCCGGTTTTGATCACTACATCACCGAACTCCTCCACACTCGTCAGTCGCCCCTTGGCGTTGATGGAGATCAGAAAGTCGTTCTCCCCGGGCATCGGCTGGGCGCCGATCTGACCGGCGGACACCTGTACATTCTGTTCGCGCACGGAATCGACAATATCGGCGGCGGTGATATCGAGGGCTGCGGCTTTCTGCGGGTCCACCCACACGCGCATGGCGTAGTCGCCGGCGCCAAACAATCCGGCCTGACCGACCCCGGGAATACGGGCAAGTTCGTCGCGGATATGCAACACCGCGTAGTTGCGGATATACGTTGCGTCGAAACGATCACCCGGCGAAGTCAGGTGTACCGCCATCATCAGGTTGGGCGACTGTTTCTGTGTGGTGACACCCTGGCGGCGCACATCCTCCGGCAGCCGTGGCAGTGCCTGGGAAACCCGGTTCTGTACCTGAACCTGAGCCTGATCGGGATCGGTTCCCAATTTGAAAGTGACGGTCAGTGACAGAGTGCCATCGCTGCCGGCGACGGATTTCATGTAGATCATGTCCTCCACACCATTGATGGCTTCTTCCAGTGGCGTGGCGACGGTTTCGGAGATGGTCTTGGGATTGGCGCCCGGGTAGCGCGCTGTTACCGCGACACTCGGTGGCACTACATCGGGATATTCACTTACCGGCAGCACCGGGATACTGATCAGCCCGACCACGAAAATGATGATCGACAGCACCGAGGCAAAGATGGGTCTGTCGACAAAAAAACGGGAAAAATTCATACGCTGCTACCCCGTGTGCGATGGTGATCATCACACCAGAAACTCAAACTGAAGAAATAACCGAATTGGAACTGGGTGGGCGTAACGGAGCCTGTTCAGCGCCCGGCGAGTTGTGGTGTGGTTGCGTCCACACGCTTCTGTACTGGCTGTGGTACTACCGGCATGCCGGGGAACAGGATTTTTTGCAGGCCATTGACCACCACCTGTTCTCCAGGCTCGAGGCCCTTGCGGATCAGTATCATTCCTCGCTGTTGCGGGCCGGTTTCCACGTCGCGGCGCTCGGTAATATTTTCCGCGTTTACCACGTACACATAGCGCCGATCCTGATCGGTGAGTACCGCCTTGCGGTTGAGGAGCAGCGCGTTATCCAGTTGTTCGGTGGGCATCTGCACGCGCGCGAACTGCCCCGGCTTTAAATGTCCTTCCGGGTTGGCGACGACCGCACGGAACTGAATGGTGCCGGTGTGGCTGTTGAGGCGGTTGTCAACGAAGTCGAGCTTTCCGATGTGTGGAAATCCGTCCTCGCCAGCAAGCCCGACGTTGACCTGCGGGCGCTGCTCGGGCGTAAAGAAACCGCGGTTGCCGGCGAAGCTGACCTGATCACTTTCGAAATAGACGTACATGGGGTCCACGGAAACCAGCGTCGTGAGCAGCGTCTGATCGGCGCTGGCCAGGTTGCCTCGGGTGATTTCTGCGCGTCCCACGCGACCGTCGATAGGGGATCTGACCTGGGTAAACTGCAGGTCGAGCCGTGCACTCTCCAGTGCTGCCTGGGCCGCGTTTACCGCAGCGCGGTCGGATTCCAGCGCTGCCTGTCGTTGGTCGTGGTCCTCGCGGGATATCGCGTGGCTCGCCAGTAGCTGACGGGCCCGTTGCGCGCGGCTTTCACTCAGTGCCAGCTGGCTCTGCGCACGTGCCAGTGCAGCCTGTGCGGCGCGCTCGCGGGCCCGGTAGGGGCGCGGATCTATCTGGAATAACAGATCCCCGCGCTTGACCAGCTCGCCCTCGGTGAACGCCACCTTGTCGATGTAGCCACTCACCCGTGCGCGCAGTGCTACCGTTTCCGGAGCCGCAACCCGGCCGGTAAAGTCGCCCCACAGGGTTGCCGGCTCGCTGGTCACTTGCACAATCTCCACTGGTATGGGCGGCGGTCTCTGGCCATCGGTGTTGCCGGTATTGCAGCCTGCGAGTATCAGGGTTGCCAGACCGATCAGAAATTTTTTTGTCATTGGGTACTTGCTCCTCTGCTCGGGCGAGTAAACCTCGACCCATCGGGGGCGTACCTTAGCCGAGCGCAACCGGAAGACGGTATTCGGTTACTGTGCTCTGCTTGCCTGATTCTACTTTCGTTAAAGAGGAGGGTGGTTGAGCGGAAATCTGCGGCGGACGGGCCGTACATCCATTTGTCATCTGTCTGTAGCTTCCGAATTGCCTGCACTGTTATGTTGCGTTGCCCCCGCGTGAGTCGATTGCATATTCCTGTCGGGTGCTTGCCCAATTCTGCAAAGTTCTAATTGCCTTGCCCAAAACTCCGTATACTGGCCGACTGTTAAGCCGGTAACTGGAGGGCACATGTCGCAGGACCCAAACCGCAGTGATATTTCCCGAGAAATGGAATCTGTCCGCAAAAAGCTTGTGCGCACTGTTTTGCGATGGGCACCCAAGGAAGGCATGCGGGAGTTCTCCCAGAGCGGGGTCGGCCTGATCCGCTCCGACATGGCCACTGCCAGCTGTGTTTCAGGTGTGTACGAGCCTTCGCTCGGTTTTATCGTGCAGGGCGAGAAAGTCTTACAGTTGGGTGATCGGGAAATCTCTTACGGCCCGTTGAGCTACCTGGCGTCCTCGGTGCACCTGCCAGTACAGGCCCAGGTGGTAAACGCCTCACCGCAACAGCCGTATCTGGCCATCAAACTGGTGCTGGACCCCCAGGAAGTGACCGATCTGGTTCTGGAGCAGGGCGGGCAGGTGCGGTCTCCGGTCGTGGAAAACTGTTCCAGCCAGGAAACCAATTGTGGGCTTTGTATGGCGCGCATGGACATGGGGTTGCTGAATGCAGTGAGCCGTCTCGTCGAACTGCTCGACAGCCCGGCGGACATACCGGTACTGGCGCCGCTGGTGCGCAAGGAGATTCTCTACCGGGTGCTGAGGGGGGAAATGGGGCCCCGGATCCGCAAATTTGCCGTCGCCGATAGCCAGGCAAACCGCATATCCCAGGTTATTGCTCTGCTTCAGGATCGCTTTGCGGAACCACTGCGGATTAGCGAGCTGGCGGAGCGGGCCAACATGAGTGAGTCGGCCCTGTTTCACAGCTTTAAACAGGTTACGCGCATGTCTCCATTGCAGTTTCAAAAAAAACTGCGACTGCACGAGGCACGCCGTCTGATGCTGAGTGAAGGGTTGGAGGCCGCCTCCGCCAGCTACCGAGTGGGTTATGAAAGCCCGTCACATTTCAGCCGTGAATATAGCCGTATGTTTGGTGCGCCGCCCCGTGCGGACGTGAACAAGCTACGCGGTGATCAACGGGTGCCGGCGTAAGGCACTGGCTGGTTGTTGTATCGGACACCGGCGGTGAGGACGCACATACTGCGTCCCTGTCGTACGCCGTCTGTGTTCCGCTGCGCCGTGAGATTATTCCTGCGGATTATGATGTCCCGGCCACGGTAGCCAGAGGCTCACCTGTAAACCGCCCTCGGCGCGGTTGTGCAGTTGTATTTGTCCGTTGTGCGCGTCGATGATTTCCCGGCATAGGGCCAGACCGAGGCCGACGCCCTGCGGCTTGGTAGAGTAGAACGGCAAAAGCGCCTGTTGCAGCACCTTATCGCTCATACCGGTGCCGCGGTCTCTGACCGTCAGCAACTGACCGTGCGCATCCGTGGCTACCTGGAGAGAAATGTCTTCTACCGCGCTACCGGACTCACCGGCATTCTTGAGCAGGTTCAGCAGCGCCTGTTCCAGTTGCGTTGGATCGAAATAGCCGGGGCGCGAGGGTAAGCTCCCGTGGATTTTAAAAGGATGCAGGGGCTGCAATCTTGTGATCAGTCCGGACCAGGGCACCTCCTCACACACCGGTGGTGGCAGCTTGGCGAAGCGCGCGTAGCCTTGGGTAAAATCCGTCAGATGGCGGCAGCGTTCTGCGATGACATCAAACACGCTGGCCAGTTGCCGGGAATCGATTTTTTCCGACAGTAATTTTCCACTGTGGGCCATGGATGAAATGGGGGCAAGGGAATTGTTCAGTTCGTGGCTGATCAGCCGGATCACTTTTTTCCACACCTGAACTTCCGCTCGGGTCAGCTCCCGGGTCATTTCTCTGAGCAGTATCAGGCGGTGTTTCTGTGCATTCAGTACAAAGGTACTGTTGCTGATATGCAGGGTGTGGTTGCGCTCGCCGTCAAGGTAGCGGATGAGGCCATCCTGTTTTCCCTCGATGGCTTCCGACAGTTCCGGCGGGCAATGGGGGAGAATCTGCTTAAGCAGATGCCCTTGTAGTGCTTTGCCGTCGTGTAAAAGATGTCGCGCACTGGTATTGGCGTAGATGATGTGGTTGCTTTGATCGATCAGTAGCAGGGCCAGTGGTGAGCTCTGGATCACTGTATCCAGCAGCAGTTCGCGTTGGTGAATATGAGCTCTTTCCCGCCGCAGTATTTCCCCCACCTCGTTATACAGTTCTGCCAGCTGCCCCAGCTGGTCGTCGCGGTTCAGTGCCAGGGATATGGAAAAATCCCCATCGCGGAAATTCAGCAGGCCGCCTTCGAGGCTCTGCAGTGCGCGATTCAGGTTGCGGGTCACGGGGCGCAGCAAGGCGAAGGCCAGTAGTAGTGCCAGTAGCAACCCTGCACTCCAGGCAAGCAGCGGCTGGGCATCCAGTCGCAACAGGGCAAATGGAATACCGGAGCCGAGCGCCACCGACAGCAGAACGGTGGCGAACAACTTTCCTTCGATAGAGGTTTTCGGATTTGCGCCGCTAGGCATCAGTAGGGAATTCCGTATTTATCCAGCCTGCGATACAGGGCCTGTCGACTCAGTCCCAGTTCACGGGCGGCCTGGGCGATGATGCCGTTGCAGTTGGTGAGGGTCTGCTCCAGCAGTTCGCGGCTCGGTTCAAAGCTGTGCTCCGGTACCTTGAGTCGGGTGTCTTCCGGCAATGCCAGGGTCGCCTCGTCGATGGTGTCGCCTTTGGTCAGTACCGCAGCACGCTGCATCACATTCTGCAGTTCGCGCACGTTACCGGGCCAACTGTAGCGCATCAGGCATTGTTGTGCCTGTGGACTCAGTTGCTTGTCTGTCTTGGCGAGGAAGTTGCGGGCCAGCGGCAGAATGTCTTCCGGGCGCTCACTCAGCGGCGGCAGTTTCAGTTCGATCACATTCAGCCGGTAAAACAGGTCCTGACGGAAACTGCCATCTTCAATCATCTGTTGCAGGTTGCTGTTGGTGGCGCTGATTACACGCACCCGCACCTTGCGGGTCTGGCTGCTGCCGAGGCGCTGGAATTCTCCGGTCTGTAATACCCGCAACAGTTTGACCTGACCGCTGGCGGAGAGCTCGCCGATTTCGTCAAGAAACAGGGTGCCGCCGTCGGCTGCTTCAAACCGGCCCTGACGTACCTTATTGCCGGAGCCAGTGTAGGCGCCGGCCTCGGCGCCAAACAGTTCCGCTTCCATTAGCTCTTCCGGCAGGGCGCCCACATTGACCTTGATGTAGGGGCCATCCTTCACACTGGAGTTGGCCTGGACTATATCGGCAATTTTTTCCTTGCCCGCGCCGTTGGGCCCGGTAATCAATATCGGGACATCGGAGTGGGCCACCTGGGTGGCCATTTCCAGCAGCGTCTGCACACTCTGGCTGCGGTAGACAATCTCCTGCAGGTCGAACTGTTGCCGCAGCTGTTCCCGCGCCTGCTGCGCACGGCTCTGGGACTGCCGCTGCTGTTGTTGCAGATCGTGCAGCTCCAGCAGGTTTTTAATGGTGGCGATCAGTTTGTTGTCGTCCCAGGGTTTACCGACATAATCGGCGGCACCGGCCTTGACCAGCTCCACCGCCATTTCCAGCTGGGTCCAGGCAGTGAGCAGGATGACGGGAATATCGGGCTGTATTTCACGTAAGGCAAAAAACAGTGCGCGACCTTCTTCACCGGATGTGGTGTCCGCTGTGAAGTTCATGTCCTGGATGACGAGGCCAACATCCGGGTTTTCCCGCAACAGTTGCAGGCCCGCCTGTGGGGTAATGGCTGAGAGGGTCTGGATATCGTGCAGGGACAACAACAGGGATAGGGCCGAGATGATGCCGGTGTTGTCGTCGATGATTAGGACCTTATCCAATTAACTGTCCTTTGTAGTCAATTTTGTAGCGGTCCTGCCGGCAGCAGGACCTTCTCATCGCAAATTGAACTTCGAACCCGCGATTACACGCTACGTGTTGCCATTGCCGGTGAAATATTCGCAGCGCGCATGGCCGGCATCAACGCGGCAGCAATACTCACGAGCAACAATACTATCGCACACACGGCAAGCAGCGGTAATGTAAGAGCAGGTTGTGAAAATTCGCTCACCATCAGCTGATTGATGATCAGTGCGCCCGCGGTGCCCAGCCCCAGGCCGGTACCGGCAATCAGGGCGTTTTCAACCAGAAAATAGCGGCTGATATTGGCGCGGGTGGCACCCAATGCACGGCGGATACCGATCTGTTTGGTGCGCTGGTTGATCCAGAAAATGGTCAAACCGATGATACCGAGAGCGACAATGAAGGTAAGCAGGGCCATGACCAGAGACAGCACTTTGATCATTATGTTGTCGCTGATGTAGGTACGCTGCACATTTTCACTCAGGGTTTCCACATGCACGACACGCTGGGGATCACGCTCGTTGAGTAAATCCTCCACTTTTTTGAACACCTCGTCCCGTTGCCCTGGTTCGGTTCGGATCAGGTAGCGTTTGTGGTTGCCAGTGACCAGCAAGGGGAAGAAAACCACGTTGCCGGCGCGGGACCAGCCCGGCCAGGCACCCAGGTGCTGCTCGACCACGCCGATGATTTCCACCGGGTTGTCATTGGCTCCGCTATAAAAAAACTTTCCGATAGCCGATTCGCCAGGATACAGCTTTTCGGCAAACTGCTTGCTGACCACGGCCATTTTGCTGTGATACTGGTCATTTGGGCCGATAACGTGTTCATCGGCAGGAACAAAACTGCGACCTTCGATCAGATTGAGACCAAGGGTGTTAATAAAGTGTGAGTCCACCTGATAGTAGTTGGCGTTTTCGCCACCGATCTCCTGATTGGGCTCAGTGAAATAGGTGCCCGCAGAACCGGATCCGGACAGTGGAATCTGGTTGGTTACCGAGGCGTCCACAACACCAGGTGTACTGCGCAGTAGATCGAGGTCAGCTACGACGGCTCCTGCCATATCGTATTCCGTAGGGATGGGCATATAGGTTGCGGCGATAATATTTTCCACATCCATGCCGGTGGGGCGTGCCACCTGTTCCATACGATCTTTTACGATCACGCTGGCATTACTCACAATGGCAAGAGTGAGTGCAAGCTGCAGGGCGATCAGCAACGCGGATACCTTGTTGCGCCAGAGGGCGGACAACATGGGTTTTAGCTCGAACATGTTCTTTTCCTCTTCTCTGGGTTACTGGGTCTTCAGGTAAACGGATGGGTTGGTGCGGCTGATGCGCCAGGCCGGGTAAAGGCCGGCGAGAATACTCGCGAAGATGGCGAGGCCGACAGCGGCCAGCATCATTTCCCAGTTCATGGTGGCGATCTGGTCTACCTGGCCCATCGCCAGTGCGCGAATACCGGTCAAGCCGGCCAGCGCGAGGATAATGCCCAGCAACCCGCCAAGCACACCGATACAGCTGCTTTCAATCAGGTGCTGGGTGAATATGGCGTTACGACTTGCGCCTAGGGCCCGGCGCACGCCGGCCTCCGGTGCTTTGCGCAAAAATTTTGCCAGCAGCAGGGCAACGGCATTGACCACGCACACTAACAGGAAGGCTAGCGATGCCCAGCCCAGTACCCGGTTGTCGTTGCCCAGTACTTCATTCAGAACCAGCCATTCAGACGGGTGCGACAGGGCGAACTTCAGTGGGCGCTCAAAGCGGCCCTGTTCTTTCTGCTCACGGATATAGCCGGTGAGGAACTGCTCGTACGCTTCTTTCTGCTCGGCGCTATCCAGCTCTACCCAAAATTGAATCCACACGTGTTCTCCGAGCAGGAATCGCTCGTAGCCTTCGGCGCCCTCCGGTGCGCTGCTTGTCCAGCCATTGGTGTTGCCCCAACTGTAAATTTCATACTTGCGGTGCAAGCCGAAGGGGATATACAGCTCTTCGGAGTCTGCGAAGGGGTTGTTGTTCAGGTCGTAAATTTTTGGCGACGGATTCCAGTGCTTGAGCACACCGACGACGGTAAAGGGCTCGCCGTTCAGTTGTACAACTTTCCCGACACTGTTTTCACCACCAAACAGTTTTTCGTTGGTTTCTTTACTGAGCACCACAGATTGAACGGCAGCGCTATCCGCCTCCTTGTTCCAGGTGCCGCCGTATTCAAATGGTACGTCGAACAGTGAAAAGAAATCCCGGGTGGTTACGCGGGTATTGGCGGTAAACGGGCGCATGTCGGATTCGTCGAGATTGACGGTAAATCCAAAGCGGTGCATGGCCACCTGACGGGTGGGAATATCCGAGCGCAGTAGGGCAACGGCGTCGGGGTAGGTGAGCTGCCAGGGAATTTCATTGGCGGTATCCGCAGCCTGGTTCGGATCCCAGCTATCCAGCTGTACGGCATAGAGGACCTTGTCTTTATGCTCCAGGGCGTTCTGCGACATCATATAGTTCAATGTCAGTACGGTCATGGATGCACCCACGCCAACGGCGATGGCGGCGATCATAAGCGCGCTCAGGATAGGTGTTCCCCGCAAGCTGCGTATGGCGAGGCTGATGTAGTAGCCGATCATTTCGGTGTCCTTTTCTCTAATTCAGCGGTGCGATTTCAGCTTATGCACTGGCGATTTCTGGCTGCGCGATACTCTGGCGCAGGTCGGAGACCTGACCGTCCACGATCTGGATGTTGCGTTGCGCACGGCGCGCGAGATCCGGGTCGTGGGTGACCATGACGATGGTGGTGCCCCATTCGTTGATAAATTCCAGCAGTTCCATGACTTGACGTGCCATTAAGGAGTCGAGGTTGCCTGTGGGTTCGTCCGCGAGCAGGAAGCGGGGCTCGCCGGCGAGGGCACGGGCGATGGCGACGCGCTGTTGCTGACCGCCGGATAGTTGCGCAGGCAGGTGTTTGGCTCGGGCGGAGAGACCGACCTGTTCGAGGGATTTTTCGATACGGCGACGGCGCTCTTTGGCGTTGAAGCCGCGATAGCGCAGGGGAACGTCGATGTTATCGAACAGGTTGAGGTCGGGAATCAGGTTGAAGCCCTGAAAAATAAAGCCGATTTTTTCATTGCGCAGTCGCGAGCGGTCGCGGTCAGACAGGTTGCCGACTTCCTGTCCATCGAGCAGGTACTGGCCGCCGGTCGGGGTTTCGAGCAGGCCGGCGATATTGAGGAAGGTGGTTTTACCGGAACCGCTGGGGCCGGTAACGGAGACAAATTCCCCTTCATTGACTTCGAGGCTGAAGTCACGCAGTGCGTGCGTTTCAATGGTATCGGTGCGATAGCTTTTGCGGATATTGTGCATTTTGAGCATGGTGGATTTCCTTGTCTTCGCAGTTTTTAGTTTGTTATGTCTTTAAAATTTCGTGGCGGCGCTGCTACCGATTGTTGTTCGCGAGACACGCCGTGAACCCATCCATGGGGGCTCTTCTGCGAGGTCCCTCTCGCAGAAGGTCTCGCGAACAACAATCGGTAGCAGCGCCTGCACATCTGAGTTCAGTGCAAGCCGTTAATCTTTAAGCGCAACCAGCTGCGCCTTATCCAGCTCCTCCGCAGAGGAAGTAATGATCTGGTCCCCTTCCTCCAGGCCGGAAACAATCTCAACCTGGTTCAGTCCCAGCGCGCCAATGGTGATGGGCACCTTTACTGCCTGCTGCTGATCGTTCAGTTTCCACGCGAAGCGGCCGCCGGTCTGATCGAGAAAGGCGCCTCGCTTGACCAGCATGACGTCGTTGCGATTTTCCAGCAGCACGCGGGCGGTTAGGCGTAGGTTCTGGCGGAGGTTTTCAGGCTGGCCGTTGGTGAAGCGCACGCGGGCGGTGACCTGGTTGTTGATAACTTCCGGGGCGATCGCGGTGATTTCGCCGGGCAGCTTTTTACCACCGATATTGATTTCCACAGCCATGGCGAGGCCCAGATCGTCGGCGTAGTTTTCCGGGACCGCGGCTTCCAGCTCGAAGCTGGTGAGGTCCACCACGGTGAGCAATGGCGCATTGGCGGCGACAGCGGAGCGCTGGGTGGCCGTCAGGCTGCCGATGGTGCCGTCGACCGGAGAGACGATTTGCAGTTCATTGACCTTGCGCTGCAGTTCCTCTACCTGAAGCTGCTGCTGGTCCACCTGCAGTTGCAGGGTCTGGGTCTCGAAGGCAAGGGCTTCGTTTTCCAGTTGGGAATTCTGTACCGCCTGCTTGTACTCCAACTCCGCCCGGGCCAGATCGTCGCTGGCCTTCTCAAAGTCCAGCTGGGAGATGATCTGTTTCTCCATGGAAATTTCCGCACGCTTCAGCTCCCGCTGTGCCGCGGTCAGGTCCACCCTGGCGAGATCCGCCTTCTGGGTATTCTCCAGACGCTGGCGTTTGGCCTGGATCTTCTGCCGTGCAAGTTCCACACTCAGCTTGTTATACAGGGCGCTTTCCTGGGCCAGCTGGTTCTGCAACTGCGGACTGTCGACTTCTGCCAGCAGCTGCCCCTTTGCAACCGCATCACCGGCCTTCACCGCAAACTTCACAATCCCCTGCGCCGGGCTGAACAGGGTAGGGCTATTGGCCGCAACCACCTTCCCCTGAACCACCAGATCCCGCACCAGATCCCCTCGCTCCACCGCCGCGATATTGATCCGCGACAGCGACACGCTCGCATCCACCGCATTCGTGCTCTGCCAGCTCATCAGCCCCCAAACCACAAAAGCGGCCGCGCCGATGCCGAGACCGGCGCGCTTCAACAGGCGCGGGTTCTTCCACGGGCTCTGTGGAGTGAGTTGGACGTCCTGCCCGGAGGTATCTCTGATCATGTTGTTCCCAAGTTCTTAGAATCTGTTCTTCAGCCACTTTGATGCGCGTCTTCCTGCGTCCGGATGCAAAGCGGAATTTCTGGATGCTGCGGCCTTATCGCAATTGCCGTGCCAAGGCGGGTTTTGCGTTTAAGTGTTTGATATATAAGGGAAATAAATTTTCAGAAAGCTTTTGGATGACGGATGAGGTGTCCGCAAAAAGTGTCCGGACAGGCTGTGTCCGTGGGGGCGGACAGGAGTGGGAAAGCGCGACACGAGACCTGGGGAAGTTGTGACCGAGGCTGATGTTAAGGCGGCGATGCCGGGTACAGCTATGCAAGACCTTCCGCGAGAGGGACCTCGCGGAAGAGCCCCCATGGATGAGTTAAGGGGGGGCGCCTAGCTCGTGTCTCACCAAACTACACCCGGTAGCGTCGCCGCCGCTGAGCCATATCCGTGCCTCAAACCACTTGCCTGTTCTTTAGCCAGATCCCCCAAGATGCTAGAATCCGCGCCCGAATTTATGGCTCAAAAAGCCGGGCTCGAATAAGACCCTCAAGTCAGCATCCCAGACAGGCTCCCCTGATTATGCAGTTCTCCAACACCCTGTTGTCGTCAACCAGAAACGACTGGTTCGGCAACATCCGCCGCGACGTGCTCGCCGGCCTCGTCGTCGCCCTGGCCCTCATCCCCGAGGCCATCGCCTTCTCCATCATCGCCGGTGTCGACCCCCGGGTAGGCCTCTACGCCTCCTTCTGTATCGCCGTCGTCATCGCCTTCGTCGGTGGCCGCCCCGGCATGATCTCCGCAGCCACCGGCGCCATGGCCCTGCTCATGGTCACGCTGGTCAAAGAGCACGGCCTCCAGTACCTGCTTGCGGCGACACTATTAACTGGGGTGCTGCAGATCATCGCCGGCTACCTCAAGCTCGGCAGCCTGATGAGTTTTGTCTCGAGGGCTGTGGTCACGGGGTTTGTGAATGCGCTGGCGATCCTGATCTTTATGGCCCAGCTGCCAGAGCTCACCGATGTCACCTGGCACGTGTACGCCATGACCGCCGCCGGCCTCGGCATCATCTACCTGTTCCCCTATGTGCCGGTGATCGGCAAGATCCTGCCGTCACCGCTAGTGTGCATCCTGGTACTGACCGCGGTCGCGGTAACCCTGGGCATGGATATCCGCACCGTGGGGGATATGGGTGATCTGCCGGACACTCTGCCGGTGTTCCTGTGGCCGGACGTTCCGCTGAACTTCGAGACTCTGAAGATCATTTTCCCGTACTCCGCCGGCCTCGCCGTGGTGGGCCTGCTGGAATCTCTGATGACCGCCACCATCGTGGACGATCTGACCGATACCAACAGCGACAAGAACCGCGAGTGTAAGGGCCAGGGCATCGCCAACATCGGTGCGGGTATGCTCGGCGGTATGGCGGGCTGTGCGATGATTGGACAGTCCGTGATCAATGTGAAGTCTGGTGGCCGTGGCCGCCTGTCTACCCTCATCGCTGGTGTGGGGCTGTTGACCCTGGTGGTGTTCCTGAGCGATTGGGTGGCGGTGATCCCGATGGCGGCGCTGGTGGCGGTGATGATCATGGTGTCCATCGGTACCTTTGACTGGAGCTCGATCCGCAATCTGAACAAGTTGCCGTTGTCCACCAATCTGGTGATGCTGTCCACGGTGATTGTGGTAGTGTTTACCCATAATCTGGCGTTTGGCGTGTTTGTGGGTGTGCTGCTGGCGTCGCTGTTCTTCGCCAATAAGGTGAGCCACTTTATGTATGTGAGCTCAGAGTTGGATGAGGAGAAGAATTGCCGTACCTACACTGTGGTGGGGCAAGTGTTCTTCAATTCGGCGGACAAGTTTGTGGCGGCCTTTGATTTTAAAGAGGCGCTGGACAAGGTGGTGATTGACCTGAGCCGGGCGCACTTCTGGGATGTGTCGGCGGTATATTCCCTCGACAAGGCGGTAGTGAAGTTCCGCCGTGAGGGCGCCGAGGTCGAGCTGATTGGCCTGAACGAAGCCAGCTCTACCATCGTTGACCGCTTCGGTGTTCACGACAAGCCGGAAGAAATTGAGAAGGTATTGGGGGGACACTAGGCCCGGAGCTTCACATCGGGAGCTCTGTTTGGGCCCCGGTGGTGCCGAAACACTGGGTGGAAGTTTTTGAAATCGCACAAGTACATCCCTGTATGCTCCGGCGGCGACGTCCATGTCGCCGACGGTTTCAAAAACTTCCACCCAGCATTTCGGCTTCTCCCCTATCTCTATACTTCGTAAGTAGCCTGTATTACGTGGTTTATTCAGTTGGATAGCGATAGAGAGAAAATAATAAATGGCCGATCAGAAAGACCCCCTCGTACTTACCTGCATCGATGGCTCCCGCTACAGCGGTGCCGTCTGCGACTACGCCGCCTGGATCGCCAGCCGCGCATCAGCTCCCATCAAACTTCTTCACAATATTGAGCGTGTAACCACGCCAGCCGTCGCAGACCTGTCCGGCAGTATCGGCCTGGGTAGCCAGGAAGAGCTGCTGGAAGAGCTGACCAATCTGGAACAGCAGCGTTCAAAACTGTTGCTGGAGCAGGGCCGGCAGATGCTGGAGAGCGCGCGGGAGCGGGCGGTGAAGGCGGGGGCTGAGCGGGTGGTTACCTGTCAGCGCCACGGGTCTCTGATCGAATCGCTGGTGGAGCTGGAAGATCATATCCGCGTGCTGGTGCTCGGGATTCGCGGTGAGGAGCACGGGGAGTCGAACAAGGGGTTGGGTGCGCAGCTGGAGTCGATTGTGCGCTCGCTGCACAAGCCGATTCTGGTGGTGAATCGTGAGTTCAAGGTGCCGCACTCCATCATGCTCGCTTACGATGGCAGCGAGTCTGCCCGCAAGGCACTGGATATGGTGGCAACGAGCCCTGTGTTTAAAGGCGTGGACTGTCATCTTGTGTATGTGGGCGACGGTGGCGATTCGGTGTTGACCGAGGGGGCGGAAGCGTTGAGTAATGGTGGCGTTTATGTAGTTAGCGCCAGTCTCGAGGGCCGCACGGTGGAATCATTGATCGCCTACCAGCAGGAACACAATATCGATCTGACTGTGATGGGGGCCTTCAGCCACAGCAAGTTGCGCGATCTTCTGCTGGGTAGTGTTACCGCAAAAATGCTACTGGAAACCAACCAGCCGTTATTGTTGCTGCGCTAATTTCTGATGCCACTTAAATTCAAAAGCCTGTGGCAGGGGGCTGCCACAGGCTTTTTTTATTTTGCTTGAGTTCCAGAGCTAGCCCGCGAGCTTGCTGGCCTCCGCGGTTGAATTGGCTGCCTCGGCTACCGTCATCCCGGCCTTTTTATGAGGCGTCGGCTTGCCCTCCGCATCCAGCGCTACAAACACAATCCGCTCAACCCTGACGATCAACTCCCGCGTCTGCTTATTGCGCATCTCGCAATGCACCGTCAGCGACGTGCGGCCGATATCCGTAACCTCAAAACCGAATTCCACAATATCCCCGCAAACCGCCGAGCTGACGAAATCAATCTCTGACATCAGCTTGGTCACAATATTTGCCGTGCCCATCTGGCACCCCGCGAAAATGGCGGCCTCCTCATCTATCCACGCCAGAGCCTGGCCGCCGAACAGACGTTGGGCTGGGTTCAGGTCGCCGGGTTTTACAAAATGACGTGAGTAGTACTTCATGAGTGTTTACCTCGCTGGTTACCCCTTGATTGGGAATATGCTTACCGCTTTCCATGGCGGTCCCACAATATGAAGTGCATTAAGTGTGCCAAGGGTTTGCGCGATCTAACGAACGGGGGTACAGAAATTCGAAGGTAAGGAAAGGCGCCGGGTATAAGGTTTCAGAAGCGTCGGCAACAGGGATGTTGCCGACGCAGCGTACAGGGACGTATTCACAGCGGTTCTGAAACCTTATACCCGGTGCCTTGCCGCCACAGGAGGTAAAGCGCGAGACCGCTGGATCTGAAGTAGTCATTTATGCTTAATAATTAAGCGTTGCGCACCAGGAAAGGGCAAGTCAAAAATCGATCATTGGCTAAACTGGCCGCCACCCCCGAAATTCTGGCCACTAATCTCCCCAACCGTGACCTGTCACTATGGGAGTTACCCCTAAAGGCCATTAGAATGTCCCGCTTTATGGCTGCTCAGTCGGCCACTTTTGACTGAAAAGACCGAAGAATCACCAACGGAGAGCCCGGCATGATCATCCAGCCGAAAGTTCGCGGATTCATCTGCACCAACGCCCATCCGCAGGGCTGCGCCGCCAACGTGCGCGAACAGATCGAATACATCAAATCCCAGCCCGCCATCGAAGACGGCCCCAAAAACGTTCTCGTTGTCGGCGCCTCCACCGGCTATGGCCTCGCCTCCCGCATTACCGCCGCCTTCGGCTGTGGCGCCAGCACCCTCGGTGTATTCTTCGAAAAACCGCCCACAGAAAAACGTACCGCTTCTGCCGGTTACTACAACTCTGCTGCCTTCGAGGAAGAAGCCCACAAAGCCGGCCTGTATGCCAAAAGCATCAACGGCGACGCCTTCTCCAACGAAATCAAAGCCCAGGCCATCGACCTGATCAAACAGGATCTCGGCAAGATTGACCTGGTCATCTACAGTCTCGCCTCTCCGCGCCGTACCGACCCGGAAACCGGTGAACTGTACAACTCCGTATTGAAGCCCATCGGCAAGTCCTACACCGCCAAAAACCTCAACACCGACAAGCTGGAAATCTCCGACATCAGTGTTGACCCGGCGAGCGAAGAAGAAATCGCAGCCACGGTCAAAGTCATGGGTGGTGAAGACTGGGAACTGTGGATGAAAGCCCTCGGCGATGCGGGCGTACTGGCAGACGGCTGCAAAACCGTCGCCTACACCTATATCGGCGAAAAACTCACCTGGCCGATCTACGGCCACGCCACTATCGGCAAAGCCAAAGAAGATCTGGACCGCGCCGCCAAAGCCATCAGTGACAGTGGCAATGCCAGTGCCAACGTTGCGGTTCTGAAAGCCCTGGTTACCCAGTCCAGCTCCGCCATTCCGGTAATGCCCCTGTACATTTCCCTCGTCTACAAAGTGATGAAGGAAGAGGGCACCCACGAAGGTTGTATCGAGCAGCTGTACCGTCTGTACACCGAAGGCCTGTACACCGACAGCCCGCGCCTCGACGATACCAACCGCTTCCGTATGGACGAAAAGGAACTACGCCCGGAAACCCAGGCCAAGATAGAGAAACTCTGGCCGGAGGTGACCGAGGAAAACCTGTTTGAGCTGACCGACTACAAAGGTTATGCAGACGATTTCCTCAAACTGTTTGGGTTTGGTGTAAAAGGTGTCGATTACGAAGCCGACACCAGCCCGCTGGTGGAAGCGGACTTCAAATAAGCCGTTTTTCCCATCCGATGAAAACGCCGGGCAATTGCCCGGCGTTTTTGTTTTTGCGAACGGGCGAGCCAAATCGGCATAATGCGGCCACAAGATTTCAGGAGAAGAAAATGGAAACTCGCACACTGGGCAAGACGGATCTCCAGGTCAGCAAGATTTGCCTCGGCACCATGACATTTGGCGAACAGAACAGTGAGACTGAAGCGTTCGAGCAATTGGACTATGCCACTGCAAACGGCGTAAATTTTATCGACTGTGCGGAGATGTACCCGGTGCCGCCCAAGCCGGAAACTTACGGCCGTACCGAGGAAATAATCGGTAATTGGCTGCATAAAACCGGCCGCCGTAACGATGTGGTGTTGGCAACCAAAGTGACCGGGCGAAGTGCAGCAAACTCCGGTGTCGGCCATGTTCGCGGCGGCCCGCGATTGGATCGTGATCAGATACTCAAGGCCTGTGATGATTCCCTGGTGCGCCTCAGGACTGACTGTATCGATCTCTATCAGGTGCACTGGCCAGAGCGCCAGGCCAACTTCTTTGGCAGGCTCGGCTATCAACACGGCGATGATGATGGTGTGGACATCAGCGAAACCCTCGCCGCCCTCGAAGAGTTGGTCAAGGCGGGTAAGGTTCGCCATATTGGCCTGTCCAACGAGACTCCCTGGGGCGTGCACCGTTACCTGCGTCTGGCCGCCCATGGCAACCGGCCGCGGGTAGCGTCGATCCAGAATCCTTACAGTCTGCTGAACCGTACCTTTGAAGTAGGTCTGGCGGAAATGGCGATTCGAGAGCAGTGCGGGCTGCTGGCATATTCTCCGCTTGCGTTTGGTACCCTGAGCGGAAAGTACCTTAATGGCGCCCGACCGGAAGGGGCTCGCCTGACCCTGTTCGAGCGCTTCCAGCGCTATACCGGCGAACGGGCGGTTGCCGCAACGGAGGCCTACGCCGCCTTGGCCAGGGAGTTTGGTCTGGATGCTGCGCAAATGGCTCTGGCGTTCGTAAACCAGCAACCTTTTGTCACCAGTAACATCATTGGCGCGACAACCATGGCGCAGTTGAAGTCCAATATTGCCAGCGCCGAATTGACCCTGAGCGATGAACTGCTGGCGGCCATTGACGAAATACACACCCGTAACCCTAACCCCGCCCCTTGAAATTGACGGCTTGCGCCGGCACCCACTGTTAGTGAGACGGCAGCCAGGGGGTGCGGTAGCTGACCGTGAAGCCAGGTCGGTTTGGCGCATGGTTATCTATACTGGATAACATCTGTCGGCTGATCTGGCGCTGCCATGCGCTGATCCTGCGGGCTGCTCAACAACGGCAACTCACACCAAGGGGAAAGGTTATGGAAACCGGACATCACACGCTGAATGATCTCTTTGCCCAGTTAGGGCTTGGTTCTGATAACGATGCCATCGAGGATTTCTTGAGTCGCCATCACTTGGCGGGGGAAGAAAAACTGGCCGGGGCGACCTTCTGGAGTGACAGCCAGCGCAAGTTTCTGCGGGAGGCGATCCTTGAAGACTCTGATTGGTGTGAAATCGTGGACGAACTGGACGTCTTGCTTCGGCATTGAACACTTACCAGGCAGCAAAGCACGGTTGTCTGGATAGACTTGCGGGGCTAATTTGTGATGGCCTGGGCGTTGCCCGGTGCCGGCTATATCCGGCGATGGGGCTGCGGCGCTATAATGCGCCGCTTTGTTTCGGCCGTAGTGATGGCCGGAATTCCTGTTCCCGATCGCAGTTATCCGCATTTTATGGAAAAACCCCACTTTCGCGCCGCTTTGCTGCACCCCCGTTACTGGCTGACCTGGTTCCTCTTCGGGACCTGGTATCTGGTGGCCCAGCTGCCATATCGCTGGCAGATATCGCTGGGGCGGCTGATTGGTCGCCTGATGCTGCGCTTTGCCAATAGCCGCCGCCTGATCGCCGAGCGCAACCTCGCCCTGTGCTTTCCTGAACTTTCCCCGATGAAACGCGAGCAGCTGCTGCGTCGTAATTTTGCCTCCAACGGTATCGCGCTGATGGAAACCGGCATGGCCTGGTTTCGATCCAGTCGCTGGCTGCGTCGCCGCTTCACGATCGAGGGACTCGAGCATCTGCAGCAGCCGCACGAGCAGGGGCAAGGTGTGGTTTTGATGGCCATGCACTTTACTACCCTAGAGATTGGTGCCGCTTTTATGAGCATGAGCCACCCGGTGGATGGCATGTACAGGCCGCACAAAAACCCGGTGTACGATTACATGCAACGCAAGGGGCGTGAGCGCCACGGGGAAAGTTCCAACGTGCTGCAGCGCAAAGATGTGCGCGGCATGTTGCGCGCCCTACAGCGTGGCCGCGCGGTCTGGTACGCCCCGGATCAGGATTACGGTATCAAGCAGGGGGTGTTCGCGCCGCTGTTCGGTATTCAGACGGCGACGGTGACCGGCACCTCCCGTTTTGCCCGGGTCGGCCGAGCCAAGGTGGTGCCCTACACCGTCACCCGCCTGGAAGAAAAGGGAATCTATCTGGTCCGGGTGCACCCACCGCTCGAGGAGATACCCTCTGGCGACGAGTACAGAGATGCGGTCCTGGTGAATCAATTTGTGGAAGCGCGCATGCGGGAAAACCCCTCTCAATACATGTGGGTGCACCGCCGCTTCAAAACCCGTCCGGAAGGGGAGGACAGCTTCTACCCCCCGCGCAAAAAAAGGCGGAAAAAGCGCAAAATTTAACCGATTTTGTTGCGGTGAGTTTCTCCGCAGCGGGATGACTTTTTTGCGCTGGCATCGAACTGGCACGCTCAGTAACATACCGCATTCATTTTTAGGTGGTATCAGCCGGCCCCCGGCCGGTTAGAGAAGGAGTTGCAATGATTTCCGGCAGTATGGTGGCGCTTGCCACACCCATGTTTGCAGATGGTGGCCTGGATTGGGACAAGCTGCACGATCTGGTGGAGTGGCATATCGAGCAGGGCACCCGCGCCCTGGTAGCGGTGGGTACTACCGGTGAATCCGCGACCCTGGATGTGCACGAACACCTGGAAGTCATCCGCCGCGTTGTGGATCAGGTTGCGGGCCGTATTCCGGTGATTGCCGGTACCGGCGCCAATTCCACTACCGAAGCCATCGAGCTCACCACCACCGCAGCCAAGTGCGGCGCGGATGCCTGCCTGCTGGTGACCCCTTACTACAACAAGCCTACCCAGGAAGGCCTGTATCAGCACTTCAAGGCAGTGGCCAAGGCCGTTGCCATCCCACAGATCCTCTACAATGTGCCGGGGCGAACAGCGGTGGACATGCTGCCGGATACCGTGGCCCGTTTGAGCGCCATCAGTAATATTGTCGGTATCAAGGAAGCGACAGGTGACCTGGAGCGCGCCCGTGCAGTGATCGATCTGGTGCCCGAGGACTTCGCCGTCTACTCTGGTGACGATGCTACTGCGGTGGAGCTGATGCTATTGGGCGGCCACGGTAACATCAGTGTGACCGCGAACGTGGCCCCTGCGGCCGTCGCGCAAATGTGTGAAGCGGCCTTGGCGGGTGACGCCGAAACTGCCCGCGCTATCAACCAGCGCATCGAAATATTGCACAAAACGCTGTTTGTGGAGTCCAACCCGATACCGGTGAAGTGGGCATTGAAGGAAATGGGCCGTATTGACGGCGGAATTCGCCTGCCCCTCACTGGTCTGTCTTCCGAGTATCACGGTGTAGTGCGTGACGCACTGCGCAGCGCCGGGGTGCTCTGACAGTCGAGCGTGGGTGTGCACACCCGAGGTGGCGTGCACCGCCGTAACTGGACTAACGTGATCGCGATTGATTCGACAAGGTACGAATAATGACAAAATTGACTGCCGGAGCCCTGCTGTGCACCGTGGTTTCTACCCTCAGCGGCTGTGGCATCTTCGGTGACGACGGCTATTTCCGCGACCGCGGTGACGACTACCAGCTGGCCAACAGTCTGCCTCCGCTGCAGATGCCGGATGGGGTTACCGCCAAACATCAGGAAGAACTCTACGAGGTTCCGCACATCAGCGCCGATGTGGATCGGGGCGAATTTGTAGTACCCCGCCCGCAGGCGCTTTCGGTCAATGTGGGGCTCGACCGGGTAAAAATCCAAAAATTGGGCAACCGCCGCTGGGTGCTGGTCAATCAGCCACCAGATGAAGTCTGGCCGCAGCTGCATTACTTCCTGCGTACCACCGGCCTGCAGCTCGCCATGTCGGATGCTGGCGCCGGTACCATGGAAACCACCTGGCTGACCTTCGGGGAAAACCCGGATACCAAAGACAAGTACCGCCTGCAGGTAGAGTCCGGCGTGCAGCCGGACACCACCGAAATTCACGTGCGTCACCTGTCGGTACCTATGGAGTCACCGGCCAGTGTTGCGGTCGAATGGCCTGCGCAGTCCAGCAGTGATGAGCGCGAAGGTTGGATGATCGATGAGATGTCTTCCGCCCTGGCGGCAGATTCCAGCGGAGCGGCAGCTTCTCTAGTGGCCCAGGCCATCGGTGGAGGCAAGGTGAAAGTGCAGGTGATGGAGCCGGCGGGCAAAGAGCCGTTCGTGTCCCTTGGCCTCGCCATGAACCGCGCCTGGGCAACGGTATCCCATGCACTGAACACCGGCGCATACCGCCTGCACAAGGAAGACTCTGATATCGGCATCTTCTATGTGACCTACGATGTGGACCGCGAGTTGTCCGATGAAGAAGATGGCTGGTTCTCCAGCTGGCGCTCTGGTAAGGGCGAGGACAAGCTGGCAAAACAGGCGGATGCCTACAGCCTGCAACAGGTCCTGGCGAACATCGACCTGAATGCCAAGGTACAGCCCGCGCTGTTCAGCAATCTTCAGGGCCTTGGTGGTGCACCGAATGCCGATATTCCCGGGTATCTGGTTGTGCTGCGAGGTGTAGATGAGGCCATTGAAGTGCGCGTGCGGGACACCCGCGGCCTGCCGCTGCCGCGAGCAAAAGCCTCCGAACTGCTGATGGCAATCCGTCAGAACCTGATCTGACGGCGGGTACCCTCGATTATGGCGATCAGATTTGCCTCCCTGGGAAGTGGCAGTAAGGGCAATGGCACTCTGGTCGCCTGTGGTGATCACTGTCTGCTGGTGGACTGCGGTTTCACCATCAAGGAAACCGAGCGGCGCATGGCGCGGCTCGGTATCTCTCCCGCGGACCTCTCCGCAATCCTCGTAACTCATGAACACAGCGATCATATGGGCGGTGTCGGCCCCCTGGCGCGCAAATACCGGCTGCCGGTTTATCTGACCCCGGGCACGCTGCGCGCGAGGGATATTGGCTCGTTGCCGGCAATCCAGCTCATAGAAGGGCATCAGCCATTTGCGATTGGCGATATCCAGATTACCCCGGTTGCGGTTCCCCATGACGCGCGTGAGGCGGCGCAGTTTGTGTTCCGCAGCCGCGGCAGCAGCCTGGGACTGCTCACCGACCTCGGTACCATCACCCCGCATGTGGAGGCTCACTTCGGTGACTGCGATGCCCTGGTATTGGAGGCGAATCACGATCCCCAGATGCTCGCCCAGGGACCTTACCCGCCCTCCCTGAAGCGGCGCGTAGGCGGAGCTTACGGGCACCTCAGCAATCAGCAGGCTGCCGGATTCCTGCAGCGGGTCGGAAGTGAGAGGCTGCAGCACCTTGTGGTCGCGCACATCAGTGAAAAGAACAACAGTCTGGAGCTGGCCCGCGCGGCACTGTCAGAAGCCGCCGCCAAAGCGGCAAACTGTATTTACGCTTGCCAGCAAGAGGGGTTCGACTGGCTTCAGGTTGAGGCCCGCGGCACTCATCCTTCGGCCTCCGCAGCTGCGTCGATAGAAAATACCCTGCTGGAAACGCTAGACTAGCCATTCACCATAAGCCGCTCCGACGGCGGCGATCTGCCCTCCCCTCGCGAAAAGGAGTTTCCCCGTGGCCGCACTCGATTACCTCACCCGCACCGATAGTGGCGCCCTGTACGGCAAGCCTGGCCTCGATCTGTTATTGGTGGAGACCGGACAATGCCGCGCAGTAATTGCGCTGCAAGGGGCCCAGGTACTGGAATTTACCGCCCAGGGACGCGCGCCGTTGTTGTGGCTGAGCCCTTCCGCGTCATTTGCTCCAGAATCCGCGGTACGTGGTGGTGTGCCCCTGTGCCTGCCTTGGTTTGGCGAAAACCGCAGTGACCCATCCAAGCCCAAGCACGGTCTGGTGCGCTCGCGCCTTTGGACCCTGGACACTAGTGAGGAGCGCGCCGATGGCGAGGTGCAGCTGAAATTATCATTCGAGCATACTGGAGATGCGCTGTTTGCGGACAGCTTTGCCTGCGCGCTGACCATTGGCCTGGGCCAGTCACTGACCTTTGAGCTGGAGCTGACCAATACCGCTGATCGCACCGTGGAGTTTAGCTGGGCGCTGCATAGCTATTTCGCGGTTGCCGATGTCAATCAGGTCCAGGTGGAGGGGTTGTCCGGTGTAGAGTATCTGGATAAAACCCGGGACTTCGCCCGCGACCGACTTGAAGGGAAGCAGACTTTTTCCGGCGAGGTGGATCGGGTGTTCGAGCATGCATCGGCAGAACAGACCATTATCACACCCAACCCGATCAAGGCCCGCAGTGAAAACTGCCACACAGTGATCACCTGGAATCCGGGAGCCGAGCTGGCGGCCACCATTGGCGATATTGGCGCGGACTATGCTGGCTTCGTATGTGTCGAGCACGGCAACGCCTTTGCCAATAGCTGGCGGCTGGGCGCCGGTGAATCCGCCAGCGCGCGTCTCCAGTTGAGCCGCTAAGGCGGGAGCTATCCCATGCAGACGGGCCTTATTCACGCCTATTTACTCGATGGCAACGGGCGCGGCCGTCGCCTGAGCTGGGCCGAGGTCGAGACCTGGAACGCGGCACAAGGTCGCCTGTGGGTGCACCTGGATTATACGGATACTGATGCTCGCGCCTGGATCAGCGGCCGCGCCAGGCTGGACTCCCTGGTGGCCGAAGCACTGCTCACCGAGGAAACCCGCCCGCGCACCACCTCCATGGGCGAGGGTCTGTTGATCGCCCTGCGCGGGGTCAATCTCAATCCGGAGTCGCAACCGGAAGACATGGTATCCATTCGCCTGTGGGCCGAGGAGTCTCGGGTCATCAGCACCCGCAAGCGTCAACTGCTTTCCATTAACGACCTTTGCCAGCAGCTCGAAAGTGGCCGCGGCCCGTGCACTATCGCTGGACTGGTAGTGGAGCTTGCGGATCTGCTGGTGTGGCGGATGAGCGACACCGTGGATACCTTTGAAGACACCATCGACGATCTGGAAGACCGGGTCGTGACCGGCGCCAGTGGCAGTCTGCGCCTGGATCTCGCTGTACTGCGCAAGCAGACCATCACTCTGCGGCGCTATCTGTCCCCGCAGCGGGAGGCTCTGGCGCGGCTGATGGTGGAGAAACTGGACTGGATTGAGGAACAGGATCGACTGCAGCTGCGGGAAGTGAGCGATCGCCTGCTTCGCCATATCGAAGACATCGATGCGGTGCGCGAGCGCGCAGCGGTGACCCAGGAAGAACTGATGAGCCGTATTTCCGAGCAACTCAACAGCCGCATGTATGTTCTGTCGATTATCGCCGCGATCTTCCTGCCGCTTGGCTTTTTAACCGGCCTGTTGGGGGTGAACGTCGGAGGGATCCCGGGTTCCGAGAACCCCCAGGCGTTTGTGATTTTCAGCGCGTTACTGGTCGTTACGGTGGCTATCCAACTGGTGGTATTTCGCTGGAAAAAGTGGCTTTAAACCTACTGCGCTGGCGGCGTCCGGCGGCCACCACCAGCCGCCCGCTTACAACGGTTTAAGATATCTGCTTACCCGAAAATAGTGGCCGTCTGGCGGGAGAGTGCAATCAGTTGCCCATTTGAATCCCACAGGCGTGCCGCAATGACCGCGTAACCGTCTTTTGCCTGTTCCACTTCCGCCAGGTATTGCCACCAGTCGCTCGGGCCGGCAGAGATCGTGTGGGCCACAGGCATCCACTCCACCGTCCAGGTCAAAGAGCTGGCGGGGGCCAGGGTCTTCAGCATCGATAGCGCCGCCGGGGGCCATGCATCGATCAGCGCCAGGAGGTGACTGATACTGGCGGGCCTGCCTGTGGGCTCCTCGTCGTCTGTTTTAAACCGGATCCAGCCACCGATACGCCCTTCATCACTACCGGTAAAAGGCAGGGCACCGGCGCCCAGCCGATAATCAAACTTCTGGGTAAACTCCGGCACCAGTCCCTCGATATAGGGTAGTGCCTGGCAGTCATCAGGCGGCGGAAAGTCCGGCGCCTTGCCCGCGCCCACCGAAATCGTAGATTCTCTGGGCTTGCCAAAACTGGCGAGGGCGGCGGTGGTTACCTGGTCGCCCTGGGCCCCATGAGCCTCGATCTGCACCGCTGAGCGACCGGCGCGCAAAACGCGCGCCGAGGTGTTCAACGGGCCCGCTTCTGCGGGGGCAACAAAAGAGAGGGTCAGGGAGCGCAGCGGTGTATTTTGTGCATCTTCACCGGTGGCTTTTTCCAGGGCTGCTTCGATGGGTTGGTACAGCATGGCGGCCACCAGGCCACCAAAAGTGGCGCGCCCCTGGCTCCAGCCTGGAGGAATCTCCCATTGATCGCTATTGCGCGCATGTTGGATAGTGGTCTCGAAATCCATGCTGCCTACCTGTTATCGGGAATCTTGTTGTTAGCTGAAGCTGTGGTCTGTGTCTGGGAAAACACCGTTTTTCACGTCTTCGGCATATTTGCGCAGCGCGCCGGGAATATCACCGGCCTCCACCAGGAAATTTTTGGAAAATTTCGGCGGCTTTTCGGTAAGTCCCAGAATGTCGTTGATTACCAGGACCTGGGCATCGGTGTGTGGGCCCGCACCAATACCGATGGTGGGCATGGTGACGGTTTCGGTGATCCGTTTGCCGAGGTCTGAGGGCACACACTCCAGTACCAGCAGGTCCGCCCCGGCTTCATCCAGCTGCACCGCATCATCGAGAATCTCGCCAGCGCGTTCGTCGTCCCGTCCTTGCACGCGGAAGCCTCCCAGCTTGTGAACAGACTGCGGTGTGAGCCCCAGGTGTGCACACACGGGAATTCCGCGTTCGGTCAGCATTTTTACTGTGGGCGCCAGCCAGGCGCCGCCTTCGATTTTCACCATGTGCGCGCCCGCCTGCATGATCCGGGTGGCGTTGGTGAGTGCCTGCTCCGGGGTGGCGTAAGTCATAAAGGGCAGATCGCCCATAATCAGCGACTTTTTATTGCCTCGCGCCACCGCTTCCACGTGGTAGATCATCTGCTCCATGGTGACAGGTATGGTGCTGTCGTAACCGAGCACTGTCATACCGAGAGAGTCGCCAATGAGTAAGGTTTCCACGCCGGTTTTCTGGGCCATTGCCGCCATGGGCGCGTCATACAGGGCGACGCAGATAAATTTCTCGCCGTCTGCTTTCATCTTTCGCAGAGTCTGTACCGTAACGGGTTTACTCAGCTCGCTGGATCCATAGGGCATGGTGTTTTCTCGCGTTGCGGGCATTCGGCCCTGACTTTGTAGGTTAACGGCTGCAACGCCTTGTGGGCGTCGCGCTTCGAGCGCGCCGGGTCAGAGGTTTATTTCCCGGGATTGTAGTAGTGACGGCCGCTTTTTACGTTCAACAGGTATTCCACCAGCTGCAAGTAGTCACTTTGCTGATCGACGATATCGATTTCCGCACAGTTGACGATCAACAATGGGGCCTGATCGTAGTAGTGGAAAAAATTGGTATAGGCCTCGTTTAGTGTGGCCAGGTAATCGTTGCTGATGCTGCGCTCGGCTGCGATACCGCGCTTGTGAATACGTTCCTGTAGTACGTTTAACGGTGCCTGCAGGTAGATCACCAGGTCTGGCTTCGGAGCCTCCAGGGTGAGGTGCTGATACACCTGGCGGTAGAGCAGTAATTCGTCGCTGTCGAGGGTGACCTCGGCAAACAGGTGATCTTTTTCAATCAAAAAGTCCGCTACCCGCACCGGTTTGAACATATCGTCCTGGCGCAGAGCCTGAATCTGTTGCGAGCGCTGCAGCAGGAAGTGAAGCTGAGTGGGAAGGGCGGTGCTTTTCGGGTCGCGGTAAAAGCGCTCCAGGAAGGGGTTGTCTTCCGGGAGCTCGAGCAGCGTATCGTAATTGAAGGTGGCAGCGAGCTTTTTGGCCAGCGTGGTTTTACCTACGCCGATGTTGCCTTCCACGGCAATAAAGCGCGGCAGTTCGCGGCCATTGAGTTCCAGTTCGTGTGAAAGGTTTTCTGCTCGGTAGTCTTCGCCTGCAGGGGCGTCTGGGGCGGAAATCGGGGGCACCGAGATTACTCCTTATTGTTCCCTGGTTACAAATAAGCGTTACAGTCGGTGTAACCTGTTCTCTGGGCACTGCTGCAGCAGTGATTGCAATGGTGTGCCATCGGGCATGACCAGGTCCGGGGCCAGGTCGGCCAGCGGAACCAGTACAAAATTGCGTTCCGGAATACGCGGGTGCGGCACAGTCAGTCGCTTTGTGGATAGTTTTTCGCTGCCAAACAGCAGTATATCCAGGTCCAGCGTGCGTGCTCCCCAGCGCACGGTGCGTTCGCGGCCGTGATCGTTCTCGATGGCCTGAAGCGCATCCAGCAGTGATTCTGCGGGCAGCTCCGTGTCGAGCGCAGCCACGGCATTGACGTAATCCGGCTGTTCGCCGGGGCCGACCGGCGCACTGCTGTAGAACGGTGAGCTGGCTACCACACGGGTCACTGGAATCCGGTCAATAGACTCCAGTGCGCTGTGCAACTGCGCGAGCGGGTTGGCCAGGTTGCTGCCGAGGCCAATATAACAGCGAATCACTTGGGAATTCCGCTCAATCTGCCGGGCGTTCCGTGCCGCTGCCAGGGCGCTTACTGCGATTTCGGTTGCGTCCGCCACGACTGCGGCGCCCGCGGTTTTTATTTCCACGGGGACCGTTGCGGGGTACCTCGCGCACCATCAGCTGGCGCTGTTCCTCATCAGCCTGCTGGAAATCTGTCCACCACTGGCCGAGGCCCGCGGGAATTTCGCCGCTGTCTTCCCGTAACAGCAGGAAATCGTAAGCGGCGCGGAAACGCGGCATTTCCATCAGGCGGAAGGCGCGCTCGCCACCGCGGCGGGGCAGGCGCGACTGCATGTCCCAGATCTCCCGCATGGGCATGGAGAAGCGCTTGGGGATGGCTGTGTGCGCCAACTGCGCACTGGTAATTTTCTGTGCGGATTGCGCCAGCGCCGGTACCGGCGGAATCCCTTTACTTTCCAGAAACTGCTGCTCGCTGTTGACCGCGGGCCATAAAAGCGCCGCATACAGGAATGCAGGCGTAACACGCTGATCCGAGCGGATGCGGGTGTCGGTATTGCGCAACGCCTGGCGGGTGAGGGCCAGGGCCTCCGGATGCTCCAGCATGCGCGCGTTGTCGGGGAACAGGTGGGGCCACAGCTCGTATTCACGCAGAAGCTCGAAGGTGCGCTCACCGTGACCGCTCATCAACAGCTTCAATACCTCATCGAACAGGCGTGCAGGGGCGATGTTGCGCAGCAGTGGTGCCAGCTCTCGCAATGGGGCCGCAGTGTTGGGTTCGATGTCGAAATCCAGTTTGGCCGCAAAGCGTACCGCACGGAGCATGCGCACTGGGTCTTCTTTGTAGCGGGTTTCGGGATCGCCGATCATACGGATCAGGCGTTGTTCGATATCCTGGATACCCCCGGTGTAATCGTGAATCTCGAAACCGTTGGTGGTGTAGTAAAGGGCGTTGACGGTGAAGTCCCTGCGCACAGCATCACTTTCCAGATCACCGTAGACATTGTCCCGCAGCAGCATGCCGTGCTCTGACTGTTGCGCTTCGTGCGCTTCGCCATCGCTGTGGTGGCCGCGGAAGGTCGTGACCTCGATAACCTCGCGGCCGATGCGAGCGTGCAGGATCCGGAAGCGGCGGCCGACAATACGCGCCCCGCGAAACAGTTGCTTGGCCTGTTCCGGTGTGGCATCTGTGGCTACGTCAAAATCTTTCGGGTGACCGCCCAACAGCAGATCGCGCACACCGCCGCCAACGATATAGGCCTCGAAACCCGCTTCCTGTAACCGCTTCATTACGGTCAATGCGGCGCGACTGACATCCCGGCGCGACAGGCAGTGGTCGCTGCGGGAAACCACGGTGCGGGAATGGCTGGAAGAATTTGCGGGCTTGCCGCTGGAGCGCGGGGGGCGGGATGAGGAAGTAGGGGGCTGACCGGAACCGGATTGGCCTGAGTCCCCATGGGCTTCGCCTTCGGCGGCTTTGGATTTGTTGTGCCAGCGCTTGATGCTGCTGATCAGGGTATTGAGCATACGTCTATCTGTGTTGTCCGCGCCCTCTGCATGGGGCCGCTGTATCTATATCGGTGTACCTTCTCTCAGCATCCCGCTCGGTGAGCGCGTAGCGTCGGGTGCGTATTGGTCAAAGATACCTGATTGGGAACCGGTGTGCTCCGCAGGCTGGTTATCGGGAACCGGGCGACGGATGCGGTATGAGGGCGGATTCTAACACATGCAGCACAATGCACAGCTGCCGGACCCACTCCTGTGGGGACCAGCATCCAATGTGCATCGATGAAAAGAAGAAAAGAAGGGAATTATTCTTATTCGGTATGAAGGCAGCGGCTTCCTTGCGCTATCAATTTGCTTCTCAGCAAACCCTCTCCCAGGCACAATCAGTCAGTTTGTCACGTGCTTGTCGTTATTTTTGTTGTCTTCTACAAATTATTGTTTTTGTTATTTCTCTTTATTCTTATTGTTTATTTTTATTATTAGCTTTTGTTCGCTACCCGAAGGTAACCTTTCTTAGTTTATTTTTATTGTTGTCCTGGGCCTTATTATTGTTATTGGCCCTGTTTTGCTCCGGAATCGATCACTTTGGCTTTTATTATCGATCTGCCCGTTATTATTTTTATTGTGTGGCGCCCGCTTATTGTCAGTTGTTATTAGGGCTTAAACAGTCATTTATTTTTATTCTTGGCTGTTCTTGTTGTTTGACCTATACAAAGCAGATAGCGTGCCAACTTTAAAAAACCCTTTAAAATCAATTGCTTAACTTTTTGGGGAACTTTTATCTGGCGCCGGAACACAGTATTCCGTTACACATGGTGCGGTAGTTGTTACTTGTTCGCGGCGGGGGGTAACACTTTCAGTTGTTACCAATTTTTTCTTGGGCGACTGTCTTGTCACAGCTTCCGGAGCGGCTTATGGTTTCGCTAACTTATTGAAAATCATGAGTTTTTTGGGCACAAAAAAGCCCGGGAGTTTCCTGCCGGGCTTTCTGCGTGCAGCGGTGTATCTCAGGCTTCTGCCAGTCGCTTGGCCTTTTTGCGGGGTATTCCCAACTTCTGGCGGCGCTCCCACAGGCACTTGCGGCTGACCCCCAGCTTTTTGGCCAGTTCTGTCTCACTCATGGTTTCCTGGTGCTCGAGAACGAAACGGGCAAAGTAGTCTTCAAGAGAGAGGTCTTCACGCGGGTCCTCCCGCAGGCTGTTGCGCGGGCGCCGCTCTGGGTCTGCTTCATCAATGGGCACCAGGTCCAGGTCGATATCCAGTGTGCGGTGGTCGATCTCGGTGGTGTCGTCGGTGAGGATCACTGCCCGCTGAATCGCGTTCTCCAGTTCCCGCACGTTACCGGGCCAGGTGTAAGTCGTTACCGCCTGTATCGCTTCCGGTGACAGTTTCAGGGTGGCGCGACTGACCTTGGCGCAGAACTTCTCCAGCAGCTTTTCCGCGATCGTCAGAACATCTTTACCGCGTTCGCGCAGCGGGGGCAGAGTCATCTGTACCACATTGATGCGGTAGTAAAGGTCCTCCCGGAACTTGTGCTCCGCTGCCAGCTGGCGCAGGTTGCGGTGAGTGGCCGCCACCAGGCGTACGTTCACTTTGCGCGATTCGATGGCGCCGATGGGGCGAACCTCGCCTTCCTGCAGTACTCGCAGCAGGCGGGCCTGGGCTTCCAGGGGAAGCTCGCCGATTTCATCCAGGAACAGGGTGCCTCCATCGGCAGCGGCAATCAGCCCCTCGCGGGCAGTCTGTGCACCGGTAAAGGCCCCCTTCTCGTGACCGAACAACTCGGCTTCGATCAGGGTTTCCGGGATGGCGGCACAGTTTACCGAGATCAGTGGTTTGCCATTGCGTTTACTCTCTTCGTGGATCGCGCGCGCCACCAGTTCTTTACCGGTGCCGGTTTCGCCATGCACCAGTACGGTGGCATCGGTAGGCGCCACTTTGTGAATACGTGCATAGAGCTCGCGCATCACCGGGCTGTCGCCGATCATGCCGGAGATTGCACGGCCCTCGGCCTTGCTGTCTGCGGCAGCGGCACCGGCGGCACGATTCTGCTCAGCCTTGCCGATGACCCGGCGCACGGTGGCGAGCATCTCATCGTGATCAAAGGGTTTGGCGATATAGTCGGCAGCACCCATACGCATGGAGTCCACCGCCGAGCGAAGGCTCGCATAGCTGGTCATGATCAACACCGGTACATCGCCGGCGAGTTTGAGCAGGTCGGTACCGGGGGCGCCGGGCAGGCGCAGATCTGAAATGATCAGGTCCATATCCGCGAGGCGGTATTTTGTGGTGGCCTCGCGGACCGAGCCAGCTTCACTGATCTTGTAGCGGTGCCGCTCCAGCAGTTTGCGCAGGGCAGTGCGGATAATGGCTTCATCTTCTACGATCAGAATGTGGCTCATGTGTTACGCCTGGTTACAAAGTGTGCAGGGGGAGCTAAGTTTTACCTTTTGGGCGTTTCGATGCAACCCAGAGTCGCTTGCATGGTCAAAAAATATCCAAAAATTGATGTCTATTGGTAACCATTTGGTCATTGTTGTGCCTTCCATTGGGCCCTGTGACTCACTGTTCACGCCTGTGCCAGGGGTATTTGCACGATAAAGCGCGCGCCTCGCCCTGTCTCGATGTGGGCGGGGCTTACCAGCTCCAGTTGTCCGCCGTGCTCTTCCACAATGCTGTATACCATGGCGAGGCCAAGGCCTGTGCCTTCTCCCGGTTCTTTGGTGGTAAAGAAGGGCTCGAGAATGCGCTCTCGGTGCGCGGGCGAGATGCCGGGGCCATTGTCGGTGACGGCGATACAGGCGAGGCCCGCACGGGTGTAGCCGTCTACTTCAATGTGTCCCCCGTCCGGACTGGCGTCGCGAGCGTTACTCAGCAGGTTGATAAAAACCTGGATCAGACGCTGATTATCCCCCAGGCCAATCAAACCCTCGGGGACCTGGTTGGCGAAGGTGACCTCGGTCTTATCTCGCTGCAGGGAAAGTAGTTGCACCGCCTCTTCCACGCATGCGCGCATATCCACCGGTGCCTTCTCGGTGTCCTGGTTACCGCTGTGAGAGAAGCTCACCAGCGAATGCACAATGCGGCTGATGCGCTGTGTCTGGCTCAGGATCTGATCTGCGGTTTCCAGTACCTCCGGATTGTCGGAGTCGAACTGGAGGTTCTGCGCCAGGCAGGCGATCCCGGTAACCGGGTTGCCGACTTCGTGGGCGACGCCTGCGGCGAGGCGGCCGACCGATGCCAGTCGCTCGCTGTGCATCAACTCTTGTTCCAGCAGCTGGGTTTCAGTGATGTCTTCCACCAGTAGCATCTGTCCATCGCCGCGGTTGTCCCTGTTGCGGCTTTCTTTATTGCGGCCGGCATTGTCGCGTCCGTACTTCCCAACGCGCTGCTTGAGTCGCGTCTTGTGCAGGTTCAGCCAGTGGCTGGCACCGTCAATATCCACCTGTTGTTTGAATTGGCTGCCTTCTTCTGAGCGGGCGAACTCGGTCAGCAGGTCACGCCAGGGCGCCGGAAGATACTCGGGCTTGGAGCCGATAACTTCGCTGGCGGCGATACCGGTGAGATCGGCCATGGCGTAATTCCACAGCAGTATTTCCCCATCGCGGCCGAGCGAGCAGGCCGCCATGGGCAGTTCTTCCAGCATCTGTCGGTGATACAGGCGCAGGTTGTTCAGCTCCGCCGCGAGGCCGGTTAACTGGTTTTTATACCGGCTGAGGCGGGTTTCGATCAGGTTGATGTCCTTATTGGCGGGCTGATCGCCGGTCACAAACGGCAGGTGGCGGTCCAGAATCTGGCCGGCGAGTACTCGTCCAAGTAATCCGGAGAGGTTGGCTTCGAGACGGTCGCGCAACTGGCGCAGGGCATAGGGACGCCGCTCCTCTTCGGTCAGATTTAACTGGCGCAGGGCGCGCCCGACTTCCTGGCTGGCGGTGGCCGCACCGAGGCTTTCCGACAGGCGCAGGCGGAATTCAGCCGCGGTCTGTACGTCCAGTTCCAGGCGCAGGGCCTGGCTGATGGAGTCGTCGCTGCACAGGTCGGCAGCGTAGCGCTCCAGGCTGGAGGTGCGGGTGAAAATCGACAGGCAGACAAACAGCAGAATGTTCGCGGACAGGGACAGGGTGGTGATCTGAGGCCAGATCTCCATACCCAGCGGAACCCGATAGCTGCCGATGGCGATCCCGCTGTTTCCGACTATGGCGGGGAACAGCAGCCCCGCTGCCCAGATCAGCATGCCGGCCAGCAGGCCGCCGATAAACCCCCGCCGATTGCCCTGGGGCCAGTGGATCACTGCGAAAATGCCCGGCAGAAATTGGAGCGAGGCGATAAACGCGATAATTGCAAGATCGGACAGGGACAGGCGATTGTTCAATAGCAGGTAAAAAGCGAAGCCGGCCAGGAACAGCGCGGCCACCAGGGCCCGGCGCAGCCACAGCAGCTGACGGTACATGTTGTCGTCCGACTGCCAGCGGGTGCCGGGCAGCAGCCAGTGGTTCATCACCATGGTGGCCAGCGCCAGGGTAATCATGATTAATGCACCCGTGGCTGCGGACAGACCGCCGACAAACGCGAGAATGGTCAGCGTCGCAGAGCCGCTGGCGCGAGGCACTGCCAGTGTGAAGTACTGCACCGGCTCTGTCACATCCAGCGCGAAGCCTGCCCACATGATCGGGAAAATCGGCAGTGCCATCAGCAGCATAAACAGGGGGAAGCCCCAGCTGGCCGTGCGCAACCCCTGCGTGGCGGGGCGCTCGGCAATACTCAGGTAAAAAATGTGCGGCATGGCGACGGCGGTCGCGATAAACACCAGCAGCAGGGTGTGTGAAGACCCTTGTTTGATGGGGGAATACAGCAATTGCTGCATATCGCTATTGTCTGCCAGCCAGTTGTCCAGCCCGCCAAGTCCGCCAAAGACGCCGTATACGGCGTAGAGACCTACCGCGAGCAGGGCCACCAGTTTGACGACAGATTCCAGCGCCATGGCACTGGCGAGGCCGGCCCGCCGTTTGCGCGAGGCGCCGTAAGTACTGGTAAACACCGCTAGCAGAACACAGTAGAAGAAGGCAATGAGGTCTTTACTGGTGACTCCGGTATCGGGCAGAGCCATGGCGGCGACGTTGTCGCGGGAGAGCAGTGCGAGGGTTTCGGCGACGGCCTGAATCTGCAGGGCGATCAGCGGTAATAGCCCGAGCAACATAAACAGGGTTGCGAGCGTTCCGGCCTCGCGGCTGTGGTAGCGGAATACCAGCAGGTCGGCGGGGGAGGTGAGCTGATAGCGCTGTGCGAGCCGCGCGAGGGGCTCCATGGCGACGGGGGCAAACAGGAACATGGCGCCGGTGCCGAGGTAGTACGCGAGTACGCCATATCCGTGTTGCCAGGCGAGGTCGATGATGCCGTAGTAGGTCCAGGCGCTGAGAGAGACGCCGAGGGACAGTACATAGAAAAACGGGTGGCGTACCCAGTTGGTCGGCAGCCAGCCTTTGGAGGTGGCGAAGGCGACGAAGAAGAGGGCGAATATGTAGGCGACACCGATCAGCGCGATATTGACGATCTCAAAGGTCATCGGGTTTGCGCCTCCGCTGTATAAATATGGCCAGCAGGATCAGGACGAACCAGAGGATAAAAGGGCGATACCAGGCGCCGGTGGGGTTGATCATCCAGGTGAATACGGTGGGGCTGAATACGTAGCCCACCAGTACCAGCAGGATTAACAGGGTGCGGTTGCTCATTGATGGCCTGTTGGGGGTGTCCTGCGGTGAGGCAGATCGATCTCGGGAAAACTGGCGCAAAATGTTAATGCGCGGTTGGGGTGGAGTTCAACTTTTGTGAATCTTTTGGGTGTAGTGGCGGCGCCGCTACCGGGTATGTCTTTGCAAGACACGCCGTGAACCCGTCCCTGGGGGCTCTGCCCCGCCATCCATGGCGGTGAAGGGCTTGCAAAGACATACCCGGTATCGCCACCTTATCCCTGACCACGTTAAGCCATTGATTGCTAGTTGAGCAATCGGTTGCGAATATCAACGGCTTTTCTATGCCAGTGCGCACTGGCCCACGAAAGCACACGCGCCGGCGTTTCGGATTCGAGTCCCGGTGGCGGGTGAAACCCGAGAAAACCCAGCGCCAGAACAAGGTTTTCCGATGCCCTGTCGTCATCCAGCGGTGCGGCGTGGTTCTGTTTGCTGAGCTTCTGACCGCCCTCGTTCATCACCAGCGGCAGGTGGCCGAACTCGGGTGGCTCGGCGCCGAGGGCGCGGAAGAGTTGGCGTTGCACTCCGGAGCAATCCAGCAGGTCGGCGCCGCGCACCACGCAGTTCACACCCTGTGCGATATCGTCGACGACAACTGCGAGCTGATAGGCGTAGAGGCCGTCTTTGCGTTTGAGGATGGGGTCCTCGGTAACCGTCTGGATCTGCTCGCCCTGCCAGATATCGTGAAACTTTTCGGTAGCGCCGGCGCAGTGAAAGCGTAGGGCGTATGGGCCCTGCTCACCGATGCAGTTGGCGCGGCGGTGGCCGCCGGCCTTGCGTACCTGTTCCCGAGTGCAGGAGCAGGGGTACACAAGATCCTGTGCGCGCAGCCCGTCGAGCGCCTGTTGATACAGGGCGTGGCGTCGGCTTTGCCAGACAATGGGGCTGTGGCTGTGCAGGCCGTGGGCGTGCAGGGATTTGAGGATGCGCTCGGCGGCGCCGGGCATTTCACGGGGTGGGTCAAGGTCTTCCATGCGTACCAGCCAGTGTCCGCCGTGGGCAATAGCATCGAGGTAGCTGCCGAGGGCGCAAACCAGCGAGCCGAAATGCAGAGGGCCGGTGGGGGAGGGCGCGAAGCGTCCGGCGTAGTGTGCTGGCTGTGAAGCGGGTACAGACACGGGAAAGGTTGGAGTGTGTTTGATGCAGGAAGGGGGAGCCGGGCAGCGCCGTTGGACGCTACCCGAAGAGTGTTCGATCAGCCCGAGATCTGCTTCTCTTTGATTTCCGCCAGGGTTTTGCAGTCCACACACAGGGTTGCGGTGGGACGGGCTTCCAAGCGGCGGATGCCGATTTCGACGCCGCAGGCTTCACAGAAGCCGTAGTCGTCCTGATCGATCAGCTCGATGGTGGAATCGATTTTTTTGATCAGCTTGCGCTCGCGGTCGCGGGTGCGCAGTTCCAGGCTGAATTCTTCCTCCTGGCTGGCGCGATCCGCTGGGTCCGGAAAGTTCGCAGCTTCATCTTTCATATGAGTTACGGTGCGATCCACCTCTGCCATCAATTCGGCCTTCCAGGCCAGAAGCAGCTTGCGGAAATGCTCCTGCTGCTTCTCATTCATGTACTCCTCGCCCTTCTGTTCCTGATAGGGCTCAAAGCCGTGCAGAGAATCGGATTTCGCAGCAGTATTGGGCATAGTCATTGCCTCTCTCGTAAATCGGGCCCTACTTAATAGGGGCACTACAACCAAATTCAAGCCTAGCAGGCGAAAGCCTGGACCTCAGGCTGTATTAAAGCCGCTATCGCGACCAAGCCGTGGAAACTATCAAATCTCTCCCGACAGCGCCACAAAATGTTGCCGTACCCGCGTGCCGGCGACGATCCTCCCACAACGGATGACCCGATTGGTGTATTCTGGCGGCCAAAATTTCCCCAACTTGTCGTCCACATCTACAAGTGATGACTTTTTGAGCAAAAAAGCGAGAAGTCCCCGTGAAACTCAGCCCGCCACTGGCCCAGGGCAAACTCCTGCGCCGCTACAAGCGTTTTTTGGCCGATATTGAATTACCGAATGGTGAAATTATAACCATCCACTGTCCCAATACCGGCTCGATGAAAAATTGTTGGGAAGAAAACACCCCCTGTTGGTACTCCGACTCCGGCAACCCCAAACGCAAGTACCGCCATACCCTCGAGATCAGTACCACTTCTGAAGGCGCTCTCGCCGGCGTCAACACCGGCCGTGCCAACCACCTGGTGGAAGAAGCCATCAACAATGGTGCGGTGGAAGAATTACAGGGGTACAACAGTCTGCGCCGGGAAGTGAAATACGGAGAGGAAAACAGCCGCATCGACTTCCTGCTCAGCGGCGAGCAGGGCGACTGCTATGTGGAAGTGAAAAATGTCACTCTCGCGGAAGGTAACCGGGGACTCTTTCCCGATGCCGTCAGTGCACGGGGCAGCAAACACCTGCGCGAGTTGCAGAAACTCGCCCAGAGCGGTACCCGCGCGGTACTGTTTTATTGCGTCCAGCACAGCGCCATCGAAACCGTAGAAGCTGCCGCCGAAATTGACCCGGCTTACGCCACCGCTTTGAAAGAAGCCGTCGCCGCGGGCGTAGAAGTCATTGCCTACCGGGCCAAGCTCGACGCAGAAGAAATCTGCCTCACCGAGCCGGTACCCTATCGGCCCGTCGAATAATCGAGCGGATTAATCAGTCCGCCAGCAACACATAGAGCCCGTCCTGCGCGTACTCCACCGGCACTGGCGTCAGCGCATCCCCTGCACAGGGACCGGCAATGCATTCCCCGGTGCTGATCTCAAACAAGGCACCGTGGGAAGCACACTGAATCAACGCCTTCTCCGAATCCAGAAACTGATCCGGCTGCCACTCAAGATTGATCCCACGGTGCGGACACACGTTCTTGTAGGCGTAGACCTCGCCATCTTTCTTTACCGCAAAAACATTGTCCATCCCCGCGCTTTTCTCACCCAGAGAAAAGCCTTTGGAATCGCCTTCGTTTAGGTCTTCGTAGCCGCAGAGGAAATGTTTTTGCATGGGGATAACTAACGCTTAATAAGTGATAACTGAGCACGCAGTGTAGCGAAAAGGTGGCAGGGAAAACTACCTGGAGAGTCGGGGCGAAGGTCTCGATGCCGGGAATGGCTTTGCGAGACGTTGATTCGGGCAGTTCCTGCCCTCACCCTGCGGGCGCCTTTGGCGTCCAAAACGGATTACCGTTTTGTCAAAAACAGGGTGTTTTGCAGAGCCCCCAGGGATGGGTGCACGGCGTGTCTCACAAGGCCTTACCCGGTAGCGGCGCCGCCACCGGAGATTGAATCGAAGCTGATTAGGGAGCCGCTAGAATCAGAGAAGTCTGATAAGCTTCCCCATCCCGCAAATAATCCACCCGCACCCGATCCCCAGGCTGCCGGTTTTCCAGCAAATTCATCAGATCGTCGTAATTATTCACCGGCTGACCATCGATCCCCACAATCACATCTCCCAATTGCCAGCCACCACGACTACCGCGATAAACCCCACGCAGCCCAGCCTTCTCCGCCGGCAACCCAGGCGCCGTGCGCAACACCGCCACACCCTCAAAATCGTAGCGACTCGCCCATTGGTCCGGCGCCGACTCAATCCCCAGAATCGGCCGCACCAAACGACCGTGGGCAATCAACTCCGGCACGATTTTCTTCACCGTATCCACCGGAATCGCAAAGCCAATACCAACACTCGCACCACTCGGGCTGTAAATCGCCGTATTCACTCCAATCAGCCGCCCACTGCTATCCAGCAGCGGGCCACCGGAATTGCCTGGATTGATCGCCGCATCCGTTTGGATCACATTGCGAATGGTCCGGTTTCCCGCGGCCTCAATTTCCCGCCCCAGCGCGCTCACCACTCCCGTGGTCAGAGTGGTATCCAGCCCGAATGGATTGCCAATCGCCAGCACCTTACGGCCAACGGAAAGGCCCGCAGATTCACCCGCCACCAGCGGCTTCAGCAGTTCCCGAGGGGCATTGATCTTCAGCACCGCCAGATCTTTCTCCGGCGCCGAACCCACCAACTGCGCGGGCCACTCACTGCGATCCTGCAGGGTAATGGTGATCTTGCGCGCCTTCTCGATCACGTGGAAGTTGGTCACCACATGGCCCTGGTCATCCCAGATAAACCCACTGCCGGAACCCTTGGGTACCGAGTGCAGGCGCAGGGTCCAGCGGTCCCGCACCAGGGTCTCATTGGTAACAAAGACCACCGACGGACTGGCGAAGTTGAACACCTGCATGGTGTTGGTTTCATCGTCGGTAGCGAACTGGGGAACGCGGGAATCGGCAGTCGCGCCGATGGCGAGGCAGGTAAGAACAGTGGCGAAAACGAAACGCGATAAGAGTCTGGTCAGGTACATGGTGTGGGCGGTTTCCTGCGTGGGCTATTTATACGACCGCAGATTACGTGGCCACAGGGCCGGAGCAAACAGAGCGCCCACACCAGGGACGCTCTGCAAAAGATACGGTCAGCGAGCAGAATTTTGCAGCGCCAGGATACGATCCTCAAGCGGCGGGTGGCTGGCCAGGAGGGCGGCCATACTGTTGCCGTAAATACCGAACGCCTTCATGTTGGCCGGCAGCGGCTCCTCGCGGCCCGCTTCCGATTCGGCCTTGATGCGCGCCAGTGCCGCAATCATCGCATCCGGGCTAGCCAGGTGTGCACCGGCGGCATCCGCGCGGTATTCGCGGCGACGGCTGAACCAGGCGACCACCATCATGGCGAAGAATCCGAAAACAATGTCCATCACGATGGAAGTGATGTAGTAGCCAATACCCAGGCCCTGTTCGTTGCGCAGCAGCACACGGTCGACAAAAAAGCCTACCAGGCGCGCGAAGAACATGACAAAGGTGTTCACTACCCCCTGAATCAGGGCCAGCGTGATCATATCTCCGTTGGCCACGTGGCCGATTTCGTGACCAATCACCGCGCGGGCCTCATCCCGATTGAAGCGTTGCAGAAGGCCTGCGCTTACTGCCACCAAGGCGTTGTTGCGGTTCCAGCCTGTGGCAAACGCATTGGCCTGTGGCATGGGAAAAATACCCACGTCTGGCATGCCGATGCCCGCTTTCTGTGACAATTCGCGTACGGTTTCCACCAGCCAGCGCTCGTCTGCAGTTTGCGGCTGGTCGATGATCTGAGTGCGGGTGGACATGCGCGCGAGGGTTTTCGACAGCAGCAGGGAAATCAGAGAGCCGCCGATGCCGAAAATGGCGCACATCAGCAGTAGTCCGGGCAGGTTCAGGTTGACGCCGTTGGCATCGAGAATTCCCTGGATGCCCAGCAGGTTAAAGATGATGCCAACCAGCACCATCACCGCCAGGTTGGTTAGCAGGAAAAGCCCTATTCGCAGCATGTGCATTCTCCGAAGGGTAAGCAGAAACCGAATAATAATAAGGTGAGACCACCGGCCCCACCGGGCGCATAAGACCTCAGTGTGGGGAAAGTGGTTCCGAAATGACCCCGCGATAGGATCTCGCACTAGATAGGGTCGGGTCGGGTCATTTACAAGTGGAAAGGGCGCAAAATTGACCGGAGGGCGCGCAGGAGGTCAGGCGCTGTCTTTGCGTGCCAGCAGCTGCTCAGCTTCACTGACCAGATTGGCTTTCAGGTCTGGGTCGAGATCGTTCCAGTGTATGTCGAGTATCGCCCCTTGCAGCGCGTATAGTAGAACCCGCGAGGCATTGATACCCCGGCGGCGAATGCTGGCAAAGGCTTCGGCTGGGCCGACGCGATGCAAATCATCCAGAGTGCGGATGCCGATAGAATGCAGGATGTTTACGGAGGCAAGTCCCAGGTTTTTCAGTTTCAACAACTCTGACTGACTTGGGTGCATAAAATTCTTCCCTGAACTTTTTGACAGTACGACAACCGCGATTCCTTTTGCGCCTGCCTGAGTGAACCCGGAGAACCTTGGATACGAGTGTTCCTACCAGCTCAACTGTAACGGGCGTTCAACATAGCACAAAAAAATAAAAGGCCAAACCGCCACAGGTTGTGGATGCATTGTCCTGCTTCCGGCTATCGGGCGTGGCCCTGAGCGGTGCCTGACGAACGTTATCAATTACAGTACAGTGACGATACCTCGACATTGGTCGAAACCATTGTTGAGTAAAATTGTGCTATTTAGTCAGGCCTGTTGAAAAAGCCTAGTCTGCATTTTGGTTTTTTGCAGGGCACCCGTTTCGGATTGGAGCCGTCAGTTAGGTGAGGCTCCGGGTTCTGGAGTCTGGAGATTGGGAATTCGATGCACCGATTAATTCGTGACATGTTGTTCGGACTCACGGATGCGCATGTCATCCTGGAACCCGAATCCGGGCAGCTGATGCACCCGGAAGCGCTCAGCGCATTTGACCAGCTGCGACGCGACGCGCGCAATGCGGGCTTCGAGCCCAGAGTGGTTTCCGGGTTTCGTGGATTTGAGCGTCAGAGAATGATCTGGAATGCCAAGGCGTGCGGGCAACGGCCGCTACTCGACAGTTCAGGAAAGCCTCTGGATGTGGCGCAGATGTCGCCGGACGACATTCTCTTCGCTATATTGCGCTGGTCCGCGCTACCGGGCGCGTCGCGTCACCACTGGGGGACCGATTTCGACGTGATCGACGCCGCCGCGGTGGAGGAAGGTTACCGGGTTCAGCTAACCCCCGAGGAGGTTGCAGACGACGGCGTTTTTGGTCCTTTCCACCGCTGGCTGGACGAAAGAATTGCCGCCGGTGAAAGTCGCGGGCTGTTTCGCCCCTATGCCGTAGACCGCGGTGGAGTGGCGCCAGAGCGCTGGCACTTGAGTTACGCCCCGCGCGCGCGGGAATTCCAGGATCTGCTGACCGAGCAGGCTCTGGTAGAAATGATTCTCAGTTGTGAATCCGACCAGGGGCTGTCGCTGTCGGAGTGCATCTGCGAGCGGATGCCGGAAATCTATCCGCGGTTTATCGCCATCCCCGACTCTGCTTATCCCACAAATATCACCCGGCTGTGACATAGAGTGTGTAAAGGAGTGAATACCATTTCTCTTAACGACGTGAATAGCAGTGCGCTAAAAGGGCGTGATATCTGGACTGCAATGCGAGCGGAAGCGGCAGCGGCCGCTTCTGGGGAACCGGTGCTGGCCAGCTATTTCCATAATACGGTGCTGCGTCACAACAGTATCGATCGAGCTCTGGCCTACCAGTTGGCGTCGGTCCTGGATCACGCAGCACTGACCGCCACCGCACTGCAGGAAGTGATCGCCGCAGCGCTTGCGGATGACCCCACTATTTCTCAGTGCATGCAGGCGGATATCTGCGCCTGGTTCGACCGCGACCCCGCGTGCGATCAGTACCTAATGCCGTTTCTGTATTTCAAGGGGTTTCACGCCCTGCAGTCTCACCGTATTGCGCACTGGTTGTGGAAAAAAGGGCGCCATACCCTGGCGCTGTATTTTCAGAGTCAGGTGTCGGAGCAGTTTGCGGTGGATATCCACCCGGCGGCGCGGTTTGGTTGCGGCATCATGATTGATCACGCCACGGGCTTTGTCGTGGGGGAAACCTGCGTGGTAGAGGATGATGTATCCATTCTGCACTCGGTGACCCTGGGTGGCACCGGCAGCGGCGGCGGGGATCGCCACCCGAAAATTGGCCGTGGCGTGATGATCGGTGCTGGCGCCAAGGTACTGGGGCCCGTGCAGATCGGTGAAGGCGTAAAGATCGCCGCGGGCAGCCTGGTGTTGCGAGACGTGCCGGCCCATTCCACCGTCGCCGGTGTGCCGGCGCGAGTAGTGGGAGGCAAGTGTGAAGGCGCTCCCGCTTACACCATGGATCAGACACTGGATTCTGACAATTAAATTGGTTTGAATAGTTGTTGCTCGCGCCAGCGACGCCAGCACAATAAGCAGGCCCCACTACGAGCGGCATTACTATCGAGATTACCAGTGAGGTAAGGCAATGACCGAATCAACGTACAGTGTGATTTTCCGCGGCGACCTGGAGCCGGGGTACACGGTGGCGGACGTGAAAGCCAACTTCGCACGCCTGTTCAAGGCCGGCCCGGACACCGTGGAAAAACTGTTCAGCGGTCGTCCGCTCGCCATCAAGAAAGGGCTGAGCCAGGCGCAGGCCGAGCAGCTGCAGGCCACCCTGTCCCGTCATGGCGCGCTGTCTTCCCTCAAACCGGAAGGTGAGCCGCAGCAAGCTGCCCCGGCGCCCAGCCCCGCACCGCAGCTCCAGCCGCCAGCAGCCGAGAAGGTGGATTCCGAAACCGGTCTCTCTCTGGCCCCGATGGAGGGGTATCTGCTCAAGGACCACGAGCGCGCCAAGGTGGATCCGGTTCAGGTGCCGGTGAGCCACCTGAGCCTGAAGCCCGCCGGTGGAAATCTGGTTGAGGCCAGTGAGCAGCAGGCGCCCCCACCTGTACAGGTGCAGGTGCCCAACTGGCAGCTGGGTAGCCATATCACTGGCAAGGCGTCGTTCAAGCTACCGGACTGAAGGCCGTTTAAAGCGTTTTCTCGCCTTGTCGACCGCGCTGCGGGTCACGCAACCTTCCACATGGTCGTTGATCAGTCCCATTGCCTGCATAAAAGCGTAAACGGTGGTGGGGCCGACGAACTTCCAGCCGCGTTCTTTCAGGTCTTTGGAAATGGCCTTGGAGACATCGGAAGTGGAAACACTTTGCGGCACGGTAGTTTCCGACTCCTCTGGCTCAAAGCGCCAGAAATAGGCCGCCAGTGACCCTTCCTCTTTCACCATTTCCCGGGCGCGCTGGGCGTTATTGATGACCGCCTCTATTTTCCCCCGGTGTCTCACTATCCCCGCATCCAGTAGCAGTCGTTCCACGTCCCTCTCGGAAAACCTTGCCACCTTGTTGAAGTCGAACTGCTTGAACGCTTTGCGAAAATTTTCCCGCTTGGCGAGGATGGTTCGCCAGCTCAGCCCCGATTGAAACCCTTCCAGGCAGATCTTCTCGAACAGGCGCTTGTCGTCGTCCACCGGGAAACCCCATTCATTGTCGTGGTAGGGGAGGAAGTCGTCGGTGGCGGCGCACCAGCCGCAACGGGGCTTGCCGTCGGGACCATTGATGGTGGTTGGCATGAAAGCTGCTCCGAATAAATAGACCCGGCTATTTAATGGGCACAAAAAAGCCGGCGCAAGGCCGGCTTCTTGTAATCGAGGAGATTACCCAACCGGTAAACGGTGCGGGTAACAGCCGCTCGACAGCCATCCATGGCGAGACTCAAGAATGTTCGATCTGGCCCCGGCCCCGCCATCCTTGGCGGGTCGCTAAACCGCGCGCAAAGCGATGCTTTGCAAGCGCGCGGTTTAGCCCTCTTCTTTCAGGTAGCGCTCGCGGGAAGCCATGACTTCCTTGCGCGCTGCTTCCGCGTCGGCCCAGCCGTCTACTTTTACCCACTTGCCCGCTTCCAGGGCTTTGTAGTTTTCGAAGTAGTGCTCGATCTGCTTGATCAGCAGCTCCGGCAGGTCGCCGATTTCGTTAACGTGGTCGTACAGCTTGGTCAGCTTGGTGTGCGGTACCGCCAGCAGTTTGGCGTCTACACCGGATTCGTCGGTCATGTTCAGCACGCCGATCACGCGGGAGCGGATGACGGAGCCAACCATTACCGGGTAAGGGGCTACAACCAGCACGTCCAGGGGGTCGCCGTCTTCGGACAGGGTCTGGGGCACGTAGCCATAGTTGGCCGGGTAGAACATGGGGGTAGCTACGAAACGGTCTACGAATACCGCGTCGGCGTCCTTGTCGACTTCGTATTTGATCGGATCGTGGTTGGCCGGGATCTCGATGATTACGTTGATATCGTTGGGCAGGTCTTTGCCTGGAGAAACCTTGTCGAAGCTCATTGCTGGTCCTGACTAATGTGTGATCGGAAAATTTGGAGGCCGGATTATATACCCTGAGCGGTCGCTAACATAGTCACTAGTATTAGATCCTGTGGCGCCTCCGCTCCCGGGTACAACCTTGCGAGACACGCCGTAGACCCGTCCATGGGGGCTCTGCACCGCCATCCATGGCGGTGAAGGTCTCGCAAGGTTGTACCCGGGATCGGCGGCTTCGCACGGTAGATCGCTGCGTTGACTATGCTTGAGGGCAAGAATCCACCTGCCTTGATCGCATGACGCGGTGGTCACAATAACGGAGCTTCTCATGGACGAGTCCACCGAACTGCCGCCATCCTCGCCGGCATCTGTCACCACCTCTGTATCTTCCCCGTCCCCCGCGGCCAATGGCACTCCCCGGGCGCTGAATCCCCGTGAGGTGCGCACGGTGGCCGACGCCCGGCGAATCGTGGAGGCGCGCAACCTGACCCATGTGAAGGTGGGCCTGTTCGATAACGACGGGGTGATGCGCGGCAAGTACATGAGCCGGGAGAAGTTCTTCTCCGCTCTCGACAAGGGCTTTGCTTTCTGTGATGTGGTGCTGGGCTGGGATATCCAGGACCAGTTGTACGACAACGCCCGCTATACCGGTTGGCATACAGGCTACCCGGATGCGCCGGTGCGGATTCTGCCCCATACCTGCCGTGAATTGCCGTTTGAAGACGGTATGTTGCTGTTTCTCGCGGAATTTGAGGGGGCGGCGGAGGCGGTGTGTCCGCGGGCTCTGTTGCGCAGGGTTATCGAGCGCTGCGAGAAGGCGGGGTTTGTGCCGTTTGCGGCGCTGGAATACGAGTTTTTCCTGTTTGATGAGACGCCGGATTCTGCCCGCGCCAAGGGATATCGGGATCTGAAGCCGTTTACACCTGGCTGGTTCGGCTATTCCATGATTCGCAATTCGGTGCACGCGGACCTGTACCACGAGATTCTGGCGTTTGCCGAGGAGATGGATTTTCCCATCGAGGGGCTGCACACAGAAACCGGTCCCGGGGTGCTGGAGGCGGCGATCACGGTGGATCACGCGGAGGCGGCCGGCGACAAGGCGGCGCTGTTCAAAACCTTTATCAAGGTGCTGGCGGAACGGCGCGGGCTGATGGCGACCTTTATGGCCAAGTGGTCCAACGACTATCCGGGCCAAAGCGGGCATATTCATCTGTCGTTGCGGAATAAAAAAGACAACGCTTCGGCGTTTTATGCTGACGGCCAGCCCCACTCCATGAGCGAAACCCAACGGCACTTTCTCGCCGGTCAGCAGCGGTTGATGCCGGAGTTGCTGTGTATGGTGGCACCCACCATCAACAGTTACCGCCGCATGATCCCCGGTTTCTGGGCGCCCACCGATGCCACCTGGGGGGTGGAAAACCGCACCGCCGCGCTGCGGGTAATTCCGGGTAGCGACAAGTCTCAGCGCCAGGAATACCGGCTCGGCGCCGCCGATGCCAATCCCTATCTCGCGCTGGCGGTTGCACTGGGTTCTGGTCTTTACGGTATCGAGCAGAGTTGGGAACCGGGCAAGGCCGTGGAGGGAAATGCCTACGAGGCGGAGCACCCCGGGGAGCTGGCACTACCGCGTACACTGTGGGATGCGGCGCAAAGACTAAAGCAATCCAAGGCGGCGCGAGATCTGTTTGGCGATGCGTTTGTAGAACACTTTGCCGCGAGTCGCGAGTGGGAAGAGCGGGAATACCGCAAGCATATCGGTGACTGGGAACTGCAGCGTTACTTCGAGATTATTTAATTCGTTCGATTGAGGCAGGAAGCCAGGCAAACACATGCAAAAACTCCAATGTATTTCCCCCATCGACAACAGCGTCTATGTCGAGCGCCCACTGGCAACAGAATACGAAATCCAGAATGCGCTGAGCAACGCGCACGGCGCCCAGCCCAGCTGGAAGCAGGTGCCGGTTGCTGAGCGCGCGGCACTGGTACGGGCAGCGGTAAAAATACTGCAGCAGAAAAAAGCACAATTGGCCGAAGAAATTTGCTGGCAGATGGGGCGGCCGATTCAATACGCCGGTGGTGAAATCGACGGCCTGGCCGAGCGCGCGCTGATGATGGCAGATCTGGCCGAAACAAAAGGCGGGCCACTGGCCGATATACAGTTACCAGAGAAACCGGGTTTTACCCGCTTTATTCGCCGGGAGCCACTGGGCACCAGCTTTGTGATCGCTCCCTGGAATTACCCCTATCTCACCGCCGTCAATGCCGTAGTGCCGGCAATACTGGCCGGCAACAGCGTGATACTCAAACACTCCGCGCAAACACCGCTTTGTGCGGAGCGCCTGGTGGAAGCCTTCATTGAGGCGGGATTGCCGCACGGTGTCTTCGAGTTCCTGCATCTGGATCACCGGGATGCCGAGCAGATTATTATCAACGGCGGCGTTCAGCATGTGGCCTTTACCGGGTCCGTCGCCGGTGGGGCTGCGGTGGAAAGTGCGGCAGCCGGACGTTTTCTCTCTGTTGGTCTGGAGCTTGGCGGAAAAGATCCGGCCTACGTGCGCGCGGATGCGGACCTCGAATATGCGGTAGCCTCGGTTGTGGACGGGGCCTTTTTCAACTCCGGTCAGTCCTGCTGTGGCATCGAGCGGGCTTACGTGCACGAGTCACTTTTTGACGATTTTGTGCGGCGTGCGACGGCGCTGATTCGCGAATATCGCCTCGGCCGCCCGGATGAGCAGTCTACAACACTGGGTCCGCTGGTACGCGCCAGTGCGGCGGACTTCGTGCGCGACCAGATTGATGAGGCCGTGGAACAGGGCGCACAGGCGCATATTGATGGCGGAGATTTTGAACTGGACCAGCGCGGCAGTGCCTATATGGCTCCGCAGCTGCTTACCAACGTCAATCACAATATGCGGGTGATGAGTGAGGAATCTTTTGGCCCGGTGTTGGGAGTGATGCCGGTGTCCGATGACGCCGAAGCCGTAGCGCTGATGAACGACAGCGAATACGGACTCACCGCAGCCATCTATTCTGCAGACCCAGAGGCCGCACTGGCACTGGGAGATAAGCTGCAGACCGGCACGGTATTCCTGAACCGCTGCGACTATCTCGACCCTGCACTGGCCTGGACCGGAGTCAAAAATTCCGGCCGCGGCTGCACCCTATCCGGTGTCGGCTTCGAACATCTCACCCGCCCGAAATCTTTCCACTTCAAACTAGAGCCCTGAGTCAGACCATGTCCGACAATCATTTTTTTACCAACTGGAATTACCCGACCGCCATGCGTGTCGGCCCCGGGCGGGTTGGCGAACTGCCGCAACTTTGCCGGGAAATGGGCATGGCGACCCCCATGCTGGTCACCGACCCGGGCCTTGCAGCGCTGCCAATGATTCAAAGTCTTGTGGAAAACTGCCTGGTGGCAGGTGTGCCGCTTACGGTATTCAGTGAGATCAAAGGCAATCCCACCGGCAAAAATGTGAGCGACGGTGTTGCGGTGTTCAAGGCCCACGGTTGCGACGGTGTGATTGCCTTTGGTGGTGGCTCTGCACTGGATGCGGGAAAAGCGATTGCGCTGATGGTGGGGCAGACTCATCCCATCTGGGAATTCGAGGATGTGGGGGATAACTATCTCAAGGTAAATACTCGCGGCATGGTGCCGGTGATTGCGGTACCCACCACCGCAGGAACCGGTTCAGAAGTGGGGCGCTCGTCGGTAATCACCGACGAGGAAGCCAAGCTTAAAAAAATTATTTTCCACCCGCGTATGCTGCCGGAAATCGTTGTCCTCGATCCCGAACTTACATTGGGACTGCCAGCGCCGATTACCGCAGCGACCGGAATGGACGCACTGTCCCATAATCTGGAAGCCTTCTGTGCGAGCAATTTTCACCCCATGGCGGAAGGGATTGCCCTGGAGGCCATGCGCTTGATCAATGTGTACTTGCCCCGCGCGGTGGCCGATGGCAATGATCTGGAAGCACGCATGCAGATGCTGGTGGCGTCCAGTATGGGCGCTACGGCTTTCCAGCGTGGTCTGGGTGCCATGCACGCGCTGGCCCATCCGCTCGGAGCGCTCTATGACAAACACCACGGTCTGTTGAACGCGATTCTGATGCCCTATGTGCTGACTGCCAACCGGGTGGCCATCGAGGAGCCCATGAGCCGATTGTCCCGCTATCTGGCGCTGCCAGGTGCGGGTTTTGCGGGGGTGCTGGACTGGGTATTGTTTTTGCGGCGGGACTTCGGCATCCCGAATACCCTGGTGGAAATCGGTATTGGTGAGGAAGACGCGGATCGGATCGCAAATATGGCTGCGGTGGATCCTTCGGCACCGGGGAATCCGCTGCCACTGTCTGTGGACGACTACCGGGGCGTTTTTCTCGATGCCTGCCGTGGGAATCTTTAACGGGTCGAGGGCATCAAGCCAGTTCCGCCAAAAGGGCATTAATTTCAGACTTGAGCGCTGCCCGTGACATTGGCGGCGTTTCTTTATTGTGAATCTGAATTGTGTACCAGAGTATCGCCAGATAGCGGTAAACCTGCTGCCACCGCTTGAGCTTTTCCAGATCCCCGTCCGTGACCGGGCGTTGTAAATACCCCTCGAGCAGCGCCTGCTGCTGATCATTCTCCATTTCAAACCCGAGAGTTACCGTGGCCAGATCGAAATAGGGGTGGCCGCAGGCCGCGTATTCCCAGTCGATTGCGCGCAGCCCCGCAAATTCACCCACGAGCAGGTTCGCGGGCAGCAGGTCGTTGTGGCACAGGCAGTAATTGTTCGTGATCTGGCTGCATTCTATTAGCCGCGGCCGGAGTTTTTCCCGCAGTAATTTCAGCGACGGGGACAGAGGATCATTTATGTTGATTGACTGCCAGTAGGTTGCGTCTTTGTCGGCGTAGTCGAGGTGTTTTGAGATTGGCGGGAGCTGATGTATTCGTCGCAGCATCCGCGACAGTTCAGCGATCGCGTCCGGCGCGGTCAACTCTAGTGGCCCGCCGTCAATGTAGCGGGTGACCAGGTAACGGTGGGCGGGGTCGACGTACACCAGCGGGGTACTCAGGCCCGCGGCACTGGCGAGTGTCAGGGCTTCCGCTTCTGTGGCTCGGTTCAGGTCCAGCGCACCGGAATTCTTCGCATTGATGCGCAGTACCAGTCTGTCGCTGCCGGCCTGAACAAGAAAGCTTTGGTTGGTTAGCCCGCCGCCAAGCAGGCGAACGATTACCGGTTGCTGGTCGCTCCAGTGTCGCCATTCATCGGCGAGCAGTTTGTCGACCTGTGCATTCATACCGCGACCGGTTGCTGCGGCTCGGAATGTTGCTGGCGATACAGCGCATACCACTGGAAGAAGCCAATGATCACAAGCACGACATACAGTAGGAACAGCAGGGCTGTGAGATACATGCCGCGGTCGATATACAGATAAATGGCTGCGCCATCAATCACGATCCAGTAAAGCCAGTTTTCCAGTACCTTGCGGGTGACCATATAGGTGGTTACCACTGCGCCCCAGGTGGTGAAGGAATCCAGGTAGGGCAGCGCGGCACTGGTGTAGTTATCCAGCACGTAGCCAAATATCAAAGTGAGTACGCCAACGCCTGTAAAAGCGTAGAGGTGCGTGGCTGCAGACCAGCGGTGAATATGCAGTTTTTCACCTTCTCTATTGCGATGCCGCCACTGCCACCAGCCGTACACGGCGATCACCAGATAAAAAATCTGCAGCGCCGATTCCATCAACAGGCTGACATCCCAGAACAGGAACAGGTAGATGGCGGTGCTGGCAAAGGCGGCGTACCAGCATAGGATATTTTCCCGCATGGCGAGCAGCAGATAGGTCAGTGCCAGCACTACCGCCGCCACTTCCCACAGGGTCATGGCGGCGTAGGCGGAGGCAATGGCTTCGCGGATTTCCGGGGAGAACATGGATCAGAGCCCGATATTGGGGTTCAGGTCGCCGTCGATAAATTTGCACACGAAAATGGCGCGCCCGAACTGCTCCCAGGACTTGCGCATTTCCGCTTTGAGCACATCCATCACTACATCGTATTCACCGAATACCTGAGTGCTCATGGTATTGGAGATGACCTGCAGTTGCGGTTGCTCGTTCAGGCGCTGGATAAAATCCTTGATCGCCGGGATGTACTCGTCTTTCAGTGGGTACATGCTGATTTCTACGGAGAGTTGCATATCAAGACTCCCAATTAAAAGGTGTAGCTGCCGGAGATACCCGCGGTGCGCGGTTCACCCAGCTGGTAGTAAGCCTCCGGCGCGTAGCCGTTGGCCGGATTGTTGCCGAACTGGTTGCTGAAGTAGAAACCGCGCGTGTAGATCACTTCGTCGGTCAGGTTTCTGCCCCAAAGGGAAAGGTCCCAGTTGTCGCCGCGGTAGGTGAGGCGTGCGTTGACCAGTTCGTAGGCGGTGGACTTCTCATTGTGGCTGTTGGAGAAGTAAAAGTCGTCTTTGCCTTCCAGTTCCACGCGCGCGCTTAGGTTATTGGTCAGCGCGTATTCCGCTCCGGTGAAATACTGATAGTTGGGCGCGTGGGCCAGGTCGCGGCCGCCGAGGTCTACCGGTGAAGTCTCGCCGGTGTTGTCATCGCGGCCGTCGACGTGGGTGCTGCTGACAAAGTCTTCGAATTCCGCATTCAGCCAACCGAAGGTGGCGAAGAGTTGCAGGCTATCGCTGGCCTGGAAGTTGATCTCCGCTTCGATACCGGTGCTGTGACCGCCAGCGGCATTGGCCAGGTAGTCATCGAAGGAAAAGTCTTCCGGGTTGAAAATGGATTGTTTGGCCTGAACGTCGCTGCGGTCCTGGTAGAAGGCGGCGACCTGGGCCTGCAGGCGGCTTTCCAGCCAGTCACCTTTTACCCCGAATTCGTAGTTCAGCATGCTCTCGGTATCGAACAGGAAGGTCTCGCTGCCGATGGCCGGATTGTTTTCTGAGGCGGAAATAATACGGCCGTTGACGCCGCCCGCCTTGTAGCCCCGGGACAGGGTGCCGTACAGCATGGTGTTGTCCGTGGCGCTGAACTGCAGGGTGATATTGCCGCCCCACAGGTCTTCGCTGGTGTCGCTGGTGACTGCGAGCGAGTCACTGTAATCCGCGCGGCGCTGCTCCAGGCGCAGGCCAGTAATCAATTCAAAACGCGCGCCAAGGGCGGTATTCAGCTGCCCGTACACGGCAGCGTTATCGGTATCAAACTGACTGGCAAAGCTGGCGTTGCGCTCCAGCGCTTCTTCTTCCGTGCGAAGGTAGACACCGGCTACCCAGCCAGTGCTGCCGCCAAACAGGCGACTTTCCTCGGTGGAGACCAGGCGTACATCGGCGCTCAGGTTGTCGCGGTTGCGCAGGTAGTTGTCGGTGGATACGTACTCCCAGGGGTGGAAGCCTACGTGGGTCCAGTCTTCGTCGTAGCCGTATTCGGTATCGGAGCTGGCGGCGCTCAGTACGGAATTGATGGTGAATAGTTCGCTGGCGCTCCACTGTGCACTAACCGCACCGGCGAGAGTCTCCTGGCGATCCCAGCCCGGCTGATCGGACAGGGTGTTGCGGGAGTTATCCAGGGTAAAGGCGTCGTAGCCGTTGTCCGCGTCCAGATAGAAGAGGGTGAAATCCAGCTGCAGGTCGTCGCTGGCCTGATAGCGCAGCTTGCCGCGGGCCACGGTCTCGTCAATATTGTTGGTGTCTTTGCGATCCAGGTAACGGTTGCAAACATAGCCGTCGGACTGCTGATTCTGTACCGCAAAGCGGTAGCTCAGCTGTTCTGAAAGCGGGCCGCTGGTCACGGCTGACAGAGTGCTGGAGCCGTAGCGGGCGGCTTCGGCGGATACCTTTGCAAAGGTTTCCGCGGTCGGCGCGTTGCTGGTCATGCTCACCAGACCGGCCAACGCGTTGGCGCCGTACACGGTGCCCTGAGGGCCGCGCAGGATCTCAACCTGCTGCATATCCAGGGTGCTGGCGGCGAGGCCCAGACCGGTAAAGTCGATACCGTCGACGATCAGGCCGACAGAGGGATTGACCGGGTCGATAAACTGGCTGCGCTCACCGATACCGCGGATCTGTATGAAACGGCCGCGAGATGCGCCGCTGGAGAAATTCACGTTGGGGGTCAGATTCAGCAGTTGCTCAAGGTTGGTAGCACCGCGGGTTTCGATGGCGGCTGCATCCAGTACGGATACACTGGTGGGGGTGTCGAGCGGGCTGGTGGCGCGCAGTTGGCTGGTGACCACCACTTCCTCGATGGCGGTGTCTGCGAGCGCGGCAGTGCTGATCAGCGCGGTTGCAGCGGCAATAGCGCGGGCGAGTGGTTTGAAAACGTTATTGGTATTCATGGCTCTCTCGTACAAATCAGTGAGAGACCCGGAGCGCGACGTGAAGAGGGGAGCTGGTGGACTACCTATTCCTACGCCGGTATTAGCCGGATCAGGTTTCAGGGAGACTCTGATTTCGCCAGAGGCTCCCAAGGGTTTGCCGATGAAGGCATCTCAGGCTTTCGCCACCCCTTAGGTTGTGCATGAGTTTTTTGCGGGCGCGATCCTATCAGATAAGCGAAGTGTCAGGAACTGTGGTGTGCACGGAGAACAGCTTCGATAGGATGGTCATATCTGAATCGCCTACTGTGCTTTTTCGCGCAAGGCCAAACGCGTACAGGAGTTGATATGCGCGCTTTTTCACTACTGGATCTCTCGCCCATCACCGAGGGAAGTGACGCCCGTACGGCGTTGATGAACTCCCTGGATCTGGCACAGCACGCGGAACGTTTCGGTTACCGGCGCTACTGGATGGCGGAGCACCACAATATGACCGGTGTAGCCAGTGCAGCGACGGCAGTGGCGCTGGGCCATATCGCCGCGGGCACCAACAAGATTCGCGTTGCCGCCGGTGGTGTCATGCTCCCCAATCACGCGCCACTGGTGATTGCCGAGCAGTTCGGCACCCTGGCCGCGCTTTACCCGGACCGGGTAGATCTGGGGCTGGGCAGGGCGCCTGGTACCGATGGCGCCACCATGACCGCACTGCGCCGGGATCCGCTGCACGCCGCCGATCAGTTCCCGGAAGATGTACGCGAGTTGTTGCACTACTTTGCCCCGGAGAAGCCGGGGCAGCGGGTGCGCGCAGTGCCGGGGGCAGGGCTTCAGGTGCCGATCTGGCTGCTGGGCTCCAGTCTCTACAGCGCGCAGCTGGCTGCGGCCATGGGACTGCCGTTTGCCTTTGCCTCTCACTTTGCCCCAGCGATGCTGGATCAGGCGTTGCATCTCTACCGGACTCAGTTTCAACCGTCGGAATCGCTTGCTGAACCCTATGCCGCTGCAGCGATCAATGTGTTTGCCGCGGACAACGCGGTTGAGGCGCGCAAGCTGATGACCTCCATCGAGCAGCAATTTGTCGCCCTGCGCCGGGGCACCCCCGGGAAAATCAAACCGCCGGTGGACGATCCGGAATCCATCGCCGGCCCCGCCGAACGCATGCAGGTGGCCCAGGCACTGGCGGAGAGCGCGGTGGGTACGAGGGATACCGTCGCCGAGTGGATTGATCGTTTTGTGGCGCGGACCCGGGTGGACGAGCTGATCGTCACCGGTGCTATCTATGATCACAGTGCGCGCCTGCGCTCCTTCGAACTGGCAGCCGATGTATTGCGGGAGCGAGTGGATGGCTGAAACTGCCCAGATCGATCGACAGATGCACTGGCGATGGTTCCTCGCCCACTTTCTGTTTGTGCTGGTGGCCTGGACGCTGTTTATCAAGTACCTGTTCCCCATCGCGGTTGCGCATTCCAGCGGTGCGCCCTGGGACAGTCATGTGTACTGGGACCTTTGGCCGGTGGCGCATCTGTGGCTGGGCTGGGCGCTACTCAGGCAGCCGGGTTACCTGCGCACTCTGGCTATCGTAATGTCCGTGGTGGAGATTGTGATTATCGTCACCAAGTTTGCGCTGTTTCTGGCCGAGCCCGATTGGGATATCTGGCGAACCAACTGGTTCGTTAACAAGGTTTTTGTGCTCACCTGTTTTATTCTTGTTCTCGCGACTGCACTGGCGGGACCGCGCGCGTTAAGTGCCCAATAAATGGAGGAAGCCACCATGGAAGGTAAGTTGCTACGCCGTCAATTTCTCAAAATGCTCGGGGCGGGTGTGGTCAGTGCCTGGGGCTTTCCGGGGTTGGCCAGTGCTCAGTCGCCGGTATTGCTGTCCAAGCCAATCCCCAGCAGTGGCGAATCATTACCGGTGATCGGTATGGGTACCTGGCGCACGTTTAATGTGGGCAACGATCCGGAGTTGCTGGCCGCGCGCACTCAGGTACTGAAGGCATTTTTTGCCAGCGGTGGTGGCCTGGTCGATTCGTCTCCCATGTATGGCTCCGCAGCCGATACCCTCGGCTTTGCACTGAAACAACTGGGCATTCCGAGAACACTGTTCAGTGCGGAAAAGGTCTGGAGCCCTGCCGGTGGCACCACCCGTGAACAGGTGACAAGCCTCGCCGAACGCTGGGGCCTGAAAACCTTTGATCTGGTGCAGGTGCACAACCTGGACGATTGGCAGGAACACCTGGCAGTGCTGCGTGAACTGAAGGCGAGTGGTGTTATCCGCTATCTCGGTATCACCACCTCCCACGGCCGCCGTCACCAGGAGTTTGAACAGGTGGTGGCGAGCACGGAAATCGATTTCGCCCAGATGACCTACAACATCACCCACCGCGAGGTGGAGGCGCGGCTGCTGCCGCTGGCGAAGGAGAGAGGAGTTGCTGTTATCGCCAATCGCCCCTACGACGGAGGGAGCCTGATCAAGGGGTTGAAGCGCAGGGAAAAAGTGCCCGCCTGGGCAGCGGAGGAATTTGGCTGTCGCACCTGGGCGGATTTCCTGCTCAAATTTATTGTCAGTCATCCTGCGGTGAACTGTGCCATTCCGGCAACCTCGCGGGTGGAGCACATGAACGAAAATATGGCGGCGGGCGCTGCGCCGCTGCCGGATGCAAAGACACGACAGAAAATGGTCGCGTATATCGAATCTCTGTAAATCCATTCTCCCCAGAAAAGTACCGAATAAGTGGGCGCACCATGAGCGAGTGGAATAGCTACCAGATCCAGGATTTTGTTCCCTTCAGTGCGGACGTGTACTTCCGCATGCTGGAACGAATGGGGGAAACCTTCTGGCCGCTGCAGCTGTTCACTCTGGCGGTAGGGGTTGCGGCGCTGCTACTCGCATTGCGCGGAAAATCCCGCGTAGCGCTTCTACTTCTTGCGCCGGTATGGGTATTTGTCGGCGTGGCTTTTTTCGCACAGCGATATGCGAATCTGAACTGGATTGGGCAAATTCTCGGTTGGGTCTGGATTGCGCAGGCGGCGCTGTTGGTTTTGCTTGCGGCGACAGGGCGCGGCACTGCGGGTCCCGTGGAGTCCCATTCAGCAAACAACATCACCGGTGTGCTGATTTCCTTGGTTGGTTTACTGATGTTTCCGTTGCTGGCGCCGGTGCTTGATACCAGCTGGACACAGGCGGAAGTCTTTGGGTTGCATCCGGACCCCACAGGGGTGGTGAGCCTGGGTATTTTTATGATCGCCCTGCGCGGCTGGGCTCAGTGGTTGACCTGCCTGGTCCCCCTGCTGTGGATCACGCTATCTGCACTCACCCTGCAGGTACTCGAGGCACCCTGGTGGGGAGCTCTGTTTGCGGTAGCTGCCGTGGCTGTTGGCAGCCTGATTGGGCAGTCTCGCGTCGTGTTAGCCCGGTCTGGGCGATAGATTGCCCTTCCCCCTCGATTATTCTGTCAGGCCGGTTTTTAATTTTTGGTCAGGCACGTATAATCCTGCCCCAATAAACAAACCGCATCGATTTGGTCTGTTCGTTTTTCGAGCGGGTCGGTCGCGATGCGCACTTCGCTGCACAGGCGGGAATAACAGGAGATCGATTGATGAAAATCGCATTGATGAACGAATTCAGCCAGGCATCCAAAAACGCCGTGGTTCTAAAAGAGCTGCAGGACGTTGCCGGCGAACTGGGCCACACCGTGTACAACACCGGTATGAGCGACGACAACGATCACCGCCTGACCTACATCCACCTAGGCATCATGGGCAGCCTGCTGCTTAACTCCAAAGCCGTGGACTTCGTGGTAAGCGGCTGTGGCACCGGCCAGGGCGCGCTCATGTCGTTGAACGCCTATCCTGGCGTAACCTGTGGCTACTGCATTGACCCGGCAGATGCCTTCCTGTTTGCCCAGATCAACAACGGCAACGCGCTGGCCATTCCCTTCGCCAAGGGCTTCGGCTGGGGTGCGGAGCTGAATATTCGCTACATGTTCGAAAAAGCCTTCACCGGCGTAAAAGGCCAGGGCTACCCGCCGGAGCGTAAAGAATCCCAGGTGGCCAACGCCGGTATCCTGAACCACATCAAGGAAGCCACCGGCAAAGCTTACCTGGACGGCCTCAAAGCCATCGATCCGGAGCTGGTGAAAACCGCCGTAACCGGCGAGCGCTTCCAGGCCTGTTTCTTTGAAAACAGCCAGGACCAGGAGCTGACCGACTTCGTACGCAGTGTGCTGGATTCCTGAGTGAAGCCGCGCTAAACAGGCGCAGCTTTCAAAAGGCCGCTCCGGAAACTCCGGAGCGGCCTTTTTTGTTATAGTCGTTTATTACTTCTAGATTCTGGCGAGGGACCTGCGCAGATGTCCAAGGGAAAACGGAACGCTACCGTGCCCTATCTTCAGGAAGGCGAACGCGTGGTCCTGTTCGATGGGGTTTGCCGGCTGTGTTCCTTCTGGGCGCGCTTTCTGCTGAAGTTCGATCGCCATCGCCGCCTGAAACTCGCCACTGTGCAATCGGAAGAGGGGCAGGCGATCCTGTCGTTTTTCGCTATGCCCCTCGATGAATACGAAACCCTGCTTCTGGTTGAAAGTGGCCAGATGTATGTAAAATCGGATGCGATACTGCGTATTCTAAAACTGCTCCCTTTTCCCTGGCCGGCACTCAGCTGCTTTCGACTGATACCACCCTCGGTGCGCGACTGGATATACGACCGGGTCGCGCGCAACCGGTATCGTTTGTTCGGAAAACAATTGGAGTGTGCCCTGCCTCGCGCAGAAGATCGAGCGCGTTTTATCAGTAAAAAGAAGTCCCCTGAAATGGAAATACGCAAAGCATTGCCAACGGATTTCGAACAAATCTGGCCAATTTTTTTCCAGGTGGTCAGCGCCGGGGATACCTACGCCTATGCGCCGGACACTTCACGGGATCAAGCCTACAAAATCTGGATGGACGTGCCGCGCAAGACTTACGTGTGCGAAGAGGCCGGGGAGATTCTGGGTACCTACTACCTGAAAACCAATCAGGCCGGTCCGGGATCCCATGTGTGTAACTGTGGCTACATGGTGGCAGCCTCTGCCCGCGGCAGGGGACTGGCCTCCGCCATGTGTGAACACTCCCAAGATGTAGCACGTGAGCTGGGGTACCGGGCGATGCAGTTCAACTTTGTTGCCTCCACTAATCAGGGCGCGGTGCGCCTGTGGAAGAAGTTGGGTTTTGACGAGGTGGGTCGCCTGCCCGGCGCTTTCAATCATCCCACTGCTGGATTTGTGGATGCGCTGGTGATGTACAAGACACTCGTCGATTGAAATGAGCAAGTAATGCCAAAGGAGCTGGTGACGGTAAATGGAGTTTACGAACGATAAAGATCGGTTGCGGGGCGGCACGGATAAACGTTGCTGTGTCTGCGAAGAACCTATTCCGGTTCACTTGCGGCAAACCATGGCCTCGAGAGACTGGCCTCACTGTGGTGCCCACGAATGCGCCCGATTTCTTTCGCAGCGGGAAAGCATGCCGGAACCGCTGTTTCTCGCCCAATTGACCGGGTTAAAGTCGCGGATTCGAGACCGCAAGGTTTACCAGCAGGACCGTGAGCGGAGGATTCTGGCGCGGGTCGAGGGGGAGGCGGACGAGAATCGACGCCAGCTGGATTCCTTTTTGGCCATGCGCACAGACCTGGATCGTCGTGATGTTCATCCGATGGTGATTCCCGTAGGGCGCAGTAAAGTGGTGCCACTATCCAGTGCGCGTATCGAAAAGTATCGCGAGCACCTGTTGGCCGTGGCCGCGGAAGCCGAAACTTACCTGTCGGTGGCGGAAGTTTGTGAGGACCAGAACCTGCGCCCATCCGTCAACCGGGCCCTACATGAGGAGCGCTTCACGCAGGATTCCCGGGTTCAGAAAATCAGCGATCGCCTGTGCGCTGCCTGCCGGGGGGCATGCTGTTCTTCGGGAGGCGAGACCGCGTATCTGTCCCCACTGAGTTTACGCAAGGCGAGTGACGCTTACCCGGCGCTCGATACCGCCGAAATAGTCTCCTTGTACCTATCCCGCCTACCGTCCGAGTCTATCGAACATGCCTGCATCAACCAGACGGCCAGTGGATGCAGCCTGCCGAAAACCTTGCGCTCGGATATTTGCAACGCTTACTTTTGCGACCCGCTGCTGGAATATCATCGCGAAAGCTCGAGTGTGGAACCCAAGCCGGCGGTATTTGCCATTCAGCGGGAAGCCACGTTTGTCGGTACTCTCGATCCCGATACACCCAACGGAATTATCGATACGGTTCTGGTAACCGAAGACGGGGTCGAGCGGATATAAGGGTGCTTGGGTTGGGCCAGTGAATGTTTTATCGGGTCAGCATCTTTAACCGAAAATTTGCATTACACTGCGTGCTTTGATCCTATCGAATGATTCTATCCATTAACGCTATTCATTAACCATATCCCTTGGCTAATGTCCTGGAGCCTGTATGAGTCAGCCCGATGTGAGTAACTGGCTGGATAATCTCCCCGAAGCTTTTCTCGCCTATCTGAACGGCCGTCGCCTGGATGAGGTGGAGTGCATTGTCCCGGATCTGAACGGCATGTCCCGGGGCAAGGCGATGCCGCTGAATAAGTTCTCTCCGGAAACGCCAATCTTCCTGCCGATTTCCATCTTCTACCAGACCATCACCGGTCAGGATGTGGAGATGGATATCGAAAACCAGTGGGCGGAAAGCGATATGGCGCTGGTGCCGGATATGTCCACCGCCATGGCGGTGCCCTGGGCGAAAACACCGGCACTGCAGATTATTCATGACCTGCAGGACCTGGACGGCAACCCCATCCCCTGTGCGCCGCGCAATGTTCTGAAACGGGTGATTGGCATGTACCGGGAGCGGGGCTGGCAGCCGATTGTGGCGCCGGAGCTGGAGTTCTATCTGACCCGCCCGAACGTGGACCCCAATGAGCCTATCCAGCCGCCCATCGGTCGCAACGGACGCTCGGGAACTTCCCTGCAGTCCTATTCGATGACCGCCATCGATGAGTATGGCCCGGTCATCGATACCATTTACGAGTTCGCCGAGGCCGCGGGCCTGCATATCGACTCGGTGATTCAGGAAGACGGTGCCGGCCAGGTGGAGTTCAACCTCACCCACGGCGACCCGCTTTTACTGGCGGACCAGGTGTTCTACTTCAAGCGTATTATCCGTGAAGCGGCGCTCAAGAATGGTATGTTTGCGACCTTTATGGCCAAGCCCATGCGCGACCAGCCGGGCAGCGCCATGCATATTCACCAGAGTGTGGTGGATATCGATACCGGCAAAAATGTGTTTTCCTCCGAAGACGGTAGTGCCTCGGATCTGTTCCGCTACTTTATCGGCGGAACCCAGAAGCACCTGCGGGAAATCATGCCGTTTATCGCGCCTAACGTGAATTCCTACCGCCGCTACGTGCTGTCGGACAATTCCAGTGCGCCCACCAACATCGGCTGGGGCTACGACAACCGTGCCACCGGCCTGCGGGTACCCAACTCCGGCGCCCAGGATCGCCGCCTGGAAAACCGTGTGGTTGGCGTGGATGCGAATCCCTATCTGGCGATTGCGGCAAGTCTGGTGTGTGGTTATCTCGGCATGATCAACGGTATCGAGCCGAGTGCGCCGGCCGCGTCGGAACTGGATGAGGCGCAGGAAGAAAACTTTTATATCCCGCTGACTTTTGATGAGGCGTTGCGCATCTTTGACGATGCCGATGAGTTGCGCCAGGCAATGGGGGAGGACTTCTGCCAGCTCTACGCGGCGGTAAAGTACGAGGAGATGCGCCTGTTCCACCGGGAGATTTCCCCGTGGGAGCGGCAACACCTTTTGCTGAACGTCTAGTTACTGAAGGTATAGTTACTGCACGTAGAGTCGCCATCAAAAAAGGCCCCATCCGTTTCCGGTTGGGGCCTTTTTCATTAGCAAAGCCTGTGACGATTAAACGTCAAAGCCTTCCTTCAGTTTTTTATCCACCAGGGCCTTTTTCAGGCGCGCATATTGCGGAATGCCATTTTTGTAAGGCGGGTAGTCCTCGCCCTGGATCAGTGGTTCCAGGTAGTCGCGGCCGGCCTGGGTGATGCCGAAGCCGTCATCGGAAATAAATTCCTTGGGCATGAACTTCTCGACGTTGGCCACCTCGGAAAGCGGAGCCTCGCCAATGGTCCAGCTGTAGTCGGCGGCACTGGTGCCGTTGCGTTCAATGGTCGGCATGATGGCATTCTTGCCGGCCACCGCCGCTTCCACCGCCGCCTTGCCCACAGCGTATGCCTGCTCTACGTCGGTGGCGGAAGCGATATGGCGCGCAGCGCGCTGCAGGTAGTCCGCCAGGGCCCAGTGGTATTTGAGGCCCAGTTCGTCTTTGACCATTTTGGCCAGAGTGGGTGCTACGCCACCCAGCTGTTTATGGCCGAAGGCATCCACACTGCCGGCGTCGGCCAGGAAGGTGCCGTCTTCGTACTGGGCACCTTCGGAGGCGACGATCACGCAGTAGCCCTTTTCATTGACGGTCTGTTGCACCTTGGCGAGGAACTTTTCTTTATCAAAAGCCACTTCTGGCAACAGGATAATGTGCGGGGCATCGCCTTCCTGTTCCTGGGCGAGGGCGCCGGCGGCGGCAATCCAGCCCGCGTGACGGCCCATCACTTCAACGATGAAAACTTTGGTGGAGGTGGCGCACATGGAGGCCACATCTAATGCCGCTTCCTTGGTGGAGACGGCGACGTACTTGGCCACGGAGCCAAAGCCCGGGCAGTTGTCGGTAAACGGCAGGTCATTATCCACCGTCTTGGGAATGTGGATTGCCTGGATGGGGTAGCCCATCTTTTCCGACAGCTGGGAAATCTTGAGGCAGGTATCGGCGGAATCGCCACCGCCGTTATAGAAGAAGTAACCGATGTTGTGGGCTTTGAACACTTCGATCAGGCGCTCGTACTCCGCGCGGTTCTGCTCCAGGCTCTTCAGTTTATAGCGGCAGGAACCAAAGGCACCGGACGGGGTGTGGCGCAGGGCTGCGATAGTCTCGGTGGATTCCTGGCTGACGTCGATGAGTTCTTCCTTGAGGGCGCCGACGATGCCATTGAGGCCGGCGTAGACATTGCCGATCTTGTCGCTGTGCTGGCGGGCGGTCTCGATGACTCCGCAGGCGGAGGCGTTGATAACGGCGGTCACACCGCCAGATTGCGCGTAAAAAGCGTTCTTCTTCGACATGTCTATCCTATGGCTTCTCGTCAAAAGTCACCCGTAGCGTGGGGTGGGAGCGGCGGGCGGCTCTTGGCGGCTACCTCACGCGGCGCGAAGTCTAATGTATTCATATGGCAATTGCATGGAATTGCGGGCATTCGACACTTACTGTGGTAAAAGGCCGTGATAAGCTTGCGCGTCGTCGATTTTTCGAGCACTGCTGATACTTCCTGCCGTTGACCAAAGCAGAAGCAAAAAGCGCGCCGGGCCGCAGATGGCCTCGGATATTCCCGCAAATATGGGGAATGATTGCGTGAACGCGCAGTCTCAGGCGGCGCCACGTGTGGCCTATGGGCCCCGGAGGTGGCGCGCATCCGTATTGAACAGAGTGAACAACTGGCATGCATATTCATATTCTAGGCATTTGCGGCACCTTTATGGGTAGCCTTGCGCAACTGGCGGTGGCTGAGGGGCACACCGTCACCGGCTCCGATGCCAATGTGTATCCGCCCATGAGTACCCAACTTGAAAATGCCGGGATCGTGCTGACCGAAGGGTATGACCCGGCCCAGCTGGAGCCGGCCCCGGACCTGGTGATTATCGGCAACGCCCTGTCCCGCGGTAATCCGGCGGTGGAAGCGGTGCTGGAAAAGGGCCTGCCCTATACCTCCGGCGCTCAGTGGCTGTGCGATCATTTCCTCGGCGGGCGCTGGGTACTGGCGGTCTCCGGTACCCACGGCAAGACCACCACTGCCAGTATGCTGGCGTGGGTGCTCGACTATGCGGGCATGGACCCCGGTTTTCTGATCGGCGGAGTGCCGCAGAATTTTGATGTATCGGCGCGCCTCGGCCGTACGCCGTTTTTTGTGGTGGAGGCCGATGAGTACGACACGGCCTTTTTCGACAAGCGTTCCAAGTTTGTCCACTACCGCCCACGCACCCTGATAATCAACAACCTTGAGTTTGACCACGCGGACATCTTTGACGACCTGGCGGCCATCCAGAAGCAGTTCCATCACCTGGTGCGCACCGTGCCCGCCAGCGGGCTGGTGATCGCGGCGCAGGAAGACACCGTATCCCAAGTGCTCGACAAAGGCTGCTGGAGTGAGGTGCAGCGCTTCGACGTGGAGCAGGCCGACGGGGTGCGATTCGGTGACTGGTGTGCGGTGAACGTGTCGGCGGACGGCAGCCACTTCGATGTCCAGCTGGAAGGCGTAACCGTGGCCAGCGTGCAGTGGCAGCAGACCGGCCTGCACAGTGTGAAAAACGGCCTCGCGGTGATCGCCGCCGCCCGCCACGTGGGGGTCGAGCCGGCAACCGCAGCGGAAGCTCTGGGCAAATTTGGCGGTGTCAAGCGACGCATGGAGTGTCTTGGAGATATCCAGGGGATTCGCGTGTACGATGATTTTGCCCATCACCCCACGGCGATAGAGACCACATTGAATGGCCTGCGCGCAAAGGTCGGGAGTGACAAAGTCATCGCCCTGATTGAACCGCGTTCCAACACCATGCGTATGGGACACCATCAGAATCAGCTGGCGCGTGCCTGCTCGGGCGCCGATCTGGTGCTCTGGTACCAGCCGGAAGGGATGAATTGGTCCCTGGATGAGGTGGTTCACCATTCCACCGTGCCGGCAAAGGTTCTCCACACTATCGACGCTGCGGTAGAATCCGTGCTCGAACTGTCCGGCCCTGGCAGTCACATTATCGTGATGAGCAACGGCGGCTTTGGCGGAGTACACCAGCGACTGCTCCACGCGCTGGAGCAGAGATACGGCAAATAGCCCCGCACCGGGGCGGAGACGGATACCTCATTGGCTGAGCCCACTTTTCCCAAAACAGTAACCCTGGCAATTACCGGCGCGTCCGGCGCCCAGTACGGCCTGCGCCTGTTGCAATGCCTGCTGGCGGCGCGGGTGCGGGTATGGCTGCTGCTGTCGGATGCGGCGCGCATCGTGATCGATACCGAAACCGACGTTTCCCTGCCGGAAGACGAAGGTCGCACGGAAGATTTTCTGCGTGCACTGTATGCTGCGGAAGCAGGACAGTTAACCCTGTTCGGCAAGCGCGACTGGTTTTCCCCGGTCGCCTCGGGCACCGGTGCCGCCAGCAGTCTGGTGATTTGCCCGGCCAGCGGTGGCACCCTGTCTGCCATCGCCACGGGCGCGTCCAATAATCTGATTGAACGCGCAGCGGATGTGGCCCTGAAAGAGCGCCGGCAGTTGATTCTGGTTCCGCGGGAAGCGCCGTATTCAGAAATTCACCTGGAAAATATGCTGAAGCTCACCCGCATGGGAGCGGTCATTCTGCCGGCGAGCCCGGGGTTTTATCAGAAGCCGCAAACCATCGAGGATCTGGTGGACTTTGTGGTGGCCAGAATCCTGAGTCAGCTGCAGATCGAACAAACCCTGTTGCCCCCCTGGGGAAACTGCTGAGAGCCTTGCGCTATGCAAAAGACCGTCACCATCCATTACTGCGTGCAGTGCAACTGGATGCTGCGCGCCACCTGGATGACCCAGGAGCTGCTGTACACCTTCGCCGAAGACCTGGACCAGGTTGCACTGAAGCCGGGCAGTGGGGGTGTGTTCGAAATTCACGTAGGCGACCAGCTGATCTGGGAACGTAAACGCGATGGCGGCTTTCCCGGGCCGAAAGAACTGAAGCAGAAAGTGCGGGACCTACTGTTTCCCGAGCGCGACCTCGGTCACGTGGACAAGTAAACAGACTTTTAGATGACTCTCGAATATTCGGCAACGCGCACAATGGAAACATCACGCGCTGCCTGATTCCGATCAGAACAAAGCGAATTGATTATGCTGTTGGGCTTGAAAACCTGGTACGAAAAGTTGGTTCTCGGACATCCGAAAACCGTTCTGACACTGGTGGCACTGCTCACCATCGCCGCTGCGGCCGGGCTGCCGAAATTCAAACTGGATGCCTCGGCAGATTCCCTGACGCTGGAAACTGACGACTCGCTGGACTATTTCCGCGAGATTTCCGAGCGCTACAACTCCGGTGACTTTTTGGTGGTTACCTACCGCTACAACAACGGAGATCTGTTCAGCGATGAATCCCTCGCTACCATGCGTCGCCTGCAGGACGAGCTTGCCATGGTGGACGGTGTCACCGGGGTGCAGTCGATCCTCAACGTACCGCTGTTGTACAGTCCCAAGCTTTCCATTACCGAGGTGGCCGGTGGTATTCGCACCCTGTCGAGCCCTGGTGTCGACAAGAGCCTGGCCCGTAAAGAATTCCTTGAAAGTCCGATTTACAAAGAACTGATATTGAGCCCCGATGGTGAGACCACCGCAATGATGCTCAATCTGGAACTGGACAAGGAAGGGCTTGACCTGGTGCGCGAGCGCGATGCGCTCCGTCGCCTGCGTAATGAGCAGGGTCTGGATGCAGAACAGGCAAGCCGCCTGGAAGCGGTAAGTGCAGAATACCTGAAACATCGCACCGCCCAGGAAGCCGCCGCGCGGAATCGCGTAGACGAGGTGCGGCAGATCCTCGCCCATTACGACGACAACGCCGAGCTGTTCCTCGGCGGTCTCACCATGATCACCTCGGATATGATCGCGTTTATCCAGAGTGACCTGATGGTATTCGGCGCTGGTATTCTGATTTTCATCGTGGTCACCCTACTGCTGATTTTCCGCCAGCCGCGCTGGGTACTGCTGCCGCTGATTACCTGTGTGACCACCGCGGTGATGATGCTGGGGCTGCTGTCCTGGCTCGACTGGCGCATGACGGTGATCTCCGCCAACTTTGTCGCCCTGCTACTGATCATTACACTGGCCATCACCATTCACCTGGCGGTGCGTTACCGCGAGTATTTCTCCGAGCACCCGGAGTGGGATCGCTTCCAGCTGGCGTCTGCCACCGTTGCGTTTATGGCCAAACCCTGCCTGTACACCGGCCTCACCACCATGGTCGCGTTCATCTCCCTGGTCGTGAGCGGTATTCGCCCGGTGATCGACTTCGGCTGGATGATGACCATTGGTGTGACCATGGCACTGGTACTGTCTTTTCTGATTATTCCCGCCAGCCTTATGCTGCTGAAAAAACGCGATGGCGGCCAGGGCGCGGACAACTCTCACGCATTCACTCAGGTGTTTTCCCGCTTTGCGGAAAACCACAAAGGCATCGTGCTCGGTGTTGCGGTGGTGGCGGCCATCATCAGTGCCGTGGGTATCTCGCGCCTGAAAGTGGAAAACCGTTTTATCGATTACTTTGATGACTCCACCGAGATACACCAGGGCATGCTGGTCATCGATCAGCGTCTTGGCGGCACCATCAACCTGGATGTGATACTCAATAAACCGGAAGACACGGTACCGGCTTTTGATGGAGCGGATGCTGGGGAAGAAGACCCGTTCGGCGCTGACTTTGGCGGCGATCAGATTGCAGAGGAGGGCGCGGATGAGGAGGCGGATCCGTTTGCCACCGAAGACCCCTTCGCTGCGGACGATCCTTTCGCCGCAGACGGCGGTGAGAGCCAGGCCCCGGATGCCTACTGGTTTACCGTAGCCGGCCTCAACCAGATTGAGCAACTGCACGACTTCCTCGAGGCCCAGCCGGAAATAGGCAAGGTGCAGTCTCTCGCCACCCTGTACAAAGTGGCTCAGGACCTGAACGACGGCGGCCTCAACGACTTCGAGCTGGCCGTTGCCCGCCAGAGCCTGCCGGAGGAAATCAATCAGGTACTGATCAACCCTTACTGGTCGCCGCAAGAGCAACAGGCGCGTATCACCATGCGCGTGATGGAAACCGACCCCAACCTGCGCCGGGACGAACTGATCCAGCGTATCTACACCTATGCAGAAAATGAAATGGGCATCGCCCCGGAAAACATCCGCCAGACCGGTATGCTGGTGCTGTACAACAATATGCTGCAGAGCCTGTTTAAATCCCAGATCCTCACATTGGGCGCCGTCTTCGCCGGCATCCTGCTGATGTTCCTGGTGCTGTTCCGCTCACTGCCCATCGCAATTATCGCCCTGGTGCCGAATATGCTCGCCGCCTGCGTGGTCCTCGGCGGCATGGGCCTGGCAAACATCCCGCTGGACATGATGACCATCACCATTGCCGCCATCACCGTCGGCATCGGGGTCGACCACGCCATCCACTACCTGTACCGGTTCCGCGAAGAATTCGCCAAAGACGGCGACTACATCGCCACCATGCACCGCAGCCACGCCACCATTGGCCGCGCCATGTTCTACACCGCCATAACGATTATCGCCGGCTTCTCGATACTGGCACTGTCCAAATTCGTGCCCTCGATTTACTTCGGATTGCTGACCGCACTGGCCATGTCGGCGGCCCTGCTGGGCTCATTGACACTGCTGCCATTGCTGCTGGTCTTGTTCAAGCCGCTGAAGAATCCAGCGGAGGGGAATGAGCCGGGAAAGCCGCTAACGGCTGAAACCTGCCCGGGTTGAAGTCGGGATAGATAAGTTGGAAATCGCTTAATCGCAGCTGAAGTTCGAATCGAAGGCACGCTGCCGGGGAAGGGTTTTCAGGAGCGTCGCAAACAGGACGTTTGCGCCGCAACGCCCAAGGAAGGGTTTACAGTGGTCCTGAAAACCCTTCCCCGGTGGCTTGCCGCCACTGGGCGCGAAAAGAAGGTGCGAATTGAGCTTTGAAGTCCCGCTCAGTCCACCTGCATAAAAAAGTCCCGCAAGTAGCGAAACAGTTTTCGCTGGTTGGTTGGGGCTTTTTTATTGGCGATCTCTTTATTGGACTCGCGAATCAGCGTGCGCAATTGCTGGATATCCACACCGGGGAACGCATCAAAAAATGCACTCTGGCCTTCCTTGCCCTCGGTCAGCAAGCGCTCCCGCCACTCCTCCGCCATCCGGTCAAAGCGCAAATGGTGGTGGTCCTGCTCCTTGTGCTTCTCCAGCACCGCCTCAATCGCCTCCACATCCGCCTTGCGCATCAACTTACCAATGTACTGAAGCTGGCGCCGCCGCGCCTCCCGCGACTTTATCCGGTGAAAGGTCGCAATCCCTTCCTCAAGCGTCGCATCCATCGGCACCTCCGCCAACTTCGCCGCATTCAGCTCCGTCAGTTTTTTGCCGAGCGCCTGCAGCTCGTGCATCTCCTCCTTGATTTGAGTTTTGCTTTTCGGAAGGTCCTCATCAAACTCATCATACGGAGTGTGTTCATCAGAATTGTGCATAGAAAATCTCGAGATCTGAATTCAACCAATAATGGCAGTACCCGGTAATTTGGGTACCCAATCATCAGGCAAAAAATATTGTGGCCAGTCCAAGGAAAGACATAAAGCCCACCACATCCGTCACCGTCGTCAGTGCCACACCACCCGCCAGCGCCGGATCGATCCGCATCGCCCGCAGCGCCACCGGCAGAATTGCCCCCGCCAGCGCCGCCGTAATCAGATTGATGACCATGGCCGCAATGATAATCCAGGCGATACGCGGATCCCCAAACCAGAGTGCCGCAATGACTCCCATTACCGCCGACCACAGGATCGCGTTTAACGCACCGCTACCCAGCTCTCTTGACAACAGCCAGCCCAGGTTGCTGCGGCCCACCTGGCCCAGTGCCATACCGCGAATGACCACCGTCAGTGTCTGACTGCCGGCAACACCGCCCATGCTCGCCACAATTGGCATCAGAACCGCCAGCGCCACCACCTTGTCGATGGTGCCCTGAAACAGATTGATCACCCAGGACGCCAGCAGTGCGGTGAGCAGGTTGATGCCCAGCCAGATGGCGCGGCGCGGCGCCGTGCGTCTGACCGTGGCAAAGGTATCCTCCTCCTCGTCGAGACCCGCCAGGCTCATCAGCGAGTGATCCGCATCCTCGCGGATAACATCCACCACGTCATCGATGGTGATGCGGCCCAACAGGTGACGTTCCTCATCGACAACCGGCGCGGTAATCCAGTCGTACTTGGCGAACAGTCGCGCCACTTCATCGTCCGGCATATCCGCGGGAATCGGCTCGATATCGGTCACCATAATCTCGCGCACCGTAACCGACGGGTCTGTGGTCAGCAGCTTGGTCAGAGGCAGCAGGCCGATAAAACGGTCCTTGCGGTTGACTACAAAGATGTTATCGGTGGATTCCGGCAGTTGTTCGTGGCGGCGCAGGTAACGCAGTACCACATCCAGGTGCAGGTTCGGGCGCACGGAGACAATCTCCGTGTCCATCAGGCCGCCGGCGGTTTCCTCATCGTAAGAGAGGACGCTCTCTACCCGCTGGCGATCGCGTTCGCTCATCGCCGACAGCACCTCCGCCATCACCCGATCCGGCAGCTGTTGCAGGATGTCCGCCACATCGTCCGCGTCCAGCCCCTCCATCACCGCCACCATTTCCTCGGTGTCCATGGTGGAGAGAATCTGGCTCTGAACCTCGTCCGGGAGTTCCTGCAGAACCTCACCCTCGATCTGGCGATCGATCAGTTTCCACAGCACCTGACGGATACGTGGCGGGGAGCTTTCCAGTAGCTGGGCGATGCTGGGGGGGGAGAGGGATGCCAGCATGCGCTGGACTTCGCGCCCGGTACCGCTATCCAGTGCCGCATACAGCTCACCGAGCTGGTTTTGGGCGCGGAAATTGATGTCGGCGTTGACGGGTTTGGGCACGGAGGGTCCTGATTCTGGATAGAGTGGCGGGTGCCGGCATTATAGTGCGAAACCGGCAAATGGCAGCTTGTTTGCCTCTTGGTTCTCTGGGCTATTTCGCTTTTTATTCGCCTTCGCCAAACCGGTCATTGATCAGGGTGCAAATCGCCTCGTGTGCCGCATCTTCGTCTCGACCTGTCACTTCCAGTTCGAGTTCCACGCCTTTGCCAGCGGCGAGTAGCATCAGTGCCATTACGCTCTTACCGTCTACGGCTTTGCCATGACAGTGCACTTTTACATCTGAGGAATAGCGTGCGCAGGTCTGCGCGAGCTTGCTGGCGGCGCGGGCGTGTAGTCCGAGTTTATTAATGATGGTGATACGACTTTTCGGCATGCTCGATGGTCTTTGATCTGATTTTTAGCTGGCGCCGGTGTGGAGCGGTCAGCTGCGTTTTTTTTGTTGCTCGCGGTGGCGAACCTGGATGTTTTCAAAGGTGTCGGCAAAGTGCTTCGCCAATTGTTCCACCATGTAGACCGAGCGGTGTCGGCCTCCGGTACACCCGATCGACACCGAGGTGTAGCTGCGGTTGCTCTGCTGGTACGACGGTAGCCAGCGCTCGAGGAAGGCCGTGATGTCCCGCTGCATATCTTCCGTTTCCTGGTGGGAGCGCAGGAAGTCTGCCACCTCCGGATCCAGCCCGGTTTTTTCCCGCAGCTCCGCGACCCAGTAGGGGTTGGGCAGGCAGCGCAGATCAAAGACCAGGTCCGCATCTACCGGTACACCGTGTTTGAACCCAAAGGACTGGAACAACACCGCCATGCCGGGAGAGTCCTTCCCTACGACCCGGGTTTTAATTTGATCCCGCAACTGATGCAGGCTGAGGCTGCTGGTATCGATGACCAGATCGGCCATGGCCGCAAGAGGGGCAAGGACTTCCTTCTCCCGATTCAGGGCTTCCAGCAGGTGGGTGCGGCTGTCGCTGAGGGGGTGTTTGCGGCGGGTCTCGCTAAAGCGCTGAACCAGCACCGGCGAGCGCGCATCCAGATAGACCACATCGCACTCGATACCGCTGTCGCGCAGGTTATTGATAACCTGGGGGGCGTGGCGGACATCCTGCCACAGGTTGCGGGCATCGATACCGAGGGCCAGCTGGGTATTTTCACTGGGTTCCTGGGGCGTCTGCTCACTGACCCGACGGACAAGCTCCGGCAGCAGGCTGGCGGGCAGGTTGTCGATACAGTTGAAGCCGACGTCTTCCAGCAATTGCAGGGCAGAACTTTTGCCCGAGCCGGAACGACCACTGATGATGACCAATCGCATTGCACTCGCGCTCCTTGCAGGTTGAGCAGGCTCTGTTGAATCGTCGGGCCAGTATAAATCAGTCGCCCCGATCGGCGGGGTCGAAAACTGCGCCATTGAGCGCTAGCTCAACAAAAATCAGGCTGCCGCGGCACTGTTGATCGCCAGTGCGTAGAGTTCATCGCTGGTGGTGGCTTCACGCAGTTTTTCACGGACCCGGCTGTCGCTGAACAGAGCGGCAATTTCCGCCAGAGTATCCAGGTGCTCCTGGTCGGAATCCTCCGGTACCAGTAGGGCGAACAGCAGGTCTACCGGTTGGCGGTCGATCGCATCAAAATCCACCGCGGGTGAAGTGGTGCAGAGCACGCCGATTGGCTTTTCACTGCCAGGCAGGCGGCAGTGGGGAATGGCGACACCTTCGCCAATGCCGGTAGAGCCCAGGCGCTCCCGGGCGACCAGCTGGTTGAACACTGTGTCGGTGTCCAGTTCGGGGTATTGATCCGAGATCGCCTGGGCGATATTGAGCAACAGCTTCTTCTTGCTACTCCCCGCCAGGTGGCAAAGGCTCAGGCGGGGAGAGAGTAATGCTTCCAATGTCATAACGTACAGATGATCTAGCGGTGCGAATCAGCCGTTGGCTCGTATGGGTATGAGCCTAGCGGTGACCGCGTAACTTCTCTTTGTGTTTCAGCAGCTGCCGGTCGAGTTTGTCCGTGAGCGAGTCGATCGCTGCGTACATATCCTCAGATTCCGAATCGGCAAAAATATCCTTATTGCCGTTCACGTGAACGCGGGCTTCGGCTTTCTGGATCAGTTTGTCGACGGACAGGATAACCTGCGTTGTGGTGATCAGGTCATTATGGCGGGAGAGCTTGTCCAGTTTGGTCAGGCAGTAATCGCGAATGGCCGGAGTAACGTCTACGTGGTGGCCACTGATATTGATCTGCATGGATTTCTCCTCATCGGGTACAACACAATCTGGTGCACCCCCGCACAGGGCGGCAACCCTACTAGGAAGTGCGTCAGAATGGAAGGATACACTCGCCGCAAGGCTATTGGTTGCCTGGAAATTGATCAAAAAAGGGGCGCAAACCGCAGCTGTGAGGACTGGGGTGACATCAGAGGTGCGTCACAGGCATTCTGTGACCGGAGTCGTTAAACCAGTCGCTTGCGTTCGCTGGAAGAGGGGATGCCCATGGACTCTCGGTATTTGGCCACGGTACGGCGTGCGACCTTGATGCCTTGGGCGTCCAGCTCCTGGGTGATTTTGTTGTCTGATAGCGGCTTGCGCGGCTGTTCCCCGTCGATCAGCTTGCGGATCAGTGCCCGGATGGCGGTGGAGGAGGCGTCTTCGCCGGAATCGGTGCTGACGTGACTGGAGAAGAAGTACTTGAGTTCGAACACACCGCGAGGGGTGAGCATGTACTTCTGGGTGGTTACCCGTGAGATGGTGGATTCGTGCATGCCAATGGTCTCGGCGATATTTGCCAGCACCATGGGCTTCATGGCTTCAGGGCCCTGTTCGAAAAAGCCCTGCTGCTTTTCCACAATACTGCTTGCCACCTTCAGTAGTGTCTCGTGGCGGCTTTGCAGACTCTTCAGAAACCAGCGGGCCTCCTGCAGATTGTCGCGCAGGTAATTGTTTTCGCTGGAATTGTCAGCCCGTTTGATCATTGCCGCGTAGGCGTCGTTGATGCGCAGCTTGGGCGTGGTCTCGGGGTTCAGTTCTACTACCCAGCGGTCGTGTTTGCGGCTGACGATTACATCCGGCACTACATACTGGGGCTCTTCACCGCCAAACGCTTCGCCGGGGTAGGGGGTAAGGGTCTGGATCAGGCGCATTACCTCGCCCAGCTGCGATTCACTGAGACGTGTGCGGCGGCTCAGTTGGCGGAAATCCCTTTTGCCTAGCAGATCCAGGTGCTGACTGACAACGGTCACGGCCTGGGGCAGCCAGGGAGTGTGTTCTGGCAGCTGGTGAAGTTGCAGCAGCAGGCTTTCCCGCAGGTCCCGCGCACCACAGCCCACGGGTTCCAACTGCTGGATGGTCTTGAGCACCGCCATTACTTCATCCAACTCAAGCTCCATGGATTCCGCCAGTTCTTCGATGGGGGTATCCAGAAAACCATTGGGTGCAATGGCGTCAATCAGGGCTTCGCCGATCAGCTTGTCCTCAATGGTCAGCGGTGTAAGGTTGAGTTGCCACATCAGGTGATCCTGCAGGCTCTCCGAGGCGGCATTGCGCTGTTCCAGCGCATATTCGTCACCTTCACCGCCACTGTGGCTGCCGCTGGAGTAGATGTCATCCCAGCGCGTGTCTACCGGCAGGTCGTCGGGAATGTCGCTGTTCCAGTCTCCGTCTGCGGCGGATTCACTCTGCGCCTCAGTGGACCGTTCCGGGGCTTCCTCTTTGCGCTCGGCGGGAGTGTTTTGATCCTGATGGGATTCGCCGGCGTGTTCGTCAAAGTCCGATTCCAGCAGCGGGTTGCTGTCGAGTGCGGACTGGATTTCCTGTTGCAGGTCCAGGGTCGACAGTTGCAGAAGACGGATGGCCTGCTGCAGCTGTGGCGTCATCGTCAGCTGAGTGCCGAGTTTTAACTGGAGTGACTGCTTCATAGGGGTATGCCGGCAGAAAAGTCTGGCGTGGATCCGCTGCGGAGAATTTTATGTTCCCTGCGGCGGGGTAAAGCTCATTTCATGCAGACTACCCCGGGGCGGGGCGGAAGACAAGGGGGCGGTTAAGCAATAAGTGTGCCGAAAAAATGCAAGCATTTGGTCATGGGCAAAATCCTGTGACTTACGTCCGCTCCATAGCGCAAAACGGGGAAATTTTTCCGCTTTCAGGGTTAGATGGTGAACTCATGTCCCAGGTAGACGTCTTTTACCTGTTTGTTTTCGGCGACGTCGCGGGGGTCACCAGAAGCGATGATATGGCCCTCGCTGACAATAAAGGCGGTCTCACAGATATCCAGGGTCTCGCGCACATTGTGGTCGGTAATCAATACGCCAATGCCGCGGTCTTTGAGGTGGCGAATGATCTGCTTGATGTCGTTGACGGATATCGGGTCTACACCGGCAAATGGTTCATCGAGTAGGACGAAGGCCGGGTTGGTCGCCAGGGCGCGGGCAATCTCCACCCGTCGCCGCTCACCCCCGGACAGGGCCATGCCGAGGCTCTCGCGGATATGGGTAATATGGAATTCTTCCAGCAGGGCTTCCAGCTGCTCTTTGCGCTGGGTATTACTCAGGTCCTTGCGCGTCTGCAGGATCGCAAGAATGTTGTCCTGGACTGACAGGCGGCGAAAGACCGAGGCCTCCTGGGGCAGGTAGCCGATACCCTTGCGTGCGCGGCCGTGCATCGACAGGCCGGTAATATCCTCGCTGTCGATCATCACCTGGCCTGCATCCGCCTGCACCAGGCCGGCAATCATGTAGAAACAGGTGGTTTTACCGGCGCCGTTGGGGCCGAGCAGGCCGACAACCTGGCCGCTGGAGACACTGACGGACACGTCCTGCACGACTTTGCGCTTTTTGTACTGCTTGGCGAGGTGAAGCGCCTTGAGCGTTGCCATTATTCAATTCCGGCTGAGGGGCGGCTGGAGGCCGCGCCTGAAAATTCTGCTTTGGGGGGGGCTGGCAAGGTGCCGGTCTACCCCGCTACTCGTCGTTACTTCCGGACTGCCCTTCGGGTTTCCAGATCATTTCCACACGTTTTTTCTCGGACTGGCCGCGGGCCTTCATCTGCTCGCTGTTGAGGTCGTAGTCAATGCGCTCTGCGGACAGGGTGTTGCCATCGCGATCGACAAAGGCTTCGCCGGTTAATTGCAGGGCATCGCTGGCTACCAGAAACTCGATGCGCGCGGCGCGGGCCTTTACCGGCGAGGTGCTCTCTTCCACCTGTTGCTGAAAGTGCGCAGGTTTACCGGTGGCGATCACCTTGTTGATCTCCCCCTTGCTGTTGCCGTGCACTTCAACCCGGTCGGCGCGAATCTGCAGCGAGCCCTGGCTAATCACCACGTTGCCGCTGTACACGGACAGATTCTTGTTGCGATTGGCCTCGAGATTATCGGCGGAGACTTTCACGGGCTGCTGGCGGTCATCGGGCAGCGCCTGGGCCAACGTGCCCGGCAGTGCGCAGGCCAGGGCAAGTGCCAGTGCGGACAGACGACGGCGGGTACTAACGGATTTCATAGCGGCTTTCCACATCGGACAGTATTTCTACCTTGTCTTTTTTAAGATCGGCGCGCAGACCCTTGCCGGTGGTCAGGTTGGGGCCATCGGTAATGGTAACAACTTTGTCGGTCTCGGCGAATTCTTCTCGGGGTTTGATGACAATTTTCGGGGTGCGCAGGGTAATTCCGGGCTGCGGCAGTTCCATCACCGAGACATCGCCCTCGAGTACGACTTTCTGACCGTTGTCGTAGGCCACACCGGTGCGCGACTCGGTGCGCCACTTGGTATCGTCGCCCTGGTAAAACATCATGCGCGGTTCGGTAAGGTCTGCCCGGTCGCGCCGGGCAAACTGGAAGAAGGTGATGCGTTTGGCGTCGACTTCATAGGCCAGATCGCCGTCGATACTGTAGTGACGCGTACGCGCATCGCGGATGATCAGGTCCGCCGCGCGGCTGTGTTCTTGCTGGGTGGGGCGTTTGCCCAGCAACTGTTCCGGTGGGCTCTCGGTAAACCAGAGCCCCAGGGAGACCAGTGTTACCACGATCACCAGGGGAAACCAGGTGCGCATCCGATATCTCTTCCTTTTCCTGTGTCAGAGGCCTGACTCGTAAAATGGTTACTGGGCTATATAGGGAGCCAGAGCGGCTTCAAAGGTTCCCTGGGCGTGCATAATGCGATCACAAACTTCCCGCACCGCTCCCATTCCGCCACCGCGCTCGGTGACGAACAGTGCGCGCTCCAATACCGGCTGTGCGGCGTTGGGGACCGCAATAGGACAACCCACGCGGGTCATGAGCTGTAGGTCAGGATAGTCGTCACCTACATAGGCGATCTGTTCCAGGCTGTAGGGTTCGCGGTCAAACAACTCCAGAAAGGCCGTGTATTTGTCCTCGCGCCCCTGAATCAGTCGCGTGATACCAAGGTCATGCGCGCGCTTTTCGACCAGGGCGCTGCGCCGGCCGGTGATTATGGCGACAGCGACACCGGACCGCTGCAGCATTTTAATACCCTGGCCATCCAGGGTGTGGAAGGTTTTCTGTTCGTTGCCCTGGTTGTCAAAGTACAGGCGGCCGTCGGTGAGTACGCCGTCCACATCGAGAATCAGGTGGCGTACCCGGCTCAGCTTGTCCTGAATCTGCTGGTCGCTGACGGATGTCTGGCTCAAGGTTTTTTTTCCTTTTGGTGGTGGCATTCTTCGGTTGTGGGATCAGATTACACCGGCGCGCAGTATGTCGTGCATGTGCAGCAGGCCGATGGGGTGGTGTTCCGGGTCTTCCACAACCAGTGCGGTAATCTTGTTGTCTTCCATGATGCGCAGTGCTTCCGCCGCGAGCGTGTGCGCACTCACTGTCTTGGGGCGGCGGCTCATTACCTGTTCCATGGTGGCGGTATCCATTTCCAGTCTCTGGTCAATCACCCGGCGCAGGTCGCCGTCGGTAAAGACACCCAGTAATTGGCCGCGATCATCCACCACGGTGGTCATGCCAAAGCCCTTGCTGGTCATTTCCAGCAGTGCCTTGGAGAGCGGTGTTTGTGGGGTGACCTGCGGAAGTTCATCCCCCGCGTGCATCACATCTTCCACCTTCAGCAGCAGCTGCCGACCGAGCGCGCCTCCGGGGTGGGAAAAGGCAAAGTCTTCGGCGGTAAAGCCCCGTGCCTCCAGCAGCGCAACGGCGAGGGCGTCACCCATCACCAGGGTGACGGTGGTGGAGGAGGTCGGGGCCAGGTTCAGTGGGCAGGCCTCGGTCTCTACCGCGATATCAAGATTGACGTCGGCAGACTGCGCCAGGGGCGAATCCGGTTTGCCGGTCATGCTGATTAGCGGAATACCCAGTCGCTTGAGTAGCGGCAACAGCGTTAGCACTTCGGCGGAGGTACCGGAATTTGAGATGGCGATTACCAGATCCTGGCGCGTGATCATGCCCAGGTCGCCGTGGCTGGCCTCACCGGGATGGACAAAAAAACTGGGGGTGCCGGTGCTCGCCAGGGTGGCGGCTATCTTGCGGCCCACATGCCCGGACTTGCCCATGCCGGAGACGATCACCCGCCCGGGGCAATTGAGAATCAGCTCGCAGGCGCGGTGGAAATCTTCGCCAATGCGGGGCTCCAGTGCCGTAACTGCGGCGGCTTCCATGGAGATGGTACGGCGTCCGGCCTGGATAATCAGATCTTTACCCATGGTGTGTCTCGTGTTCGCCCCACCTGGGAACGCGGGCGACTATGGTGGACCCGCGTGCAGGGAGGATATAGGTGCTAACCTATTAATACTGGTTCAAAAAACGGCGCCTCGATGCAAAGTGACCCAGTGCCGCTTGTCCGGAGGGCCGCCATGGTATAGTTTGCCGCCGCTATTGTCAGCTGTGGAGGCCGGGCGAAGTACGCTTTGTCTGATCCACGACCGCCAGCATGATTTTTTCGGCGTCCCACGACACTTTTTGGCGCTGTGGGTATCCAAGGGACGAATTGCCAATGGGAGATTATCTGTGAGCGCACTCACTTCTCGTTTTACCTTTATTACGCACAGTGTGCGGAGAGATTCCGCTACTGCTATCGCAAAACTTGCGCGCAAATTCTCGTTGTGGGTATCTGCTGTTGCACTTTGCTTTCTGGCTCCAATGGCTTCAGCAGCGCAAAACCCCTATAGCATGATCGAGGGGGTTTCCGGACAGTTGCTCAACGTTATCCGGACCGAAGGCAAAAATCTCAATTCCAACCCGCAGCGCTACTATTCTGCGGTAGACCGCGTGCTCGAACCGGTGGTCGATTTCGATTTTATTGCCCGCGGGGTGATGGGTGGCTACGCCAAGCAGGCAACACCGGCGCAGCGCGCCAAATTTGCCAGCACGTTCCGCCGCGACCTGGTGGCAACCTTCGCCCGCGGCGTGGCGACCTTTGGCAACCTGGATGTGAAAGTGATCAACCCGGGTTCGGCCCCCAGCGGAAACCGCGTCAACGTATTGCAGGAAGTGCGTAGCAAGGAAGGCTTGACCAAAGTCTCCTACACTCTGGTGCGCAACCGCAGTGGCCAGTGGAAGTTGATCAATGTGATTCTGAACGGAGTCAATCTGGGCAAAACCTTCCGCGGCCAATTCTCCCAGGCGATGCAGGCCAATAACGGGGATATCGACAAGGTGATTGCCGGTTGGTCCGCCGCGGACAAGGTTGCCGGCAACTGATGCGAAGTTGATGTTATGTGCCGGTGCTCAGCGGTATCGCGGCTGCGCACCGGTGGTGATTCCAGTACACTTGCGCGCTCTTTTTAGCCGATAAGTAGTCCCACCTATGCAACCAGATCAGATCAAGTCCCTGATTGAAGGGCAAATTCCCGGTAGTCAGGTAGAAGTGGCGTTTGAGGGCAGTCACTTGCAGCTCACCGTGGTCAGTGATGCGTTCAATGGCCTCAGCCGCCTCAAGAAACAGCAGCTGGTTTACGGCGCTCTTTCCGACAAGATTGCCGATGGCACCCTGCATGCGGTGCAGATGAAAACACTTACCCCGGAAGAAGCAGGCCAGTAGCCGGGCCCGATTCCCGGGGTTTTTTTGATCGTTCAATGATTTTTGCACCGTCGTTTAGGAATACCAGACCGAATGGATAAACTGATTATCGAAGGGGGCAGCCCCATTTCCGGAACCCTGAAAATTTCCGGAGCCAAGAACTCTGCACTGCCGATTCTGGCGGCGGCGCTGTTGGCGGATGGCCCCGTGCAGATCCACAATCTGCCGCACCTCAACGATATCACCACCATGATTACCCTGTTGCGGTGCATGGGAACCGAGATCACCATTGATGAAAAACTGGGAGTGGAGATTGATCCGCGTTCGGTGAATGAGCTCACCGCTCCCTATGAGTTGGTGAAAACCATGCGCGCGTCCATCCTGGTACTGGGCCCGCTGCTGGCCCGCCACGGGGTCGCCAACGTGTCATTTCCTGGTGGTTGTGCCATCGGTAGCCGCCCGGTGGATATCCACCTCAAGGGGCTGGAAGCCATGGGTGCAGAAATCACGATCGATGAAGGCTTTATCCGTGCGCGCAGTAATGGCCGCCTGAAGGGTGCCGATATCGTGATGGAAAAGGTCACCGTGGGCGGTACCGAAAACCTGCTGATGGCGGCTGTGCTCGCAGAGGGCACAACCGTATTGCAAAATGCCGCACGGGAACCTGAGATTGTCGACCTTGCGGAGTTTCTCATCGCCATGGGGGCCGAGATCGAGGGTGCCGGTACCGATACCATTCGTGTGCAGGGTGTACCGCGTCTGCATCCGTGTACCTTCTCGGTCATGCCTGACCGGATCGAGACTGGAACCTTCCTCGCTGCCGCCGCCGCCGCTCGCGGTAAGGTACGCCTGACTCATACCCGCGCCGACATTCTGGATGCTGTGCTGGTGAAGTTTGAGGAGGCCGGCGCGCACCTGAGTATTGGTGACGACTGGATCGAGCTGGATATGAAGGGCAATCGCCCCAAAGCGGTGAGCTTCCGCACCGCGCCGTACCCTGCGTTTCCCACAGATATGCAATCCCAGTTTACCGCCATGAATGCGGTAGCGGAGGGCACCGGAACCGTAGTAGAGACCATTTTCGAGAACCGTCTGATCCAGGTGCACGAGCTCAATCGCATGGGGGCGAATATTGTGCTGGAGGGGAATACGGCGATTGTCACTGGTGTAGAGAAGCTGAAAGGTGCACCGGTGATGGCGTCGGACCTGCGCGCCTCTGCCAGTCTGGTCATCGCCGGAATGGTGGCTGAGGGCACCACAATGGTGGATCGTATTTACCATATTGACCGTGGCTACGAGTGTATCGAGGAAAAACTGCAGCAGTTGGGGGCGAATATTCGCCGTGTACCGGGCTGATTGACGGTTTTACTTCATTTTTTGCCAAAAGCGGGAGCGGGTGTTCACCCGTTTCCTTCTAGCGCTATTCTGGATATGTATTGGCGCGGTTCGTAAAGAGCCGATAAGCTCCCGGGGGATTTGGGGCATGCCCGTACATTTTGGCCCGTAGACAGCGGGCGGATATCACACAACCATAAACGCTATGCAGATCACTATTGCCCTGACCAAGGGCCGAATTCTCAAGGAAACCCTGCCACTACTGGCGGCCGCTGGCCTGGAGCCGGCGGAGGATATTGCCAAGAGTCGCAAACTGATTTTCCCTACCAATCAGGAAAATGTACGCCTGCTGATCCTGCGTGGGTCGGACGTACCGACCTATGTGCAGCATGGTGCTGCCGATATGGGTGTGGCGGGCAAAGATAACCTGCTGGAACATGACGACAGTAATATCTATGAACCCCTGGACTTGAATATCGCCCGCTGCCGGCTGATGACAGCGGGCATCAAGGGCGCCCCGCTCCCCAGTGGTCGCATCAAGGTGGCCACCAAGTTTGTACAGTCTGCCAAGCGCTACTACGCCGCTCAGGGGCGCCAGGCAGACATCATCAAGCTGTACGGGGCTATGGAACTGGCGCCGTTGATGGATCTGGCGGATGAGATTGTGGATATCGTGGATACCGGCAACACCCTCAAGGCCAATGGGCTGGAGGCGCGGGATCAGATTGCGGACATCAGTAGTCGACTCATCGTCAACAAGGCGTCCATGAAAATGAAGTATGGTCCGATCAGTGCGTTGATTGAACAGCTGGCTGAAGCGGTGCGTACGCGGAGCGCAGGGTAATTTCCATGGGTGATTTTTCTGTGCGCCGGCTGGATGCCGGTAATTCCGAGTTTTCTTCCGAGCTGGATGCCCTGTTGGCCTGGGAGTCCGTCGCGGATCCTGGTGTCGAAGCGACGGTGGCGGATATCTTGCGCGAAGTGAGATCCCGCGGTGACGCCGCGGTAATCGAATACACCAATCGCTTTGATCGTCGCGATTTGCGGCAGGCGCGGGATTTCTGCCTACAGGCGGAGGAGCTGCAGACAGCGCTGGCGCGAATTCCTGCAGACAAGCGTGCGGCCCTCGAGGCGGCCGCTGAACGTGTGCGCGCCTATCACGAGCATCAGCTGCAATCTTCCTGGCAGTACCAGGAGGCGGACGGCACGGTGTTGGGGCAGCAGATTAGCGCGATGGAGCGCGTGGGTATCTACGTGCCCGGTGGCAAGGCCAGCTATCCTTCCTCGGTTCTGATGAACGCAATTCCCGCCCGGGTAGCCGGTGTTGAGGAGGTGTTGATGGTGGTGCCGGCTCCAGACAACCAGCTTAGTGATCTGGTGCTGGCAGCGGCCGCCATTGCGGGTGTGGATAAGGTTTTTACCATTGGCGGTGCTCAGGCTGTGGCCGCGCTCGCTTATGGAACAGAGTCCATTGCTCGTGTCGATAAGATCGTGGGGCCTGGCAATATTTTTGTGGCCTCTGCGAAACGCGCGGTTTTCGGTCAGGTGGCCATCGATATGATCGCCGGACCTTCGGAAATCCTGGTAATCTGCGACGGCAAAACCGATCCGGACTGGATTGCCATGGACCTGCTCTCCCAGGCGGAACACGACGAACAGGCCCAGTCAATCCTGTTAAGCCCGGATGCGGAGTTTTTGGAGGCAGTGGAAGTATCGTTGCAGAAACTGCTCGCTGAGCTGCCGCGGGAAGCCATTGCCAGTCGCTCTATCGCCGATCGCGGCGCGTTGATTCTGGTGCGGGATATCGAGCAGGCGATTGAGGTCTCCAACCGGATAGCTCCGGAACATCTGGAAGTCTCTGTGGATAATCCGGAGCAATATCTGCCGCAGATTCGCCACGCCGGGGCCATCTTTCTCGGTCGTTATACGGCAGAGGCGCTGGGGGATTATTGTGCAGGGCCGAATCACGTGCTACCTACCAGTGGCACTGCGCGCTTCTCTTCGCCGCTTGGGGTTTACGATTTCCAGAAGCGCAGCTCGATCATTTTCTGTTCGCCGGATGGAGCGGATACTCTGGGTCGGGTAGCGTCCACCCTGGCGAAAGGGGAGGGGCTCGACGCCCACGCCCGCTCTGCAGAATACCGGGTGCGGCCAGACGCGGACTGATTCGCGCGGATAGAGTGACGTGAACAAATTAGCCGTTGGCGGGCTCTGGCGCTGGGATTTTCGTGGCTTGCCAGGCCAATGCCCGCCACTCGCCATCGCGTTTGACGAAGGTGCCGGTGTTAAAAAACTCCATCTTCTCCGCCGGCTTGTCACCACCCGGAGCCGGCTCTGCAATCAGCCGGAACGCAACGATAGCGGTCTCGCCCAACACGCGGATATCGGTGTCTTCCGCACGGTAGCGTATTGGAGCAGAAGCCGCTTTCTTCTCTTTGTTCCCTTCCTTTTGTTCCGCCTTTTCCATTCCTTCGATAATCGTGGATTTGCCAAAGCGCTGACCGGATGAGCTGGTGTAGATCAGGTCGTCGGCCCAGAAGCGCTCGTGTACCTGGATATCATCTGCGGCACCGGTGAGAAACTGACTCAAGAGGTTGTCCAGTGTCTCGCGGTCATCTGCGGCGGCGCTGTGGTGAAACAGTGTCAGCATCAGTAGTGCTTTCAGGCCAAGAGCTTTTAATAGCACGATCACGTTTTCCTCTGGTGTTAAGCGCGAGGCTAGCCTTCTTCCTGTGCCTGGTTGCGTTCTGCCTGGGGGCGTTCGGATACCGTTGCACGGGTGGTCAGCGTTTCGCCGTCGCGAATGTAGGTAATGGTTACCACTTCACCCGGGCGCAGAGTGGCCATGGCGGCATTGCCGTGTTTGCCATCATTGATCGGGGTGGCGTTGATATGGGTGATGACGTCACCTGGCTTTAGCCCTGCCTGATGCGCCGGCCCTTCCTTGTAAATGGCTGTGACGATGACGCCATCGGTGGAGGCGAGATTGAAAGAGCGCGCCAGCAGGGGGTTCAGGTTCTGTGCCTCAATCCCCAGCCAGCCGGGTACCACCCGGCCAAACTCGATAAGGTCCTGCATGACCTTGAGGGCGATGGTAGCGGGAATCGCGAAGCTGATGCCGCCACTGGTGCCGCTCTGATTCAATCCGGTTTGGTTCAATACCGACGTGGTGTTGATGCCGAGAAGTCGACCCCGGGAGTCCACCAGAGCGCCACCGGAGTTGCCCGGATTGATGGCCGCATCGGTTTGCAGGAAATTTTGCAGGTAACCACCGACGCCGGTATTGCCCACGTCCCTGCCGGTTGCACTGATGATGCCCTGGGTCACCGTTTGCCCAACGCCAAACGGATTGCCGATGGCCAGCACCACGTCGCCGACCTGGGCTCTATCCGGGTCGCCAACTTCAATTGCGGTGAGGTTGGGGAGGTCGATCTTGAGTACCGCCAGGTCAAAATCTGCATCCGACCCGACCAGTTGTGCGCGGGCCTCACGCCCGTCGGCCAGCACCACAGCGATCTGTTCGGCACCGGAGATTACGTGAAAGTTGGTGAGCACATAACCCGCTTCATCGACGATAACGCCCGAGCCGAGGTTCTGCTGCATGCGTTCCCGTTGCAGCGGGGTCATTTTGTTCAGGTAGTAGGGAAACAGAGGATGGCTGGCAAGGGGGTGGTTGCGCAGTGCCCGTTTACTGAAGACGTTTACCACCGCCGGCCCTGCCAGATTGACCGCGCTGGCATAAGATTCTGGGGCGGTGATGGCTCGAGGAGTGTCGCTTCCCGTGCTTTCACGCAAATGGGGAAACAGGAAAAGTAGTGCGGCCGCCATCGCCAGGCCAATCGCGGCCGGAATCGCCCAGTCTTGCAGAAATCGTTGTAATGACACCTGAGGCTCCTTGGTTTGGGATCATTATACGTCTTTAGGTTCTTGTGTCCTCACCAGATGATCTAACCCGGGTCACGCTCGGCGCTTGGTGTGTGCCTGGTTATCCGTATAATGTGGCGCTCAAAATTTTCCTCAGAACTCTCTTTCCCAGAACTACCGCAGGAGTGTCTATGTCCCTGGTTCGTCCACACGGCAGTGTCGAGCTGCAACCCCGCTTTGTTTACGATAGCGAGCGCCATCACCAGCTGGCCCACGAAGCGGAATCCCTGCCGTCCATCGTGGTTAGCTCTGCTGCTGCGGCCAATGCCGTAATGCTGGGTGCTGGTTACTTCAACCCGCTGCACGGCTACATGAACCTGGCGGATACCCTGAGTGTTGCGGAAACCCTGCGTACCGTAGACGGTCTGTTCTGGCCGGTGCCGGTAGTGAACATGGTGGAAGACGCTTCCGCCATTGCCGGCGCCAAGCGCATCGCCCTGCGCGATCCCAATGTCGAGGGTAACCCGGTGTTGGCGGTGATGGACGTAGATGCCATTGAGACGGTGTCCGACGAGCAGGTGAACACCATTGCCGAGCACGTATTCGGCACTCTGGACGATGCGCACCCGGGTGTGGCCACCTTCAAGGCGGCCGGCCGCCAGCTGATCTCCGGTTCCATTGAAGTGCTGAACTTCAGCTACTTCCAGGCCGACTTCCCGGACACCTTCCGCACCGCGGTCGAGATCCGCAACGAGTTTGTGGAGCACGGTTGGAGCAAGGTTGTCGCCTTCCAGACCCGTAACCCCATGCACCGTGCCCACGAAGAGCTGTGCAAAATGGCTCTCGAAGCGGTGGACGCCGACGGCGTACTGATTCATATGCTGCTGGGCAAGCTGAAGCCCGGTGATATCCCCGCCCACGTGCGTGATGCCTCTATCCGCAAGATGGTGGAAGAGTACTTCCCCAAAAACACCGTAATGGTGACTGGTTACGGTTTTGACATGCTTTACGCTGGCCCGCGCGAAGCGGTGCTGCACGCGGTATTCCGCCAGAACTGTGGCTGTAGCCACCTGATCGTCGGCCGTGACCACGCTGGAGTCGGTGACTACTACGGTGCCTTCGATGCACAGACCATTTTCGATGAGAAGGTGCCGGAAGGGGCGCTGGAGATTCAGATTTTCCGCGCGGACCATACCGCTTACTCGAAGAAGTTGAATCGTGTAGTGATGATGCGCGATGTGCCCGATCACACCAAAGAAGACTTTATTCTTCTATCTGGCACCAAGGTGCGTGAGATGTTGGGGAATGGTATTGCACCGCCTCCGGAATTTTCTCGTCCGGAAGTGGCTCAGATTCTGATGGATTATTACCAGAGCCTGTAAGGCAATGGTGGCGGCTGGCCGGGGCTGTGTGCATCCGGCTGGCGGTCGCGCAGTACTTTGTCAGGATGCGCGCGTATACAAAAAAGGCGGGGTTGCTACCCCGCCTTTTTTCGTGTGCCAGCCGAGATCAGCGATTGATCACAGGCTCCGATGACGGTGCGGGCGCAGGGGCTTGCGCTTCCTTTTCCAGGCCGAACTCTTCAGACAGCGTTCCTTTGGCTCCGGGCTCCTTGGGGGCCCAGTCCCGGGGAGGGAGTACACTCAGGTTCTCGTCGTTGTCGCTCAGCTGCCCGCTTCCGGCTTCCAGCATCTGGCGGCCGATATCCTGGCTGGACAGGCGCATGGCGCTGTTGGCCAGGTACTCGTGCACCTCGCGATAGCTCTGGGTGAGATTGTTCACCAGCTGTGAGGTCTGGTCGAAGTGCTCATTAACCTCCTGCTGGAAGTCCTCGAGCTTACTGTTGGCTTCTTTCAGTCGCAGTTCCAGTTCCTGGGTGCGGTCAACGCTCTGGCGGCTGCGGGTGGCCAGAAAGGCCAGCAGGGCTCCGAGGGCCAGGCCGATAACGCCGACCAGAATTAAAACCGAAGTTGAGTGCACGATACATTCTCCTCAAAGTAAAAGTGGCACCAGCCCATCCGTGGCGGTGACCTTATTATACGCAATTCCGTCGCGCACGACGCGCCCTGCGGATCCCATATGTCATGGGGTTTGTGTCAAGGCGTGATGGATTTGGTAAAGTGCGCGCCAATCGGCAGTTGGTCGACTTCTCAGTTCCCGCCTGGCGGTGTCGCCACAAAATGTTATGAACGGTTTCAATTAGATGGTCACGGATCAGCACCAGATTGACTCAAACTTGGCATCCTCGCCTCTATCACCCATGCAGCGCTACGAGCGGGACCTGCTGCGCCCGGATTTTGTGGAAGATCCGGCGCAGCGGGCGGCGGTTGAGGAGTTGCAGGATCTCTACCAGCGTCTGCTGGCGGCGCATAGCAGTGGTGGTTTTCTCAGCGGCCTGCGTCGCCTGTGGAAAAAAGACGGAGCGCCGGAAACCGGGCTGTATTTCTGGGGTGGGGTGGGGCGCGGCAAAACCTATCTGATGGATGCCTTTTATGAGGCGCTGCCGTTCGAGCGCAAGCAGCGCACCCACTTTCATCGCTTTATGCGTGAAGTGCACCGCCAGCTGAAAAGCCTGGCGGGGGAGAAAAATCCTCTGGAAAAGGTGGCCGACCGCATTGCCGAACGCGCCCGGGTGCTCTGCTTTGACGAATTCTTCGTCTCGGATATTACCGATGCCATGATTCTTGCCAATCTGCTAGAGGCGCTGTTCCAGCGCGGGGTCACGCTGGTGGCCACATCCAATATTATCCCTGAGGGGTTATATAAAGATGGGCTACAGCGGGCACGTTTCCTGCCGGCCATTGATCTGCTGCTTGAGCATACCAAGGTGGTCAATGTGGATAACGGGGTGGACTATCGGCTGCGGGCGCTGGAAATGGCCGAGCTTTATCATCACCCGCTGGATGCCGACGCGGATGCCAGTCTCGCCCGTTCCTTTAATAGCCTGATGGTGGAAGGGGCGGAGATTCGCGAGCAGGTCGCTTTGGATATTGAGGGGCGTCCGATCGTTGCCTCCAGGGTGTCTGACGATGTGGCCTGGTTTGAATTTGCCGAACTGTGTGATGGGCCACGCTCCCAGAACGATTACATCGAGCTGGCGCGGGAGTTCCACACGGTACTGTTGGCCAATGTGCCGTGTTTTGACGAGCGCACCGAGAGTCAGGCGCGGCGCTTCATCAATCTGATCGATGAGTTCTATGACCGTTGCGTCAACCTGGTGATCTCTGCAGAGGAGCCTGCGGAGTCACTGTACGGCGGCCGTCACTTGCGCTTCGAGTTCCAGCGCACCGTCAGTCGTCTGCAAGAGATGCAGTCCCGGGAGTATCTGGCGCGACAGCACCGGGTGGATTGAGGTCCGGATGGCCGCAGTGGGCTGTTCACAAGTTGCTCAATTTTCTGCTTGAAAAGCCCATGGCGCTTATGTAGTATTCGCGCTCTTTTCGTGGGACGGCCCCCATTTCGGGAGCCATATACAGGTGTTTTATAACATGAAGACTTACAGTGCCAAGCCGGAAGCGGTCACTCGCGACTGGTACATTGTTGACGCTGCGGACAAGACTCTCGGCCGTATTTCCGCCGAGATTGCTCACCGCCTGCGCGGCAAGCACAAGCCTGAATACACGCCCCACGTGGACACCGGTGACTACATCGTAGTAATCAACGCCGAAAAGGTCCGCGTGACCGGCAACAAGGCCAAAGACAAGATCTACCATAGCCACTCTGGCTACCCTGGTGGTCTTAAATCCATCAGCTTTGAGAAGTTGATCGACAAGGCGCCTGAGCGCACCATCCAAAGTGCTGTGAAAGGCATGCTCCCCAAAGGCCCTCTGGGTCGCGCCATGTTCAAGAAACTGAAGGTGTACAAGGGTAGCGAACATCCTCACGCGGCCCAGCAGCCGATTGAACTGTCGATCTAAACGGAATCATTCTCATGGCAACTACTCAATACTACGGTACCGGCCGCCGCAAGACCTCCACCGCTCGCGTATTCATCGCGCAGGGTGAGGGTAAAATCAGCGTTAATGGTCGTTCCCTGGACGAATACTTCGGCCGCGAAGTGGCACGCATGATCGTGCGTCAGCCGCTGGAAATGGTCGACATGGTCGAGAAATTCGACATCAACGTAACTGTGAAGGGCGGTGGTTCCTTCGGTCAGGCGGGTGCGATCCGTCACGGTCTGACCCGTGCGCTGATGCAGTACGACGAGTCTCTGCGTCAGCCGCTGCGTGCGGCTGGTTATGTAACGCGTGACGCTCGTGCTGTCGAGCGTAAGAAAGTCGGCTTGCGTAAAGCGCGTAAGAAGCCGCAATTCTCCAAGCGTTAAGCGAGAATTACTTTTTTCTGGCCCGGCAAATGCCGGGCTTTTTTTTGCCTGCACCTCTGGTTGTACGTCGGTGCGCGTTTTGTGATCTGTTTAAAATCCCGCCAGTTCGCCGCGAGATTGCCGACGTTCGCTCCGGCATTCGCCTTGTATCGATTTGGCATTTTCTTTAACATTGCGCGAATTTCTATCCGCTTGCACATGGGGTTTGGCCAATTTGTTTTCGGGTCAGGCGAGCGGGCCAGTTGTAGGGGAGTTTCTGTTTAAGTCTCTGATTTCGCGGCAATAGGCTCTTGCTGTTGTTGCGCGGGTGCTCTGTTCTCTCTGGTTTTTGGCCACTGAGGCTGCACCGTTGCTACCGAATTGCGGTTAACCCTGGATTACCGCAATGGGTGGCTTTTGGATACTTGGCAGAGGTTTCCCGGAATTTTGGGTTTGGGCCAGTCAGTCTCGGAGCTGTGTATTTGCAGGTTACGGGGCGCTGTGATGGGAGATCTACGTCATGAGTGATGACGGTGTAAATGTGGGGCGTCGTCGATTCCTGACCGCTGCTACCTCCGTTGTAGGTGGTGCCGGAGCGGTGGGAGTCGCTGTACCTTTTGTCGCCTCCTGGAATCCGAGTGCCAAGGCGAAAGCCGCCGGCGCGCCAGTTAAGTACAATATTGCCAAGCTGGAGCCGGGCCAGATGGTCACCGTCGAGTGGCGTGGCAAGCCTGTGTATGTGGTTCGCCGCACCCAGGAAGTACTGGACAACCTTGTCAAAGTGGATCCGTATCTGCGCGATCCCAATTCTGAACAATCTACTCAGCCCGCCTACGTGAATCCGGAAAACCGAGCGATCAAACCGCAGATTCTGGTGCTGGTCGGTCTGTGTACCCACTTGGGCTGCGCGCCCATGTATCGCCCTGAAGTGGGCACTGCCGACTTGGGCGGCGATCAGTGGCAGGGCGGCTTCTTCTGTGCCTGTCACGGTTCCAAGTACGACCTGGCCGGACGTGTATATACCGGTGTACCCGCGCCGTATAACCTGGAAGTACCTCCCTATTCCTATGAAGGGGATGACGTAATCGTAATCGGCGTGGATCAGGAGGGCAGCGCATGAACTGGCTAACCGCACTGGGGGACTGGGTCGACCAGCGACTGCCGATCTATCGCGCGTGGGATACCCATATGGGTAAATACTACGCGCCCAAGAATTTTAACCTGTGGTATTTCTTTGGCGTGCTCTCCATGCTGGTTCTGGTGAACCAGCTGCTGACCGGTATCTGGCTGGTCATGAGCTATTCACCCACTGCAGACGGTGCATTTGCCTCTGTGGAATACATCATGCGCGATGTGGAAATGGGGTGGATAATTCGCTACCTGCACTCCACCGGCGCCTCTGCCTTTTTCGTGGTGGTTTACCTGCACATGTTCCGGGGCCTCATGTACGGCTCCTACAAGCCGCCCCGTGAGCTGGTGTGGATATTCGGTATGTGTATCTACCTGGTGCTGATGGCAGAAGCCTTTATGGGGTACGTATTGCCCTGGGGACAGATGTCTTACTGGGGTGCACAGGTAATCGTATCTCTGTTTGGTGCTATTCCTGTGGTGGGAGAAGACCTGGTGCAGTGGATTCGCGGTGACTACCTGATTTCCGGTATTACCCTCACGCGGTTCTTCTCCCTGCACGTGATCGCGCTGCCGCTGGTGCTGGTGCTGCTGGTTGTGTTGCACATCCTGGCGCTGCACGAAGTGGGTTCCAATAACCCCGACGGCATCGAGATCAAAAAGAACAAAGATGAAAACGGTGTACCGCTGGACGGCGTTGCCTTCCACCCCTATTACACCGTGCACGATCTGGTGGGTGTAGCGGTATTCCTGTTCGCTTTCTGTGTGGTGGTGTTCTTCTTCCCGGAGATGGGTGGTTTCTTCCTTGAGTACGCCAACTTTGAGGAAGCGAACCCGCTGAAAACCCCGGAGCACATCGCGCCGGTGTGGTACTTCACTCCTTTCTACGCGGTTCTGCGCGCGGTGACCATTGATATTGGTCCGCTGACCGCGAAGTTCCTCGGCCTGGTGGCCATGGGTGCGGCGATCGCGGTTCTGTTCGTGCTGCCCTGGCTCGACAAGAGCCCGGTGCGCTCCATCCGCTACAAGGGCTGGCTGCCAAAAGTGCTGCTGATGGTGTTTGCGGCGATCTTCATTATCCTGGGCTACCTGGGTGTGAAATCTCCAACACCGGGGCGTAACTTCCTGGCCCAGGTGGCAACCCTGTTCTATTTTGCGTTCTTCGTGACTATGCCGATCTGGACCAATCCGACCACCCGAAAAGGCCTGGCGTCCTGGATTGTGAGTGGAGCTTTCGGCTTCCTGTTCCTGTGGATGGCTGTGGTCAATTTCAAAGCGAGCCTGTTTGTGTTCGCCATGTCCATGGTGTTTGCGGTGTTCTTTGCGGTACTGCCGTGGCTGACCAGCCGTGATGTGGTGCATCCGGAGCCGGAGCGTGTTACCAGCCCGTCCAGCACCAAGTCGTTCATCCTGCTGATGACCGGTATTATCTCTGTGCTGCTGCTGACCTTTGTTCCCATCAAGGCGGTGGGCGCGGAGAGTTCTGTTGAACTGGATTACATCAAGACTGACCTGACCGACAAACCATCACTGCAGCGCGGAGCCAAATACTTCGTCAATTACTGCATGGGCTGTCACAGTGCCAACTTCTCCCGCTGGGAGCGGGTGGCGACAGACTTGGGTATTCCCAATGAACTGATGCTGCAGAATCTGGTGCTGGGGGACGACAAGATTGGCGATCTGATGCAGATCGCCATGAAACCCGAGGACTCGAAAGTCTGGTTTGGCGCCACTCCGCCGGATCTGACCCTGGTGGCTCGCGCCCGTTCGCCCGAATGGCTGTACACTTACCTGCGTAGCTTTTACAAAGACGACAGCCGTCCTCTGGGTGTAAACAACAAAGTATTTCCGAATGTCGGTATGCCCCATGTGCTGATGGAACTGCAGGGGCTGCCGGAGTGCGCCCCCGGGCCCAAGCGCGATCACGGCAAGGTGGTGCGCGATGAGATGGGCAATCCGATTATGGATGCCAACTGTGGCAGCCTGAAGGTGGGTAGCGTAAAGGGCTCCATGACCGATGTGGAGTATGATCAGGCCGTCTATGATCTGGTCAACTTCATGGAGTACATTGCCGAGCCGATGGCGGAAACCCGCAAGCGTATCGGCTTTTACGTGCTGGCGTTTATTTTGGTGTTCTTTATTTTCGCCTGGTTGCTGAACCGCGAATACTGGAAAGACGTGCACCACTAAACGTAAGCCTGTGACATTTCCGGGTGGTGGGCCGCCGGTTTACCGGTATCAGCCCGCCGCCCGTTTTCCGTTTTGAATAGTTGGCCCGGAATCGTTCCGGCCAGTAGATTGAGGTAGTTCCATAATGGGTGTGCCGACCAACAAGCGCTCCTCCATGACCTTCTTTTCCGACGGTCGTTGTCACTTCAGCCATCGGGTACGTATCGTGCTGGCGGAAAAAGGTGTTTCCGTAGAGATCATCGACGTCGACCCCGATGATAAGCCGGCGGAACTCGCCGACCTCAACCCGTATAACTCCCTGCCGACCCTGGTGGATCGCGACCTGGTGCTGTTTGAGACCAAGGTCATGATGGAGTACCTGGACGAGCGTTTCCCGCATCCCCCGCTGTTGCCGGTGTACCCGGTTGCGCGCGCGCAGAGCCGCCAGATCATGCACCGGATCGAGCGTGACTGGTGCCCGCTGGTGGATAAGATTCTGGCTGGTGGCAAAGATGTTGCCGCCGCTCGCAAAGACCTGCGCGACAGCTTTGTAGGCATTGCGCCAATGTTTACGGACCTGCCGTACTTCTTCAACGAAGAGTTCTCACTGGTGGACTGCTGCATGGCGCCGCTGCTTTGGCGTCTGGATCAGCTTGAAATTGCCCTGCCGAAGACCAAGCAGGCCAAACCCCTGTTGGACTATATGGATCGCCTGTTCGCGCGCGAAGCCTTCCAGCAGAGCCTGACCGAGTACGAACGCGAAATGCGCGCCTGAGGTGCTGATTGAATAAACCGCCAATGACGTCCAACCGCCCGTATCTGTTGCGGGCGTTTTACGAGTGGATTACCGACAACAAGTGCACTCCCTATCTACTGGTGGATACTCACCTGAACGGCGTTCTGGTACCCCAGCAGCACGTTAATGAAGATGGTCAGATTGTGCTGAATGTGTCGGAAACCGCGGTGATGGGTCTTACTATGGACAATTACGCGATCCGCTTTAATGCGCGTTTTGGTGGAGTGCCTACCGATATTCAGGTGCCGGTGGGTGCGGTGGTCGGGATCTATGCCCGCGAGAATGGTCAGGGAATGGTGTTTGAGCCAGAGGAAACTCCGGAGCCACCGGAGCCCACACCGCCAACCACCCTTAAAAAGCCCTCTAAGAAGCCGGCCTTGCGCGTCGTCAAGTAGTGCAAACGTCGATGCTGGCCAAAAGCTCTGTGACGAGCCGGCGGCCGGCGCTTCGCTCTTCTCCCCTCCGTTGTTGCTCTTTTCATCACCTTTTTGGCGCATTTGATCTGCTGGCGTAAAAATTGACGCCAGAATCCTGTTATTCATTGGTGAATTGACCCGGCCCTTCCGATACTGCAAACAAGCGGTATACAGGAGGACCCCAAGTGAAATTACTCAGCCATACCATTGGCATATTTACCAATCCGGATAAAGAGTGGCAGTCCATTCGCGCGGACAAGCACTCGTTTCTGCAGGTTTTTCTCAGTCATGTACCTATCCTGGCGTTGATTCCCTGTATTGCCGGTTATATCGGTGTGACTCAGGTGGGCTTCGAACTGGGCGGGCACGTGTCCAAGCTGACACCAGCGAGTGCCGGTAGCCTGGCGATCGTGACTTATCTAGCGCTATTGATCGGGATTTATCTGGTTGGAGAGTTTATCAACTGGATGGCCAAAGCCTACGGTGTTGAAGGCGATGAGCCCACTCGTCACTATGAAGGCACCGCGCTCGCTGTATTTGTGACTACGCCGGTGCTTCTGTCGGGGATTGTGATGATTTATCCCCATCTGTGGCTGGTGGTGACAGTAATGGGGCTGGCGGCCATTTATTCCGTTTATCTGCTCTATGAGGGTATCCCCATCCTGATGAATATGAGTAAGGAGCGTGCATTCCTTTACGCCAGTGCGGTGCTGACCATCGGCCTGGTGGGAATGGTCACGATCATGATCTGCTCTGTGATCATCTGGACCATGGGGGTCGGTCCGGTCTATCAGCATCACTATTAGTTCGTGGCTCAGTTCCAGCACCGCTACCGTGTGCGGTCTTGTGAGGCACGAGCTAGGCGCCCCCGGTAACCCATCCCTGGGGGCTCCGCACCGCCATCCCTGGCGGTGAAGGTCTCAAAGGACCACACCCGGTATCGTCACCTTCGCCCTCGGCTACGTTAAGTGAACAGCAATCGGCATTTATGCCGGCTTTCACTTTTATGGATATTGTGGCCTTGGCCGATCAGTTGACCGTGGCTGTTTCTCTGGGCGAGGCAACACTCGCCTGGGGCGAGATCGGATCGTGGCTGCCGGGAACAGGGGGCATCGGGCAATCCAGGCAATCGGCAATGGCCCTGAGCAACTCCACTTCACCTCCGCCAATCACGCCATCGTGGGCCAGAGTTGTAGCCAGGGCCTTGAGCAGCCGGGGCTTTTGCAGTGGTGAGATATCCCGCGCAATGGCCACCGCCTTGTCCAGGCGCTGTAGGGTAATATCGGTCCTGGCGGGCAGAGGGGCCGCAGGCAGCCCCAGCGCACGAGTGCCCGCTTCGAACGCACGTTTCGCGTTCAGATAATTGTCGCAGTCCGCGTGTGCCATGGTGGCCAGCAGAAACTGTTGCGCATCTGCGATGGCCTGGCTGTTCCCCTTTCGGCTGCCCAGCGCGCGGTGGCGGTCTGGGTTCGCCTCCAGGCCGTGCATGAGCACGCGGTAAAGAGCCCACTCCCAGATTTCCACCTTGCCATCGGCACGCAGCAGTTTGATGACGTTGCGTTTGAATATCTGAAACTGTTGCGGCGCAAGGGACTTGAGAGCCGGGATGCACAGGTCAATCAACGGCAGGCGATAGTGCTGTGGTGTGCTGGAAAGGAGTGGCGCCAGCTTGTTGAATTCTCGCAGAACGGCCGGGTGGGCAATCTCGGTGAGCAGGGTGAGTTGCTTCTCCCGGTGACCGGTTTCCGAAGACTCCGCATCGTTCCGCTCCTGCATCGCGCCACCATTGCTTCGGTTGTCCAGTAGCAGGCCATACACCAGCGCGCGCGCGGAAAATGGATCGTGCGCGGCAGTTTTCAATGGTGATGGAATATCTGCCAGTATGGCCTGACCCAGCAGGTGTTGCTGGTGTGTGGGCTGGGCAATGTTGTTATCCACGACTTCGAGGACTTTTTCGAGTCGGGTCTGGTAGTTCTCGTCACCCGGGCTGCCTGTGCCTGCATGTATCTGGGATGCTTGCACAGACGCCGCGTTGCTACCTGAAGATGCCGGGAGCTCCCCTGGGGGACTTGTTTCGCCGCTCCCGCTCCATTGCGGGTCCAGACGGGTGATTCGGGCATTGAGTGGGGGGTGGGTGGCAAACAGGCCGAGCAGGCTGTTTTTCAACCCGCTGGCGAAGTACATATGGCTGAATTCACTGGCATTGGCGGCCTGCAGGCGAGAGCCACCGGCGTGCTGGCCAATCTTTTTCAGCGCGCCAGCGATACCCTGACTATTGCGGGTGAACTGTACTGCGGACGCGTCCGCCAGGTACTCGCGCTGGCGGCTCACTGCCGATTTGATCAGGTTGCCAAAGAAAGTGCCGGTATAGCCTATGACCACCAGCCCGGCGCCGATGCCAAACAGGGCTGCCCGCCCCCGATTATCTCGCCCGCTGCTCCAGTAGCTGCCCCGCAGCAGCCAGCTGCCCAGCAGGCCGATCACGAGGATTCCGTGAAGAAGGCCGACGATACGGATATTCATGCGCATGTCGCCATTGAATATGTGGCTGAACTCGTGGGCGACCACACCCTGCAGCTCATCGCGGTTCAGTTGTTCTATACAGCCTCGGGTGAGACCAATGACGGCGTCGCCCTGGGCATAACCTGCGGCAAAGGCATTAATCCCGTTGTCATCGAGGATATAGACATCCGGCACCGGGGTGCCCGACGCCAGTGCCATCTCTTCTACGACATTGAGCGCTCGCTGCTCTGCGGGATTTGCCGGGGAAATGTTGATTTTGCGTCCACCGAGAGATTCCGCAACGGCCTGGCCTCCAGCGGAGAGCTGGCGCAACCGAAACAGGCTGGCGAGACCGATAATTGCAGTAATGGTGATCGCAATACCGGCGATAGTGTCCCAGCCGAGACTGCTGAGCATCGTCATGAGCGATGTCTCGGTGGATGGGTCGCGCAGGTCGGAATAGCTGGTAAGAAATGCCACGAACAGGGTCGTGACAGCAACCAGCCCGATGATCGCGGCAAAAAACAGTGCGATCAGCAGGGTGCTGTTACGTCTGGCGCGATCCTGATACTCAAAAAAGTTCATTGGTGTTACCGGTCCCGGCTCAGAATTCTACCCGTGGGGCGGCCTGTATAACCTCGGAGTCCGCAAACTCCAGAAGTTCGCCATTCTCACGGTGACCGAAAAAGCCGGCAAAAAACACGGGCGGGAAGCTCTGGCGGAAGATGTTGTAGGTGGTGACCCCATCATTGAATGCCTGGCGGGCGAAGGCCACCTTGTTCTCGGTACTGGTCAGCTCCTCCATGACCTGCTGGATGGTCTGGTTGGCTTTGAGGTCCGGGTAGGCTTCCATCACTACGTTGAGCCGCCCAAGCACGTTGCTGAGCAGCCCTTCGGCATTCCCAAGATCCGCAATCGCAGACGCGCTGCCGGGGTTGTTTGCCGCCGCTTTCAGGCCAGCAAGGGCGGAGTTGCGGGCCGCAATGACCGCTTCGAGGGTCTCGCGCTCATGCTTGAGGTAGCCGCGGGCAGATTCCACCAGATTGGGGATCAGGTCGTAGCGGCGTTTTAGCTGGACTTCGATCTGTGCAAAGGCATTTTCATATCGGTGTTTCAGTGATACCAGCTTGTTGTAAATACTGATGACGTACAGTATCAGAGCGGCGATGATCACAAGCCAGATGATGGTCGAAATTTCCATAGGGTCCCGGTTTCCAGTTTGTAGTGCTAAAGCCGGTGGAATCCGCGATTGGCAGATCGGTCAGTGCGATTGATCTTTATCGGTTTATTCCACCATTGCGCCTGATACTACCATGAGCAATACAACGAAGGGTGGATGGTAATCTCACCGGGTGTCTGGGTTATAATTCACCACCAAATCAGGACTTGACGCAATATTGGTCAGCCATTTGCGGCGGTTTCCGTTAAATATGGAGAGAAAACAGCATGAGCGAGCAATCAAAAGACCCTGTAGTCATCGTAGGTATCTCCCGTACCCCAATGGGGGCCATGCAGGGTGCTTTATCTGGCCTGAGTGCCCCGGAGCTGGGCGCGGTGGCGATTCGCGGTGCCCTTGCTGACGCCGGAGTGGATGTGGCGGATGTGGATGAAGTTTTACTCGGGTGTGTGCTGCCGGCGGGGCTTGGGCAGGCTCCTGCGCGTCAGGCCTCGCTGGGCGCTGGTATTCCGGAGAGTACGCCGACCACTACCGTCAACAAGGTTTGCGGCTCAGGGATGAAGACGGTGATGATGGCGCGTGACGCCCTGCTTGCTGGTGATGCCAAAGTGGTTGTGGCAGGTGGTATGGAAAGCATGAGCAATGCGCCATATTTGCTGCCCAAAGCGCGTGGGGGTATGCGCCTCGGGCACGGGGAGGTGCTCGATCATATGTTTACCGATGGTCTGGAAAACGCGTACGACGGCCAATTGATGGGCAATTTTGCCGAGAGTACCGCCGATAAGTATGGCTTTACCCGGGAAGCGCAGGACGCCTTTGCCATCGAGTCGCTTGCCCGTGCCAATGCCGCCATCGCATCCGGTGCATTCGAGCGAGAAATTTCTCCGGTCACCGTGAGCACCCGCAAAGGTGACCATGAAGTGTCCGTGGACGAAGGGCCAGGTAGCGCCCGCCCGGACAAGATTCCCCAGCTGCGGCCGGCGTTTCGGAAAGACGGTACCGTCACTGCGGCCAACGCCAGTTCGATTTCCGATGGCGCCGCCGCTCTGGTGCTGATGCGTGAGAGTGAAGCCAAGGCCCGTGGTATCAAGACACTTGCCGTATTGCGCGGTCAGAGCCAGTTCGCCCATGCGCCGGAGTGGTTTACCACGGCACCGGTATCGGCGATGAACAGCCTCCTGGATAAGACCGGCTGGAGTGCGGCGGATGTCGATCTGTATGAAATCAATGAAGCATTTGCCGTTGTCACCATGGCGGCCATGAAAGAGCTGGACCTTGCCCATGACAAGGTCAATGTTAACGGTGGCGCCTGCGCGTTGGGGCATCCGCTGGGGGCTAGCGGGGCTCGAGTGATTGTTACCCTGCTGGCAGCGCTGGAAAATCGCGACCTGAAAAAAGGCGTGGCCAGCCTGTGTATCGGTGGTGGTGAGGCCACGGCGATCGCGATCGAACGCCCGTAACCCCCTGATAATATATTTGTCTGGTGTAACCAAAAACGGAGGCATTGCCTCCGTTTTTTTGTTGCTATGCAGGGGGGAAGTCAGTCGATATATTCCACGGCTTTTACAACTTTCTGCACCCCGCCAACGGTACGGGTTTTCTCTGCAGCATTCTCAGCCTCCTGCCGGGTAAGCAGTCCCATCAGATAAACGACCCCGTTTTCCGTCACTACCTTGATGCGACCACTGTCAATTTCCTTATCGGTCAGCAGCACGCTTTTCACCTTGGTGGTCAGCCAGGTATCGCTGGTGCGTGCCAGTACCGAGGTAGTACCGCGCACCTGAATTTCGTTGTAGACCTGACGCACCGAGTGAACTTGTTGGGCGGTGCGGCCGGCCAGGTTGCGAAGTTCGTTATCGGAAACCTGGCCGGTGAGCAGAATCACACCGTTGAAGCTGGTGACGTCGATATTGGCCTCTTTCAGTTCCGGGTGTGCCTTGCGTAGGTTGACCTTGGTGATGGTTTCCAGCTGCTGGTCATCGATATAGGTACCGAAACTGCGTTCGCCGGGATCGGGCTGGATGGGGCCGTCGTGGGTGGCGTCCAGTACCGTGGCACAACCACTCAGGGCCGCCAGTAAACCGCCGGCCAGGGCCAGCTTCAGTGAGGTGAAAACTTTCTTATTGATGCTCGGTTGCATGGATTACTCCTCGAATCCGCCAAACAGGCTGCTGTCTATCAGGTCGCACAGGCAGAACAGAATCAGTAGGTGTACCTGGTGCACTTCCGGTGCCACCGGAGAGGGTACGCGCAATTCAATATCGTGCACATCGAGCAGAGCGGTACAGTCGCTGTCGCCTTCTCCTCCGGTCAGAGCGAGTACGCCCATATCCCGGTCGTGAGCGGCGCGGATTGCCTGGACCAGATTGGAGTCCTGGCCGTCTGTGCTGATGATCACCAGTAAATCGCCCGGTTGCCCCAATGCGCGTATCTGGCGCGCGTAGGACTCGGCGCGGCCATGTTTGCGTGCGACAGTACTGGTGGTGACGGCATCTCCATTCAAGGCAATGGCGGGCAGCCCCGGGCGCTCGCGCTCGAAACCGCCCATCAGCTGTGCGGAAAAGCTCTGTGCCAGAGCGCCGCTCAACCCGTTGCCACAGATCAGGAGCTTGTTTTCTGCCAACAGCGTATGCACGATCATTTCGCTCGCTTCGGCAATGTAAGGTGCCAAAAGTTCACCCGCATTCATGGTTGCTTCAATGCTGTGGTGAAACAGCGTTACCACTCTCTGTTCCATGTACTCTGTTTTTTCCTGTGGGTGAACTAACGGGGGTGAGCTTATTGCCCGAAGGCGTTTTGTATCCAGTCCAGTTTCAGCTGTTTACCGGGCCCTTCCTGCTCGATACTGATGACATCAAAGCGGCATGGGCAATCCAGCTTGCGCAGTTGCAGGTAGCTGTTGGCGGTAAGCAGCAGCTTGCGCTGCTTGCGTTGGTCAACGGACATTCCTGCTCCGCCAAATATCCGGTTACGTCGAAAGCGTACCTCCACAAAAACCAGCATATTGCCATCGCGCGCGATCAGATCAATCTCACCGAAGCGGCCACGAAAATTCCGTTGCACAATGCGCAGGCCCGCAGCAATCAAAAACCGCTCCGCCTCCGCTTCCATTTGGGTGCCAATACTGGTGGTATCCATACGCGTTTTCCAGGCTTTCCTGTTCCGTGGAAAGCAGTGTTTATTGGGTGCCCGCCAAAGGGCGGGACGCCGAGATAATCAGGGTTCAGTTGCGCGCGCTGTTGTCGGTGAGCCGCGGCGGGGCCTCGCTTGTGGTGATCGGCACCGGTGCCCCCTTGTCGATTTTCGCCCAAATCTGTTCCCGCACGATACGCCCATCCGCGGTGAGGCTAAGGGCGCCGGTCAAGCCATATACCTGTTGATCTGGGAACTGTCGCAGAATTGGCAGTCGTGGGTAGAGGCGGAAAGCATCGGCGCCGAGTGCGTAGAGGCGCGCAAACGCCGGGGCCGGTGCCGCCTGTCGCACAATATTCTGCTTGGTCTGGTTGTCGTCTTCGAACAGCCACGGTAGCGCGGTAAAGCGCACACCATTGATATCCCGGTCGCGTTGGCGGTCGACATTTCCCGCGAAAACCTGGGAGGTGGAATACACCGGTAACTCACCGGCATAGAAAAACGACAGCATGGGTTTGATCTGGCGGGCCTGTTGCGGTTGCGCCAGCACAAACAGCATATCTACATCACCGCGGCGGCGTGGGGTGAATTTGAGCGGCGTGGCCAGTTTGCTACGCAGGGCGCGCTCGCGCTCTTTACTTTCCGGAATCAATAGGGCGTCGCTTACCAACTGGGAGAAATTGGTGCTGTCTTTGTAGTTGCGGCTAACGCTGACACTGCCACCGAGGCGGTTCCACTCTTCGGTAAATGCCTGCAGGCCGCGCTGCCCCCAACCGGACTCCGGAGCCAGAATCATCGCTTGGCGATGTCCTTGGCGGTAGGCCTGCTGTGCGACCTGCCGGGCCTCATCTTCGATCGCAAGGCCAAACTGCACCAGATCGTCGGTCAGGCGCCCTTCATCGCCGTAGTTGAGTGCCAGGGTGGGCACCGGCAGGCTTTCCGTGGCCAGCAGGTTGGCAACCTTGCTCTTGTCCAGTGGGCCAACAATCGCCTGTGCGCCGTTATTGATGGCGGCCTGGTAGATTTCTTCAAACGGCTGCTCGGTGCCGGTGTCGTAAACCTGTACCTGGGGCGTTGGCGCGCCGGCATCCAGTGCGCTGTAGTAGGCCGCCATAAAACCGTCGCGAATGGCGTGTCCCGCGGAACCCAGTGGACCAGACAACGGCAGCAGCAGGGCGACATTCTGCGCCGGCTGCGATGCCAGTTTCTCAAGTAGCTGCAGCGCCTGGGGTGGGTACTGCACCGCCGTGTGGGTCGGCCATTGCTGGCGCCAGCGACTGAGCGCACTCAATTGGGTGCTGATATCAGCCTGGGTGTCGCGCCCGAGGAGTGCCAGTTGATACCAGGCTCGCATTTCTGGCGACAGGCTCTCTTCCGCACGCAGGCGCAATTCCTTGGACGGGAGCTGTGTCAGCAGCTGCCAGAGGCCATTGTTGTTGGTGTAGGTCGTCTGCTCATCCAGGGGCAGACCGGCGATGCGTTGACGCTCCTTGATTCCGCTGTCGATGTCTCCCATCAGGCTCCACAGGTCTGCACGCAGATTGCGCAGGGGCAGGGCGGTAGTGGCGGGAATCTGGAACCAGGACTGTTCCAGGCGCGGCGCACTGACCAGGTCCAGGGCGGTGAAAAACTCGTCGTCGGCGGCCAGCGCACTACCGTAAATATGCGCGTACTGGGCGTATTCCGGATCGGTAAGCTGCTCCGGGTCGATATCGCTCGCAGTCTGTCTGACCGTCGCGTTATCGCCCAATCCGTATAGAATGGCGGCCGCCTGCAGCTGGGTTTGCTCCTTCGCCGGGGATGGCAGCTGTCGCGCCTCGTCGATCAGGCGCATGGCGCTCTGGCGGTTGGCAGTGAGCGCATCGCCTGGAGCGGCCGGAATCTGCGTTCCCGGTCGGGTGCTCGGGGTCTGGCAGCCGGCCAGGGCCAGCGCCAGGGTGCCTGCGGCCAGGCTATTTAAAATGAAAGGAATGCGCCGGGAAAGGGCGGACATATTCTTCTCCCACAAAACTTATTCTGGAGTGAACTATGGGGCTTGATACAGCGGTGCTTTATATCGTCGCGACGCCCATTGGCAATTTGGCGGATATGGTACCGCGAGCCGTTGAAGTTCTACAATCCGCGGATCTCGTGGCGGCGGAAGACACCCGTCACAGTCAGAGACTTTTCTCCCACTTTTCCATCGAAACCCCGCTGGTTGCCTACCATGACCACTCGGACGACGTTCGTACCGGAAAGATCCTCGAGCGGCTCGCCCAAGGGCAGACTGTCGCCTTGATCTCCGACGCCGGTACCCCGTTAATCTCCGACCCGGGGTACCGCCTGGTGCGCGAAGCCCGCGAGCAGGGCTTCCAGGTCGTGCCTATCCCCGGCCCCTGCGCTTTCGTTGCTGCCCTGTCTGCGGCGGGGCTACCGAGTGACCGCTTTACCTTCGAGGGTTTCCTGCCTGCCAAATCCCTGGCTCGGGAAAAGGCGCTTTCTGCACTGGCGGGTGAAACCCGCACCATGGTGTTCTACGAGGCCCCGCACCGGGTGCTGGAGACCTTGGAGGCGATGGTCGACAGCTTCGGCGGGCAGCGCGAGGCGGTGATTGCGCGAGAGCTGACCAAGGCATTCGAGACGATTCAGCTGTTGCCGCTCGCTGAACTGGTTGAGTGGGTGAGGGCGGATAGCAATCAGCAGCGCGGTGAGATTGTGCTGTTGGTGCGCGGTGCAGAGGCGGCGAAGGCCTCGGAATTGGATAGTGAGTCCGAGCGAGTGATGAAGCTGCTGTTGGCGGAATTGCCGCCCAAGCGGGCGGCAGCGGTGGCCGCGGAGATCACCGGGGTGAATAAAAAGGTTTTGTACAACTGGTCACTGTCGCAGAAGTAGCGAGGTGCGACTGCGCTTGGATGCGAAGGTACTGCTACCGGGTATCGCCTTTTGAGACACGCCGTGCACCCATCCCTGGGGGCTCTGCGAAAACATCCCTGTTTTCGAAGGTCTCAAAAGGCGATACCCGGTAGCGGTGCCGCCACAGGCTCTTTTCGAAGTCGTTAAGGGATTTGGCTTGCATCCTCAGTCAGTGCTCATTAACCTTCGCGCCCGAGTCAGCCAGACAATCGCTGTTTTACCGCTTTCGGGCGATGAGATGGAGGAAAGTCCGGGCTCCATAGGGTGGGACGCCAGGTAACGCCTGGGGGGCGCGAGCCTACGGAAAGTGCAGCAGAGAGTAGACCGCCGATGGCTTCTTCGGAAGCACAGGTAAGGGTGAAAGGGTGCGGTAAGAGCGCACCGCGCGACTGGCAACAGTTCGTGGCACGGTAAACCCCGTTCGGAGCAAGACCAAATAGGCCCCCTATAGCGAAAGCTAAAAGGTGTGACCCGCACTGGGGGCGGGTAGGTCGCTTGAGGTGTCTGGTGACAGGCATCCCAGATGAATGATTGTCCGCGACAGAACCCGGCTTATCGGCTGACTCGACTTATTCTTAGTAGCAGTGGTGCATTTGTGCTGCTGGTTCAATCAGGTGGCGGTGTTAGTACTTGAAAGGTCCGGTGGCGGTGCTGCTACCGGGCATGGCCTTGCGAGACACGCCGTGAACCCATCCCTGGGGGCTCTTCCGCGACATCCCTGTCGCAGAAGGTCTCGCAAGGCCATACCCGATATCAGCCCCTTCGCATCGACTATTTGGTGCTACTTTTGCAGCAGTAACCCACACTCACGATGCTCCTCACCCTTCGTCGGGTCAAAGTACACATCGTTATCCGGCAGATCGTTCTCGTAAACATACTCTTCCACATCAATCTCTTTGAGGTGGAACATCGGCGCTACGCGAATGGTGCCGTGGTTGCCCTTGGTGAACACATCCAGCCCCTTGCGGTGCGCGTTCTGATCGTGACGGATACCATTTAGCCACACATCCGGCTTCAACTCCTGCATGGCGCGGTTGAAGGGTTCCAGCTTCACCGTGCGTGAAAAGAAGTCGTGCTCCGGGGTGTCCAGGGGCGGGATACCGCCGTATACGGCGTTGTAGTGGGCTGCGGACATTTTCGGCGAATACGTGTACAGGTTCAGATCCAGCAGTTTGATGACCTTCTCGATATGGCGGTAGGTCTCCGGCGTGTTGTAGCCGTGATCGACCCAGATTACGGGAATATCAGGCTTGGCGCGGGTGACCAGGTGCAGAAAAGCCACGGCCAGTGGGCGGAAGTTGGTGAAGACCACCGGGTTTTCCGCTTCCGCTATGGTGTACGCCATGATCTCGCTGGGCTTGCTACCTTTGAATCGCTGGTTGAGCGCATCCAGGTCGGCACCGTGATGGAAGGTGCGGGAGGGCGCGCTTTGTTTACTCAGTCCGGCTGTTAGGCCCATGTCGATAAATTCCTGCTGAATTTTGAATAGGGCAAAGCTACAGCGTGTCGATGTCCATTAAAAATAATAAAAGCTGATTTTTATATGCCTCCCTGTTCTAACCCCTGCCATATCCGCCTGATTGCAGGTTATCTGGCGCTGAAACTCTCCCCGCGCTCTCAATATTAAGGCGTGACGCGACAGTCTGTATTGGCGCGTTTTTCCTGGTGTTGAGGTGTGGTTGGCGACCGCCTGTAAGTGCCCGCTTACCTTTGGAGTTTTTGAGGTCTCTCATGGGGCTTCCGCGTAAACTTAAAGTGAATTATCAAGTTGCCAGAGTAAGTGCTTGCTTTGCTGTCGTTTTGCACAGTTAGTGTCCTGCCTGAAATGTGAACACTTCGCCTGCAGCCCGCGAAATTACTGGGCTTTTTCCGTGTTTATCCCTTCTATTTCCTTGACTTTGTTGTGCCCAGATTTATAGTGTCGTAAGTGGAGAAAAGTGGAAAAATGTGGGTATAAGTGGAGTTGGTGTGGTGGTGAGTGGTTATTCACGCATTATCGCGCCGCTCGGTGGCAATAAGTGCCAGCCCTCAAGCACATAACTGTTTACCAACTGAGCAATCGCTGATCCATGTATCTGGGCAGTCACGCAATCAATATGGACGCCAAAGGGCGTCTGGCGATTCCGGCGCGGGTGAGAGATTCGCTGCTGGAAGATTGTGGTGGTCGCCTGGTTGTGACGGCACATACGGAAGAGCGTTGTCTGCTCGTCTATCCTGATGCCCAGTGGCGTGAAATTCTTCCAAAGATTGAGGCGCTGTCCAGCTTCAACAAGGTGGCCCGGCGGGCCCAGCGACTGTTGATCGGATACGCCTGCGAGCTTCAGGTCGATGCCAACGGTCGCGTGCTGATTCCGCCGACCCTGCGCGAATACGCCGGTCTGGAGAAGAAGCTGATGCTGGTGGGGCAGGGTAAAAAACTGGAGTTGTGGAGCGAGGACCGTTGGATGGACTGGCTCGATGACAGTGAGGGGGATGGAGAAATGCCGGAAGAAATGGCTTCTCTTTCCCTGTAACCGAAACTAATCAATCGCAGGAGAGTGGGGTGTCCCAGGATCTGCATCGCAGTGTGTTGTTGCGCGAGGCTGTGGACGCCCTGGTGGTGGATCCGGGCGGCTTGTATATCGACGGCACTTTTGGTCGCGGTGGTCACAGTGCGTCGGTGCTCGAGCAGTTGGATGGTGCGGGCCGTCTGGTGGCGGTGGATAAAGACCCGCAGGCCATCGAGTTTGCCCGTGAACGCTTCGCTGGCGAGCCGCGTTTTGCGATCTGGCATGGCTCTTTTGCGGATATGGATCAGGCCGTCGCCGGTCGTGCTGGGCAGGTATCCGGAATCCTGCTGGATCTGGGGGTCTCGTCGCCCCAGCTGGATCAGGCGGAGCGCGGTTTCAGCTTTATGCAGGACGGCCCGCTGGATATGCGCATGGACACCAGCCGCGGTATGAGCGCCGCGGAGTGGGTGAATACGGAGTCCGAAGCCGAAATGGCGCGGGTATTCAAGGAGTACGGCGAGGAGCGTTTTGCGCGCCGTATGGCCGGCGCTATTGCGCGGCGGCGGGTGGAGCGTCCGTTCGAGCGGACACTGGACCTGGCGGAGGTGGTGAAGGCGGCAAATCCCGCATGGGAAAAGGGTAAGCACCCGTCCACCCGCGTGTTCCAGGCGATTCGGATTCATATAAATGGAGAGCTGGACGACCTGTACCAGGCCCTGGATAAGTCTCTGGCGTTACTCAAGCCCGGTGGGCGCCTGGTGATCATCAGTTTCCACTCTCTGGAGGATCGCATTGTGAAGCGATTTATCCGCGACCAGGAGAAGGGGCCTCAGCTGCCCCGCGGGCTGCCGGTGATGGACAGCCAGATTCGCAAGACGCTGCGCTCGGTTGGTAAAGCGGTAAAGGCCGAGGCGGAGGAAGTGGGTGAAAATGTGCGCTCGCGCAGTGCGGTGATGCGAGTTGCCGAGCGTCTGGCGGACTGATTACTGGCCATGGCTGCGAATACAAACAGTAAGTGGTGGGTGGCAGGCCTCTGGGGGCTCGTCATGGTTTCCGCTCTGGGAGTGGTGCACACCACACATCAGAGCCGGGTGCTCACTGCGCAGCTCGAGCAAGCGCAGCGCTACCGGGATGAGTTGCGCTACGAGCAGGAGCGCCTGCTTCTGGAGCGCGGCGCCTGGTCGGCATACAGCCGCATCGAGCAGGTAGCGAAAGAAAAACTGAAAATGCATGCGCCCAAACCGTCGGAGCGTGTGCTGGTAACTGCAAATTAGTGGTCGTCAAGCCGATAACAACAGGGATTCAGGGAAGCCTCGATGGGTGCCGTGAAAAAGCAGCAACAACAGCAGCAGGGTATCGCCCGCTGGCGCTTTGCGTTGATGGCGGGATTGCTGTGTGCGCTTGCGGCGGCACTGGTGGTGCATCTGGCGAGCCTTCAGGTGTTGCCGGAGCAGGATAAAGGTTACCGCTTCCTACAGGATCAGGGGCGTGCCCGCACTATCCGGACCGAAGAGATTGCCGCATACCGCGGCAGTATTCTGGATCGCAATGGCGAATTGCTTGCGGTGAGCACTCCGGTACACACCATCTGGGCCAACCCGCAGCTGTTGAAGGAGGCGGATGCCAAGCAACTGCGCGGCCTTGCGGCTGCGCTGGGTACGCCGCCGGCAAAACTGGCCAAGCGCCTGGAGAAGTACCGCAATAAGGGGTTCATGTATCTGCGCCGGCATATGACGCCGGAGGGCGCGCAAAAGGTGCTGCAGCTGGATCTTGCGGGCGTCTACAGCAAAAAAGAATATCGCCGCTTCTACCCTGCCGGTGAAGTCACGGCGCAGCTACTGGGCTTTACTAATATTGACGACCTTGGGCAGGAGGGGCTCGAGCTTGCCTACGAGCAGTCTCTGGCGGGCGAGCCGGGCAAGCGTCAGGTGGTGAAAGACCTGAAAGGCCGCACCGTGCGCGATCTCGCGGTGAAACAGGAGGCGCGTCCGGGGCGTGACCTGCAGCTCACCATCGATATGCGCCTGCAGTATCTGGCTTATCGCGAGCTGAAAAAAGCGGTCACCGAAAATGGTGCCGCCTCGGGTTATATGGTGATTCTGGATACGCGTACCGGCGACGTGCTGGCGATGGCCAATCAGCCCTCGTTCAACCCAAACAATCGTGCCGGGGTAAAAGCGGCCGCCATGCGTAATCGGGCCCTGATTGATCAGTTTGAACCGGGTTCTACGATCAAGCCGTTGACTGCACTGGCCGCTCTGGAGACCGGGCGCTGGCAACCGCACACCCGGATCAATACCAGTCCCGGCTATATCCGGTTGCCCGGCAAAACCCTGCTGGACCCGGTCAACTACGGCGAAATCGACCTGACCCGGGTGATTACCAAGTCCAGCCAGGTGGGGATCACCAAGGTGGCGATGGATCTGGAGCCGGAAACCTTGCGTGGACTCTTTTATCGGCTCGGGTTGGGTGAGGCCGTTGGCAGTGGATTCCCCGGGGAGGCGCCCGGAATACTGCCAACGCGAGGACGATGGCACCCCATTGAGCTGGCCAACTTTGCTTTCGGCTACGGTTTAACAGTGAACGCCGTGCAGCTGGCGCAGGCCTACAGTGTCGTTGCAAACGCCGGGCTCAAACGCCCGGTTTCGCTGATTCTGGAGAACGGCAAAAAGTCGCAAGATGCCGACCGAGTTGTGGAGTCTGAGCTGGCGCGGGAAGTGACCGCGATGCTGGAAACCGTAATTGGCCCCGAGGGTACCGGGAAGCACGCTGCTGTCCAAGGGTATCGGGTGGCGGGAAAGACCGGCACTGTGCACAAGGTGGGCAGCGAGGGATACGCGGACAACCGCTATCGTTCGGTGTTTGCCGGGTTTGTGCCAGCGGACAATCCGCGGCTCGCGGCGGTGGTGGTGATTGACGACCCCACCAGTGCCAAATATTACGGCGGTGAAGTCGCCGCGCCGGTGTTCGGAAAAGTGATGACGGGTGCTATGCGCTTGCTGCAGGTTCCACCGGAAAAAATTGCGCCGGCTGATCAGCAGTTGGCGACGCAGCTGGACGAGAGAGGTACTACATCGTGACCCAGCAAAAACAGACGCAAACTGGCGCGCCGAGCGGGATTGAGGTGCACAGCGTATCCCTGGCCACACTGGTGCCAGGCTACGCAGGTATTCCTGATATTTCTGTCACCGGTGTCGCCCTGGACAGCCGCCAGGTGCTGCCGGGTGATGTGTTTATGGCGCTGCGCGGCACAGTGGTAGATGGGCGGGAATATATCGACAGCGCAATTGCCAGCGGAGCAGCCGTAGTGCTCGCGGACGGCGAGGCGCTCGGCACCGAGGAGCGCAGTGGTGTCCAGGTCGTCACCGTGCCCGGTCTCGCAGCCCGGGTTGGTGAGATTGCTGCACGTTTTTACGGTAACCCCAGTGCATCCATGTATCTCGTGGGGGTGACCGGCACGAATGGCAAATCCACGTGTGCTTATCTGACTGCGCAAGTGCTGGCGGCACATTTTGGCAGCGCCGCAGTAATGGGCACCATCGGCAACGGTGTGTGGCGAGAGGGGGATATCGAACTGGTGGATACCGGTCTCACTACCCCCGACCCGGTACGCCTGCAAAAAGACTACGCAGAATTTTTTGCTCAGGGTGCCCGCGCTGGCGCAATGGAGGTGTCTTCCCATTCCCTGGCGCAGGGGCGGGTGCACGGGCTGGAATTTGATACCGCGGTATTCACCAATCTGACCCGCGATCACCTGGATTACCACGGCAATATGGCCGCCTACGGTGCCGCCAAGGAAAAACTGTTTGGCCTGCCGAAGTTGAAGCGTGGCGTTATCAATATTGACGATCCCTTCGGTGCGCAGATGGTCGAGCGCTGCAGACTGCGCGGCCTGAAAACCATCACGTATGGCTTGCAATCCGGTGATCTGCAGATCCGTGACCTCAAGCGTCTGGATAGCGGTTTTTCTGTGCACCTGATCACTCCCTGGGGTGAGGGTGAGCTGAAAGCACCATTGATCGGGGATTTCAATCTTCACAACGCCCTGGCAGTGGTTGCTGCGGCTGGCGCCGCTGGAATACCACTCAAGGAAATACTTGTCGCTTTCGAAAATATCCGCCCGGTACCGGGGCGGATGGAGCGTGTTGCCGGTCGCGTCGCAGGGGATATCAGCGTACTGGTGGATTACGCCCATACCCCAGACGCGTTACGCGCGGCGCTGGAAGCAGCGCGCCCCTATTGTCGTGGCAAGCTGTGGTGCGTATTTGGTTGTGGTGGGGATCGCGATTCCGGCAAGCGCGCCCCTATGGGAAGAATTGCCGCAGAGTTGTCCGATAGCGCGGTGGTCACCAGCGATAATCCTCGCGGTGAAGACCCTCAGAAAATCATTGATGACATTTTGCAGGGAGTTGATGGTCACCAGTGCGTAGTAAAAGTCGATCGTGCTGAAGCCATTGCTTATGCGATCGCGCAAGCCGAACCCGGTGATACCGTGCTGATTGCCGGCAAGGGCCATGAGGATTATCAGCTGATCGGTAGTGAAAAACTGCACTTTTGCGATCGCGAACAGGCCGCTGCCGCTCTGGAGCAGCGTGCGACCGCTGGGAGCGAGCAATGATTGCACCGCTCTCTCTGGAACAATTACAGCAGCGGTTCGGTGGCGAGCTGATCAATGGCCCGGTGACCTTTGATGCGGTGTGTACGGATACGCGCAACTTGGACGCGGAAGCCTTGTTTGTAGCGCTGCGTGGTGAGACGTTCGATGCGCATGACTTTCTCGCGGATGTCGACGGCAGGGTGCTCGGCGTGGTTACCGAAAAGCGCCTGGAAAATTCCAGCATGCCGCAGTGGCTGGTGGCAGATACCAATATCGCGCTGGGGCAGATTGGCCGCTTGTGCCGTGAACAGTTCACTGGGCCGGTGATCGGTATTACCGGTTCCTGTGGTAAGACAACGGTGAAAGAAATGATGGCGGCCATTTTCGGGCAGCGCCATCGTGTCTGTGTGACAAAAGGGAACCTGAATAACCATTTCGGTGTACCCATGACCCTGCTTTCCCTGTCCGCGGAGCACGAAGTTCTGATCGTTGAGATGGGGGCCAGCGGCCCCGACGAAATAGGCTATCTGTGTGGAATTGCAAAGCCCGGCATCACTGCGGTCAACAATGTGATGCCCGCCCACGTGGAAGGCTTCGGATCCGTAGATGGTATCGCCACCGCCAAAGGACAGATATACACCAGCCTCGGTCCGGATGGGATCGCGGTGGTGAACGCAGATGACAGCTATGCCGATTACTGGCGCGGTGAAATGCCGGAAGGCGTTCGCACCCTGGAAGTCGGCTTCGGGCACCAGTGTGCGATCCATCCCGATAATATCCAGATGGATGCATTGGGTTGCGCCTCTTTTGATCTCGTGGTCGAAGGCGTGTCTCACCCGGTCAAGTTACAAGTGCTGGGTGAGCATAATGTTCACAACGCGCTGGTGGCAGCGGGCTGTGCGCATGCGGCGGGAATACCCGGAGCTGAAATCGCCGGTGGTCTCAGTGCCGCAAGCGGCGTAGGCGGGCGCATGCAATCGCTACAGGGACGCAATGGGGCAACGGTTATCGACGACAGCTACAACGCCAACCCAGGATCGGTGAGTGCAGCCATTGAGCTGCTTGCCCAGCGCGACGGTAAAAGGATTCTGGTACTTGGCGATATGGCGGAGCTGGGGCCAGAAGCGGACCGTGCCCACCGGGATATGGGTGAACTTGCCCGCGACCGCGGCATCGACCAGCTGTTTACTCTGGGCACATTGAGCCGCGCGGCGAGCGTGGAGTTTGCGACCGGTCGTCACAACGGACAAAGGAATTTTTCTGAACGCGAATCGCTGATACAGGCGTTGGCGTCGGAACTGGATGGAAGCACCACTGTGCTGGTGAAAGGTTCCCGCAGTGCGCGAATGGAACTGGTTGTGCAGGCACTGACCAACGGGAATCAAGAGAAGGTTTAATTCATGCTGCTTTGGCTGGCCGAATATCTACAACAATATGAGAAGGGCTTTGCGGTCTTTGACTACCTGACTGTACGGGCAATCCTCAGTGCCCTCACCGCATTGGGTATATCCCTGCTGGTGGGGCCGCGCATGATCACCTGGTTAAACCGTTTGCAGGTTGGGCAGGCGGTTCGTGACGACGGTCCGCAATCGCACTTGAGCAAGTCTGGTACCCCGACCATGGGGGGCACGCTGATTCTCGCGGCGATATTTTCCGGCGCGCTGCTCTGGTCTGATCTCAGCAACCGCCTGGTATGGGTCACCCTGCTGGTCACCTTTGTATTTGGTGCGGTGGGGTTTGTCGATGATTACAAAAAGGTGGTGGAGAAGAACTCCCGGGGGCTGATCGCCCGTTGGAAGTATTTTTGGCAGTCCGTGGCGGGGCTTGGAGCGGCGATTTACCTGTATATGACCGCGACTTCGCCGGCGGAAACCCAGTTGTTCGTACCTTTTTTCAAGGATGTAGCGATCAATCTGGGGCCGGTCACTTTTATCCTGCTGACCTACTTCGTGGTAGTGGGTTCCAGTAATGCGGTGAACCTGACAGATGGTCTCGATGGTCTGGCGATCATGCCCTCTGTCATGGTTGGCGGCGCTCTGGGTGTGATCGCGTACCTGGTTGGTCATGTGGAATTCGCCACGTATCTACATATTCCGTCTATTTCCGGGGCGGGTGAGCTGGCGGTGTTCTGCGCGGCATTGGGTGGCGCGGGGCTCGGGTTCCTCTGGTTCAACACCTATCCGGCGCAGGTCTTTATGGGCGATGTGGGCGCGCTGGCACTGGGTGCGGCGCTCGGCATCATTGCGGTGATTACCCGCCATGAGATAGTGCTGTTCATCATGGGTGGTGTCTTCGTGATGGAAACTGTGTCGGTCATTCTGCAGGTGGCGTCTTTCAAATTGACCGGAAAACGTATTTTTCGCATGGCGCCGCTGCACCATCACTTTGAACTGAAAGGGTGGCCGGAACCGCGCGTGATCGTGCGCTTCTGGATTATCACCGTAGTACTGGTACTGGCAGGGCTGGCAACTCTCAAACTACGTTAAGCAACAAAACAAAGTAAATCGCGGAATTTATATAAAACCAATGAGCCTAATCGCAACTTCAGAGAGAAAAGTGGTGATCGGACTGGGCGCTACCGGACAATCGGTGGTGTGCTATCTGCTGCGCCAGGGTATTTCTCCTGTGGTCGTTGACAGCCGCGAGACGCCGCCCGCACTGGTTCAGTTCCGCGCAGAATTTCCGGACGTGCCAGTGGAGTGTGGCCCGCTGAACCAGGAAACCTTACTTGCGGCCAGCGAAATCATCGTGAGCCCGGGTATCGGAGTAGCGGAACCGGCGATTGCGGCTGCGGTGAAGGCTGGTATCCCGGTGGTTGGCGATATCGAATTGTTCGCGCGGGAAATCAATCGCGCTGAAGTAAAACCGAAGATTATTGCTATAACCGGGTCCAATGGTAAAAGCACCGTGACCACCCTGATGGGGAAGATGGTCGAAGCCGCGGGGATGCGTGTGGCAGTGGGTGGGAACATTGGTGTGCCGGTGCTGGATATGCTGGATCGATGTGGCCCCGTATTGCCGGATGTATTTGTTCTGGAGCTTTCCAGCTTTCAACTCGAAACGACCAGTGCTCTCGCGCCGGATGTCGCCACCATCCTTAACATCAGCGCGGACCACATGGATCGCTATGCCAATCTTGCGGCTTACCACCAAGCGAAGCAGCGAGTGTACCGTCATGCAGAGCAGCTGGTGGTCAACCGGGCAGATCCACTCACCCGCGGTCCTCTCGGGAAAGATCGGCTCGAGTGGAGTTTTGGCCTTGACCGACCGGACTTACGTCAGTTCGGTGTGATCAGCGCGGAAGACGGCCAGTGGTTGGCCAAAGGCGCTGAGAAACTGATACGCAGCGATGAGATGGCCATGGTGGGCAGTCACAACGCGGCCAATGCGCTCGCTGCGCTGGCACTGGGCAATGCGGTGGGAATTCCCATGGCGCCAATGCTTGACGTGTTGCGCACTTTTACAGGGCTTGCGCATCGTTGTGAGCGCGTGGGCGAGAAAGACGGCGTCATTTATGTGAACGATTCCAAAGGTACCAATGTCGGTGCCACGCGCGCGGCACTCGATGGCTTGGCTGACGATGCGCGTAAGATTGTTTTGATTGCTGGCGGCGATGGCAAAGGCGCTGATTTTTCACCGTTGGTGGAAGCGGCGGATGCCTTGCGTGGGCTGGTGACCATTGGCGTGGATGGTCCAGCGATCGCTCGGGTATTCGATGGCAAGGTTCCACAGCAAACCGCTGTGGATATGTCTGATGCGGTAAGCAAAGCCCGTGCACTGGCGCATTCTGGTGACTATGTACTGCTGTCACCGGCGTGCGCCAGTTTTGATATGTATCGAAATTTTGAAGCGCGTGGTGAAGCCTTTCGACGTGTTGTAGAGGACCACTTGTATTCCAGTCCGGCAAATGGAGGTGCGCAGTGAGTAAGTTGCCTCTGAGTGCTGCCAATCAGGAAGTCGATCCATATGCCTGGGTGCTGCCTTTCTGTGTCGCGGCATTGGCCAGTATCGGTGTGGTGATGGTCGCCTCAGCGTCGGTTGCTTACGCCTCGGATCTATACAATGACGAGTGGCACTTTCTAAAGCGGCATCTGGTATTTCTTGCTGTGGGTGTGCTGGGTGCGTTTGTGCTGAGCCGAATTTCCCTCAGTACCTGGTCAAACCTGTCGTGGACATTGCTGATTTTTGCCTGTGCCATGTTAGTGGTAGTGCTGATTCCAGGTGTTGGCCGTGCAGTCAACGGCAGTATGCGCTGGATTGCACTGGGGCCGATTACCGTGCAGCCAGCGGAAATTGCCAAATTTTGCTGCCTGGTATTTTTCGCCAGTTTCCTGACCCGGCGTCAGGAAAAGCTGCGCCATTGGAGCAGCTTTATGGTGCCGATTTCCGTGCTGGGAGTCGTGGCGATTCTGCTGTTGCTGGAGCCGGATTTTGGTTCCGTTGTGGTTATTGCCGGCACCGCACTGGCGATGGTGTTTCTCGCTGGTGCGCGCCTGCCGCACACCTTTATGCTGGTAGCTCTGGCGGCCTGTGGCCTGGTGATGATGGCGATTTTCAGTCCCTACCGATTACAGCGCCTGACGACTTTCTGGGACCCCTGGGCCGAGCAGTACGCGGCCGGGTACCAGCTCACTCAGTCGCTGATTGCGTTTGGGCGTGGTGAGTGGTTTGGCGTGGGGCTTGGAAACAGCGTGCAGAAGCTGTTTTACCTGCCCGAGGCGCACACCGACTTCGTGTTTGCGATTCTCGCGGAAGAGTGGGGCCTGGTGGGTGGCCTGCTGGTGATCGCCCTGTACAGCGCACTGACCTGGTCCCTGCTGAGGCTGGTGCGCAAGGCGTTGCAAAAGCAGGCTTATTTCGCCGCACTGCTGACCTTCGGTATTGCGGTGCTGTTAGCTGGGCAGGCGTTCGTGAATATGGGGGTGGCATCGGGCCTTTTGCCTACAAAAGGTTTGACGCTGCCGTTTGTCAGCTCTGGTGGTTCCAGCCTGGTGGTGTGCTTCGGATTGTTTGCACTCGCCTGGCGCGCGCAGAGAGAACTGAATAGTGACGAAGGAGAGGACCAGGGTCGTTTCGCCAAAATAAGTCAGTTGCCGATTTTCAACCCACTGCAACTGGGCGATCGGAAAACCGGGGAGGCAGCGTGATGAGCGCGAGCGACAATGCCAAGCCGTTTGCCGGCAAGAAAATCCTAATGATGGCCGGTGGCACCGGTGGTCATGTATTCCCTGCACTGGCGGTGGCCAATGCTCTGCGGGAACAGGGTGCTGTGATCGAGTGGTTGGGGACTATGCGCGGTATTGAGTCGCAATTAATTCCGGCGGCGGATATCCCATTGCACTTTATTACTGTTGAAGGCATTCGCGGCAAAGGTAAGGCGGCACTGCTGAAAGCACCGCTGCAGATCACTAAAGCGATTTGGCAGGCGCGCAAGGTTGTGAAAGCCGTGGGACCAGATGCGGTTCTTGGATTCGGCGGTTTTGCTACGGGCCCCGGTGGGGTGGCCGCACGGCTTGCCGGAGTCCCGTTGATTATTCACGAACAGAACGCGGTGGCGGGCACGACCAACCGGCTGTTGGCCAAAGTTGCGAACCGTGTGCTGGAAGCATTCCCCAGCGGTCTCCCAAAGGCGGAAGAGGTCGGAAATCCAGTGCGTGAGGAAATCTCCAGTCTGCCGGAGCCTGCCCAGCGCGTTGGCACCAGGCAGCCTCCACATCTGTTAATTCTGGGGGGCAGCCTGGGAGCGGTGGCGATTAATGAGCTGGTACCTCAGGCGCTGGCAAAAATACCGGCGGACAGCCGGCCATTGGTGGTGCATCAGGCCGGGCAGCGACACCTGGATGTGGCGAAAGAGGCCTACGAGCGTGTAGGTGTGGCGGCGGATGTCGTGCCGTTTATTGCTGATATGGCGGCGGCATATCGCCAGGCCGACCTGGTGATCTGTCGCTCAGGTGCTCTGACGGTTTCCGAAATTGCGGCGGCGGGGCTGGGTGCAATCATGGTGCCCTTCCCTTTCGCCATTGATGACCACCAGACAAAAAACGGAGAGTGGTTGCAGCAGGCGGGCGCCGCTCGTGTGATCCAGCAGGATGATCTGGATGCGGACCAGCTGGCGAAGTTGTTGAGCAGTTTGTTCGCCGATCCCAAAAAATTACTGGCCATGGCTGAAGCTGCGCGTCGCGTGGCTAAACCCGACGCAACCAGTCGAGTGCTGTCCGTGTGCCGCGAAGAGTTAAGGTGCTGAGATGACTGACGGAAAAGCCGGAAGCGCCGAATCAGGAATTGTTATGAGCGAAACGGGCGAGCGCCACTATCACGTACCCGCTATGCGTCGTATACGCCGTATCCACTTTATTGGTGTGGGTGGTGCGGGAATGAGTGGTATTGCAGAAGTGCTGCAGAACCAGGGCTACGAAGTATCAGGCTCGGACCTGCGCGACAGCAAGGTAACCGAGCGACTGCGCGGCCTGGGTGTAAAAGTGCAGATTGGCCACACCGCCGAAAACGTCAGGGACGTTGATGTCGTGGTCAATTCTTCGGCCATCTACGGTGATAACCCCGAGTTGACTGCGGCGCGGGAGAACCGCATCCCTGTGGTGCGCCGTGCGGAGATGCTCGGTGAATTGATGCGGTATCGCTACGGCATTGCGGTTGCCGGAACCCATGGTAAGACCACGACTACAAGTCTGATTGCGTCAATTTTTGCCGCTGACGGCAAGGATCCCACGTTTGTGATTGGCGGGTTGGTGAACAGTGCCGGCGCAAATGCCGCGCTCGGTGAGAGTCGCTACCTTGTGGCCGAGGCGGATGAGAGCGATGCCTCCTTCCTGCATCTGCAGCCGATGGTTACCGTAGTGACCAATATCGATGCGGATCACATGGAAACCTATGGTGGAGATTTCGAAAAGGTCAAACAGATCTTCATCGACTTTATTCACAACCTGCCATTTTATGGGCTGGCGGTGATGTGTGGTGACGATGCAAATGTTCAGGAAATTATTCCTAAGCTGGCGCGACCGGTCGCCACCTATGGATTCGATGAGGGTAATGACTTTCGCATCAGTGATGTGCGCCAGGAACCGCTGCGCAGTTTCTTTAATGTGTTGCGCCCCGATGGCAGCGTAATCGATGTATGCGTCAATGTACCCGGTATCCACAATGTACTGAATGCGACGGCAGCTATCGCAGTGGCGTCTGAAGAAGGGGTAAGCGACGCCGCTATCCGCGAAGGGCTGAAAGGCTTCCAGGGCGTTGGGCGTCGCTTCCAGATATACGGTGAGTACCCAGTCAGTGACGACCCGGATGCGGACAAGGTCATGTTGGTGGATGACTACGGCCACCATCCCCGAGAAGTTGCCGCGACGATCAAGACGGTGCGTGACGGTTGGCCAGAGCGGCGGCTGGTGATGGTGTACCAGCCCCATCGATATACCCGTACCCGGGATTTGTTCGAAGATTTTGTGCAGGTGCTTTCACAGGTCGACAAGCTGGTTCTTCTGGATGTATACAGCGCGGGCGAAGCAGTAATCCCGGGTGCCGATGGGCGAACTCTGGCGCGTAGCATTCGCAATCGCGGGCAGGTGGATCCGATTTTTGCTGAAAAAGTTGACCAGGTACCACCAATCCTTGCGGATCTTCTGGAGCCTGGGGATATCGTGCTTACCCAGGGGGCAGGTAACGTTGGTGGCCTGGCCCAGCAATTGTCGGAATGGCGCCTCGGCGACAAGTAACGGTAGCCGGCAGTGGGTAGAGAAACAAAATCGTCCCGCGAAAAAGTGGCGAAGAATAGAAAACCGAAGAAGGCGGTGCGTGGCGCTCGCGCTTTACCGAACCCGGATCATCAGTCCGCACCAGGGGTGCTGCGTGTTCTTGGTACGGTCTGCATGTTGTTGCTGGTCGCCGGTGCGCTGGGTTACACCGCGCACTGGCTCTGGCAGAAGGCCCCTGCGGTGGAATTGAGCCGCATGGATGCCCTGGAAAATGTGCGTGTGAAGGCGCCGTTCCGAGCAGTCAGTGAGAAAGCGGTCGAAGATATATTGCTACCGCACCTGAGTAACGGCTTCTTCGCAATGAATATCGATGAGATACGCAATGCGCTGTTGGCCGATCCGTGGATTGTTAACGCAACGGTAAGTCGCCGGTGGCCCAACGGGATTGAGGTCGTCGTTGAGGAAGCAGAGCCGCTCGCGATCTGGGGCGGAGACCAACTTCTGATCGCCAGCGGGGCTTTGTTGCCACGACCGGAAAATTTGAAAGACCTGCGGTTGCCGGAGTTGGCTGGCGACGCAGATCTGGTGGATCGAATCATGATGCAGTACCAGGCCTTGGCTGGACTGTTGACCACCAAAGATATGGAAGTGCGCCGCCTCTCATTCGATGACCTGGCGGGTTGGCAGCTGGAGCTGGTGAGCGGTATTCATTTGCAGCTCGGGCACGATGAACTGCTGGAGCGGGTCGATCGCTTTCTCAGTTTGACACGCGGCGTACTGGCGCCGCATCTGCAAAAAGTCGCGGGGGTGGATGCCCGCTATAACAACGCAGTTGCGGTGCAATGGAAGGCAACGGAAAACAAACAAAACTGACAACAAAACAGGCAGATAAAAAGCGGTACCTGGCCCTGATCCGACATGCACAATGTGGATCGGCGCAATGTTCCGCGAGGTTGAAATACGAATGACACAGTCCTCAGAACCACGCATGATCGTCGGGTTGGATATCGGTACATCCAAGGTGGTGGCGATCGTTGGTGAAGTTTCCGGAGACGGCGAATTGAATATCGTCGGAATCGGCTCTCACCGCTCTACCGGTATGAAGCGGGGCGTGGTGGTGAATATTGAATCCACAGTGCAGTCTATTCAGCGCGCGGTGGAAGAAGCCGAGCTCATGGCGGGCTGTGAGATTCACTCGGTGTATGCGGGTATTGCCGGTAGTCATATTCGCAGTCTGAATAGCCACGGTATCGTGGCGATCAAAGACCGCGAAGTGACCCAGCAAGATCTGGATCGTGTAATTGACGCTGCGCGGGCGGTGGCGATCCCCGCGGATCAGAAAATCCTTCACACCCTGCCGCAGGAATACCTGATCGACAATCAGGAAGGGGTGAAAGAACCTCTGGGGATGTCCGGTGTACGCCTCGAGGCAAAGGTGCACCTGGTCAGTGGCGCGGTGAATGCGGCGCAGAATATCGAGAAGTGTATCCGCCGCTGTGGCCTTGAAGTGGAAGACATCATTCTGGAGCAATTGGCTTCCAGTTATGCGGTGTTGACCGATGATGAAAAGGAGCTCGGTGTCTGCATGGTAGACATCGGTGGTGGCACCACGGATATTGCGGTTTTCACCGGTGGCTCTATTCGACACACCGGGGTGATTCCTATTGCCGGCGACCAGGTAACCAATGACATTGCCATGGCATTGCGTACACCGACGCCTCACGCGGAAGACCTGAAGATCAAATATGCCTGTGCGTTGGCAAAGCTCGCCCGTGAAGGGGAAACCATCAAGGTGCCGAGCGTGGGCGACCGCGCGCCGCGGGACCTGTCCCGCCAGGCGCTGGCGGAAGTGGTGGAGCCTCGGTACGACGAATTGTTCACATTGGTGCAGGCGGAGTTACGCCGTAGCGGTTTTGAAGACCTGTGTGCTGCGGGCATTGTATTAACGGGCGGTTCTTCAAAAATGGAAGGTGCCGTCGAACTGGCGGAAGAAATTTTCCATATGCCTGTGCGCCTGGCCGTACCACAGGGTATTGCCGGACTGACCGATATCGTTAGCAACCCCATCTATTCCACTGGGGTGGGCTTGCTGATGTATGCCATCAAGGCGGAAGAGAGCAAGGGTAGCCAGCCCCGAGTCAAGCACGACGAAAACCAGTGGTGGGACAAGGTTAAACACTGGTTTAGAGGCAACCTTTAGCAGGGGGCCCTAATGCCGAAAATAAATACCCGGACAAATTAATAAATTTGGACATGAGCAAAAAAGGGGAACAGCAATGTTCGAACTCGTAGATAGCGTACAGGATAAGCCTGTCATTAAGGTGATTGGAGTCGGTGGTGGCGGCGGTAATGCCGTCAAGCACATGATTGCCAGTGAAGTAGACGGCGTGGACTTTATCTGTGCCAATACCGATGCTCAGGCGCTGAAAGATGTGGAAGCGCAGACCATCCTGCAGTTGGGAAACACGATTACCCGAGGCCTGGGCGCGGGCGCGAATCCGGATGTGGGCCGTCAGTCTGCGTTGGAAGATCGCGAGCGCATCGCGGAAGTACTGACCGGTGCAGACATGGTATTTATCACTGCGGGTATGGGGGGGGGTACTGGTACCGGCGGTGCTCCAATCGTGGCGGAAATTGCCAAGGACCTGGGTATCCTCACCGTTGCTGTGGTCACTCGTCCGTTTATGATCGAGGGGCGCAAGCGTACCACCGTGGCAGAAGAGGGCATCCTCGAGCTGCGCGACAAAGTGGACTCTCTGATCACCATCCCCAACGATCGCCTGCTGGAAGTGCTCGGCAACAAGATCACCATGAAGGCCGCCTATAAGGAAGCTGACAATGTACTGCTGGGCGCGGTGCAGGGGATTGCCGACCTGATGATCCGTCCCGGTATTATGAACGTCGACTTTGCGGATGTGCGTACCGTAATGTCTGAAATGGGTATGGCGATGATGGGCTCCGGCTCTGCGGTCGGTGAAAACCGTGCCCGCGAGGCGGCAGAAAAAGCGGTGCGCAGCCCGCTTTTGGACAACGTCAACCTGCAGGGCGCTCGCGGCATTCTGGTGAATATCATCACCGGAAGCGAAGAGGCCGGCTGTCAGGAGCTGACTCTGGGCGAATACTCCGAAGTGGGGCAGATTGTTCAGGAGATCGCCTCCGACGACGCCACCGTGGTTATTGGTACCGCGGTGGACGACAAGCTGGGTGACGAGATGCGTGTCACTGTCGTGGCCGCGGGCCTCGGTGATGCCGGTGCCCAGGTCGCCCGCCCGACTAAAGTGGTTGATAACACCCGTCGCGCTGAGCCCCGTGAGTCGGTTCGTCCAGCGGCGCCGGCAGAGACTGCCCGCGAGACGCAAGAAGTGCGCAACAACGCCCGCGCTGAGGTGAAGCGCGAGCGCGCCATGCCGTCCCTCAGCCCGGATCAGGATATGGAATACCTGGATATTCCTGCATTCCTGCGCCGTCAGGCGGACTGATACCGTTTGGCTCTTTGGGTCCAGCAGGGTATCCATCACCCTGTGAGGGGCTCGCTGGAGCAGCGGCGGCATCTGCTCATGTCTGTGCCCGGTGAAATTCCGGGCATTCGCCCACTCCGGCGAGGAGAGCGGAACCTTCCTAACCTGAGGTACCGCTCCCCCCAGGGCCGAAAGCGCAGCTTTTGGATAAGAACAGACAGGGAAGAAACTGGTAGTACATCGCAGGAAGGCGGTGGCATTCAGGGGGAATTCAGCAACCCGACCATAAAATGTGGTGACCTTCAGGTTTTGGGCGTAAGTTAACACTTGTTAACCTCCAGCAGCCTGGTAAAGGCGTACAATAAACACCAGATTGTTTCCGGCCTGTGCGCCGATCTGGCGCAATAGTCTTCTCAGTGGACTATGCTTTTGGGAAGCAGGGTGGAAATGGTGTGCCGTAACTGCAGACACTCCGGGAAATGACCGAACGGGTTTCTGTAGTTTTGGCGTATATTTTCTGTTACTATCGCCGGCTCGCTGCGGTTCGTGCGCAGCTCACCGATTGGGAACCTAGATATAGATGATCAAACAGCGCACTCTCAAAAACGCTATTCGTGCCACTGGTGTTGGCCTGCATACCGGTAAGAAGGTCATTTTGACCCTGAAACCGGCGCCGGTGAACAGTGGTATCGTATTCCGTCGGGTCGATCTGGATCCGGTGGTTGAGATTGAAGCGCGTGCTGAAAACGTGGGCGACACCCTGCTCTCCACCACATTGGTGAAGGGTGACGTGCGTATAGCCACGGTTGAGCACCTGCTGTCCGCCATGGCTGGTCTGGGTATCGACAATGCGATTGTCGAACTGTCCGCCCAGGAAGTGCCGATCATGGACGGCAGTGCCGGTCCTTTCGTGTTTCTGATTCAGTCTGCAGGTATTCAGGAGCAGGCCGCTCCCAAGAAATTCCTGCGGATCAAGAAGCCGGTGACTGTGGAAGAGGGCGATAAGGTTGCCAGTTTCCTGCCGTTTAACGGCTTCAAGGTGTCTTTCACCATTGATTTTGATCACCCGGTTTTCGAGGGGCGCAACCTCAGCTCCTCTGTAGATTTCTCCAGCACCTCCTTCGTGAAGGAAGTGAGCCGTGCGCGTACCTTTGGCTTCATGCACGAAATCGAGTATTTGCGCTCCAAAGGTCTGGTGCAGGGCGGCAGTGTGGATAACGCCATCGTTATCGACCAGTACCGTATCCTCAATGAGGGTGGTCTGCGCTATGAAGACGAGTTCGTGAAGCACAAGATTCTCGATGCCATCGGCGACCTGTATCTGCTGGGTACCAGTGTGATCGGTGAGTTCAAGGCCTTTAAATCCGGTCATGCTCTGAACAACAAATCCCTGCGTACCCTGATGGCTCAGGAAGACGCATGGGAAATGGTTACTTTCGAAGATGAACAGGAAGCGCCAATCTCTTACGTCAAGCCGATTCTGGCGGTGTAAGAAGCACTTGACGCAAAAGCCGGCACGAAAATTGCCGGCTTTTTTGTTTGTGGCGAGCAATGATTTGTGCGCCAGTATTCTTATTTCGCCGCCAGTGCGTGTTACATTGGCTGGCACTCGCCATGAGGATGGCGCCCGGGGCAAGCAGGATGCGGCAGTCCCGGCCTCCGACAGAAGTCACTGAAGAGCCGTGTGTAACGGGCTCGTGCGCGTTTTGACTGGAAACTTCTGGTCTCGATGCTGTGACTGAAAGACTGTCGAGGGCCGAATACTAAAACAACAATTTGTCGCAAACCTTGTACGTCAGAAATGCGCCTGAAATGAAAGTTATCCTCGTCAATGACCGCGGCGGTGTGTCGCGCACTTTCAACTTCGGTGGCCTGAGTAAAGCTCTGCTCGGCCTCTGTCTGTTGGGCCTGCCCGTTGGCGCGTTGCTTATCGGGGCCAACCTTCCCGCTACAGAATCCGACGTATTCGACTCCCGCGCGGTCAAGGCGTGGAACAAGGCCTTGCGCAAACAGCAGGATCAGATTCAGGAAGCGGATCAGCAGGCGCGTGAGCAGCTCACCGCACTGACGGTAAAGCTTGCGGAGATGCAGGCTCGGCTGACCCGCCTGGACGCGCTGGGTGAGCGGCTTACTACCATGGCCAAACTGGATGAAGGTGAGTTTCAGTTTGGCAGTATGCCCGCTGTGGGCGGCCCGGAAGACCCGGGTATCAGTGGTGCCAGCGAGCTCCCCTACCAGCCCCCCGAGTTTCTCGAAGTCATCGGCGATCTGTCCGATCAAATCGAAGACCGCCAGATGCAGCTGCAGACGCTGGATAACCTGATGGCGCGCCGCCAGCTGCAGGACGAACAGTTTATCGCCGGCCGCCCGATTACTCGCGGTTGGATGTCTTCCCGCTACGGATACCGTACCGATCCTTTCAGCGGCCGCCGCTCCTGGCACAAAGGTGTCGATTTCGCCGGCAAGAAGGGCTCTGATGTTGTGTCCGTGGCGGCCGGCGTGGTGACCTGGGCGGAAGATCGTTATGGCTATGGCCAGCTGGTGGAAATCAACCATGGCAATGGCTATAAGACCCGCTACGGGCACAACAGTGAACTCAAGGTCAAGGTTGGTGATGTGGTCAAGCGCGGCCAGGTGATCGCCCTGATGGGTTCCAGTGGCCGCTCCACCGGACCCCATGTGCATTTCGAAGTGTATAAAAACGACCGACCGGTCGATCCTGCCAGCTATATCCGCCGTACCGGCAGATAACAACTATCCTCTATTCTTGCGCACGGGGCCCTTGTAATCCCGTAATGGCGCCCGCAACTCTGGTGTTTGCACCAAGTTAGACTGTTGCGGCGTCTGGCGCCTTCCTGTTTACTTGCACTCTTTTCTGCGCAGAGGCCCCATTTTTGGCCCTGCAGGCATAATCAGCATTAATGTGGTTTCTGAATAATGATTGGCAAACTGATAAAAACGGTCTTCGGCTCAAAAAATGACCGCGAACTGAAGCGCATGCGCAAGGTTGTCGCGAAGATTAACGCGCTGGAAGACGACTACAAAGCGCTGGACGACGCCGCGCTGAAAGCCAAGACCGATGAGTTCCGCCAGCGTCTGGCGGATGGTGAGACCCTCGACAAGATCCTGCCGGAAGCCTTTGCCGCGGTGCGCGAGGCCAGTGACCGCACCCTGGGAATGCGCCACTTCGACGTGCAGATGATTGGTGGTATGACCCTTCATGAAGGGCATATCGCCGAGATGCGCACCGGTGAGGGTAAAACCCTGGTGGCGACATTACCCGCCTACCTGAACGCGCTGGAAGGGAAGGGTGTTCACATCGTAACCGTGAATGACTATCTCGCCAGCCGCGACGCCAACTGGATGCGCCCGGTATACGAGTTCCTCGGCCTCACGGTTGGAATCGTGGTCTCTCAGCAGCATCCGGAAGACAAGAAAGCGGCCTACCAGGCAGACATCACCTACGGTACCAACAACGAGTTCGGCTTCGATTATTTGCGCGACAATATGGTGTTGCGCAAGGAAGATCGTACCCAGCGCCCGCAGAATTTCGCCATTGTGGATGAGGTGGATTCCATCCTGATCGACGAGGCCCGCACCCCGCTGATTATCTCCGGTGCCGCGGAAGATTCTTCTCAGCTGTATATGGCCATGAACAAGCTTGTGCCGCAGCTGGAGCGCGGCGAAGAAGGTGGCGAAGGTCATTACACCGTGGACGAGAAGAGCCGTCAGGTAGAGATGACCGAAGAGGGGCACCAGCTGATCGAAGATCTGCTGACTCGCAACGGCCTGCTGAAGGAAGACGAATCACTTTATGCTCCCGGTAACCTGGGCCTGCTGCATCATGTCAATGCTGCCCTGCGTGCCCACGTGCTGTTCAACCGCGATGTGGATTACATTGTGCAAAACGGTCAGGTGGTGCTGATCGATGAGCACACCGGCCGCACCATGCCGGGCCGCCGCCTGTCCGAGGGCCTGCATCAGGCGCTGGAGGCGAAAGAGAACGTTCAGATCCAGAGTGAGAGCCAGACGCTCGCCTCCACAACATTCCAGAACCTCTTCCGCTTTTATCCGAAACTCGCCGGCATGACCGGTACCGCGGATACGGAAGCCTTCGAGTTCCGTCAGATCTACGGTCTGGATGTGGTGGTGATTCCCACCAACCGCGAGAAGCAGCGCGAAGACCTCAATGATCTTGTGTACCTCACCAAGGAAGAGAAGCTCGAAGCCATTATTGAGGACATCAAGTACTGCCGGGATAAAAAGGCGCCGATTCTCGTCGGTACCGCGTCCATCGAGACCTCTGAGGAAATGTCCCGACTGCTGCAGAAAGCCAAGATCGAGCACCAGGTGCTGAACGCCAAGTTCCACGAAAAAGAAGCCCAGATCATCGCTCAGGCAGGTCGCCCGGGTACCGTGACCATCGCCACCAATATGGCGGGCCGCGGTACTGACATTGTGTTGGGGGGTAACTGGGAAGCGGAAGTCGAAGAGCTGCAACAGAGCGAAGGGCGAGAGGCAACTACGGAAGAGATCGAGAAGATCAAATTCGAGTGGAAGAAGCGCCACGAAACCGTGATTGAGGCTGGCGGCCTACACATCATCGGTACCGAGCGCCACGAATCCCGCCGCATCGACAACCAGCTGCGGGGCCGTGCCGGTCGACAGGGTGACCCGGGTGTGACCCGCTTCTACCTTTCCCTCGAAGACAACCTGATGCGTATCTTTGCCTCTGATCGGGTGAAGAACTTTATGCAGATGCTGGGTATGGAGCGCGGCGAAGCCATCGAGCACCGCATGGTGTCTAACGCCATCGAAAAAGCCCAGCGCCGTGTGGAAGGACGCAACTTCGATATCCGTAAGCAGCTGCTGGAATACGATGATGTCGCCAATGACCAGCGTCAGGTGATCTACTCACAGCGCAACGAGTTGCTGGAAGCAGAGAACATCAGTGACACCATTACCGCCATTCGCGACGATGTGGTAAACGAAGTGATTTCTGCCCATGTGCCCCCGCAGAGTGTGGAAGAGCAGTGGGATATTCCCGCGCTTGAGCAACAGCTGGCATCCGAGTTGGGGCTGCAATTACCGATACAGCAGTGGCTGGACGAAGACCGCACCCTGCACGAGGAAAGCCTGCGGGAAAAAATTGTTGAAGAGTCACAGAAGGCGTATCAGCAGAAGCTCGCACGTATTGCCGAGAGCACAGGCGATGAAAACCTGATGCCCACAATCGAGCGTCAGGTGATGTTGCAGGTGCTGGATCAATTGTGGAAAGAGCACTTGTCCAGCATGGATCATCTGCGCGCGGGCATCGGTCTGCGCGCCTACGCCAACAAGAACCCCAAGCAGGAATTCAAGCGCGAGTCTTTCCAGTTGTTCCAGACCCTGCTGGAAAACCTCAAGCACGAGGTAATCCGCGTGCTGGCCCATGTAGAGCCGATGACCCGCGAGCAGATGGAAGAAATGGAGCAGCGTCGTCTGGAGGCTCAGCGCCGTCAGCAACTGGAGTTGCAACATGCCCAGGCTTCAGCATTGCCGGAAACAGAAACCGCCACGGCGGAAGCAACTCCGGAGCCGGTACGTCGTGGGCCCCGTGTTGGCCGCAACGACCCTTGTCCCTGTGGGTCGGGTAAGAAGTACAAGCAGTGCCACGGCAAGCTGACTTCCTCCACTCCTACCTGAAAACTATTGTGCAGTCGTTATTGACGCATTAGATTCTGTAAAGGCCCGCCCTTACCCGGCGGGCCTTTTTATTTATAATTCGCGCACTACCCGCTTTTGCTCAAGGACGTAACCTCATGGCGCAGCCACTTCCTCCGGTTCCCGGTATCCGCCTTTCCGCCGTTCCCGCCAAAATCAAAAACTGGCAGCGTGACGACCTGTTGCTGATCGAAATCGCCGAAGGTGCCAGTGTTTCCGCGACCTTTACCCAGAACGCCTTCTGCGCGGCACCGGTGCTGGTGGCCAAGGAGCACATTCGCCAGGGGCAAATTCGCGCGCTTTTGATCAATGCTGGCAATGCCAATGCGGCCACCGGAGAGCGAGGCCTGAAAACCGCGCAACAAAGCTGTGAAGGGGTCGCGAACGCGCTTAAAATCAAAGCGCAGCAAGTACTGCCATTTAGTACCGGGGTGATTGGTGAGCACCTGCCGGTACAGAAGATTCTCGACGCGTTGCCAGCGGCTGTGGATAACCTGCAGGCGGATGCCTGGGACAGTGCGGCCAGAGCCATCATGACCACCGATACCCGTCCCAAGACGGCCAGTCGTACTGTCGATATCGGCGGTGAGGCCGTCACCATCGCTGGTATCGCCAAGGGGGCTGGTATGATCCAGCCGAATATGGCGACCATGCTGGCGTATGTGGCTACCGACGCGTGCATTGCGCAGTCAGTGCTGGACGAACTGGTTAAGGAAGCGGTGAATGCTTCGTTCAACCGCATTAGTGTGGATGGCGATACGTCCACCAACGACGCCTGCGTGCTGATTGCCAGTGGCGCCACCGGCCGTGAAATTGAAAGGGGTAGCGAGGCCTTTGCACAGTTGAAGGCGGCCATTGTGGATGTGCATATCGAGCTGGCGCAAGCCATTGTGAAAGACGGTGAGGGTGCGACCAAGTTTGTTACCGTGCGGGTGAACAACGCGGCCACCCCAACTGAAGCACTGCGTATGGCGTTTGAAATAGGTGAGTCACCACTGGTAAAAACCGCGATGTACGCATCTGATCCGAACTGGGGTCGTCTGGTAATGGCGATTGGTAATGCGGGTGCCGAGAACCTGGATACCAGTAAGATCAGTGTGTTTCTCGATGATGTCCAGATTGTAGAAGCCGGCGGTCGCGCAGATAGTTACACCGAGGAAGCTGGGCAGAAAATTTTTGCGCAAGCGGAATTCACTATTACCGTGGACCTGCAACGGGGTGATGCTTGTGAACACATCTGGACCTGCGATTTCTCCCACGAGTACGTGACCATCAATGCAGAGTACCGCACTTGATGGACGCGTCGGTGATCGAGCATATTCACGTTGCAGTCGGTGTCATTCTCGGCGTCGATGGTCGAATCCTGTTAGCCAAGCGTCCCGACCACCTGCATATGGGTGGCCGATGGGAGTTTCCGGGCGGCAAGGTCGAGGACAGTGAGACCATTCAACAAGCGATGAGTCGAGAGCTGAAAGAAGAGCTCGATATTGAAGTGAAAGCCATGGAGCCGCTAATCGAGGTTCGCCATGACTATGGGGATAAGCAGGTGTTTTTGGATACCTGGTTTGTTACCCAGTTCAGCGGAAAAGAGCGCGGTGTTGAGGGGCAGGAGCTGGCTTGGGTTGCTGTTTCAGAATTACCGGATTTTTGTTTTCCGGATGCTAATCAGCCTATTGTTGAGGCTTTGCTCGAGCGCCTTGGTTAAGTACGGGGTCCGCTAAGTTCTTCTGCAGGATTGCTGGCGGAAAAGCACTGGGTACGGGTTTTCAGGACCGCTGTGAATACGTCCCTGTACGCTGCGTCGCAAACATCCCTGTTTGCGACGCTCCTGAAAACCCGCACCTAGCACTTTTCCTTCACATCAAAATAATCACTTCGTAGCGGCAATGAGATTGTTCAATTCTGCTTGATCTGTGCACAGAGTTTAAATCGAAGGCGGAGTGCCAGGTATTCGTTTTCAAAAGCGTCGGCGACAGGGATGTATTCACAGCGGTTTTGAAATCGAATACCTGGTGCTCAGCCGCCACCAATCCAGTCAAGCGGAGCCCCGAAACTCAAGGGCTAATAAAGATCCCACGCTTGAACAAGAACCGCAGCACCAACCACTGCAGCAAAATCACACCACAGGCAATCACCAAAATCCCCGCCGCTTCGGGCAAGGCTGAAGCAATCCCACCGAACACACTCTTACTGGAATATGTCCAGTTCACCAGGCTGGTACCGAGATACACCAGAATCGCATTACAACCAATCACCGAGAAAAAGTAGGTGAAGGTTTCCCAGTGCCACATATCCACAACCAGGTAGAAAATACCTAAAAGAAGCAAGCAGCAACCGCAGGTGATCAATACAAACGAGCTGGTCCACAGCTCTTTGTTCACCGGGTAAATCCAGTGCCATAAAAATCCTACGAGCAGACAGGCCGCAGCGCCGATAAACAGGCCTTTGAGAATGGCTCCGTGATCACCCGCATTCCTGCTGAGCCAACGGCCGGCGAAGACGCCGAACATGGCGTTGGAAATGGCTGGGATAGTGGAGAGAACACCTTCCGGGTCGTAAGCGCGGTTTTGGTAAGTGATTCCCGGCAGGAAATGTTGATCCACCCAGGCGTTCACCGAGCCCAGCGGTGTGTAATCGCCAGCGGCAGCCTGAATCAGCCAGTATCCCAGCAAGATGCCGGCAGTAATCGCGTACTGAGTACGAATGCCGAAATGCCAAACGATCATCGCCGCAAAAAACCAGGCAAAACCGATGCGCGCTAACACACTGGCATAGCGGATTTCACCCAGGTCCGCCGGGATGCCGGTACCCCAACCGTGGTTATAAAGAACCCCCAGCAATATCAGTAAAAACAGGCGCTTGATAGCCTTGCGGTAAACTGGTGCCCGCTGGCTGATCGGCAGCCCCTGTAAAGATTTGTTGGCAAGTCCGAGGGTGACACCGGAAAGAAAAATAAACAGTGGAAAGATCAGGTCGTAAAAACTGAAGCCGTGCCACTCGGTATGCTGCATCTGCCCGTGCCCAAACTGGAAAATGGACCAGCCGGTGAGCGCAAATAGCGGCAGGAACAGCGCCTCGCCGCCGATAATCCAGAACATATCGAAGCCGCGCAGGGCATCGACGGAGGCAAGTCGTTGTTTTTTACTGACCATGATTGTTACTGCTAATCAAAAATTGAATATAAACGCGCTGTGGCAATTTCCCAAGGTAGCCCTGTTTCAGAGTTCTCATGGATGAAAACCAAAAAAAGCCCCGACCGGAGCCGGGGCGAACATAGGAGCAAATCCTGTACAGGAGTTCCTATCAGTCACAACGCAGAGAGAGAATTGTTGAATATCTGTTTTGTCGAGCTGCCCATCCTGTGAGATTGGACCGGCGCTGCGTCGCCGGCCCGGTTAGTCTGGTTATCTGGCGGAGTTCAGAGATTGCAGACGAAGCTCCAGCTGCCGTCCGCAGTGCCTGGTTCGGACTGAGTCCACCACTTGGCCTCGAATACACTGTTGTTGTGGATGATCTGGTCACCACTCGCTGCGTGATTACCCCGTGGCCACTCGGGGTAGGTGACCAGGCCACTGGTATCCACACCCGCATCGCTACAGCTCTCACCGCTACCGCCCCCAGAACTGCCACCGGAGGAACCGCCACCGCTGCCGAGCTCGGCAATGGGCAGATCGGGGTATTCGAAGGCCAGTGCGTAGGTGGTTCCGTTGACCGTTGCGGTGTAGGCCTGAGGGCCGGAGACCGGCAGGTAATAATTCAGAGTCATATCCCAGGATTCACCATCCGCCAGGTCCTGCCACTCTGGAAGGCTGAAGCGCACACGGTGGAACTCATTTTCCAGGCCGCCCACGTTACCCCCACCGGCGTTGGCCCCATCCTCAATGACTTCCAATCCGGCACCGCTCTGGTCGGTGATGATGTTGGATGTGGAGGTGGGCATGTCAAACTCGAACACAGTACCGCCGGGCAGTACGCCACCGGTGTTGTTGGTAATAAACAACTTCGGATTCAATGGGTAGTTCTGATCGCCTAACTTGAAATCCGTGATCTCGATGCCGATATCCAGTGCTTCATCCGGCACCACGCGATCGGTACGCAGGTGGCGGTACTCACTGGCGTTGGCGAACTTGTCGTAGGCCAGGGTAGTGAGTGTGTCACCCATAAAGTACTCACCTTTGGACGCATCCCAGTCGTAGTCGCCGGCCAGCTCCCAGAACATGATGCCGCCGACGCCCTCGTCGATAACGTATTGCACCTTGGCGTCCATGGACTCTTCGTCTTCGGTGGAGATAAAGACGCTCTTCTGAGCATTCCACAGCCAGGGGGCTTCAGAGACGCTGTCGTAGTTACGCTCGTAGGTGCCTACCAGGGCATCTTCGGGATCGTTGGCCGGGTTCAGGCCGTAATCGGTGAGATAGCTGCCGAGGATGCCGTTTTCCAGGTTCTTGGCATGCCACATGGGGTTGGAGCCCGCGCCCATCTCTTCACCGATACTGTTTTTGTCGTGCCACATGTTGTCGATACCGACGGCGCCGTTCCCGCAATCGGAAGCGCCACCAGTACCCTCAGGGCATTCTGACTGAGCCGGTAGTGGTGCCGAGCCGCCGAGGCCATTGGTGCCGCCGGAAACACCCTGCCAGCCGCGGGTGTAGTAGGGGATGCCGATATTGATACGGCCTGCGGGCATCGAACCGCGGAAATACTTCACCGCCCAGTCGATATTCAGGTAGCCGATACCGCCGTACTGGGAGGTGCTGTAGACACTAGCGGCTGCCAGCTCCGGATCATTGCCGTTGTCGAACAGCGCGGAGTTGTGACCGACATATTCATTCCAGGCGCCGTGCAGGTCATAGGTCATGATATTGACGTAATCCAGGTACTGGGTGATCTGCATGGTCTCCATGCCGCGTAGCAGGTAGCCGGAAGATGGTGATGCGATGGTCAGCATGTAGTGGGTGCCATCCTGCTCACCGGCTTCGTCCAGTTTTTCTCGCAGAACGCGCATCAGCTCCACATAGGACTCCATCAGGGCGCCGCGCATGGGGTTGGATATGCCGAAGTCCAGCGGGTTGCCGGCATCGTTCATGCTGGTGGGATATTCGTAGTCGATGTCGACACCATCGAAGCCGTACTGGCGAATAAAGTCCACAGAAGAGTTGGCGAAGGCCTCGATACCCTGGTGGTTGATACTGCCATCGGCGTTGGTGGTCATGGTGTAGAAACCGCCATCGGCCACTCGGTCGCCGTTTTCATTGAAGTGGCCACCGGTTTCTGCCCATCCACCCACGGAGACCAGAGTCTTCACGTCCGGATACTGGTCCTTGAATTTGGACAGCTGATTGAAGTGGCCCTTGTAGGGGTAGTCGGGGTCGGTTTCGGCACCGGGGACACCATTCCACTCCATTCCGGTTGCGGGGTTGCCGGGGTCACTGGTATTGCCTACCGAAACGGAGTAATCGCTGCCTACGTGGGCGAAGGCGTAATTGATGTGGGTGATTTTCCCCCACGGAATGTCTTTAACCAGATAGCTCGGCTGCCCGTTGGCGCCGTTACGCCAGCTGGTGAAGTAGCCAATGATGCGGCGTGGGTGGTCCGCGCCCATATCTTCGCGCCCGTCCGCGTCATAAATGGCGCAGTAATTGGGTGCCGTGCCGGGTGTGGTGTAGAGCCCATCCGGGCGACAGGGGTGATCCCCGATCACCACCGCTTCATCTTCTACGGTAATCGGCACCTCTGCGGAAGCTTCCAGCTCGTCGTTATCGGAGGCGACGGCGGAAATCGTGTGGTTGCCGAGCGTTGCGGTCCAGGAAGCTGTGTACGGTGCGGTGGAATCGGTACCGATCAGGTTGCCGTCAACGTAGAAGGCTACCTGGGTTACGCTGCCGTCGCTGTCGGAGGCACTGGCGCTGATATTCACACTGTCACCCGTGGTATGGGTAGAGCCGTTGGCGGGTGCCGTAATACTGATTTCCGGAGCAACCGGCCCGACCACGACATCTTCTTCCACGGTAAAAGTGACCGGCGCGGTGGTGGTGGTGAGATTGTCATTATCTGTGATGCGGGCGGTGAGAGTGGGCTCTCCGGCTACCGCAGTCCAGGTAGTTTGCCAGGGCGCGGTGGTGTCGGTGGCGACCAGTGCTCCATCGATAAAGAATTCAACGGAGGTAACGGTGCCGTCGGAGTCGGATGCAGATGCGGACAAGACAACGCTGTCATTCTCGTTGTGGGTAGAGCCGGCAGTCGGCGCGGTGATCGATCCCTGTGGCGGTGCGAGCGGGGGGGGATCACCATCTTCGCAGACACCCAGCAGGCTCCATTCCTGATACTGGCCGGAGTGCTGTTCGGGGTTCTGATTCTGAGTCCACCAGTTTGCCTTGTAGGCGTTGTCGTTATGCTGGACCTCCGCACCCCCGGAGTAGGCGGTGGCGGCTTCCCAGACCGGGAGTGACGTGCAGTCGACGGCGGCGTAGCCGTGTCCCGCAGTGAGCATGGCAGCGGTCATCAGACCGAGCCTGAGCTTTGAGCTGATCATATAATGTTCACCTTGCGGCAGATTATTTTTATTAAATTACGACGCTAATACCTCGGCGCCGCCAAATGACATCGCTGTCAAAATAGCAATCGCCGTGGGTCGAGGCAACACCCACTTTTCATAAAGTGGTCACAATCGAGCTTTTAACGCCAGAAAATACCGCTGAGGTGAAGTCGGGAGGAAGGTAGCGCCCGTCCTCGCCCTGTACTCTCCCGAGCGGAGCACCGGGAGCCAGAGCGGAGCACCGGGGGCGGGCGATGGGCGAACGCGGTGCAGGGCGGTTACATATCCCAGAGGGAGTTAGTGGCCATGGACAGGGTAATACGCTCCTTGTCTTGGATATGCTTGAGGTTTTCGAAGACTTCCTTGACCTCCACTGACTCGATAGATCCGTATACGGAGTGGTACAGCTCGGAAAAATAGCGGTCAACCTCCTGGCCGAGCTTGTTGATTTCATCGATTGACGGCTTTTCGCTCAGATCAAGGTTTTTCAATAGCTCTCCGGCAGATTCCTCATTGGTGTATTGCAGCCAGGTCTGCATGACCTTCTGCTCCGCTACCGCGCCGTAATTCTTAAGGTTGTTTGCCATGCGCAGCTCGTGTTCGTACAGATGTTTGAGCAGCAGCTGGGTGCGGTTGTCCTGGGCATTCTCCAGCAGCTGCTGGTAAACGCCGGCCATATCCAGATGAAATTTCTGGGCGTCCTTGAGAACTTCGTGGGCCTGTTTGAACGTCTTCATCAATAGCGCCTTCTCGTTGATTGATGTAATTATAGTTTTCCTGATCGCTCGGGAGTGCGACCTTTCTCTTATGGTTATAGTGCATATCCCGAGGCGTTCAAGTCATCGCCAGTGATTGATGTCCAGATACAAAAAAGGCGACCCCTTGGGGTCGCCTTGTGCGTTTACACCGTGGCCGGAGCCAGGTGGAACTGCTCCATCATGATCTGTAAGCGTTTGCGCTGCATCTTCAGGCTGTACTCCAGCTCTTTGACGCGGGTACGGATGGTCGCGTTTTCCCATTTTTCTACGAGACGCTCTCGGGCACTCTCATAGCGAGTCTGTTGCAGTTCCTTCCACTCTGCGAGAGCGGCGGAAAAGTCCTGTGCTTCGCGTTCCAGCAGCTGCTTCCAGCTTTCCTTGTGCTTGGAGTTTTCCAGTTTTTTCTCTGCGCGCTTGAACTGCATGGTCAGCATTGCTCTTTGAATGCGCATTGCCGGCACGGTTTTAAGGTTGCGCGCCAGGCCCAGCCAGCTGGCGGTCTTGATCAGCCACTTGGTGGGGTCCCACTGGTACCAGCGGATACCGTTGCGATAATCGGTCTGAAAAATGTGATGGTAGTTGTGGTAGCCCTCACCGAAGGTGAAAAATGCCAGCAGATCATTATCGCGGGCGGTATTTTCATCGGTATACGGACGGCGGCCCCAGATATGGGCAAGGGAGTTGATAAAAAAGGTGGTGTGGTGGTTCACCACAATGCGCAATACGCCGGCCAGCAGCAACATGCCCAGCACATCGCCGGTGAGCAGGCCGAGCGCCAGGGGCACGCCGACGTTCATGGCAACGGTAATGGGTACATAGTGGTTGTGCTGCCACATAACGATTTTGTCGCGTTGCAGGTCCTTGGCGTTGTCGAAGTCTACGGCACCACTGGGGTAATCCCGCAGCATCCAGCCGATATGAGAAAACCAGAAACCGCGATTGGCGGAATAGGGGTCGTGGTCATTGTCGTCACAGTGGCGGTGATGGCGGCGGTGACCGGAACACCAGATGAGTGCACTGTTCTGAAGCGCGGCGGCACCAAACAGCGCGTAAAACAGGCGCAGGGACCAGTGCGCTTCGTAAGTCCGGTGTGACCAGAGGCGGTGGTAGCCCGCGGTGATGGAAAAGCCGCAGAAGGCACCCAGCACGGCGAATGCCAGCCACTGGTACCAGTGATAACCAACCAGGAAGCCATACAGCGGTACCAGGGTCACGGCGACCAGCGCGGTACTGGCGAACAGTACGGTCGTGAGCCAGATACGGGGGGCTTCGGGAACTGCTTTCATATATTTACAACCTTGTTTAAGCCTGCCGATTTCGGCGCTTGCGGCAGAGTCGCGGGCCGAAAGGGAAATGCTACCCCAGATACCGTCTCGGAACACGTTATTAGAGGGCGCACGTCCTGTAATTTGGTGGATATGAGACCTGTTTTTTGCCTCGTGGTTCTCATTTTCCCCGCGATGGGTTGGACGAAACTCCATTTTAGCTTGTCTTCCATGGGTAGAAAGTCAGGATTGTGCGTATATGTCCTTAAGTGCGTTATTTTGGTGCGTTGGTGGGATTTTGCGTTCGATAATGGGTCAAGCGCTGTCATTTATCGTTAATAAACGCATTCTTAGAACAGGTTTTTCGTTATATGGTTTTCGATGTGACTAAATCTTGATCTATCTGGTCGGTTTTAGAGTGAAATAGATATTTTTTTACTCTTTCTCAAAAGTTGGCACACCGGTTGCAACATATTTACCGTGGGCCGCAAGGTCCACGCTCCGGGAATCCATCACGGGTTATGGCAATTGTAATAATGCGTGACTTCCCGTTTTCTCTCATCATCGCTATTTTGGGCCCCGCATTGCGGGGCCTTTTTTTATCTGGCGATAAGTGATTCACTAGCCGTATTCCGGCTGCATGCGCGGCCTTTCCTCAAGAGCAGCTGCACGGCAATACGGTGTCGAAGACGACCCCCATACACTCCAGTCCATTTGGTCTTCACCTTGCCAGCCCCGGCGAGTTGGAAGGCCTGTCGCCCGAGCAGGCACTGAATCAGGTGCAGTACCTGCATAGCCTGCTGTTGAGCGCAAATCAGGGAATCTGGGAGTGGCATCCTGAGACCGGAGAGCAGCGCGCCACCGGAAGTATCTGGCTGCAATTGCACCAGGATCCGGAATTGGCGCTATCCGGTATATGGAGTGGTGACCTGGACCTGGTTCATACCGATGATCGCGACGGTTTACTGGCGCTGCGCAATCGTTTGTGTCAGCAGGGAACCTTTGCCGATACCACGATGCGCGCTTATGCCCGCGACGGTCAACCGGTGTGGTTACGGGTCTGGGCTCGGGCGTTCAACGATCCCGCAGGGCAGCGATTCTTTCTGGGTGGGTGTACTGATTACACCGAACCGCTTTCGTTGCGCCCCCTGTCCAACTTTTCCGGGGAGCGTTTACAGCAGACGCTCAGCGCCATTGGTGACGGCCTGTGGGAGTGGGATCTGCGGGTCGATGAAATAGTGCTGGATAACACCTGTTGGAGCATGCTGGGATATGCCCGTGGACATAGCGACCCGGATGTCAGGGCGGCACTGGCTCGCTGGAAAACCCACATGTTCCCGGATGATTACCCCGATGTTAAACAGGCGATGGAGGACAACGTCCGTGAGCGGTTGCCGCTGGACGTGGCATTCCGGCTGAAACATCGCGATGGCAACATCCTCTGGGTGCGCGCTCGAGGTAACGTGCAGACTGACAGTGCCGGGCGCCCCATCCGGGTACTCGGGACCCTTGAAGATATCACCACCACCAAGAAAAAACAGATGCGTGCGAAAGAGGAGTTGTTGCGACTAAAGCAGCAGAACCGCGACCGCACGGAGCTGATTTCGAGCCTCGGGCACGAGTTGCGCACCCCGCTCAATGCGATCCTCGGATACAGTCAGATGGTCGAACTCGATCAAAGTGTGAACCCAAATCAGCGGCTGCGTCTTGCGGAAATCCGCAAGGCCGGGCAACACCTTCTGCACCTGGTCGGAGATGTGATGGATCTCGCGCGAATCGACAGTCAGCGTCTCGCGCCCTCCATTGAGCCCGTTCAGCCCGCTAACCTGGTAGCAGACTGCCGGCAGTTACTGGAGCCTCTCGCAGATACCCGCAAGGTCAGCCTGACCTTCGAGCCTCTTGGTTGGGAGCGTGCTTTTGTCCTCGCTGACCCCGTGCGATTCAAACAGGTGGTTCTCAATCTTGTGGGTAACGCGATCAAATACAATCGCGAGGGCGGTCGCGTGGTCATTTCTCTGGCCCCCCAGGCTGAGGGGTGGTTGAGGCTGAGTGTTCTGGATACCGGCAGTGGCATTGCCGCGGCCAAGCAGCCGCAGGTATTCGAACCGTTCAACCGCCTGGGGGCGGAGCTGGGAAAGATCGAAGGCACCGGTGTCGGGTTGGCGATTGCCAAGCAACTGACCGAGGCCATGGGGGGGCGCATCGGATTTGATAGCGAGGAGGGGCAGGGCTCGGTATTCTGGATTGAATTCATGATGAACGACGCCCCAAATGAAGTGCTGAAAATGGCGGCGCGTCCCGACTACGCTCAGATGCTTCCGGCTTGCCGCCTGCTTTATATTACCGGGCGAACCGCCAATGCCAGTCGTATGAAAGTGGTGTTGGCATCTGTACAGCAGGCCGAAGTACAGACCTGCAACGATGCAATGCGGGGGATTTTTGCCGCGCGAACTGCGCACCCAGACGTCATCTTGATCGACAGTGAGTTACCTGGTGTGTCACTTCGGGATTTCGCCAGTATATTGCGGAGTGACCCAAGTACTGCACATATTCCACTTGTGGGTATTCTCGATCAGTGCAGTGAGGATGTGGATTTCTGCGTGCCGGCGAATTACGACCTCGCCGGTCTCGCTGAGGGATTGCGTTATGGGTTGTCGCTTGGTCATATCGATGAGATCGAGGGCGGGCAGTAAGCTGTACATCCGGCTGCGGCTGCCCCTGTCCCCGGTTGGCGCGAAAGCTGTGGGCGTGAATGGCGCGTAAGGAATAACGATAAGATAGTGAAAGGACGTACTGCTTGAACGAGTCAGCGCCCGATACGGGAATCGCAGATCAAGGTAGCGCAAAACTTCGTGGGTTAGAGGCTCCTGCGAGTTTGCAGTCAACCCACGTCGAACAGGCGGTGGCGAGCGCATCGGGTGTGTTGTTGCTGGCTGTTGCCACCTTTGTACTCGCCTTTCTGTGCAAGCAGTTTCTCGATGTCAGCGACGGAATTGCCACCATCTGGCTCGCGGACGCATACACTATCGCCATCCTTTACCGGCATGCGTTTCGCTCGTGGCCGGTATTGCTGCTCGCCTCCTATACCGGTTCTCTGTGTGCTGCGGTGGCAGGGGAGGTGGCGCTGGTCAATGCGACACTGTATTCACTGGCCGGTGTTGTCGAGGCCAGTGTTTCGGCCACCATGTTGCGATTCTTTTGCCCCGCCGGCGACTTTTTCGACGGCGCAGGGCGCTGGCTGCGGTTCATCTGCTTTGGTGCGTTGATTCCGACATTTTTCGGTGCTGGATTTGGTGCTCTGGTGGCGATGGTGTTTGCCGGGCTGCCACCTGTTGATGTTTTTGTGGTCTGGTATCTGGCGGATGTCGTCGGGATAAGTATTTTTTTTCCACTGGTCTATCTGTGTACTTTGGGTGCCGGCTGCGAATCACTGTCCGCGCGGGCGATCCCCCACCTGCTGCTGGTGTCCGTACTGGCGCTTGCCGGAATAATTGGTATTTTATTTACGGTTCCACATCCGTTTGTCTTTATCGTCCTGCCATTGATCTGGGCAGCGTCGCGCCTGGATCTGATGCAAACACTGTTGCTGGTATTTGTAGCCGTTGTCGCACAGCTTGCGCTATTCACCAATGCCCTCTCCGTACTGCCAGAAGAATTGCAAAAGCTCACTACCGCGCTGGACTTCCTTCCTCTGTATGCCGCTATCTTCCCCGCGTACATTATGGCGGTGGTCTCGCGGGTCGAGCGCAAGCGCAGTACGCGGATAGTGGAAGTGGAAAGCAGTTTTCGCGCCGCGATGGCGTCCTCCCGTATAGGTATGCTCCTGGTCACACTGGACAATCGTATACTTCAGGCAAATGCGAGCTTTTGCCGGTTTATCGGCTTTAGCGAGGTCGAACTGCGCGGTTTGCGAGTGGGGGAGGTGGTTGTACTGCCTACGGTCAAGGCTGGCGCAAGCCACGGGATGCCAACCTATGAGCGCCCGCCGCAGGATTTTGAATTCGGCTATGTGCAGGATGCGGAATGGCAATTCGTTCGCAAAAATGGTGAGCGGGTATGGGGGCACTGGTCATGCTCGCTTGCCCGGGGTTCTCGCAACGAGCCGTTGTATGCGGTGGTGCAGATTGAAGATGTCGACTGGCGCAAGCGTAGCGAAGAACAGTTGGCGCGTGCCGAAGAGCGCTGGAAGTTTTCTTTATCGGTGACTGGTCAGGTGGTTTATGACTGGGATCTGGTTACTGGAAAAACTTTTTTTTCGGAGTGGCTCAGCAGTGGGATGGGTATTGATGCACGCAAGCTCGCCAGTCGCAACGACTGGGTCGCGCGGGTGGCGGACGTTGACCGTTCGCGCCTACTCGAGGCGCAGAAAGCGCACATTGAAGGTGGCGCCCCCGATATAGATTGCCAGTATCGTGTAGAAACCGACTCTGGGCAGTGGCGCTGGGTACATGAGCTGGCACATGTGATGGAATCGGCGGATGGTGGGTATCCATTGCGGCTGATTGGCGTGTTGCGCGATATCACCGAAAACAAGCAGATGGCCGAGTCTCTGGAAAAAGAAAAAGAGCACCTACAGGTGACCCTTACCGCCATTGCCGATGCGGTTATCGCCACAGACGAGCGCCAGCGAATTACCTTTATGAACCCGGTGGCCGAACAGCTGACCGGCTGGAAGCTGGCGGAAGTGAGCGGCCACGACGTCCGTGAAGTGGTGCGCTTGTCCACAGGGCGCGACGGAGCCCTGGTGGCCAGCCCGGCACAAGACTGTCTCAATATGAACCTTCCGGTGATGTCCCCTGAGGGCACGGTACTGCATCACCGTGGGGGCGACTGTTATGACGTAAAGTGTTCAGCATCGCCACTGCGGACCAGTGATGGTTTGGTACTCGGTGCGGTACTTGTGTGTCAGGACATTACCGAAACCCGCCAGCTGATCCAGCAGCTTCGCTACAAAGCGAGTCACGATCATCTTACACATCTGCCCAACCGCGAAGCTTTCCGGCGTGAATTATTGGAGGCGGTGAGTACCGTACGCAATACCGAGCGTGTGCATGTACTGGCGTATATGGACCTGGACCGCTTCAAGGTAATCAATGACAGCGCGGGGCATCAGGCGGGCGATGCGCTGCTTAAGAATGTCGCGCGCTTTTTGCGCGGGCACTTGCGGGAGTCCGATTGTGTGGCCCGCCTGGGTGGCGACGAATTTGGGGTTTTACTGCGTGACTGCGATAAAACGCAGGGGTTGGCACGCTGCGAGCAGCTGGTACGGAAAATTATTGCCCTGCGATTCCCATGGAGCGGCCGGATTTTCGATGTGGGCGCGAGTGTGGGTGTCACGGAAATTTCCCACAGTAACAGCCAGGTAGCCGACTTGATGAGCCAGGCAGATGTTGCCTGTTACTCTGCCAAGCACGCCGGCCGCGGTGTGGTGATGCTGTACGAGGCGGACCGGAGTGCGGCGGCGGAACAGCACCGGGAAATCCACATGGCCTCGCGTATTCGTGCCGCATTGGATGAGGGCAGCTTTCAACTTTACGCGCAGCCGATTGCCGGCGCCGGGGATACCTCCCGGATCCATCACTACGAAGTACTCGTGCGAATGCTGGATACAGACGGCACTCTGATTCTTCCCGGAGCGTTTATTCCGGCTGCCGAGCGCTATGGTCTGATGCAGCAGATTGACAGCTGGATTGTGCGGGAACTGTTTCAGACCCAGGGTGCAGCCGTTGCGGCCAGTGGACTGAAACTTGCGCTGAACCTCTCCGCCGACGCGCTCGGTGACAGCTTGTTTCAGCAACAGTTTTTTCACTTGCTGGAAGAGTCGGCGATTCCGCCGCAGCACCTCGGAATGGAAATTACCGAAACCGCAATGATCAATCAGATGGAGAGTGCCAGTCAGTTTGTAGCGGACTTGCGGGAAATGGGTTGTACCGTCGCCCTGGATGATTTCGGCAATGGACTGAGTTCATTCAATTACCTGAAAAGCTTTGCCATCGACTACATCAAAATCGACGGTAGTTTTGTGCGGCAGGTGGATTCCAATTTTGTCGATCTGATGATTGTCGAATCTATCAACCAGGTGGCGCACCGGCTGAAGGCGCAGACAATCGCTGAATTTGTGGAGGATCAGGCGACGGTCGAAAAGCTGCAGGCCATCGGTGTCGATCTGGTGCAGGGATACCATATTGGCAGGCCTCGGCCATTGGAACAATTGCTCCAGGAGACTCTTGTGTCGAAGGCGGAAGACGAGGTTGTGGTATTGGTCCAGAGCTGATGCGGGGCGCCAGATTGGGCAGATCGTTTCGGCAGCTGGGGGGCAGCGCGATAACGGCGTGGTGCCGTCACCGGGCGCTGCCCGCCGCTGCTGGATTATTGGCGAATTTTACCCAGGTGCTTGCCGACGATTTGCAGTAGAGGCTTGAAGGTTTTGGGGGTGGCACAAACCAGATTGCCAGAGTCCAGGTATTCGTTGCCGCCGCGGAAATCACTGATCAGGCCGCCGGCCTCTTTCACCAGCAGCGAGCCTGCGGCGATATCCCAAGTGTTCAGATACATTTCCCAGAAGCCATCGAAGCGGCCAGCGGCCACATAGGCCAAGTCTAGCGCGGCGGCACCTGGGCGGCGGATGCCCGCGGTCTGTCCGGCGATGTCTTTCATTGCTCCAAGGTAGCCATCGATATTATCGAAGGAGTCGCCGTTAAACGGGATGCCGGTGCCAATCAATGCGCCGTTCAGACCCTGGCGGTTGGACACACGGATGCGGCGGCCATTCAGGGCGGCGCCTCGTCCGCGGCTCGCGGTGAACTCTTCCCGTTTGATGGGGTCCAGCACCACGGCGTGCTCGATCTGGCCTTTGTGCTTGCAGGCGATGGAAATGGCGAAGTGGGGGAGGCCATGGATAAAGTTGGTGGTGCCGTCCAGCGGATCGATAATCCACTCGTATTCCGGCTCGGCGCCTTCCTGAATGCCGCTTTCTTCGGCGCGAATGCTGTGCTTGGGGTAGGCTTTGCGCAGGTGGTAGATGATCTCCTGCTCGCTGGCCTTGTCCACTTCCGTCACGTAATCGTTGCGCCCCTTTTCTTCAAACTTCATCAGGTCGCCGCGCTCCCAGGCGCGCTCGATCAGTTCACCGGCCTTGCGCGCCGCGCGCAGGGCAATATTCAGCATGGGTTCCATAGGGATTCCGCGATCAGTAGTGGATTGTGAATGGTAAAAAGCAATGTCGGGCCTGCCGACGGTCGCGATTGTAGGGATTTCCGTTCAATTTTGCTACACTCCGCGCCCGTTTTGTCATGGCCAAGTCTAGGCTAGTGCGGGTGTGTCCCGTAGGTCGGGTCTTGGCCCGAATTTCCCCGTTCATCCAGTTCATATCCGGAATCACCATGGCGACTTCCCCTTCGGAAACCTCAACTCAGATGGCTTCTCAGTCCGCGCTCGCGGCGCTGGGCAATATCCGCGTGGTGCTGGTGAACAGCGCGCACCCCGGCAATATTGGCGGCGCGGCGCGAGCGCTCAAGAATATGGGGTTGCGCCAGCTCTATCTGGTGCAGCCTCGCGAGTTTCCCGCGGCCAATGCGGTATGGCGGGCGGCGGGTGCCGCCGAGCTGCTGGACAGTGCGGTGGTTGTGGAGACGCTGGAGGAGGCGGTCGCCGATTGCGGGCTGGTAGTGGCCACCAGTGCTCGTGAGCGGCGTATTCCCTGGCCGCTGCTGACGCCGCGAGAGTGTGGTGTCCGCGCTGTGGCTGAGGCCAAATCTCACCCGGTTGCCCTAGTGTTCGGTCGTGAGGACCGCGGGCTGACGAACGAGGAGTTGCAGGCCTGCAATTTCCACGTGCATATCCCGGCTAATCCGGAGTACAGCTCTCTCAATCTGGCAACGGCGGTACAGGTGCTGGTCTACGAGGCTCGAATGGCGGCACTGGAAGCCGATAAGGGTGAAGCGCTGAAGTTCACCGACTGGGACAGGCCGCCTGCCAAAGCGGCCGATATGGAGCTCTACTACGAGCATCTCGAGCTGGCACTGGCCGAACTCGGGTTTATCGATCCGGACAATCCCCGTCAAACCATGACCCGCCTCCGCAGACTGTTCAGTCGAGTGCGTCCGGACGATATGGAGCTGGGCATTCTGCGCGGCATGCTGACCGCTATCCAGAACCATATCCATCGCAGTGGTGGCAAGGGTCGCCCGGACTGACCTGGGCCCGTCTCGGTTATGTCTGGGTGGTCAAAGCTGATAACCAATAGGTCTAAGCAAACGCCAAATACCCGACCAGAACGCTCGGCTATATACTTGACTGAAGTAGTGGGTTATTCCATACTCGCGCCCCGAATCAGTAGTGCCGGTAAGGGCTGCAGGGCGTCATCGAACGCCCGGCGACGCTGATTGGCGCGACCAGGTGCGACTTTCCAGGAGAGGGTATGCGGTTAACAACCAAAGGGCGGTATGCGGTCACAGCGATGCTGGACCTGGCGTTACACGCCGAACGCGGCCCCATCAGTCTGGCGGATATTTCCAAGCGTCAGGAAATCTCCCTTTCCTACCTGGAGCAGCTTTTTTCCCGGCTGCGTCAGTCCGGGCTGGTGTCCAGTGTGCGCGGACCCGGTGGCGGCTACCGTCTGGCGCGTCCGGGCGCTGAGATCTGTGTGGCGGAAATCATTGATGCCGTCAATGAGTCCGTCGATGCCACCAGCTGTGGCGGTAATAGCGACTGCTCGGCCGGTGAGCAATGTCTCACTCATTACCTGTGGACAGACCTCAGTCATCAGATTCACGGCTTTCTCAATGGTATCAGTCTGGCGGACATGGTCGCTCGCGCCGAAGTGCAGGAAGTGGCCCGTCGTCAGGATGGCCGCAGTGCCGCTCTGGGCGACAACATTGAGCAGAAAGTAGCGATTATCGGCGGCTTGCAGTAAGGTGCCGGCCGCCCGGTCAGGCACTGCGTTCTGGCCAGCAAAAAATTTGGACGCAAATTAGCGACAGCAGTATGGCGCCGAACAATATCGGCGAGTGGAGACAAGAGATTATGAAGCTTCCCATTTATCTGGATTATTCGGCTACATGTCCGGTAGACCCGCGCGTCGCCAGTAAAATGGCGGAGCAGTTGACCATGGAAGGCAACTTCGGTAACCCCGCTTCTCGCTCCCACCTGTTCGGTTGGAAGGCGGAAGAGGCGGTGGAAGATGCCCGTCGCCAGGTAGCGGAACTGGTCAACGCGGACCCGCGGGAAATCGTCTGGACCAGCGGTGCCACCGAGTCTGACAACCTTGCGATCAAGGGCGCTGCGCATTTCTATCAGGGGCGCGGTAAGCACATCATTACCTCTAAGATCGAGCATAAGGCCGTTCTGGATACCTGCCGCCAGCTGGAGCGTGAAGGGTTTGAGGTTACATACCTGAATCCTAAGGAAGACGGTATCGTCTATCCGGAGCAGGTGGAAGAGGCGATGCGCGAAGACACCATTCTGGTGAGCCTGATGCACGTCAATAACGAGATTGGCGTGATCAATGATATCGCTGCAATTGGCGAGCTGTGCCGCGCGCGCAAGGTTATTTTTCACGTAGATGCGGCCCAGAGCGCCGGCAAGATCGAAATCGACCTGGCGGAGCTGAAAGTGGATCTGATGTCCTTCTCCGCCCACAAAGTTTACGGCCCCAAAGGTATTGGCGCTCTGTACGTTCGCCGCAAGCCGCGGGTACGTATCGAAGCCCAGATGCATGGTGGTGGTCACGAGCGCGGTATGCGCTCCGGCACGCTGGCAACCCACCAGATTGTGGGTATGGGGGAGGCTTTCCGTATCGCCAAAGAAGAAATGGCGGAAGAGGCCAAGCGCATGGTTGCGCTGCGCGAGCGTTTCTGGAGCCAGATCAGCGATATGGAAGAGGTGCACATTAACGGTTCCGCGGAGCAGCGTGTACCGGGCAACCTGAATGTGAGCTTCGCGTTTGTGGAAGGCGAGAGCCTGATCATGTCGCTGAAGGACCTGGCGATCTCTTCCGGCTCCGCCTGTACATCTGCCAGTCTGGAGCCCAGTTACGTACTGCGCGCCCTGGGTGTCAACGACGAGTTGGCTCACAGTTCGCTGCGCTTCAGTTTTGGTCGTTTCACCACGGAACAGGACGTGGATACTGCGGCCAAAGAAGTAAGGAAGGCAGTAGAAAAACTGCGCGAGCTGTCCCCACTCTGGGATATGTACAAGGATGGTGTTGATCTCAGCACCATCGAATGGGCAGCCCACTAACGCACTGCCGAAATCAGGAATTTTTGAGAGGGTATAGTCATGGCCTATAGCGATAAAGTAATTGACCACTACGAGCACCCCCGTAACGTTGGCCGTCTGGACGACAAGGCGGATAACGTGGGTACCGGTATGGTTGGCGCCCCGGCCTGTGGTGACGTAATGCGTCTGCAGATTCAGGTGAACGATAACGGCATTATCGAAGACGCCAAGTTCAAAACCTACGGCTGCGGTTCTGCCATCGCTTCCAGCTCCCTGCTCACCGAATGGGTGAAGGGTAAGTCTCTGGATGAGGCGGCACAGATCAAGAACACCGAGATCGCCGAAGAGCTGGCGTTGCCGCCGGTGAAAATTCACTGCTCCGTGCTGGCGGAAGACGCTATCAAGGCGGCAGTGAACAATATTCGAGAAAAGCGCGGTGAAAAGAGCAGTGAAGCAGCAGAACAGGCTGCGGGCTAAGCGCCAGCACTGAATAGACAGAGAAGTAAGGAGTAGCTCCGATGGCAATTACCATGACCGAAGCGGCCCGGGCACACGTTGCCAAACAGCTGGCCAGTCGCGGTAAAGGTATTGGTATTCGTGTGGGTGTAAAAACCGCCGGCTGCTCTGGTATGGCGTACGTGCTTGAGTTCGTAGACCAGGCCGAGGCGGAGGACCAGGTGTTCGATGCCGGTGATGTGAAGCTGATCGTCGACCCGAAGAGTCTCGCTTATCTCGACGGCACCGAGCTGGACTTTGTCAAAGAGGGGTTGAACGAGGGTTTCGCCTTCAAAAACCCCAACGTCAAGAATGAGTGCGGTTGCGGCGAGAGCTTTCACGTATAAGGCTCGAGCGCAGCAGCAACAAGGCCGGGTGCGCGACTGCATGCCGGCCTTTTTGTTATCTGGTGGCACTTTCTGTAGCGAAGCTTTCGCAGTGATAACTATGCAACAAAATCACTTTGAAATTTTTGGTCTTCCGGTCTCTTATTCGATCGATCGTCAGGCGCTGGCACAGCGCTATCGCGAACTGCAGCAGGAGTTTCACCCGGATCGCTTTGCGGCAAAGTCCGAGCGCGAGCAGATGCTTGCGATGCAATACGCGGCGCAGATCAATGAGGCGAATAATACGCTGAAAGACCCGGTGGCGCGCGCCGCTTACCTGTTGAAGCTGGCCGGTGTGGAAATCAATCCGGAGCAGACCACTGCCGACGGCGAATTCCTGATGCAGCAGATGATTTTGCGCGAGCGTTTGGAGGAGGTGCGCGAAGCCTCTGACCCGGAAGCGGAACTCGAAGACCTCGCGAGCGAAACCGCGCAGTTGTTCAAGGTGCAGGAGCAGGCGTTCGCGCAGGCTTTAGAACATAGTGCGCTGGAAGATGCGAAAAGCGCGCTCCTGAAACTGCAGTTTCTCGCCAAGCTGCAGCGCCAGATTGAAGAGCTCGAAGAAGATTTATTGGATTAAGACTGACTTATGGCTTTACTGCAGATCTCCGAACCCGGCCAGACCCCCGAACCCCACGAGCGCAAGCGCGCCGTAGGCATCGACCTCGGCACCACTAATTCCCTGGTGGCAACGGTGCGCAGTGGCTCTGCGGAAGCGCTGCCCGCGGAAGATGGCCAAGCCATTCTGCCCTCTGCGGTGCGTTACACCGAGCAGGGGGTGGAAGTGGGCTACGGCGCTCGCGCCGCCGCCGGTGAAGATCCTTACAACACCCTTATTTCCATCAAGCGTCTGATGGGGCGTGGCATCGCCGATATCAAACACTTCGGCGAGCAGTTGCCGTACAAATTCAGCGAAGACAATTCCGGCATGCCGTCCATCGAAACGGTAGCCGGTGCGGTGAACCCGGTTCAGGTATCCGCGGAAATCCTCAAGGTTCTCGCCGAGCGCGGTGCGCAATCCCTGGGCGGCCCGCTGGACGGTGCAGTGATCACCGTGCCTGCGTATTTTGATGACGCCCAGCGCCAGGCCACCAAAGATGCCGCCAAACTGGCGGGGCTGAAAGTACTGCGCCTGTTAAACGAACCCACCGCTGCCGCCGTGGCCTACGGGCTCGACAAGGCCGACGACGGCAGCGATGTAGACGACAAAACCATCGCCGTTTACGACCTCGGCGGCGGCACCTTCGATATTTCCATTCTGCGCCTGTCCAAGGGCGTATTTGAGGTTCTGTCTACCGGCGGCGACAGCGCCCTCGGCGGTGATGATTTCGACCGCGCCGTGGCCGAGTGGATGGCGGCGGAAGCGGGGCTCGGTACCGACCTCGACGCCGGCACCCAGCGCAAACTGCTGAATGCCGCCTGCGCCGCCAAAGAGGCACTGGCCGCCGAGACCTCGGTGGCGGTCGCATACGGTGACTGGTCCGCGCAACTGCATCGCGCCAAGCTGGCCGAGCTGCTGGATCCGCTGATCACTAAAACCCTGCGCGCCTGCAAGCGTGCCTTGCGCGATGCGGATCTCACCGCGGACGACGTGGAAGAAGTGGTTCTGGTGGGCGGCTCTACCCGCACCCTGCGCGTGCGGGAGAAAGTGCAGGAATTTTTCGGTCGCGAGCCCCATGCGGATATCGACCCGGATCAGGTGGTCGCCATCGGCGCGGCGATTCAGGCGGACGTACTTGTGGGCAACAAGTCCCGCGAAGACCTGTTGTTGCTCGATGTTATCCCGCTGTCCCTGGGTATCGAGACCATGGGTGGCCTCACGGAAAAATTAATCCACCGTAACACCACCATCCCCGTGGCCAAGGCCCAGGAATTCACCACCTTCAAAGACGGCCAGACTGCCATGGCCATTCACGTAGTGCAGGGCGAGCGCGAGCTGGTGAGTGACTGCCGCTCGTTGGCCCGTTTCGAGCTTCGCGGCATCCCGCCCATGGTGGCCGGCGCGGCGCATATCCGCGTAACCTACCAGGTGGATGCGGACGGTTTGCTGTCCGTAACCGCCATGGAAAAGAGCAGCGGCGTGCAGGCGGAAATCACCGTCAAGCCGTCTTACGGCCTTGAGGACTCCGATATCACCCGCATGTTGCAGGACTCCTACGCCAACGCCGAGGAAGATATTGCCGTGCGCGCCCAGCGTGAGGCCCAGGTGGAAGCCGAGCGTACCCTGGAGGCGATGCTTGTCGCCCTGCAGGAAAATGGTGCGGAGCTGTTGAGCGAAAGTGAGCTGGCAGAGTTGGAGCGCGCCATGGAAGCCTTGCGCCTGGCCCATAACGGCGGCACTGCGGAAGAGATTCGCTCCCGCATTGACGAGCTGAATGCACTTTCCGAGCCCTTCGCCGCGCGCCGTATGGATGCTTCCATCAAACGCGCCATGCAGGGCCACAGTCTGGATGAATTCGACAAGCCCTGAGGGCGGTCGCGATTAATAGAGAAATAAGTTATGCCGAAAATCGTATTCCTACCCCACGAAGAGCTGTGTCCCGATGGCAAGGTTATTGAAGTGGAGCCGGGCATCAGCGTGTGCGACGCTGCATTGAAAAATGGCGTGGACATCGAGCATGCCTGTGAAAAGGCCTGCGCCTGCACCACCTGCCATGTGATCGTGCGCGAGGGCTTTGATTCTCTGGGCGAGCCGGACGAGCTGGAAGAGGATCTGCTGGACAAGGCCTGGGGTCTGGAGCCGGAATCCCGTCTGTCCTGTCAGGCGATTGTGGATAAAGAAGACCTGGTGGTCGAAATTCCCAAGTACACCATCAATCAGGTTTCCGAAAAACACTGAGGGCTCTGCCGGTATGAAATGGACAGACATTCACGATATCGCCATCGAACTCAGCGATACCTACCCGGACAAGGATCCGTTGACGGTCAACTTCGTCGACCTGCGCAAGTGGGTGATGGATCTGCCGGAATTCGACGACGATCCGGACCGCTGCGGCGAGAAGATTCTGGAGGCCATTCAGGCCGCGTGGATCGAAGAAAGCGAATAAAGCCCGTCATGCCGGACTCGATCCGGCATCCAGCGCTACGGAGCTCTGTTCTCAGGATCCCGGGTCAGGCCCGGGATGACGGAAGACAACCGTATTCCGTAGGGTGGATAAGCGCAGCGCATCCACCAAATCAAACAGTACAAACTTCATCAATCAACGCGTATAATCCGCGCTCCGCGAACCCGGATTGGTTAATTAATCGACAGTTTGCGCGGTGAGAGAATTCAGGGAAGAGCAACGTGAGTTGCTCTTTTCGTATCTGTCTTAAGACAAATTTTTTGCAAAACCTAGAAATGGAGAAAATCATGGCCGTGGAACGTACCCTGTCCATCATCAAGCCGGACGCCGTAGCCAAGAATGTTATCGGTGAAATCGAGAGCCGCTTCGAGAAAGCGGGCCTGCGCATTGTCGCCATGAAGATGGTTCAGCTGTCTCAGGAGAAAGCGGAAGGTTTCTATGCCGAGCACAAAGAGCGTCCTTTCTTCAAAGACCTGGTTGAATTCATGACCTCTGGCCCGGTTGTTGTACAGGTTCTGGAAGGCGAGAACGCCATTCTGGCCAACCGCGACCTGATGGGCGCCACCAACCCGAAAGAAGCCGACGCTGGCACCATCCGTGCAGACTTTGCTGACAGCATCGATGCCAACGCGGTACACGGTTCCGACTCCGCGGCTTCCGCCGAGCGCGAAGTAAGCTACTTCTTCTCTGCCGAAGAAATCTGCGCACGCTAATCAGCGCCGCAATCGTCATCCCGGGCTTGACCCGGGATCCAGACACTGGATGCCGGATCAAGTCCGGCATGACGAAGTTTTTGAATTTCCGCACCGCTGCCGGTGCAAGGTGAATCCATGACCGAAGTACAGACAGTTGTACAGACCGAGAAAGTTAACCTGCTGGGGCTTTCCGTAGACAAGCTCGCGGACTTCTTTGCCGGTTTGGGCGAGAAACGCTTTCGCGCGGTACAGGTCCTGAAGTGGATTCACCAGAATGGCGTGGACGATTTTGAGCAGATGACCAACGTCAGTAAGGTCATGCGTGCCAAACTGTCCGAGATCGCCGAAGTCCGCGCCCCCAAAGTCCTCAAACAGATGGATTCCGCCGACGGCACCCGCAAATGGCTCATCGAAGTCGCCGGCGGTAATGTGATCGAGACCGTCTATATCCCCGATGGTGACCGCGGCACTTTATGTGTCTCCTCCCAGGTGGGTTGTTCCCTGGACTGCAGCTTCTGTGCCACCGGCAAGCAGGGCTTCAACCGCGACCTGACCGCGGCCGAGATCATTGGCCAGGTGTGGATCGCGTGTAAATCTTTTGGTCAGCTGCAACCAAACGGCCCGCGCAAGGTGACCAATGTGGTGATGATGGGCATGGGTGAGCCCCTGCTCAACTTCGACAATGTGGTCGATGCCATGAACCTGATGATGGAAGACAATGCCTACGGTATCTCCAAGCGTCGGGTCACCTTGAGCACCTCCGGTGTGGTACCGGCTCTGGATCGCCTGGCGGAAGTGACCGATGTCAGCCTGGCGATTTCCCTGCACGCACCCAACGACGAGCTGCGCAACGTGCTGGTGCCGATCAACAAGAAGTACCCCATCGCCATGCTGCTCGACAGCGCCAAGCGCTACATCGAGAATATGCCGGATAATCACCGCAAGATGACCATCGAGTACACCATGATCCGGGAGGTGAACGACCGCCCGGAACATGCGGAGCAGCTGGCAGAGTTGCTGCGTGATGTGCCGGTAAAGATAAATCTGATACCCTTCAACCCGTTCGAGCTGTCCGATTATCAGCGGGTCAGCAACAACGCTTTGCGACGTTTTCAACAGATTTTGTTGGACAAAGGCTATACCGTAACCGTGCGTACCACCCGAGGCGACGATATCGCTGCGGCCTGTGGTCAGCTGGCCGGCCAGGTGAACGACCGCACCCGCCGCTCCGAGCGTTATCGCAACGCCGAGCGCCCGGTGAGGATTGTGGGCCAGGCATAACGGCTTTGATCGCTTCTGGGCATTGCCGAATGGATTTGGCGTGCGAGGTTGTACGCACCCCATAACCATAAGGTGAGGCTAGTGTTAGCAAGAATTTCCAATCCGGCGCTCCTTGCCGGATTACTGATCACCCTGCTGCTGGGCGGCTGTGTGGCCACCGGCCCCGGTGGCAAACAGATCGACCTCGACAAGGCCCGTGAGACTCACATCCAGCTCGGACTGCGCTACTTGCAAAGTGGCAGCGATAACCGCGAGATGGCCCGTCATCATTTCCAGGAAGCTCTCAAGCTGGGCAAGCGCGACCCTCAGGCCCATCACGGGCTGGCATTGCTGTACCAGGCCGATGGTGAGCTGAAAGTGGCCGAATCCCACTTTGAAAAAGCATTGCGCTACGACCGTAATTTTTCCATGGCCCGGGTGAACTACGGGGTATTTCTGTATCAGCAGGAGCGTTATCGGGATGCCAGAGATCAGTTCAAGACGGCCTCTGAAGATCTCACCTACAATCGCCGCTCCTATGCACTGGCCAACCTCGGCCGTGCGGAGCTTCGATTGCATGAGCTGGATAGTGCCGAGCAGGCATTCACCAAGGCGTTGGCCCTGAGCCCCGGCCTGCCGGTGGCGCTGCTGGAGCTGGCAGAGCTCAAGTTTGAAAAGCAGGACTACACCCAGGCCAAGCAGTATCTGGACCGCTTTACCGAAAAGAACCGGCAGGTGCCCCAATCCCTGTGGCTCGGTATTCGTATTGAAAAAATCTTTGGTAATCGTGACAAGGAAAGAAGTTACGCCCTCGCGTTGAAAAACCTCTTTCCCTATTCAGCGGAAACGCTGAAGTATCAACAGATGATGGCCGAAAATGAGCAGCAATAATCCCGTTTCTGAGCCGGCCGCAGCGGCCGCTAACCCCGTTTCCGTCGGTGGCCAGTTGCGCCACGCCCGTGAGCAGGCAGGCCTGGGTGTGGACGAGCTGGCGCGCCGCCTGTGTATGACCGCAGACAAGCTGGAGGCACTGGAGCGGGACGATTTTGAGCGGCTTGCCGGCGCCACTTATGTGCGCGGCTATATCCGCAATACTTGCAAAGAGTTGGGGCTGGACGCCGCCCCGGTACTGGAAACGTTTGCGCAACAGGTACCGGTCGAGTCTGCGGTGCACGTTCCAGAAATGCCCCGCGGTGCCGCCATGCCTCGTGGTGGACAGCCAAGTGAAGGCGGGTCGCTATTCGCTCCTGCGGTTTTGGTGCTCGCCATGGCAGCGGCTGGCGGATATTGGTGGTTCGGTGTGCAAGGTGCAAATGTTGCGCCGGCGGTAGACCCCGCGATGGCTGAGGCGACCCCCGCGGGGCGTTTTACCACAGAGGTGGCCCCGGCATCGAAGGATGCAGTGGAGTCCGAGTTCGATACCTTCGGCGCAGCCGATCCAGAGCGGATGGGGGGCGAGATAGCGGGAATCGCACCTGAAGAAAGCGCAGTTGATCCAGTGCCGGCGGATATCGAGTTGTATAGTGCCCAGGGCGCTCCCGCGGTCGCTGTTGGAGCGACAGTGGAGTCGATTGACGATGTCGAATCCGCCGTGACCCCGGCACCAGCGGTGACTGCGGTCGCGGAAGCACCCTCGGATATTGCGACGAGCGTGGAAGAGGGGGCTCCCTTGTCGTTGACCTTCAGCGAAGAATCCTGGGTGGAAGTGACCGATGCCGCAGGTAACAAATTGCTGGCCAAGCTACAGCCCGCCGGATCTACCGTGGAGTTGACTGGTGAGGCACCGTTCAATCTGATGCTGGGCAATGCCGCCGCCACCACTGTCAGCTATGCCGGTGAAGTGGTGGACAGTGCTCCGCTGGGCAATCGCCGCACCCGCAAGCTTATTGTGGGCGGATGAAGCTAAGTCGGCTTGGTCGTGCGGCGACCTCTTAGAATCGTAGCGAGCGGGTGCCTGCTGGTGCCCGCCGGAGCGCAGAAAGCGGAGTGTATGGTTAATACATGAGCATTTGACCGGGCTGGCGCACCAGCACCGCCTAGCGCCGCCAGGCACTCGCGCAGTAGATTCTATGAGGTGGCCTGTAGGTTTGCGCCCAATCTATCTATAATCTCCCCGTTTTTTTACCGTCACCCATACCCGCTTAAAGCCAACGCAGGTTCTGTTATGCAGTTCGAGTCACCCATAGTTCGCCGCGTGTCACGCCAGATCATGGTGGGCAATGTGCCGGTCGGCGGTGGTGCGCCCATCTCCGTACAGAGCATGACCAACACCGAGACCTGCGATGTGGCCGCTACCGTGGCCCAGATCCAGCGACTGGAGAAGGCGGGCGCGGATATCGTACGAGTGTCGGTTCCGTCCATGGAGGCCGCGGAAGCCTTCGGCGAGATCAAAAAGCAGGTAGCCGTGCCGCTGGTGGCGGACATCCACTTTGACTATCGCATCGCCCTGCGGGTCGCTGATCTGGGTGTGGATTGCCTGCGCATTAATCCGGGCAATATCGGCCGCGAAAAGCGCATTCGCGCGGTGGTGGACAAGGCGCGGGATCTGAATATCCCGATCCGCATCGGTGTGAACGCCGGCTCCCTGGAAAAGGACCTGCAGAAAAAATACGGCGAGCCCACCCCGGATGCGCTGGTGGAATCCGCCCTGCGCCACGTCGATATTCTGGACAGCCTGAACTTCCAGGACTTCAAGGTAAGCGTTAAGGCCTCGGATATTTTTATGGCCACCGCGGCCTACCGCAAACTGGCCTCCCAGATTGAGCAGCCGCTGCACCTGGGTATCACCGAAGCCGGCGGCCTGCGCTCCGGTACGGTCAAGTCAGCCATCGGCCTCGGTGCCCTGTTGCTGGACGGTATCGGCGATACCCTGCGGGTATCCCTTGCCGCGGATCCGGTGGAAGAAGTGAAGGTGGGATGGGATCTGCTGAAGAGCCTGCGCCTGCGCACCAAGGGCATCAACTTTATTGCCTGCCCCAGCTGCTCGCGCCAGAACTTTGACGTGGTCAAAACCATGAACGAGCTGGAAACCCGCCTGGAAGATATCACCACCCCGCTGGATGTAGCGGTGATCGGCTGTATCGTAAATGGTCCGGGTGAAGCCAAAGAGGCGGATATCGGCCTCGCCGGCGGCACCCCGAGCCATGCGATTTATGTGGACGGCCAACCGGACCGCAAATTCAAAAATGACAACCTGGTGGAAGACCTGGAAAAACTGATCCGCGAAAAGGCCGCCGCTAAAGAGGCCCAGGAAGCGAGCATCATCGCCAAGGAAACCACCGAGTAATTTAGATACCCCGTCATCCCAGACTCGATCCGGGATCCAGCTCCGAAACTGGATACCGGCCTGCGCCGGCATGACGACAGAACAGACATTAAGGACCACCGTTGAAACAACTTCGCGCCATCCGCGGCATGAACGACCTGCTGCCCACCCAGTCCCCGGTGTGGCAATACGTGGAAAGCACCCTCAGCGAACTCTTCGCCCGCTACGGCTACAGCGAGATCCGCACGCCGATCCTGGAAGCGACGCAACTGTTCGCCCGCGCCGTCGGTGAAGCCACCGATATTGTCGAAAAGGAAATGTATACCTTCGACGACAAGAGCGGCGACAGCGTCACCCTGCGCCCTGAAGGTACCGCGGGTACCGTGCGTGCGGCGATCCAGAACAACCTGCTGATCCAGCCCCAGCGCCTCTGGTACTTCGGCCCCATGTTCCGCTACGAGCGCCCGCAGAAAGGCCGCCTGCGCCAGTTCCACCAGTTTGGTGTGGAGGTGTTCGGCATCGAAGGACCGGATATCGACGCCGAGATCCTGATGATGACCGCGCGCCTGTGGAAACAGCTGGGCGTATCCGAGCATGTCACCCTGCAGCTGAACTCCCTCGGCAACAGCGAAAGCCGCGCAGCCTTCCGCGATGCACTGGTGGAATACCTGTCAGCACGCAAGGATCAGCTGGACGAAGACAGTCAACGCCGGCTGGAAAAGAATCCGCTGCGGATTCTCGACAGCAAAAATCAGGATACCCAGGCTCTGCTCGAAGAGGCGCCATGCCTGTTGGACTTCCTCGACGACGAATCCCGCGCGCATTTCGACCAGCTGCGCGCCTTCTTGGACGCCGCCGGCGTAGCCTATGAAGTAAATCCGCGCCTGGTGCGCGGTCTCGACTACTATGGCAAGACCGTTTTCGAATGGGTGACCGATAGCCTCGGCGCCCAGGGCACCGTCTGTGCCGGCGGCCGTTACGACGGCCTGGTCGAACAGATGGGCGGCAAACCCACCCCGGCAGTCGGCTTCGGCCTCGGTGTGGAGCGCCTAGTGCTGTTACTGGAAACCCTGGAAGTACTGCCAGACACCCTGGATCAACAGGTAGATGCCTATCTGGTGGCGGTGGGTGATGTACAATCAGCCGCCCTGGCCGCGGCGGAGCAGCTGCGCAGTGACCTGCCCTGGCTACGCCTGCAGACCCACTGTGGCGGGGGCAGCTTTAAAAGCCAGATGAAGAAGGCCGACAAGAGCAATGCGGATTACGCACTGATCATCGGCGAAGACGAAGCGGCTGCGGGGCAGGTAACGGTGAAGTCCCTGCGTGCAGAAGTAGAGCAGCAGACCGTGGCGGTCTCCGAGCTGGCCGCGCTTTTACAGAATTGATTCGTCGCGAGCGGGGCTGACTCCGCATCGCGTAGAAAATCAACGATCAACATTTCAAGACCTGGTATCGGGAATAAGGCAAATAACAAATGGCAGACCATCTGACAGAAGAAGAACAGATCGAATCCATCAAGCGCTGGTGGAAAGAAAACGGTACCGGCATTGTTACCGGTGTTGTACTGGCGCTGGCGTCATACTTTGGCTGGCAGTGGTGGCAGGGCAAGGAGCGCAGCGAAGCTGAAGCGGCCTCCAACGTATACCAGAGCTTTGTAGACGCTGTTTCCGCCAATGAGGGCAAACCGGACAACAAGCAGCTCACCACGGCTCAATCTCTCGCTCGTGAACTGAAAGATGATTACGCCAAGCGGATCTACGCCGCTCAGGCCTCTCTGGAGCTGGCGGCGCTGGCCGCGAGAGAAAATGATCTGGAAACGGCAGCCAAGGAGCTGCAGTGGGCGCTGGATAATACCAATGACGAGGCGTTGAAGCTGCTGGCCAAGCGACGTCTTGCCGCCGTGAAAGCCGCTCGTGGTGAAACCAAAGAAGCATTGAAACTGCTGGAAGGTGAGGTGCCGCCCGCATTCGCATCTCTGTACGCGGAAACCCGCGGTGACATTCTGGTGCAGCAGGGTGATAAAGACGCCGCTCGCACGGCTTACCAGGAAGCGCGCGCACAAATTCTGCCGGAGCAGGCGGCCAACTCCCGCCTACTGGACCTGAAGATCGAAAGTCTGGGTGAAGCACCGCAAAGTGACTCCCAGACAGATGATGCTCAATCCAATGAAACCAAGGAAGCTGCGCCGCTGTCTGAATCCGACAACGATTCAGACAATGCAGAAACGGAGAACAACGCGCAATGATAAGCACGCACACCGGTAACCGCTTCGCGGCGGGCAAGACACTCAACCGATTTCTTGCCGTGGCCCTGGCCGCGATGATCAGTGCCTGTGCTTCCAATGATGAAAAGGAAGACACAGACCCGGTGGAGCTCACCGAGATTCAGGAAAGTGTAAAGCTGCGCGAAGTGTGGTCCACCAATATTGGTGATATCGATGCGCTTCGCTACGCCATGCTGAAACCCGGCATCATCGACGGCAAGATTATCGCCGCCAATAGCGACGGTGATGTGTACGCGCTGGACCGCGCCACCGGCAAGCGCCTGTGGAAAACTGATATTGACCGCTCCATCGGTGGTGGTGTCGGTGTCGGTCTCGGTATTGCCGTGGTTGCGGATTTCCGCGGCCGTATTGTGGCTCTTGACCTCAATACGGGTGAACAGCGCTGGAACACCCAGCTAAGCGGCGAGGTGGTATCCACCCCGGCCGTTGGTGCCGGTATGGTGGTGGTGCAGACCGTCGACGGCAAGCTCCTGGGGCTGGATGCCAGCACCGGCGAGCAGCGCTGGCGCCACAATACCGCACTGCCGGTATTGACCCTGCGTGGTACCTCCAGCCCGGTCATTACCGGTGGCGTCGTATTTGCCGGTCTGGATAATGGCAAATTGATTGCGTTGAGTGCCACCGATGGTCTGACCCGCTGGGAACAGCGTGTGGCCATTCCGCAAGGCTCTGCAGAACTGGAGCGGGTTGTGGATATCGACGGTGCGCCGCTGGTGCGCGGTGAGCTGGTTTTCGCTGCCAGCTATCAGGGCCGGGTGGTCGCACTGTCCCGTGAAGACGGCCGTGGCCTCTGGGCCCGTGATGCTTCCACAAACCACGGTGTGGCGGTGGGCGCCGGCCAGGTATTCCTGAGCGGCGCCGACGGCAGTGTCCACGCCTACAATGTAGGTAATGGACAGATTCAGTGGACAAACAGTGAGCTGCTGCGCAGGGAAGTGAGTGGCCCCGCGTATTTTGGTGATGTGGTGGTTGTGGGCGACCTGGACGGCTACCTGCACGCCCTGGACCCGAATACGGGTCGCTTCGTGGGCCGCACCCGCATCGATCGCGACCCGATCCGGATTCCGCTGCTGGCCGATGGCGACCTGCTGTTTGTCCTGTCCGACGACGGTGAGCTGGCCGCCCTCCGCCTGGAGCGCTAATCAATGGTGGATGCGCTGCGCTTATCTACCCTACGGCAATGCACTGTACCGTAGGGGGGATAAGCCGAAGGCGCATCCACCAACAAAACCACACCGGTTTTAAACAATCGCCCGCATTCCGCGGGCGTTCGTATTTCTGGTCGGGCCCAAAACAACCCGCCAGTTTTTGAGTATATTTGAATTATGTTGCCTGTAATCGCCCTGGTAGGGCGCCCCAATGTGGGTAAATCCACCCTGTTCAATCGCCTGACCAAGAGCCGCGACGCCCTTGTGGCGAACTACGCCGGTCTTACCCGCGACCGTAAATATGGCGAGGCCGAGTTCGAAGGCCACAAGATGATCCTGGTAGACACCGGTGGTATCAGCGGTGGCGAAGAGGGCATTGATGCCGCCATGGCCCAGCAATCCATGCAGGCCATCGAAGAGGCGGACTTTGTCCTGTTCCTGGTGGACTGTCGCGCCGGTCTGACGCCTGCAGACGAAATGATCGCCGAGCGGCTGCGTACCCGCTCCAAACCCACCATTCTCGTGGCCAATAAGGTAGACGGGGTGAACCCGGATATTGCGCTGGCCCCTTTCTACGAGCTGGGTATTGGTGAACTTTTCCCAACCACCGCCACCCACGGGCGCGGTGTGCGTTCCCTGATGGAGCGCCTGGTCAACGACCTGCCGGAAAATGCGCAGGAAGAACAGCCGGAAGAGGCTACCGGTATCAAGATCGGAATCGTTGGCCGCCCCAACGTGGGCAAGTCCACCCTGGTAAACCGCCTGCTGGGCGAAGATCGCGTCGTCGTCTTCGATCAGCCCGGTACCACTCGGGATAGCGTGTATATCAACTACACTCGCGACGAAAAGCCCTACACCATCATTGACACCGCAGGGATTCGCCGGCGTAAAAACGTCAAGGAATCCGTGGAGAAGTTCTCCATCGTCAAAACCCTGCAGGCGGTGGAAGACGCCAATGTGGTGGTACTGGTGATCGACGCCAGTGAAGGGCTGGTGGATCAGGATCTGCACCTGATGGGCACGGTGATTCAGTCCGGCCGCGCACTGGTTGTGGCCCTGAACAAGTGGGACGGCCTGGACCCGGATCACCGCGACTTTGTCAAAACCGAACTGGAGCGCCGTCTGCGCTTTGTGGACTTTGCCGATATCCACTTTATTTCCGCGTTGCACGGCACTGGTGTGGGCAATCTGTATCAGTCCATTGAAGCTGCCTATCAGTCTGCCACCGACAAACTCTCCACCAACCATCTGACGCGTATTCTTCAGTGGGCGGTAAGTGAGCACCAACCGCCACTGGTCAATGGTCACCGTATCAAGCTGCGTTATGCCCACGCTGGTGGCCAGAACCCGCCGGTGATCGTGATTCACGGCAACCAGACCTCGCAGGTGCCCAATCACTATGTGCGCTACCTGGAGAAAACCTACCGCAAGGCCCTGGATCTGCACGGTACCCCAGTGAAAATCGAGTTCCGGACCGGTGATAACCCCTATGCCGGCAAGAAAAACAAACTGAGTGACCGCCAGAAAGCCAAGAAGCGTCGCCTGATGAAGTTTGTGAAGAAGAAAAAATAAATTCGGTTGAAGTGGCGCCGGGGCGCCGCAATACCCGTAAGGTGAGGGCAAAGAATTCCGCGCAAGACTAAACTTGCCGGGAATTCAATGGTGGATGCGCCTTCGGCTTATCCACCCTACAAAACTCGTACTACCGAACCCGTAGGGTGGATAAGCGAAGCGCATCCACCAATCTACTCGTAGGAGCCTGCTTGCAGGCAAACCCAAAGGCACAAGGACCCCCACGTGATAAACCTTAAAAACCCCGATCTCCTACGCAAACAATCCTACATTAACGGCCAGTGGACGGACGCCGACTCCGGCAACACCCTCGACGTTACCAACCCCGCTAACGGTGAAACCCTCGCCACGATTGCCAGTCTTGGCGCAGAGGAAACCCGTCGCGCCATTGAAGCCGCAAACGCAGCCTGGCCCGCCTGGCGCGATCTGACTGTCAAAGAGCGGGCCAGAATACTGCGCGACTGGTACAACCTGATTATTGACCACGTCGATGACCTTGCCGCCATTCTGACCGCGGAGCAGGGCAAGCCGCTCGCGGAAGCCAAAACCGAAATAACCTATGGTGCGAACTATCTCGAGTGGTTTTCCGAAGAGGCCAAGCGCGCCTATGGTGATGTGATCGCGCCGCCATCGAACGACAAACGCATTGTTGTTATCAAACAACCCGTCGGAGTGACCGCTTCGATCACCCCGTGGAATTTCCCCAGCGCCATGATCGCGCGCAAGGTTGCCCCGGCACTGGCCGCAGGTTGTACCTTTGTCGCCAAGCCTGCATCGGAAACGCCGCTCTCTGCACTGGCGCTGGCGGTGCTCGCGGAAAAAGCCGGGGTCCCGAAAGGTGTGTTCAACGTTGTCGTGGGTAAAAGCTCCCGGGAAATCGGTAGTGAGATGACATCTAATCCGCTGGTGCGCAAATTTACCTTTACGGGCTCTACCGCCGTGGGTAAACAGCTGGAAGCCCAGTGTGCCGAGACCATGAAGAAAACTTCCATGGAATTAGGCGGTAACGCGCCGTTTATCGTGTTTGATGATGCGGATATCGACGAAGCCGTCAAAGGCGCGATCATCTGCAAGTACCGCAACGCGGGGCAAACCTGTGTCTGTGCCAATCGGATCCTGGTGCAGGAAGGCGTGTACGATGAATTTGCCAAAAAATTCTCCGCCGCTGTCAGCCAGCTGAAAGTGGGCAATGGCACTGAGGAAGGCACCGACGTCGGCCCCATGATCAACCCCGGTGCCGTGGAAGATGTTAAAGCCTTGGTGGAAGATGCTGTGAGCAAGGGCGCCAAAACTCTGAACGACGGTGGCCCCAGCGATATGGGCGAGTGTTTTTATATGCCCACCGTGTTGGGCGACGCGGATGACACCATGCGCCTGTTCAAGGAAGAGATTTTTGGCCCGGTGGCACCGCTGTTCAAATTTAAAACCGAGCAGGAAGCCATTCAAATGGCTAACGACACCGAGTTCGGTCTTGCCTCCTATTTTTATTCCAGAGACATTGGTCGCATCTGGCGCGTTGCCGAAGGGCTGGAATATGGGATGGTCGGAATTAATGAGGGCATCATTTCCAATGAAATGGCCCCCTTCGGCGGTATCAAGGAATCCGGCAGCGGCCGTGAAGGTTCCAAGTACGGCATCGACGACTACCTGGAAATCAAATACCTGTGTATGGGGGGGATTTAGCGCTCCCTATTCCAGCGTGTCATACCGGCGAATGCCGGCATCCAGTGCGTTGGCACCGAGGCCGCTTCGTACCACCCACACTGGATCCCGGATCAAGTCCGGGATGACGTACAAAATAGAATGAACATTGTTCCCATCGCCACTACCCACTCCTGTTTCACCGAAAAGTTCGGCATCCCCCGCCAGCCTCTGCTGGCGGACGCCACTCGCGCGTCCATCGAATTATTGCCACCCTACAATGACCCGGAAGCCGTTGCCGGCCTGGAGCAGCACAGTCACCTTTGGCTTACCTGGCAATTTCACAAGGTTGCCGGACAGTGGTCCCCGAAAGTGCGCCCACCACGTCTTGGAGGCAATAAAAAAGTCGGTGTTTTCGCCACCCGCTCGCCATTCCGGCCGAACAATATCGGCCTGTCTGTGGTGCGGCTGATTCAGGTGCGTCTGCACCCTACCGTGGAGCTTGTGGTTGCCGGGGCTGATTTACTGGATGGCACACCCATCCTGGATATCAAACCCTACATCCCCTACGCCGATAGTGTCTCGGCGGCGACCAGCGAGCTGGCCGAAGCCTCGCCACCGATGATAGGCGTGCATATTCCGGAGCCGATACTGCGGCGGGCAAGAGAGTATCGCGATCAGCTCGGGACCGATCTGCCGCGACTTATCCAGCAGGTGCTCGGTCAGGATCCGAAGCCGGCCTATCAGCAGCCGGACCCCGAGCGGGTGTACGGCATGAAGCTCTGTGGATTCAATTTGCAATGGCGGTATCGGCAAGACGAGATCGAAGTGGTAGCTCTGGAGCCGCTGAGCGGTGAACTGGCGGGCGAGGTCAGCAAGTGAAGTGGCGTGGTGCGTTTTGGTCGCTAACCAAATTTATCCTGCTCGCCGCCGCGATCGTGACCGCTGTATCCTGGTATCACAGCCGCAATATGCCCAAGGGCCAGGCGCCAGAGCTACTGGCCCCGGATATCGATGGCCGACTTATCAGCCTGCAGAAGATGGTGGAGCAGGGCCCGGTACTTATCTACTTCTGGGCGACCTGGTGTGGGTATTGCCGCGTTGTTTCACCCGCGGTATCCGACCTGTCCACAGAACACCAGGTCATCACCATCGCCCTGCAGTCCGGCACTCCGGACGAAGTCGCCAATTACCAGGAAAAACACAACCTCAAATTCCACACCATCAACGACCCCGCCGGTGCCCTAAGTGCAAGCTGGGGCCTGCAAGTGACCCCCACCATCGCAATTGTGGATACAGAAGGCAACGTCAGTACGGTAACCTCAGGAATGACCTCAAGACTTGGATTAAAAACAAGACTCTGGTTAGCCAACTGAGCCCGAAACCCTCGTCGTGCCGGACTAGATCCGGCATCCAGCTCATCAGGTCCCCCGATACCACTGGATCCCGGATCAAGCCAGGGACGATGAGGTGGCATCAATGCCGCGTCTTGCTAGGATCCAAATCCTCACTCATCACATCATCAAACACCGGCTGCCCCGGAATCTTGTGCCCCTCACTGGCCCACTCGCCCAGGTCAATCAGTTTGCAGCGCTCGCAGCAAAATGGCCGGTAGGGGTTGGCTGGGCTCCACTCCATGGGCTTTTTACAGGTGGGGCAGGCTACAGTGGGTTTATCAGACATAAAACGGCTATTGCGGCAATTATTGAGGGGGAACCGCCTGCTGGAGGTACTGCTGGTGCAGCGCATCCACCTGGGCATGCAGGGATTCAAGTGGACCGCTATTATCCAGAATATCGTCCGCCCTTGCACACCGCTCTACCCGGGGCATCTGCGCGTCCATGATTTTTCGGATCTGATCTATGGAGCTGGTATCCCGGGCGCTTGCGCGGGTCAGCTGCACTTCTTCCGGAATGTCCACTACGCAAATACGCTGGACTAGCTCAGACTGATCGGTCTCCAGCAGCAGGGGGGATTCAAGAATCGCATAAGGCGCGGAATGGGTTTCGAAGCTTATTTCGAGAGAGGAAATTATTTCCTTGCGAATCAGCGGATGAGTCAACTGTTCCAGCCAGCGCCGTTCCGCGGGATTATCAAACACCAGCTTGCGCAGGGCCGCTCGATCCAGCCCACCCTGGGGCAAGATCACTTCCCGGCCAAAGTGCGCCGCAATGGCATCCAACGCCGGCCGCCCCGGCTCCACAACGACCCGCGCAGCCTGGTCGGCATCCACCACGTTCACCCCGTGGTGGCGAAAGCGCGCCGCTGCGGCAGACTTGCCGCTACCGATACCGCCGGTAAGGCCCACGACGAGAAAATCGACCTGAATCATGCCGCGCCCAGATCGAGTTTTTGCACCTTATTCAGCTGAATATGCTTCCTCGCTTGCCACAGGTCATATGTATTCTGCATGGCCAGCCAGCTTTCCGGTGAGCGACCGAGGGCCTTGGAGAGTCGAAGTGCCATTTCCGAGCTGATACCGCTTTGACGTTTTAGTACCCGGTTCAACGTAGAGGCTGCAACATCAAGCTTGGCCGCCAAAAAGCGACAGCTAACACCAAAGGGCTCCATATAAGTGAGCTGAATGAATTCGCCAGGGTGCGGAGGATTTTGCATCGTCATTTCAGCATGCCGTGGAGGGTGACTGTATCGTCAGTAAAGTGTAGCCTGTTGCGCAACAGCTGGCGACCACCTCCTGGACACTGGTCATAGTGTAATGGAGTTTTTAGGGGGGAATAGTAATCAGCAAAGTTTAGTGCCGCTTCTACCAAGAAGTACGCCATTGGCGTATAATTAGAGCAGATGATCTTCATAGAAACCAGTATCTTTACTCGGGTCATTCAATCATTAATGACCGATACCGATTATAAAGCCTTGCAGGAAGCTTTGATTCGGCGCCCCGATAGTGGGAGTTTGATCCAGGGCTCTGGAGGTTTAAGAAAAATACGTTGGAAACTTGATGGTCGAGGGAAAAGCGGCGGAATACGCGTGATCTACTACTGGGTGGTAGATGCTCACCAGATACGTATGTTGTACGCCTACCCAAAAGGGCAGCAGGAAGATCTGAGTAAAGAGCAACTGAAAGCGCTGCAAAAAATTGTAGAGAGGTGGTCTGATGAATAAAGCCATGTTCGACGAGCTGCTTGCCAGTGTTCAGGAAATGGATGAAATTGCCACTGGCAAGAAAGCTCCGGCGCGGGTATTTGAATACCCTGAGCCCGAAGTCAAACGTATTCGTGAAAATATCGGGTTGTCACAAAACCAGTTTGCGCTGCTGATTGGTGTCAGCAAGCGCACACTGGAAAACTGGGAGCAGGGCCGTCGCCATCCGACAGGGCCAGCAAAGGCTCTGCTGCGTATTTTGGAAGCTGACCCCGTTCACGCTTTGAAAGCGCTACATCACTGATGTGGGTCACATTAACTGTTTAACCGCACCGTGAACATCCAGTATTTGCCTGTACCCGCAGCCCTTCCATCTGCCGCTAACCGATTAAGCACTCAGCCCGGAAACGCGGAAATACCACCCCATAATCTGCTCACCCCACAGCATGGCAATCCACGCTGCGCCGGCCAGGTAGGGGCCGAAGGCGATTGGTAGGTTTTTGTCGCGGCCGGACACGAGGGTCCAGATAATGCCTGCCAGTGCACCAACCGCCGCAGACAACAGAATCACCAGCGGCAATACCTGCCAGCCAAACCAGGCGCCGATCGCCGCGAGAATCTTGAAATCTCCGGCGCCCATGCCCTCCTTGCCGGTCACCAGCTTAAATGCCTGGAAAACACTCCACAGGGCAAGATAACCGGCAATGGCCCCGATCACCGCATCCTGCAGGGGGGCAAATACATCCCAGAGATTGATCAGCAGCCCGGCCCACAATAAGGGCAGGGTGATGCTGTCTGGTAACAGCTGCTTGTCGAAATCAATCCCCGTGAGTGCCACCAGCGCCCAGGTAAAAAATACCCCCGCCAGCGCCTGCCAGGTAAAGCCGAGTTGCCAGACCACCACTGCAGTAAGAATACCAGTGGCCAGTTCAACTAATGGGTAGCGTTTGGAAATCCCTACCCCGCAGTTACTGCACTTTCCGCGCAACAGCAGATAACTGATGATGGGGATGTTCTGCCAGGGCTTGATCTCTTGCTTGCAGCCGGGGCAGTGGGAGTGGGGGAGGATCAGGTTGTAGGGCTGATCGAGTAGTACTTTGTCTTCTGCAGTCGGTATTTCTTCAAAGTAAGCGTAAAAATCCTGCTGGTACTCCCGCTCCATCATAATGGGGAGGCGGTGGATGACTACGTTTAGGAAACTACCGACTAGCAGCCCAAAAACAAAAGCGCTGCTTATTAGCAGCGCTGGGTGGGAGACGAAATAATCAGTCATTTTAGATTCTAATCGTTAGACTACTTGACCTAGTTGGAAGATGGGTAGGTACATGGCAATGAGCAGACCACCGACCAGAACACCCAAGACAGCCATAATCATAGGTTCTAGCAAGGTTGTAAGGTTATCAACCATATTATCTACGGCCTCTTCATAGAAATCGGCAGCTTTTGCCAGCATTTCATCCAGTGAACCTGATTCTTCGCCAATTGCTGCCATCTGTACCAACATGATTGGGTAAAGCCCTGAAGCTCGCATAGCGCCATTCAAAGGAATACCTGTGGCTACAGAGTCGCGGATCTTTAGAGTAGCCTCCTCATAAATAACATTTCCGGTGGCACCCGCGACAGATTTCAAGGCATCTATTAGTGGTACACCTGCCGCGAACGTAGTAGATAGGGTTCTCGCAAAGCGAGCGGCAATAGAGTTGTAAGTAATCTGGCCTAAGACGGGGATTCTCAGCATCAGCTTGTCAAAAGCATTTGCGATATTTTTATTTCGTTTTTTTGCTTCTATTGTCCCGCCTACGATAATTATTGTACAAATAAATGCGATGAGCCAATTTGCCTGCATCCATTCAGAGATCCCTAGCACAAATAAAGTGAATGCTGGGAGGTCTGCGCCAAAACTGGAGAAGGTTTGAGCGAACTGTGGTACAACTTTTACCAATAGTACAGCTGTTACAATTGCCGCAACGACCACAACCGCAATGGGGTAGGTCATTGCTTTCTTGATTTTCTTCTTAAGTGACTCGGTTTTCTCCTTATATGTGGCAATACGATCCAGCATGGTTTCCAGTGCGCCAGACTGCTCGCCCGAGGCAACAAGGTTACAGAATAAGTCATCAAAATAGAGGGGATGCTTACGCAGAGCGTCGGCGAAGGCCGTGCCGGAAGCAACATCATCCCGGATCTTAAATATCAAATCCTTCAGCCCCTCGTTATCCAGGCCATCAGCAACAATCTCAAAACTCTGCACTAGAGGCACGCCGGCCTTCATCATGGTAGCCATCTGACGAGTGAAGATAGCAATGTCGCCGGGCTTTACCTTTTTCTTGCCTCCGAATAAAGGTTGGGGCTTTTTCTGTACCCTGTTGGCTATAATTCCCTGTCGGCGCAACTGGGCCTTGATTAACGCGGGGGTTGTGCTGTTGACCTCCCCCTCAACTTTATTACCTTTGGCATCCACGCCTTTATAGATATAAGCGACTGCGGTGGCGGCTTTGGCCATGGTGTTAATCCCGGTTTTTTATCGTGTGTCTGGTTAGTCGTTGGTAACCCGGTTGGCTTCTTCGAGGCTGGTGACCCCCATCACTACCTTGCGTAAGGCAGATGTACGCAGGTTGTTGAAGCCTTCTTTCTGAGCCTGGTCGGCAATTTGAATGGAGTTTCCCCCCTCCATTATAATGCGCGAAATCCCATCAGTGATGCGAACCACTTCATACACGCCGACCCGCCCCTTGTAGCCCTTGGAGCAGTGCTCGCAGCCCACCGGCTGAAAAATTTGCCACTCACTTTTAGGGATGGTCACTGTATCAAAGCCTTCTTCCTTCAATACATCTTCTGGTAGCTGTGCAGGCTTTTTACATTCGCCACACAATCTCCGTGCCAGGCGCTGGGCAATAATCACGCTCACCGAGGTGGCGATATTGAAAGTGGGAACCCCCATGTTCATCAACCGGGTGAGAGTTTCCGGCGCGGAATTGGTGTGCAGGGTAGACAAAACCAGGTGGCCGGTCTGAGCCGCCTTGATGGCAATCTCTGCGGTTTCCAGGTCCCGGATCTCCCCCACCATTACAATATCCGGATCCTGCCGTAAGAACGAGCGCAGGGCCTCGGCAAAGTTCAGCCCTACCTTATTGGAGACGTTAACCTGGTTGATTCCCTCCAGGTTGATTTCCACTGGGTCTTCAGCAGTTGAAATATTGCGCTCTGGTGTATTGAGGATATTGAGGCCAGTGTAAAGAGATACCGTTTTACCGGACCCCGTTGGGCCGGTCACCAGAATCATGCCCTGAGGTTGCGCCAAGGCATTCATATAAATTTTCTTCTGCTCTTCCTCATAACCGAGGGCGTCAATACCCAGCTTGGCAGAAGAGGGGTCCAGAATTCGCAGTACTATCTTCTCGCCCCACAAGGTGGGCAGGCTGTTTACCCGGAAATCGATGGCCTTGGTTTTGGATAGCTTCATTTTGATGCGCCCGTCCTGAGGCACGCGCCGCTCGGAGATATCCATTTTCGACATCACTTTCAGGCGCGCGGAAATCCGGGTAGCCAGCTGGATCGGGGGGCGCGCCACCTCGTGCAGCACGCCATCGGTACGCATGCGTACGCGATAGGTCTTCTCATACGGTTCAAAGTGAATATCGGAAGCGCCGGTACGGATTGCATCGAGCAGGACTTTGTTGACAAAGCGCACGACGGGCGCCTCATCGCCACCTATATCGCTTTCATCATCGCGAGCTTGTTCACCGCCTTCCACATCCAGGGAGTCCAGATCTTCATCGTCCAGCCCTTCGAGACCACCGCCAACATCGTCACTATTGGCGAGGTAGCTTTCAATCGCTTTCGCCAGCTTGTCGGTCTCGACCAACACTGCATCGGTATTGAGGCCGGTGTTGAAATTAATTTCATCCAAGCCCGCTAGGTTGGTGGGGTCTGCCACTGCCACAAAAAGCCGGTTGCCACGCTTATACAGCGGCAGGGCGAAGTGCTTGGTTATCAGCTTTTCGTCAACCACGTTCCTAGGCAGTAGATCGAAATTATAGCTGGACAGGTCGAAAAGCGGTGAGCCGAATGCCTGACTGGCAATGCTGGCCAGCTCCCGACTTTTAATCAGTTTTGCTTCTACCGCGTGCTGGGCGAAACTCTGGCCTTCCCGTTTGGCCGCTGTGAGCGCTGATTGAGCGGTGGGCTCGTCAAGTGCCTTATCGATCACCAGCCGCTTGGCCAGTCCGCTGAGAGAGGTGCTACTCATTAAAATATATTCGCAATGTCTATTTTTGGGGCAGGTTTGGCGGTTTATTGCACGGGTACGCCTGCTCCTCAATATATCGAATTAACTGGCAGTCGCCAATTGCTGAAAAGACAATTGGATCACAGCCTTAACCTGCCTAGTTAAAGAAATTTATGAGCAATCGACTTTTGGGGCCTACTATATTAATTAATAGGTTTGTGAGTAGCCACTAGCTGACAATAAGTGTCACTATAACAGAGGTGGTGGTTAAGTTTTGCTCGCTGTGGTTGCGTTGCGACCAGATTGTTGGAGATTTGGTTTAACTTTCGTAGTAACTGAGGGAGGTGCCGCTTGCGCGTTTTGCCACAAACCCGGTATTGTAATTGTCGACTTCCTCACGGGATTTCGTCCAAAAACAACAGTCTGTATGGAGACGGTTACAATGAAAAAGCAACAGGGTTTTACTCTTATTGAATTGATGATCGTAGTTGCGATCATTGGCATTCTGGCTGCAGTAGCACTGCCTGCATACCAGGATTACACTGCGCGAGCCCAAGCAGCGGAAGCTCCGTCTATTGCGGCTGCAGCCAAGACCGCAATAGTCGAGTACTGGAATAGTGAGGGTGCATACCCTGCTAGCGGTGGTTCTCCTCTCGACTCCGATAGCCTAGCTGCGACTGGTGAGTACTCTGCTTTGGCTGTAGGTGACGGCACAGGAGTGATTACTGTTACTTTTAACTCTGCTGGAGTATCAAGTGAGCTTAAAAGCAAAACCGTAACCTTCACTCCTGTACCGCCTACAGCTAGTAATGCTTCATTCGGCTGGACGTGCGCTGGCACCACGTTGCAAAAGCATATGCCTAAAGGGTGCACTACTACTGCTCCCTAGTAGAGGCTATGGTCAATTTGTGACCAGTTAGGGCTAAGGGTCAACCCTTACCTTAATAATTAGTGGAAGAGAGCCCCGCAGTTTTTGCGGGGCTTTTTTGTTTGCCCGCGAGTTTGTGGGGGTAGGGGTCATGGGGTAGAGTTATTGTCAATTCTGGTGTTCAGCGGTCTTGATCAAGCAGCGCTCTGGTCAGCGGCTGGCACCTCTTCTCCATCTTTGAATTTCACTCCGGTAATGACTTTCGCGAGGTAGTCAAAGCCCCGGAGCTTTCTCCATTTTCCTTCTGCGCACATGCCCAGTTTGAACAACATGTGCAGCATTCCGTCTCTTGATAGGCAGCCCTTCGAGCGTTTAGTGCGACGCCGTATTGTTCCGAACGTTGACTCAATTGGGTTCGTTGTCCGGATGCTCTGCCAGTGCTTCGCCGGGAAGTCGTAGAAGCTCATCAGCTCTTCGTGATCCTTGAGCAAGCATTCAGTGACTTTCGGGTATTTTGCCTCGTACGTCTTGATGAAGGTGTCGAAGGCACTCTCCGCATCTGCCCGTGTCTCTGCCTGCCAGATGTCGTGCAGGAAACGCTTTGCTTTGGGTTGGCTCGCTTTTGGCAGCTTATTCAGAACGTTGGCCGTTTTGTGTACCCAGCAGCGCTGCTGGCGGAAAGTTTAGGGGTCAAAGGAAAGTTTAGGGGTCAAATCTTGACACAACAGTATTCCAGTCTTGTCTCCTTACATGAGCAGACCTTTACGACTGGAATACCCCGGAGCCTGGTACCACGTGATGAACCGTGGCCTGGCCCGGCAGAAAACTTTTATCAATGCGGGTTGCTATTCCGCGTTTCTCAATACACTGTCTGGGCTGAGTTTAGTGGTTTAGGGGTCAAATCTTGACATAACAGTATTCCAGTCTACTCTCCTTACATGAGCAGACCTTTACGACTGGAATACCCCGGAGCCTGGTACCACGTGATGAATCGTGGCTTGGCCCGGCAGAAAATTTTTCTCAATGCGGATTGCTATTCCGCATTTCTCAATACGCTTGCTGAAGCCCATCAGCGGTTTCAGGTTCAGGTGCACGCCTATTGTTTGATGGGCAACCACTACCATCTTCTTATTCACACACCTCTCGGCAATCTGAGCCGCGCGATGCGCCATATCAATGGTGTTTATACTCAGCGCTTTAATCGGCTGCAGGGGCGGGATGGCCCGCTGTTTCGCGGTCGCTACAAGGCAATTTTGGTGGAGGCCGATAGTTACCACTTGCCACTAACCCGGTATATCCACCGCAACCCGATTGAGACCAGGCAGCCGTTGGTGGATTCATTGGAGGCGTATCGCTGGTCCAGTTATCCCGCATTCCTCAATCTTTGCAAATCGCCAGACTGGCTGTATCGGGATTTTACCTACGCGGCGTTGGGCCGTCGGGACAAGTACCAGGGCTACCGGCAGTTTGTGGAGCAGGGTGTGGATGAGGAAGTGGCGGCGTTTTACGAGCGTCAGCGGCAGTCGCCGTTTCTTGGTGGTGAGGCGTTTCAGGCAGAAATGCGCTCGCGGCTTGGTGAGATACCGCCCGAGGTGAACGGCGTGGCCGGTGACGGCGGCACTTCGGTTGGGCATGTGACGATTGTGGAGGCTGTTGCAACGGTCTTTGAGCGGCAGGCTGACGACCTTTATAAGCGCTCGGCGCCTGGGCGCTCTGGCGCAAATCCGGCGCGGGCGGTGGCGATGTGGCTTTGTCAGGATCTGGCGGGGATGACGCTGCCAGAGATTGGCGCAGTGTTTGGTGGTGTGCATTACAGTGCGGTGAGTCAGGCGGTGCGGCGGATAAAGGAGAAGGTGAGGGGGAGCGCCGAATTGAGTCGCCTGTTTGAAGCGGCAAGGGGGGAGGTTTTAGGAAGTGGGTTGTGAGGTTGACTTTGACCTGTGAGTCATGATTCCGTGAGTCGGCTTGAACGAACTCGTTGTGACCAAGTGAGCAAGCACTATAATCGGCCGGAAGGCGATTATAGTGACTTTTGGAAGGGAAAATGGCTCTAAACGTGGATCATCTGTGCCGGACGGTGGATACACTGGCTGTAGCGCTCGAAGAGTTGGGTAAGGTATCGCCGGGCAGTGTTCAATACGATCTGTTTCGTAATGCCGCCATCAAGAGTTTTGAGCTTTCGTTGGAAACATCGGGAAAGTTGTTGCGAAAGGCGTTGAAGGCATTTTCCGGGAGCCCGCGACAAGTCGATAGACTGGTTTTCAATGATGTCCTGAGAAACGCTGGGACTCATGGTTTGCTGAGTATAGATGAGGTCGAGCGTTGGCTTGAGTATCGCGCCAACCGGAACACCACGGCGCACGACTATGGCGAGCAATTCGCAAATGAAACGTTAGTGCTCTTACCGCGTTATGTTGAGGATGCCAGGGCGCTAGCCAAGGTATTGTCGGAGATGACTGATGGCACCCAAGCTTGATCTGTTGCCGCGATACGCGGAAGGCGTGTTGGGTATTCTCGATGAGCAGGTCCCGGAGGCTGAAGTCTGGGCGTTCGGTAGTCGGGTGGTCGGCGGGGCCCATGAAGGTAGTGACCTGGACCTAGTGCTTCGCAACCCAGGTGATCTTTCTGCGCCCTTATCTGGCCTTGGGGCGCTTAAAGAGGCACTGAGTCAAAGTACAATCCCAATTCTGGTTGAAGTGCATGACTGGGCCCTGTTGCCAGAAGCATTTCACGAAGAAATTGAGAAAAAAAGCCTCCTTTTTCGGGCGCCCGTAAAGCCGGCGGCTTGAATGATTCGCTGGCGTCAAACCCTGCCATCACTGTGGTATAGCGCCAACTGTGAATATTAGTGCAGTGGCTGTGGCCGACGTCACTGCTGGTATGGGTTAGTCGGTGCTGTCGCCAAGCAGCTTGCAACAATGCTCCACAAACAGACCAACCTTTTTGTATTTCTGTTCTTCCAGCACGGCCTGGATTAGCTCCCAGTCCAGGTTGAAGTAGTCGTGAACAATGGCGTTGCGCATACCTATAGCGCCTTTCATTTCTTGCGCGCTCACGTTCGCGAGGGGGTGGTGCTCCAGTAGCTGGGCGATGGCGCTGGCGGCTTCGCTTCGAGCAGGGTAATTCAGTTTCTTGTTGGCATGTTTGGCTGCGCCGATAGCGGCTCCTACCAGTATTTGCAGGCTGCTGTTGCGCAGTATCAATTGATACCTGATCGGTTACGGTTATTCCATTCTGAACGCCCCCACCACCGCCGGCACCCCCGGAAACATCCCAATCGCCAACATCACAACACTCAGCAAAGCAAAAACAATCCCGGGAATTATCCATCGGCCAGTGTGCCCAAGCTCCTGCCCGCGTTCCTTACACCCGATCAGCCCCAGATTGTCCAGCAGCACCGTCAATGACCAGCCAAATACCGGGTTGACGATGGCGGAGGAGAAAATGACGACGGCGGCGGATTCGGTGGTTTTGCCTTTGCGGGTCATTTGCATGCCGGCTTCCAACAGTGGTAGGAACACGCCAACGATCAGCGCGATGCTTAACACCGGTGGCCATACCGCGAGATCCATGGGGTAGCCGAGTATTGCCGTGGCAATACACAGGATACCGGTGAGTACGGCACCGCCGGGAATTGGCCGTTTGGCGATTGCCGCCGGCACGATGTAGGTCCCCCAGGAGGAGGTGATATTTGCGCCCCCCATGACACTGCCGACAATTTGCCGGGAGGCGGCGCCGATCATGGTGTCGTCAATATTCATGATTACCCGGTCGGTGTTTTTCGGGTAGTTGAGTCGCTGGAACACCTGATGGCCGAGGAAGTCCGGGGACCACATGGCGACGGCGAGAATGGCGAAGGGGGTGACCGCCAGGAACGCCTTCAGGTCCGGTAAACCCAGCTGCCAGCCGGTGGATTCCCCCCACCAATATGCCGGGTTCATGTTCGGCAGGCCTGGTTCGGTGGTGAATTCGAAGGGTGCCCCTAGCGCAAAAGCTATCAGCCCCGCCAGCAGGCACCCCAGCGGAATGGCCAGCCAGCGTTTGCGGAAGTGCTCGAGCAGGGCGTACATGACTATGGTGGCGAGCAGTACGACGAAGGCGATATGGCCCTTGTCGAAGCTTTCCGCCCAGCTAAACAGGCGCCCCACCTGGCTGGTTACGCCAATAAATCCGAGGTACAGCAGCAGGCCGCCAGCTACCCCATTGCTGGTCAGTCGGGTGAGCAGGCTCCCGCATTTGGTGATACCCAGGATAAAGCCCAGTATTCCGATCATGATCCCCAGTGCCATGGGGTGCCCTCCGGAGGCGACGACAAGGGGAATCATGGGGATCAGTGGCCCGTGGGTGCCGGGCAGGTTGGCGGTGGGGTTCAGGAATCCGGAAAGAAAGAAGGCGAACAGAACTGCCGCGATCAGCATCTCGAAACGGATATTCTCCGTTATAAATTCGGTGGAAAGCCCCAGCGGTGTGGCGAATGCCGCCACAATAGCGGCCACCATCACTACCTTGCCGATAGTGGCGGCCATGGCGGGGATCCAGTCTTCCCACTCAAAACGGTAGTCGCGGAATGGGTAGTTGGGGGCCCAGCGGCGCGGGGCCATGACTTGCAGTTCGTGCTCAAGATAGGCTTCGCGGGTGGCAAACGCTGATCTCGGCTTGCGCTGTGTCCGGTAGCTATTCTCGGTTTGAGGCTCTGTCATCTAATGGTCCTTCACAGGGGCACTTATTGAAGGTTCTTCTCAAAGGTTTTTCTCAAAGCTCCTTATCATTGGCTCTTATCAAAGGGCCTTGGTCAGCTCTGCGGGTGTTCAGGTATCTGGCGTTTAGGTAACTATAGACGCGGGACAGTCGAGGAAAGCGAGTCCCGCGCCTGGTGCAGGACACGGTTGATGACAAGGTAAAATCAGGAGGGGGCGGCGCGGATGCGTTGATGGCGGGGATATTGGTCCGTGGCGAGTAATGTGGAGGGGACCGCTTCGACACTAGTATTCAGGAGTGAACCTCCAGCTTCCTGCTTACTAACTAATCGGAGCCTCTGCCCATGACCATGCGCACCCTGGAAACCGAATTTCCCGACCTCGCCGACAGTATCCGTCACCTTGTTCAGGACAGTATCCAGTTCAAGACCGATCGCGATAATTACCACAAGCTGGATAAAACCATTCGCGGTCTGGAGGAGCGAGGGGTGGCGACGGACGATCACCATTTCCGGGCACTGAAGACCGAGCGTGCGCGGTTGAAGGATCAACTTTACACTCAGGCGAAAAACCACGGGCACTGAGTGCGCCCGGGTTACATGTCAAAACCGTGATAGCTCGTCCCGCAGGTCCTGCTCCAGGTCTGCGGGTTCGGTGATCCATACGCTGTGATCTCCACCGGGAAATATGCCTACCTCGATACGGTCTTTTTTCAGGCCGGGCAACCAGCGGTTGAGGAACTGGGGGAGAGGGATACTTTTCGGCGTCAGGTCGCTGTCACTGGCGCTGTAGGCTTCGGCAAACTCGGCGCTCGGCCACACGGGGAGGTAGTCGAAGCCGCCATCCTCATCGCTGTGCAGCTTGAGGAAGTGCTCGTCGCTGTTGATCAATATCCAGACTTCCCGTTCTTCCCCCACCAGGTCCAGAAAATATTCAAAGCGCTCTTCGCAGGACTGTTCCAGTACGCTTTCCAGGTGATCTTCGCTCATAGGGTAACTTCTTGTGGCTTTGGGTGGCTTCGTCGCTGTTTGGGTGGCGGGATTGGCAAGTTGCCGTTTTGTGAAATGTTCATTATGCGCCACGCCGGTCGCTCAGAGTATGGTAATTTGAAAGCGAGTTCGCAATTGAGAAAAAGGAGTCGTCATGAGAAGAGTATTGTGTCTGTTTTCACTGTTGCTCGGGATCTTTTCCGGAGTGCAGGCGGAGGACGTCAAATTGCCTGAGCGCTTGCCGGAGCTCTCGGTGACCGAGGATGCGGCGCTTGGCACCGGGGATGTGGGGCTGAAGGCGGGGGCCAAGCCAGAGGATTTTACCGTGCGCGATCATAAGGGAGATGCGATTTCCCTGCGCTCCCTGGTGGCCTACAAGGCGCCGATACTGGTGATTTTCTACAGAGGGGGCTGGTGCCCTTACTGTAATGTTCAGATCCGTCAGCTGGCAGAGGCGTGGCCAGAGTTTGAAAAGCGCGGAGTGACGCCGGTGCTGATCAGCGCGGATAAGCCGGATGCGGGTGCCATGGCCAAGGCGACCTACGAGATTCCTTTCCCGGTATTGTCCGACCCGGATCTGAAAGCCCACGAGGCATTTGATGTGGTGGTGCAGATCGACGATGCGACGGTGGAAAAGTACAAAACTTACGGAATTGTGCTTGAGGACTGGTCGGGGCGGGATCACCACAAAATCGCGGCACCGGGAATCTTTCTTGTGAATAAAGAGGGCGTCGTGGAGTGGGCCCATGTCTCCAAAGATTACAAGACCCGCCCCAGTGTCGGGCAGCTGTTAGAGATGCTGGACAGCCGCAACTAGCCACTGAACAGATCGGGCCCAGAATCAGCCGGCTTTGAGTCCCCCGGCCGGCTGGATCTGCTCCGCCAGTACTTCGGCGGTTTTGGCGGCGTTGTAATCCATGATCAGCTTTGGCTCGTCGGTAAACACGCCGTCCGCTCCCATGGCGGCTACCAGGGCGAGGTCATGCGGATGGTTGACCGTGAACACATAGCTTTTCAGGCCCCGCCGGTGGCCATCGGCAATGATTTCCGGGCACACAAAATTGAGGCTGTGATGCATGGAGTAGGCCTGTAAGGGCTCCGCGCAGGCGGCAAGATCCAGCGGCACGCCGTCAATCAGTACGCCGCGGCGCACCTGGGGGATCAGCTTCAGGCATTCGTAGATCTGGCGATGGTCAAAGGACGAGACGATGTACTGCTCGTAGCTGACGCCGTTGTCGCGGATGTAGGATTCCAGCTCCCGGGCGGCGAGTGCTGCGCAGTTGGGGCCTTTCAATTCGATATTCAGCTGCACGTGGTTGCCGATCAGTTCCAGTACTTCCCGCAGGGTAGGCACCTGCTCGCCGCCGGGTAGCAGCATTTTGCGCAGGGCACTGGGTGCCATATCCGTCAGCAGTTCCTGCCCCGCCAGCAGGCGGCCCAGGCGGCGGTCGTGTTTGACGATCAGCTCGCCGCCCACATTCCAAACGTCGATTTCCACACCGTCAATATCGAATTCCAGTGCGTGGGAGATGGCCTGCAGGGTGTTCTCCGTGGCCCGTTTGGGGTAGCCCCGGTGAGCAAAGCAGAAGAGGGTGTCGGCTGATCGCATTTCGACGTCCACAGTGGCGGAGGTCTCCCAATGATGATTTAAAAGTATGACTACGAGGTGACAGGGTCACAACGGCGAGGCGGGAATTTGGGGGGAGTTTTTAGAATATTTGGTGTGGTTTTTCTGTGGGGTTATAACGCAGCCGGGGAATAACGGACCGGTTGCGAGAATCCGGGCCCTTGTGGCCCGGCATGCGCCCAGTGGCCTTACTCGCCGGCAAGGGCGCGATAGCGGCCTCGGTGAAACACCAGAGGTTCGCCGCCGGCGGCGGAGAATTCCAGTACTTCGCCCAGCAGGATGGTGTGGTCGCCACCGGCGATATTCTGCGCGCGGCGGCAGTGGAACAGGGCGGCGCAATCGTCCAGCTGCGGGATACCTTCGGCGCCCCGGTGCCATTTTACCTGGCCGAACTTGTCGGCACCGCGGCCGGCAAACAGGTTGGAAACATGCTGTTGGTCACCCTTCAGCACGTGTACCACAAAGCGCTCACATTCGGTGAAAGCGCTGTAGCTGAGGGATCCGCGGTCGATGCTCCACAGGATCAGTGCCGGGTCCAGGGATACAGAGTTGAAGCTGTTGACGGTCATACCCACCGGCTGGCCGGCTGCGTCCAGGGTTGTGACAACGGTTACCCCGGTGGCGAACTGGCCAAGGGTGTCGCGCAGGGCGCGGGCGCGCTCGGCCTGGGAATCCTGACTGGATGCCGGGCTAACGGAAGAGGGGGCGGAATTTGAAGGTGCCGTCATACTTCGATCAATTTGTGGTCAAAATTTGTGCTGGCGGCCATTCTACGGGAAAAGCGCCGCCATTGCGTGACTTTCTTTATCGCGAACGGCGTCCGGTCAGCCCTCTGTGCCCATCAGGGGCTGGCAGCGCTGGCTGAGGACGTCGCGCTCGGTGATACCACTGCCGGTGAGGGCGAAACCATGGAGTTGGCCGCTGGCGTCCAGGTACTCCGCGACGATACCGTCGTCCAGCCTGGTGACTTTCCAGTCCCCCGTCACTTCCGCGGATCTGGGCGGGCAGACTACGGTGGGGCGCAAGGTAGTTTTTACCGCGACCGGCAGGCAGCCAAAGTGCACCGGGGTTGGAGTACCGTTGAGCGTCTGCGCCAGTGCGCGCGCGCTCTGGGTGAGTGGTGCGACGTAAAAGAGATTATGACCGTCGACTTCCGCGCAATCCCCCAGTGCAAAGATATCGGGATCGTTGGTCTGCAGCTGGCGACTGGTGACAATGCCGCGACGAACCTCGAGTCCCGCGGCTTCAGCGAGGCCGGTATTTGGTATGAGGCCAAGGGCGGCGAGGGCCAAGTCCGCATCCAGGGTGTTGCCATCGGCCAGTTCCGCGCGGACTCCGCCGGCATGCTGCTGCAGCCTGTTGACGCTGTGGCCAAAGTGGAAGTGTACTCCTGCGTTTTCAAGAGATGTCTGAATATCCCGCCCTGCGGCTTCCGGCAGCAGGTTGGCCAGCGGCCAGGACTGCGGGTCCACCACCTCGACGTTGTAGCCCGCCTGAATCAGGTCGTTGGCAAGCTCGCAACCGATCAGGCCGGCGCCCATCAACAGTACCCGCTTGCGGTTGGCCAGCGCGGTGCGGAAGCGGTGGTAATCGGTCAGGCTGTTTACCCGGAACAGGCGCGATAGTCCATTGCCCTCAATGGGCGGTAGCGGCGCGCAATTGGCACCGGTGGCAAATACCAGTCGTCCGTAAGCGAGTTCGGCGCTTATGCCGCCACTGTCGGATACCAGGGTCAGCAGTTTGGCGCTGCGGTCCAGATTGGTGACATGGGTGTGCACCAGAATTTCTGCGTTCAGTTCTTTCGCCATATCTTCCGCGGTGGCGGTGGCCAGTTGTTGCGGCGTTTTCCCGTGGGCGAGCGAGGCGGACAGCAGAGGCTTTGAATAGAAGGTACCGTCGTCACCGGTGATCAGTATCAATGGGGTGCGCTGATCCAGTTTGCGGAACTCCCTGGCCAGATGGTATCCCGCGAGACCGGTACCGATGATCACCAGTGGCAGGGTATCGTCGAGCGCAGGGCGGATGTGTTCCGCGGGTTGCTCTCCAGGGGCCTCGGCATCCGGCTGACTTACCAGTACCATATCGAAATCTTCTTTACCGACGCCGCATTCCGGGCAGGTCCAGTCGGCCGGAATATCTTCCCAGCGGGTGCCGGGGGCGATGCCTTCCTCTGGTGCCCCTTTGGCTTCGTCGTAAATCCAGCCGCACACCATGCATTCCCAGATACGGCCTGCGGCAGAGTGCACTGCTGTAGACTGTGCCGCTGTGGCTGCTACCTGTTTACTTTGGGTGCTGGCCTGTGGCTTGTGTCCCGGAGCAGTGGCCACCACCGCGAGCATTTCGAATTCGTCTTTGGTGGCGCCACACTCCGGGCAGGCCCAGTCGTCGGGAATGTCTTCCCAGCGTGTACCAGGGGGAATACCGTCGTCTGGCGAGCCTTTGGCTTCGTCGTAAATCCAGCCACAGATCTGGCATTCCCACACACGGAAGTCGGACATGATTACCCCGGAAACAGCGTTATTCGTAAAGGTCGAGCGGTCGATTTTGGAGGCTGTGGAGTTTAGGGAAAAACGCGGGGAAAGTTAAGGAACCTATGATTTAGCCGGTGATTTCCCGGGTTTTCATGGGGTCCGGGAGGGGCGGCACCGGGTGTGGGCAGTGCCCGGGGCAAGGGTTACTCCTTGCCTCTCTGGGCGATGCTGGTGAGTGCGCGGTGATACATATCGGTGATCTGCCCGGTGTTCTCGACGGTGATCTTCAGGTCATTGATCAGCCCATTGGACAAGCCGTAGACCCAACCATGTACAGACAGTTCTTGACCATTCTCCCAGGCGTCGCGCACCGGTGTGGTCTGGCACACGTGAATCACCTGCTCCAGGACATTCAATTCACACAGCAGATCCACACGATCCTGTTCTTTAAACAACTCGATCAGGGTGTGATGTTTGTCGCGCACGTCCTTGATATGGCGCAACCAGCTTTCGATCAGCCCCAGACGAGTGTCTTCCAGGGCTGCCTTGACACCGCCGCAGCCGTAGTGACCCACAACCATGATGTGTTTGACCTTGAGCACTTCGACTGCAAACTGGATCACTGACAGACAGTTCAGGTCCGAGTGCACCACCACATTGGCAACATTGCGGTGGACGAACAGCTCGCCCGGCAACAGGTCGACGATCTGGTTGGCGGGTACGCGGCTGTCGGCACAGCCAATCCACAGGTATTCCGGTGTTTGTTGTTCGGAGAGCTTGAGGAAGAAATCGGGTTTTTCCTTGCGGGTAGTTTCCGACCAGGAACGGTTTTTTTCTATCAGGTCTTGGAGCTGGGACAAGGTTGTCATTCCATTGGTGTGCAGTGACTGCGCAGAATATCCTGTTTGGGACAGGCGTGGAATGCCTGTGGTTTTCGCGAGGGGATACTGGCGGGAATGTCTGCACCGGTGATCCCCTTCTGTTACCCTGCGCCTTTCACGGTGTGTAACGCCCGCTATGCCTTTCGCAGAGATTGATTATGGGATTCCGCAGAACCAGTATTCGCCGCCCACGCCGCTTCAATAAACACAATGCGGCGTTGACACGACGGCGGAAAAAAGTGCGCTGGCTGTTGGCCCAGCGGGCGCGGGTGCGTAATTACCGCCGCTTTTTTCAGGCGCAGAGCGAGCTGGTTGCGCGGGCGGAAGCCGCGCGCACGGACTGCTGATCAATCTCATTGAGTAGCAGAAATCGGAGTTTGGGGAGAATATGAATAACACGGTTGAGACGGTAATTGCCGATTACCGCGACGCGAGACAGGGCGCAGATCTTCTGGCGTTGTTGAATGAGTATGCGCTGGACCCCTGTGGCGGCGGTGAACCACTGCCGGAAATCTGTCATGACGCGCTGCTGGAGCGTCTTGCGGCCTTTCCTGGTGCGTTTTCGGTGCTGGCGTATCAGGGGGGGAAGGCGGTTGGGCTGGTGAACTGTTTTATGGGTTTCTCCACCTTCATGTGCCAGCCGCTAGTGAATATTCACGATGTGACTGTGAGCCCGTCCGCCCGCGGCGCGGGAATCTGCACCCTGATGTTCGAGAAAGTGGTGGCAGAGGCCAGGGCGCGCGGTTGCGGCAAGATTACCTTGGAAGTGCTGGAGAAAAACCTGCCGGCGCAGGCGGCCTATCGCAAGGTGGGTTTCAAACCCTACGCTCTCGATGAAGAGTTTGGCCAGGCGGAGTTCTGGCAGCGCTACCTGTAACACAGGTGCGCTGCCATAAGCGCTATCGGTTCAGTAGCCCTTTTACAGCATTGGGCAGATCTGCGGGTAGCAGGATATTTTTGGCGTTAGCGGAGGTAGAGAGTTCCTCCAGCGCATTGATATAGCGCTCCCCCAGCAGATACATCACCGGCATTTCCTTGTCGCCAATGGCCTGAGTGACGCGCTCAATGGCTTCCCGGCTGGCATCCGCCAGTACTACCTGAGCCTTGGCATCCCGCTTTGATGCTTCCAGGCGGCCATCTGCCTCCAGAATTGCGGCCTGTTTTTCCCCTTCCGCACGGGTAACCGTGGCACGGCGCTGGCGCTCAGCGGCGGCCTGTTCTTCCATCGCTTTCTGCATGGTAGCCGAGGGGTTGATGTCCTGAATCTCCACGGTTTTCAGATTGATTCCCCAGTCGGCAATATCGTCGGAAATGGCTTCCTTCAGTTTGGCCTTGATCAGGTCGCGGGACGAGAGCGCAGCGTCGAGGGACATCTCACCGACGATGGAGCGCAGCGCAGTCTGCACCAGGTTCTGAATCGCAATTTCGTAGTCTTCAACACCGTACACCGCCTTTTCTGGCGAGACGATGTTGATATAGGCAACGGCGTTGGCAATGATCGTGGCGTTGTCCTGAGTGATGACTTCCTGAGAGGGGATATCCAGCACGATATCTTTGGTAGTCACCTTGTAGGGTACCTGGTCCACATAAGGGATGATGACATTCATGCCCGGGTTTAGTGTGCTGTGGTATTTGCCCAGCCGTTGCACGATGTGTTTGGAGCCCTGCGGTACGATACGTACCCCCATGCCGACGGTGATAATCACCAGCACTACCAGTGCCAAGACTACAGATAAACCTTCCATTTACATTTCCCCAATAAAATATTCTGTGTGTTTGGATTGAAAGTCGTTCGGTCAGAGCGGGCTGACTACCAGTGTGTTACCGGAAATATTCATCACTTTGACCCTTTCGCCCACCGCAATCTCACTGGTACTCATAAACATCCACTCATCTTCGCCGAGAATGGGTGCCGGGAAGCGCATGCGTCCGCGGGCTTTGCCAATGTTGGAGTCGATCACTGAACCAACTTGGCCGGTCAGCGCTTCCATTGCCATGCCCGAAGTAGTGCGGTCTTTCCAGTTGGGTTTGATAAATTTCTGCCACAGAAACACCAGTGCAATAGACAGCCCCGCCCAGATCAGCAGCTGCGCGGTAATCGGCATGCCCACCAGCATCAGTAATACCCCCATAAAAAGTGCGGCGAGACCGAACCAGAACAGGATAAAGCCGGAAACGAAGATCTCGGCGGTTACCAGCAATAGTCCCAGTACCAGCCAGTGCCAGTAGGCGATGTGTGTATTCAGCCATTCGAGCATGATGGCTTTCTCCTTGTGTTAATTCTTGAAGCTTGCTGCCAAATTGAATGAGCAATTCCGTGATTATGCCTGAAAGCGTTAATGCCCGCGCGGGATATACCAGGTGGGGGTGTCGGAGCACAATCCCGTCGCACATCCTCCGCACAATAGAGCCTGGTTATCACGTATGATCCGCGGAATTTACCGTGAAAATAGTTCCATAAAAATTCGTAAAAACTTCATGAAAGCGCAGCAAATTCGGGGGGCTGTGCAATACTTTTTGCAGGTGCCGGTGAGTTTTACTCCGCTGGTACCGTGAAAGTTTCCCACAAGATGCTGAAGTCGTATCTGCACATCCGAGTTCTCCAGCGAACGAGCAGAAAATATGCATCAATTTTGTGCGTTTGTACCCGGGTTATCCCCGAAAATATCTCGCGAAATCATGGATGAACACTATATGCGAATGACCGCTAACCTTGCCCAGGGCCGCTACCAGTACAGCTGTGATGGCAGAACCATGCCGGTACAGGACGAGTGGCAGCTGGGGCGCGATGAGCAGGGCCGGCAGCTGCTTATCAGCCGCAGGCTGGTGGGTGAGCAGGGGCACGGTATCGAAGTCCGCGCGTTGATGGACGCGGGGCTGGTGACCGAATGCCTGGTGAACTGGAAAGACGAAGTCGATGAGGTGAATGCCCACTACCGCCTGGCGCCTACCAATAACGGGAGCGCCGCCATGGGCGACCCCATTGAGGCCGACTGGACCGGCCCCAACGGCCCCCAACAGATGGTTCTGGAAGGCGGCAATCGGCTGCTGTTTCCGCTGATGCGCATATTCATGGGGCCCCTGCTGCAGCGCCTGTGCGATATGGAATTTGGCTGTGAAGTGGTTGCCCCGGACATTGTCGACCCGTCCCAGCGGGGCAAGCTGCTGTCGCCGCGGGTGAGCCATCGCCGGGCTGAGGTTATGGCGGGTGATGCGAATATCCAGGGGGTGCATGATCTGGGCTCCGACATCACCGTATTTTCCTACCAGGGCGATGAAGCCGAGCGCGATGCCCACTGCTTTGTAGACCCCCGCGGCTTGCTGGTGGGGTACGACTGGCCTAGTAGTACCGGCCGTCTCTGGCAGGTGCGCCTGCACGATCTGGAGTGGTCGCCGGAGCTCGCGTCCCTGAGCTGAACTACGCGCAGACGCAAGCTGACTGGCTGCACACTTTAGATTCCCAAACCATGTAAACTGGCGTTCCGTGTTTATTCAGGAGCACCATTCGTTGTTTTCTGTTCGATCTTTGCTTCCCTTCCCCCGCTGGCCCCTTCTCTATGGTTTCGCCGCCGCTGTGGTTTTGACCGCAGAGCCGGTGTGTGCACAAGAAACCATCGCGGAGGAAGAGGTCGAGGCGCAATCCGGTTACGAAGAAATCGAGATTCTGCAGACCGATGATTCCCTACAAAGTGAAGAGCGGCGCCAGCAGAACTGCTTACGTGAGCAGTTACTTACTGCGCCCGCCAATATCACGCTCGAAGAAATGCGTATCCGCTGCGAACTGTCGGTGATCCGCGAGGGGCGCCGGGTGGAGGAAACTCCGGTTTTTGCCACCACCCCGGAGGTGTCCCCTCAGGAGTCCGCGGATGTACTGGTCAGCGAGCGCGCTCAGGCCATCCGCGATGCTGCGCAGAACCCGTTCACTCTGGCGTCCCATAAGACCAACTATCTTCTGCCGATTACCTACAATCCCAAACCCAACAAGGGCGGGCTGGAAGATTACGACACAGAACACGAGGTCGACCTGGATTCCATCGAGGTACAGTTCCAGCTCTCGGTACAGGTGCCCGTTTGGCGCGGTTTTCTGGGCAAGGCATCTTTTATGAGCTTTGCCTATACCAACCGCTCGTTCTGGCAGGCGTACAACTCGGACGATTCTGCGCCATTTCGCGAGACCAATCACGAGCCGGAGCTGATCATGACCTGGTTGAACGATTGGACCATTTTCGGGTTCCAGAATGTGGCCAATCAGATCGCATTCAACCATCAGTCCAATGGCCGAAGTGAGCCGCTGTCGCGCAGCTGGAATCGGATTTACGCCAACTTCGCGTTTGAAAAGGACGATGTCTATTTCACTGTCAAGCCCTGGTACCGCATTCCGGAAGACATGGAAGACGACGACAACCCAGACCTGGAGTTCTATCTGGGGCACTTCGAATTTGTTGGAGGGGTAGAGCGGGGCGACCACAATATTTCCATCATGGTGCGAAACAACCTGCGCTCCGACAACAAGGGGGCGGGTGAACTGCGTTGGAGCTTTCCCATGGGCAGCCGGGTACGTGGCTATGTGAAATACTTCAACGGCTACGGAGAGAGCCTGATCGACTACGATGAATCGGTGCAGACCCTGGGGATTGGTTTTGAACTGGCCCGGGGCACGGGAAGTTAAGTGGCACCGAGGTGCGTCTGCTGTGTGCGCGCCGGGTGGCGCCACCTTCCGCCGATTTCAATGGTGCCTGGAATGCTGATGAAGGTCCACGGATGGGATTCGACGATACCTACAAACTGAGTGCACACGCGGTCATCACCAACGAAGCAGGGGAAGTGCTGCAATTACGTGCCACCTACGCTGATAAAAGTTGGGGCCTGCCTGGCGGCGCCCTGGACCTGGGCGAGACGATTCATGAGGCCCTGCACCGGGAGTGCCGGGAAGAGCTGGGCCGGGAGATCGTCATCGACTATCTGAGTGGCGTCTATTACCACCGGGTATACAACTCCCACGTATTTATCTTTCGCGCGCACCTGAAAACCCACGGCGTGGGGAACAGTAACGGCGATATCACCCTGTCGTCTGAGCATTCCGCGTTTGACTACTTTGCGTTAAATGACCTGTCGCCGGTACAGCGCGTGCGGGTGCAGCATTGTTTGCAGTTTAACGGGGAAGTTCAGAGCGCAAAATTCTAATGTGATCACATTTTTCGACCATTGATTTCGTATCCCCCCCGCTTTCTGGTGCTTATTGCCAATTTCCGCAGTCCCCCCCTAAACGGCGCCAGCCTCATTTAGTATCTGTCTCCTATGCTGAAAGATAAGAAGAAATGTTATGGGTGTAGAACTGACAATGCCTGATCTGGGCAATCTCTGTGAACAGCGCCAGCCGCTGGAGTGCCGTGTCGCGCTGGTCAGTAATGACCGCGATCTGAGCAGTAGTTGGGTCAGCGCGCTCAACGCGACCGCCGCACAGCACGAGAATCCTTATGGGCTGCGGTTTGAATCGGTGGCCACCAGTGCTCTGGAGAAATGCCTGCGGGAGGAAGACCAGTTACAGGCACTCATTATTGATGGTGGCTGCGCTTCGGATGAGCTCAAGGCCGCCGAGCAGCTGGCGGATCGTATGCACGCGGTGCGTGCACAGCTGAATGTATTCCTGGTGGCGCAGGATTCATTCCTTAATGATCAGGGGGGGGCCCCGGCGTCCGTGCGCAAGCGTTTTGATGAGCTGTTTGACCGCCGCGAATGCAACTTCAACCATATGTTCCGCCTGGTGCAGGCATTTATTGCTCGCCGCGCTTCCACCCCCTTTGCCGATACGCTTAAAGAATACGTTTTCTCTGCCCGCGATGCCTGGCATACCCCGGGTCACTCCGGCGGCGACAGTCTGCGAAACAGCCCCTGGGTGGGCGACTTCTACCGCTTTATGGGTGAGCACGTTTTCAATACCGATCTGTCGGTATCGGTACAGGTGCTGGACAGTCTGCTTGAACCCCATTCGGTGATTCAGGAAGCACAGGATCTTGCGGCCCAGGCGTTCGGCGCCGAACAGACGTTTTTTCTCACCAACGGCACCTCAACCGCGAATAAGGTGGTGATCCAGCAGATTCTCGGTGGTGGCGGCAAGATCATTGTCGATCAGGCCTGTCACAAGTCGGTGCACCATGCGATCGTCATGAACCGGGTGGAGCCGGTGTACCTCAAGTCCACCCTGCACCCGCAATTCGGGATTTATGGCCCGGTGTGTCGGGCAGATATCGAGAAGGCGCTGGACGAACACCCGGATGCGGGGCTGCTGGTGATTACCTCCTGTACCTACGACGGCCTGCGTTACGACCTCAAACCGATCATTGACTACGCTCACGAGCGAGGGGTGAAGGTGCTGATCGACGAAGCCTGGTACGCACACGGATATTTTCATACTGAATTGCGGCCAACCGCCTTGGAGTGCGGGGCCGACTATGTCACCCAGAGCACTCACAAGATGTTGTCGGCCTTCTCCCAGGCCAGCATGATCCACGTGCAGGATCCGGATTTCGATGAGTTCCGTTTCCGTGAAAACCTGAACATGTACGCGTCCACCAGCCCCCAGTACTCCATGATCGCGAGTCTCGATGTGGCCCGTAAGCAGATGGTGATGGAAGGCTATGGCCGTTTGCGCCACTGCGCGCAAATGGTGGCTACGCTGCGTCGCGAGGTGGATGCCACCGGTGTATTCCGCGCACTGACCCTTGAGGATCTGGTTCCGGCACCGTTGGCGAAAGACAATATCCGCCTGGATCCCACCAAGGTCACCATCGACGTATCGGGTAGCGGTTATTCCGGCAAGGAGATTCAGGTCAAACTGTTTGATCAGTTTGGGATTCAGGTAGAAAAAACGACCTACAACACCGTAACGGTGCTGGTGACCCTCGGCAGTACTGAAAGCAAATTACTGCGCCTGGTTCACGCTCTCAAGCAACTGGCGCGCCAGCCGCGCAAGCGCAGTCATGTGGGTACAGCCCGGCAGTTGCCGGAATTCACCCATCTCAACTGTTTGCCAGCGGATGCCTATTTTGCTGAAACCGAAGAACTTCCGCTGATGGACAATGGTGTGGCAGCGGAGAAAAAGCTGGTTGGCCGCACCTGCGCCGACGAAATTGTTCCCTACCCCCCGGGGATACCGGTTCTGGTGCCGGGACAGGAAATTTCCGCGCAGATCGTGCAATTCTTACAACAGCTGCTGCAGGGGCAGAACGCCACGGAAATTCACGGGCTGATCTTCCGCTCTGATGAACCGATGTTGCGGGTGATGAAGAAGGCCGTATTCAAGCGGAAAAGCTGACACAGATGTATGGCGATTGATTGCATGCGTGTGACGGTGTACTTTTTGCGGCTTCGAATCGGGAGCCGTTCGGTATGCAAAAAATTGATTGGGATCAACAGATCGCGGCAATCTGGCGCGCTCAGCAAGGCGTGTTAAAGCCTGTTCGTCGTCTGGATCCGGTTCGCCTGGATCAGTTATTGGGAATTGACGAACAAAAGCGGCAACTGGTGGAAAATACCGAGAAGTTCCTGCGAGGGGAGCCCGCTAACCATACACTCTTGTGGGGTGCTCGTGGTACGGGAAAATCCAGTCTGATCAAGGCGTTATTGAACCGGTTCGGTAGCGAAGGGTTGCGCTGTATCGAGATCAATCTCCAGGATCTGGATGATCTGCCAGAAATTGTCGACTACCTCGATAGTGACGAGGTGTGCAAGTATCGTTTTATCCTGTTCTGCGACGACTTTTCATTTGAGAAAGGTGATGAACGTTATAAAGCGCTCAAAACCATTCTCGCCGGTTCCCTGGAGCTGCCTCCCGAAAATGTTCTGTTGTACGCAACATCCAACCGACGCCATCTGATCCCGGAAAGTACACAGGACAACCAGCAGACGAAAATCGTGAACGGCGAGCTTCACCACGGAGATGTGGTGGAAGAAACCCTGTCCCTGGCGGACCGCTTCGGACTCTGGCTGAGTTTCTATCCTGCGGACTGGGATAGCTACTTGAAAATAGTGGATCAGTATTTTTCCGAGTTTGACGGTGACCGCGACCAACTCCACACCGCCGCCAAACAGTTTGCCATGCTCCGCGCCAGCCACAGTGGGCGCACGGCGGAGCAGTTCTTCAAAAGTTATTCCAATTAACCGGTTACGTGTAGGAGTCTGCTTTGCAGGCTGCTACAGGCGAGTGTCACACGACCAGTGGATTGCCGCGCTCGATTACTGCTTTCACATCGATGCCCACCGGCAGGGTACCTGTGTTGTGTGCCCCCTGCGCGCCGAGCCTGGAAGCGATAAATCCCTCGGCCACAGCGGTGTTCCCGGCTTGTATCAGCAAGTGGCTCTGTATGGTCAGAGCCAGTTGATCTACCAGATGTCGCGCGCGGTATTCCATCTGATCGAGGTCCGCGAACTGGCTTTGTAAACGTGTCAGCGCGCGGTCAAAGCGCAGGTCACAGCCTTTGCTTTTTTCAAGCTCGTCAATCCAGGTGGTCAATGCGGCGGGGGTTTTGGTTACTGCACGCAGTACGTCCAGCGCCTGAATGTTGCCCGAGCCTTCCCAGATCGCATTGATCGGGGCATCGCGGTACAAGCGTGCGGTAATGAAATTTTCGATCACCCCATTACCGCCGAGGCACTCTGCGGCTTCGTAAGCGTGGTGCGGTGTGCGCTTGCAGATCCAGTACTTTCCCACCGCTGTGCCGAGGCGCATCAGCAGTTTCTGCTGCTCATCGTCAGGATGATCCATGGCCTGCGCCATGCGCATGGTCATGGCGACGGAGCCCTCCAATTCCAGTTGCAGATCTGCGAGGACGTTCTGCATCAGTGGCTGTTCGATCAGGGTTTTGCCGAAGGCGCTGCGTTGGCTCGCGTGGTAGATCGCCTGTAGCGTGGCCTGACGCTGCCCAGCGGAGGAGCCGATCATGCAGTCGAAACGGGTGGTGGAGACCATTTCGATAATGGCCGGTACACCTCGGCCCTCCTCACCCACCAGCCAGCCGAGCGCGCCGCGAAGCTCGATTTCTGACGACGCATTGGAAACGTTGCCGGCCTTGTTTTTCAGGCGCTGTACCTCAATCGGGTTTTTGGTTCCGTCCGGGCGCCAGCGGGGAACCAGAAAACAGCTTAGCCCAGCGCCGGTCTGCGCCAGCATCAGAAAGGCATCGCACATGGGGGCGGAGGTAAACCATTTGTGGCCGAGGAGTTCGTAGGTGCCGTCGCCAATCGGGGTTGCGGTGGTGGTGTTGGCGCGCACATCGGACCCGCCCTGTTTCTCTGTCATCCCCATGCCTATGGTGAGTGCGGACTTTTCGGTGTGGGGGCGATTGCTGGGATCGTAATCGCGATCGGTAATCTTTGGCAGCCACTCTTTTGCCAGTGCGGGAGCGAGGCTGATGGAGGGCACCGCCGCAAAGGTCATGGTGATCGGGCAGCCGTGGCCGGACTCCAGCTGACTGTGCAGGTAGTACTTGGCGGCACGCACTACATGCGCGCCGGGCTTCGGTTCCGTCCACGGCGACGAGTGCAGGGCCTCACTTTTGGCCAGCTGCATCAGCTGATGGTAGGCCGGGTGGTAGTTCACCTGGTCGATACGGTTCCCCACCCGATCGTGGGGCTCAAACTCCGGTTTGTGGTGGTTTGCCTGAAAACCCCGTTCGATCCACTCCGGTCTTCCACACACCTCCCCGTACCGCTGCAGATCCGCTTCACCCCAATGTCCTCCGTTGCGCGCCACCGCCTCTATCAGCGCAATGTCACCGGCGTAGAGATTGTGTCCCTGTAGCGGCGCCGGCTGGTTGCGTACCCGATGGGTGGAGGCGAGGTCGGTCGTCATTATTTTATTCGTCATGTCTGGTCTCTGACTGGAGCGGTGGACGTTGGAGAGTGGCTAACGAATATCCTAGCGGCTTGACAGGGGGTAGGCATGTCAGGACATGCCGGAATACTTGGCTTGCGGCGCCAAAGTGAGAGGCGCAGGCGGCGGGTTGCAGGCGAACGGACCGGAGTATTGTTCGGTTTGCCTGCACGCAGGCTTCTACGAGGGAGGAATTATTAGATGCTGCGTTTGCCAGAGAGATTTAGGGTGAGCTCCAGCAGACCTGCCCAGGGGTCCATTTCTTTGCCGCCTTTGATCGCGTTGTCCACAGCGCGAGCACGCATCAGGAAGTTTTCCAGATGGCGGGGGCGCAGGCGCTGGCAGGCGGCCTGGACCAGTGGTTGGCGTTTCTGGATTCGCACCAGTCGATTGATCGGCTGGCCCTGATCGAGTTTCTGCTGGGTTTCCAGTAGCGTGCGGATTTCCCGGGCGATGGCCCAGAGAACTACCGGGGCTTCTACGCCTTCTGCGCGCAGGCCTTGAAGTGTGCGCACCGCGCCGGCGGCATCACCGGCCAGTGCTTTGTCGATGAGGCCGAAAACGTCGTAGCGGGCGGAGCTGGCAACGACGTTGTTCATGGTGTCGGCGGTGATCACCGAGTCCTGCGCCAGCAGTTTCAGCTTTTCGATTTCCTGGCTGGCGGCGAGCAGGTTGCCTTCCACACGCTCGGCCAGGATCTGGATGGCTTCCGGTTCGGCGTCGAGGTTGGCTGCGCGCAGGCGCTGGTGGATCCAGCGGGGCATTTCAGAGGCATCTACCGGCCAGATCTGGACCAGTACGCCCTTGGCCTCCAGCGCCTTTACCCATTTGCTGTTCAGCTGCGATCGGTCTAGGCGTGGCAGAACTAATAACAGCAGGGTTTCCTCATTCGCCATGCTGGCGAATTCCTGCAGGGCTTTACTGCCTTTGTCGCCGGGTTTGCCGCCGGGAAGGCGCAGTTCGATGATTTTTTTATCGGCGAACAGGGACATGCTGCCGGCGGCGGAGAGCAGCTGGCCCCAGTCGAAATTGTGCTCGCCATGCAGCAGATCGCGCTCGTTAAAGCCGTGTTTGCGCGCGGTATCGCGGATGCTGTCGCAGCACTCCTGTACCAGCAGGGGTTCGTCGCCGGTGACGACGTAGATGGGGGCTAACCCCTGGCGGAGGTTCTGCGGGAGCTGACGCGGGTTGATACGTGGCATGTCAGGGGAGTGCCGGGCTGTCGCGGACGGGGGTGTTGATTTCGATACGGCGTAGGCGGTCGATGATCCGCCCGATGAGTTCGCGGCGCATTTCTTCCCGCTGCAGGCGCTCTTCTTCCCCTTTACTGACGACTTCGGCGTCGTCCCATTCGAGGGTGCGGTAGACGTCGGCGCGGGCCATGGTAAGGAGATCGCGGCCGGTGTTGTCACGCACGCTGTACTCGGCGCTGGTGATGAGTTCGTATTCGGAGGCGCGGCCCTGGGCATCCACGGAGACAGTGCGTTTCTGTTCGATCTCTTTGTGGATGGTGAGGGTGAAGTCGGCTTCGTTAGGGGCTTCTGCTAAAGGCAGGCCGCTGGTTTGCAGTAAGCGGGTGATGCTTTCGGCGAGTTCGCTTCTGGGGTCTTCGGTGGTGATGTAGAGCTTGCTTCCGGGGGGGAAGTTTTTCGGTGCGCCGCGGAGGTGCCAGCCACAGGCTGAGATTGCGATGGCCAGGATTATTGCGGTTATGCGGAGCACTGTATTTTTCATCTCGGTCCGGTGGTTTATTGTCTTGTGGCGGACGGGCACCGGGTACAGGTTTTCAGGACCGCGGTAGACCCATCCCTGGGCGCTGCGACGCAAACATCCCGTTTGCGACGCTCCTGAAAACCTGTACCCGGCACCCGTCCTTCGCGTCTGATCATTGTACTTCGTGAGCAATGGTGGATGCGCTGCGCTTATCCACCCTACGTCGAGGTGCGGCCTTAATTTGTAGGGTGGATAAGCGGAGCGCATCCACCAATCCGGGCTATTTAGTTGGCGACGATGTTGACCAGCTTGCCTGGTACCACAATCACCTTGCGCACGGTTTTACCTTCGGTAAATTTCAGTACGTTCTCGTCTGCCAGCGCCATTTTTTCCAGGGTTTCTTTGTCGGCGTCTGCGGGTGCTTCGAGTTTTGCGCGCAGTTTGCCGTTGACCTGTACCACCAGGGTGATACTGGAGCGGACCAGGGCTTTCTCGTCCACTTTCGGCCAGGGAGCATCGACCAGTTCGCCGCTGTTGCCCAGCGCTTTCCATAGTTCGTGGCTGATGTGCGGGGTGACCGGGGCGAGGAGCATGACGGCGGCCTGCAGGGCTTCGCGTTCTACGGCGAGGCCGTTGGCGGAGTCGCGCTCTGCGGTTTTGGTGACTTCGTTCAGCAGTTCCATGACCGCGGCAACGGCGGTGTTGAAGGTCTGGCGGCGGCCGTAGTCGTCGCTGACTTTCTGGATGGTCTCGTGGGTTTTGCGGCGCAGCTGTTGTTGCTTGTCGGACAGCGCGTTGGTATCAATCGCCGCACTGCCGTCGCCGGCTTCGATATGGCCGTGGACGGTTTTCCACAGTTTGCGCAGGAAGCGGCTGGCGCCTTCTACGCCGGAGTCGTGCCATTCGAGGGTTTGCTCGGGGGGGGCGGCGAACATGGTGAACAGGCGTACGGTGTCGGCACCGTATTCCTCAACCGCAGCGTGGGGGTCGATGCCGTTGTTCTTGGACTTGGACATTTTCACTACGCCGCCGGCGATGACTTCTTCACCGGTGGCGCGCTCGATGGCTTTGATCGGCTTGCCCTTGTCGTCGCGCTCTACGTCGACGTCTGCAGGAGAGATCCAGGTTTTGTGGCCGTTGTCTTCTTTGTAGAAGGATTCGGCCAGTACCATGCCCTGGCACAGCAGGCGCTTGAAGGGCTCGTCGCTTTTTACCAGGCCTTCGTCGCGCATCAGTTTGTGGAAGAAGCGCGCGTACAGCAGGTGCAGGATGGCGTGTTCGATGCCGCCCACGTACTGGTCCACCGGCAGCCAGTAGTTGGCGCGGTCCGGGTCGAGCATGCCTTCTTCGAAGTCGGGGCAGGTGTAGCGGGCGTAGTACCAGCTGGACTCCATGAAGGTGTCGAAGGTGTCGGTCTCACGCTCGACCGCTTCGCCGTTGTGTTCGTCTTTGCGCCACTCGGGGTCCGCCTTGATCGGGGAGGTGGTGCCGTCCAGGGTGACGTCTTCCGGCAGCAGGATCGGCAGTTTTTCCGCCGGTACCGGAATTTCGCCGCCGTCTGCCAGGTTGAACATGGGGATGGGGGCGCCCCAGTAGCGCTGGCGTGATACACCCCAGTCGCGCAGGCGGTAATTGGTGGTGACGCGGCCTTTGCCGGCGGCCTCTAAACCGTCGGCGATGGCATTGAAGGCGGCGTCGAAGTCGAGGCCGTCGAAACCACCGGAATTCACCAGCACGCCTTTTTCGGTGAAGGCTTCTTTCTCCAGATCGATGGATTCATCGCCGGTGGGGGCGATCACCTGCTTGATCGGCAGGTCGTATTTTTTGGCAAATTCCCAGTCGCGCTGGTCGTGGGCGGGTACCGCCATCACGGCGCCGGAGCCGTAATCCATCAGCACGTAGTTGGCGACCCACACGGGCACTTCTTCGCCGGTAAGCGGGTGGATGGCCTTGAGGCCGGTATCCATGCCTTTTTTGTCCATGGTGGCCATATCGGCCTCGGACAGGGACTGTTTTTTGCACTCGGCGATAAACGCCTTGAGCTCCGGATTCGATTCCGCCAGCTCCTGGGCGATCGGATGCTCCGCCGCCAGGGATACGTAGGTGACGCCCATGAGGGTGTCCGGGCGGGTGGTGTAGACGTCGAAGTGGTCGACACCGGCAATGGTTTTCGGCAGGGCGAAGGCCAGCTCGACCCCTTTGGATTTGCCGATCCAGTTGCGCTGCATGGTGCGCACCTGTTCCGGCCAGTCCGGCAGCTGGTCCAGATCCTTGAGCAGTTCTTCGGCGTAATCAGTGATCTTGATAAACCACTGGGGGATTTCCCGGCGTTCGACCAGGGCACCGGAGCGCCAGCCGCGGCCGTCTTCCACCTGTTCGTTGGCCAGTACGGTCTGGTCTACCGGGTCCCAGTTCACCGTGGCCATCTTTTTGTACACCAGGCCTTTCTTGTACAGGCGGGTGAAGAACCACTGCTCCCACTTGTAATAGCTGGGCTGACAGGTGGCCAGTTCACGGGACCAGTCAAAGCCGAAGCCCAGAGACTTCAGCTGGCCTTTCATATAGTCGATATTGGAGTAGGTCCACTTGGCGGGCGCGGTCTTGTTCTGGATGGCGGCATTTTCCGCCGGCAGACCGAAGGCGTCCCAACCCATAGGGTGCAGCACGTTTTTGCCCTGCATACGCTGGTAGCGCGAGATCACGTCGGTGATGGTGTAGTTGCGCACGTGCCCCATATGCAGCTTGCCGCTGGGATAGGGGAACATGGATAGGCAGTAGAACTTGTCGCGGCTGGGGTCTTCCTTTACCTCGAAGCTTTTCTGCTCGGCCCAATGCTCCTGGGCGGCGGCTTCGACTGCGGAGGGGTTGTACTGCTCTTCCATCGGTGGGGAACCTATACTCTGTGACTCGATCTATTGGGATATTCGGACCGGCAACCGCCTGCGCGGTTCTGCCGGAAAACGGCGAATTATAGGAGGGATAGGGTGAGTAAGAAACCTAAACAGGCCCGCAAAGTCGCGAATCCCGATCTGCCGGGGGAGGATGGCAAGCTCTCCACCGAAACCAGGCGCGAGCTGGAAAAGCTGGTGGGTGAAGAGCTGGACGTGGAGAAGTTCACCGCGCGTAAGGCGGCTTTCCTCAATGCCTGGATCAAAGATGACGTCCACCGCGCGGAGCACTATCTGCAGGACCTGGGAGGGGAACTGCTGACCCAGGAGGAGCGAGTGGGAGATTGGCTGCTGGATGCCGCTGACCCCACCAAGACCGTATGGCCAGCGGTAATGGGTTGTATCAAGCGCGGTGAGCCCTGGGCGCTGGCCGGAGAAAACGTTGGCGAGGGCGAGGAGCTCCAGTGCCTGGCCTGTGGTTACCGGGCACTACCGGACACCGGTACCGAGGTGACCCCATGCCACCGCTGTGGCTATGGCTGTTTCCGGCAAATTGTCGATGGGGCAAATCACCCATAGCTCTGCGGCAAGCGAATCTGCACCCGCAGCGGGGTCTATCTCGAGCCCATAGCGTATATCTTTTCCCTGAAACGGATCGCAGGCGAACCCAATATGGAACTGCAGACTGCACTCACGACTCTGGTAATGCCGCCATTCGCGCCCCTGGCCGGGATGTTGCTGGCCCTGGCTTTCTGGTTTTTCCCATCCTCTTCCCCGGTTGCCAAGCTGTCATTCCCTCTGGCTATCCTGTGCTTTATCTCGCTGTGGATATGCGCGACGCCGGCCTTCTCCGGCTGGCTTGGCGAACGATTGGTCAAGCAAATGCCGGAGGTACCGGAAATGGAGCCTGCGGCCGTGGTCATTCTTGGTGGAGGGCGATACCGGGATTGGGAAAGCGGGGACGAGCGCCTGTCCGCGGCGAGCCTTGAGCGGGTTACCCGGGCGGTGGCGGAGGCTCCAACCAAGCTACCGATCCTGGTAACTGGTGGGCGTGTGTTTGATGAAGAAACCCTGCCGGAATCAGATCTGATGGCCGCTGCATTGGAAACGTTGTTCGATCGCAGTGTTACCTGGCGCGAGAATTGCAGTCGCAACACGGCGGAGAATGCTTCTAATTCGGCGGCACTTCTTCACGATTCGGGAGTCGAAAGCGTACTTCTGGTGACTCACTGGTGGCATATGCCCCGCGCTGCAGAAACCTTTGCACGCGCCGGGCTGCAGGTGCAGCCACTGGCCGTAGGGAGCCCCGCAGAGTTGCTGCCCAGGGGCGAGAGCGGTTTGCTGCGCTGGTTGCCCAGTGCTGCAGCATTGGTGCGCAGCCAGGTGTACTGGCGTGAATTACTGGGGCTGCAGTGGTATCGCTGGCGGTCGCTGCCTGCGCGCAGACAGTGTTGAATTGAGTGGTATGACCCTGACGGGTTGACTGGAAAGGAACTGCGAGTTTTGGATCGCTGGTGAGGTTGCCGGTAGTTTCAGATAAAACTAATATGGCTGCCTTCGCCACTGTCCCCGAGGATACCCCGCGCGGGAATCGGGCAGTGGCTGTTCAGGCTACCCAGCGAATAACAACAAAAAAGATTGAGGTACGGATTGATGTCAGAATTTCCTGCGTCATTTTCCCCTATTCAGTTGCACAATCGACTGAATCGCCCGGTGTGGGTGGGTTTCAAAATGGCTCGCCGGGGCAGTCGGCAACTGGTGATGTTGTCCGCAGGCGCGGACAGTGGTGCCAAACTCAGTAAAAATTTCGAAACGTTTGTTGGCCAAATTGTGCGCGAGTTCAAGTTGGACCCCGAACACACCGATTTTGTGGAGTTGCGTCGGGAAAAGGCGGGCGGAGAGGGTGCTACCGGCAGCGCAGACGCCCACAGCTGGTTTCGCTGGCACGCCCAGTGGGTGGGTTCTGCACCAATGGAGTGCAAGGCCGATCCGGTGACGTCTGAGTCTGCGCGCAGCTACCTCGACGAAGTTCTGGTGCAAAGTAACGCCGCGGCGTAAGTAATTTTCTACACCCCGAATCTAGACCCCAATCAATGCCCTCGCGATGAAGCCTGGGCACTGCCATTACTCCCCGCTGGGGCCAGCAGGTCTTCCAGGGCTTTTTCCAGAGTGGGATACTGGAAGCTGTAGCCGCTATCCAGTGCGGTGCGCGGCTCCATGCGCTGGCTTGCCAGTAACAACTCCTCGGCCATTTCTCCAAACAGGATTTTCAACATCCAGGCGGGTGTGCGCATCAGACATGGTCGATGTAACTGTTTTGCCAGTAATCGCGAGAAGCTGTTGTTGGTGACCGGCTCCGGTGCACAGGCGTTGAAGGGTACACACAATTGACGGTCGATGGCGTGAAGCATCAGGCCGATGATATCCGCCTCGTGAATCCAGCTCATCCACTGCTCGCCGCAACTCATGGGGCCGCCGAGACCGGCTTTGAATGCGGGCAACATCTGTTTCAGAGCGCCCCCCTCGGTCGACAGTACGATGGCGGTGCGCATGGTGCCCACACAGATACCGGCCTGCTGTAGTGGATCTGTGGCCGCCTCCCAGTCGCGGCAGAGCTCAGCGGCGAAGCCACCTCCCGGACCACTGTTTTCCTTGAGCAGATCGCCACCCCGGTCACCGTAATAGCCCACCGCGGAGCCGGAGAGCACATACCTGGGCCGGCGTGGTTGAGAAAGAATCCAGCGCACCAGCTCGGCGGTGGTGTCGAGGCGGGAGCGGCGGATTTCCTGTTTACGGGCTTCGCTCCAGCGCTTGGAAATGGGCTCACCCGCCAGATTCACCACGAGATCCACCGGGTTCTGTATCTGCTGTAGTTCGCGCACCGCATGCGCCGCCTCTCCGCACTGGCGGTGTACCTTGGCCGGGGTGCGACTGAGAACGGTGAGTTGGTGGCCTCGCTCCAGCCATTTCGCGCAGAATTGGCGGCCGATCAGGCCGGTGCCGCCGGTAATCAAGCAATGCATAAATCTGGCATCCATGCCGCACTATGTCTGCCAGCGCCAGCTAGAGGTTGCCGCGCCGGGAAAAGATCTGTGCAGTTAAAAAGTGCAAATTTTTTCGTATCCGTTTACGCCGGTGGCATTTCGTGTGCCTGAGGCGGACGGGAGGGCGCCGGCAATATGCCAGGCCAGCGGGCGTGATACCCGGTAAATATCTCACGATAATAGCAGTCGCAAGGTCGCTTGCCGCGGATTCCCGGGGAATATTGGGTTCAGAGGAGAAACCCGGCGGCAAACGGGCGCATTTGCCGCCGGCGAATCGGTAGAGCGGTGTGAATAGGTCAGTCAGGCGCGCCGCTAAGCGTGCCTTCACCGTCTGTGGCGACGTCCTCAGTGGGCGCTACCGAACGGCGTTGCAGCAGTGCCGCGGCCAATAGCATCAGCGCGGACAGCGTCAGTAGGCCCCAAACGCCTAGCACCATAAAGGGTGTGAGACCGCTGCGAGCCTGTACCTCGCCGATAAGAGTGGCCTGTTCAAACTGTGGTAATTGCTCGGTGATGCTGCCGTCGGGGGCGACGATGGCAGTGACACCGGTATTGGTACCGCGTACCAGGTAGCGGCGGGTCTCCAGTGCGCGCATCTGCGCCATCTGCATATGTTGCAGGGGGCCGATAGATTTTCCGAACCAGGCATCATTGCTCAGAGTGAGTAGAACCTGCGCGTCACCACTGCTTTGGGATACCAGTTGTGGGTAAACGATTTCGTAGCAGATCAGCGGTGCCCAGCTGAGCCCGCCCGCGTTCAGCGGTGCCTGGCCTTCGGGGCCGGGGCGGATAAACGACGTTGGCAGATTAAAAAATTCGATGGTGCCGCGAATCCAGTCTTCCAGCGGTACATATTCACCAAATGGTACAAGGTGGCGTTTGTGGTAAAGCTGCTGCTCACTGCCGAACACGGCTGCCGAGTTGTGCACTACACGGCGGTAGTCCCTCTCGGTGTCGTAGAGGATGCCTGTGATCAGATCGGTTTCGGCGTCCCGTGCATTGCCCTGTAATGCTTCCATCAGATTGGGTGCATGATGGTACAGCAGCGGCAGTGCCGCTTCCGGCCAGATCACCAGATCTACGCCCTGTTGGTGCAGGGTTTCTGTCGCGGCCTGGTAACGTCGAATCGTCTCACCGCGAAATTCCGGCTTCCACTTTTTGTCCTGTGGAATATTGGCCTGAACAAGCCCAACGGTGCGAGAGTCTTCGCCGGGCGTTGTCCATTCGGAGTTCTTGAGCAACAGGCCAGCGGGCCAGATCAGGGTTGCAGTCACTCCGAGAGCTATTACTGCAGGAGATTTCCACGGGTTCGCGCCGAACGCTCGGCGTGCGAGCAGCGCGAATACCGCACAGGTAAACGCCAGCAACAGGCCGATACCGTACACACTCAGAACCGGCGCCCAACCGGCGAGCCAGGTGTGGATATGTCCGTAACCGGCAAACAGCCAGGGAAAGCCGGTAAACATCCAGGTGCGGAACCACTCGCTGATAAACCAGAGTGCGGCAAAGGCGAGGGCAAAGGAAACCGGGTTTGCGCGGAAGCGCGCGAGTAAAATAAACGGCAGGGCAAACAGCACCGCCATAATACCGACAAAGGCACCGGTAAGAATCACCCCGAGCAGTGGAGATGAGTTACCGAAGTCGGTGATGGAGACATACACCCAGGAGCCGCCGGTGGCGAACAGGCCAAAGCCGTAACACAGTGCCCGCCAAAAGGTCTGTCTGCCGCCAAGTGTCGGTGCCTGTTTTCCGGGAGCCAGCAACCAGGCAAACAGGCCGATGGAAAGCAGGCTGCACCACCAGAGGTTGTAAGGCGCAAAGGAAAGCGTAAGCAGGCCGCCCGCGATCAGGGCGGCCATTGAGGGCAAAGCCCTCGAGAAGAGCAGAGAATTACGCATCAACCATCTTCTTCTGCGGGCCTGTCGAACCGACTAACGCGCAGCAGGTGAATCTGCCGGTTGTCGGCGTAGAGGACGCGGAATTTGAATTCCCCGAGTTTGGTCATTTCATCGCGCCCCGGCAGGTGGCCGAAGGACTGCATGATCAGACCGCCGATGGTGTCGAACTCTTCATCGCTGAATTCGACCTCGAAGTATTCGTTGAAATCCTCGATGGGGGTGAGCGCTTTCACCACAAAGTCGTTGTCGCTCACTTTGCGGATAAAGCTATCCGCTTCTTCCTCGTCGGTCTCGTCTTCGATCTCGCCGACGATTTCTTCGAGAATATCTTCAATGGTCACCACGCCCGAGACACCACCATACTCGTCGATTACGACAGCCATGTGATAGCGGTTCTCGCGGAACTCCCGCAGCAGGATATTCAGGCGTTTGCTTTCGGGAATGATGTTGGCGGGGCGGATATGTTCTTCCAGGCGGAAATCGTCCACGCCTTTTAACACCAGCGGCAGTAGGTCTTTGGCCAGCAGGATTCCGCGGATATCGTCGATGCTCTCGCCCACCACCGGGAAACGGGAGTGGCCGGATTCGATGATTTTGGGGAGGAAGTCTTTGGGGCAGTCCTCGATGCTGACCACCACCATCTGCGAGCGCGGAATCATGATCTCCCGCACCTGTTGGCTGGATACATCCAGCGCGCCCTCGATGATAGACAGGGCTTCGGCATCGACCACCTTGTTTTCGGCGGCGTCCTTGATGATGTCCAGCAGTTCATCGCGGGATTTGGGTTCTTGTGAGAAGGCACCCAGTATTTTCTCCAACCAGTTTTTCTCCCCCGATCGGGGGCGGTTGGAAGAGGAGCTACTTGGGGGTTCGTCGGTGGTCATGGATGTGGCCATACTCCGCGTTACTCGTCGGTTCCGTTGTTCATTTATTCGGCCCGCGCATCGTGCGCCGGCGCGTCAGTCGATTCTTCTGCGGGCAAATAAGGGTCTTTGATTCCCAGGCTGCCCAGTATCCGGGTTTCCAGATTTTCCATGATCTCGGCCTCATCGTCCTCGATATGGTCGTAACCCAGAAGATGCAGTGTGCCATGGACCACCATGTGTGCCCAGTGTGCGGACAGGGCTTTGTGCTGCTGTTCCGCTTCCCGCGCCACTACCTGCGCACAGATCACCAGGTCGCCGAGCAGGGGCAGACCCAGCTCCGGCGGGATGTCCGCAGGGAAAGAAAGGACATTGGTGGGTTTGTCTTTGCCGCGATACTGGCCGTTCAGGGCCTGGCTCTCGTCCTCGTCGACGATGCGCAGGGAGATCTCGGCTTCGGGGCGATGCTCGCCCACCGCCGCCGTCGCCCACAGGGCAAGATCAGCATCAGAGGGGAGTGGGGAGCAGGAGGTGGCCCGCTGCACATCCAGGTGGACGTCAGCGGGCGAGCGCGACTGGCTCTCGGAAAGATTGGCGTTCATGGGCGCGGCCTCAGGCCGCATCTTCTCCAGCGCGGCCGGCGGCTTGCAGTGCGGCGGCCTTGCGCGCCGCGCGCTCGGCTTCCTGCTGCGCTTCCACTTCCGCCTCGTGTTCGCCGTAGGCCTCCACGATCCGTTGCACTAACGGGTGGCGCACCACGTCTTTGGCGCCGAAGTGGGTGAAGCTGATGCCGTTGACGTTGCTCAGCACTTCAATCGCGTGTTTGAGGCCGGAGGCCTGGCCGCGGGGCAGGTCGATCTGGCTGGGGTCACCGGTAATCACCGCGGTGGATCCGAAGCCGATCCGGGTCAGGAACATCTTCATCTGCTCGCGGGTGGTGTTCTGGCTCTCGTCGAGAATCACAAACGCGTTGTTCAGGGTGCGGCCGCGCATATAGGCCAGCGGGGCCACCTCGATCACATTGCGCTCGATCAGCTTGCCCACAGTCTCGAAGCCGAGCATTTCATACAGGGCGTCGTACAGGGGGCGCAGGTAGGGGTCGACCTTCTGGCTCAGGTCACCGGGCAGAAAGCCCAGTTTCTCGCCGGCTTCCACCGCCGGGCGAACCAGCAGGATGCGCTCCACGGAGTCCTTGAGCAAAGCTTCTACGGCGCAGGCCACCGCCAGATAGGTTTTACCGGTACCGGCGGGGCCAATACCGAAGTTGATATCGTTGGTCTGAACCGCGCGTACATATTTGCGCTGGTTGATTCCGCGCGGGCGTACGGAACACTTTTTGGTGCGGATCAGTACAACCTGGTCGTCCTCACCTTCCTGGATCTGCTGTTTCCCATTGGTCAGCTCTTCGACGCCGGACTCCTGCAGAGCAAGATGGATCTGCTCCGGGGTCACTTCGTCATTGGCTCCGGCTTCCTGGTACAGGTTGTTGAGGATCTCACCGGCGGCGCGGGCGGACTTGGCGTCTCCATAAAAAGCAAACTGATTACCGCGATTGCGGATTTCGATATCCAGTCGCTGTTCTATCTGGCGTAGGTGTTGATCGAATTGGCCACAGAGGTTGGCCAGGCGGCGAGCGTCGTTAGGCTCGAGAGTGATGCTGTGAGCGAGGGCTTGTGTATCCAAATTGGTTTCCATGCACCTTTTGTCTGATGGTTCAGTCTGTAGGTTATACCCATTTCGCCAATATGGGAAAGGCCGGTTTGTGACGAATGGGTTCTAACCGGTCCGGTGGCTTATAACAGGGGAGTATGAAGGTTTGAGGTCGCTTCGGGAATTCGGTACTTCGTAGTGGGCTGTGGTGCTTCGTAGGTGGTGGTGTGGCGGCCCCGCTACCGATAGCCCTTTGTGAGACACGCCGTGAACCCATCCCTGGGGGCTCTTCCGCGAGGTCCCTCTCGCGGAAGGTCTCACAAAGGGCTATCGGTATCGGCGCCTTAACCCCGAGTTCCCAGTATTTTCGCCCCTGAACAGGTCGAAAATCACAGTTGTCAAAAGCTAAGGCGCTGATGTCGGGATTCGTTTCCGGGACCGTACGCGGCCATGGATGGCCGTGTCCGAGCGCACATGGATGTGCTTGTAGCGTGTCCCGGAAACGAATCCCGACAGCAGGGCCGCCTCGGGGCCTACTAATCGGTTGCCCCGAAGGTTAAATCAGCTCAGCGGCCCATCCAGCTCAGAAGCCACCAGAGTTCCGCGCAGGGAGTTCGGCAGTGCTTCTTCAATCAGCACATCGGCAAACTTGCCGATCAGCTCCAGCTGGTCACAGCGGAAATTGACCACGCGGTTGTTTTCGGTCCGGCCCTGCAACTGGCCCGGGTCTTTCTTGGAGACGCCGCTGACCAGAACGCGCTCCACGTTCCCCACCATGCGACGCGCGATTTCCCGGGCCTGCTGGTTGATACGGTGTTGCAGCAGTTGCAGACGCTGTTTCTTCACCTCTTCCGGGGTGTCGTCCGGCAGATCCGCCGCCGGGGTACCCGGGCGGGCGGAGTAAATGAAGCTGAAGGAAATATCGAAACCCACATCCTGAATCAGCTTCATGGTGGCCTCGAAGTCGCGCTCGGTCTCACCGGGGAAGCCGATAATGAAATCGGACGACAGGCAGATATCCGGGCGGATCGCCTTCAGGCGGCGAATCTTGGACTTGTACTCGAGCGCCGTGTGGCCGCGCTTCATCGCCATCAGGATGCGGTCGGAACCGCTCTGAACCGGCAGGTGCAGGTGGTTTACCAGCTCCGGTACTTCCGCGTACACATCGATCAGCGCATCGGAAAACTCCACCGGGTGCGAGGTGGTGTAGCGGATGCGGTCGATGCCGTCGATGGCGGCAACGTAGGTGATCAGCTCGGCAAAATCCACGATCTGGCCGTCTTCGCCGGGCGCGCGGTAAGCGTTTACGTTCTGGCCCAGCAGGTTTACCTCACGGACCCCCTGGTCTGCCAGGTGCGCCACTTCTGCCAGCACGTCCGCTACCGGACGGCTCACTTCCTCACCACGGGTGTAGGGCACCACGCAGAAGGTGCAGTACTTGGAGCAGCCTTCCATGATTGAAACGAAGGCGCTTACCCCGTCCGCTTCCGGCTGCGGCAGGCGGTCGAATTTTTCGATTTCCGGGAAAGACACGTCGACAACGATGGCACCGCTCTGCTGTTTCTTGGTTTCCATCATCTCCGGCAGTCGGTGCAGGGTCTGCGGACCGAATACCAGGTCTACATAAGGGGCGCGCTTGGCAATGGCCTCCCCCTCCTGGCTTGCCACACAGCCGCCAACCCCGATCACCAGGTCCGGATTCTTTTCTTTCAGGTGCTTCCAGCGGCCCAGTTGGTGGAACAATTTTTCCTGTGCCTTCTCTCGGATAGAACAAGTATTTACCAGCAGCACGTCCGCGTCTTCCGGGTCGTCGGTGGGCACCATCTGGTGGGATTCGCCCAGCAGGTCCCGCATGCGCGCAGAATCGTACTCATTCATCTGGCAGCCGTGGGTCTTGATAAAGAGCTTCTTCACCGGTTTTTCGGTCGGTTCGGAGGACTTCTCGGGGGACATCTCAATAGACATGTTGGGCCTGGTTAAAAACTGGTCAGTTCAAAAGGTGGGGCATTATACCGGCCGCGTTTGGGGCTGCATAGACGGGGGTTGGATCCAGTGGTACCCTTCCGCGCTTTTCGTGGCTGAGGCCACCCGCACACTAGAATTCACGGGGCTTTCGCAATTTCCCTTGTACATTTCCGCCCCCTCATTGAGCGATCTATGGCAAACCCAATCTACAAAGTCATTTTCCACAATCAGAACCAGGTGTTCGAGCTCTACGCGCGTGCCATCTACCAGAGTGAGATGTACGGCTTTATCGAAGTGGAAGAGTTCGTTTTTGGGGAGAAGTCCCAGCTGGTGGTGGATCCCAGTGAAGAAAAGCTGAAGACCGAGTTTTCATCAGTGAAGCGTTCCTATATCCCCATGCACAGCATTGTGCGTATCGACGAGGTGGAGAAAGAGGGCGTAGGCAAGGTGCACGAGGTGAAGGGCGACAAGGTGGCACAGTTCCCGTTTCCGGCACCCATGCGACACCCGACAGATTCCGACTGAGTGGAATCAATCGAGAATGTGAAAACGGGCCAATTGGCCCGTTTTTTTATGTTCGGAGTTTATGGTCCGCGCGCCGCGGCAAAAAGGGAAATGGCGGCCCGTGGGTAGAGAGGCGCGCCAAGGTGGGGAAATTCTGGCGTGACAATTTCTTTTTAAGGGCCATTTGTCGCATCGACGGTGTCGGCGAAACACTGCCAGCTATGCTGAAAAAGGGAGTGACTCCTCCCGAAAACCTAAAATGTAGTGGAAGTTTTTAGGTGACAGCATGACCTCTATTCCGGCCACCAAAGCCGCCATCACCGCCCTCAAAATCGAACAGCGCGTGGAGCGCGACGTGAAAGCGGGTATCCCTGAAGTTGATCGACGCAACCATACCGAAAGCGAAGAGAGCATGCGCTCTTATGTGGTGCGGGAGATTATCGGCAGGGTACACGCAAATCGTCAGCGCGAGCTGGACAGGGAACTGGCCGATCGCAGCGCAGTGGATATCCGGCAACTGCATCAGGAATTGAAAAATACCGAATCGCTGGTGGAGAAAACCGTTGCCGGGCGCCTGGCAAATCTGGTGAGCGGACTCAAGCAGCGCGCGCAGGAGTATTCCGCGCAGCGTATGGATCTGGAAATGTTCCGCCAGCGCAATGGGCTTACCCGAGAGGCGGTATACCGTGAATCCAGGATTCTGCACCTCTCGGTGATCTTTTTTATCGTCATCATGGAAACGGTACTGAACGCGTTTTTTCTGTCTAAGGGTAGTGAGCTTGGTCTGGTAGGTGGCTTCTTCCAGGCATTTATCATCTCCATGATCAATCTCGGTTTTGCCGTGTTCCTTGCGTTTTCTCTGCGTCACTGTTTTCACCATAACCCGGCAAGAAAGTTCTGTGCCGGCACACTGTTTGTGGGCGTACTGTTTGCCGCCGCGATCTTTGTGCTCAGTGTGGGGCATTACCGCGAGGCGCTGGAGACCAATCCGTTTGCGGCCTCCCAGATGGCGATGACCACTTTACTGGCGCAACCGCTGGGCATTCAGGATTTCAATTCCTGGATTATGGTGGTGGTCAGTGGCATCGCGGTGATTCTATTGACAGCAAAATTCTTTGTGGTGGATGACCGCTACCCTGGTTACACCGCAATCACCCGACGGGTAAAGCAGCAACAGCAGGCGTGGCGCGAGGCCCATGAAGACGCCATTGAAAGTGTGAACGAGATGGCGGAGGACATTCAGGAAACCATCTCCGATACGGAAAAAACCATTCGCGCCCAGTTTATCCAGTTCAAGGCCAGTATCGAGCGTAGCGAAGAAATTCATCGCCACTATCACGAAGACATCGTAAAGGCACAGGGGCTTCTGGATGAGTTGGTGCGGTACTATCAATCCTACTCTGCTCGCATGATGAACCGGCGCTCTGCCTACTTTGGCGAGCTGTTGCGCTTCGAATTGGACAAGCTGCCGCAGCTGAATACCACAGGGCTGGAACAGCATAAGCGTGACCTCATTACCTTTGAGGCGGTCATGGAAGAGCTTGACCAGAGCTATTGCGATGCGGTGGATGTGGTTAATTGTCGTTGTGAGGCCATTCAGGCGTCCCTGGGGGCGCTGGTGGATAAACTGGAACTGGACAACGGTTTGCGGAGAGCGTGATGGGAGGCTTTCACCGTCGCCGCTCTTGTCGCTCACCCGGTCGTTCGCTCAGCCGGGCTCGCCCCTGGCGACGATTGTCCAGGGAAGACAAAAGAGGCACGCTGATTTTTGCCTTGGGAGCGCTGATCCTGGCAGCGCTGGTGGTGTTTGCGCTGCAGGTGGTGCGCTCGCCAGCGCGGGATTTCGATAAGGTCACCCTGTGCAATCCGCACCTTCCGCGCTTTGCCCAGCACCTTGTGGTTATCGACGCTTCCGACACGCTTTCGGCGCACCAGACCCACTTCCTCAAAACACATTTGTCGGGCTTGCTGGAGTCGGCGGCGGTCAATGATCGTTTTTCCATATTCGTGCTGGACGATCATTACAACGGGTTGTCGGAGCCGGTAATCAATCTGTGCAAGCCGCACTCCGGGGAAGACGTCAGTGCGCTGACGGCGAACCAGCAGTTTGTGCAGGCATTGTATAAACAGCGCTTTGAGCAGCCCCTGGATCACGCTATCGGCCGCGCGGTATCCGGTGGCGAGCAACCGGTCTCTCCCATCTACGAGGCGCTATCCGATGTGGTGGCGCTCAATCATCTGGACCCGGCCGCTGAGAACGTCCATCTCACTATTGTCAGCGATATGATTCAGAATTCTCGCGCCGGTTCGGTCTTCAAGCGGGGATCGGCGGCGATCGATCAACTGCCACTGATCGACCTGCGGCGGGCCCGCACCCGCGTTTACTGGCTGGACCGGGAGAAGTACCAGCGCTACCAGACCGCCGAACTGGAGGCCAGTTGGCAGGATTATCTGGGCAGTGTATCGCGGCTGGAAACCATTCAGCGGGTGCGCAACTGATGGTGGAAACCATACTGTTATTCCCCAAAAAATCACTTTTCGTCACTATTTTCCTCCTTGTGGCCGGTTTGCAATAGAAGCTTCAAGAAACAGCCGCCGGTTTGTAAGAAAACTCAAGCAAAGTTTTATCCCATCTGATGTGGTCCAAACCCTTGATGGAATCTGGATGGAACTTGCCAATGAGTAATCGATATCGCGCACTGTGGATTTCTGACGTTCACCTGGGCAGCCGGGATAGCGAGCCACAGAGGCTGGCGGATTTCCTGGCCCAGAACACCGCAGATACCGTGTACCTGGTGGGCGATATTTTCGATATGAAGGCCATGTCCCAGGGGAAGGGCAGCTGGTGCAAGGCTTCCAGTATGTTGCTGGAGATGCTCTCAGACCTCAGTACCCGTGTGCCGGAAATCATCTATGTCCCCGGTAACCACGATGCGCCCATGCGCAGCTGGGCTGGCAAGCGTCTTGGCAATATCCGGGTTGAACGCGAGTGGACACATACCAGTGCGGATGGCAAGCGCTACTGGGTGACCCACGGCGATCAGTTTGAACACCACATCGAAATCAATCCTGTCAGCTACCACATCGGTGACCAGAGCTACTACCTGATGTTGCGGATCAACCGCTGGATCAATTACTGGCGCAGCCGGTTCGATAAGCCCTGGTGGTCTCTGGCCAATCACGTAAAAAATCGTGTGAATGCGGCTCGACGGATGATGAACAAATTTGAGGAGGTGGCCATTCGCGAAACCGGTCGTCGCGGTTTCGACGGCGTTATCTGTGGGCACATCCATCGTGCGGGTATTCGTCACAGCGCTGCGAAAGACAGCGCGGTAACTTATGCCAACTGCGGAGACTGGGTCGACTCCATGACCGCCATTGTGGAAGAAAAAAGTGGCGCCCTAAGCGTACTGCACTGGCACCGGACGCCGAAGATTGCGCGCATCATGACAGAGGCGGTAGCCGCATGATTCAGCTAGAAAACCTGTTGCAAAAAAACCCTTGGTATAGTGCTGCGCCGAAGAGTCCAGCACGCCGCCTGGTATCTGCCACGGTAAAGAAAATCTGTTGTGAGCAGCAGTTGCAGCAATTCGGCAAGAACTTCCCGCATCTTGGTGGCCTGGATTTTATCCGACAGGTATTCCGCTCCTTTGATTTCCATTACGACGTCAATCTGGCGGAACTGGAGCGGATACCCACGTCTGGCCCGTTGGTGATAGTGTCCAACCACCCACTGGGCAGTCTCGATGGGCTCGCGCTGATCGATATGGTGGCGCGGGTACGCAAAGATGTGAAAGCAGTGGCCAGCCAGTTGCTGTGGAATATTGAACCCCTGCGTGGCTATCTACTGCCGGTGGATAACTTTAACGGTCGCACCCGCCGTGAAGACGTTGAAGGTATTTACAGCCATCTGCGCGCCGGCGGAGTGATCATCGTATTCCCAGCAGGAGAGGTGTCGCGGCTGACTCCTCAGGGTGTGCGGGATGGCCGCTGGAACCCCGGGTTTATCCGCTTTGCGGACAAGACCGGTGCGCCAATTCTGCCGGTACAGGTACGCGGGCGAAATTCCCTGTGGTGGTATGGTCTGTCGATGGTGAACAAGCCCCTGTCGACGCTGTGGCTGATTCGCGAAATGTTCAAGCAGGTCAGCAAAGGGATTGATATCCGCATTGGCACACCGGTAACCCCGGAGCACTATCGAGACTGGCCTATGGCGCCCCGCGCACAGGCCAAGCTGTGGAAAAAACAGGTCTACCGCCTGCACAAAAACCCCCAGGGATTGGCGCCGGAGCCAATCGCCGGAGCGGAAGCCGCTCCCGAAGTGGCGGCGGTACTGGGCGACTGTGAGACGCTGGTGGCACAGAGTGAGTTTGAGGTAAAACTCTACCGCCAGCGTCCGGATTGCCCGGTGATGCGGGAGCTGTCCCGTCTACGGGAGATCGCCTTCCGCGCGGTGGGCGAGGGTACCGGCAACAGCCGCGACTGGGATGCGTTTGACGCCTGGTACGATCACCTGTTGCTTTGGGACAAAGAGCGCCAGCAAATAGCCGGCGCTTATCGCCTGGTAAGTACCGATGGTCTCACCGCAGACAAGATATACAGCACCACCCTGTTCAACTATTCCCGTTCGCCGGAAGAGTGCCTGCCGGCATCGGCGGAGCTGGGGCGCAGCTTCCTGCTGCCGGAGTATTGGCGCAGCCGTGGCCTGGATCTGTTGTGGTGTGGTATCGGCCAGTGGATACTGCGCAATGACCGCCGCTACCTGTTTGGCCCGGTTTCCATGCCCGGTAATTTCTCCCGCCGAGCCAAGTCTGCCATCGTGCGTTATTTTCTGCACCACTTCGCAACCCAGCAGCCCATGGGTAACGCGCGTTTGCCGTTTGTCGAAGCCCGAGCGGACCTACCGGAGCTCAACGGTGATGCCAATGAGGACATGCTGCAGCTGAAGCAGATTCTGAAAGAGGAGGGCGTTGTTCTACCGCCACTTTTCAAGAAATACACCGCGGTGACCAGCCCCGGCGGTACCAGTTTTCATGCGTTCAATATTGACCCGGATTTCTGCGACTCGGTGGATGGCCTGGTGGTGGTGGACCTGGAAAAAATGGATTCCAAGTTTGCCAGGCGGTACTTGGCAGCAAATTAAGTGCCCACATCTTAGAGCGCGGCACGCTGGTTCTGAATAGTCGCTTATTTGCAACCGGCGCGCCTTTCCCTGTCTTCTTCCTCAATTCTGTTACGCTTGTGTTTCCTGTTCTTTCGCACCCGGGATAACACTTATGCAACAGTGGTGTTCGAAAGTAGTAACCGCCTGCCTGCTGCTGATTCTGGCGCAGGTGTTTTCCCATTCTGGTTTTTCCCAAGTGGAGCAGGAGGGGGAAGATTCAGCGCCGTCGGAAGTGCAGAATCAGCCCCATATCGCGCAGCTTTCCATCAATGGCCCGATCGGGCCTGCGACCACCGATTATCTGATTCGCACCAGCGAGAGCGCCCGGGAAGCGGGAGCGCGCTTGTTTATCGTAAATATGGATACCCCGGGCGGGCTGGATGCGGCCACGCGGGATATTATTCAGCATATTCTTGCCTCTGAGGTTCCCTACGTCACTTACGTCACGCCCGCCGGTGCCCGGGCCGCCAGCGCCGGCACCTATATTCTCTATGCCAGTCATGTGGCGGCGATGACACCGTCGACAACCCTGGGTGCGGCGACACCGGTACAGATTGGCGGTATGCCCGGACAGCAGGAGCCTCCGCAGAGATCGCCCGACAAATCGGCGGATGATAAAAGCGATGAAAAACAATCGGGCGGGAGCGATGAAAGTGATGCGGAAACGGGGGCGATAAAATCCGGTAGCGCTATGGAGCGCAAAGTTATTAACGACTCCGTGGCCTATATCCGCGGTCTGGCTCATCGTCACGGACGCAATGCGGACTGGGCGGAAAAAGCCGTGCGCGATGCCGCAACACTGACCGCCAAGGAGGCATTGGCGGACAACGTCATCGATGTGGTGGCCGAAAACCAGCAACGGTTGATTAAACAACTGCCCAATCGTGAAATCCTATTGAATGGCAGCAAGCAACAGATCGCCAGCACGATCAATGAGCTACCGGTAGTCGCTTACGAGCCCGATTGGCGCAATGAGCTTTTGTCATTGATAACCAACCCACAGATCGCCTATATCCTCCTGTTGATCGGAATTTACGGTCTTATTTTTGAAGGCTACAGCCCCGGCGCCATCGTACCCGGCGTTGTCGGTGTGATCTGTTTGTTACTGGCGTTTTATGCGTTACAGGTCCTACCGATCAACTACGTAGGGTTGGCGCTGATTATCGTGGGTGCGCTGTTGATCGCGGCGGAGCTGTTTGTACCGAGCTTTGGCGCACTGGGTATTGGTGGGGTTGTTGCCCTGGTGATTGGCTCGGTCATGCTGATCGACAGCGATGTGCCGGGCATGCAGGTTTCCAAGGCATTGATCGGCTCCATTGCTGCGGTCAGTGGATTGGGGCTTCTGGGTTTACTGTACGCCGTGGGTCATAGTCTGCGGAAGCCCAAGGTGGCCGCGAACAAGGCCATGGTGGGGCGAACCGCGGTGGTGATCGAAGTGGAACCGGAGTTATTGGTAAAAATCGACGGCGAAATCTGGCGGGCCCACTGTGACAATCTATTGACCGAAGGGCAGCTGGTGACGGTCACCGCGGAGCATGGATTGAACCTTCGGGTTCAACCGGAATAGCCATTTACAAGGCGAAAAAGGAGCATTCTTATGATCAGTTATTTTGCCAGCCTGTTGATTCTGGCGGTTGTGCTGATAGTCATGTACGCGATCCGCATCCTGCGGGAGTACGAGCGTGCGGTGGTGTTCTTTCTCGGGCGTTTCCAGGCGGTAAAGGGACCGGGGCTGATCATTATCATTCCGGTGCTCCAGACGATGGAGCGGGTGGACCTGCGTGTGGTAGTGATGGATGTGCCCACTCAGGATGTGATCAGCCGGGATAATGTGTCGGTCAAAGTGAATGCGGTGGTGTACTACCGGGTAATCGATCCACAGTCGGCAATCATCAATGTGGAAAACTACCACGAGGCGGTAAGCCAGTTATCCCAGACCACGATGCGCTCTGTGTTGGGTAAGCACGAGTTGGATGAGATGCTATCCGAACGCGACAAGCTCAATGTGGATATTCAGAAAATCCTCGATGAGCAGACCGATGCCTGGGGCGTAAAGGTCACCAATGTGGAAATTAAGCACATTGATCTGGATGAGAGCATGATCCGTGCAATCGCCCAGCAGGCGGAAGCGGAGCGTTCACGGCGGGCGAAGGTGATTCATGCCGAGGGTGAGGCGCAGGCGGCACGGAAGCTCACTGAGGCGGCGGATCAGCTTTCCAAGAACTCGAACGCTATTACGCTGCGATACATGCAAACTCTAATTGATATTGCTGGGGAGCAGAACTCTACGATTGTGTTCCCACTGCCGATGGATTTGATTAAGCCGTTAATTGATCAAGGGGCGAAGCGTGGTGGTCCCACTAGCTAGTTAAGTGGCGGCGGAGCACCGGGTGCGGGTTTTCAGGACCGCTGTGAACCCATCCCTGGGCGCTCCTGAAAACCCGCACCCGGCACTCCACCTTAAATTCGAAGTGTGTGGCCTAGCTCAAACTGAGGGGTAACGTCTTTTGGGGTGGAGCACGTAGTGAGATGCGAAGGCAAAGTGCTGGGTATCTGTTTTCAAAAGCGTCGGCAACAGGGATGTTGCCGACGCAGCGTACAGGGATGTATTCACAGCGGTTTTGAAAACAGATACCCAGTGCTTTGCCGCCACAGGGTCGCCTAAGTGATTACCACCAAACTACGCGTTACTTGAGAAGCAGCTTCAGTAGATGGGCCGTAGAGCCATCCCAATCCTCTGGGATATCCCCATCAATGGCCGCGTGCACACCATTGCCCAGCACCTTGCCTAATTCCACGCCCCACTGATCAAACGGATTGATGTCTAACAGACAGCCAAAGGTAAACACCTTGTGCTCGTAGAGCGCCAGCAGGCTACCCAGGTGGAACGGATCCAGCTTTTCCACCACCAGGGTATTGCTCGGGCGGTTGCCCGGCACCACCTTGTGGGGGGCCAGTTGATGCACCTCTTTGTGGGTATGGCCCGAGGCCTCCAGCTCCTTGCGGGCCTCCGCCAGGGACTTACCCTTGAGTAGTGCCTGGCTCTGGCTCAGGCAGCAGGACAACAGCCACTGGTGCTGTTCTTTCAGTTCAGACGTCGGTTCCTTGATGGCAATAAAGTCCGCTGGAATCATATCCGTGCCCTGGTGCAGCAACTGGTGGAAAGAGTGCTGGCCGTTACTGCCCTCGGCACCCCAGATCACCGCGCCGCTCGGATAGGGCAAGTGCTCGCCACCGCGGGTCACGCTTTTGCCCAGGCTCTCCATATCCAATTGCTGCAGCCACGCCGGAAACTTGGCCAGGCGCTGGGCATAGGGGAGAACCGCGAGGCTGCTGGCCCCCCAGCACTGGCGGTACCAGAAATGAATCAGCGCCATCAGCACCGGCAGATTCTGCGCGAACTGCGCCTCCGCGAAGTGACGGTCCATGGCGTTGGCACCTTCCAACAGCTCGCTGTACACCTCAAACCCGCAGGCCAGGGCGACAGGCAATCCGATGGCGGACCAGAGTGAGTAGCGGCCACCCACCCAGTCCCACATGGGGAAAATATTCTGTGCGGCGATGCCGAAGTCCTGGGCCGCGACGATATTGCTGCTCACCGCGACAAAGTGTTTTTCCAGATCGGACTCTGCACACCCGGCGTCGAGCACCCACTGGCGTGCTGAAAGTGCGTTCTGGCGGGTTTCGAGGGTGGAGAAGGACTTAGAGGCGACGATAAACAGCGTCTCGTCTGCGGGCAGGGGAGCGATGGTGTCGCTTAGGTCGGCGCCGTCGATGTTCGCCACAAAGTGCACCGTCAGCTCGGGGTTGTGCCAGGGGCGCAGTGCTTCCCACACCATGCGCGGCCCCAAGTCGGAACCGCCGATACCAATATTGACCACATGGCGGATACGCTTGCCGCTAAAGCCGGTCCAGGTGCCGCTGTGAATCTGTTCGACGAACTGGGCCATCTGCGCGCGGCAGTCGGCCACTGCCTGCTCATGCTCGGACTTGGGCTCGCCCTGAAAGCGCAGGGCGGTGTGCAGGGCCGGGCGGTGTTCTGTGTTGTTGATGTTGGTGCCGGCGAACAGGGCGCCGATGCGGTTTTTGAGTTGTGCGGTAGTTGTGTAGTCCAGAAGCTGTTGCAGTGTGTCTGTGCTCAGCAGGTTCTTGCTGTAGTCCAGATAAATACCCGCAGCTTCTGCGCAGAAGGTTTGCGCCCGCTCTGCATCAGTGGCAAACAGGTCGCGCAATGACCAACGCTGCTGGTCCTTGTGTTGTTGCAGAGAGGCAATGGCGGCAGACAGGGGGAGAGCATCCATGGTCATTAGTTCTTCGCTGAAAAAAAATTTATGTTCGGCAGGAAAACTGCTGATATTAGCGACAAATACGCAGTGCGGCCAGTGTGATGCCAATCGGTTTTGCGTGTGCAATTACGGTGCAGCAAAACAGCCACAAGTTACAGAGCGGTCGACCGATAACTGAGTCGATGCGTTGTGGTTGAGCCGCGTGAGAAGAGGGAAGCCGGAGCTTGCAGAGCGGAATGGAATAAATCTCGGAGGGCAGAATGCAAAATGCCGCTTCGAAAAGCGGCATTTGCATGAACCTGTCTGAGAGCGGTTATTTAACCACTTTCATGCAGCGAACATTATCGGATGCCATCCAGCAATCCGCGTCCGCAGGACAAGCCATGGAGGTCGGAATTTGCTCTGATCCTGGAGGGCAGGCGGCCGGCATCGGAGCCGGTGCACAACAACCTGCGAGGACCAGTGCACAAATAATTCCGGTTAAGTACTTGGCTGGAGTGAAATTCATCCCCTAACTCCTTTCCGTTGATGTTAGTCAATAGCATAGACAATAAAACGTCACCTGTTTGGTGTGCTTTGTAAAAATCTTTTCTACAAACATACCGCCCAATGGAGTGTAATAGGCGCGCGGTTAAAATAGCCGCCACAGGTGAATTCAGGATAAAAACGCCGCCAGTTTGTCGTCCCTGTGGGCCTGAATTTAAAGGGTTAAACGCCAAATTGCGTTTAGCAGCCGCTCTGCGGTGCAGCAGAGTGGGTATTATTTTTTTTCAGTAAAGTGAAAAAGAATTTTTTTTCCTTCTTTGCTGTGATGTAGCGAAGAAGGCGGCGCCAGAAATTGAAAAATGGCCGGGAAAATGCAGATAAAAGCTCGTAGATTTACGCGCATTTTTTTATACGCGTAAATCGGGAGGTGTCAGTGGGGCACTTTTTTGCGGAATAAAAGTGAAGCGGTGGCGGCTCAGGTACCGGATTGCAAGAAGCGACCGAAAGAGACAGCCACCGATTCCTGGCGCTGCGGGTCGCGCAAAACACCCAGCAGCACGTTGCGCAGTTGGGGAAGAAACAGCAAATCGGTCAGCAGCAGATTGAAGGTTTCCTGGGGCTGGCTCGCGCTGAGACGCTCCAGCCAGCTTTTTGCCAGGTCCGGTTCCATAAGGTCGTCACTGCAGCGACTGCCAATAGCCGCAAGCACTTCTGGTTGAGTGGCGGCACCAGCGGGATCCTGCTCTAGGAGCCATGTCAGAAATTGTCGCCGCATACCCGCTGCCGTGCTGTGTGATACGCCGCGAATAACGGCGATTACCAGGGTGAAATCCGGAGATGCAGATTCAAGGGATTGCCGGGCGCGGGTAATCAGGGGGCCTGTCAGCTGGTGGTCAATGGCCTCGCTCTCCAGGCACTGGCACAGAGAAATGAGAGCCGGCGCGGCAAAGCGGGGTAGATTCACTGCCAGATTGTCCTGCTCCTTACCCCAGCGCACCGCCAGATCCGCCAGACCTTGTAGAGCCAGTTGCTCCCAGGGAAACGCGGCCGGATCCTTGGCGTACGCCCTGGCGGCGGGGTAGTGGTCGCTGGCAGGGCGTCCCAGCAGCTTCGCCGCTTGCGCGTGGAAAACCGCACGCTTGTCCGCGGCGGGTGTAAACATCAGTCCGCTGTGTTCCAGCGCCTGCTGCAGGGCATTGGCCGGGGCTGGGGCGCCCTGTTGCTGCGGTATGAGCGCCTGCTGCAGCTCCCGTAAAAAGCGGTCGCGGATCGGCAGGAGTAACTTTCCCTGCTCATCCAGCGGGAGGCGCAGGAACCACACTGCGGGTTCTGCAGCACTTTCCTTGTCGGTTTCCCGTGGGGTCAAGAGCAGACCACACCAGGCGTGACGCAAATAGGGGTGGGGCCACGGGGCGGCGCCGTTTTCAAATTCTTGCGCGGACTTTCTGGAAACCGGGCGCACACGGCGCCCCAGGTCGAACCAGCGCAGATCAAAGTCCGCGTCGGTAATCAGGTCGGTTAAGGTGTTGGCCATTGGGTACGTCAGGCTTTCTCGGCATCTTGTAAGGGTTGCTGCACGCCCAGAGGCATCTGTTTGAAATGCAGCCAGCCGTAGGCGATGGCGAGCAGCGGACAGATAATATTGAACAGGGCGAAGGGCGCGTAAGTGAAAGTGGCAATACCGAGGGTGGCACTCATATAGGCGCCACAGGTATTCCACGGAATCAGTACCGAGGTTATGGTGCCGGAGTCCTCCAGGGTGCGCGACAGATTCAGACCGTGCAGGCCTTTGCCTTCAAAGGCTTCGCGGAACATACGGCCGGGAATAATAATGGCCATGTACTGGTCGCCAGCGGCGGCATTCATACCGAAGCAGGTGAGCACCGTTGAGGTGATAAGACCGCCCACCGTCTTCACGCCTGACAACGCCCAGTTGACGATTCGCTCGAGGAAGCCGGCGCGCTCCATTACGCCACCGAAGGCCATCGCGGAAATAATCAGCCAGATGGTATTGAGCATGCTGCTCATGCCGCCCTTGGAGAGAAGAGAGGCCACGGCTTCATTGCTGGAGGTGGACTTGTAGCCGTCGAACAGACTGTGCCAGGCGCCTTTCAGCAGGCTCAGCGGCCCTTCACCGCCGGCCAGCTGGCGAGTGGCGTTGGGCTCGAAAATCATCGCGATCATACAGCCAACCAGCGCACCGATTATCAGCGTGGGGTAAGCGGGTACTTTCTTCCACGCCATCGCCAACAGCAGTGCCAGGGGCAACATGCTCACGATAGAAATGCTGAACTCATCCTGCAGAGCGCCAAGCAGTGTCTGGATATCTTCCGCGGAGGCGTGGCCGGTATCGGAGCTAAGCCCGATGACGGCGAAGACCACAAGCGCGATGGTAAACGCCGGAATGGTGGTCCACAGCATGTGGCGGATGTGCAGGAACAGGTCGTTGGAGGTGACGGCGGCTGCCACGTTAGTGGTATCGGATAGTGGCGACATCTTGTCGCCAAAGTAGGCTCCAGAGATGACCGCACCGGCGGTGATTGCCGGGTTCAGGCCAAGAGCGGCGGCGATCCCCATCAGGGCTACACCCAGGGTGCCGGCGGTGGTCCAGCTGGAGCCAATGCTGAGGCCGACAACCGCGCAGATAATGCAGCTGGCGGCGTAGAACCACTGGGGTGAGAGCATCTGCACCCCGTAATAGATCATTGACGGCACGGTGCCGGCGAGAATCCAGCTGCCGATCAGAGCCCCCACCGCCAACAGGATCAGGATGGCGCCGAACACCAGGCTCATGCCGTGTAGCATACCGCCTTCCATTTCCTTCCAGGTGAAGCCGTTTTTCATGCCCACCAACGAAGCCACACCGGCACACAGCAGTAATGCAATCTGATTGGGGCCGTAGGACGAATCGGCGCCATAAAAATATACCGACAGGGATAATAGCGCGATCAGGATCAGGAGCGGGATCAGGGCATCCAGCAAGCTGGGTGTACGGGAGTCGTGATGCGACTCGCTGGAACTGGTGTGACTCAAGGCGGTCTCCTAGTGGCAGGCAAGTATCCGGCTCTCAGCTTGTGACCAGGGAGCCAGGTCAGTTTCTTGTTATAAAGCGGTCTATTCTCGGGGCGGGCTCCGCATATGTCTATAGGGATGCCGGTGAGGCTGGTAGTGGCAAAGGCCCGCAGGTTACCTGCGAGTCGCCACTGGCGCTGGCAGTTCGCCGCTGCATCCGGTATGTTCTGCGCCGGTTTCGCCCGGCAATGCCCCCGGTCAGGTATCGGAGGGTGCAGGCTGGGCCAAAATAAGAATGAGCCAGAGCGTGGCGGGCCCGAATCCTCGGCGCGCTGAAGTTGGCAGGTAGCACTACTCCATGAATGCGAGAAATATCGACCCCAGTCAGTTTGATGAAATCCGCCCCTACCGGGACGACGAAGTGCGCCCCGCGCTGCGCCGCCTGGTAGAAGACCCGGAAATGTCCCGGGTGGTGGCCCATTTCCTGCTCCCCGGCGCGGCCAGCAAGCTGGAGCGCCCCCTCGCCTGGCTGGTACGCCAGTTCGTGCGTTTTGAGTTCCGCAACGCCAATAATGTGCGCGGCGTGCAGGAAGTCATCGCCAAGTATCTGGAGAAAGCGGTCAACCGCACCAGTTGCGGCCTCACCATCTCCGGCCTGGATACTCTGCCGCGGGACCGCGCGTGTCTGTTCGTAAGCAACCACCGGGATATTGCCATGGACCCTGCGCTGGCGATTCTCGCCATGTTCAAGGAGGGACATGAAACCTCGCGTATTGCCATCGGCGATAACCTGTTGTCGAAGCAGTTTGCCTCGGACATCATGAAACTCAACAAGTGTTTTGTGGTTAAGCGCAGTTCCGGTAGCCGCCGCGAAAAACTGACCGCGGCCACGACCCTGTCGAAATACATCCACCACTCCATCGTCAATGACAATGAACATGTGTGGATCGCCCAGCGCGCTGGCCGCGCCAAAGACGGCCTGGACCGCACCAACCCGGCGCTGGCGGCGATGTTTGCCATGGCCAAGCCCAAAGAGCAGTCATTCGCCGACTTCTGGCGTGAGCTGCATATTGTTCCCCTGTCCATTTCCTACGAGTGGGACCCCTGTGACCGCTACAAGGCCCGCGAGCTGTACATCAAGGAACACCAGGACGAGTACCAGAAGGAAGCCCACGAAGATCTCGGCAGCATCGGCAAGGGCGTTGTTGGCAAGAAGGGCCATATCCACGCGGCCTTCGGCACCCCGATCGAGAAAGATTTCAATGATGTAGCGGCGCTTGCGGACGAGATCGATCGTCAGATTATCGGCAACTATGTGCTGCACCCTACCAACCTGATTGCCTATCAGATGATCTATGGGGAAGCGCCTCAGGTACCCGTGGGCTATCCCCCCAAGCCCTGGCACCCGGATGAGCACCAGGAGATCCGCGAGCAATTCGAGCAGCGTATGGCTGCCATTGACGAGCGCTGGCGGGACAAGGCCATCCAGGGGTACGCAAACCCGGTGGTTTCGCGGCTCGCTTTCGAGCAGTGAGCGGAATCCTGATTGGCGCAATCCTAAGCAAGCATGGATAATGCCCGGCTGATTTACTCCTTTAGTGCAGCTTCAGTCGGTCCCCAGTGCTCAGCGAAAAAGACAAAGAATCCATCCAGAACGCCTATCGTCAGTTTCTCAACGGCCGCGAGCTGAAAGCCCGCTACGGCCAGAAACTGATGATTGCGGCGATTGCCCGCACCCTGGGCGGTATCGAGCGCAACGGCGCCGGTGAGCGCGACCACGGCAAGACCGACGGCCAGCATATCTGTGTGGTGGAGGCGGGCACTGGTACCGGTAAAACCGTCTCTTACCTGCTGGCGGCGATCCCCATGGCCATCGCCCACGACAAAACCCTCGTTGTCTCCACCGCTACCGTAGCCCTGCAGGAGCAGATCATCCTCAAGGATCTGCCGGAGCTGGTGCGTCATTCCGGGCTTAAATTCGATGTGGCACTGGCCAAGGGCCGCGGGCGCTACCTGTGTTTATCAAAACTGGATCAATTGCTTACCGAGCTCACCTCCAGCGGTGTTGGAGCCTCCCTTGCCCTGTACGAGGATGAAAAGCCCCAGGTGGACGAGGCGGGCGTCAAACTGTATCGGGAAATGGCCGATGAGCTGGCCAGCGGCCGCTGGGACGGCGACCGCGATAACTGGAAAGACACCCTGGAGGGGGAAGACTGGAGCCGCGTCACTACCGACCACCGCCAGTGCAGCGGCCGTCGCTGTCCCCATGTGAGCAGTTGCAGCTTCTTCCGCGCCCGTGAAAGCCTGGGCAAAAGCCGCGTGATCGTGGCCAACCACGATCTGCTGCTGGCGGATCTGGCATTGGGCGGTGGCGCTATTCTGCCGGCGCCGGAAGACTCTATTTACGTCCTTGACGAGGCCCACCACCTGCCGGACAAGGCGCTTAATCACTTTGCCCACCACAGCCGCGTGGGAGCCACCACCGGCTGGCTGGATCAGGCCAATAAAAACCTGAGTCAGTTACTGGGGGAGATCGGTGATGGCGGCGAGCTGGATCGCGCCGGCGAGGACTTACCCGCGCTGTTCGCTTCCGCCAAGCAGAAGCTGGAAATGGCCTGGCCGCTGATTGAAGACCTGTGCGAATTCGAGGAGGAGCGCGGCCGCGGCGGCCAGCAGTCTCGCAGTGCCCGTTTCCGCTTTGAAGGCGGCGTGGTACCGGAACCCCTGATGCAGCTGGCCGATCAGTTGCGCGAGGACTTCGATGAAATGGAAGCGCTGCTCGGCAAAATGGTGCAGGTGGTCCAGCGCATGATGGAAGATGCCCACAGTCCGGTGCCAATTGTCGATCTGGAGCGTTGGTATCCGGTGCTCGGCGGTTGGCATGGGCGTGCCGAGGCAAATTTACAGTTGTGGGCAAATTACTCCCGGGAAGACCAGGGCTCTGTGCCGCAGGCCCGCTGGATTACCCTGGTGGACTGGGGCGGTTCCTTTGATTTCGAAGTGTGCAGTTCGCCGATCCTCGCCGGCAAAACTCTGGAATACAGTCTGTGGCGCCGCTGCTATGGCGCCGTGCTGACGTCGGCCACACTCACCGCCCTGGGACGTTTTGATCGGCTCAAAATGCGCGCAGGCACACCGGATAACGCCAGTTACGAGGTTGTGCCCAGTCCGTTCGATTTCTCCCGCGCGGAATTGCGTGTGCCGAAAGATGCGGTGGAGGCCAACAATGCGGACCTGCATACCGATGCGGTGATCGGGGCCTTGCCGGACCTGTTAGCGGCGGACGAAGAGGGGGGGGCTCTCGTACTGTTTGCTTCCCGCCGGCAGATGGAAACGGTGTACGAGTCCCTGCCGGGAACCTGGCGCAACCGCATACTGATGCAGGGGCAACAATCCCGCCAGCAACTGCTGGAGAGCCATAAAAAAAGTGTCGACAAGGGTGGGCGCAGTGTCTTGTTCGGTCTTGCCAGTTTCGCGGAAGGGCTCGACCTGCCCGGTAATTATTGCCGTCATGTGATTATTGCCAAACTACCATTTGCAGTACCGGATGATCCAATTGAGGCCGCGTTGGCGGAATGGATAGAAGCCAAGGGCGGCAACCCGTTTATGCAGATTACGGTACCGGATGCGGCGTTGAAACTGGTGCAGGCCTGTGGTCGTCTGCTGCGGACAGAGCGGGACAGCGGCACCATCACCCTGCTGGACCGCCGCATCGTCACCAAGCGATATGGCCGTGCCATGCTGGACTCGCTTCCGCCGTTCAGGCGCGCCATTAGTTAGTTCGTTGATTGTGTCCGCTGATTGGGCCCCTCAATCGACTGGAAAGTTACCTGTTATGAAGTCTATCTATTCGGATATAGCTACCCTGCTGCTGGAAATCGAAGCGGAGCTGCGCGCCCTTGATCTCTGGGAAGACACCCCGCCCAGCGCCGAGGCCCTCGCCAGCACTCAGCCCTTCTGTGTGGACACTCTGACCTTTCCGCAGTGGTTGCAGTTTGTATTCCTGGCACGCATGAGCCATCTGGTGGAATTTGAACAACCGTTGCCACAGCAGTGCGGTATCGCCCCTATGGCAGAGGAGCACTTCCGCGGCGGTAGTCTGTCGGGTGCGATTCTGGTTGCCAAACTGACCGAAATTGACGAGCGACTGGTTCGCGGCTGAGCCTCTCCCGGGTCGTATTTCGCTGAATGTCGCTTGATTCGTTGTGACCAGTTGGTACCATCGCGTCTCGCCGATTGCCGGCTACTCTTTCCTCCAGGCGTGCGCCCCACCCGTGAAAAGGGTGATCGGGCCCCCGGTGCAGTTGTGAAGTGGATAAGGTAATATCCGGGCTTTGCAAAATTCAGGGTGCAAGGAGCACCCGCTGTCATACCGCCAGGATTACTTGATAACAGTGCAAAGGGCCGATCCCGCGCCCTAAGGTAGTAATAAGAACAGATGCGGTTTTTGCCTTTTATTTCCCTGTTGCTGCTTGTTCAGCTGCTGGCCGGTTGTGAGACGCTGCGTCCGTCGGAACCGGCCTCTCCGCAAGCCCCCAACGTCTTCGAAGATACCCCTGCCGCGCAGGTGGCTCCGGACGCTGCCGGTCAATGCCCGCCCGTGGAAGCGGTGGTGTGTGCCGAGCCAGAAGTGAAAGTTGTGGAGCGTGTGATCGAGCGCAAGTTCGAGAAAATCGTCGAAGTCCCGGTTGCCAAAGACAAGCTCGTTTTAGGCTCGGAGGAGTATTTTGTGGTTGAGCCCGGTGGTCTGCGGCTCAAAGCGCTGGTGGACACCGGTGCTGCAACCTGCTCACTGAGTGTGGTGGCGCTGACGCCGTTCGAGCGTGACGGTAGCGATTGGGTGCGCTTCGACCTGTCTGATGGTGGCGATGGAGAGCCGGTGAAAATCGAGCTTCCCATCAAGCGTCATGTACGGGTCGCGCGACCGGGGTTTGATCGTCAGCGTCGTCCGGTAGTCAATATGAGCCTTACCATTGGGGAGGTGACCCACATGGTGGAAGTGAACCTGGTGGAGCGGGGGGAGTTTGACTTCCCGCTGCTGGTCGGGCGGAACTTCCTCAAAGATGCGGCGGTGGTCGATGTGAGCCGCAAGCTGGTCCAGGGCAATGGTTCTGTGTCGGTAGTTGGCAAATAATCCGTGATCACTGTCGGGTAAGCCTCGGAAATGTGGCGCGGTTACTGGCAGAACTTGCGGTAATCGGCAAAATACGCGGCCAAAAGCTGCAATCCATTTTGAAACGGGGAATGGCGAATGTCGCCACGGGCTCAGGTCTATATTCTCGCCGCGATTCTCGCCCTGATGGGCGCCGGCCTTACCATCTATAAAAATGTCGAACTGGGCTTCCCACTGTTGCCCGGTGAATACCGTACCGTGTGGACCATTGAGGCCAAGGTGCGCTTCACGGCCGATGGCGGTCCCGCCAAGGCGGCGCTGACCCTGCCCCGCGAGCAGCGCAATATGGAAGTGCTGGGGGAAACCTTCAGCTCCTCCGGTTACGGTTTCAATATCATCAGCGAGGACGACGAGTATCGTGCGGTCTGGGCCAAGCGTCAGGCCAGTGGCGTACAGTCGCTGTTTTACCAGTTGGATGTACACCAGACGCCCGGCGCTGCGCTGGAGCAGCCGCTGGATCTCAGTACCCAGGTTGTCAAACCATTGCTCGGAGCGGCCGAACAGGAAGCGGTGCGCCAGGCGATCTATTCCCTGGTTGGCAGTGCGCGTGAGCGTTCCTCCGATACCAGTACTTTCACCTCTGAATTACTCACCGCGCTCAGTGACAACCGCAACCAGGACAGTAACCTGATATTCGGGTACTACAAAAATCGCTCCTTTGTGGATGTGGCACTGCTGGTACTTGCCGCCGCCGATATCCCCGCACACCGCATTCGCGGGCTGTACCTGGAAGACGATCGTCGCCGTCTGGACCCGGAAGACCTGCTGGAAATATACGATGGCAAGCGCTGGATCGTGTTCGAGCCTCAAAGCGGCTCCCCCGGCGTACCGAAAAATTTCTTTATCTGGCAGCGCGGGGGCAAGAGCCTGCTGGATGTGGAGGGCGGCCGGAACTCCGGCGTGACCTTCTCGGTAATTTCCAATGATGTGCCGGCCCGCGATGTGGCCATGTTGAGTACCAGCCAGGAAAAAGAAGCGCTGGTGGATTTCTCCATCTACAGCCTGCCGATTGAACAGCAGAGTATCTTCAAGCTGATCCTGCTGGTGCCGGTGGGCGCTCTGGTGGTTGTTCTGCTGCGGGTGTTTGTGGGCCTGCGTACCTCCGGCACCTTTATGCCGGTGCTGCTGGCCATCGCCTTTATCGAGACCCAGCTGTTTACCGGTCTTGCGATTTTCGTGCTGATTCTGATCCTCGGTCTGTGGATCCGTTTCTATCTCAGCAGGCTCAACCTGCTCCTTGTGGCGAGGATCGCCGCGGTGGTGGTCACGGTGGTGATCTTGATGGGGGCGATCAGTGTGGTGAGTTACAAGCTCGGTATCGAGCAGGCGCTGACGGTGACTTTCTTCCCGATGATCATTCTCGCCTGGACCATTGAGCGTATGTCCATCGTGTGGGAAGAAGACGGCCCCTACGAAGTGGTGGTGCAGGCCGGTGGCAGCCTGCTGGTGGCGGTGATCGCCTGGTGGGTGATGACCAATCGCTATATCGAGCACTGGACCTTCAACTTCCCTGAGCTGTTACTGGTATTGCTGGGCTTTATCATGATTGTCGGTAACTACACCGGTTATCGGCTCGGTGAACTGGCGCGGTTCCGCCAGCTGGTGCGCTGATGCATCTGCCGTCTTTCTTTCGCGGAGGTTTGGTCTCACCGTTTGCGCTGAGAAAGCTCGGTGTGCTGGGCATGAACGCGCGCAATGTGCACTACATTGCGCGTTACAACGACCGCGACAAGTACCCCATTGTCGATGACAAGCTGAATACCAAGCGCCAAGCCAAGCGCTATCGTATCCCCGTCCCCGAACTGATCGCCGCCTTTGAAACCCAGCCCAGTCGTACGCGGGTAATGGAGGTGATCGAGCCACTGGATAAGTTCGTGATCAAGCCGGCACGCGGCTCTGGCGGCAAGGGTATTCTGGTGATCGTAGGTCGCGACGGGGAACACTATGTAAAGCCCTCCGGCAATCAAGTCACTGCCCTGGATATCCAGCGCCACGTGAGCAATATCCACAGCGGTCTCTACAGCCTGGGCGGCAAGCCTGACCGGGTGATGATTGAAGCTCTGGTGGATTTTGATCCGATATTCGACAAGTACTCGTTTGAGGGTGTGCCGGATATTCGTGTGATCGTATTCCGCGGCTACCCGGTAATGGCCATGCTCCGTTGCTCCACCCACGACTCCGACGGCAAGGCCAATCTGCACCAGGGTGCGGTTGGCGTGGGCGTGGATCTCGCCACCGGTAAGGCCTCTCATGCGGTGCAGCGGGGCATACGCGTGGATATTCACCCGGATACCCAGATGCCATTTTCGGACCTGGAAGTACCGGACTGGCAAGAGCTGGTGCGGCTAGCCGCCAGCTGTTACGAAATGACCGGGCTCGGTTATCTCGGCTGTGATATCGTGCTGGACCGCAAACGCGGGCCGCTGCTGCTGGAAGCCAATGCGCGCCCCGGGCTCGCGATCCAGATCGCCAACGGAGTCGGCTTGCGCACGCGTCTGGAGCATATCGAGAATATGGACCTGGAGCAGCTGGAAAAAAATGTGGATGAACGGGTGGCTTATTCGATGGATTATTTTGCGGCTAAGCCCTTAGCCCTATAAAAAGCCCTTAGCGCTATAAATAGCCTTTAGCTTAATGACCGTCATACCGGCGAAAGCCGGTATCCAGTGCTGAGCTTTGGGCATCGTGCAATTCTGGATCCCGGCTCAAGGCCGGGATGACGGGCGAGAATATCGATGGCCCATGGGAATCACTACATAAGATTCCGCATGGGCCTCTCGGTGAAACAACCCACTCGTTTACAGGTTCTTCAGCGATTCCAGCTGTTCGACAAAGCGCGTGCGGGTGCTTTCCAGGTCCGCCAGTCTCTGCTTCTCCTTGTTCACGACCGCTTCCGGTGCCTTGTCCACAAAGTTCGGGTTCTGCAGCTTGCCGGCAACCTGTTTCAGGTCTTTGTCCAGCTTGTCCAGCTCCTTCTGAACCCGCGCACTTTCCGCTTCCACATCGATCAGGCCGGCCATGGGCACCAGCAATTCCAGCTCGCCGACAAAAGCGGTGGAGGAGGCCGGTGCTTCGGCGCCTTTTGCCAGCCAGTCGATGGATTCCAGGCTCGCCAGTTTGGTGAGCAGGCTGCGGGTCTGCTTGAGCAGGTCTTCATCGTGCTCGGAGCCGCCGCGCAGGATCAGCGGGATCTTCTTCGCCGGGGAAATATTCATTTCACCGCGAATATTGCGCACGCCTTCAATCACGCCTTTCAGCCACGCGATGGCCGCTTCGGCATTCTCGTCAATGCGGTGCGCATTGGCTTCCGGGTAGGGCTGCAGCATGATGGTGTCGCCGGCCTTGCCCGCCAGGTCCTTCACGCGCTGCCAGATTTCCTCGGTGATGTACGGCATCAGCGGGTGCGCCAGGCGCAGGATGGTTTCCAGAACACGGATCAGGGTGCGGCGGGTGCCTTTCTTGATCGCGTCGCTGGCGTTGTCGTCCCACAGTACCGGCTTGGACAGCTCCAGGTACCAGCTGCAGTACTCGCTCCAAACAAAGTCATACAGGGCCTGGGAAGCCAGGTCGAAGCGGTAGCTTTCAACGGCTTCTTTTACGGCTATTTCGGTGCGCTGCAGCTGGGAAATGATCCAGCGGTCCGCAATGCTCAGCTCGAAATCTTCGCTACCATCCTGGCCGCAGTCGTGGCCGTCGCAGTTTTGCAGCACATAGCGGGAGGCGTTCCAGATCTTGTTGCAGAAGTTGCGGAAGCCTTCGATGCGGCCCACGTCGAACTTGATATCGCGGCCGGTGGAGGCCAGCGAGTAATAGGTGTAACGCAGGGCGTCGGTACCGTAGGCGGCGAGACCTTCGGGGAACTCCTTGCGAGTCTGCTTTTCAATTTTCTCGCGCAGGCGCGGCACCTGCATACCAGAGGTACGCTTGGCCACCAGACTTTCCAGATCGATACCGTCGATCAGGTCGATGGGATCCAGCACGTTGCCCTTGGACTTGGACATCTTCTGGCCCTGGCTGTCACGCACCAGGCCGTGTACGTACACGGTTTTGAACGGGACTTCTTTCTTGAAGTAGAGGGTCAGCATCATCATGCGCGCGACCCAGAAGAAGATGATGTCGAAGCCGGTAACCAGTACCGAGGTCGGGTGGAACGCCGCCAGCTCCGGGGTTTCTTCCGGCCAGCCGAGGGTGCCGAAGGTCCACAGGCCGGAGGAGAACCAGGTATCGAGTACGTCTTCGTCCTGACGCAGTTCGATATCGCCCAGGTTGTGCTTCTCACGCACTTCTTCTTCCGAGCGGCCCACATAAACCTTACCGTCGTTGTCGTACCACGCCGGGATTCTGTGGCCCCACCACAGCTGACGGGAGATACACCAGTCCTGGATATCGCGCATCCAGGAGAAGTACATGTTCTCGTAATTCTTCGGCACGAATTCCACGCGGCCGTCTTCCACCACCTTGATGGCTTCGTCGGCCAGCGGCTGGGTTTTCACATACCACTGATCGGTGAGCCATGGCTCGATTACGACGCCAGAGCGGTCGCCGCGGGGGACTTTCAATGTGTGCGGTTCGATTTTTTCCAGCAGGCCCAGGGCATCCAGATCTTCCACCACCTGCTTGCGCGCGGCGAAACGCTCCATGCCCTGATATTTTTCCGGCACGTTTTCGTTCAGGTTGGCGTCCTGGTCCAGGATATTGATCATTTCCAGATCGTGGCGCTGGCCCATTTCGTAGTCGTTGAAATCGTGGGCCGGGGTGATCTTTACGCAGCCGGTACCGAATTCCAGGTCCACGTAATCGTCCGCAATAATCGGGATTTCACGATTGGCCAACGGCAGGGTGATGGTCTTGCCGATCAGGTGCTTGTAGCGCTCGTCTTCCGGGTGCACCGCCACGGCGGTATCGCCGAGCATGGTTTCCGGGCGCGTAGTGGCGACCACAAGGTGGCCGGAGCCATCGGTCAGCGGGTAGCGGAAGTGCCACAGGCTGCCCTGTTCCTCCTCATTCAGCACTTCCAGATCGGAAATGGCGGTGTGCAGTTTCGGGTCCCAGTTCACCAGGCGCTTGCCGCGGTAGATCAGGTCGTCTTCGTACAGGCGGATAAACACTTCCTGCACCGCCTTGTAGAAACCGTCGTCCATGGTGAAGCGCTCACGGGACCAGTCCGGGCTGGCGCCGAGGCGACGCAGCTGGCGGGTGATGTTGCCGCCGGACTCTTCCTTCCACTCCCACACTTTCTCGATGAACTTGTCGCGGCCCAGTTCGTGGCGATTTTTACCTTCCGCTGCCAGCAGACGCTCCACCACCATCTGGGTGGCGATACCGGCGTGGTCGGTACCTACCTGCCACAGGGTGTTGTCGCCCTTCATGCGGTGGTAACGGATCAACGCGTCCATGATGGATTCCTGGAAACCGTGACCCATGTGCAGGCTGCCGGTGACGTTGGGTGGCGGAATCATGATGGAGTAGGGAGTGGCCTGGGTGTCGCCGGAGGGCTTGAAATAGCCGTTCTCTTCCCAGGTTTTGTACCACTGTTGTTCGATGGCGTTGGGCTGGTATGTCTTGTCCATGCGCTGGGGAATGCCTTGCGTTATATGGGCTGGCCGCCCGGTCATTATCGGTTCCGGGGGCATTGAATAAATAAAAGGGGCGGAATTATACCGCTGGGGTCGGGCAGGGCAAAGGAGTGGCGCCGGGTGCTCGTCGAGCTCAGCTTTCTTCCGGATAGATCTCGTCCACCAGGACGGTGATATTGGCACGCAACTGTCGCTCTAGCTCGGGCAACTGCTCGGCCATCAGCTGTTCGATCAGCTGTTCTCGTATACCGGGCTCGTCCTCAGATGCGGCCTTACCTGTATGTTCGGCTTCCGGCTGAGACTCCGTGGCCGATACTGTGACCTCAGCCTCCGGTTTGGGGATACGTCCACCGGTCAGGCGTGCGCGGATATGCGGTGGCAGAAACGGGTTTTCTGTTGCGGCCCGGGCTAGAGGCGGGGCGGCGGCCCGCACCTTTTCCGCGGTTTTCACGTCTCCGCCGGTTTCCGTCTCCACGGGCTTCTGTATTTTTGCCGCGTTAGAGGCATGTGCTGTGCTGGACGGTGCTGGTGATTTGGGGCTTTGCGCCTGCGGCTGGACTTCTTTGCGCGGTGCGTCGAAAAGCCCGGGTTGAAACTCTGCACGGGCCTCGGAGGCCGCTTGCGGGAACTGCTGCGGCGAGGCTTGCTTCGCGACCGGGGCAGGTTCGTCTCGGCCGGCGGGCCGGGGGAGATCCTGCAGTGGGCGCAGGAGTTCACGATCCGCGTCACTCAGGGTTGGTGCGTATTCCTCGGTGAGCTCTTCGTCGATAGGACTGAACAGGATTGGCAGATCGGCTTCCTCCAGCGGTCGCGGAGGTGCCAGCGGTGCGGCTTGCTGTGTCGGCTGTTGAGTGCTCGCTGATACGGGCTTGAGTACCGGTGGTGGGGCAGGGCGGTTACTGCCATTGGGGCTGGCGACCTGGTCCAGCAGAGGAATATCCGCTTCCATATCGCTGCCGAGCAGCTCGTGCAGCGAGTTAAGCTCGCTGAGCAATTCGTGGGGCGGCTGACCGTGGCGGTGCTTTCTATTCTTCTTTCGGCCGGACATGGCGCTTGGCTCGGGCTCTGATCAATGGGCGATTTTATGGGATTGTAACGGATATCCCCTGTCGCGGAAGTGACTGTATCGCGTTCTTGAGCGGGCGAGGGAGTCCGGGTGCTGGCAGACGATTTCGGCAAGGCGGTCGAATTGGCTGAACCAGCCGGGCACTTCTGTACAAAGGTTGATCAGGAGTCCGTGGTGCTGGCCGGGGTCTTCGCCGCTGTTGATTTCGATGGCGGCCTGCTGATCCAGGTTCTGCGGGGCGTGGGGCAGGAAACTGTCTTCCCTGAAGGTCCACAGCAGCTCATCAAATTGTTTGGCCTGTTGCTCGTTATCAACAGCAATCAGTACCCGCAAACCACTGCGGAACGCTTTTTCGGCAAGCCGGCAGGCAAAGTTCTGAATCTCATCGGGATTCTCTGAGGCCAAAACATAGAAGTCGATACGGGTCATTAGCAGGAACTTGTATAGGCGCAGGAGGCTGATGCGAAGGTGGCGATACCGGGTACAGCTTTGCGAGACCTTCTAAAACAGGGACGTTTTAGAAGAGCCCCCATGGATGGGTTCACGGCGTGTCTCGCAAAGCTGTACCCGGTAGCGGCACCGCCACTTTACGTGGTCCAGAGCACCGAACCTCCGTTAGTGGCGGTCCTGCTACCGATAACGGTTCACAGGACACACCGTGAACCCATCCGTGGGGGCTCTTCCGCGAGGTCCCTCTCGCGGAAGGTCCTGTGAACCGTTATCGGTATCAGGCCCTTCGCCCGAAGTTAATTACTTCGATTTAAGTTGTGACTATTTTTTATTCAGGATGTATTGCAGCAGCAATGGAACCGGGCGTCCGGTGGCGCCTTTGGCGGCGCCGGATTTCCAGGCGCTGCCGGCGATATCCAGGTGGGCCCAGTTGTAGTCTTCGGCGAAGCGGGCGAGGAAGCAGGCCGCAGTAACGGAGCCGGCTTCGCGGCCGCCAATGTTCTGCATATCGGCGAAGTTGGAGTTCAGCATGGGCTGGTACTCATCCCACAACGGCATGCGCCAGGCGCGGTCGCCGGTGGTTTCGCCAGCGGCGATCAGCTCTTCCGCAAGCTTGTCCTGGTTGGCGTAGAGGCCGGTGGCGTGGTGGCCGAGGGCGATCACGCAGGCGCCGGTGAGGGTGGCGACGTCGATCACTACGCTGGGCTTGAATTTGCCGGCCCAGGTCAGGGCGTCACACAGCACCAGACGACCTTCCGCGTCGGTGTTGAGGATCTCGATGGTCTTGCCACTCATGGAGGTGACGATGTCACCGGGCTTGCTGGCACGACCGCTGGGCATGTTTTCTGCGGCGGCGACTACGCCCACCACATTGACCGGAGCATTCATTTCCACCAGGGCGTTCATCACGCCGAAGACGCTGGCGGCGCCGCACATGTCGAACTTCATTTCGTCCATCATGGCGCCGGGCTTGAGACTGATGCCGCCGGTATCGAAGGTGATGCCCTTGCCTACAAGCACAATCGGCTTCTGGCCGGTTTTACCGCCTTTGTAGTTCATGGCGATCATCGCCGCTGGTTCGTCACTGCCCTTGGCCACGCTCATAAAGGCGCCCATGCCGAGGGACTCCATTTTCTTGTTGTCGAGAACGGTGGTTGTGAGTTTTGCGTGTTTTTTCGCCAGTGCTTTGGCCTCGCTCGCCAGGTAGCTGGGGGTGCAGATATTGCCGGGCAGGTTGCCCAGTTCCCGGGCCACGTTGCTACCGAGGGCCTGACCACCACCAATCTCCACGCCTTTCTGCAGGGCCTTCAACTGCTTTTTATCTGGCGCGTGGGCGGTGAACTTGGCCAGGGGGTTGGGCTTGGCGTCGCTGTGGCAGCGGGTGAATTTGTAGCTGGCAAGGCCGGCGGCGAGTGCGAGCTGTGCGCCCTGCCAGGTGGCGTCGGCGTCTTTTACGGAGACTTCGGTCAGGTAAGAGGTGGCGTCTTTCAGGGATTTGACCGCGCAGCCGCTGTTGTTGGCCAGCTTGCGGAATTCTGCCTGGGAGATCGGTGCTTTACTGCTGCGTACCAGCAGCACGCGCTCGGCGCCAGCGTCCAGGTTGGGGACCATCAGGGTACTGCCGGTGGTGCTGCCCAGGTCGCCGCGTTTCAGGAGCTTGGCCAGATTGCCACCGGTTGCCTTGTCCAGTGCGCTGCCGCTGTCGGTTAGGCGGTTCTTGTTGTCGACGGCGATGATCGCGCAGGCGGTGCGCTGTTTCAGGATGTCGGTGACCTTGGCGGTAAACTGCATGTAATGGTTCCTTGATGGTTTTATTCGCGTGCCGCGGCCAGGGCGCAGACGATTTATTCGAGCCAGAGATTGCGGCTCGGGGTGTGTCTTGCTGTCGGTAGGCCAGAGAAAAAGTGGCGGACCGAGACATTGCCGGGCTTTTTGGTGATAATGCGCCGCACAAGTTTAACCCGAGAAGCATCGCTTTGCTCGGGAACCTCTGATCAGGTGTTCTACTCTGACACCCGACGATGCCAATAAACCGGAATCGCATTTCCAATCGTCCAATCCAAACAGTGCAATCAGGGAAGCTGGTCGTTCAGTGATTATTTTCCGCTACCTCTGCCGCGAGTTACTCGGCGCCACCCTGGCTGTCAGTGCCGTGTTGCTGCTGATGGTCATGAGTGGCCGTTTTGTGAAGTATCTGGCGGAGGCCGCAGCTGGTGATCTTTCCGCCGGCATTCTGTTTTCTCTGATGGGTTTCCGCCTGCCTGGCTTTCTCGAGCTGGTGATCCCGCTGGGCTTTTTTGTCGGTATTCTGCTGGCATATGGCCGTCTCTACATCGAAAGTGAAATGACCGTGCTCCACGCCTGCGGGTTCAGTGAACGCCAGCTTCTCCGTTATACCCTGGTGCCGGCGCTGATGGTGGCGGCGTTTGTCGCAGCCATGAGCCTGTACCTGACACCCACTGGCATCGAGCGCACATCGCACCTGCTGACAGCTGACAAGACCCGCAATGAGTTTGATCATCTGGTGCCGAAGAAATTTGTCGCCACCGGTGGCGGTCGTGCGGTGTATTACGCAGAAGGGCTGAGCGACGACCGCTCCACCATGCACAACGTATTTCTCGCGGAGCTGGGTAACTCCCGCGGAGATACCGAAACCGATCACCAGATCGTTACAGTGGCCAGTGAGGGGGTACAGCAGATAGACCCGGAAACCGGCCTCCGATATCTGGTGTTGCGCGATGGCTACCGCTACGAGGGTGTACCGGGGCAGAGCGATTACCGCCAGATGGCATTTTCCAGTTACGAGGTGCTCCTTGAAGTACCGCGCTTGCGTTCCAAGGCCAGTGAAAAACTGCAGTCCATGTCCACCGCTGCTCTGTGGAAAAGTGAAGATCCCCGTGAGCGGGTGAATCTGCATTGGCGCTTCAGCCTACCGGTGCTGGTACTGGTGGTGGCGATTCTCGCGGTTCCCCTGAGCCGTACCAATCCTCGTCAGGGGCGCTATGCCAAGATGATCCCGGCGGTGCTGCTGTATATCGTTTATCTGGTGGCGCTGCAGGGGGTACGTGGTGCCATCGAAGACGGCAAAATTCAGCAGGCCTGGGCCATCTGGCTGGTGCATCCTCCGTTTTTGATTCTCGGGTTGTTTCTCCTCGGTGGGCGCAACCTGAAAAAACCGCGCAAGCGCGGCGGTGATGGTGGTGCAGATAAGGGAGGTGAGCATGTCCCTGCTTGATCGTTATATCGCACGTACCGTTACTCTGGCGATCCTGGCAGTGCTGATGGTCATTCTCGGCCTGGATGTGATTTCTGCAATTGTCGACGGCCTGGGCGATCTGGGAGGTAATTACCAGTTCACCAATATGCTCGAATATGTGGTGTGGACTCTGCCAGAGCGTATTTATAGCCAGCTCGGCTTTTCGGCTCTCGTGGGCTGTATGGTGGGACTCGGCACACTCGCCGGAACCAGCGAGCTGACGGTCATGCGCGCAGCGGGTATCTCCATCGGTCGTATCGCCTGGGCGGTAATGAAACCGGTGCTGGTACTGATTGTTCTGGGGCTAGCCCTCGCTGAGCTGGTGATTCCCTTTACCAACCAGACCGCGGAGAGCCGGCGTGCCATTGCCCAGGGTGAGTTCGAAAATGCCGGTCTGGAACAGGGTTTATGGCTGTTTGAGGGGGGCGAGTTTGTCCATTTCAATGCCGCACTGCCGGGCGGTACCCTGTTCGGTATTACCCGCTACAAGTTCGACCAGAAACAGCAACTGGAACAGGTGGTATTTTCCGAGCGAGGGCACTTTGCCAATGACCGTTGGGAGTTGCAGAACAGTCGCCAGACAAGTCTGACCCCGGAGCGCGCGAGCAGTACCCGGGAAGCCCAATCCACATGGGACTCCGACATGTCTCCGGATCTGTTTTCCCTGGTTGTGCCGCTGCCTTCGGATCTGTCGCCGCGCAATCTGTGGTCCTATGGTCGCTTCCTCGATCGCAAGGGCGAAGAGTCTGCGCGCTACTGGCTGGCGTTCTGGAAAAAGATTCTGCAGCCCCTGACCATCGCCGGTCTGGTGATGATGGCCATCTCTTTCATATTTGGGCCGTTGCGCGAAGTAACGACCGGCTTGCGGGTATTTACCGGAGTGATTGTGGGCATCGTCTTTCAGACGGTTCAGGATATGCTCGGGCCGTCTTCAGTGGTGTTCGGATTTCCGCCGTTTGTTGCGGTGATTGTGCCGATTCTGGCGAGCTTCTTGCTGGGGTGGGCGCTATTGAAGCGGGCGAGATAAGCCTCGCTGGCGTAACAATTTCCAGCGTGGTGGCGGTACCGCTACCGCACTTGGCATCGGCACCCTCGCATTTTGCTACCGCGCGGGCCTCATGTCTTACCTCTTCTTCTTTTTCGGCAGCTGGCGCACTTCGGTATCCGATGCCAGGTCATGCCAGCTGGCGCGGTCTGCGCGAAAATATCCCCAGAAGTACCCCAGGCCCAAACATGCCACTGATAGCGGGCCGACCAGTGCACGGATGAAGCACTGATACCAGCTCAGCTGTACCCCGTTATTGTTGGCCACCATCAGGCGCCAGGCGCGCATCCCAATGGTCTGACCCGCGGCGCGCCAGGACCAGAAGAAGTAGCCTGCAGTGACAAGAAGCAGTCCGAACTGGTAGAGAGGGCCGCCGACGCAGGGGGTGTAATCCACATGTTCCGGCTGGCAGTGCAATCCGCCGAAAGTCGATGCCACCAGCATCGCGAAGAATCCATACACCATCCACAGGCCCGCGACGATCAGCGCATCGTAAAGTAGGGCTATCAGCCGAGGTACTACGCCGGCGTGGGGAAGTTGATTGAACTGGGTGGGTGTCTTGACGGTGTCGGGCACGGGAATCTCCGCCTGTAGTAACGTGGCGGAGATTCTAGCAGGTTAGACGGGAGAACAGCGTCGGACTTCAGAACTCGTATTCGACAGAGATCTTGAACTTGTCGTCAGACAGGCGGAAGTCGTAGTCCAGCGCATTGTTGAAATTGAACTTGCCTTCGCCTTGGGTGTAGCGCAACAAGGGGTGTTGTTTGCTGCGCTTGTGCTGCTCCATATAGGTTTTGAAACCCATCTTCAGAATTTCGTTTACCGCGCGGCCACCGGTTTTATCCACATACTCACTGGGGCGGGTATGTTGCTCCAGCCACTGGTGATTCAGTCGGCGGTGAATCATTCCCATGGAATTGTTGCGCAGATTCTCCGCGGATTCGTACAGAGCGTTGTTGTCCATACCAAAGGCACTGTCGATGAAAAAGGCGTTGTCGGCCTGAAGATTTAGCGCACCGTTGGAGTCTGGGATAAAGATCTCGTCAGCGAGGAGGGTGGAGGAAGCTGGGAGCAGAATGAGACCAAGCACTACCGGCAGGGCATTGGCCAGGCGCTTAGAGGAAAGAAACCGAGTACTGCGAGAATCCATTTTTCCACCCCGGGGAGTATTTACTTGGCTCAGTTGGTTACTGAACAACCACTGAATTTATTATGGCTCACCCTGAACATGACGTTGTATCTCACAAAATCCGGAAAAGTGCCAATGCTGGTTGTGAATTCTGTGTCAAATTCAGTCATTTCGCTGCGAGCCCCGCCAGTGCTGGTTGTATTGAGTTTTGTCCAGTTTGCGGGGCCTGCGGGGATGTTTCCGCCAATGTTTTTTAATATAAAAACCGTATAGTCACGGTGTCGCTTATAAAAACATTGTCTAGTGACGGATGGGGGGAATCATTAGTGAGAGTGGTAACTGGGACCGTGGTTCCCCAGTCGGAAACTGTTGGCGCGCATATGGTCACTTTGAATAGTGGCTCACCAGGGCAGCGTAACTTCTGCCGGTGCCGTCCACTTAATACGTTCTACCCGACGGGGAGATGGAATATGTGGGGTGTGTTGACAGCGCTGTCTTTTTCGCTATTGTGGTGCACTGGCCGGATTCTGAAATACCGGCATACAACATAAGAATCCACGGGTGCTCTTTCCGGATTACGCGCGTAGAGGGAGCCTCACCAAAATAGAGATCATCCATGAGACGGATCCCACTCTTTGCCAGCCTGGCCCTGTCCGCTTTTATTGCTTCCTGCGCGGAGCCCGAATCCAGCCAGACGACCGCTGAGGTCGGTTTGTCTGCGCCAGAGCGTATTGCTGCCAATTTTGACGTCACTCAGGAAGTACTGCTCAATTTTCAGGGGGTGGATGACGCGCTGCGTGCGCAGTGCAAGCAGGCGGGCGGCAGTGCTGCGACATGTTCGACCTACCGTATCAGTCTGATCAACAACGGTCCGGCGGTGGCCGCCGATGAACGCGACTGGACACTCTACTTCCACAGCGTGCGCCGCTCCCTGGCGTTACTGAATACCGATGCATTTACCCTGGAAAGGGTCAATGGCGACCTGCACCGCCTGATTCCCAGCGAGCAGTTTGCCGGCATCGGCAGTGGCGAAACCCTACAGCTGGACCTGCTGGCCGAGAGCTGGATGCAGTTCGAGTCGGACTTCCAGCCGCGACTGTTCGTGGTGGATAGTGAAGGCGAGCCTCATATCATCCGCTCTACCGACACCGATGACCTCTCCGACATCGTTCTGCCCATTACCAAGAACGACCCCAACAACTGGAAGCGTGTAGCTGACGATGCCAATACCCTGGCCACTGCGAGTAGCCGCTTCCAGGAGTTTACCGCCGACATTCAGCCGGTGCAGGAGCAGGAATGGCGGGGCCGTATTATTCCTCAGCCCGTCAGCGTTCAGTTGCCGGATGCACCGCTGATCCAGCTCGGTGCCGGTATTGCGCTTCAGGCGGAAGGGCTGGAGGCTGGACACGTGGATGCGTTGGAGCAGCGTCTGGCCACGTTGCAGTTATCAGCTGTGGGAGATAAAGCCTATCCGGTCTCCGTTAAAATTGATGCAGGTGCCTTCGATACCCAGCCCGCGGGTGCTTACCGCCTGACCGCCAATGAGCAGGGTGCCGAGGTTATCGGTGCCGATGCAAGCGGCGCCTTCTACGGTGTGCAATCCCTGCTGGCCTTGGTAGACCTGAAAGGTGCCACCCTGCCGCCGGCGGTGGTAAACGATGCCCCGCGCTTTCCGCACCGGGGTATGTTTGTGGACGTGGGCCGAAATTTCCACAGCAAGGAAGTGATTCTGAAACTGTTGGATCAAATGGCTGCTTACAAGCTCAATCGCTTCCACTTCCATCTGTCGGATGATGAGGGTTGGCGGCTTGAAATTCCCGGATTACCTGAACTGACCGAGATCGGTAGCCAGCGCTGCTTCGACCTGGAAGAAAGTCGCTGCCTGTTGCCACAGCTGGGTTCTGGCCCCTTTGCGGATAACTTTGGCAGCGGTTTCTACAGTGTGGACGATTATGTGGAAATTCTGCGTTATGCAGCGGACCGCCATATTGAGGTGGTGCCGGAATTTGATATGCCAGCGCACGCCCGCTCCGCAGTGGTGGCGATGGAAGCGCGTTTCCGCAAACTGAAAGACACTGATCCCGCAGCGGCCGAGGCCTATCGCCTGATCGACCCGCAGGATGATACCCAGTACCTGTCGGTGCAGTTTTACAACGACAGCTATATCAATCCCTGTATCGACTCCACGTACCACTTTGTCGGCAAGCTGATTGATGAAGTGAAGGCGATGCACGACCGCGCCGGCCACCCGCTGAAAACCTGGCATTTCGGCGGCGATGAGGCGGTCAATATTCTCGCTGCTGATGCGTTTGAAGTCGGTCCGGGTGAAGATCCGGAGAAAGGTGATGTCTCCGCCGAGCAGCGTAGTAAGCCGTGGAGTAATTCTCCTCAATGTCAGAAGCTGATCGCCAGCGGCGAAGTAAAGGCCATTGATGAGCTGGGCGAGCTGTATGCCAAGCGCGTGAGCAAGCTGGTGGCGGATGCCGGCATTCCGACCATGGCGGCGTGGAATGATGGCGTGAAGAAGATCAGCGACGCTGAAGAGGAACTGGCGACGCAAAAGAACTATGTGAACTCCTGGGCACCACTGTTCTGGGGCGGTGGCGACGAGAGTGTACATTTTGCCGAAACCGGATTTGACCTGGTGCAGTCTCACTCCGATTACCTGTACTTTGATATGCCCCAGGAAGTGGATCCGAAGGAACTGGGTTACTACTGGGCTTCCCGCTACACCGATACGCGGAAAACATTCAGCTATGCGCCCCTGAATACCGCGCAGCTGGCGGAGCTCTACCCGAATCGAGATGGACAGGGTTGGGAGGCGACCTCCCCTGACCCGGTGTTCGCGGACAGTGTGCGGGGAATCCAGGGCCAGTTGTGGAGTGAGGTGGTGCGTACTGATGAGGCAGTGGAATACCAGGTGTTCCCGCGTCTGCTGGCACTTGCCGAGCGCGCCTGGCACAAGGCGGAGTGGGAATTGCCAATACAGCCGGGGCAGCGCTTCAATGCCGAGACCACTTTTGTGGACAAAAAAGCACTGGCTGCAGACTGGTCGCGCTTCTCCGCTGCAGTGGGCAACAAAGAGTTGTTGAAACTGGATCGCGCTGGCATCGGGTACCGGGTACCCGTGCCTGGCGCAGCGGTTGCGTCTGGAGGCGTGCTAACGGCACTGCCGTTCCCCGGGTTGCCAATCGAATACTTCGATGGTGAACAGTGGCGGCCACTTTCCGCTGATGTGGCGGCCGAGTCGGTGAAAGCCGTGCGAGCCCAGAGCGCGGATGGCCGGCGTACCGGACGCGCTGTGGCGCTCTAGATCACTCGCGACCTTTGCGGCACCAGTGCCGCAGCGTTGACAGAAAGGGGCATCCATTTGTGGATGCCCCTTTTTTGTTCAGCTCCTTTCTGTTCCTTTCCGTTACTTGCTGCTTCTCTGGCTTCTTCCGTGATTGTGCACTTCCCTGTGATCTGGTCATACACAGCGAAAAATCCGCGGTGTCCCGGGTCTACAATTGCTGGATTGACTGGAGTTGCTGCCGGCATATCTCTCACGGATTTCGGAATTACTCGTGTATTTCCCGTGGTTGAAGGCATGCTGAAGAAAGTTAGCTGCTAGATTGGGCGCCACCGCCTTGCGTTGGGTGAGTGGGCTCGATAACAAGCATAAAACGAGAGGAGATCATGGCGAGAAGTAAAGTATACGACTACGTGATTGTTGGCGGCGGATCGGCGGGCTGTGTGCTGGCCAACCGCCTCAGTGAAGCTGAGCAGAATCGCGTCTGCTTACTGGAGTCTGGTCCCTCCGATCACAATCTGTTGATTCAAATGCCCGTGGGAATCGGCTACCTGGTGCCGGGTAAGCGCTTCAATCTGCATCACTACACCGAACCCCAGGCAAACCTAGATAACCGCCGTCTGTTCTGGCCCCGAGGTCGTGTGCTAGGAGGTAGCAGCGCGATTAATGCCATGCTGTATATCCGTGGCAATTCTGGGGATTACAACGCCTGGGAACAGGCGGGAAATCCGGGTTGGGGGTGGGACGGCATACTGCCGTATTTTCTGATGGCCGAAGGCAATCAGCGTGGCAGTGATGCCTGGCACAGCGGCTTTGGTCCCCTGTCGGTATCCGATCTCAAATGGAAGTCACCGGCTGGATGCGCCTTCGTCAGTGCCGCGCAGGAGGCCGGGCACCGCCACAATCACGATTTCAACGGCCACCAGCAAAACGGTGTTGGTTTTTACCAGGTAACCCAAAAGGCCGGACGCCGCTGCTCGTCGGCCACGGCCTATCTGTATCCGGCTAAAGCGCGCCCCAATTTAAGCATTTACACCAGCTCTCCGGTGGCGGGACTGGAATTCAAGGGGGATCGGGTGAGTGCCGTCACGCTGGTCAATGGCCAGCGCGTGGTGGCGAATAAGGAAATCATTCTCTGCGCAGGCGCTATTCAGTCGCCTCAACTACTGATGCTCTCCGGTATTGGCCCCGAGGATGAACTCAAAAAATTGGGGATTGTTCCCCAGTGCCACCTCCCCGGTGTGGGACGTAATCTCCAGGATCACCTCGATATTACCCAGGTGGTGGAAACTAATCGCCCTGTTGGCTTTAACGACGCGTTTCTGTCCAAGCTGGGTGCGGCAATGCATTTTCCCGAGTACCTTTTGCTCAACCGAGGAAAGCTGACCAACAATGTGGCGGAAGCGGGAGGCTTTGCCAGTTCTGGTCTTGCTGGAGAGCATCCGGATATCCAGTTCCACTTGAGCGCGGCGCCACTGTTTAATCACGGCCTCGACAAGCGTCCCGGCAACGGTTATTCGCTGCACGCTTGCGCCCTGCGCCCCAAGAGCCGGGGCCAGATCACTCTGGTATCCCGTGACCCGCGCGCGCTACCGGCGATTCAGCCCAACTATCTGGCAGAGCCGGAAGATCTGCAGGTACTGATAGAAGGATTTGAAATGGCGCGGGACATCATCGAGCAACCCGCACTGAATAAGTTGCAGAAGCGTCGGTGGCTGCCGGAAAATTCGCTCACCAGTAAAGACGCCATCGCCAATTTTATTCGCCAGAAAGCGGAGTCCATCTATCACCCGGTGGGGACTTGCAAGATGGGTCAGGACGAGCTCGCTGTAGTGGATAGTGAGTTGCGCGTGCGTGGTGTGGATGGACTGCGTGTGGTGGATGCCTCCATAATGCCCACCCTCATCAGCGGCAACACCAACGCACCGGTGATTGCCATCGCCGAAAAAGCGGCGGAGCTGATACTGAATAAATCGACGGTGCGAAATATGCAGGAAGTCAGCGAAAGCGCATGATCTGGCAGTGCCCCCATTGTAAAGAACCCCTGAACCTGCAACAGCGAAGCTGGTGCTGTGATAACGGCCACAACTTTGATCAGGCGAAAGAGGGTTATGTAAACCTGCTGCCGGTACAACATAAGCGCAGCCGGGAACCGGGGGATTCGGCGGAAATGCTGAACGCGCGCCGCCGCTTTCTAGAAGGCGGTCATTATCAGCCGTTAGTCGATGCGATCTGTGCGCAGCTGCGTGCCGGCGTGGTGAGCAAGTCGGCTCCCGTGCTTCTGGATATTGGCTGTGGTGAAGGCTATTACGCGCGGCAAATTGCCGGCAATGATTGGCCGGCGGACTTGATTTACGGTATCGATATTGCGAAGGCCGGCGTGCGGCTGGCGGCAAAAAAACAGCCGCAGGCACAATTTGCGGTGGCCAGCAGTTTCCATTTGCCGGTAGCCGATGCCAGCGTCGACGCGGTAATGCGTGTGTTTGCGCCGGGCCCCGCGGAAGAGCTGGCACGCGTGTTGAAACCGGGAGGAGTATTGCTCGACGTATCGCCAGGGCCCAATCACCTTTGGAGCCTGAAATCCCGGCTGTATGATACGCCTCAGCAACACAGTGTTCCCGCTGCAATCGCCGGGTTCACGCCGGAAAGTGAAATGCGCTGTGAATTTCCCCTCGACATTGACGGCGTAGAGGCGGTGACGGACTTTCTGACCATGACCCCTTTTGCCTGGAAGGGAAATAACCAGGCGCGCCAGCAGCTTGAAGCGGAAACTTCTCTGCAATTGGAGGCAGATTTTCTGTTGCGCCGAATGACAAGAAATCAGGACCCTTAACCGTGGCGACACCACGCGATTTTATGTTTATGCAGCAGGCCCTGGGTCTGGCAAAAAAAGCGGCCGAGCTGGGCGAAGTGCCCGTGGGCGCTGTAGTGGTTCTGGGGGGCGAGGTCATAGGGGAGGGGTTCAATCAACCCATCTCCTCCTCGGACCCGAGCGCCCACGCCGAAGTCATGGCATTACGCGCAGCCGCGCAGCATCAGCAGAATTATCGTCTGCCCGGAGCCACCCTGTACGTCACCATTGAGCCCTGCACCATGTGCTTCGGTACTCTGGTGCACGCGCGCATAGCGCGGCTGGTTTACGGGGCGGCGGAGCCCCGCGCCGGTGTGGTCGCCAGCCAGCTACAGCTGCCGGAACAGAGGTTTTTCAATCATCGGGTGCAGGTGGAAGGTGGCGTGTTGCAGGACGAGGCCGGTACCCTGGTACGGGAATTTTTTCAGAAGCGACGCTGAAATGCTGGTAGCGACACTGATCAATATGTTCCTGGTGGCTTTCGCGGTGGTGATCCACCACGAGGCGCTGAATACCCTGTTCTGGGTGTCGCACCGTTGGAAATTTCGCCGTAATGTAGCGGTACTGATCGGTGTATTCGGTGCGCTCATCGCCCATGTGGTGGAAATCTGGATGTTCGCGGTGGGGTATTACTTTATGTATCACTCGCCGCTGTTTGGCACCCTGACGGGTAATTTCAATGGCGCCATGCTGGACTGTGTTTACTTCTCTTTCACCAATTACACCTCCCTCGGGTTTGGCGATATCGAACCTCACGGAGCCCTGCGGTTTACCGCAGGGCTCGAGGCTCTCACCGGCCTGGTGATGATCACCTGGACCGCTTCCTTCCTGTTCCTGAAAATGCAGCGTTTCTGGACTCAACAGCTGGAAGAATAGTGTGCGCCGGGGCATGCAGTCATGCGGTGTTTGCGGACGAGCGGGCATTCACCTCGATCGAGCGCAAGGTATCCTGCACCAGTGCACGCAGCTGCGCGGTGGCGCTTTCGTCGACCAGTCTGCCGTTTGTAAAAGCGGTCATGGACGACGGTACTGCCAGCATGGTGGGCGCGATCCAGGTGCCCAGTGGCTGCAGAATATCCCGCAGGTGATTCAGTCCGCGCATGCCCCCGAGCCCGCCAGGGGAAGTGGCAAATAGTGCCGCGCGGCGGCCGTGGAACACTTCGGCACGTCCAAACTGTCCGTCAGGGCGGGACACCCAATCAATCAGATTCTTGAGCGCTGCGCTTACCGAGCCGTTGTATTCCGGGCTTGCGATCAGTAGGCCGTCAGCAGAGGCGAACAGAGCCTTCAGGCGGCTCGCCTGTTCAGGTACACCGGCCGCCTCGATATCTTCGTCGAACAAGGGAAGTGGGAACTCGCGCAGGTCGATTTCGGTAACTTCTGCGCCGGCCTCGCGGGCTAATTCCGCGGCCGCACTGGCCAGTTGGCGGTTCCAGGAGTCTTTGCGCAGGCTGCCGGCCAGGGCCAACAGGTGGGGTTTGTGTCGCGTATTCATATTCTGTCCTCTGAAAATGGTGCCCTCAGGGGCTGGCAATGGGGCTATTTTGTCGAAGCCACAGAGGAACAGAAATACAATCCATGCAAAGGTTCTGTGCAAATTTGCACAGAAGGTCGGCCGCGGCTAGAGTTGACGCAGGCAAGCTGATTGCGGACATTGCGGAGGGAGCAAATATTGGCGGTGAGCTCGGTCAAGGACTGGAACAATCTGCATTACGCCCTTGCCGTGGCCAAGGCGGGCACCCTGTCCGGTGCCGCGCTTGAGCTGGAAGTGTCCCACTCCACGGTGTTGCGGCGTATCGATGCACTGGAAAAGGCGTTGAAAACCCGCCTGTTTATCCGCCACCCACGGGGCTATGTACCCACCGAGGCGGGGCAGATGCTAATGGGGGCTGCGGAGAACATGCAGGACCAGCTGGATCTGCTGGTGGGTAAAATGCAGGGCGCCGAGGAAACACTGCAGGGGTCTCTGGTAATTACCACGGTGAATACCCTGATTCCGCTGTTGATGCCGGTGATCCGCGGTTTTCAGCGGGAAAATCCGCACCTGCGCCTGGAGCTGGTGGCAGACCGGCGGCACCTGCGGCTGGATCATGGCGAGGCGCATATCGGGATCCGTCCGGGCGCCAGGCCCACCGAGCCCGACTACGTGGTGCAACCAGCCATTACCCTGAACAGCGCACTATACGCCTCGGCCGAGTACCTGCAGGAGTGTGGGCCGCTCAATGGGTTGGACGACTTGGCCGGGCATCGGTTTATCGGGCCCACCGAAGCCTACGACTTTATCCCGAGCCTCCACTGGATTACCCGACAAGTTCCGGACGAGCAGATCGTATTCCGTTGCAATGAGTTCTCCGGTTTTGAAGATGCGGCTCGCTGTGGTGTGGGTATCGCTGCCCTGAACCACTGGTGTGCGGAAGCGCGCCCGGGACTGCAGCGGTTAATTGAACCGCCGCCGGAGTGGTGCACTAACCTGTGGTTGGTTACCCACCGGGATATGCACCGCACGCGCAAGGTGCAACTGTTTCTCGACTGGATCAAACAGTCACTCGCCGGGCTTTCGCCGGAAATCGGGCGGGTGGAATTGCAAAGATAAATCACCATGGGAAAGACTATTGTGGATAGACGAATCGGTGCCGCGGCTGTATTCCTGCTGGCCATTTTTCAGTTCGCCTGTGACGGCGGCACGGAAAAAAAGACATCGGAGCAGCAACCGGTGGAGGCTTCTGGGGCTGAAAAGTCAGAAGTGCAACCGGAGTCGCACAGCGATGCCGCGCTGGACGCACTGGCGGAGCAGTATGTGCGCCTGGTCCTAACGCTCGGGAATCACGATAAAAGCTACGTGGATGCCTACTACGGCCCGGCCCCCTGGAAGGCCGAAGCGGCACAGGATGGTGCCTCGCCGGCAGAACTGGCCAACCGTGCGGAGCGCCTGCTCGCTCAATTACCGGACAGCGTTGAGCCCGCGGGAGACCTGAACACCCAGCGTCAGCACTACCTGAAAACCCAGTTGAAGGCCGTCGCTGCCCATGCGCACCATATCGCCGATGCGGGTTTTCGGAATTTCCAGAAAGAAGCTCGCGCACTCTACGACACCGAGCCACCGGTGCAGCAATATGCAGACTTTGATCCGGTACTGGCCGCACTGAATCAGGCGCTTCCCGGTGACGAGCCGCTCCATTTTCGTGTGCAGGCATTCCGTGAGCAGTACCGGATTCCCGAAGACAAACTCGACAGCGTGTTCAAAGCTGCGATCGACGAATGTAAAAAACGCACCCAGGCCCAGATCCAGTTGCCGAAGAATGAAAGTTTTCGGCTGGAATATGTTCAGGACAAACCCTGGAGCGGCTACAACTGGTATCAGGGTAAGGCCCACAGTCTGATTCAGATCAACAGCGGCCTCCCCATTCATATCGATCGCGCCGTGGACCTCGGTTGCCATGAAGGCTATCCCGGTCACCATACCTACAATGCGCTTCTGGAAGAGAAACTGGTCAATGATCAGGGCTGGGTCGAATACAGTGTCTATCCGCTGTTCAGCCCCCAATCGCTGATTGCCGAAGGCAGTGCTAATTACGGTATTGAACTGGCCTTTCCCGGGGATGAGAAAACCCGCTTTGAAAAAGAAACCCTCTATCCGCTGGCAGGGCTGGATCCCGCCGGTGCAGAAAAGTATCAACAGGTTCTGGATTTACTGGCGCAGCTGAAGTTTGCGGAGAACATTGTCGCCCGGGAGTATATTGATGGTGACATCGACCGCGACGAAGCCATCGAACGCTTCCAGAAATACACCGCTATGAGCCCGGAAAAAGCTGCCCAGCGTGTGCAGTTTGTGGATACCTACGGTGCCTACGTTATCAACTACAACTGGGGTAAACAGTTAGTGAAGGAATATGTAGAGCAGGGTGCGGAGAGTCACGGTGAGCGCTGGCAAAAGTTCTCTCGCCTGTTGTCCTCCCCGCGCTTGCCGTCATCTCTGAACTGGTAAACAGAGTTTGGGTTTATGCGTAATATATTGGATGTGTCTGGGTAGACGAGTGGGCCGGTTCAGCCTCTAAATCGGGCAATGAAAACGGAATACCCCTGGAACGTGCAGTGGGGTGGGTACAAGGAGAGGGTACAAGGAGGCGCAAACTCCGGTGAATCAGGTATCATGCGCCCATTCGTGGCTGCCCGTATGTGGCAGCCCGCCAGCAAGTTATCAGGAGTAGACGTGGAAGAGTTTATCGTCGATGTGACGGCACAGAATGCGCAGCAGGTACTGATTGAAGAGTCCATGAAGCGCCCGGTGGTGGTAGACGTGTGGGCCGAGTGGTGTGAGCCCTGCAAACAGCTGATGCCGGTATTGGAAAAACTGGCCAACGAGTACGCCGGCCAATTCCTGCTGGCGAAGCTCAATGCGGATACCGAACAGGCGCTTGCAGGTCAACTGGGTGTGCGCAGCCTGCCCACGGTCATGGTACTCAAAGACGGCCAACCGGTGGACGGCTTCGCAGGCGCCCAGCCGGAAAAAGAAATTCGCGAGATGCTGGACAAGTACCTGCCCAAGGCCTGGGAACTGCAATTCCAGCAGGCGCAGAAACTGGTGGGTGAGGGCGAGCTGGACGAGGCGCTGCCGCTGCTGCGTCAGGCTTACGGCGATTCCGGCGAGCGCGCGGATATTGCCAAGCAATACGCCGCCGTTCTGTTGGAGAAAAACCGCACCAAGGACGCAGAAGACATACTCGGCAAGATCCTGATGACGGATCAGGATTCAGACTATCAGCAACTGATGGCACAGCTCGAGCTGAAGCAGGCCGCTGCTGACTCTCCGGAAATCAAGGCCTTGCAACAGGCACTGGCGGCAAACCCTGAAGACAGTGAGTCCGCCTACAAGCTGGCGGTGCAACTCAGCCAGGCGGACCGCCACGAAGAGGCCCTGGAAATTTTGCTGAACCTGTTGCGCAAGGACCTGGGCTTTGCCGACGGCGCAGCCAAACAGGCCTACCTGGATATTGTCAAGGCGCTGGGTGCCGGCGACCCGGTGGCGACTACTTACCAGCGCAAGCTGATGACCCTGATGTTCTGATCGTCAACGCAAGCGCCATGTACAAACTCTGTATCTACATCCCCGAAACCCATCTGGAGCCGGTCAAACAGGCGATCTTCGCCGCCGGCGCCGGGCGTATCGGTGACTACGACAGCTGCTGTTGGCAGGTCCTCGGCACCGGCCAGTTTCGCCCGCTGGATGGCAGCCAGCCCTTTATCGGGCAGCAGGGTGAAGTGGAAAAGGTGCCCGAGTACCGGGTGGAAACCGTGTGTGCGGATGAGGTGGTGGATGGGGTGCTTGCGGCGATGCGCGGCGCCCATCCCTACGAGGAACCGGCGTTTGATCTGTGGAAGCTGGACGACCGCTGTAACTGATTTTGCCGCCATCCCGGCGAAGGCCGGGATCCAGTTCCGCGGAGTGCGCTTAAAGCTTCCGCTCAATCACTCCCCTGTGTAAAGCAAACTGCCCCTTCTCGCGGTCGCTGAAATAGTGTTTCAGCGTTTGCGTCATCACCGGAAATGCCATCTCGTTCCACGGAATATCTTTTTCGTCGAAGAGTTCTACATCCAGCGATTCTGGCCCCGGACCGAAATCCGTGTCGGTGAGCTCGCCGCGGTAAATCAGGTACACCTGATTGATATGGGGAATGTCATACACCGAAAACAGCTCATCCACGCGCAGCTTGGCGCGCGCCTCTTCCCAAGACTCCCTGAGCGCGCCCTGCTCGCTGCTCTCTCCATTTTCCATAAACCCGGCAGGCAGGGTCCAAAGCCCGTAACGGGGCTCAATGGCACGTTTGCACAGTAAAACCTGATCGCCCAGGTAGGGCAGGGTGCCGACGATGACGCGGGGATTCACATAGTGAATGGCACCGCAATCGTGGCACAGGTGGCGGGGGCGGTCGTCCCCGGCGGGGATCTCGAAAACAACGGTGTGGCCGCAATGGCTGCAAAATTTCATGGCGCAAGTATACCCGCGGTCGCAGTAAGCGCCAGTTCGCCAGCCATCTTCCTTCTATAGTGGTAAGTAGGATTTTTGTGCAGTAGCGATGGCTGGTTTTCCATGGCGCGTATTCTCGTTTTAGTAATTGCCATTTTGGCGATGGCCTGCAGTAAGCAAGAGGAGCAGGCCAAGCCCAAACCGCCGCCGGTTGAGGTCCTGGCGGTGCGCGCGCATCAGGTGGTTCCGCGCTACGAATATGTGGGGCGGGTGGAAGCTACGGATGAATACAAGGTGCGCCCGCGGGTAGAGGGGTATATCGAGACGCGCAATTTCGTTGAGGGGCAGCTGGTTCAGAAGGGCGAGCTGCTGTATCAGATCGACCCCAAACCGTTTATTGCCGCACTGGATAACCAGCGCGCCAATCTGGCGCAGGCACGCTCCGCGCTGCAGGTCGCACAGCGCAACTACCGGCGCGGTAGCGAACTGATTAAGACCGGTGCCATCAGCAAAATGCAGATGGACGAGCTGACCGGCAATTTCGAAGAGGCGGAATCCAAAGTTGCCGCCATGCAGGCAGATGTGGAAACCGCCCAGCTCAATCTTTCCTATACCGAAATCCGCGCGCCGCTCACCGGTCTGGTTGGCCGCTCGGAATATACCGAGGGGTCTCTCGTAGGTCCCAGCACCGACCCTCTCACCTCCATCGTGCGCATGGACCCGATCTACGTCACCTTCGAGGTACCGGAGAATCGATTGTTTGCGGTACAGGAAGAGACCGAGCGGCGCCGCCAGCAGGGCATCGCGCCAGTGAAACGGGAAGTGCGCATCAAACAGCCGGATGGAAAACTCTATCCCTATCCCGGCATCGTGGTTTTTGTGGATAACCAGATCGACCAGGCGACCGGATCTGCGCTGGTACGCGCCCGTTTTCCCAACCCGGAACGCCTGCTGGTGCAGGGGCAGTTCGCCCGCGTCGTCATCAGTGTGTTTGCCGGTGCGCAAGCGGTAAAGCCGCTCGTGCCGCAATCTGCGGTGCTCGAAGATATGCAGGGGCATTTCGTGTACGTCGTCGATGACAAGAATATTGCGCAGAAACGTTTTCTCAAGCTCGGGCAGCGAGAAAACGCCCTGTGGGCGGTGGAAGATGGACTCAAACCCGGTGAAAGAATTGCCGTCAACGGTTTGCAGCGGGTTACCAATGGGCAGCCGGTAGCACCGCAGAACGTCGCGTTGGATCCCTACAAGGGGATCAAGACCGAACAACCGCCTGCACAGACCAGCCCCGTCACACAGTTTCGCGAAGGTGAGGTCTCGCCGGAAGAGCGTCGTCAGTCCGGCGCGTCTGGCACCGGTTCAGATCTGCAGCAGATCGAGGCGGAAATGCGTGACGGTAGCGGGCAACAACTGCCGGAACCGGACAGCGAACGCAGTGAGCCCCTGGGCCAGGATAAGGAACCGGATGCCTATTTTGATGGCAAATGATATCCGCGGTCCCCGGGTGCAGGGCGTGATGCGATGATCAGCGCGACGTTTATCCGACGGCCGCGCTTTGCCTTGGTGATCTCTATTCTGATCACCCTTGCGGGCGTGCTGTCCCTGCCGCTATTACCCATTGCCCAGTTTCCCGACATTACCCCGCCCACGGTAGTGGTTACGGCATCCTACCCCGGTGCCAGTGCGGAAGTCATGCGCGACAGTGTGGCGGAACCTATCGAGTCTCAGGTCAACGGAGTGGAGGGCATGAAATATATGTCTTCCACCAGCAGCAACGACGGCACCTATACCCTGACGGTGACTTTCGAGAGTGGCTATGACGGGGATATTGCTCAGGTCAATGTGCAGAACCGGGTGCAACAGGCCACACCAAGCCTGCCGGATGAGGTGACCCGCAGTGGGGTCACCGTAGAGAAGAAATCCAACACCATTCTGCTAGTGGTCAACCTTCTGTCCAAGGACGATAAATTTGACACCCTATTTCTCGCCAATTACGGCGATATTTTTATAAAAGACGAGCTGTCACGGATTGATGGCGTCAGTGATGTGCAGATTCTCGGCGCCCAGGATTACGCCATGCGCCTGTGGTTGAATCCGGACAAGATGGCCGCGCTGGATGTCACCGCCAACGATGTGATCGCCGCGATTCGCGCGCAGAACCTGCAGGTGGCCGCAGGAAAAATCGGTGCGCCACCAATCAAACAGGAACAACAGTTTCAATACAGTATTCTCGCTCAGGGTCGCCTGGAGAGTGTTGAAGAGTTCGAAAATATCAGCATCCGCTCCCGGCCGGATGGTGGCATTGTACGCATGCGGGATATTTCCCGGGTGGAGTTGGGTAGCCAGAGTTACAGCGCCTACGGGGAGCTGGATGGACAACCGTCGGCGGTTATGGCGATCTACCAGCTGCCGGATGCTAATGCTCTGGACGTGGCGAATAAAATTCGCGATAAGGTTGACCAGTTAGCGCGGCATTTTCCGGAAGGGCTGGAGTCTGAAATTATTTACGACACCACCGGTTTCGTGAAAGCCTCGATCGAGGAGGTCGTGGAAACACTGGTCATTGCGCTGCTACTGGTGATTCTGGTGGTCTTCGTATTCCTGCAGGACTGGCGTGCGACACTGATCCCGGCCGTTGCCATTCCCGTATCTCTGATCGGTACCTTTGCGGTAATGCTGGCACTGGGTATGACGATCAACACCGTCACACTGTTTGCTCTGATCCTCGCCATTGGTATTGTGGTGGACGATGCCATCATCGTGGTGGAAAACACCCAGCGATTGCTGGGTGAGGGGCTGGATCCGAAAGAAGCCGCCATGGAATCCATGCGCGAAGTGACCGGCCCGGTAATCGCGACCACCGCCGTGCTGTTCTCGGTATTTGTGCCGGTAATGCTGATGCCGGGGCTGACGGGAAAGATGTATCAGCAGTTCGCCCTGACCATTTCCATCGCGGTTTTTATCTCGTCAGTGAATGCGCTCACCCTGAGCCCCTCACTCAGCGCGGTTCTGTTGCGGCCACCTCAGGGGGAAGGAGAGCACGGTGAAAAGCTGACTGGGGTGTTTGGTTTTTTTAACCGCTTCTTACAGCGTGCTACCCGCTTTTATATGGGGGTTGTGCGTTTTTTCGTGCGACTACCGCTACTTGGGCTGGCCACCATCGTCGGCACAGGTGTGCTGTGTTTTGTGTTGTTCAGAGTGGTGCCCACGGGATTCATTCCCGACGAGGATCAGGGGTACTTCATGATGAATGTGCAGCTGCCCGATGGTGCCTCACTGAAGCGGACCGCGCCGGTGGTCGAAAAGCTGAGCAGTGAAATCACCAAACTCGATGGGGTGGCCCATGTCATGGCGGTGCCGGGATTCAGTCTGTTGTCCAACAGTCTCGCATCCAATACGGCATTTATGATTGTGATCCTGCACCCGTGGGAGGAGCGCCTGACACCGGATCTCGACCAGTTTGCGATTCTGGATAAGGTGCAGAAACTCGGTGCCGCGGTTCCGGAAGCCCAGGTGCGGGCTTTCCCGGTTCCCGCACTACCCGGGCTGGGGACCATCGGTGGGTTTGAATTTGTGCTGGAAGATCTGCAGGGGCGGGAAATTCAGGAGCTGGCCGGGGTGCTGTACGCACTGCTTGGCGCCGCCAATCAGCGCCCGGAAATCGCTCAGGCATTCACCACTTACCAGGCCGCCTCGCCGCAATTGGAACTGCATCTGGACAAGGACAAGGCGCATATTCTCGGCCTGCAGCTTTCCGATGTATATCTTACCCTGCAGACGTATCTGGGGAGCTATTACGTTAACGACTTCAACCGTTTCGGCAAGGTCTTTCAGGTGCTTGCCCAGGCCGATGCGGAGTACCGGGACAGCGAGGAAGACCTCAGTGGCTTTTTTGTGCGCGCCAACAGTGGCGGGCTGGTACCGGTCAGCTCGGTAGCCGAGGTCAAACCTATCGTGGCCCCGCAAACGGTGCAGCGCTACAACCTGTACAACAGCGTCACCATTAACGGGGCCGCGGCGCCCGGTTACTCCAGTGGTGAGGCCATGCAGGCGATGGAGCTGTTGGGAAATCATTTGCCCGAAGGCTATGGTTACGAGTGGACTGGCGCCAGCCTGGAAGAAATCAGTGCAGGTAACCTGGCGCCGATCCTGTTTGGTCTGGCAATTTTATTCGCCTACCTGTTTCTGGTGGCGCAGTACGAGAGCTGGAGCATACCGGTTGCGGTGCTGCTGGCAATCCCGATCGCCATCGGCGGTGGTTTACTGGCGTGTTTTATCATGGGGCGCGATAGTGACCTGTATACACAGATCGGTCTGGTACTGCTGATTGCGATGGCCGCGAAAACCGCCATTCTGATGGTGGAGTTTGCGGTACTGCAGCGGGATAGCGGGCTTTCCGTCGAGGAATCCGCGCTGCAGGCCACCCGCTTGCGGTTTCGCGCGGTGTTAATGACCGCACTGGCGTTTGTGCTGGGCATTTTCCCGCTGGTGATCGCCACCGGTGCCGGTGCCGCCAGCCGTATCTCCCTCGGCCTTGCGGTATTTGGTGGCATGCTTGCTGCAAGTATTTTCTCCACCTTTCTGGTGCCCATCTATTTTGCGCTGGTGCAATCCATGCGTGAAAAAGTTAAGGGGGAACACCGACCGATGGATAAAGGCGAAGCAAAAAGCAAACCGGTGCAGAAGCCGGGTGCGACCTGATTCCCTGAACCGTTGAGGCAGAAGGTGTATAGTGATACAGGTACCGTGAGCTGGAGGCAGCACTCAAACAGCCATGTTGAAAACCATAGAAAAGAAATTTTCTGCAGTCAGGGATGAACTGCAGGCACGTGTGCCCCGTGGCCCGGAATTACAGGGCCATGCGGCGGTGCTACTGGCGTTGACGGACGAGTCAGACCCACAAGTCATTCTTACGTTGCGCTCGCAGCAACTGTCCAGTCACTCCGGCGAGGTCTCACTGCCCGGCGGGCGCTGGGACGATACAGACCCCTCTCTCGAATACACCGCACTGCGCGAGACCCATGAGGAAATCGGCCTGCCGGCGGATCAGGTGCGCGTACTGGGTCCTTTGTGGACACGCACTACCCGCTGGCAGGTGGAAGTGACTCCCTGGCTGGGCATAGTGCCGGCAGATGCACCACTGACACCGAACCCCGGTGAGCTGGATGCAATCTTCCGGGTACCGCTGGCCTGGTTCTTTGATGATCCACGTATTCGCACGGACCGTATCACCATCGACCAGCGCCGAATCTACCTGCCCGCCTACGAGTACGAAGGTTACGAAATCTGGGGGTTTACGGCGGGTGTTTTGACGGAATTTCTGGTGCGGGTTCTCGATGCCCCTATCGGCCGGCGGGATGACGTCCCTGTCAGGGCTTTGAGCTAAACCACTTTCCTGTCGAGTTTGCTTGCAGGCGAACCGTTCGCCACTGCTGAGTTGAAGCCTTGTCCCCATTCGCTGCAAGCAGGCGCGTACAGAGTGCGCGAGGCATGGTCAGGTATACTGCGCAGCTGATTTACCGAGATACGCCATGCCCAGACCCAAGTCCGCCGTCGCTCTGGAAGATGTCCACTGGAGCGCCCTCAAAACCCTGTTTCCCTATCTACTGGAGTTCAAGCGCCCGGTGCTGCTGGCACTGCTGTGTCTTATCGGCGCCAAGGCCGCCAGTGTTGGCCTGCCATTCCTGTTAAAGCATATCGTCGATGATCTGGATCAGGCCGGTGGTGCCGCCGCAGCGATTGCCTTGCCGCTGGGCCTGTTGCTGGCCTACGGCTTTGTGCGCTTTTCGTCGGTGCTGTTTGGTGAATTGCGGGATACGATTTTCGGTCGCGTGACCGAGCGCGCCCAGCGGCGAGTCGGTCTGGAAGTTTTCCGGCACCTGCACCGGCTGGATCTGGATTATCATCTCAATCGCCGCACCGGAGGCTTGTCCCGGGATATCGAGCGGGGCAATTCCGGTATCGGTTTTCTGATGCGGTTTATGGTGTTCAATATAGTCCCCACCCTGGTGGAGATCCTGATGGTGGTGGGGCTGTTGTGGTGGAATTACAGCGTCAGTTTCGCGTTGCTGGTGTTGGGTGCCGTGGCAGCCTATATCGGGTTTTCTGTGGTCGCCACCGAGTGGCGCACCCGCTATGTACGGGAGTTGAACCAGGCGGAGTCCCAGAGCAGCAGCCGCGCGGTCGACAGCCTGCTGAATTATGAAACGGTCAAATACTTCGGCAACGAAAAGTACGAAGCGCAGCACTACGATCGCGAGCTGGCTACCTGGGAACAGGCCCGGCGCAAGAACCGCCTGTCACTGTTTGGACTGAACGCGGGGCAGGCGATGATCATCGCCGCCGCCATGTGCGGCGCCATGGTGATGGCCGCAGTCAATGTGACCCAGGGCAGCATGACCATCGGCGACTTTGTACTGATCAATGCCGTGATGATGCAGATATTTATTCCGCTCAACTTTCTTGGTTTTGTGTATCGGGAAATGAAAGGCGCCCTGGCCAACATCGAGAAAATGTTCTCTATTCTCGACGTAAAACCGGCGGTTGAAGACGTGAAATCCGCCGGTGAACTGAGAATCAAACGGGGCGCTATCGAATTTCAAAACGTGTATTTCGGCTATAACCCCGAGCGGGAAATTCTCAAGGGCATCAGCTTTACCGTGGCGCCGAAACAGAAGGTTGCGATTGTCGGCGCCAGCGGCGCGGGCAAGTCCACCCTATTCAAACTGTTGTTCCGCTTCTACGACGTAACACGCGGCAGTATCCTGGTCGATGGGCAGGATATACGGGACGTACGTCAGGATTCCCTGCGCGCGGCCATCGGCGTGGTGCCCCAGGACACGGTATTGTTCAATCAGTCCATTCTGGAGAATGTGCGCTACGGTCGGGTAGGCGCCGCGGATGAAGAGGTCATGGCGGCGGTTCGCCACGCACAGCTGGATGACTTTATTGCCCAGCTTCCGGATGGTGTCCATACTGCCGTGGGTGAGCGTGGCCTCAAACTCTCTGGAGGGGAGAAGCAGCGCGTGGCCATTGCCCGCGCAATTCTCAAGCACCCTCCCATCATGGTGTTTGACGAAGCCACCTCCAGCCTCGACAGTCGCTCGGAGCAGGGGATTTTGCGTGCATTGCAGGATATTTCCCGCGAGCAGACCACCCTGGTAATCGCGCACCGTCTGTCCACCGTGGTGGATGCCGATCTGATTCTGGTGATGGACCGGGGGCGGATCGTGGAGCAGGGCAGCCACAACGACCTGATTGCCGCCAACGGCCACTACGCGGACCTATGGCGAATGCAGCAGCAGGAACGGGCGCGATACGATGACCGCGAGGATGTGTCCTTATCTCCCTGATGCCCGGCGGCAGTCCGGGGCACTATGCCGGAACGTGGATCTATTTGCTGGCGTAAATTGTTTTCCTCTAACGGAAACGCGCCACGGAATTTCCTATCTTTGCCCATAATTGCAGTCAAATATCCGGTGCCCTCTGAGCAGTGTGGGGTATCTGGACATCTTTCGAGCCCGCAATTAATGTGGCTCGCGCTATTCAATAAGACAACAGGCAGGAACCTGAATGAAATCTGCACTCTTTGCTGCATCGGCCTTGGCAATTGCCATTGTTACCGGCTGCTCTTCTGATGAAAAATCCGTCGCCACACCGGAATCTGCTGCGCCCGTAGAAACGACGGCGCAATCAGGGCCCGAGGCCGAGCAAAAAAATGCACAACCGGCCACTGGCCCCCAGGCTGGCGGCATCGCAAAAGGTGTGGACCCGGCGCGCTTCGATATCTACGCGCCGGTGGAATTGAATGCGGATCTCTCGTCGCTGTCTGAAAACCAGTGCCAGATGATCGGTAAGCTGATTGACGCCAGTAAAATCATGGATCAGTTGTTCTGGCTGCAGTCCTACGGTCCCGCGCAGGAGCTGCTGAGTGGCATCGATGACAGTGCCGCACGCAAGTTTGCGGATATCAACTACGGTCCCTGGGATCGACTGAACGACAACAAACCATTTATCGAGGGCTACGGCGACAAGCCGCTGGGTGCCGAGTTCTACCCGGAAGACATGACCAAGCAGGAATTTGAAGCCTGGAAACAGCCGGGTAAAGAAGGTCTGTATTCCCTGGTGCGCCGCGATAGCAACGGCGATCTTGAACTGGTGCCTTACAGCGAGGCCTACAAAGCGGAGCTGGAAAAAGCCTCAGCGCTGCTGCGTGAGGCCGCGGAGCTGGCGGAAGATCAGGAATTCGCGGCTTATCTGAAATTGCGCGCCGACGCCCTGCTGAACGACCAGTTCCGCGATAGCGATATGGCGTGGATGGACATGAAGGACAACCGAATCGACGTGGTGATCGGCCCTATCGAAAATTACGAAGACCAGCTGTTCGCCTACCGCACCGCCTATGAGTCCTACGTGCTGTTGAAAGACATGGCGTGGAGCGAAAAACTGTCCAAGTTCGCCGCCTTCCTTCCGGAGCTGCAGCGCGGCCTGCCGGTAGATGACAAGTACAAGGCGGAAACCCCGGGAACCGATTCCGACCTGAATGCCTACGACGTGCTCTACTACGCGGGCCACAGCAACGCAGGCTCGAAAACCATCGCCATCAACCTGCCGAACGACGAAGAAGTGCAGCTGAAGAAGGGCACCCGCCGCCTGCAGCTGAAAAACGCTATGCGCGCGAAGTTCGACCAGATACTGCTGCCTATCAGCGGCGTGCTGATTGCCGAGGATCAGCGCAAGCACATCACCTTCGATGCGTTCTTCGGCAACACCATGTTCCATGAAGTGGCCCACGGTCTCGGGATCAAGAAAACCGTCACCGACGGCGCCAATGTGCGTCAGGCTCTGAAAGAAACCTCCTCCGCACTGGAAGAGGGCAAGGCGGACATTCTCGGTCTGTACATGATCACCAAGTTGCACGAAAAGGGTGAAATTGAAGAAGGCGAGCTGATGGACAACTATGTCACCTTCCTCGCCGGTATTTTCCGCAGTGTCCGTTTCGGTGCCGCCAGTGCCCACGGCAAGGCGAATATGATGCGCTTCAATTTCTTCAAGCAGGAAGGTGCCTTCACCCGCGACGAAGCCACTGGCCAGTACAGTGTCGATTTCGACAAAATGCAGGCGGCGATGACCAAACTGTCGAACCTGATCCTGACCATCCAGGGCAATGGGGACTATAAGAAGTCGAAAGACCTGCTCGACAATATGGGCGTGGTTGGCGCGGAACTTCAGGCGGATCTGGATCGACTGAAAGATGCCAATATCCCGGTGGATGTGACGTTCATCCAGGGTAAGGAAGTGCTGGGTATTCAATAATCGTACGATCCTAACTTTTCCAGAGCGGGCCCTCATGGCCCGCTTTTTCGTTCCTCGGGGGCGAATAGCCAGCCAGTTCCGAATATGACTAGTTTGGGGGTTATCCGGTCCGTACACTGGAGGCAGTACAAGCTACAGATCAACTGAACGTGAAACCTGACCCCGGTATCTGCCACTCTGCCCGTCTCGCCCGCGACAAGCGGTTTGATGGCCGCTTCTACACCGCGGTGAAAACCACGGGCATCTTCTGCCGACCCATTTGCCCGGCGCGTCCGCCGCTGGAGAAGAACGTCGAGTACTTCCTTACCGCCGCAGAAGCCGCCGCAGCGGGTTATCGGCCTTGCCTGCGCTGCCGGCCCGATGCTGCTCCCGGCAGCCCGGCCTGGGGCCTGGTATCCACCACCGTGCAGCGCGCGGTAAACCTGATGCGCGCGGAGCGGGAAGCTCAATCCATCGAGCAGCTGGCGGAGCGCCTCGGTATCACTAGTCGTTATCTACGCAAACTGTTTGCAGAGCATATCGGCCTGAGTCCGTTGCAGGTTTGGCAGACGGAGCGGGCGCTATTCGCATTCAGCCTGCTGCGGGATACCAGTCTGCCGGTGGGGGATATCGCGTTCGCCGCGGGCTTTAATAGCCTGCGTCGATTCAACGGGGTTTTTAAGGGAATTTATCAGCGAACACCTAGTGAAGTTCGCCGCGAGTCGGTGTCAGCGCAGCCCAATGATCGCGGTGTAAAACCCATCCGGATATACCTGAGCTATCGGCCGCCGTTCGACTGGCCGGCGCTGCTGGCGTTCTTCGCCGCGCGCACCCTGCCGGGCGTGGAGCAGGTCGATGCCGGTGATGATCCTGAACAGGGGGAATACCTGCGCAGTTTCGAATTGCTCGGCCAGCGCGGGTTGCTGCGGGTGGCCCACGAACCCGACAAGGAGCGCTTGCGGGTCAGCGTTTACGGCGATGGTTGTGGAGCGGTACTTTATCCGCTGCGGGAGAAGCTGCGTCGCCTGTTTGACCTGGATACGGACAGTGATGAAATTCGCGGCCATTTGCAAACGGATCCGCTTCTGAAGCAAGTGCTGAAGGGGGCTCCCGGCGTGCGCTTGCCCGGTGCCTGGGATCCGTTCGAATACACATTGCGCGCGATCCTCGGTCAGCAGATTTCGGTGGCTGCGGCCACCACCATTGCCGGACGGGTCGCGAGCCGTTACGGCGAGACGTTTACCGGGCCAGAAGGCGAGTCGCTGCTGTTGTTTCCCACCGCGGAGCAGCTGCGCGATGCGGACTTCTCTGACATTGGTGTTACCCGCACCCGCGCAAAGACCCTGCAGACGTTTGTTGCGGCCACACTCAATGGCGATATCGACTTCAATGCGGCGGATCTCGAGAGCTTTTGCGTTCAAATGACCGCTCTTCCCGGTATTGGCGACTGGACCGCCCATTACACCGCCATGCGCGGTCTCTCCATGCCGGATGCCTTTCCGGCCTCAGACCTGGGAATCCTGATCGTCCTCGGCGATGGTGAGCGCAAGGCAACCCCGAAACAGGCTCTGGCCCGTGCAGAATCCTGGCGCCCCTGGCGGGCCTACGCCGCTCTTTTACTGTGGCAGTCCCTCAAAACCACACCTAAACCCAATTCCAAATCCAAGCCCAAGAAGAGGTTGCCCAAATGATCCACTATGAAATTTACCCCAGTGCATTTGGTGAACTCGGTATCGCCGCCAGTGAATCGGGGCTTGTGGGGATCGACCTGCAGGCGGGCAAGCGGCCGCTGCCGGTAAAGGAAGACTGGCTGCGTGGCGCCACCGAGCTGACAGACACAGCGGCAGAGCAGCTGGAGGCCTATTTTGGTGGTGAGATCCAGTCATTTGAGCTGCCGATGGATGCTACCGGCACGCCGTTTCAGCAATCGGTGTGGAAGGCGCTGTGTGCCATTCCCTTTGGTGAAACCCGCAGTTACCGGGAGCTGGCGGAGGCCATCGGCAATCCGAAAGCGGTGCGCGCGGTGGCGCGGGCCAACGGGGCCAATCCACTGTCCATCGTGGTGCCCTGCCACCGGGTAATTGGCGCAGACGGTAGGCTGACGGGCTATGCGGGCGGGCTGGAGATGAAGGCGCGTTTGCTGGCGTTGGAAGGCGTGTTAATCGGCCAGCCTGTCCGGTGAGTCACAGCTGTTCCAGGGTGGCAATCGGGAGCCCTGGGCGGGATAATGCCCGGCTGAATTCCACCACCACTAAATGTTTCCCGGAGATCAAATGCTGTACAGGTTGGGCGATAAGCAGCCGACCCTTGAAGGCGAGGGCCACTACATTGCGCCCGGCGCCCGGGTGATCGGCAATGTGCTGATGCAGCCTCACAGTTCGGTGTGGTTCAACGCGGTGATTCGCGGGGACAATGACCTCATCACTATTGGTGAGCGGGCGAATATCCAGGACGGTTCTGTGTTGCATACGGACCCGGGTGTGCCACTGACGGTGGGCACCGGGGTGACGGTGGGGCACAAGGTGACGCTGCACGGCTGCCAGATCGGTGAGTATTCGCTGGTGGGGATGAATGCGGTGGTCCTGAACGGGGCCAAGATTGGCCGCTGCTGCATTATCGGGGCGAATGCGCTGGTGACGGAGAATGCGGAGGTTCCGGATTTTTCGCTGGTGCTGGGGAGCCCGGGTAAGGTGGTGAAGACGCTGGATGAGGCGACGTTTGAGTTGCTGAAGGCGAGCAGTGAGATTTATGTGGCCAACGGTCGGCGGTTTGCAGACGAGTTGGTGGAGGTGGATATGCCTCAGGCGGTAAGTAGTGACCGAGAGTGACTGGAGCAAGGTGAAGGACAAAGAGCCGGAGGCTGCGTTTGAGTTTCCGGTGAAGTCGCCTTGTGTTTCCGTTTGTGCGTTGAATCGTGACGATATCTGTGAGGGGTGTTTTCGTTCCGGGGCTGAGATCAGTCAGTGGGGACGGATGTCTAACGCTCAGAAAAAGCATGTATTGAGTCTGTGCCATGAGCGGGCTGTTGCTCTGAAGCGGGTTTGGTGGTCCGACTGAATTTGTTTCTGTGGCGGTGGAGCGCCGGGTGAAGGTTTTCAGGACCGCTGTGAACCCATCCCTGGGCGCTGCGGCGCAAACATCCTGTTTGCGACGCTCCTGAAAACCTTCACCCGGCACTCCACCTGCGCATTCGGCCGCACTACTTTGTCAGTAAAAACGCGCATAAGATTTCTCGGGCTTACGAAGTAACGAATTACCAGAATTGCACTAAGCACCGAGGGGCGGTAAGCCCTTCCGGGACCTTCTCCGACATGGATGTCGGAGCAGAGCTACATGGATGTATTCACGGGGGGCGCCTAGCTCGTGTCCCGGAAGGGCTTACCGCCCCTCGGTGCGTTCCCGGAACAGAGCTAAAAATACCTCCGGGCCAAAATTAAATAGAACAGAATATGACCCAACCCTTCGTACATTTAAGAATCCACACTGAATACTCCCTGATCGACGGCCTGGTACGTATCAAGCCGTTGGTGGGTCGTGTTGCCGAGCTGGAAATGCCGGCGGTGGCGATTACGGACCAGACGAATTTCTACGGCCAGGTGAAGTTTTATCGGGGCTGTATGGGCGCCGGGGTGAAGCCGATTACCGGGGCCGATTTCTGGTTGAAGGAGGGTGGGGAAGAGCAGCCTACGCTGCTGACGCTGTATGCGATGAATACCACCGGTTACCGCAATATTACCGAGCTGATTTCCCGCGCCTGGATGGAAGGGCAGTACCACGGGCATGCGTTTGTGGAGCGGGAGTGGATCGAGCAGGCATCGGACGGTGTGTTGATGCTTTCCGGGGCCAAGTACGGTGATGTTGGCCGGGCGCTGATTGCCGGGCGGAATGCACAGGCGGAATCTCTGGCGCAGGAGTGGGAGCGAATTTTCCCGGGCCGCTACTACCTTGAACTGCAACGTACCGGTCGCCCGGGTGATGAAGAATATCTGCACGCGGCAGTGGGTCTGGCGGGCAGGCTGAATCTGCCGGTCGTCGCCACGAACGATGTACGCTTTATTGAAGACAGCGAGTTTGAGGCGCACGAGGTTCGGGTGTGTATCCGGGAGGGCCGGGCGTTGGATGATCCGCGTCGCGAGCGCCGCTATTCATCTGAACAGTACCTGCGCACCCCGGAAGAGATGCTGGCGCTGTTCAAGGATATTCCGGAAGCGTTAGAGAATACGGTGGAAATCGCGCGTCGTTGTTCTGCGCCGATTCAGCTGGGGAAATACTTCCTGCCGCAATTCCCCATCCCCGAGGGAATGACGGAAAACGAATTCTTTGAAAAAGTCTCGTTCGACGGACTGTACGAACGTCTGGAATTCATCCTCGACAAAAATGCGCCGGACTACGAGGCGCGTAAAAAGGTTTACGAGGACCGCCTGCGCTTTGAGCTGGATATTGTTATCCAGATGGGGTTCCCCGGGTACTTCCTGATTGTTATGGACTTTATCCAGTGGGCCAAGGATCACAATATTCCGGTGGGGCCGGGGCGGGGTTCCGGTGCGGGCTCGTTGATTGCCTACTCGCAGAAAATTACCGATCTTGACCCTCTGCAGTACGACCTGCTGTTCGAACGGTTCCTGAACCCGGAACGGGTTTCCATGCCCGACTTCGACGTCGACTTCTGTATGGAAAAGCGCGATCAGGTCATTAACTACGTGGCCGATCACTACGGCCGTGATGCAGTGAGTCAGATTATCACCTTCGGTACCATGGCCGCGAAGGCGGTAGTGCGGGATGTGGCGCGGGTGCAGGGCAAGTCTTACGGACTTGCAGACAAACTCTCGAAAATGATCCCGGCGGACCCGGGCATGACCCTGGCCAAGGCGTTTGAGCAGGAAGAGGTGCTGCGGGAGTTCCTCGAGAATGATGAGGAAGGTCAGGAAATCTGGGAAATGGCGCTGCAGCTGGAAGGCGTGGCGCGGAACGTGGGTAAGCACGCCGGTGGTGTGGTTATCGCTCCCACAAAGCTCACCGACTTCGCGCCGCTCTACTGTGACGAGACCGGTGCAGGCCTGGTGACCCAGTTCGACAAGAACGATGTGGAAGACGCGGGCCTGGTGAAGTTCGACTTCCTGGGGCTGCGGACCCTGACCATCATCGACTGGGCCAAGGCGATGGTGGACGAGCAGCGCGCACGGGAGGGCAAAGAGCCCCTGGTGATCGAGGCGCTGCCTCTCGACGACCCCGAAACCTACGCCATGATCAAGCGCGCCGAGACCACCGCGGTATTCCAGCTGGAATCTCGCGGTATGAAGGACCTGATCAAGCGCCTGCAGCCGGATAACCTCGAGGATATGATCGCCCTGGTGGCCCTGTTCCGTCCGGGCCCGCTGCAGTCGGGCATGGTGGACGACTTTATCAACCGGAAGCACGGTCGTGCGCAGGTCGCCTACCCGGATGCCAAATACCAGCACGAAAAACTGAAACCCATTCTGGAGCCTACCTACGGGGTAATCGTCTACCAGGAACAGGTGATGCAGATTGCCCAGGAGCTCGCTGGTTACACCCTCGGTGGCGCAGACATGTTGCGCCGGGCCATGGGTAAGAAAAAACCGGAGGAGATGGCCAAGCAACGCGCCACTTTCGAGCAGGGTGCGAAGGAGCAGGGAGTCGACCCGGAGCTCGCGATCAAGATCTTCGATCTGGTGGAAAAGTTTGCCGGTTACGGCTTTAACAAATCTCACTCCGCCGCTTATGCACTGGTGTCCTACCAGACCGCCTGGCTGAAGGCCCATTACCCGGCGCAGTTTATGGCCGCCACCATGTCTTCGGATATGGACAAAACCGATAAGGTGGTGACCTTTATCGAAGAGTGCCGGGCCATGAAACTGGACCTGGTACCGCCGGATGTAAATCTGGGTACTTATCAGTTCTCGGTGGATGTGGACAACCGCATCATCTACGGTCTGGGTGCGATCAAGGGGCTGGGGGAAGGCCCCATCGACAACATTATTGCCGAGCGCGAACAGAATGGACCTTTCACCGATCTGTTCGACTTCTGTTCCCGCATTGACCCGCGCAAGGTGAACAAGCGCGCGCTGGAAGCGCTGGTGCGTTCCGGCGCCCTGGACAGTATCGGCCCGGATACCAACAGCGCCGATGGCCTGGATTACTCGCGCGCGGTGCTGTTCAACGCGCTGGATGAGGCGGTGAAGTCCGCCGAGCAGCAGAGCAAGAACGATAGCGCCGGTATGATGGATCTGTTCGGCGAGGTGGTACGCTCCGCGTCCGACGGGGATGTGTACGAGGATTTCCGCAGTGCGCGTCCGTGGAGTATTCGCGAGCGTCTCGAAGGCGAGAAGAACACCCTCGGTCTGTACCTGACAGGCCACCCTATTGACGAGTACGAAGATGAGCTGAAGCATCTGGTGAAGGCGCGCATCGCGGACCTGAAGCCGGGCCGTGAAAACCAGAAGGTGGCGGGCCTGTGTGTGGGTATGCGGGTGATGAAGACCAAGCGCGGTGATTCCATGGCGATTGTGACTCTGGATGACCGCAGTGCGCGGATCGAGGCGGCGGTATTCAGTGAGGCGTTCGGGGAACACCGGGAGAAGCTGGTGAAGGATGCGCTGCTGGTGCTGGAGGGGTCTATCTCCCACGACGATTACAGCGGCGGCCTGAAGATGAGCGTGAATAGTGTGTCGACGCTGGACGATTTGCGCAGTGGCAGTGTGATCGGGGTGACCCTCAAGATCGATAGTGCTCAGGCATTACCGAAGATGGGGCAGCGTTTGAGCGCCTGCCTGCGTCCCTATGTGGGCGGCTCCTGCCCGGTGCTGGTGGAAGTGGAGCGCAGCGACGCGCGCGGTACCTTCCGCCTGGCGGATGAGTGGAAAGTGGAGCCAAATGACCAGCTGATCCAGTCCCTGCGGGAGGTGATCGGCCGGGAGCGGGTACAGCTCAACTACAATCAACGGCAGTAATTTTTCACTTGAGCCATTCGGTGGCGGTGGCGCTGCCGGGTGCGGTCTTGCGAGACACGCCGTCCACCCATCCCTGGGGGCTCTGCACCGCCATCCTTGGCGGTGAAGGTCTCGCAAGACCGCACCCGGCATCGCCACCTTCGCTCGAGGCTACGCCAAGCGATTTGTATTGCGCGACCAGTCTTCCGATTCAGGCTTTCTGTACTGTCGGAATTTAGTCAAGTGAACGCATGCACTCGACTGAGTGGTCCTATCCCGGTAAGCTAGCCGCCATTTTCAGTAGACGAGGCCTGTTTGCGACCGTTCGGGGTAGTTTGGTCGCATTTTCCAACATTTGGCAGGCCCACAGAATTATCAAGGCGCGAATTAAATGAACTTCAGTTTTCTCGAGTTTGAACAGCCGATTGCGGAACTGGAAAGCAAGATCAAGGAGCTTCAGCACGTCGGGGATGACAACGACCTGAACATCGCTGAAGAGATCACCCGACTGCGGGAAAAGAGCGAGAAGCTCACCGAGTCCCTGTATTCCGACCTCTCTCCCTGGCAGATCGTGCAGGTGGCCCGCCACCCGCAGCGTCCCTACGCCAAGGACTATATCGAGCGCATTTTCACCGATTGGGACGAGCTGCACGGCGATCGTCACTTCGGTGACGACAAGGCGATCATCGCCGGTATCGGTCGCCTGGAAGGCCGCCCGGTGGCGGTGATTGGTGAGGAGAAGGGCCGCAGTGTCAACGAGAAGGTGAAGCGCAACTTTGGTATGCCGAAGCCGGAAGGCTACCGCAAGGCGCAGCGCATTATGGAGATGGCGGAGCGCTTCAAGATGCCAGTCCTGACACTGATCGACACCCCCGGGGCCTATCCGGGTATCGACAGTGAGGAGCGCGGTATTTCCGAGGCGATTGCCAAGAACCTGGCGGTGATGTCCCGTCTGCGTACGCCGATTATCTGTACGGTGATTGGCGAGGGGTCTTCCGGTGGCGCGCTCGCCATTGGTGTGGGTGACCAGCTGAATATGTTGCAGTACTCCACGTACTTTGTGATTTCGCCGGAAGGTTGCGCGAACATTATCTGGAAGACCGTGGAGAAGGCGCCGCTGGCAGCCGAGGCCATGGGGGTGACTTCCAGTGTGCTGGAAGAGCTGGGTATTGTGGACGAGACGCTGCCTGAGCCGCTGGGTGGTGCACACCGCGATCCGGATCTGATGGCGGCGCGCCTGCGTGATCGCCTGTCTGAACAGCTGGATAAGCTGACCGCGATTCCTCTGGATGAGTTGCTGGAGAAGCGCTACCAGCGTCTGATGAGCTACGGTAACGTCGTAGGCTGAAGCCAACACTTCTTCAGGACATAAAAAACCGGCGTCTGTGCCGGTTTTTTTATGTTCGTGCATTCTTTCTCGTCCTCAAATAACCAGCTTCAGGCCCGGGACTACTGGGTTTGAAGCTGTCCTTACGGCTAGACTGGCCATCGCTCAAAAACCGATCGAATCACTGCGAGTTTCACCCGTAAGTACTCGGGATCGGCGCGATAATAATCACTGTTCAAAGCGTGGGGGTAGTCCTTGGCGGAGTTGGGTTCGCTGTTAAGCCTGATGCCAGACCAGAGCCCCGGCCTTGCCCTCGGGTTACTGCTGCTTGTCTGCGTGGTCAGTGCGTTTATCTCCGCGGTGACCGGCGGTGCCGGCGGTATCCTTATGTTCGCCGCGCTCAATGTGGTGATCCCCCTGCGCGCCCTGGTACCGATCCACGGTGCGGTCCAACTGATGAACAACCTCGCGCGTGTGGTCTATGTGCGCGAGCATATCCGCTGGGACCAGTGCATTTCGTTCTTTATCGGCTGTACCCTGGGCTCCGCGGCCATGACCCTGGGGCTGGCGAATCTCGACTGGCAACAACTGCCGCTGGTGCTGCTGGCGGTTTTGATTTTCTACACGGTGTTCAAACCGAAAAAATTGCCAGAAATCCGTTTGAAACCGCGCAATTTTTTCTGGGTAGGCATCGCCACCGGCACTCTGGGTATTGTGGCCGGCGCGGTAGACCCGCTATTGGCCGCGTTCTTTGTGCGTAAAGATATGACGCCGAAGGAAATCGTGGCGAACAAATCGGTGATGCAGGCCTGGTGCCACGCGCTCAAGGTGCCCGCATTTATTTATCTCGGTTTTGCATTTTCCGAACATCTAGGACTGATTCTTCTGCTGACCATTGCCGCGGTGATCGGCACTCGGGTCGGTATCGCACTGTTGAACCGGATTAACAGCGAAGTCTTTTTCAATCTTATGCGCGCGGCACTGCTGATCGCCGGCGCACGTATTATTTATCAGCTGGTTGCCCCGGCGATTTAGGACGAACAAAAGTAGGTAAACACCATGGCCGACTATCAGATTATCAACCCGTACAGCGGCGAGCAGATCGAAGCCTACGATTTTCACAGCAAAGAGCAGGTGGAAGAGGCTATTCAATCCCTGGTTGCTGGCCGCAAAATCCAGCAGGCCACCCCGGCGTTTGAACGCTCCAATATCCTTTTGAAACTTGCCCAACTGATTCTGGAGCGCAAAGAAGATCTGGCACGCCTGATATGCGAAGAAACCGGCAAAACCATCGGTGACAGCCGTATCGAAATCGACCGCGCCTACAACACGGCCCTGTCCAGTGCCATGGAAGCCCGCAACATCAACGGTGAAGCCCTTGACTCCGACGCCTTCCCGCCCATGCGCGAAAAAATCGGCGTGGTACTGTGGAAGCCACTCGGCACCGTACTGTGTATTACCCCGTTCAATTTTCCGATCAACATTGCCGTGCATAAAATCGGCCCGGCCTTCGCCGCCGGCAACACCATCCTGTTCAAGCCCGGCCCGCAAAACAAACGCTCTGCGGAACTGCTGGTTGAACTCTGCTATGCCGCCGGCATGGAAAAATCTGTACTGCAGATGCTGATTCCGGATATCGAGGCGACCAGTTACGCGGTCTCTCACCGGGAGATCCAGGCCATCAACTTCACCGGCGGCACCGCCGCAGCCGATGCCATCGCGAAGAACGCCGGTTACAAAAAAATGTTGTTTGAACTCGGCGGCAACGACCCATTGATCGTCATGCCCGGCGCCGACCTCGACGCCGCAGTCAACGCCACCATCAATCAACGCTTCGCCACCGCCGGTCAGCGCTGCACCGCCGCCAAACGGCTGTTCGTGCACAGCGACGTATTTGACTCCTTCAGCAACAAACTCATTATCGCCACCTCCAATCTCAACGTCGGCGATCCAATGCAGGACGACACATTTATTGGCCCACTGATTCACACCGCCGCTGCCGACGAAGTGGAAGCACGCATCGAATCCGCAGTGAAAGCAGGCGCACGGGTACTTTATGGCCACAAGCGCGAAGGCAATATCCTCTGGCCAACCATCCTCGACAACGTCCCCGACGACGCCGAACTGGTTGCGGAAGAAACCTTCGGTCCGGTAGTGCCGCTGCGGAAATTTGACGATGAAGCGGAGCTGATCTCGCTGATCAACAGCTCTCCATTTGGCCTGCAGGCCGGTGTATTCACCCAAAACCTCGCCCTAGCCAAACGCCTCTACAACCAGCTGGACGTAGGCCTACTCGCCGTCAACGATGGCCCCGGCTTCCGCGCTGAACACTTTCCATTCGGTGGCGTAAAAGAAAGTGGCGTGGGCAGAGAAGGTGTGAGTTACGCCATCCGAGAAATGAGCTACCAGAAAACATTGGTGATCTAATCATTCCGAAGTCAGCGGTCTAAATCGAAGGTGTCGACGTCGGGTATTGGCTCGCAAGACCTTCCGCGAGAGGGGCCTCGTGGAAGAGCCCCCATGGATGGGTTTACGGCGTGTCTTGCGAGCCAATACCTGGTGGCGGCACCGCCAGCGGGTGAGCTACGAAGCTCAAAGAACCTCCGGAGCGCACAACTCGAGCGGCGCAAAACCAAACCCTCGAATTCAAAGACAAGCCCCAAAGACTTGTCCTTCCTCTCAAATTACCTCTATACTCGGCTCCAACTTGTCGGAGTGCCTTAGGGCTGAGATCGCTGTTGCGAGATCCGTTGAACCTGATCGGGGTAACCCCCGCGTAGGGAACAAGATCTGAATTCGCTACATTTCGTACGCACGTTTGAATCCGGATTTAAACTGAGTTTTAAATCTCTGCGTCCGAAACCCGCTCTCCCCTCTGCCCCGGCAATCCACTCACGGATACCATCCACGGAACGTCCCAACAGGACGCAAGGGGTCAGCATGTCTCAAGTCGCCGAAGCAAAAATTACAACCAATAAAGCGGATAAGAAAAGCCGTGCCGAACAACAGCAAAGCGCCAAAGAATTTCTCGATAACCTAACCGCCCAGCAATTCCCCAACTCTCGCAAAGTCTATTTGCAGGGGGAACGCGAAGGCGTCAAGGTCGGCGTACGCGAGATCTGCCTCGGCCAGTCTCTGGTAGGTGGAGACGAAGCCAACCCTGTATTCGAACCCAACGAACCCCTGCAGGTCTACGACACCGCCGGCCCATACTCCGATCCCGACTTCAAACCCAACGTCCGCGAAGGCCTGCCCAAACTGCGCCAACAGTGGATCGAAGACCGCGGCGATACCGAAATTCTCGACACCCGTCAGGCCGCCTACAGCCAGAAACGCATGGCCGACCAGGGGCTCGACCATATCCGGTTTGACAACCTGCCTGCACCGCGCAAAGCCAAGCCCGGTAAAAATGTTTCCCAGATGCACTACGCCCGCCAGGGCATCATCACCCCGGAAATGGAATTTATCGCCATCCGCGAAAATATGGGGCGCGCACAGCTGGCCGAGCAGCTGACTGATAAGGACTATCAGAAAGCCCGCGACGGTATCTATATCCCACCGCAGATCACCCCGGAATTCGTCCGCCGCGAAGTCGCCGAAGGCCGTGCGATCATTCCCGCGAATATCAACCACACAGAACTGGAACCGATGATCATCGGCCGCAACTTCCTGTGTAAAGTGAACTCCAACATCGGCAACTCCGCGATAACCTCTTCCATTGAAGAAGAAGTGGAAAAACTTGTCTGGTCCATTAAATGGGGCGGTGACACCGTCATGGATCTGTCCACCGGACAGAACATCCACGAAACCCGGGAATGGATCCTGCGCAATAGCCCGGTACCCATCGGCACCGTACCGATTTATCAGGCCCTGGAAAAAGTGAACGGCGTCGCCGAAGACCTCAACTGGGACGTATTCCGCGATACCTTGATCGAACAGGCAGAGCAGGGCGTCGACTACTTCACCATTCATGCAGGTGTACTGCTGCGCTACGTACCACTGACCGCCAAACGCGTCACCGGCATCGTCTCCCGCGGCGGCTCCATCATGGCCAAATGGTGCCTCGCCCACCACAAAGAAAACTTCCTCTACACCCACTTCGAAGATATTTGTGAAATCCTAAAAGCCTACGACGTCAGCTTCTCACTGGGCGACGGCCTGCGACCCGGCTGTATCGCCGATGCCAACGACGAAGCCCAGTTCGGCGAACTGCGCACCCTTGGCGAACTCACCGAAATCGCCTGGAAACACGACGTCCAGACCATGATCGAAGGCCCCGGCCACGTGCCCATGCACAAGATCAAAGAAAACATGGACGAGCAGCTCGAACACTGTCACGGCGCTCCCTTCTATACCTTGGGCCCCTTGACCACCGACATCGCCCCCGGCTACGACCACATCACTTCCGGCATCGGTGCCGCCATGATCGGCAGCATGGGCTGCGCCATGCTCTGTTACGTGACTCCCAAAGAGCACCTCGGCCTGCCGAATAAAGAAGACGTAAAAGAAGGCCTAATGGCCTACAAAATCGCCGCCCATGCCGCCGACCTCGCCAAAGGCCACCCAAGAGCCTACAAACGCGACGACGCCCTCTCCAAGGCCCGCTTTGAATTCCGCTGGGAAGACCAATTCAACCTCGGCCTCGACCCCGAACGCGCGCGCATGTACCACGACGAAACCCTGCCCAAAGAATCAGGCAAAGTCGCCCACTTCTGCTCCATGTGCGGCCCGAAATTCTGCTCGATGAAAATCACTCAGGACGTCCGTGACTATTCCAAAAAGCTAGAGGCCGCAAAACAGGAAGCAGAAGCGAATAAAGGAATGGAAGAAATGTCCATCAAGTTCAAAGAACTAGGTGCAGAGATTTACCACAAGGGATAAGGAATCACTGAAAAGCTACTGCGCGTGCGCCTGGCGGCGTCCGGCGGTGCTCGTAATCCTCACGTACTGCAAGTACGCTCCGGTTACTGCGCTCCGGCGGCCACCACCAGCCACCCGCTCGCTACGCTTTTCAGCGATTCCTTCCGAGATTGATCGAAATAGCAGAACTTGATGCGAAGGCAGTGGTGCGGGTAAGCCTTTGCCAGACCTTCTGCGAGAGGGACCTCGCAGAAGAGCCCCCATGAATGGGTTGAGGGGGGGCGCCTAGCTCGTGTCTGGCAAAGGCTTACCCGTAGCGCTGCCGCCCCGAGTTGCCCGAGCACGAACCCCGGAATTAAAACGTGGCACAAGCCAAATTAAAGATTGGAATTGCAGGAGCTGGCCTAATGGGCCGCCTTCTAGCCTGGCGTTTGTCTGAAAAAGGCCACCAAGTAACCCTGTTCGAATCCGGTAGCCTGGAAAAACCTGCGGGCGCCTGCCACACTGCCGCCGGCATGATCTCTCCACTGTCGGAACTGTTCCACTGTCCACTTCCAGTCTACCAACTGGGTATGCAAAGCCTGCAACACTGGCCAAGCTGGGTAAGCCAACTGGAACAAACCACCGGCACTAACGTCGATTACCGCGAGAAGGGCAGCATCCTCATCGCCCACCCACAAGATCGCAACGAACTCCTTCAATTCCAACAGGAACTCAACGCAAAACTGGGCCCAGAGAATCGCGACCAACTGCAATGGCTAGACAATAACTCCCTACGAAACCTGGAGCCCGAACTAGACCGCTTCGACCAAGGCCTTTACCTCTCTTCTGAGGCCGACATCGACAATCGCAAACTACTGCCCGCGCTGCTCAAAGCGATCAAGCAAAACAAAATCGAAATCTGCGAAAACACCCCGGTAGATTGCACCCCCGAAATAATCCAAACCAAAAACGGCAGCGAACATTTTGACCTGGTCATCGATACCCGCGGCCTCGGTGCAAAAAATCAGATCAGTCGCCTGCGCGGCGTCCGCGGCGAAGTCATGGTCGTAGAAACCCCGGAAGTGCAACTAAACCGCCCCGTGCGCCTGCTGCACCCCCGATACCAACTCTACGCGGTACCCAGAGCCAACAACCAGACCGTCATCGGCGCCACCGAAATTGAAAGCGAAGATATGAGTCCCATATCCCTGCGCTCCACCATGGAACTCTCCAGCGCACTCTATTCGATTCACCCCGCATTCGCCGAGGCCCGCGTCATCGAAACCCGCGTCAACTGCCGCCCGGCAACCATGGACAACCTGCCGGTAGTGGAAAGCGAACCGGGCCTCATCCGAATCAACGGCCTTTTCCGCCACGGCTACCTGCTGGGCCCCGCACTGGTAGTCCAGACCGAAACTGAAATTTCCAGATTAACTCAAGCGACACAACAGGTGACCTGATGCAACTACTGGTCAATGGCGAAACAAAAAACTTTGACAGTGCACAAACATTGTCTGAAGTATTGCAAAAATTGGGCTACAGCGGCGAGACCTTTGCCGTTGCCGTCAACGGCGATTTCGTTCCCCGGGCAACCTACGAACAGACATCGCTGAACGCCGGCGATAGCCTGGATATCGTCGCCCCGGTAGTAGGCGGCTGAAAGGAGAGAGCACATGGCCGATAAACTGAAACTCTACGGAAAAGAATTCCACAGCCGTTTGCTGGTGGGCACCGCACTCTATCCGTCGCCGGCGATCATGCGCGAATCTGTCGCCGCCTCTGGATCGGAAATCATCACCCTGTCCCTGCGCCGCCAGAGCCCAGCTCAGCAGCAGGGCAAAATAATCTGGGACTATATCCAGGAATCCGGCTGCCAGTTATTGCCCAATACCGCCGGCTGCAAAACCCCTAAAGAAGTGATCGCACTGGCAGAAATGAGCCGGGAAATTTTCGGCACTGACTGGCTCAAACTGGAAGTGATCGGCGACGACTACAACCTGCAACCAGACCCCTTCGGACTGATCGAAGCTGCGCGGGAACTGGTGCAGCGCGGCTTCAAGGTGCTGCCTTATTGCACCGACGACCTGGTTGTGTGCCGCAAGCTGCTGGACGTGGGTTGCGAAGTGCTGATGCCCTGGGGCTCCCCCATCGGCACCGGTCGCGGTCTGATGAACAAATACAATCTGCAAACCCTGCGCGAACGCCTGCCGGACACTCCGCTGATTATCGACGCTGGTATCGGCGCACCCTCCCAGGCCTGCGAAGCCATGGAGATGGGATTTGATGCAGTCTTGCTAAACACCGCCATCGCCAAGGCGCAGAATCCGGTACTGATGGCGGAGTCCTTCAGGCTCGCCGTGCAGTCCGGCCGCGCCGCGCGCAATGCGGGACTGATGCTCAAACGCCAGACTGCCAGCCCCAGTACACCGACGCTGGACATGCCGTTCTGGCAGCAGACGATCAGCGCAGAAAATGGGGAGAAGGTATGAGCGGTACCGGACACCATCGCCCCATCGTATGGACCATTGCCGGCAGCGATTCCGGCGGCGGTGCGGGTATTCAGGCGGACCTGCTCACCATGCACGATCTCGGTGTGCACGGTTGCAGCGCCATCACCGCCAATACCGCCCAGAACACCCTCGGTGTACCGGCGATCAATGCGGTATCCGATGAAGTGCTGAAATCCCAGCTGGATGCATTGCACGCCGACCTCAAACCGGCGGCCATCAAGATCGGCCTGCTGGCAAACGCCGGGCAGGTTCGCCTGGTGGCGAAATTTCTGCGTGCGCTGAAATCCGCAGGCGAGTCCATCCCGGTGATCTACGATCCGGTGGCCGTCGCCACCAGCGGCGCGCAGTTGACCGAAGGCAGCACCGGTGCCGCCGTGTTGACGGAACTGTTGCCCCTGTGCGATCTGATCACACCCAACAGTATCGAGCTGGAATGGCTGGCGGCAACTGACGTTGATAACGCTGTGGCAATTCTCGAGGCCGCGCATAAAGTGCGAGGTAATCACAGTGCTGCACTGTTGGTGACCGGCGGCCACTTTGAATTAGAGCCGGGCACCACGGCAGACTTGCTTTGCTCAGGGTCCGGTGAGAATTCCAGTAATGACTGGCTGATCGGCAAAAAAATCGATACTCCCGATGCCCACGGTACCGGCTGCACCCTATCTTCGGCGATCGCGGCATTACTGGCGCTGGGCTACCCGCTGAAAGACGCCTGCGTGGTGGCCAATGCCTATGTGCGCCGCGGGCTGCGCCTGGGCGACAGCGATCATATCGGTGCGGGCCCCGGCCCGGTGGGGCACTGTGGCTGGCCCACAGAATTGCAGGACTTTCCCGAAGTACTGGTCGCCGGCAGCGAGCGCGCGAAATCATTCGGAGTCTTTAATGAGAAAGCGGCTGCGGCGTTTGCCGCCGAGTTCGCGCAGCCGGATTCTCATCAACTTGGGCTTTACCCGGTTGTGGAAACCGTGGAGTGGATCGAGAAACTGGCGGAGGAGGGTGTGCGCACGCTGCAGTTGCGCATCAAGGATCCGGGCCGCGACCTGAAAGAGCAGATTGAGCGCGCCGTCGCCATTGGTCGCCGCTACGATCTGCGGCTGTTTATCAACGACTATTGGCAGCTCGCCATTGACTGCGGGGCTTACGGAGTGCATTTGGGGCAGGAAGATCTGCAGACCGCAGATCTGAAGGTGATCCGAGAGGCGGGGCTCAAGCTCGGTATCAGCACCCACGGCTTTTTCGAATTGCTCTATGCCTATCAATATCGGCCCAGCTACTTGGCCATCGGCGCCATCTACGCCACCAATACCAAGGATATGAGTGGACAATTGCAAGGGCCCCGGAAGCTGACCCGGATGGCGGCCCTGCTGCCGGATTATCCACTGGTGGCCATTGGCGGTATTAACCTTGAGCGGGCACCGGCGGTGGCCGCAAGCGGCGTGGGCAGTATCGCGGTGGTGACGGCGATAACCCGGGCCCCCGACTACCGCGCCGCTGTGGCACAATTGCGTGCAGTGATCGATCAATAGCTATTGATTCGTTGAAATCTTGCCGAGAGAAACCGAGCCGTGTTGAGTCGTAAACAGCTACAGCGTTACAGCCGCCAGATCATGTTGCCGCAGATCGGTGAAGCGGGGCAGGAGAAGTTGGGCGCAGCGCGGGTCCTGGTGATCGGCCTCGGTGGCCTTGGCAGCCCGGCGGCACTGTATCTGGCCGCTGCAGGTATCGGTGAGCTGCACCTGGTGGATGGCGACAAGGTAGAGGTTTCCAACCTGCAGCGTCAGGTGCTTTACAAAACCAATCACCGGGAAAAGGACAAGGCCCAGGTGGCGGCGCAGCAGCTGACCGCCGCCAATCCCGAAATCCGTATCTACGCACATTGCCGTATGGCCGATGAGGGCTGGCTCACCGAATTGCTATCCCAGCAGTCTTTCGATCTGGTACTGGACTGCACCGACAACCTGAAGATACGGCACAGTATCAATCGCGCCTGCCGTGCGCAGAGAGTCCCAGTGATAATGGCTTCAGTACGGGGATTTTCCGGACAACTGGTAAGCTTCGATTTTCGCTTACAGTCCAGTCCCTGTTATGCATGCCTGTTTCCGCCAACGGCGACGCAGAGTGATTTGCCGGAAGTGGATAACTGCTCAACCGTCGGTGTGATTGGCCCCGCACTGGGGGTAATGGGGAGTACTCAGGCTCTGGAGGCGATCAAAATACTGGTGGGTTTACCGGTGAGCAGCCTGAATAAGCTGCAGTTATTCGAGGCTGGCAGCCTGGAGTGGCGTGCCCTCACACTATCAGGAAGCAGCACTTGCCCTGTTTGTGGATAACCAGTACAACGGAGCTGTACCAACAATAAATAGAGGGCGTATCTTGTCTGTTCATACTTTTCTCCGGGTTCTTGTCGCATTCACGCTTGGTTCATTGCTCTTTGGTTGTGGTGAAAAATCCTCAGAAGAGATGTCCATCTCCGAAAAGCCTGCCCAGGAAGTGGCCGTCGAAGAGGTGGAAACACAGCCAGTCGCGGAAGTGGATACCGTGCATATCTCCCCCAAGCTGTTGGAAACCTATCAGCAGACCTGCGGAGGCTGTCATGAAAAAGGCCTTGTGGGTGCGCCCGTCACCGGGGATGCCGAAGCCTGGAAACCGCGCCTTGCCAAGGGCATGGATACCATGGTGAAGCACGCCCGGGATGGCTTCAATGCAATGCCGCCCGCAGGGCTTTGTTTCCACTGTTCCGATGAGGACTATGCGGCGCTGATCATCTATATGTCCACTGCCAAGTAGCCATGTGGGGCGCGGCCTGAAGGAACATCTGCTGTGCCTTGTCTCTATGGGGCAATGATTGATTCGCGATTGGTTCATTGGGAAATGGGGCACCCTGTCGGTGGAGGCAAGACACAGCAGCTGTTCGCTTCGGATCACCGAAGAGTGCATGAGTTTGCTCAGCACATACTCGCGAGCTTGTAATCAGCGGGCGGCAAGTTCCACCGCGTTTAATAACTGCGCGTACTGACCGGTAATTATGTTCATGTTGCGCAACATGATGTCGGTGGTACCGGTGATGACATGAATCTGCCGCGCCTCCGATATCTGCATCTCCCCATCAAATCCGCGGCTGGCATAATGCAGGTGCCCCTGGGTTTTCAGCAGATTGCGGGTGATATCTGGTGTATTCAGCGGGCTTTCCAGTAGAAAGGTCAGCATCTGCTCGAACTCCGCCAGATCCTCGTACAGTAAACGCGTGCCGTCGCTGCCGGCCACCCCCCAATACTGGGCAACATAATTTTTTGCGATACGCTGAGACAGCATACGCTGTCGGCCGGATACGTTAACCAGTTCGGCGCTGCTGTGATCGGCCAGTGCCTGCAGGCGCATCACGTAGGTGTGGGCTGCAGGTAATAGAGTATTGCTGCGCTGGAACAGCTGCGCAGCAGTAGTTTTATTCACCGGTTGCCGGGCAACTTCCGCAAAAGCATCCCACTCTTGCTGAACCTGTCGCAAGGTATTGGCGAGCGGTTTCGCCGGTTCAAAGTTGGTGAGTCGCCCGAGATTACGCTCGAACTCTGCCATGGAGCGCTCAAAAACCTGACGGTGCTTGTCTACCGACGGCTGTACACCCCTTAGAATATAGGACTGTGTAATACGCTGAGACAGCATCCTCTGGCGTCCGGCGATATTGATGGCATCGCCCATGCTGAATCCGACATTGGCCGGATCAGCCGGTGCTTCCGCTTTGGCTGCAAATACCGGCGCGGTGCCCACTACAAATAACAGAAACAGGGAGAAAACGGATTTCATACTCTCTTTCCTGACTGAAAAATGGATGAGAAAGGGAGGGAGATAGGGAAGAAGAAAAAGTCCCGGCCTTGCGGCCGGGTAAATACTCAACGAGTGACTCAGGTTAAACCCTGTGAGTGGTTGCTTCCCTTTAGAATTTTGTCGCAGCGGTAAGCCAGAGTTTGTCGGTGTCCACACTGAAATCGTCCGCACTGTACGCGCTGTATTTCAGGCTGAGATTGACGCCGGAAAGGGTGCCCGCCACGAGAAAGCCCGCTTCGCTTCCCAGTTTATCCATACCGGATACACCGCTGTCGTCGGAGCTCAACTGATGGTAATTGAGTGCAAACTTGACGCCGGCGAGACTGGTACCTGCGGAAATGTACACGTCCTCAATACCGCCTACGATGTTTCCGGTACCTCCACCGAGAAATTGATCGGTCCAGCCCTGAAACTTGTGCAGGGTGGCCAGGGGGGTGATGAACTGTCCGTTCGCGCCGTCCGCACCCAGTAGTTCGTAGCCGCCGGAAATGGTGATGCTTCCCAGCTTGTAGCTACCTTCTGCTAGGAGGTAATCCGCATCGTAGTCTGCAGGGTTGTTTGCCGCGGAGGACTGGGTGGCATATTCCAGCGCATAGGAGAGGTCGCCCTTGCCTCCGGCAAAGCGCACACCGTAAGTGTCGGTGGAGAAGGCCGCTGCATCCTCGTTGTCGATCAGGTAGGCATAACCGCTGAGCGTGCCGGCGGAAAGCCCCGCGTACTTACCATTCAGCAGATAGGTATCATTGGTATGATCGCCCACCGGGCTATCCTCGCCAAAAATTCGGTTCACGTTTCTGACTCGCGCCAGAAACAATGTGGTGTCGGCGAGGCTGGTGTTGGTAACGCTGAAGGCATCGTAGGTCTGTTCATTCTGACGGAAGCCGACACCGCCAACTAAGCGCTGGTTATCCAGCAGGATGCGTTGACGACCGTATTTGAAGGTGGTGGTGCCAGTAGCGTAGGCCAGGTAAGCCTGGTTCACTTCGGTACCCTCCGGATCGCCCACACCGCCTTCGAATTCCGTAATATGCGTGACGTCGTCCATTTCGATCAGGGTGCTGAAACCTGCATAGGCTGCGGAAGTAAATGTAAGACGTGTCTGCAGGCTGGTCAGATCCACATTACTGCCGTCCACATCCACGAATTCAGAGCGGGCGCGGAAGCCCAGGGATACATCACCTTGAGCCAGAGCATCAGCGAAGCTGTTTACCTCCGGTGCCTGCTGCTCGGACATTTCCTGGGCGAAGACCGGTGCTGCAGCTATGGTGCTTATGGTGAGCGCGAGCAGGTTCTTGCGCAGTGAGAATTGGGAAATGAGAGTCTGATTTTTCATATTGTTTTCCTGTTGCGGAGATTAAAAGCCAAGTCAGCAAGGCGCAATAAAATCAGGCGGCGTCTTCCACCGCTTCTTTCTGCGCGTGACCTGTTGTGGTGTTTTCTGTCGTCTGCAGGGGTTTGGCAACGGTTTTTTTGACGGGAACGTCGGGCTTACTGTGCCGTTCGTGCAGAAATTTCAGTACCTTGGAGCGATACTGGTTGTAGAGCGGGTCGTTCGCCAGTTCCAGGCGGTGGCGCGGGCGCTCAAGATCAACGTCGAGAATCTCTCCGATGGTGGCGGCGGGACCGTTGGTCATCATCACAATGCGGTCCGATAACAATACGGCCTCATCCACATCGTGGGTGATCATAATTACGGTGTTGTTCAGCTCCGCCTGAATCTCCATCAGGGAGTCTTGCATATGTGCGCGGGTCAATGCGTCCAGTGCGCCAAAGGGTTCATCCATCAGCAATACTTTGGGCTGCATGGCCAGGGCGCGGGCGATACCCACGCGCTGCTTCATACCACCGGAAATTTCATTCGGGCGCTTGTGCAGAGCGTGGTTCATGTGCACCAGATCAAGATTGTGCTCGATCCACTCGCGCATCTCAGCTTTGGATTTGCTGTTGCCAAAAACCTGTTTGACCGCCAGTTCCACATTCTCATAGGCGGTGAGCCAGGGCAACAGAGAGTGATTTTGAAAGACCACTGCACGCTCCGGGCCCGGTTCGGTGACTTCCTTGCCATTGAGGATCACGCCGCCGCGGGTGGCCTGGTAGAGGCCGGCAACCACATTGAGTACGGTGGATTTGCCGCAGCCGGAGTGGCCGATCAGGGAGACAAACTCCCCCTGGGCAATTTTCAGGTCGACGTCCCGCAGGGCGGTGAATGGGCCCTTGGGGGTCGGGAATTCCATATCGATGTGACTGATGTCGAGAAGTACGCTCATTGGTTCAGGCTCCGTAAAATGAGTTACCCGGTGCTGTTTCGTTCCGGTGCAGATGGGGTTACTGGTTTGCTGATTTATCCCAAGAGACCAGTTTCTGCAGAGTGAGCATGCCGCGGTCCAGCAGGAAGCCGATCACACCGATCACCAGTACAGCGGCCATGATTCGCGCAAGGGAGTCGGAGCTGCCATTCTGGAATTCATCCCATACAAATTTTCCGAGGCCGGGATTTTGCGCCAGCATTTCCGCGGCAATCAGCACCATCCAGGCCACACCCAGGGAGAGACGCATACCGGTAAAGATCATGGGGACCGAGGCGGGCAGTACAATTTTCTGTACATGGCGCAGGGCGGGCAGACGCAGTACCTTGCTGACATTCACCAAGTCCCGATCGATGCCGGCTACACCCACAGCGGTATTGATAACCATGGGCCACAGGCAACACAGGGTGACGGTAATCAGGGAAACCAGGAAAGATTTGGCGACCACCGGATCGGGTGTTGCGTAGAGCGCGGAGACTACCATGGTGACCAGTGGTAGCCAGGCCAGTGGGGATACCGGTTTGAATACCTGAATGATCGGGTTGATCGCGTTGTTCAGGGGTTTGCTCAGGCCGATGGCGATACCCAGGGGGATGGCGATAGCCACCGCTAGTAGGAAACCACTCATCACGGTTATCAGGCTGGTCACAATCTGGTCGAGAAAGGTTTCCTTGCCGGTATAGGCGCGGATCTTGGGCTCGTAACTTGGATCTTTCGCTACACGCTCGGCGTTGCGCTTTTCCTGCCGCTGGTAAAATGCCTGCTCTTTTTCCCGTGATCGCTGGTGTTCATCGTACAGGGAGTTGAACTGCTCCATCACTGCAGCGGGTCCCGGGAATTTGCCCAGGGACGTATCGATGTTCTGTGCGGTGATGGACCACAGTAGCAGGAAAGTGAACATGCCCGCTAGGGGCAGGGCGATCAACCGAATGGCTCCGCTGACGAGGGTTCGATTGAAGACTTCGCTCAGTTGCGGCAGCTTGAAGCCTATCAATTTTGTGGCATTCGCGGTGGTGGTCGTCATTCCAGTTACCTCTGCACACGGCGTTGAGTGTTATGAGTGAGCATTTTTTGCGGGCGCTGACCGGTAGCTCTGGGCAGCGCCTTGTCTGGGTATTGCGTGAGAAAGCCGATTTACAGTTTTTGTCCGGACTTAAGGCCTATGGCGAATTTTTCGATATATTCATTGGGCTTCTGGCCGTTGTAGACGATACCGTCGATAAAATGGGTCTGCGGATTGCGGAAGCCATCTTCGGTGTCGAAATCCGGGAACTGCTCGGCACTAGCCAGTTTTTCTTCAATCAGAGACTTGGCGGCAGCGGCGTAAATGTCCGGGCGGTACACCTTGGCTGCCAGTTCCTTGTACCACGCGTCTGGCTTGTCTTCAGAAATCTGGCCCCAGCGCCGCATTTGTGTGAGATACCAGATAGCGTCGGAGTAGTAGGGGTAGGTGGCGTTGTAGCGGAAGAAGACGTTGAAGTCGGGCACTTCGCGTTTGTCGCCTTTTTCGTATTCAAAGGTGCCGGTCATGCTGTTGGCAATCACGTCATAGTCGGCGCCCACATAGTTGGACTGGGAGAGGATTTTCACCGCTTCCGAGCGGTTGGCGTTGTTGTTCTCATCCAGCCACATGGCGGCACGGATCAGGGCGCGGGTAACACGTACGGTGGTATTGGGGTATTTCTCGGCGAACTCTTTCGTGATACCGAAGACTTTTTCCGGGTTGTCTTTCCAGATTTCATAGTCCGTCACAACCGGAACACCGATATCCTTGAATACCGCCTGCTGGTTCCAGGGTTCACCCACGCAGTAGCCGTAGATTGTGCCGGCTTCCAGTGTTGCGGGCATTTGTGGGGGCGGGGTTACCGAGAGCAGTGCGTCGGCATCGATCTGTCCGGATGTGTCGCCCTTGTGGGGGGCATAGAAACCGGGGTGGATACCACCGGCGGCCAGCCAGTAGCGCAGCTCATAGTTATGGGTAGACACGGGGAATACCATTCCCATATTGAATGGTTTGCCTTCGGCCTTGTATTTTTCCACCACGGGTTTCAGAGCGTCTGCCTTGATCGGGTGAACCGGGCGGCCGTCTTCCATTTTCGGGATATTCGGTTTCATCTCTTCCCAGATGGCGTTTGAAACGGTGATGCCATTGCCATTCAGGTCCATGGAAAATGGGGTGATGATATCCGCCTTGGTGCCAAAGCCCATGGTGGCGGCAATAGGTTGGCCCGCCAGCATGTGAGCGCCGTCCAGGCGGCCATCGATTACACCGTCGAGCAAAACTTTCCAGTTGGCCTGAGCTTCGATGGTGACGTACAGGCCTTCATCTTCAAAAAAGCCTTTTTCGTAGGCGATGGCGATGGGCGCCATGTCCGTGAGCTTGATAAAACCGAACGTCAGTTCCTCCTTTTCCGGGTAACCAAGTTCTTTTGCGGTGGCGGGCGCGCTACTAAAGCCCATAGTCAGCACTAGCGAAGCGGCGAGTGTCTTGAAGGGTTTGTTCCTGATCATGATTCGTGTGCTCCAGGTTCCTGTTTGCGAAGTATTCAGTTTTCTGTGAGTCCGCAGTGCGCCGCCGATGCGGTAATCAAAAATCACACCTGCAAAAAAAAACGCTCACCAAACTCCCGTCGCCTGTGACGGGGTTGGTGAGCGCCTCTGCTCAAGGGCATACGCTTGCGCGCTGCCAGACTATTTTTTTGACGCCGTTGCCGGCTCAATCAATCAACGGATGTGAATTGGGTGTTTTTTGTTGTGATCCGGTCCGGTACGAAAATGTATTGCTGCGATGGATCACTGTTGAAAACGGTACTGCAGGGTCCGTGCCAACTTTTTTAGCACCGGTTCTGAGGCGCTTGATAAGGGGCGTGGGGGAAAACTGGCTCAGGAGGGTACTGTGGGAGGTCCAGATGCCCCTAAGTGACTGTAATTCAACAAGGTTTTATCGCCTTTCAGTCACCCGGAAATACCGGTGGGCAATTTTAGGTGGAACCCTGTTCATCGCTGTACGCAATGGTTTGAGGTGGGAGCGGCGGCGTGAAAACGTGCGTCAAGACACACTGTCGCTCTGTCACAATTGCCCTTTGTGGTGCACGCTCGGTGCGCGGTGCGGGAATGTTTTGGTGCGTGAGCGTTAAGGTGGGGCAATAAAAAAGGCCGGGTGTTGCCACCCGGCCTTGCTTGAATTGCAGCTTTACCCGTTCGTCGGATCAGAAACTGTAGTTCAGGCCTACACCAGCGATCCAGGCTTCCAGATTGGTGGTGCCACCGTCAAAGTAGGTATTGAGTGCGCCACCCAGTGCCGATACCGGCAGGCTGGAGAATTCCTGAATGGTGGAGTCGTCACCCCAGATATAGGCGAGACCACCGTCGATGCTCAACTGATTGTTGAATTTGTAAGTACCGCCGAAGGTCACCCACTGGCGATCGTTGTCCGGGATGGACAGGGTGCGCCAGGTGATGTCGCGGCCCACCAGTTCGCTTTCTTCGGTGTATAGACCGTCGCGGGCGGCACCTTCGTCATAGGCGTAGCCCATGCGCCAGGTCACTTCTTCGCAAGGGTAGTACTCCAGGCCCACGCTGTAGCGCCAGCCACTCTTGAAGTTCTCTTCCTTGATGTGCAACGGGTTGTAGGGCAGGTAGGGCTCGCCGCCAACGGTCTGATCGGGGAAGAATGCTTCCAGGCGCTCGAAGTCGTCCCAATCGGTCCAGGTGGCGCCTACCGCCAGGCCCCACTCGTTATTGAAGCGGTGATAGAGGCCGATCTCGGCCACATCCGGAAGGTCCAGGGTCAGGTCGGCAGGTTCGTTGTCGAACGGTAAGCCGGTAACCACGGATGGCAGCAGGTCAGAATCTACGTCGGCGTCGAGCTTGGGATCAAACTCTGCCTGGTAGGAAATACCGATACGGGTGCGGTCGGTAATGTTCCACAGTGCACCAATTGCCCAACTGGTATCCCAGTCGTCACCGCTGGCGTTAAGGATTTTGGCGTTGGACAGTGACGGGTCAACCGGGAAGTCGTTGGGTACCTTGGTGTTCAGGGTAGCGTCCGCGTACAGGAAGTTTACGGAAACCCCAACGCTGAATACGTCGCGGTAGTTGTAGGCTACGGATGGTGCGAGGTTGACGGTCAGCAGTTCCGTTTTGTCGGAGATGTGGGTTACCAGCCAGTTGGAATCGAAATCGGTTTCCAGACCGTAGTCCGCATTCATCGCAAAACCGAACGACCAGCAGTCATCAATTGGCACTGCGACATAGCCAAACGGCACTATGGCGTCGGTGGCGTAGTCGTTGGCTTCCTGGTACAGCGGTTCGGTCAGCGGAAACTCGCCATTGGGAGTCTGGGCGAAAAACTGGGTGTAACCGGCGGCGTCGATTTCCGGGTCGACATAATTGAAGCCACCGGTAATGGTGATGCGGTCAAACAGTGCTGAACCTGCGGGGTTGCGGGCGAGAATGGCGGCGTTGTCACCGACGGTGTTCTCGGCGGCATAGGCACGGCCAAGGCCGCTGACACTGGATTCCTGAAGTGCAAAGCCAGCAGCCATGGCGCCGCTGGATGCGGAACAGATTGCTGCCGCTAATGCGGCTCTGCGCAAAGTTTTGATAGTCATGAGGTCCCACTCTTTTGCTGAAAATTATGCCAGCGGGAATTTGGCCCAATACTGGCGAAGAAGCTTTTCCAGAAAGTTTTTGCTTCAAGCAAACAAATTCCCAGTAGCTTGATTCTAGCAGTGCGAATTTTACGCACGGGGAGAATGCGACGACTTTATAGTAGCCTGTAGCGGAAAAATCTACGGTTTGTCGTAAATTTTTTGTATAGATGTGAAAAAAATTTCTAATTATTTTTGTGCGCTGATTTCTTTTCCATCGATGGATAATTTTGTCAGGGTGATCTGGTAGCTTTTGCCATTTTCTTCACGCTGCATCAGTTTTACCAGTGCGTAATTCCACTCCGGCGCAAACCAGATATTGGTGACGCGATCTGCATCTTTGCCGCGCACTCGCTGAACTTTAATAGTTCTGACTTTGCCCATGGGTGTGTTGATGGTCTCTTCTCCCGCCACCTCAAATTCATAGTCACGAATTTTTTTGCCATCGGCAACCTGGTATTGCAGCGGCGTTTTGCCATTGGCGATATCAATTGCCAGCTGCAGCTGGTAGCTGATCTTGTCTTGGATATTTGCTGGCGCGTTGTCAATGCTACGGGATTTATCGTAGATATTCAGAATGCGCTTGCCACCGTCCTCAAAGCTGAGAGCGGTGTGACGATCGCGGCCCAAACCGGATTTCTGGTAGTCATAGTGTTGGGGGGTAAGCCTGGTGCCCTGTTGCGCGAAGCGGGAATATTCCTCGATCTTTGCAAACATCGAGTGCGCGGAAAAATCCAGACGCCAACTCTGCGGGCTGCCGGTCAACTTGCGCTCGGCTTTGACGCCAAACCCGCTGAACTCTGCCTCGTAAATCGCCGTGAAAGGAACGAGAACTGCGGGATCGTCAGTAACAGCGGGCGTTTGCTCGGTTTCGGCACTACTCGGGAGGCTGCTGAGGAAGGCAGCAAAGAGAAAAGATATTGAAGCGGCAGCAGCAGTGAAACGATTCAAAAGACAACCTCCGGCCTTGTTTTTGACTTCCATACATTGTGGGTCAGTGTCAGGCCGGAAGTGTAGTCCGGCTCTACAACCGTTTTCCGCTGCGTGGCAACAGCTCTCCATCCAGTTCGGCACGGTCGCCCACCATGCGCAGACGTCCTTGGGCAAACCAGCTTGCCACCAGCGGATAAATTTTATGTTCCTGCACCAGCACTCGCTGTGCAAGGGATTCGGCGGTATCGCCGGTTTCAATGGGCACCGCCGCCTGCAGAATAGGCGGGCCGCCATCGAGTTCTTCGGTGACAAAGTGCACGGTGGCGCCATGTTCCTTGTCGCCCGCATCCAGCGCGCGCTGGTGGGTGTGCAGACCCTGGTACTTGGGCAACAAAGATGGATGAATGTTCAACAGGCGCCCGCTGAAGTGGCGGACAAAGTGGGGTGTCAGGATGCGCATGAAACCGGCGAGGATCACCAGATCCGGCCCGTAGCCATCAATCAGCTTCACCATTGCCTGATCAAAGCTGTCGCGGTCGCTGAAATCCCGATGACTCAGGACTTCGGTAGGTACGCCCGCATTCTGTGCTCGGGTGAGTCCGTAGGCGTCGGCTTTGTTGCTGATTACCGCTTCCACGGAATAGTCGCCGTCACCGCCGGCCGCGGCATCCAGAAAGGTCTGCAGGTTGCTGCCGCTGCCGGAGATGAGAACAACGACGCGGCATTTCTGCGATGGGGTTGAGTTGTCGGTAGGCGACATGGTGCTGCTGGGCATCGGGAATTACAGGCCCGCCAGCTCGACGGCTTCGCCACCGTTCGCGGCTTCGATAGTGCCGACGATGAAGGCGTCCTCGCCCAGTTCTTTGAGCTTGGTAACGGCTTTGTCGGCATCTGCCGCTGGCACACAGATCACCATACCCACTCCGCAGTTGAAGGTGCGGTACATCTCACGGCCTTCAATGTTGCCCGCCTCCTGCAGCCAGCGGAATACCGGTGGCAGATCCCAGCTCTTGGTGTCGATCACCGCGCGGGCGTTGTCTGGCAGCACCCGCGGCAGGTTCTCCAGCAGGCCGCCACCGGTAATGTGGCTCAGTGCGTTGACCTGTACGTCCTTCATCAGCGCCAGCAGGCTCTTCACGTAGATGCGAGTGGGCGCCATCAGGGACTCGGCCAGGGTTTTGCCTTCCAGGTCTTTGTTCAGGTCGGCTCCGCTGATCTCCAGTACCTTGCGGATTAACGAGTAACCATTGGAGTGGGGGCCGGAAGCGCCGAGGCCGATCAGTTTGTCGCCGGTCTGGACCTTGCTACCGTCGATGATCTCGGATTTTTCAACCACACCCACACAGAAACCCGCGAGGTCGTAGTCTTCGCCTTCGTACATGCCGGGCATTTCCGCAGTCTCGCCGCCCACCAGTGCTGCGCCGGCCAATTCGCAACCTTTGCCGATACCGGTGACCACGTCTGCGGCGATATCCACGTTCAGTTTGCCGGTGGCGTAGTAATCGAGGAAGAACAGAGGCTCGGCGCCGGCAACCACCAGGTCATTTACGCACATGGCCACCAGGTCGATTCCGATGGTGTCGTGGATGCCCAGGTCCATGGCCAGGCGCAGCTTGGTGCCCACGCCGTCGGTGCCGCTGACCAGAACCGGTTCTTTATAGCCGCTGGGGATTTGGCAGAGTGCGCCGAACCCACCCAGGCCGCCCATGACTTCCGGGCGCGTGGTGCGCTTGGCCACATGCTTGATACGCTCAACCAGGGCGTTGCCCGCGTCGATGTCGACACCGGCGTCTTTGTAGCTGAGGGAGGGGCTGGAGGAGTTCGGCTTGGAGTCGCTCATGGTTCAACCTGATAAGGGCCTAATTGGAAGGGCGCGTATTCTAGTAGAAAATTACCTGAATGTGCGAACTGAAGGCTGGGAGAAACAGCCGACACTGATACAATAGCCGGTAATTGACTGCCGGGGGCCCGTCTCCGGCGCAGGAAGGCACCGTGTAACCCACTGGAACCGGCCGATATCAGGCCGAAGCTGGTCTCTGCGGACGTCTGATACATATAAAGAGGTAAAAGGGGACTGAGAGCCAATGCCATTGACCATAACCCCCCGTGCACTGCTCTGGTTTGTGCTGTTACTGGCAGCGATGTCGGCAACGCTAGTGGTCCCACCCGCCAGCGCGCGGGTCATGCCGGACCTGTACGATGTGAGTGAAGCCGTTGCCAGCCGCGGCGCCACTGACCGCGCCGACGCCACCGCACGTGGTCTGGAGCGCGTATTTGTTCGGGTTACCGGTGACCAGGACATCGCCAACAACCCCAAGGTTGCACCGGTTCTGGCGCAAGCCCAGAAATTTGTGCAGAGCTATCGCTACGACAGTGATAACAATCAGTTGTACCTGCAACTGGCCTTCGACCCGCAAGCGGTGAACGATCTTGTTCACAAGCTGCAGCTGCCCCTGTGGCCCAATAATCGCCCGGGTACGCTAGTGTGGATGGCGGTGGATACCCTGCAGTCCGGCCGCGATAGTCTTCGCCAGGAAGACTACCCGGAGTTGTTCGGATTGCTGGATGGTCTCGCCATGGAGCGCGGCCTGCCGCTCGACTTTCCGGTCATGGATCTGAATGACCAGCGCAATATGCCCCTGGGCAGCCTGTGGGCGCAGGATGAGAGTGCGGCGGAGCGCGCCGGTGTTCGCTACCGCCCGGATGCAACCCTGATGGGACGTCTGTTGCAGACCTCCGGTCAGCGCTGGCAGGCAAACTGGCTACTGATTCACGGTGGTCGCAGCTACGCCTTCGATGCCAGTGGTACCACGATGGAAGAGGTGGCGTTGCGCGGTGTCAATGAGGCCGCCAACCTGCTGGCAGAGCGCTACGCAGTGCACAGCTCCGATACCGGAGTAGCCAGCGCAGTTATGGTGGAGATTTCCGGTATCCGCAGTTTCGCTCAGTACTCCCAGGCAACCAAATATCTGCAGGGGCTGGCTCAGGTCAGCACCGCCGAGGTACTGGCGGTAAACGGCGATCGCCTGATGCTGGCGCTGACCTCCAGCACCGAGTTGCAGACGCTGCAAAATGTGCTGTCCCTGAACCGCAACCTGCAATTGGCCCGCGACGACGGGCTGGTCGATCTGACCGGCTATCGCGCGCCGCTTGGTAGTGCCCAGAACCCTCTGCGCTACAGCTGGCAGTAAATCGTGTCTGGAAGTAGCCAATCCGGTGGCGTCCCGCAGCAATTACCCCTGGGTGTTTCCCTCAGGGACGATGCGACGTTCGCCAACTTTTTCCAGTCTCCCGATGACGGCAACCGGCAGGTTGTGGGCATGCTGAATGCCTTCGCCTGCGGGCAGAGTCCCGAGCAGGTGGTTTATCTGTGGGGTGAACCGGGCAGTGGGGTGACTCATCTGTTGCAGTCTGCCTGTCAGGTTGCGGAGGCGAGTGGCCGCAGTTTTCAGTACCTTCCCCTGGGGGACCTGATCGACAACGACCCGGAAGCCATTGTGGAAGGGTTGGAGTGCCTGGATCTGGTGTGCATCGACGACCTACAGCAGATTGAGGGGCGCGCCGACTGGCAGACCGCCCTGTTCCACCTCTACAACCGGCTGCGGGACAGTGGTAAACAGTTGCTGCTGGGGGCCCGCCTGTCCCCGCGCGGTTTGCCGCTGGCGCTGGCGGATCTGAAGTCCCGGCTGCAGTGGGGACTGACTTTCCAGTTGCACCCGTTGAGTGACAGCGACAAGGTGGCGGCTCTGGTGCGCCGCAGCAAGCTACGTGGGTTTGACCTGCCGGAAGATGTCGCGCTGTATATTCTGCATCGGGCGCCGCGCAATACCCGTGCGCTGTTCACCCTGTTGGAGCAGCTGGACCGCGCATCTCTACAGGCTCAGCGCAAAATTACCATTCCTTTCGTCAAGCAGGTTCTCAATATCTGAGCGACTGACAGCCTGGCATTTCCTTCTACACTGATACAGATAGTGTAAATTCTGGCGCCACCAAATCTATTGGTGGTCTGAAGGAGGTGCCTCTTGTCCCGAATCTTCAAAAAGATCGCCCTTTCTGTGATGTGCTGTGGTCTGGCATTGCCCGCAGCGGCGGATACGGTGGTGACTGTGCTGAAACTGGATAAAGCCGGTGTCGGCACCATGCTCGGTACCGTCACCGTCACGGAAACCGCCTACGGTCTGGTGTTTACGCCCAAGCTGGATGGGCTGCCAAAGGGATTACACGGCTTTCATTTACATGAGAACGGGAGTTGTGAACCCGCCGAGAAAGAGGGTGAGATGGTACCGGGACTGGCAGCGGGCAGTCATTACGATCCGCAGAACACCGGCAAGCACGGCATGCCCTGGGGAGATGGCCATCTGGGTGACCTGCCAGCGCTGTATGTCGATAGCGATGGCAAGGCGATGACACCGGTGCTGGCCCCGCGGTTGAAAAAGTCCGACCTTAAGGGGCGCGCATTGATGGTACACGCGGGCGGTGACAATTACTCTGATCAGCCAAAGCCGCTAGGTGGCGGTGGCGCGCGCATCGCCTGTGGTGTCATCCAGTGATCGGGTATCCATACCGTAGCCGCCGCACTGGCTGTTGACTTCACTCCCATTTTTTGGACGGAAGTGCTGGTCGAAACATCGCGGTAGCGGCCAGCGCGGTTTGCGGATGTTGAGCCCCTGTGAGCCCGGGCATGGTGCTCCGGGCTTCGGGATACACCAGTTTTCCGGCTCTTGATAGTGGGTGTCGTTTTTCCGGTGTCGAAAGTCCGATACCGCGTGGTACACCAGTCGCCTTGCCCGGTTCAGGCTGCCGAGAGGTTCCCATTCTCCCACCCCTCGCCAGGGGTTCATGGATATGTTTTCACAAAATGCGTCCTGCCCCTCACTGGCAAAATCCTGTGGTGGAATATACACACGGGCGACGGGGATGAATGGCGACATTGATTCTTTCCAGATTGCCGTGCCGTCATCCAGTGGCATTTCCGATTCCGCGGCACCGCTAGCTCGCGGTTGTAGCAAAAAGTCGAAGCAGGCACTTTTACTGTCGAGGACTTGGGCCATCTGCTCGGTGAGGTAGTTGTCGCCGCGCTGTGTGTTGGCGCGAGCATCAGTGAAGTCACTGCCGGCGCAGGGGCGCGTGGAGAATTTGATGGCTGATTTTCCGAGGCGGTAGGGCAACATGGAAAAGTATTGCTCGGCTAGTGGGGTATCAATGGTGGAAGATACTGTCTGGTAGGCCCGCCACATTTCTTTCGGGTGCAGACGGGGAGGCCACAGGCTGAAAAACCAGGCGCTCCGGTCCATTTTGGCGAGGTGCTGCATATTCTCCGCGTAATCGAATATGTTGCGATTAAAAAATGCCGGGGTGTTGGTCATGATGAAATCCTGGTTCGCGGATTCACCTTGAGGCAGCTCCGGTGCGATCGGGGCCCCGCCGGTATCCATCACCTTGATTGCCATGCCGCGGGCGTCTCCGTGACCGTCGGGCTGCACCTGCATATCGCCATTGGAAAAGCGGATCCAGGCCCGATAGCTGCGCCCCGGTTCGGAAAAAATCGAATGTTGGAAGCGGCTTGGAATGTCGCCATTGATTTCAAATTCCGCCCGCACACAACCGGTGGCTTTGGCATGGGCGTCGCGGCGGTAGTGATTGCCATACCTTGGGCTGTTCAGCTTGTGAGCGGCGGTGGAGATGGCCCGCGCGGACTGAATGGCCGAGACAATGGCCTCCAGCTCATCGTCGGGGATGTCCATTCCCAGTGTATCCACGTCGAGAGATTCCAGACCGGTGGGGGACGGGGCGAGTGCCTGTGGTTGCTCATGGGCGGTCAATGTAAGCGGGCCGAGGGCGACCCCCGCCGCCAGTAGAAAGCGTGAGATCACCGTCTCGTCTCCCGGTTCCCGTGTTGGCTTGCCAATTGTGGGGCGCCGCTGTGGCGGTACGGAGCACAGGCCTGTTCGCCAATGGCACTGGCCGGCGGCTCCGGGTATTGCGCCCAGTTTTGCGGATCTCCGCTGAGGCGCTCGGCATAGTCCGGGTTGCCCATAACCTTCAGGTATTCAATGAGTGCCAGGCGTTCGCTTTCTTTAAAGCGTCGGCCGATACGCCCGGGCTCGTCGGCATCCGTAAACAGGTGGCCGCTGTTGCTGTTGCCGGTTTCGCGGGTGTCGAATGCAAAGTTCCCCGGGCGCAAATCGGTTACATAACCCAGCTTTTGCGGGTTGTATTCCCGGTGGCCAATACCAAACCGCACCGGACGCGCTTCCCTGGGGGACAGCAGGTCGTAGATGGTGGGAACGGATCCATTGTGCAGGAAGGGCGGCGTGGCCCAGACCCCGTGTAGCGGGCGTGCTTTATAGGCCGCCTTGTTGACGATGCGGAAGGGCACATTCAATCCGTCGTAGTCGGCGATTGCGTTGCCGTCGCTGGAAATCTCACGGTTTTTATACAGAACCGGAACCAGTTTATTGATCAGTAGTTGCAAACCGTCGCCCGCATTGACGCGGCGTTGGGCAGAATTCTCTGGTGCTGTCGGGTCGCGTGCAACCAGCGGACCCGGGTCAAAGGTATGTTCTACAAAATTGGTTGCTGCGGTCGGGTCGGTACCGATCACGCTGATGTCGATCCACGGAATGGCCCAGATGGATTCCCGCCAGTCTTGGCGTACCGGGCGGTTGTCAGCGTCATAGCCAACCTGGCCGGACATGTCCCACTGCCAGTTGACATCGCGCTGGCGGGCCGGGTTGTCGGTGGGGCCTGCGGCCAGCGGCCATTGATAGGGCTCGGAGATATGGGGTCCGTGGCAATGGGCGCATTGATCGGCGAACAGGTTTTTGCCTTGTCGGGCGCGGGTGATATTGATTTCTCCCAGCACCTCTTCCGGCCACTTGGGGGGGCGCAGTTTACGCAGGGTGGTTTCAATACACTGCATACCCTCCACATCAATAGTGGACGTACCAAACTCTCCCTCCGGCAGAAGCGCACCGTTTTCATCGATCAGTTTGACCGGTGCCATAACTCCCAGGGCCTCGCCTACATTGCGGGCCATGGCCTGGTTGGTGAAGCCGGTGTACTGCACCCAGTCGAAGCGCCAGATATCCCACAGGAAGGGGTAACTGACCGGGGCATTGGCTTCTTGATAGTTGTCTTCGATTCCCAGGTTGTAGCCGAAGACCACGTTGCCAATTCGGCCTACCGCATCGGTGCGACCGCGACCTTCTGCAACCGGAAAATTGCTACTCCGCCCCGGCCCTTTGGCGAATTCAAAAAAACGTTTGCGAAAGGCGGAAAAGTCTCGCCTCAACTGCGCGCGCGCTTGTTGGTCGTCACCGGCGATCTCATCGGCAAAGCGGTTCCATTTAAGCAGGTTGACCTGCATCTCCGCTGTGGTGGCACCGAGGGAGTGGATAAACTCACCAAAGCCGCTGGTGGACATACCGTGAATTGCCTGACCGCCGTCGATGCGCAGCGCGGTGCCCCGGTAGTGCAGTTCGCCGGTGTGGCACAAGGCGCAGCCCAGGTCCAATCGCCGTGAGCCGTCTTCGGGATTCTGGTGGCTGCCCATGCCCACCGGGTAGATTGCTCCGGCATTGGATTTTGGGCTGTGAACCGGATCGATGATGAAACCCCAGCCGCGCATATTATCTGCGCTGGCCAGTTTTTCCCTGGAGAAAGGAAGCTCCAGTGCCTGTAACCAGGCATAGTGAAGCCCCTGAAGTTCAGTGCCCTGAGGGGTATTGTAAAAAAGCTGACGGTCCTCGTCTGTCCAGCCCTGGTCCAGGTAGCGGATCTCGGTAATTTCCTCCCGGGTGATGTTGGGCTCGAACAGCTTATGAGCGAGCGTACAGCCGGTCAGTACCAGGCCGCCGCCAGCGAGTAACCACAGGGGGAGTTTGAGTAGCCGAAAATCCATTTTAATGTTCCAGTTTGATACCGTTTTTGTTGTTGTCGCCAGCTTGCCCTGCCTGCGGACGCGGCACTATTGTAAATTGCATCCGCTGAAAGAAAAGGCGGAAAAAAGAAAAGCCGGGCGCTGGAGTCCCGGCTTTTCTCGAATTGTAAGACTGATTGTCTAGGGCTGGGTGTCAGTTTCCTTTTTTCTCTTCAACCCAATTGTTCACCAGCTCTTCCAGCACATCCAGCGGCACGGCACCATTTGCCAGCACCACATCGTGGAATTCCCGAATATCGAATGCGTCTCCCAGTGACTGTTTGGCGTTTTCACGCAGCTCGACAATCTTCATCATGCCAATCTTGTAGGCGGTGGCCTGCCCGGGCATCACGATATAGCGTTCGATAGCCTTTACCACGTCGCCGTGGGGGTTGGGGCTGTTTTCAGCCAGCCACTTGATGGTTTCTTCGCGGGTCCATTTCTTGCTGTGCAGGCCGGTGTCAACAACCAAACGGCAGGCGCGCCACAGCTCCATGGCGAGGCGACCGAAGTCGGAGTAGGGGTCCTGGTAGAAACCGATTTCTTTCGGTACCAGCTCGGAATAAAGCCCCCAGCCTTCGGTGTAGGCGGTGTAGCCCCCGAATTTGCGGAAACTGGGAACATTTTCCAGCTCCTGCATGATCGATAGCTGCATATGGTGGCCGGGAATCCCTTCGTGGTAGGCCAATGCCTCCATCTGGTACACCGGCATGCTGCTCATTTTGTACAGATTGGCGTAATAGATGCCCGGGCGTGAGCCATCCGGTGCCGGGCGCTGATAGAAGGCTTTGCCCGCGGATTTCTCGCGGAAAGGCTCTACCGCTTTTACCACCAGGTCGGCTTTGGGCTTTGTAATAAACAGCTCGTCCAGGCGCCCCCTCATGGTATCGATCAATGCTGTGGCTTCCTTCAGGTAGCGCTGCTTGCCTTCTTCCGTTTCCGGGTAGTAGAACTGTTCGTCGGTACGCATGAATTCGAAGAATTCCTGCAGGTTGCCGTCAAACTTCACTTTTTGCATGATTTCGCGCATTTCGTTGTGAATGCGCTCCACTTCCTCGAGACCCTTCTGGTGGATTTCCTCGGCACTCATATCGGTGGTGGTGTATACGTTCAGGCGATGCTGATAGAAGGCGTCGCCGTCTGGCAGCTTCCAGACGCCGTCGTCGGTGGTGGCTTTTTTCTCCAGCTCACCCAGATAGCTGATCAGGTTTTCATAGGCCGGCTTGACGCTTTCCAGCATGGCGGACTTTGCCTGCTCGATCAGCGCGGACTTTTCCTCCTCGCTGATTTCCAGCTTGTCTACTTTGCCTTTAAAGTCGGCGTATAGGGTGCTGTCTTTACCGTCGTCGTAGGGGGCGCCGGTAATCAGGTTTTTTCCGTCGCTGATAATGTAGGGGAATACAAACTTGGGAACGATTACGCCCTTATCAGCCCGCTCCTTCAGGTTTTCAATCAGTTGGTCGAAATAGGCGGGCAAGCCGTTCAGACGGGAGATGTACGCTTCTGCATCGGATGCATCGTCCACCCGGTGCTGGTTGATCAGCAGCGAAGCGACGCTGGTGTGCGCGGCATACATCTGGTTGACCGGGTAGGTGTGCAGGCGCCACTTCCAGCTCTCGATGTCCTGCTCCAGGTTGCGGATGGCCAGCTCCAGAGACAGTCGGGTGGCGTCGTCGAGCTGGTCTGGATCAATTTTTTTCAGTGTTTCCAATTGCCGCTTATTGATTTCATGGGTTTCTTTTTCAAAGCGGGGAGAGATATCGTCCCATTTGCCGTAATCCTCTTTAATGCCCAAGAACGTTTTGAATTCAGGGCTGCGATTCACGTGCGTTTGGAACTGCTCTTCAAACAGCGCGTTGGTTTTCGCGATGACTTCCGGGTTGCCTGCTGACCCGGTGACGCTGGGTTGGTCCGTTGTCGGCGCTGCTTCGGTGGTTGCGGTCGGGGTGGAATCCGCCTGTTCTGTTGTTGGTTTCTGGTCACAACCTGATATGGCAAGCGCGCTTATGGCGGCCGCCAGCAGAGTCAACTTGAGCTTCATGGTGTTATCTCAGCGTCAGTGAATGAATTTAGGGAAGTGGTGTTGTAACCAGAAGCTGCGGTGGTTGCAAATCTAATGGCCGGGTGGTCATTTTTTCGGCGAAAGTGGTGGTGAGGTTATTGTGAATGACGGGCACAAAAAAGCGGGCCATGGGCCCGCTTTTGGTCTAACTGGAATTAACTCAGTGATCAGGCAAAGTTCTGATTCACGAAGTCCCAGTTGACCAGTGCCCAGAAGGCTTCCATGTACTTCGGACGCGCGTTGCGGTAGTCGATGTAGTAGGCGTGTTCCCATACGTCACAGGTCAGCAGCGGGGTGACGCTGTCGTCGGTCAGCGGGGTCTCGGCGTTGGAGGTGTTGACGATGGCGACCGAGCCGTCGGATTTCTTCACCAGCCAGGTCCAGCCGGAACCAAAGTTGTTCACAGCGCTTGTGGTGAATTCTTCTTTGAACTTGTCGAAAGAACCAAAGGCTGCGTTGATCGCTTCGGCTACCGCGCCGGTAGCGGCGCCACCGCCATTCGGGCTCAGGCAGTTCCAGTAAAAGGTGTGGTTCCAGATCTGCGCTGCGTTATTGAAAACGCCGCCGGAGGAAGATTTGATCACTTCTTCCAGGGACTTGTCGGCTTCCGGAGTGCCTTCCAGCAGGCCGTTCAGCTTGTCGACGTAGGTTTTGTGGTGCTTGCCGTAGTGGAATTCCAGAGTCTCTTTGGAGATGTGCGGCTGCAGCGCGTCCATAGCATAGGGGAGTTCGGGGAGAACATGTGCCATGTGATATTCCTTCCTTTGTCTGGGACCTGTACCGACCCAAGTACAGTAGCAGGTCAGTTGTTGGTGGCACGCATTCTACACGCGCTTGATGTCATTATTAAGCCATCGGACAGGCCGAAAACGGCTCAAATGTCGCTAAAGACACGGTAACTGTAATTAAGTGCTGCGAATGATTCTCAATGGCGAACCATGTCCGGTCCCTGGTGTCCTATTCTGATAACTGAACCCGCTTACTTTTTCGTCAATTTTTGGTATAACTGCCGCAGTTTTCATCTCCAAAATCGGTTTCCCACGCCGGCCTCAAAGGCCGAGCCAACGCAGGATCAACAGCATGCAACGCAGAGAGCCCACATTCGATGGCAGCAGTTCATCTTCTATGGACCCTCAAATCCCCAACGGGCCGATCGGCGGTCGCCGTGGGCCTGCCCAGCCTGTCGCGCCAGAGCCTGTGACTGAGGCGGGCAGTGGGGGTGGTTCTTCATTTCTGGCGATCGTGGCGCTGATGCTGGCACTGGCCGGTCTGGGCGGGGCCGGCTTTCTGTATACCCAGTGGCAGGAAACTGTGGCTCAGTTGAAAGATGCAGACGCGCGAATCGTGCAACTTGAGAAGCGGTTTGAAATGTCTGGGGAGGAGTCTGCTGCGTCTGTGGAAGTTCTCAACGCGAAAGTGAAGGAGAATGCCTCCGAAATCCGCAAGCTGTGGGGCGTGTCATACGACACCAATCGCAAGAGCATTGCCGCGAACAAGGCGACCGCCGACGCTGCCAAGAAAGAAGTGGCCGCTCTTTCCAGCAGGGTCAAGGGCTTTGAGAGCAGTCTGAAAAAAGTCGCTGCACTTGAGAGCGAGATCAGCAAGTTGAAAGAGTCTACGGTAACCGCGTCGCGCGAAACTAAAGATAAGGTGGCGAGCATCGAGCGGCAGCTGAATTCCGTGCGTGCCGATCTGACCGCACGCGTGGGTGCCAACGAAGAAGCTGTGCAGTCTATCGACAGCTACCGTCGTACCGTGAACAAGGATCTGGTCCAGCTGCGTGATGCTATTCGCAGCCTGCAATCCAGCTCTACCACAGCCTCGGCGCCCTGATATCCGTGCCCTGAACGGGGCGTCAATCAGGCGTCAGGCAGGGTTCAAATATTAGGATTCAAAAGGATTAACGGCGGTGGAGTCCGCCGTTAATCATTCTCATTTTCATCGGCGTCATTCAGGCAGGTAGTTTCTGCCTCCCTTCATATCGTCTCGCCCAACACCCCAAGCCATTTCGTGTAAAATCGCCGCCTTCGAGACGAGAGACAACCGGAGCCGGCAATGACGATTATCCGCCAGGACGACCTGATCGACAGCGTGGCCGACGCGCTGCAGTTCATTTCTTACTACCACCCACAGGACTTTATCCAGGCCCTCAACAAGGCCTACGAAAAGGAAGCCAACCCGGCGGCGAAAGACGCCATGGCGCAGATCCTGATCAACTCCCGCATGTGTGCACAGGGCCACCGCCCCATCTGTCAGGACACCGGTATCGTGACCGTGAAACTGAAAGTGGGCATGAACGTGCAGTGGGACGCGGAAATGAGCGTGACCGACATGGTCAACGAAGGTGTCCGCCGCGCCTACAACAATCCGGATAACGTACTGCGTGCGTCTATCCTGGCAGACCCGGATGGCGCACGTAAGAATACTGGCGACAATACCCCCGCGGTCATCCATTACGAAATCGTCCCCGGCGACACCGTTGATGTGTATGTGGCAGCGAAAGGTGGCGGCTCCGAAGCGAAGAGCAAATTTGCCATGCTGAACCCCTCCGACTCCGTCGTGGATTGGGTTCTGGAAATGGTGCCCAAAATGGGTGCCGGCTGGTGCCCGCCGGGCATGCTGGGTATTGGTGTAGGCGGCACAGCCGAGAAAGCGATGCTGCTGGCCAAGGAGTCCCTTCTCGATCCGATCGACATCCAAGACCTGCAGGAGCGTGGCGCTTCCAATCGTGCTGAAGAGCTGCGCCTGGAGCTGTTCGACAAGGTGAACAAGTTAGGCATTGGCGCCCAGGGCCTGGGAGGCCTTACCACTGTGTTGGATGTGAAGGTCAAGGACTTTCCTACCCACGCGGCGAACAAAGCGGTAGCCATCATCCCCAACTGTGCCGCTACCCGTCACACCCACTTTACCCTGGATGGTTCCGGCGCAACGCGCCAGACTCCTCCAAAGTTGGAAGACTGGCCGGAAATCACCCGTGAAGCCGGCGGAAATACCCGTCGTGTCAATCTGGATGAAGTGACCGCAGAAGACGTACTCAGCTGGCAGCCCGGTGACACATTGTTGCTGAACGGTAAGATGCTTACAGGCCGCGACGCTGCGCATAAAAAAATGGTCGACATCCTGGCCAAAGGCGAAAAGCTGCCGGTAGACCTGACCGGCCGTTTTATCTACTACGTGGGCCCAGTGGATCCCGTTCGTGAAGAGGTTGTTGGCCCCGCCGGTCCTACTACTGCTACCCGTATGGACAAGTTTACCCGTACCATGCTGGAAGAAACTGGCCTGCTGGGGATGATCGGAAAAGCCGAACGCGGCCCAACCGCAATTGAAGCTATTCGAGATAACAAAGCTGTCTATCTGATGGCTGTCGGCGGTGCTGCATACCTGGTGGCCCAGGCTATCAAGGACGCAAAGGTTATCGCTTTCCCGGAGCTGGGGATGGAAGCCATCTACGAATTTGAAGTGGAAGATATGCCGGTCACAGTGGCGGTGGACAGTAATGGTGAGTCAGTGCACAACACCGGCCCGGTAATCTGGAAGCACAAAATAGAAGAGGGTGCGGTATAACCGCAGCGCCACGCTTCACCTGAGCGCGACAAGCCGGCCCCAGCACCTGAGGCCGGCTTTTTTTGTGGATCTGGTTAAATAATATCCGCATTATGGTGTCAGAAAGAAATATTTGACCGAGATCAGCAGCCTATGGCGTGTGTGCAGGGAATGGGATAGGCTAACTCGTTGATATCTATATATTTAATCGAACCTAAAAAGTGCCATTTAGAAAATAAGAACAAAAGCCATTGGCTGCATTCTCTGGGCGGAAATTTGCAGAATGGTTTGCAAAATATTGATTTTACAGTGATTTATTGCCACCGTTGAATTCGGTGCCTAAAAATAATTGGGTTGGGAAAACACGCCTTTGGCGTATGAATAAAACTGTTATGCAAAGGAATGTTGAGATAGTGAAAATCGAGGATATATGGAAATTGGTGTTGAGCTATCAAGCAGCAGTTTCAGCGGTTCATGAGATCTCTCGTAGTGATGGATACCCTAATTATCCGGAAGAAATCTCAAGTTTCATGAAATTGTTGCAGTCTCCTCCTTGGGTTGCATATGAATATCAGCCAAACGAGATTAGCGGGATTCTAGCCTCAATTGAAAACGCGACCACAGAAGAAATTAAGTGGGCCTTAACTGCTGCGGCCAGGTCTGAAAGATTTTGTGATGGATCTTGGGAGCAAATTCTAAAAAATAGGAGGCTGGATCCAGTCCTTGAAAGGCTTCAGGAGCTGCATCATGCATAACAAACAGCGGCAGAGCGACAGCCAACGCTACGCACCTTTTGTGTTACTCGCTGGCGCTCAAACATTAACACAAAATGCGCTCCGCGCTGGCTGCGCCTGCGCTGGGCGTTAATGTTCAGGTTCATCGTGCCGCCGCCTGAAAATTGCAACGTGCTTGATGAGCGATTTGGCGGCCTCTGGCGCTGTAGAAACGTTATCGCTAGCAGGGATTGATGGTTGTTTTAAATGCGCTGCAGTGGCCTCCATTCTTTATATTTTGGGCAGGCGGCGGAAGAAGTAGAGCGGTGGTTTCCTGTTTGGCCTTTGAGCCGCTCTAGGGAAAACGTGGTAGGGTACAACCAATTGTGCCGCTCGTAGCATGCTAGTAATGAGCGAGCCCAGGTTTGGTGGTCTTAAAGTTGGTAAGTCGCTTATAGTCCCCCAACATTAACAATCACGGGCAGTGATGCTCCGGCCCTTCGGGCCTCCGCGGGACGGCTTACCTTATGCACGTTTTGCGCGGTCGCTTCGCTCCCATTTTTGCGCAAATCGCGCATAAGGTAAGCCGCCCCTGCCGTGGGCGTTATGTGTAAGCAATGACAAACGAAGAATTTATAAATGAGTTCAAAATTCTTAAGCATCAGTTGGTAGAAAGCTACTTCTCCTCAGATACTGATATATCAAGAATCAAAGGACTCAAAGGTGCCGGGCTCAGTGAAGAACAAATTGCATTAGTCCGGAATTTGTCCGGAGAGATCCTGACTGACGCGCTATATACAATTTTATTGGGGCTAGATGGCTGTGCATCTATTGGAGAAAAGCAAGCGGAATTCAAGATTGAAGATGAGGATGGCAATATTCTAGGTGGTGGCGATCTAGAGAGCTTGGCCTGGGAGGCCTTCCATGGCTCAAACACATAACAAACAGCGGCAGAGCGACAGCCAACGCTACGCACCTTTTGTGTTACTCGCTGGCGCTCAAACATTAACACAAAATGCGCTCCACACTGGCTGCGCCTGCGCTGGGCGTTAATGTTTTTTAGAGCTGTGGAAGGGGTTTTAGATTCAAAGTTCCTAGGCTTTGGAAAAGTGGTGGCGGATGCTTCTGTGGTAATAGTCCGTTACGTGAAAACGTGGAACCACCATTCGACTTCTGCTGCCGGGCTTCGTCATGCTTTTCAATAGCCCCATTTGTGCCGTGCCGCTGGTAGGTTCATCGTCGGCTTCGCCCACGATCGGTAATCTGAAATTCTGTGCCAAGTAGGGCGGCACCGCACGTTAGTTTTAAAGGTGTCCGCAAATGTTATTATTGTTCGTTCTATACGGTGGCCGGCTCAGGCCCAGGTAAAATATAGCGGGTCAAAATTTGGCCCAACATTAACAAGCGCAAGCAAGAGTGCTCCGGCCCTTCGGGCCTGCGCGGGACGCCCCACGCTGTGCACCTTTTGCGCGGTCGCTGCGCTCCCATTATTGCGCAAAAGGCGCACAACATTGGGCGCCCATGTTGCGGGCGTTATGAATCTCGGTATCGAGTAAAGCAATGAATATAGATATAGACAGTTTGTCGGAAGATGAGTTGATCGCTCTCAATCAAAGAATCGTTGAGCGCCTGAAATTTCTTGAATCTATGCACACTCATAAAGAGATGATGCAGTTCAATCCAGGAGAGAAGGTTAGCTTTGAGCCTCCAGGTCGCGGCCGCCAAATCGGTACGTTAGTAAAGTACAATAAAAAGACGGTCACAGTCATTACGGAAGGCGGCCAAAAATGGAACGTGTCTCCTCATTTACTGAGTAAAGTTAAAGAGATAAAGGGTGGAGCATCGGGCTCAGGTAAAGTAATTGACCTCCCGAGCAAGAAATAATTCATAACAATCAGCGGCAGAGCGACAGCCAACGCTACGCACCTTTTGTGTTACTCGCTGCGCTCAAACATTAACACAAAAGTGCTCCGCGCTGGCTGCGCCTGCGCTGGGCGTTAATGTCTGAGGAGTAGCAATGGAAAGTCTTGCGAAAGCCGTAATACAGGCATTGATGTTTTTTGAGCTGGTTGAGGATAACGTTCTGGATCCGGATACAGCATTAAAAAACGCAGAAAACTTGATCGCAGAACTTGAAGATTGTACTAATAACGAGAAGTCTGAGTTGCTCCGAGTCTGTAAGGATATGGCGCTAAAGGAAAGGCAAGAATTGAATAGAAAAGACGTAGTCCAGTTTCTAGAGCAGTTCAACGAATCCTACTTCCCCAATTACTAGCTAGCGAGATAAAACATTAACAAGCCGGGCAGAATACTCCGGGCCTTCGGCCCTCCGTGGGACAGCTTACCTTGTACACGTTTTCCGCGGGTCGCTTCGCTCCCATTATCGCGCAAAACGCGCACAAGGTAAGCTGCCCCTGCCGGCGGCGTTATGGTGCCGGGCTGTAAAAATGGTGGTCTGTGCCAGCGTGTAATTTAGAGCTCTATTTTGGCACGCAGCATTTGGCTATCTGCCATGATAAAATTAAGCAGTTTCGTTCCTAGAGCTTTCGTTTAATCTCATGGGAAACACGGCAACTCCGCTGCAGTAAGATGGTGTGCCAATAAGAAAACAATTGGTTGGGGGAAGTTGGAATTTCTTTCCTCGTTTTTAAGGAGCTTCGGCGCATTCGGTGCGCGTAGGTAGTTCGGAGCGCGTCAGCCATAACCAGGCGCTGCAGCCGACATCTTACTTTGTGCACTTTGTTGCGCGGTCGCTCCGCTCCTATTTTGCGCAACAAAGCGCCCAAAGTAAGCTGCGGCTGAGCGCGGCGTTAGAGTTTCGAGTAGTAAATAATGAAAAAAATAGTAATTTTGGCTCTGCTGGCATTCACCGGATGGAAAATTTATCAAGACAAGTTCGCCGTTAACGGCGATCGGTGGGGCGATTACGAAACAGAAGCAGTCGGGCGTTCTGTGGATGGTATGGAGATAATTAAGCTATCCCCACCAAAAGAGCAAATTCGCAGTAGCCAAGCTTCCTATCAAAATTTCAAATGCGATGGACGGCAGCATTGTAGTCAAATGACATCCAGGGAGGAGGCGGTTTTCTTTATAAATAACTGCCCAAATACAAAAATGGACGGAGACCATGATGGTGTTCCTTGCGAGAACGATTCCAGGTTCTAGGTCCGCCAACTCTAACAAGGTGCTGCAGCTGACGTCTTACTTTATGCACCTTTTGCGCGGTCGCTGCGCTCCTATGTTCGCGCAAAATGCGCATAAAGTAAGCCGCCGCTGAGCACGGCGTTATGTGTCAGTATGAATTTAAGTCCTCTAGAACAAAAAATATTCGATCTGTTGATTCAAGAAGATCCTGAAAAAGAAATCCTTAAAAGTCAGATTTCTCAAGTAGAGATTCTAGAGCGTAGTTATAGCGGCGTAGGAGTATTCACGAAATTTAAGGTGAGTGAGTCCGCAGAAAAATTACGTACAGAGAGACTAAAGCTCGAAGATTTTCCAGGGGCTTACCTTACCCATCCTGCTTTAGAGGCGGGCGCAGGTGTCATACTATGGTTAAATTCTGGCTACCTGGATACCTTAGAGTGTTATACATATGGTGGTGAGTGGCCAGCTAATGAGCAGTTATTCACAGTCCACACATAACAAACAGCGGCAGAGCGACAGCCAACGCTACGCACCTTTTGTGTTACTCGCTGCCGCTCAAACATTAACACAAAATGCGCTCCGCGCTGGCTGCGCCTGCGCTGGGCGTTATACGCAAATATGAACAATAGGTATCTACTTGGAGTAATAGCATTTTTGATTTTCGCTTGGGGAGGCGAAGCTGGAGGGAAAGCATTTAGTGGAGTCTACAGCTGGATCAAAAGTGACTTTAGCAATCCAGTGCCTGGTGTAATAACTAAATCGGAAATGGTGTGGTCGTCGGGACGTTATGGAGGGCAAGCTCACTGGGATATTGAATATTTCTACGTGGCTGGCGGAAAAGAGCTTACTGGTTATCGAGTAATGCCGTCTAGCTATGGAATTGAGGTTAACGAAGTTCTCTCCAGTTATCCTGTAGGCAAAAAAGTTACTGTCTGGCATTCAGCATCAGATCTCCAAAGCTCAATGCTGGAGCCTAGAAGAATTAGTTTCATGGCATTTTTTGTTGTTGTAGTCTCTGTGGTACTACCAGCACTAATAACATTCGTGTGGCTTCGGCCAAGCGTATAACAAGCAGCGGCAGAGCGACAGCCAACACTACGCACCTTTTGTGTTACTCGCTGTCGCTCAAACATTAACACAAAAGATGCTCCGCGTTGGCAGCGCCTGCGCTGGACGTTAATGTGCTCTGCAAAAAGTGTTGGATGGCAGCGTGCCAGGTTCGGGTTCATCGCATTAAGCCGCGGTTTCCGGGGTTTAGGTTTTGTGCCAGCGTTGGGCTGAGCAGTTTCGTTCTACGATAAGTAAGTTTCGCAGTTTGTCCTAGTACGGCATTCTTGCGGGTAATAATTAGTTGGCTGGGGTTTCGCTTGCGCTACACAACGTATTTCATAGTTGGTTGGGCAGTTCACAACATTAACAAGCGCATGTTGTGCGCCGCTATCGCGGCCGGACTCCTTACGCTGCGCTTCAGTCGCCGCAAATGCGGGCGTTATGCGTTTCTCCGATGCGAGTTTTCCCTGAATATAAGTTTTCCTTTAATTGAGAGTGGAAGTGGTTTCAGTAATTAATGTAATTCTTTACTTTGTTTTTATTTTCGGTATATTTTTGGTTGGAATTCCTGCTTGCATTTACTTTTCGACGAAATATGAAAGGTATATTGCTTTATTTATGAGTAGATGGTTCGCTTTACCGGTGCTACTTGTTGCAGGTTTGCTTATTTGGGGGTCAGGAAAAGTTCTTTCTGCATTCTATGTCTTGTTTGTTGTATGGGTACCATTTTTTGTTGCTCTTGTATTTGTGCAACTTAAGCCGCTATGGAAATGGTATATGCGTTATTTGAAGAATAAGTATAAGTGGAAATAATGAGCGCGTGGTTCCGCATAACAAACAGCGGCAGAGCGACAGCCAACGCTACGCACCTTTTGTGTTACTCGCTGTCGCTCAAACATTAACACAAAACGTGCTCCGCGCTGGCTGCGCCTGCGCTGGGCGTTATACGCCTATGAAGTAAAGGAGTAATTTCATTGAAACTAATGGGAAAAGAAAAATTTAGGCAATGGAAAGAAGAGCGAAATATTCCGGAGAATGTTAGCTTTGGTACGAGTAGAGCTTATTACGGTTTGTGTTTTCGATCGAGGCCGGGGGCATTGTATATAGATCGGGAATCGATCGTTCACTGGTCTTATGGCCCAAGTGATTGTTCGGCGGCAATGTTTGAAAAAGAGATAAAAATCTCCATTCCACTCGAAAGTGTCAAATCTGTAAAAGTAGAAAAACTTAGTTTCTGGTGGAAATTAGCGTTTATGGGCGCTAAATGGGTTGTAAAAATTGAGACTGATTCAGATCTCCAAGAAGTAGTTCTTTATGAAGATCCATCAGATTTAGTAGCTCCGATACAAGCAGCTAGCGCAGGGGCCGTATAACAATGCGCTGCAGGCCGACGTCTAACTTTGTGCACTTTATGCGCGGTCGCTTCGCTCCCATTATCGCGCATAAGGTACACAAAGTTAGCCGCGGCTGAGCGCGGCGTTATGTGATAGAGCCATGAAACGAGAAAAATTAATAATTTTAGCAGTGGTACTTCTGCCGCTATTCTTAGTTCTTCTTCTATGTGTCAAAAGTTCTGAAAATTGGAATGTATTTTCAGCTAATGGTGAGATGCAGGAATCATACGTTACTTTGGCATCCGAAGTTCAGTTGGGAAAGTACACAAATACGCAGATTGCAGAGAAATTTAAATCGCTTGCGGAAGCTGAGAAGAAAATATCAAATGGGGCTAAGTTGATTCAGTCAAGTTACTATTTCTGGAGCTTCTTGTTTGTGGTAATTGCGGCCCTTCAGCTCATGGTTCTATTTCGAGCGTTGGACGCACATAACAATCACGGGCAGTGATGCTCCGGCCCTTCGGGCCTCCGCGGGACGGCTTACCTTATGCACGTTTTACGCGGGTCGCTTCGCTCCCATTTTCGCGCAAAACGCGCATAAGGTAAGCCGCCCCTGCCGTGGGCGTTATGAGTCCATTTAGTCATGCACAAATACAAGACATCGGCTTCGCCATATTTGTGTGAAATTGCCATCGATCCAGGTATGGCGTATACCAAAAAAGATCTAAGCGTATTCAAAGGTAAGAATGAACGTGGCGTTGCCGTTTATGGGCATTCACCAAATGTTCTTGTCATCGCAAAGGAGCGCTACGACTACTGGGACACATTACATGTGTTGGTTAGCGCGCTGGATACTGGCAAATTAGCTGTTTGTGGAAGCAATTTTCCGAAAGATTTTTCTGAGTATTTAATGTGCTCAAATCCAGCGGTAAAAGTCCGCCTTTTGAGTTCTGATCAGAGCGCAGAAGGCAGAGATTGGCTCCTGTGCTAAGAAAAACTCATAACAATGCAATGCAGCCGACGTCTTACTTTGTGCACTTTTTGCACGGTCGCTGCGCTCCTATTTTCGTGCAAAAAGCACACAAAGTAAGCCGCGGCTGATCGCGGCGTTAATGTTCAGGTTCATCGTGCCGCCGCCTAAAAGGTTGCAGTGCGCTTGATGAACGATTCGGCGGCCTACAACGCTGTAGAAAGCGTATCGCTAGCAGGGATTGACGGTTGGTTTTAATAGGCTGTAGTGGCTTCCATTCTTTATGGATCGCGCTGGCGTCGGAAGAAGTAGGGTAGGGAATTCCCGTTTGGTCTTTGAGCCGCTCCAGGGGAAAGCGTGGTACGGTATAACCAATCGTGCCGCTCGCAGTATGCTGGTAATTTGCGAGTTCAGGGTCGGCGGTCTTTAAGTTGGTAAGTCACTTTCAGGCCTCCAACATTAACAATCACGGGCAGTGATGCTCCGGCCCTTCGGGCCTCCGCGGGTCGGCTTATCTTATGCACGTTTTACGCGGGTCGCTTCGCTCCCATTTTCGCGCAAAACGCGCATAAGGTAATCCGCCCCTGCCGTGGGCGTTAAGCATCTAAAACATGAATAGACCTAAACGAATTACAATTGTAGCTTGGTACGTTATCATTTCATCTGTTGTTGCAGGATTTTCGGTGACGTGGGGATTTAACCACCCAGAAGCCGTTAAGATCTTGGAGTCTGCTAATTTTCCAATCTGGCTGCAGAAGATATGGGCTTATCTCGCGCTCGCGCTTAAATTAGGGTGCGGTTTATATTTATTAGAAAGAATAAAGATAGCTCGTGTCGGGCTAATTATACTGCTGTTTGTTGGTCTGATGGTTACCATTCTAAATGGTTTAAGTTCACCGGCAATGTGGATAACTTTCATCGCTAACTTAGCAATTTACAGCTTTCTTTTTACCCCGGTTTCTGAAAAATGGTTTGGTCATCAGGCAAATGCTTAACAAGGCCAAGCAGTTTGCTCCGGGCCTTCGGCCCTCCGCGGGACGTCCAACGCTATTCACCTTTTGTGCTAGTCGCTGCGCGCCCATTTTTGCACAAAAGGTGAATAGCATTGGCCGCCCCTGTTGGCGGCGTTCAGGCTGTAGAAAAACTCTAAAAACCTAGTAGATTTTGATAAAATCTGCGGGCCCGGTTCCGAGATCCCGTCATGCCCAACTTCAAGCCCTATAATTACAGCCAGGACACAATGGTTGTAATCAATTTCGAAGATCAATTGCAGCCGAATACCTTCGAGTACACGCTGCATCACCTGATCGATAACCGTATCAATCTTTCCGCTTTCTACGACAAGTACAAGAATGAAGGTGGTGGGCGGTCTGCATACGATCCGGCTATTCTCTTGAAGATTATCCTGTTCGCTTACTCCAAAGGCATCACGTCTAGCCGGGAGATCCAATGGCAGTGTGAGCATAATATACTGTTCAAAGCTCTGTCCTGTGACAGCGTGCCGCACTTCACCAGCATTGCCAGCTTTGTCAGTAGTTATCCCGATGCCATACAGTCTGTCTTTGAGCAGGTGCTGATGGTTTGCGACCAGGAAGGTCTTTTGGGTAATGAACTCTTTGCCATTGATGGCTGCAAGATGTCGTCGAATGCCAGCAAGTCACACTCTGGAACTTTTAAAGAGCTCGAGCAAAAGCAGGCGAAGATCCGCAAGAAGATCCGTCATTGTCTCTCAGAGCATAAGAAGCTGGATGGAAGGAAGCCCGCCGAACGGGAGCGAAAGCAGCGTCTCGAGCAGGCGCAGAAGACCTTGGAGAAGCACTTTGAAAAGATCGACAACTTCCTAAAGACGCAAGCCCCAAGGATGGGGCAGGGCAAGAAACCGAAAGAAGTAAAAAGTAACATCACCGACAACGAGTCGGCCAAGATGAAGACTAGTAAAGGCACCATCCAGGGCTATAACGGAATTGCGGCGGTCGACAAGAAACATCAGATTGTCGTGGAGGCGCAAGCCTTCGGGGAAGGGCAGGAAGCGCATACCTTAAAGCCGATTCTTGACGGCATTAACACGCGTTATCGGAACGCAGGTATCGCCGAGGATATTCTTTCGGACCAGGTCATTGTTACCGCAGATACCGGATTCTCAAGTGAATCTAATAACGAGATGCTGAGAAGTGAAGGTGTCAATGCCTTCATTCCCGACAACCAGTTCCGTTCCCGCGACAAGGCGTTTGCCAAGCAAAAAGAAAAACACGGTAAGCGTCACCAAGATACGGTAAAGGGCGTTAAGCAGGTTCTGCCCGCTAGCGAGTTCAGACTCAATAAAAGAAGTAAGACCTGTATCTGCCCCGCCGGCAATGAAATGTTGCTCTACCGAGATGAGCGCGTCAGCGAGGGGAAGCAAAAACTTCACTTTGAAGGGCGACTCACAGACTGTCGACACTGCCCGCTAAAAAGCCAATGTATGCGCAATCCCGAATCGGCGGATACCCGGGATGGCCACGGACGACAAGTCTCTTTTACTTGGACGAATGGTAAAACAGCAACGGACTGGATGAAAAGACGGGTCGATAGCGTGGAAGGCAAGACAATTTACAGTCATCGCATGTCGGTGGTCGAGCCAGTCTTCGGTAATATTGGCACAAACAAGCGACTGAGTCGCTTCTCGTTGCGTGGAAAACACAAGGTGCAGGGACAGTGGCAGATGTTCTGCTTGGTGCATAATATCGAAAAGTTGATGCGATACGGCGCAGTACATTAATTCCTAGGGGCTTCTGCATTAATTTTGGGGCGATATGGTGAAAATACGCGCATGCGTGAGTAAGTGAAATTAGTGTGGTTAAATGGCGGTCAGTATGTAAACGAGAAAAGAGCCTTGAGGCGACGACTGCTGGGAGTTGTTTTTCTACAGGCTCGTTATACCTCAAGAAGCCAATGACAGAATCTGAACAAGTGCTAGAGAGAATTTTCAAAACGAAAGAAATTTCTTTTAAAAAAATACCAGAGTCAGCAACTAGAACTCCAGATTATGAAGTTGTTGCGGGTTTCTCCAAGTCATTTTGGGAGGTAAAGGAGATTTGTGAGAATGGTGAAGAAAAGGAAATTATTAGAAAGTTCGAGGCTGATCAGGGTGAAATATTTAGTGTCCATTCAAAAAGAGTTGAATCCAGCATAAAATCTGCTTCTGGCCAGTTCAAGTCATTTGGTGTTACCAATTACCCATGCATTATAGTATTAACTGATGTAAGAGATTTTTCGGTAAGAGATATCTGTTTTGAACTTTACATAAAAAGTGCAATGCTTGGTTCTGCCGAGTACATGGAATTTCGTGATGGAAGTGTTCGTGAGATCAACAGGAAAAACGGTCTCATGACTAATAGAATGAGCTACATTAGCGCTGTCGCATTAATGTACTGCGCAACTGATCAGCTCGTATTCCTTCACAACCCTAACACTTGCAACGAGCTTCCGGAGTATTTTTTCAATAAATTCCCGGAGCATTATAAAGTGGTCAACACAAGTATTGGGCTTGAGTGGACAAAGGTATAACAAACAGCGGCAGAGCGACAGCCAACGCTATGCACCTTTTGTGTTACTCGCTGTCGCTCAAACATTAACACAAAATGCGCTCCGCGCCGGCTGCGCCTGCGCTGGGCGTTAGGCAATAAGTAAAAGGAAGTTCAAGTGTATATTCTGGGGAAGGGAAAAAAGGCATTTTTAGAGTATATGCGGAATCTTACACCGCAAATTCTTCTTTCTTCATTTGTTCTTTTTATATCCAAGCGGTTGGATTTCTGTGAATGGGATTTATCGAATACGCCAATTACACTACTGTTCTTTAGTGCGCTTCTTTTACTTGTGTTTTCAATTTTTGTTAACATTTACTATTTTTTTGAACAATTTATAGAATCGCTGGAGTGGGTCGAAAATCTAAAAAAACAAAAACACTATATAAATCTGTCGTTGGTAGGAAGAGTTTCGTTTCTTGTATGTAGAACGTTGAGACCTCAGAAGTGGTTTTATTTCGAATTTGTTTTTTTGATTTTGCTTTTTCAGGTCACATTAGTTGTGGTGTTGACTCAAGGAGTTTTCGGCGCAGTCTCTCTCATTCAGGCAGTATCTCGGTGATCTGCCTAACAAACAGCGGCAGAGCGACAGCCAACGCTACGCGCCTTTTGTGTTACTCGCTGCGCTCAAACATTAACACAAAAGGCGCGTAGCGTTGGCTGCGCCTGCGCAGGGCGTTAGGTAAATGAGCATTGAGAAAATTTTCGAAGTACAGCCCGTCTACAATGTCGAAAAGAATAAGGCAGGAAGAAAATTGGCAAAAACAAAAAGCGCTGAGAGAAAGATATCTTCCTATATATTTTAAAGTATTATTTATAACTTACGTGTTTATGGTTTCAGTCTATGTCCCGTTTGGAAATCATGACAAATTTTACATTCAGACATTTATTATCGTGCTGATATTTATTGTGCCAGCAGGTAGCGCATTTATAGCGAGCGTTTTTTCTACCTACATGTCTGGAGTAAACTACTACTTAGGAGATTGGATCGTGTCGCAAGAGAGTGATGGGAGGCGATTTAGCAGCAATAAATTATTTTGTTGGTGCTTTTCAATAGTGTATATCACAATTTATTTTTTTTCCTCGGTTAACACGAGGCTCCTTTTTACCTAACAAGGTGCGGCAGACCGACGTCTTACTTTGCGCACTTTTTGCGCAGTCGCTACGCTCCTATTTTCGCGCAAAAACTACACAAAGTAAGCCGCCGCTGCGCACGGCGTTATGCCTCAATGAGAATTTAAGATGGAACTTATAAAAAGCAATGTTATTCAGTTCTTTGAACTTCTAGCCTTGAGAGAAGGTTGGAGTAAAAATTATACAAAGTTCACATTGTTTCTGATGCTCTCGGCTACAAGTTTCATGGCATACTTCATCTTCAAAGCGCTCGGAGTAATGAGCGCAAGTGATATGAATTCGTTGGCCGAAAATCTGTATCAATTGAAGATCTTTGGTATTGCAGTGTTAGCAGGAATCTACGGATTTTTTGGCTTGTACTGCAGCGTGCTTTCGGTGGCAATAATTAATGCCCTGGTACCCAAGGCATAACAAGGCACTGCAGCCGACAGCTTACTTTGTGCACCTTTCTCTCCGGTCTCACGCTCATACACCTCATGGCCGACAATTTTCCGGCTGTAAACATCCATAACCAAGTAAAGGTAATACCAGGTTCCGCATGCTGGTCCTGGTAGCCACGAGATATCCCACGACCACAGACAGTTTGGTTCTGATGCTTTGTGTGTGGTCGCTGCTCGCTTCCGCTCCGGCGCCTTCTGGCGGCCTCTACGGTGGACTTGATTGTATTCATGTAAAACCCGGTAGAGCGTTGATTCAGAGGCGAGATAATGGCCCTGATCCAGCTGGTCAGCAACAATAAATGCTGGAGGGCAGCTTCGGTATTCAGGTTGATTACACAGGGCTATTACGGCTTGACGCTCCTTAGCCGTCAGTTTGTTCGATGGCTCCGGCCTCGGCACCACGGGCCTCTGATCTTCCCTGACAACCTCGTCAGTGACCCAGCGTTGATAGGTGCGTACGCTCAAGTTCAGCAAGGCACAGGCCTTGGCCAGCCGGGCTCCGCTGCGATTGGCTTCGGCAATCAGAGCAACGATCTGCTGGCGATCTGGGAGGCTGGTCATTCGTCCTCGTCTTTGTGGCCCCAGATCGCCTCGGCTTTTTTTGACAGTGTGAGGAGCGCAGCGGTTTCAGCGAGCGCCTTCTCCTTACGTCGCAGCTCTGCCTCAAGCTTTTTGATACGCTTTTTCTCGGCCTTACTGGCCTTTTGGTTGCGTTTAGACTGCTCGTCAGATACAGCATTGGCTGACATGCAGGCCGTTTTCCAGGCCTCAATCTGCTCGGGGTAAAGGCCTTTCTTGCGGCAGTATTCACTGAGCTCCGCCTCAGTCATTGGGGCAGTTTCAAGGACGACTTTGAATTTTTCTTCGCTACTCCAATTATCGGGAGTAGCAGAGTTGGAAGGCAAAACAGCACCTCGTTGTCTGGCGGCTTTACGCCAATTGTACAGGGTAGCGGTACTGATGCCTTCCTGGCTCGCCAGTTCGGCAACGGTCATGCTGTGAGGCGGCGCCATCTTCTTGAGGATGGCCTCTTTACGTTCAGGTGAATAGTGGGGCATGGTTGTCCTCTGAAAAGTTCAGGCGACAACTACCCTGACACATAGGGGATGGCCACGGACGACAAGTCTCTTTTACTTGGACGAATGGTAAAACAGCAACGGACTGGATGAAAAGACGGGTCGATAGCGTGGAAGGCAAGACAATTTACAGTCATCGCATGTCGGTGGTCGAGCCAGTCTTCGGTAATATTGGCACAAACAAGCGACTGAGTCGCTTCTCGTTGCGTGGAAAACACAAGGTGCAGGGACAGTGGCAGATGTTCTGCTTGGTGCATAATATCGAAAAGTTGATGCGATACGGCGCAGTACATTAATTCCTAGGGGCTTCTGCATTAATTTTGGGGCGATATGGTGAAAATACACGCATGCGTGAGTAAGTGAAATTAGTGTGGTTAAATGGCGGTCAGTATGTAAACGAGAAAAGAGCCTTGAGGCGACGACTGCCGGGAGTTGTTTTTCTACAGGCTCGTTAGCTGCCCCAGACAAAAGGAAGAATATGCCAACTTATGATGTAGTGATTTCTTTCGCTGGAGAAGATAGAGGTGTTGCAGAGTCTATTGCTACCAATCTCATTACTAGAGGAATCAATGTCTTCTACGATGAGTACGAGCAAGCGAACTTATGGGGCAAAGATCTCTATGTACACTTAACAAAGATCTATCGCGATGAGTCTAAATTTTGCTTGATGGTAATTTCAGAGGATTATGCGAAGAAGCAATGGACAAATCATGAGAGGAAGGCGGCTCAAGCCAGAGCCTTTCAGGAAAACAGCGAGTACATCTTACCATTAAGGCTAGATGATGCAGAAATTGAAGGAATATTAGGTACAACAGGGTACATTGATTACCGGCAAGTATCTTTAGAGCGCATCATTGATCTACTTGCAGAAAAAGTAATTCAATATAACAAAGACAATGGTATAGCCTACGAAATTGTTAAAGCTGAAACTGTTTTTGAAAGAGCTTTAGACTTCAAAGATGGCCGGCCATTTCGTGACAGCGATATGAATACCGAGTGCCCTGCGTGTAATTCACAGCAAAATCTTTCCGAAGCCACGCTATCGCTTGATTACGATGACACAATTTATACGTGTAAAAACGGTTGCCAACCTTTGGTCGTGATCGGTCGGCCGGGGATGGTTGCGTGGCCAGGTAGGGGATTTAGGCTGAAAGATTACGTAATTCGAAATGTCAGAGACATTACAATTAAAACCGAAAATATGGGTATGCCAATGCTTATTCCTGCTAGCAAAGCTGCGCTAATGAAGGTGCGGCCAAGCAGCTAACAAACAGCTGCAGCGGATCATTTTACGCTGCGCTCCAATTGCCCGCTGAGCTGGGCGTTAAATACCGGTAATAGCAAAATCCAGAGCGGCTAATATTTCTGTTCGAAAATGTTCGAGTGTACCGATTGGGTTTTTTAGTCTATTCGTTGGCACGGAGGCAATCTGTGGGGTGAGTAAGATTAGCTCGTCACCCTCATATTCAATTACGGGGGTAAGCCTCCCAAGATTTTCATTTTTAAAATATTGCAACCGGCCGAGAGGGAGCACGATTCTTGTTCCTATATCAGAAATATGCTCGTGCTGAATATCCAGGATAAAAGGAAAAGTCTTCTGAGTTGCCTTGCTGGGGTTTTTGTATACGTCGAACTGCGGCATCAGAAATTCCTAAACTCATCGCCGAAGCAACCATGTTCTTCAACAAATTCGTTGTAGGCCTTAATTCCGGCTTTATGCTCATCTTTCCATTTCTGAGCTTCTCGCTTTGCGAGCTCCTGGCTCAGCGCTTGCTCTAAAGTCGCGGATAAATTAATGTGCATGGATCGGGATTTGACCAATAAGTCACTATTTATGCTGAGATTTGTTGCCTTCTTTGGGGCATTTGCGTCAAAAAGAGTGGTCATAGCGGCGCTCCAAGGTGTGCGCATAATAGTGCGCATACCCATGTTAGGCCGGTCTTGCTCGGAAATCAACCACTGGTTGACGGCTCAAGGTCCCGAGGCATTTAACGAATAAGGATAGATCGCGCGCAGCCGCGATCTCATCCAGTTGTTGGACAAGCCCGGGCTTTCCGGAAAGTTCTTTATATAAGCAAATATATTTTTTTGGCGTGGTGGGTGTTTCGCACAAGCTGTGTTATTAATTTTTTGAAGGCGAGCGAGAGCCTTGGCCTTTTCCTGCAGCCAATATGATCGACATCAGTTGCTCATAGGTTGGTTTTCTCCTCGCTTATGACTGTCGGTGTTTAATACGATCCTGAAGGGTTATCCGGATAGCCAGCCAGGCCTGAAGGCCTGAACAAACTGCAGTGGTGCCGTGCATCTCGGGCAAGGCAATACAGGCTTTTCCTGTGCCTTGAATGAGTCAATGACCACTTTCAATGTCATTTGCACGAGCTGCAGCAATCGCTTGGCATTGCCGTGCAGGAACCCGTAATCGCGTACGCGCCGAAAGCCCTTGGGGAGTACATGCTGCAGTACCAGCCACAAGAAGTCGGCGCCAGGTAATGTTCGCGTTTTGGGGTTGCCGCTTTTGCTTTCGATATAGCGGAAGGTTACTTCGCCGTTTCGGTCAGTGAGAATTTGTTTCTCGCTGATTACACCGCGATAAAGGTATTTTGATAAATATTCCAGAGCGGGTTGTCCTCTGCCGACTGATTGGCACTGAACGATCCACTTTATTGGAGTGTCGGGTACTGGCAGTCCAGCCTCTTGCAGGGCCTGGAGCATCCTTGCACGGAAGACTTTGGCAAGTGCTTGGCCGTTGAACAGGTATTTACCCTTTACCTTCTTCCACTGCCGTCTACTTCGGTTCACCGCACCGCCGGGAATCACGATATGGCAGTGCGGGTGGTAATCCAGACGTCGGCTATGGCTGTGGAGTACGCTGGTCATGCCGATCTCGCCGCTGAGCTGATCGTCGTTGAGGGCGAAGGTTTTGAGAATCCCGGCGGCAGCGGCCATTAACAGGTCATAGACTTTTTTTTGATGGCGCCAGGTCAGTGTACGAAGCTCCGCCGGGAGGGTAAAAGTTACCATGAAGTACTCCACCGGCAACAGCTTGCGGCGCTGCCGTGCCAGCCACTGGGTGACCTCGTGATTCTGGCACCGGGGGCAACTCCGGTGCCCACAGGGGCGCGGGTTCAACAGAGAGTGATTGCAATCGTTACATTGCCATAGTATCTCGCCAGCAGCGCTGGTACGGCAGCGTAGGATCGCCGCTATCGCCCGTCGCTGTTCCGGTAGCAGGCGCCCAGCATACTTTTGTAAGAGCGCCTCTTGATAGCGCTCAATCAGGTCGGCCAGATGCATTACGGCCTCCATAGATCGACATGCAGGGTGTTAACCAGCGCATTGATGGTGGCGGCAGTGTCCTGTTGGCTGAGCTCGGTAAGATGGATATAGCGGGCGGTGGTAGTGGGGCTAGCGTGCCCCAGCAGTGCTTGAATCTGGCGCAGACTCAGGCCGCGTTCCAGCAGGTGGGTAGCAAAGCTGTGACGCAGGGAATGTACCGAGGCTTTTTTTTAATCCCGCATTGGTGCAGCAACGCCTTCATTGCCGTTTGGGCGCTGCTCCCGCCCATGGGCGCTGGCAGAGTATCAATGGCTCAGACTTATATAGTGACTTTGAGGACTGCTAAATAAGTGAGATAGCGATGCCCCTTCTTGTTTCCTTACTTCAATCTTCCCATTAGTACTTTGGGTTGCTCGGTAAGTCGAATACGTCTCTCCTCGGCAGAATCCTGAGTTGCGCGCTCAAACCTGGCGGCTTATGCTCAACTCAGGATTCCAGTCGCGGGTTTAGTAGGCGCCCTCACTGTAAATCAGTTCGTAGCTGTGGCTGTAAATTTCCAAAATATTTCCAAATGGGTCTTCCATATAGATCATGCGGTAGGGCTTTTTGCCTGGGTAGTAGTATCTAGGCTTTTCCATGCGTCGCTTGCCGCCCGCGGCGACAATTTTTTCTGCAAGCGCTTCGACATCTGGATCTTGTACACAAAAGTGGAAAATACCGGTCTTCCAGTACTCGAAGTTGTTTTCCGGGTTTTTCTGGTTCGGGAACTGGAAAAGCTCGACGCCAATCCGGTCTCCGGTTGACAGATGTGCGATTCGGAAACTGCCCCAGCCTGCGCCGAAGACGTCGGTGCACATTTCTCCGATTGCGCTGTCGTCCTCTGTGATCTGGGTGGGCTCCATAATGAGATACCAGCCCATCACTTGGGTATAGAATTTGACTGCCTGGTCAAGGTCCGGTACGGAGATCCCAATATGTGAGAAGTTTCTAGGGTAGGTGTTGGTCATCTTGTGCCCTCCTGTTGGTAAGTAGTGCAAGCTTACAGTGGCACTTTAATAATCTATAATTATCATTTTGAATTGATATGATCTTTATTTGTAATGGTTAACACATCCTGGCTGTATACATTCTGTACTCTCGTTGAGGTTGGCCATTTCACTCGAACGGCCGAGCGGCTTCATATGACGCAATCCGGGGTCAGTCAGCACGTGCGTAAACTGGAAGAACAGCTCGGTGTTGAGTTGCTGGTAAGGGATGGTAAGAAGTTTTCCGTCTCGTATGCTGGTGAAAAGCTGTATGCGGAGGGGCAGGGCATTTTGTCGGCTCTTTCGGGTTTGGAGGAAAAGGTTCAGGAAGATAGGCCCTTTGAGGGGCTGGTTAGGGTAATGTCCCCGGGAAGTGTCGGGCTCAAGTTGTATGGGAATTTATTGGCTTTACAGTCTGAGTACCCGAAACTCGTTATCGATTACCGATTTGCTCCTAATTCCGAAGTAGAGGCGGCAATTGCCGAGTCCAGGGTTGATATCGGGTTTATGACTTCTGAGTCTTCCCTGCCGGAGGTCTTGTGCCAGCCTATTGCCGAAGAGAGTTTGTTACTGGTAACCCCCGCAAGTGTTGCACAGCCAGATTGGCACAATTTGATGGGGCTCGGTTTTATTGATCATCCTGATGGGCGCCATCACGCCAACCTGTTACTTGCGCCAAATTTTCCGCAGTTCCAGCATTGCGATCAGTTTCCGATTAGCGGTTTTTCGAACCAGATCGGTCTTATTCTCGAGCCTGTCAGTAGAGGGCTCGGTTTTACGGTTTTACCAGTCTACGCAGTGGAGGCGTTTCTTAAGCGGGATCGGATCAGGGTTCATCAGCTTCCCACACCGGTAAGTGAGACCTTGTACCTGTGTGGGCGGCGCGAAAAGGGGTTTCAAAAACGCATGCAAACCGTTATTACCGAAGCGCGCCGCTGGCTCGAGAATTGATCGAAGGAGAATTTACGATTCGATGTCCGTCAGCATCAGTTCCCGGATTACTGGAACAGGTGCGTTTCCGTAGCTCAGAAATTTTTCGTGAAATTGCTTCAAATTGAATTTTTCTCCCAGTTTTTGCTTTATTTCTTCCCGTAATTCCATGATGTCCATATAGCCAGCAAAGTAGCTGGTAAGTTGTACCTGGCTCAGTGTCGCGCGTCGCCATTTTCCCAGTGCTTCCGTTTCTTGCTGGAATGCCTGTTTCATCATCAATTCCATTGCCTGTTCTTCATTCATGCCTTTGACCTGAATTGAATAGTCCAGGATAGTGTTGACCACTGTGCGCAGGTTCCATTTGTAGTACATCATCCACAGCTCGGGCTGAAAATCCCCGTAGCCGGCTTCTAGCATCATACGTTCGGTATATACTGCCCAACCTTCAATCATGGCGCCATTGCCGAGGATGTTTTTAATGAGGCTGGGAGACTGGTTGGCATACACAAGCTGGGTATAGTGCCCGGGTATCGCCTCGTGGATGTTCAGTATTTGCATTAAGTAGGTGTTGTATTCTCTGAGGAAGCTCTCTGCCCGATCATCCGGGAGTTCCTCCACAGGCATCACGTTGTAATAGGTGTTGGCATTCTTGTCGTAAGGGCCTGGTGCATTGATTGATGCCACTGAAAATCCACGCATATACGCAGGTGTAGTACGCACGACCAGAGGCTTTTCAGGGTCCAGAGAAACGAGATCCTTCTCGTTGACGAAGGCGACAAGTTCCGGAATCTGTTTTTCTACTTCTGACTTGAATGTTTCCTTGGTTGCGTGATTCAGGGAAAGCTTTTCCAGCACCTTATGAATTTTCTCAAGTATGTCGTCTGGACGCTTTTCATCCGGGAAGTATTTAGGCCACAGTTGGTCGGCGAGTTCGTCCATTTTCAGGTGAAGCCGGTCTTTTTCTTTCATGGCACGGTTATAGAGTTCTTCACCACTCATGCTGATCTGTATATCGAATTTGAACTTTTTCTCGTAACGCTCTTTTCCGATACGAAAATCGCGGAAGCTGTCGGCTTGTTCCATCTGCGCGTGTAGCGTTTGCAGATAGACGACATATTCATCGATAGCCTGGCGAGCGGCCTGTAGGCGAGTAGCAAACTGTTCTTTTTCACGATCGCTGAGACCACTTTGTGCCAGTTTTCTCTCGAGTTCCTCACCAAATACAGATTGCGCACCTTCGTTCTGCTGAATCGCGAGGATGAGTTGTGGTGAGGCTGGATTGCTGAGGGTTTTTTCGGCGGCGGCGTAGTAAGCCGGTACTTTCAACAGGCGTTCACTGAAGGTTCGAAGGCGATCGTCCAGTGGTGCGTAATCGGTATTCAGGATCAGTGCGAACCCGTGGGAAACATTGTAGTCTGCGGGGTTCCACTCATGGGGCTTGAACTCTGTCAGTTTCCAGATGGTCTCATTCAGGAAGTTGACGATTAGCGCCAGGTCGGTACGCGCATTGGGGCTGAGTTTGTCCGGGGCAAATCCGGAAAACTGGTTCAGTGAGCTTCTCGCGAAACTGAGGACTTCCCGGCGATAGTGAGTGTCTGGCACTTCAAGTTGAGAGGCGACTTTATAGTATCCGTTGCTGATCGCCCAGGATGGAAAAAGGTGCCACATACGCTCGATCAGCTGGTTATTGAGTTGCTCAAAGGTTTCTTCATCGATGTTCGACTTTGGGGCTGGGGCCTTGCTGAGCTCATTTTTTCCAGCTCTGTGTTGCTCTGTTTGCGGGCTCTGGCCGTTGGGCTCGGTCGTCGAAGCTGGCGCGCTTTTTTGTCCACAGCCGTGAATGAAGGTGGCCAGAAATATGGCTGTGGTCAGTCGTTTCATGATGTTCTCGAATTTCTGATGGAATCTGTTGAAAACCTAGCACAGTCGTCTTGTGAGTAACTTTTTATCCACACACTATTTTGTGTGATCCAGGTCGCCTTGTGCCATATCCGGGCGGCGGCTAAAGTGGCACATCGCGAATTTGTGGCGGAGTGCCACGATTCGACCTTACCAATAAAGTACTGTGCACAGAGGAGTCAGATATGACCGAGCTGGCAGCGCAGGCCTGTGAGGCCTGCCGGGCTGATGCCCCCCTGGTATCCGATGAGGAATTGGCAACCCTGATCCGCGAAATTCCGGATTGGACCCCTATGGTTCGTAATGATGTGATGCAACTGGAGCGGGTTTTCAAGTTTCGGAACTTCAAGCAGGCGTTAGCGTTTACTAACCGTGTGGGCGCGATTGCGGAAGAGGTTGGTCACCACCCCGCGCTGCTCACTGAGTGGGGCAAGGTGACTGTGACCTGGTGGAGCCACGAAGCCGGTGGTTTGCACAAGAATGATTTTATTATGGCGGCCCGCACGGACAAGCAGCTGGAGGCGGAGTAATCTATTCCGTGCCACAGACTTGCCGGCGCAGCCTGCCTATGAAGTAGTTGGCCCATGTCCGGGATAACTCGGCTCACCGTGATGGCGTGGGCCGGGTACGGCTTTGACGTCACCCCGTCACAACCCTGGCAGCGGGCTATGAATTGCGAGTCTGAAGGAATACGATGCTGAAAATGAAAGCTAGCTGCGAACGTTGCAGCGCGCCCCTGGGCCTTTCTGACCTAGCCTATATCTGTTCATACGAATGCACATTTTGCCCCGAATGCACGGCAGCGTTGAATCAAGAGTGTCCGAACTGCCAGGGCAACCTCGTGCTACGTCCGCTGCGCCGAACGTCGCCAACGGAAGTTGCCCGCCCTGGCTTCAAGGCCAAGCTAGAAGCCATTCTGCGCTAGCACAGTGGCAGGGTGGGCGTCATTAGCGGGTTGCCCAGAGCAAAAACTCCCGATTTCCATCTCCACCCTTGATCGGGCTTTCAATGTAATCCCTTACCTGTAAATCCAGTTGCGTACACAGGGCGTATATTTTTTCCTGAACACCGCAATAGAGACTGGAGTCCTTTACAAGGCCACCTTTGCCAATACCTTCCGGGCCTACTTCAAACTGCGGTTTTACGAGGCTTAGCAGCTCACCACCCGGTTTTAGCATCGGGGGCAATTGAGGCAGTATCAGGGTTTGAGAGATAAATGACACGTCCATGACGATGGCGTCAAATCCGTTGTTCCCCCAGGGGGATACCTGCTCGCTGGTCAGGTGGCGGGCATTCAGCCCCTCAAACAATTTCATGCGCGGGTCCTGGCGTAGGGTGGGGGCCAGTTGGTCGTGGCCGACATCCACGCCGACCACTAGTGCTGCCCCTCGTTGCAGCAGGCAATCGCTGAAGCCGCCAGTGGAGCAGCCCACATCCAGGGCGTGCCACCCGCTGGGATCCAGGCCGGTATGATCGAGAATGCCAGCCAGTTTCAGGCCAGCTCTGGACACGTACTGGTCTTCCGGTAGTGGCTCGACGAGGACTTGAGTGTCCTCTCTCAAGGTCTGGCTGGGTTTTTTGACGATTTGCCATCGCTGGCCTCCAGCATCGGCCACTTGTACCCGGCCGGCATCAATCAGTTTGCGCGCGTGGGTTCGGGAGCTGGCCAGACCTTGCTGGACCAACAATAAGTCGAGACGGATCATGGATCGCACTATAGTTTTGAAAATCTGGAGGAGGAAATGACTGCCATGCTAACCTCTGCCCCCAAGACTGGGAAGACGCGCGACGTCTGTGCCCAGGCAAGTGACATAGCGAAACTGAATATTAGGAGTCGGCGTTAGATGGCAAACAATGTGTTGAGTAAATTCAGGATTCGCAAGGGCAAGGTATTTGAAGCGCCACTGGAGAGTGCCTTCGGCCGACTGGTAACGCCCTTTGAAGAGTTTATTCACCGCCAGAGCAGTAGTGGTGTGCTCTTGATGATCTGCGCGGTGGTAGCGTTAATCATTGCTAACTCCCCGTGGCAGGAAGCCTACAAACACCTGCTGCATTTACCGGTCAGTTACAACTTTGGTGACTGGTCCCTGTCCATGAGCTTCCACCACTGGATCAACGATGGCCTGATGGCCATCTTCTTTCTGTTGGTCGGACTCGAATTAAAGCGGGAGTTTCTGGTCGGCGAGCTATCCGAGATGAAGCATGCGGTACTACCGGTGATGGCCGCGATTGGCGGGATGGTGGTTCCGGCACTGATCTTCTATTTAATGAATGGCGGCACGCCGTCGGAGCGTGGCTGGGGTATCCCCATGGCCACGGATATCGCCTTTGCGGTGGGTTGTATCGCCATCCTTGGTAACCGGGTGCCGCGGGCCGTGGTGACGTTCCTGGTGGCGTTGGCGATTGTGGATGACCTGGGTGCAATTCTGGTAATTGCCATCTGGTATACGGAAAGTGTCAACACTACCGCTCTGATGGCGGCTTGCGTTTTGGTGGGTATGCTCTGGCTGCTGAAGTTTGCCGGTGTGCGCCGCTCCGCGGGGTACATTTTTGTGGGTATTCTGTTGTGGTACGCGCTCTACAGAACCGGGGTGCACGCAACTCTGGCGGGTGTGATCACCGCGATGGCGATCCCGGCCAAGCCGAAATACGACCCGGTGGCTTTCAGTACTTTCGTGAAGGATATTATTCGCAGTTTTGATCGCTGCTTCCGCCCCGGCGATAAGATTATTGCAAACGATGCACTGCGTGCGCGGGTAACCGCGCTGGACAATGGTATTCACCTGGTGCAGTCGCCACTGCAGCGGATGGAAACCCGCCTGCATACTCCAGTTGCGTTCGTGGTGGTGCCAATCTTTGCGTTGGCGAATGCCGGCATTCCTGTTGACAGCTTTACCAGCGCAGCAGCGGTGTTCAATCCACTGACACTGGGGGTGATCTGTGGTCTGGTATTTGGCAAGTTGATCGGTATCGTCGGAGCAACCTGGATAGGCTGGAAGCTGGGTTGGGGCGAACTGCCGAAATCGTCCACCTTTCACCATATTATTGGCGTGGCGCTACTTGGTGGTATCGGCTTTACCATGTCGATCTTTATCGCGGAGCTCGCGTTTGCCGGCCAAAACGAATTGCTCATACAGGCCAAGGCCGGGGTGTTGCTGGCCTCGCTAATTGCGGGGGTGTCGGGTTTTCTGATCTTACGCCGTGCGCCCATCGAGGAGTCCACGCAAACTGCCGAGCACCATGTGGAGAAGCCCGAAGATATTCAGCAGGGAGAGAAAAAACTGCCCTGAGCCTGTGGGGGCAGGGCCGGCATCAGCGCGTGCCCGCCCCCATTTACCAGCTCCCGTGTCCGATTGATCCTCTCCCAACCCGTCAGTGAGCTGCGTAACGAGTCGATCGGCTTTTCTTTCTCACGTGGTTTCTTCGCTGCTGTCGTATTTGCCGCACCGTCTTACTTTCTATCGCTCCTCTCCGGTTCTCAACCTGTATCCCCGCATCCCCTCTCCCCGTATACCCCTTTATCCGGCAGCTTGCCGGCGGGTGCTTTGATGTTTCGGTAAGGCCAAAGGTGGCCCCGGAACAAGGATGGGAGAGGGTGCCTTGAAATTCAGGTTCTGATTGGGGTATTTTGGTAAGTCCAAAATGCCTGACTTTTGGGTGATTGGTCAGCCTTCTGATAATGAAAATAAATCGAGGTGATGATGAAAATGGTTAGACGGGAATTCGATCGCTGGGCGCTGATCGTGCTGTTTCTGATGGGTTGTTCACAGGCGTTGGCCGGTATCGACTTGGAAGGGGTTGCCGGCTTCGGGGTGGATACCCCCGGGGGCAGTGGCGGTAAGATTATTCGGGTGACAAACCTGCAGAATCGCGGGGAGGGCTCACTGCGGTGGGCATTGGGTCAGTCTGGCCCCCGTATCGTGGTGTTCGAAGTGGGTGGTGTCATCGACCTCGACCGGGAAAATATTGTGGTCAGCGAGCCGTTTCTTACCCTGGCCGGGCAGACTGCGCCAAACCCGGGTATTACCTTGATTCGGGGCGGCCTGAGTATCCGCACACACGATGTGCGAGTACAACACCTCCGCGTGCGCCCTGGCGATGTCGGCCGACCGGCCCGCAGTGGCTGGGCTCCGGATGGCATTGGTATTTCGGGCAAAAATGCCTATCGAATCCATATCGATCATTGCTCCACCAGTTGGGCCGTTGACGAGAATATGTCGGCCTCTGGGGCGCGCACGGATGGGCCTGACGCCACCAGCCGACAAATTACGATCAGCAACTCAATCATCGCCGAGGGATTGGATTACTCAACCCACCGAAAAGGCAAGCATTCTAAAGGGCTGCTCGTACACGATTTTGTGCGTGACGTTGCGGTGGTCGGCAATCTGTTTGCCAACAATGATCGCCGCAATCCGTATTTCAAGGCGCATACCACCGGTGTGGTTGTGAACAATTTGATTTACAACCCGGGCTCTGCGGCAATTCAGCTGGGTTATATCGAAGACGAATGGCGGGATGTTGACGCGGCGCCGGTGAATCCGCGGGTCGCGGTTGTGGGCAATGTCCTGCAGTACGGGCGCGACACTTACAGTGATCTCGCGCTGGTGTCCTATCAGGGGGATGTTTATCTAGAGGATAACCTGGTGTGGAACCTCGATGGCGAGCCGATGAATATCGTACAGGGGGATATTCGGCGGCTGGAGGAGAAACCACTTTGGCCCGAGGGCTTGCGCACGATACCTGCCGAGATGCTCTCTCGCGAGCTATTGACAACCGTCGGTGCCCGGCCCGCCGAGCGGGATGCGGTAGATCAACGAATTATCGCGCAGGTAATGGCGGGACAGGGGCGTATTATTGATAGTCAGGATTCGGTCGAGGGGTACCCCACGCAGGTGCCGGTATTCCGTTCCCTGGCGGTACCGGAAGATGTAGATGCCTGGCTGTCGCGGTTATCGCGCGAGTTACTAGAGCAAGCCGAGCCGGCTGTCAGAATTTCGCTCGACGACTCGTTTAACATTCAATCCGCCTTTAACAAAACCCGCAAGACTCATCCAGACATTCAAGTTGCACGGGTGGCGCCTGGGCAGGGTACTGAAGTCCTACGGGATTTGGTGTATCGCCGCGTCGGGTCGCGCGCTCTGCATCTGGATCTCTTCCTTCCTGAGGGGGGGCAGCCCGCGTCCGAACGACCGGCTGTACTGTTCATTCACGGCGGCGGCTGGCGTTCTGGTAACCGCACTCTGCAGGAACCCATGGCAAGATATCTCGCCAACCGGGGATTTGTTACCGCGACGGTAGAGTATCGCCTGTCGCCGGAAGCCCGTTACCCGGCGGGTGTACAGGATGTTAAGTCTGCGCTTGGCTGGTTGCGGGCGCAGGCGGGTCGTTACGGCATTGACCCTGAGCGCCTCGCCGTCATCGGTGCCTCTGCGGGTGGGCAAATGGCCACGCTCGTGGGGGTAACCCCGGGCTTGCCCATATTTGAAACTGTACAGTCCGCGGGTAAAGACTCGGTTCAGGCTATTGTCAATCTGGACGGCATTGTCAGTTTCACTACGCCCATGGCATTGCAACATGAGGACGATCCGCGCAAAAAACCTTCGGCGGCGGGCGCCTGGTTCGGTGGTCGTTACGAGAATGTGCCGGATCTCTGGCAACAGGCTTCTCCACTTGAGTACGCGGGTGCTGGCGCTCCCCCCACGCTGTTTGTCAACAGCAGCCACCCGCGCTTTCACGCCGGGCGGGATCAATATATAGCGCGCTTGAGTGAAGCCGGTGTTGTTACGGAAGTAATGACCCACGTGGATGCGCCGCACCCATACTGGCTATTTGAGCCCTGGTTCACGCCGACTGCGGAGCGGGTTTACGGGTTTCTGAACCGGGTAATGCAGTAGCGATAAAAAACGGTCGCTCATTGGCGAAATTGCTGGATATACTCCGCAAATATCCCACGGCAGCGAGCGGAGCCTGCAGCCAATGCAACAGACCGAACAATTTATCGACCTGCTCAAACTGTTGGTGCGTAGTCCCAGTGTGGTAGGGGCGGAGCATTCTTTTTTCCGGGTTCTGCAGCGCGAGCTGGAAGAGCGGGGTGCGCACGTTACCTGGTACGAGGGCCTTCTGGTCGCTCAGGGGCAACGCCCCAATAGTGCCAAATTCTCTGCCCATATAGATCGTCATGGCCTTATCTGTACGGGCCCCAACGAATTCCAGTACGCCGCTTTTGTCTCCGGACGCCGCTCCGACCTACTGGGTAATTCCGTGTCGGAAAAGCTGATGACCAAGATCGTCGATCGTTTCCAGGGTGTCACCGTAACAGCTTACGAGCCCTGGTCCGGTTCCTATTTTGGCTCTGGTGTTATCCGTCGCGCTTACGTCTGCGGCTATCGCAATAACCTTATTTTTGAAGTTGCCGGCCTGGAGCACCTCGTTGCCGGAACGCCGGTTGCATTCACTGATCGGCTGGAGATCAACGACGGCATTCTCAGCGCACAGCTGGACAACGTACTGACTGCGGCCCACCTGGTGCATCTGTACAGTCTCGGCTTTCAGGGCACGGCATTTTTCACCGCCCAGGAAGAATCTGGCAGTAGCTGGCGTTACCTGTTGGAATGGTTCCGCCGTTTCAATGGCGGAACCGACAAGCTGATCGTGGTGGACACCAGCCCTTACCCGGATCGCGCCAGTGCCGACGCCCAACAGGTGGTTTTGCGTCGTAGAGATGCGAACGCCCAGTTTCACCCGGGTACCACCGAACGCCTGGCGCAGTTATGTGAATCCCGGGGGATCCGCTACAGCTACAAAGACAGTTATATCGAGGCACAAAATAAAAAGGCAGTCGCGGAGGGGCAAGAGCCACAGTCGTTCGGAAGTACGGAACTCGGGCGAATAGTGAGTGCGTCTTCCGGGTTTGTGCAGGGGACGACCCTGCAGGTTCCTACGACCGGCTATCACACCATGGAAGAATCCGCTTCACTCTCCGCGAACAGCGCGTTCAGCGATCTGCTGTTTGCCATTGCCGGGGACGATTAGAATTCTTCACTGGCTTGATAGCGGTTACAGCGATTGTTGCAGTAGGGCCTGTCGGAACGAATAGCGCCGGTTGTCGGGTTTACCGTCAGCTGGCGTTTTTTATTACCGTGATAGGCCACCACATTCCAGTACCCGTTGCGAAACTGAACCTGGTCAAAAGTGTGAAACCCCAATCGTTGCAGGCGCATCCGCACTGCACCCGCGCTCAGGTCTATCTCGGAAGGTGTCCCTCCATCCAGGTCCGGACCGTAGAGGTGTGGTGGAATTGGTATGCCCGATACGGGCCCGGAATACCGAAAGTCCTGGGCGGTGAATGGGCCCGGTTGCTGAGCGTTAAGCTGGCCTGGAGTCAATATGATGGCCAGGGTGGCCACGACCGAAAGCCTGGCTAAGGCTTTGTCTTTGATTGCGGCGTACAGCATGGTGTTCCCCAAATTACCGTTATCCTGTTATTGGTAATGTGGAACGCCATGAAAACCAAATTGGTGACCGTTTTAGGGCAGGTCAGCCGCAGTTGCAGCAGCGGCGGTGCTTGTCGGTTTTCCCGATACCGGGGTTGAAGGTATTGGTGGGGTCGAGCTGTTCGAAAAATGTTTTTTGTTCGTCGGGCGCCTGATAAAGATGGCCAACATTGTGCTCTGCCGGGTAGCGAGCCCCGCGGCGGTCGAGTAACCGGAGCAGGGCTTTTTTGACGGCTTCTGGATCGGCGCCTTTTTTAAGGATGTAATCCTGGTGAAAGACGTTGCACAGGAAGTGACCGTAGTAGAGGCGATACTCCAGCTGGCTTGCGATCTCGACAGGCAGCTTTTCTTCCCAGTCCATATCGTTGCGCCTGAGCGCGATATCCAGAGGCAGCAGCTCCCCTACCTGTTTACTGTGGACGGCCTGGTAGCGCATGGCGGCGCCGGCAGAGACGAATCGGTGCAGCATGGCCTTGCTGGCCTCTGAGGTACTACAGGCAAAAAATTCCCCGGTGTTTTCAGTCCCCGCAAAGAAGGTCTGCAACCACTGTTCGGCTGGCTCGATACTGCTATCCGCGACTTTTACGATCAGGTGATGCTGATACTTTTCCCGGTAATCCAGCATGGGTTTGGGCAAGTGCTGGGGGAGCAGTTTGCTGATACTCTGCAACAGGCGGTCACTGAAATATCGGGGCACCCACGACCGCTTTGCGAGCCACGCGTCGATGCGCCCCTTTAGTGCAAAGAAGCGGGGCATGCGGCGGGTTCCGAGCTTTTCAATGGTGTAAAAACTGTCTTTGCCGTAGCTCGCCGCCAGGTCGAACATGTCGCGATGCAGGTACTCGCCCAGCAGCGGGATTTCGGGTAGCTCGGTCAGCAGCCCTCTGCGCAGACGTGCAAAAACGTCTGCGTCATTGCTGCCGATGTAGAATGTCCGGGTGTGCCTGGGTATGGGGAAAGTATCGAGACGCACGGCAAACACAGCGACCTTGCCCGCACAGCCGCTGGTTTCAAACAGGCGGCGAGGGTCGGCATTGAATCTCGCGGGCGTGTCTGCCTCAACATCTCGTATCCGCTCCACATATTCCCGATCTGAAGCCATGCGTGTACGGCTGCTGTTGTGGGGGTGCGGTAGCTCCCTGACCTGAATAAAGGTACCGTTTTCCAGGTTGGTGAGCATTTCCTGCGGCGTCTCACCCAGGTCAATACCCAGGTGATTGATCAGTTGTAAACGTCCCTCCGCATTGACCTGTGCGTAAAGTGCAAGCTCTGTGTAAGCGGGGCCGCGTTGGCACAGTGCGCCGCCGGAATTGTTGGCGATGCCGCCGACAATGGAAGCGCCAAGGCAGGAGGAGCCAATTTCCGAGTGCGGCGAGCGCTGTAATGGTGTGAGGAGTTTTTCCAGGCTATGCAGCGTGGCCCCGGCCAAGGCGACAACCTGCTCTCCCTGGTGATTACCCTCTCCTAGCAGGTGAATACCGTTCATCTGCAGGGTATTGATTATCACGATCGGTCGATCGTAATCGTTGCCGCTGGGTGTGGAGCCTTCAGTCAGGCCGGTATTGGCCGCCTGCATGATAATGATGGCGCCGGCATCGACACATACCTGAAGAGTCTGCCACAGCTGCACAAGCTTTGCGGGGAACACCACTGCCAGCGCACCGCCTTCCCCTGAGCGGAAACCGGTGCGGTAGTGCTCGCTGCGCTGAGCATCGCTGATCACGCCATCGCGGCCGAGCAACCGCACCAGTTGTTGGAGCAGTGCTCGGCCATCGGGGGTGTCAGCGGGAGGCATTGAAGAGAGCTCTCCCTCGGGCTGCGGATCAGTCTTTATCTTCTTTGACCTCTAAAATTTCACCACTGTTGGGATCTACTTCGAGGTCCCATTTTCGCCCTTCTTTGTACGCTTCCACTTCCCAGCGGCCTCGCTCCAGTGAAACATCGACCACTGGAGTGTAACCCTGCTGTTCGAGTTTTGTGAGCAGGCTGGACAGGGCCATGGCGCCGGGGGGAGGCATTTCATCGTTGGCATTTGCCTGTGCTGCCGCGACTGCGGCGAAGCCGCTCAGAGTAACGGCGAGCAGGGAATTTTTCACGTTCTTCATGGTTTCTCCCGGTGTTGACAGATGTCTTATGGCTGGGAAGGTGGTCAGTCGGTTTTGTTGAGTCGCTGCTGCATCATGAAGCACCACTCATCACTGCCGCCATCGGGGCCGTGAGCGCCGTCACCTCCGGTCAGTTTATCCATGGCAATAAACCAGTCGTCGGAGCCGACCAGGGGTAAACCGGATGGGTAGTGTTCGGTAATGGCCTCACTCTGGGTTTTCATCACTTCTGAATTCACCCACTCGAACCACGTGGCGTTGCAGATCAGCTGGCCTTCACTGTTGGGGCTTTCCGCAGACGAGCTGTCGGTGTCACCGGCGGTGCCGCTAGCGTCGCCGCTGTCGCTGGTATTGTCGTTGGCACTGCCGGTGTCGCCAGTGGAGGAGGGCGCGCTGTAGTCTGGTGCGCTGGTATCCTCTTCGACGACGGTTGTTTCCTCAACCACTTCGGCCTCAGGCTTCTGGGTGGTGTCCGGGTCGTGGGTGTCAGATTTACGGCTGCAGCCGGTGATGGCAATCGTGGTCATCAGGCTGACCAGCAACATGTGACGAATCATAAGAGTTCCTCGTATCTATCGGATGATGGCGCCGAAATGATCGGTTCGCTGAAATAAGCATAGGAGGAATTTTGTGACTTGCACCTGTGGTGGAGGGGATTTGTGACCTCTTCCACGTGGCTGGCGGGAGGGAGAACAGGCAGGGCGGCCAATGGCCGCCCTGTGGGGGAGTGGGTGTCGTGCTGGAACTAAAGGGCCGACTGGGATGCGGCGGCCTCTGCTGCGGGTACTTCTGCCAGCGCTTCGCCGTTGTCATTGGCGGCCGCTGCGGCCAGGCGCTGTTCCTCGATGCGGCTGGTCCAGGTCAGCAGGGCCTGGTAGTGGCGGATATTCTGCACATAGGTCACCGGCTCCCAGCCCCGTGCGTAGCCGTGTTTCAGGTTCTTGTAGTACTGGCGCTTTGCCAGCAAGGGCAGGTGGTCCCTTACGTCCGCCCAGCGGTCGGGGTTGCCGCCCATTTGCTGGGTAAGTACTCGTGCATCTTCAAGATGACCGTATCCTACGTTGTAGGCGGCGAGGGCCATCCAGGTGCGGTCGGGTTCACGAATGCGTGCGGGAATCTTGTCGCGCACCTGCAGGAAATAGCGCGCCCCGCCATCGATACTTTCCAGTGGGTCCAGGCGATTCACACCCATTTCGCGGGCGGTTGCGCGGGTCAGCATCATCAGTCCGCGCACCCCGGTGGGCGACTTCGCGCGGGGATTCCAGTGGGATTCCTGATAGCTCAGGGCTGCCAGCAGCTCCCAGTCCAGCCCGTATTTGTCCGCGGTTTTCTGTAGTTCTTCGCGCCATTTTGGCAGGCGGTCGCGGGTCAGCTGGGCAAAGGTCTTGGCGCCTCCCACATTCATTTTGCTGACGTGACCGAAGTAGAGTTCACGCAGCTCCGCCACCAGACCACTGGTGTTGGCGCGCAACATAAAGTTGCGGGCAGCGCGGTACAGGGTGTCGTCTTCCCCTTTGGGGAAGGCCCAGGAAACCGGTTGAAATTGGGTCAGGTTAAACGCGATATGGGTGTTGGGGTAGAGGCCCCGGTGAACCGCATAGGCATTGGAGTCGACAACGGCGTAGTGGTATTGGCCTTCGTTGACCATCTCCACCAGTTCCATCGCATCCACATCGGAAATTTCTTCCCAGGAAAGGTTTTCGTAGCGTTGGGACAGCTTACGCAGCTGTTCCGCGTGGGCGCTTCCGGCAATGACGGCAATATTCTTGCCCTCGAGGTCGGCGACACTGCGCGGGCGCTGTTCGCCCAGACGATAGATGACCTGCTGGCGGATTTCGAAGTAGGAAGGGGCAAAGCGCACCTGTTCGCGGCGCTCGGAGGTGACGGTGAGGCCCGCCGCAGCCAGGTGCGCGCCGGACTCGGGGTTGCCCAGTTCACTGAACAGGTGGCTGAGGTCGTGGACGTCCCGGATTTCCAGCTCCACTCCGAGTTCGCGGGCAAACTCACGCAACATACCGTATTCGAAGCCGGTATAGCGGCCATTGGCGTCTTCGTAATAGGTGGTGGGTCCGTTCTGTGACAGCACAACCAGCTTGCCCGACGTTTTGACCTGCTCCAGCAGGCTGGGAGCTTTGCTTGCCACCAAAAGAGAAGCACAACAGGCCAGGGCCACCCCCTTCAACAGGCGGCGGCTGTATCGCAACAGTCGGCTTTTCATGATCATAGGCGGTCCCCTCGAATCCTTTCGTTAGCATTATTGATACGCAGAGCGGAGCCCTTTCATCCGGTTGGTCCTGGGCCGGTATCCTTGCTCTGCTGCGGGCGCGATCCGCTGCGCCTCGCGACTATCCTCTGCGGTATTCATTTGCGGCATATCAACTTGCCACCCTTCCTGATTACCGCACGTGCTGCCGGGCTTTGCCTATTATTTGAACAGGGTCAGGCGAAAGCGCGGCAATTTTACCTCATATATGAGGAGTCTGACCAATTGTGACCAGAATTGTCCCCTGAGTTTGTGATTGATCGGGTTGTTTCGATCCACTTTTCAGTGTAGTGGACGGTGTCAGGTCCGGTGTGGCACTCGCTAATCTCGGGTTGCCGCCAGCGCCAATCCGACCGCATTTACTCTGTTCACGTGGGTGCCGGCAGTGTTTCACCGCCGGATGCCCGCTTGACAGTGTTGGAGCGGCGATGCTTCGGGTACAATGCGCGCGCTCCGATTCCCGGTGTACCTGCGTGGCCCGTCCTAACCGATCTGATGCTTCCGCCCGCAGGCGCTCAAATCCAGACAAGAGGCCAACTCCCGCGATGCTAGTTCTGCGTGGTGCTCCCGCACTGTCGAAATTCCGCCATCAAAAACTGCTCTCTCAACTCCGTGCCTTACTGCCGGCGGTAGAGGATGTATACGCCGAGTTCGTTCACTTCGCCGACAGCGAAACGCTCGGCGACAAGGACCAGGCGCTGCTGGAGCGTTTGCTGCAATACGGCCCGACCGAAGAAAAGCACCAGCCGGAAGGCGAGTTGCTGCTGGTCGTCCCGCGTCCGGGCACTATCTCGCCCTGGTCCTCCAAGGCAACCGACATCGCCCACAATGCGGGTTTGACTGCGGTCCACCGCCTGGAACGAGGTGTTGCTTACTATCTTACCGGTGTGAAATTAACCGACGCTGAACGCAAGGTGCTGGCCGCGGAACTGCATGACCGCATGGTTGAAACCGTGTACACCGAATTAGGTGACGCAGAGCAGTTGTTCCAGGTGGAAGAGCCGCGCCCGATGGGTAGTGTGGATGTGCTGAGTGGCGGCCGTGATGCGCTGGTGGAAGCGAATGTCACCCTGGGTCTGGCCCTGGCGGAAGACGAGATTGACTACCTGCTGACCAGTTTTGAAGAACTGGAACGCAATCCCACCGATGTAGAGCTGATGATGTTCGCCCAGGCGAACTCGGAACACTGCCGCCACAAGATCTTCAATGCCAGCTGGACCATTGATGGCGAAGAGATGCCGCACTCCCTGTTCGGCATGATCAAGAACACCTACCGCAAGGGCGGGGAAGATGTGCTGTCCGCCTACGCAGATAACGCCGCGGTGGTGGTTGGCCACAAAGCCGGTCGTTTTTACCCAGACCCGGAAACCAAGGAATATGGTTTTAGCCAGGAAGCCATTCACCTCTTAATGAAGGTGGAGACCCACAACCACCCGACTGCGATCGCGCCTTTCTCTGGTGCAGGCACCGGCGCCGGCGGTGAGATCCGCGACGAAGGCGCCGTGGGCCGCGGCTCCAAGCCAAAAGTGGGCCTCACCGGATTTACCGTGTCCAACCTGCAGATCCCCGGTCACCTGCAGCCGTGGGAGGTGGATTACGGCAAGCCCGAGCGCATCGTGACCGCGCTGGACATCATGATCGAGGGCCCGATCGGTGGGGCTGCGTTTAATAACGAGTTCGGTCGCCCGAATATTTGCGGTTATTTCCGGACCTTTGAAGAAGACTTCAACGGCGAGCGCCGGGGCTACCACAAGCCGATTATGCTGGCCGGCGGTTATGGCAACATCCGCGAGGAACATGTGGAAAAGCCGGAGTTCAAGCCCGGTGCCAAGCTGATTGCACTGGGTGGCCCGGCCATGTTGATTGGCCTCGGTGGCGGCGCAGCCTCCAGTATGGCCAGCGGCTCCAGCTCTGAAGATCTGGATTTTGCTTCAGTGCAGCGTCAAAACCCCGAAATCGAGCGCCGCTGTCAGGAAGTCATCGACCAGTGCTGGCAGCTGGGGGATAAGAACCCCATCGCGTTTATCCACGATGTGGGTGCTGGCGGCCTGTCCAACGCCTTCCCGGAACTGGTGAAAGACGGCGGAACCGGCGGTAGCTTTGAGTTGCGCAATGTGCCCTCCGACGAGCCGGGCATGAGCCCGCTGGAAATCTGGTGTAACGAATCTCAGGAGCGCTATGTACTGGCGGTGATGCCGGAAGACCTAGCGCGCTTTGAGAAAATTTGTGAGCGCGAGCGTGCGCCTTTCGCGGTGGTGGGTGAAGCCACCAGCGAGAAGCACTTGACCCTGAATGACACGCAGTTCGACGCCAAGCCGGTCGACCTGCCCATGTCCGTGCTGTTCGGCAAACCGCCGAAGATGCACCGTACCGCTGAGAAGGTGGAAGTGAAAACCACCGCCTTCGACACCAGCAGTATCAAACTGGACGAAGCCGCTGAGCGGGTTCTGCGCCTGCCCACCGTCGCCAGCAAGAATTTTCTGATCACCATCGGCGACCGTACCGTAACCGGTCAGGTCAGTCGCGATCAGATGGTCGGCCCCTGGCAGGTGCCGGTGGCAGATTGCGCGGTCACTACCGTGGCTTACGACAGCACCGCCGGTGAAGCCATGTCCATGGGCGAGCGCACCCCGGTGGCGCTGCTGGACGCGCCGGCCTCGGGTCGCCTGGCGGTGGGTGAGGCTATTACCAACATTGCCTGCGCGCCGATCAAACAACTTTCCGATATCAAACTCTCCGCCAACTGGATGTGTGCCGCTGGCCACCCCGGTGAGGAAGAGAAGCTGTACCGCACCGTGGAAGCGGTAGGTATGGAACTGTGCCCGGAACTGAATATCACCATCCCGGTGGGCAAGGACTCCATGTCCATGCGCACTGCCTGGAATGATGGTGGTGAGGAGAAAGCGGTGACTGCGCCGCTGTCTCTGGTGATTTCGGCCTTTAGCCCGGTTACCGACGTGCGCAAGGTGGTAACCCCGCAGCTGCGTAAAATGAAAAAGGGCGAAAGCGAGCTGCTGCTTGTGGACCTGGGGGCGGGCAAAAACCGCCTGGGGGGATCCTGTCTGGCACAGGTCTACGGCCAGGTAGGGGACAAGCCGGCGGATCTGGACGATGCCAGGCGCCTGAAAGGCTTCTTCGATGTGATGCAGGAGCTGCTTGAAGAGGAAAAGGTCATTGCGTACCACGACCGTTCAGACGGTGGCCTGTTCGCGACACTTGCAGAAATGAGCTTTGCCGGTCGCGTGGGTATCGATGTGGAAATTTATGACCTGGGTGACGATCCCATTGCCGCTCTGTTCAATGAGGAGCTGGGTGCGGTACTTCAGGTGCCGAGCGCCGATGCGGATATGCTGGCAATGCGGTTTGCCTCGGTGGGTGTACCTGCGCATCGCATTGGTGAATTGAACGAAACCGAACGCCTGCGGATTACGTTTGAAGACAATGATATCTTCAATCGCAGCCGAGCGGAGCTGCAGCAGATCTGGAGCGAGACCAGCTATCGCATCCAATCCCTGCGCGACAACGCGGATTGCGCCAAGCAGGAGTTTGACGCAATCGCCAAGAGTGCCAAGGACGACCCGGGCCTGTCGGTCAAACTGTCCTATGACGTCAACGAAGACATTGCCGCGCCGTATATTAAGAAAGGTGTACGCCCGAAGATCGCCATCCTGCGGGAGCAGGGCGTGAACAGCCAGGTGGAAATGGCGCACTCTTTCCACCGCGCGGGCTTTAACGCCATCGACGTGCATATGAGCGATATCCTTGCCGGTCGTGTTGAACTGGATCAGTTCAAGGGCCTGGTGGGCTGCGGTGGCTTCTCTTACGGTGACGTGCTCGGCGCCGGTGAGGGCTGGGCAAAGACCATTCTGTTCAATGACCGCGCCCGCGATCAGTTTGAAGGCTTCTTTAACCGCAAGGACACTTTTGGCCTGGGCGTGTGTAACGGTTGTCAGATGTTCTCGGTGATCAAGGAGCTGATTCCGGGGGCTGGCCACTGGCCGCGTTTTGTACGCAACCTGTCCGAGCAGTATGAGGCGCGCTTTGCACTGGTGGGCGTGGAAGATTCCCCGTCTGTGCTGTTCAAGGGGATGGCGGGTTCCTATATGCCGGTGGCGGTTGCCCACGGTGAAGGGCGTGTGGAGTTTGCGGATCAGAAGGCGCTGGAGGCTTGCGAGCAGTCCGGCACCATTGCGATGCGTTACCTGAACAATAACCAGCAGATTACCGAAACTTATCCGGCCAACCCCAATGGTTCGGTTAATGGTATTACCTCTCTGTGTTCCGAGGACGGCCGCGTGACCATCATGATGCCGCACCCGGAGCGTGTTGCCCGCGCGGTCAGCAACAGCTGGCGCCCGGACGATTGGGAAGAGGATTCGGGGTGGATGCGCCTGTTCCGCAATGCGCGCGTGTTTGTCGACTGAAGCGCCTAACGTCCTTAGAAGCCTGCTTGCAGGCGAACCCAAAGCCCCGGCAATGCCGTTCACTTAAGAAATTTTGTGGCGGCGCCGCTCCCGGGGGCGGTCTTGCGAGACACGAGCCAGGCGCCCCCCGTTCACCCATCCCTGGGGGCTCTGTACCGCCATCCCTGGCGGTGAAGGTCTCACAAGACCGCCCCCGGAATCGTCACCTTCACTCTCAGCTACGTTAAATAGCATTGCGGCAAGCCGGGGCTTTGTCGTTTTGGGGAAGAGTCGATTTCCAGGACAACCGAGAATATCGTTCTCTGACTGCCCGGGCACTTTTTGATTTCTTTGCTACACTGTAATCAATAAGCGCAAAAACATTTTACGCATGGACACACCATCGCAGACTGCTTCAGATACCATCCCCCAGCTGCTTGCCGAGTACGTCAGCCAGCTTTCGACCTGGCGTAGTGAACGCCTGCAAAAGCTTCACAATCTGATTGTTGCCAACTTTCCCGATACCAGCCTCTCGATGAAATACAGAATGCCTACCTATGCGCTTGGCGACGGTTGGGTGGCACTGGCGAGCCAGCAGAGCTACCTGTCGCTTTACACCTGTGCGCGGGAGCATATACAGCCGTACCTGGATAGGCACCCCTCGGTGAAATGCGGCACGGGTTGTCTGAATTTTCGCGACAGCGACGATATTGCGTTTGAAGACCTGCGACCGGTAATCGCCTCTGCCCTGAAGATGCGCTCCCGGTGAAGTGATTGGCATAGGGAATTGATATAAAACGAAGGAGTTAGCCATGTCGTACAGTGAAGAACTGGTAGAAAAAGTCCGTGAAGTACTGCAGGAAGAAGATGGCCTGAGTGAGAAGCAGATGTTTGGCGGGCTGGCCTTTATGCTGAATGGCAATATGGCCTGTGGCGTGGTGGGTGAGGAATTGATGGTGCGAGTAGGGCCGGACAACTATCAGGCGGCACTTGGCGAACGCTACACACGGCCCATGGATTTCACCGGCCGCCCGCTGAAAGGAATGGTTTATGTGGAAGAAGATGCAATCGCCGCAGACCTGGACGGATGGGTGACCCGGGGTGTCGAGTTTGCCGGGACCCTACCACCCAAGTGATCCGGACCGCAGTGCCCGCAGATTGTGCAGGCACTGCCGTTCTCTCGAGTCGCGTGTCGCCGGAGCGAATTGGCACGACAGGGGCGATCAGAGGGATTTCCCTCTCAGTTGCTCCGGCACATCCAGTTTCGACGGTGCTGCGATACCATCGATCTCGATGGTTAGGTGAAACACCCGGGGGCAACGTTGCTTTAGTTCGGCCTCGAGCTCATCGATTAACTCTTCCGTTGCTTCAAGGGTCGCCTGCACGATGGCGCGTGTCTCGGCGTACTCGAGAACGGCGTCATTTCTGCGATGCTCCGCTACTCTTTCCAGCAGTTGCTGCTCATGCCGGTCAATGCGGTCGTTCATGCCCCGCATCAAAACCTCTTCGCGCACCTCGATTTCCGCAACGACGACCGTGTGGGTGTCATCCACAATCACTGATCTCAGGTCGTGATACCGTTCAACCTCCCGGTGATGTTTGATGATCTCGTGAAATGCGCGCTCGGCGTCCTTGTCGCGGATATTCGTCAGGTAGCGCATGTTGATCATGCCGAGAAAGATGGCCGTCAGTCCCAGCATGACCGCAATGGAAACCGAGAAGCCGATATCCCACATGGGATTACCCGTAGTCTGGGTTAGTCCGATACCCGTAGCGGCGAGGATAACGCCAGTTACCGCGATGCTGTCCTCAAGCAGTACGGCGATGAGAGTGGGGTCATCCGCATCGGCCAGGTACCGAAACGGGTTTTTCCTGCCCTCGGCGCGCATGCGTGAAAAGAACTCTTTAGCGGCGACCATCAGCACGTAGCCTTCGAGCACCAGGGCGATAAACAGCACCACACCGGAAACCCAGATCGGCGCGATGTCAAAACCGAGAACCGAAATCGCCTCTGGTCGATCAACCTGGTCGAGGTTGTGCCAGGCGTGCCATGCATGGGCGAGGCCAAGGCCACAGCCGATGGAGAACAGGCCGATGGCGCTCCACAGGTTCCACAGATACTTCTTTTGCCCGTGGCCAAACGCATAGTGGCTGTCCGCGGGCCGTCCACCGCGCTTTAACCCGATCAGCAGAAAAATCTGGTTTAGGGTATCCATCAGGCTGTGTACCGCTTCGTTCATCATTGCGGCGGAATGAGTCGCGAGAGCCGCCACTCCCTTGAGCACTGTGATGATGGCGTTTACACAGATGGCGTATAGAACAGCCTTTCTCGAGCCCTGGGCCATGTTTCCCCCATAAAACGGTAATGGTGTGCGGATTGCGCGGTGCTGTGTGTGGCAGATTATTCACACTGACGAACGGGAAGATTATAGAAGCCCGAATAGGGTGTCGACGCTCCGGGAACAAAGTCTCTCTTGCGCCACCGCAATGTTCGTCGCTACCCCCGGTTCTATACTCACGCGAAACCAGAATCACTGGTCCATTTCCAGACAACTCCGGCGTCCTTACTATCTAACAGGGAATTCATCATGCTTAAGCGCGGAATGACAGGTGTTGCACTTGCATTGAGTTTTTTTCTGATTGCCTGTGGCGGTGATCCTGATGGAAGAAGTGCAGGCGCCGCCCCAGACGAAAAAGACGGCGCACTGATCGAGGAAGAACTTGGTAGAGCGGATGACCAGCATGTGGATACAACTGGAAAAGCGCCCTTACCAAATCCGGAAATGTCTGGGAAATCAGCGTCAGCGTCGCAGTCTTCCCCATCTGGTTATCCCGTGCAGGCATATTTTGGCGATACCCATGTGCACACCGGCTGGTCTGCGGATGCAGGCATGGATGGGGCGATTCTTTCTCCGGAAGATGCCTATCGCTTCGCCACCGGGGAGGAAGTCAAATCCAATTCGGGGCTCAAGGCGAGGCTCGCCCGCCCGTACGACTGGTATATGATCACTGACCATTCTGACGGGATGGGCGTAATCAACGAGCTGATTGCCGGAAACCCGGAAATGATAGCGGATGAAACTCTGAAGCGTTGGCACGATGCGCTCAATTCCGGCGATGAAAAGGCCGCAGCAGATGCCAAAAGCGAATTGATTGTGATGCAGTCCGAGGGCCGGCTGCCGAAAACGGTGATGGACCCTAAATGGATGAAATCCGCCTGGGAAAAAACCGTCGATGCGGCAGAAAAATATTACCGTCCCGGCGAATTCACTACCTTTATCGCCTATGAATGGACGGTCAATGCGGACGGTGGTGATAACCTGCACCGCAATGTGATCTTCCGCGATGACGCCAGCAAGACCCGTCGCCTACTGCCATTGACCACCTTTGAAACACAGGACCCGGAAAAGCTGTGGGCGTGGATGGCCGCCTATGAGGACAAGACCGGCGGTCGGGTACTCGCCATTCCCCACAACGGCAATATGTCCAACGGCCGCATGTTTGAGCACAAGCGCTTTGACGGCTCGCCCATGACCAGTGAGTGGGCACAAATGCGCGCGCGGTTTGAGCCACTCTACGAGATCACTCAAATCAAGGGGCAGAGTGAGTCGCACCCCAGTCTCTCTCCGGAAGATGAGTTTGCGGACTGGGATCTTTGGGACCGTGGAAACCTGATATTGAAGCCAAAACCGAAAGGATCCTTTCGCTACGAGTACTGGCGCCCGGCGTTGATTGATGGCATGCGAATCGAAACCGAATTGGGTACCAACCCCTTCCAGTACGGTGCGAACGGGGGTACCGACAACCATGTGGGATTGAGTACCACAGAAGAAGACAACTTCTTTGGTAAATTCAAAACCCTGGAGCCCAGCAATAAAGAGCGCTGGGACTTTCCGTTGCTGACCGGGCCCAGTGGCAGTTACATGGGCTGGGAGCAGGCAGCATCCGGACTGACCGGTGTCTGGGCAACGGAGAATACCCGCGAAGCTATCTGGGACGCCATGATGCGGAAGGAAACATTTGCCACCACCGGTCCGCGTATGACACTGCGGTTCTTTGGTGGCTTTGATTTTGTATCGCAGGATGCCGAAGCAGACCTGGTTAAGCGAGGCTATCAGAAGGGTGTGCCCATGGGGGGCAAGTTAACTGGCAACGGCTCCACGAAATCAATCCGCTTTCTACTGGCGGCGTTAAAAGACCCGGATGGCGCCAATCTCGATCGGCTGCAGATTGTCAAAGGGTGGGTGGATGGAAATGGTCGCGCACACGAGAAAGTTTACAACGTGAGATGGTCGGGAAATCGTAAGGATGACGGTACCGGGCATATTCAGAAGGTCGGAAATACCGTCAATCTGGAAACGGCGGAATACACCAATAGTATTGGTGATGCCCAGCTGATCGGCTTTTTCGAGGATAAGGAATTCAATCCCAGGCACAAAGCGGTGTACTACGCCCGGGTACTTGAGATACCGACGCCCCGTTGGACGCTGTTCGACAAGGTGCGAAACGGGGTTGAAATGGATAAAGAAGTACCGATGGTTCTACAGGAGCGCGCTTTCAGTTCCCCCATCTGGTATTCGCCGAATTAGTCGCTGATACGGCAGGAAAAAGGGCCCATGCCGTAAGGTATGGGCCTTTTTTCATGGCGCCGAGAAAGTCAGTTACTGCCGCCTGCACCGGCCTTCAACTGTTCCTCGATCTTCTTGAGATTGAATGAACCCGGTGTCTGACTGGGGGGGTATTCCTCCATGGATTTGAGGAAGCGCGCTGCCATGCCCTGCATGGGCACCAGTACAAAGGCTCTGTCCAGGAACCAGTCATTATAGGTGTTGGAGTTGTGTTGGGCGCGCTCGAATGGATCGCGGCGCAGATTGAATAACAGAGGGACACGCAACTCGGTAAACGGCTCGCGCCATACTTCGAACGCCTGTCCGCGGTTTTCGAGAAATACCGCTTTCCACGCATCGTAGCGCATTGCCACAATCTGACCATCGTCATTTACATAAATGAACTCACGGCGGGGGGACTCTTCCGTTTTGCCGGTAAAGTAGTCCAGCATATTGTAACCGTCGATATGGTTTTTGTAGCTGCGGCCATTCAGGCTGACACCTTTGAGCAGCTTGTTCTTGATGTCTGGAGCACCACCTACTGCAGCGAGAGTGGGCAACCAGTCCTCGTGGGAAACAATACCGTTGAGTGTTTTACCCGCGGGGAATTTCCCCGGCCAGCGTACAAATGCGGGAACCCGGTATGCCCCTTCCCAGTTTGAGTTTTTCTCACTGCGAAAGATCGTGGTGCCGGCATCTGGCCAGGTGTTGAAGTGGGGGCCATTGTCAGTCGAGTAGAACACGATGGTGTTATCGGCGATTTTCAGCTGATCCAGCAGGTTCAGTAATTGCCCCACATGCTGGTCATGCTCAACCATACCATCCTGATAGTTGTTACCGGTCGGACCGGATAAGCCCTTATGCTCTTCTTTAACGTGGGTACGGAAGTGCATTCTGGTTGCGTTCCACCACACAAAGAAAGGCTTGCCGGCATTTACCTGCTGCTTGATAAAATCCATGGCTGCAGCGAGTGTCTCCTCATCTACGGTTTCCATGCGTTTCTTGGTCAGGGGACCGGTGTCTTCGATTTTTCCATCAGCGGTTGCCTTGATTACACCACGCGGCCCATATTTCTTGCGAAATTCAGGGTCTTTGGGGTAGTCCCGGTTCTCCGGTTCCTCTTCTGCATTCAGGTGATAGAGGTTGCCGAAAAACACATCGAACCCATGATTTACCGGCAGGTGTTCGTCGCGGTCACCCTGGTGATTTTTTCCGAACTGCCCAGTGGCATAACCAAGACTTTTCATGACGGTTGCAATAGTCACATCGGTTTTCTGCCAGCCCTCTTTGGCACCGGGTAAACCCACTTTGGTCATGCCCGTACGCACAGGAACACTGCCGCCGATGAAGGCTGCGCGGCCTGCTGTGCAGGATTGCTGCCCGTAGTAGTCGGTGAACGACAACCCCTGACTGGCTATGCGGTCAATATTGGGCGTCATGTATCCCATCATGCCTTTGCTGTTGGCGCTGATATTCCACACACCGATGTCATCGCCCCAGATTACCAGGATATTGGGCTTATCCTGAGCCTGAGCAGCGGTATGGCATATGGTGAGTAGCGCTGCTGCCGCAACGGAAATTGGCAGCCTCAGCAGGCGGCGCAAACGGATATTCCTCATGTGTCCCTCCAGGGCAGTGCTAACGCAATTGTGAAAGGCCTGTGGCCTGATTCGAAATGGTTGGGGATTTGTCGAAGGAGAAAACCCTGTTCCAGTCATTCTTCATATCGATGACATGCCAACTGTGTTTGCCTGCGTCATCCAGGCCTCGATGGAGCTGGCCGATATGGGATTTTCGGTCGTAGGCCCATTCGCGTTTGGCATCTGTGTGGTGTACCAGAACACCAAAGCGCGGGCCGCTACCAGAGGTGGCCCATTCCAGCATTTGATAGTCGCCGTCGGAATTTCCGGCAACAAAAATAGGACGCTGGCCAATGTGCTGATGGATACCGACCGGTTTCCCTTCCTTGTCGTCAATCAGGTTTATCTCCGGGAGCTTGATGACTACCGGCTTGCCATCGCGTACTTCGTAGCGGGCTTTTAAGCTGGAACCGACCACCTGGTTCGGCGGAATTCCATATGTCTCCTCGGCAAAAACACGGATAAAGTCCACGCCGCCGCCGGACACAATATAGGTTTGAAAACCATTGGCCCGCAGGTAATCCAGCAGTTCCAGCATCGGCTGGTAAACCAGTTCGTTATAGGGTTTGTCGTATTTTGGATGTCTGGCGGTTTTCAGCCATTGCGCCACAGCACTGGCGAATTCCTCTGTGGTCATATTGGCGTGGGTGGCGGCAATGATTTTCATCAGCCCTTCTTTGCCGCTGGCGATCACCTTACTCGTATCGCCATTGAGAATAGACGCGAAGGGTTCCTGGTTTTTCCATTCTGGGTGCTCCGGCGCCATCTTTCTTACTTGGTCCAGTGCGTAAAACAACTGGAAGTACATGGGTTGCTCTGCCCATAGGGTGCCATCATTGTCGAAGGTGGCAATACGCTGGCCCTGTTCAACAAAGTCCGGGGAACCTTTACGGGTCACCTTGCTGACGAACTCGATGATTGCAGACTTGGTCTGGCTTTCATTCCATGAGGGAAGCGGGTCAACGGGGGAATCTGCGAGCGTCAGGACTGGTGACAGGAAAAGGATAAATGTGGCCAGCGCAAGGCTGAGAAGCTTGTCCGGAATACGCATAGAACTTCCCCAGAAATTGCAGTGAGGGGCCACTCTGAATTTGGTACTCCTTAAACCTTAGTTCGTCTTTTTCATTTTCTCTGCGGGCGCCGGATAATTTTTTTTCATAACAGCGCTGTTGGGAGTAAGACTGGGCAGTTTCCACTTACCTGGCATGCGCTGGTTACTCAGGGTGGGTTCAGGGGAGGCAACGGGGATGAAAGCGCGCGACGCCGGCGCCCAGCGACGTAGGCATCTGTTGCCAGTTCCAGTTTTTGCCAGAGTGGTGCGGCGCTTGCCGAGGCCGGGGTATTGCCGTAATGGGCTTGTCCGAGCGCGAAGAGGGTCTGTGGGATATCGGAGGTTGCGTAGTCTGCCTGCTTTTTCAGTGTCATGGAGGCATTGAGAGCTACGGAGTAGTTATGATGTTTGATTGCCGATTGCAGCTGCCGAAGCGCAAGGGTCCCCGCCGCTTCCCGTCTTTGATGATACTGCGCACGTACCTGAGTAATCGTTGGCCAAAGGTATTCTCTGGCCAGCCAGAGCAGGGCAATGCCCAGAGCCAGCAGCCCGAGCCAGTGCGCGGGTGAAAGACCGCTGATGGCAGCGACCCCCTTCACGTGTACTTTGACCGGTTTCAGAGTGGTTGTCTTAATATCGCCGTCCTTCAGGTCATACCAACTGAGGGTGATGGCGGGCAAGGTGCCTTTTAGTGGGGTTTCGGCCACATAGGTGATTTTCTCAACCCGGCTGCCTCCATTTTCGCCGTCCACGCGCCCATCACTTTGCGCATTGGTCCTTGGGGTATCCGCGTAAGCAGCCAGTCCAGATGGGGCATCGGTGGTCAGTAGTGCCGGCACGAACATGACCGTTGAGCCCTGTATAGACGCTGTAACAGTGCGGCTGAAACTATCGCCCGGCTTCAGGTTTTCGGGGGTTCCTTCGATGCGCTGCTCGAGGTTCAGATTATCTGCTGCAATATAGGGATCCAGCGCTTCGGCACCTTCTGGCGCACTAGCGGTTAGTGTAATCGGCTCCTGCGCCAGGGTAGCTTGGCGGGTAATATCGGGGCCCCCATCGGGGTTGCGGTAGCGAATATCCAGGCTGGTTGCCGGAAGCCTGAACACACCAGGGGTAAGGGGGACGAGCAGATATTCGCGCACCACCCCAGACCAGGTTGTCCCGTTGATCGTCTCACTGGTAGAGACAGAGGATTTATCGGGCGCACTTACTGACAGATTCGGCCGGTCTATGGTGGGGAACTCTACGGGTTTGGTCAGCCAGGTGGGTACCAGCACGGTGATCTGCAGGGTGACCGCCTCACCGGGAACAACGTTGGATTGGGAGAGCGTGCTTCTGACAATGGGGGTATCGATATTCGCCGGCGTTGCGTTAGTTTTTGCGGACTGCGCCGAAGAAGCGCTGGCTGCCCACAGCAATATCACCGCACACAGAATACAGCGCAATCGAGAGTTCAACAGATTCATTGCGTGTTGCCCTCGCGTTTTTGTGCTGCGGCCTCAGCGGCAAACCGCTGTTTCATAAATGTACTGGTGCTGGTGTCCAGGGTCGACATCCACTGCTCCGGGTCGACCGGCTGTGGATCGCGAGAGCTATCGGGCGCTTGAATCTCCTGTTGTTGTTTGTCGTAGTTGTCTTGATCACTTTGCGTCTGCTCTTCTTTCTCTTCTTCCTCGCCGCGGGATTTTTCCATATAGGCAAGAATGTCTCGGGTAAGCCGCAGATTTTTATCGGCGCCAGGGAAATTCGAATTCATCGCCACTACCTGTTCAAAGCCGGTAATGGCGTCCTGATACTGGCCGCTTTTCACCTGTGCCATGGCTCGGGTGAATATTGCTTCCGGGCTATTCAGGCCTGCCAGGGTATTGGCCGCATCTTCAAACTGCCCGGCCTGATACTGGGCGTAGCCGCGTCGATAGGTATCGGAAAAGACATTGGCGGCGCGGCTGTATTCTTTGCGGTTCGACAGCCATTGGCCCAGCTGATCGGGGGTAAAAACACGGGTGAGAAAAGTATTTTCTGCGGGCATTGCATCCCGAGCAACGGCGGAGGTAAGAGACTGTGCGGTGACAACGGGCGAGGTGGAAGAGGTTGTTATCAGTCCGGTGAAAAGGAAAGTGAGTACCACACCAGTCGATAGGGCTGTGGATTTTTGCTGCGACACTGGCAGGATCCAGCCGCGGCGGAACCACAGCAGCGCCAGGATTGCCGCTGGCCATGCAAACCACCAGCCACGGTCCTCCCACTGCAGGTTTTTATCGTTTATCAATGCCTGTCGGAAATTATTGGAAAAATAGCGGACAAACCCATCGATATCCCGTGCATCGGGTGTTACCCGGGTGACTCTCGCGCGGCTGACTTGCTCTGCACCTGGGATCGGGGACTGGCTCGGTAGCAGCATTAAAAACCCAAGACCATTGTCCTGAGTGCGCTGAGCAAAGGCGGAGATATCGTGTTTTTCGATACCATCGGTAAGAAACAGGATGCTGCCGCTGGTCTGTTCTTTTTTCAGAATATCTTGCGCAAGCTTGAGGGCCGCGGCGGCGCTGTTACCTTCTTCCGGCATGACATCTGTTTCCAGCCCCTCCACGTAAGGGCGCATCAGGTACGGGTCTTCGGTCAGCGGTACGACACGGTGGGCGGTACCTGCGTAGGCGACCAGTGCGGTGGGGGCACCGTCACGGCGATCCAGCAGGTCGTAAATTTTCTGTTTGGCGCGTTCCAGGCGGCTCGGAGCAACGTCTTTCTCCGTCATACTCGAAGTCACCTCCAGGGCGAGGACCAGAGGGGCAGTGCGCGCCATCAATAGATTCGGTAGCCGGCTCCAGGCAGGGCCGGCGGTTGCCACGCAGAGAAACGTCAGAAGTAGGGCGAGGGTGTCGATGGGCAGTAAGCGCGGCCAGCCAGTTTTGTCATTTTTTCCGACACGGAGAGCATTGGCGAGATGTGGCGCGATATGAGGTTCACCAGAAGTCTCTTTCTGTTCAAGCCCGCCGGGTCGCCGCAAAACCCACCAGACCACGAGTATCACAGGTAACAGCAATAGCCACAGGGGACGTAAGAAGTGGAAGGCGGAGATAAACGTGGTCACATCGTCGAAGACACCGTTCATGAGGCCGCCTCCCGGCGCCAGTCTGCGCGTTCGAGCATGTGTAATGCAACGCTGAGCATTGCGAGCGTCAATGCCAGTGCCAGCGGAAAGTAGGCAAGGCTTTGGCGGGGGCGAAAGGTTTCGCTATCAACTTTCTTTGGTGCCAGTGCGTCTATCTGCTGGTACACCCGGGCAAGGGCTTGTTGATCATTGGCAAAAAAGAATTCCCCACCAGTGCGCGTTGCAATGGCGGTCATGGTGTCTATATCAAGCCTGTTGTCCGATTCTCCATGGGGATCGCCGACTCCCACGGTGAGGATTTTGACCCGCTGTTGTGCGGCGATGGCCGCGGCGTTAATGGGGCTCATACGGCTGGCGGTGTCACTGCCATCACTCAGCAGAATCAGCAGGCGCTGTTGGATGTCACTGGTTTCAAACTGGCGGATCGCCAGGCCAATGGCGTCGCCGAGAGCGGTGTGAGGGCCTGCCATACCAACTTCGGTCAGTTGCAACAGTTCCTGTACGGTATCCAGGTCAGTGGTGAGTGGGGCCTGCACAAACGCTTTTGAACCGAATACGATCAGCGCCACTCGCTCGCCCTCGCGGCCACCGAGAAATTGCGCCAGTACACTTTTGACGCCGGCGAGCCGCTGAGTCCGTTCGCCGGCAGGGCTGAGGAAGTCTTGCTGATCCATAGACCCGGAAATATCCACTGCGAGAATCAGGTCTCGGGCTGGTTTCTGGAGCGTCACGGCATCCCCTTCGAGTTCCGGGCGCGCCAGGGCGGCAACCAGCAGTAGCCACACCAGTGTGCCGATAATCCACTGCCAGTAGCGGCGCTTGCGCACAACGGAGCCCGAGCCTCGTATCAATCCCAGACGCTCACTGATGCGCTGGAAGAAGGGGACGCGTATAGCGGCGATGCGCTCGCGGTGAGGTGGAGCCAGCCACCATACCAGCAGGGGCAGCGGTAATAGTAAGAGGGCCCAGGGCGCACTAAACATAAGGCCGCTTGCTAATCCACTCACGGGGGCACCTCCGAGCCTTCGGGCCTGGATTTACGGGGTGGCACTATTTGGCTGCGATGACGGCGGACCCAGTTTTTGGCCGCTTGAGTCAGTCGGGGGTTCCGCGGGCAGCTGCGGTAAGCACCCCGCAATAAAGCCTCACCCAGATCACCGTTAAATTCCGTGCCGGAATACTGGCGATTAAGGAATTCCAGCCAATGGTTCCCGGTGAGTCCGGCGACCTGCTCTCGCGGATAAACGGCGAGTGCGGTGCGTCGTAAAATACTGGCAATCACTCCCGGGTCATTAGCTGCGTTTTCCAGAGCGCTCAGCGCGGCGCGCCGGTAGGCATTGCGCCGATAGTGACGGTAGGCTTTCCAGGTCAGGAAGAATACGAGTACAAGTAGCACTGTGAACATTGTCTTAGCCAGCGCCGTTTGAGGCCATAGTGAAATGGCTTCGGGTACCGGTGGCGGTACCAGCTGAGCGATCAGATCAGCTAATGTTGCCTCCGTGGGTTTGGTGTGCTCATTCTGCACCGGCGGTTCTCCTGTTTAGCGGGCACGACAGTCCCAACAGCCGGTGGAGTTGTGGCAGGGTTTCTGCACCTGCAGAAAGTGATGCCAGGGGGATTCCATAATGATGTTGCCAGCGCTCGATGGCCGCACGGCGCTCGCGGTTTAGGCGGTTCATGGCCGTGTGAATATCGCCAATGTTGGTATCAAGCGTCGCCTGTTGATCACCGTCAGAAATCGCGCTGACAAACCCCTTTGGCATAACTTCGCCACTCGGGTCTGACACCGGCATCAGTATCACATCATTGCGGCGCGCGAGGCCGGCGAGCAGTCGATCGCTGGCCGGTCCGATCACATCGAAATCACTGATAAGCAGAATCAGGTGATCGCGACGTGCAATATTTGCCACTGCTTGTAATACCGTGTCCAGAGATGTGGGGGTGGCTGGTGGCGCATCCGCATGTAGCGCACAGTTGGCGCGTGCGAGCTCGCTCAGGAATCGGGTCAGCGCGGTGCGACAGCGTTTGGGGCGCTGGCTGAAAAGCCCATCGTCCCGGATGACAATACCGCCTACACGATCGCCCTGGCTGAGCACCGCGAACGCGGCGAGTGTCGCTGTCTCCGCCGCGGTGACGGATTTCATGGCGAAGCGGGTACCGAAATACATGGACATGCGCTGATCCACCACAATGAGTGTGGGGCGGTCGCGCTCTTCCGTGTACACGCGCACGTGGGGCTCGCCAGTACGCGCAGTCACCTTCCAGTCGATTGCGCGCACGTCATCCGATGGTCGGTATTCACGCAGTTCCTCAAAGTTGAGCCCGCGACCGCGCAGGCGTGAAGCGTGGCGGCCGGCCAATACGCTGCGGGTCGGTTGCCTCGGTAGCAGATTCAGTGATTCCGCGGCGTCCTCCAGTGACTGCAGATGCGACAGGTCTACATGGATGCGGCGGTCGTTGCCGGTTGGCGGCGAGCTGATACCACCGACACCCGCGCGGCTGCGGTTACGTTGGCGCGTGAAAAAATTGAACATGGCGGTATCGTGATGAATCAGGGTAGGGCGACATTTTTCAGCAGAAGATCAATGACCTGGTCTGCGCTGATGCCCTCCCCCTGGGCCTCAAAGCTGAGCCCGATGCGGTGACGCAGGCAGTCGTGAATTACCCCGTGGATATCCTGCGGATCCACATAATCGCGCCCCTCCAGCCATGCGTTGGTGCGTCCCGCCTTGTCCAGTGCAATAGAGCCCCGTGGACTGGCGCCAATCTCAATCCAGCGCGCCAGCTCGTCGGAAAGCTTCGCCGGATACCGGCTGGCATCGATCAGGTCGGCCATGTAGCGCGCCATGGCGTCCGATACATGGATACCGGCTATTTCGCAGCGTGCGTCAAACACCGCCTGCTGCGGCACGAGCGTTGCGGCTTGTTGCGGCTTTGTGGCGCCACCGTCTGCACCTTTGTCTGGGGTGGCTGCGTGGGCTGCGGCAATTTCCTCTCCGCGCACCAGTTCGATCACCTCCACCTCGTCTTCTACCGGCGGGTAGGTGATCAGTACGTGCATCAGAAAGCGATCCATTTGCGCTTCCGGCAGTGGATAAGTACCTTCCTGCTCGATAGGATTCTGGGTGGCCATGACCATAAATAGTGGCGGCAACTTGTGGCTATTGCCGGCCACGGTGACCTGGCGTTCCTCCATAGCCTCCAGCAGCGCCGACTGCACTTTGGCGGGCGCGCGGTTGATCTCATCGGCGAGGACGATGTTGGCGAATACCGGTCCGGGGTGAAAGCGAAACGCGGACTGCCGCTCGTCCCGATAGAGCATATCCGTGCCGGTCACGTCCGCAGGGAGCAGGTCGGGCGTAAACTGTATACGACTGAAATCCGCTTGCAGGTTATTCGCCAGCGCTTTAATGGCGCGGGTTTTGGCGAGCCCTGGCAGTCCCTCCACCAGCAAATTGCCATTGGCGAGCAAACCGATAATCAGTCGCCGGATCACATCCTGCTGGCCGACGATGGCGCGACTCATACCTTGCTCTAGTGCGCTGATCTGTTCCCGTGCCGACATGGGCGCCTCGCGTTATTGCAACTCTACTAACGCTAGCAGATTCGAGGCTGAGCAAAAGTGTGCGAAAAGCTATACTCGGTGCCAATTACAAACATAATCCGGAGTTTCGATGCGTCGCCTGTCCCACCTTCTGTTTGCTGTCCTGCTGCTGAGCACTGTGAGTGCGTGTAGCAAAAATGACGAGACGAAAGGCGTGGAGAGCGGTGTAGAGCCCGGTGTTGCGGTAGCATCTCTTCAGCAACCGGGCCGCGGCTCCGGCACTGGTGCGGACGTCACTACTCAGAAGGCTCGCGGGTTAGCCGCTAAGTCCCCGGGCCCTGACGGCCACCCAGATTATGTGGGTGTCGAGGTCTGTTCCGGCTGCCACCAGGCGGAATATCAGGATTGGCAGAAATCCCACCACGATCTCGCCATGAAGACCCCCAACGGTGAGACCGTTGTGGGGAATTTCGATAACGCAACTTTCGATTATTTCGGCACGGAGTCCCGTTTTTTTAAACGGGATGGCCAGTACTATGTGCGCACCGATAACGCGGAGGGTGAACTACAGGACTTCCCTGTGGCGTACACCTTTGGAGTATATCCACTGCAGCAATACCTGATCGAGTTTCCTGGGGGGCGGTTGCAGGCGCTAAGCCTGTCCTGGGATTCGCGCCCCAAACAACAAGGCGGCCAGCGCTGGTTTCACCTGTACCCGGATGAAGAAATCAAGGCGGGCGACCCACTTCACTGGACCGGTATCAACCAGAACTGGAACTTCCAGTGTGCAGACTGTCACTCTACCAACCTGCACAAGAATTATGATGCGAAATCCCAGAGCTTTTCCACTCAGTGGTCTGAGATCAATGTAGGCTGTGAAGCCTGCCACGGGCCGGGAGCAAAGCATGTTCAGTGGGCGGGATTGCCAGAAGAAGAGAAATCCGGCTGGAAAAACAGTGGTTTTGCCGCGAGCTATGGCGGACGGTTGCGGGCGCACTGGAAAATGGATGCCGAGACCGGAATCGCCCACATCGAAAACAAGGCTGTGAACACCCAGCAGGAGATTTCCACCTGCGCCCAGTGTCACTCCCGTCGCGGTACCCAGTATCCGGGAGTTCGCCCCCATGATAACTTCCTGGATTATTTCCACCCGGCGCTGCTGGATGAAAACCTGTACCACGCCGATGGCCAGATCAATGACGAAGTCTATGTGTGGGGGTCCTTCCTGCAGAGCAAAATGCACGGAGCCGGCGTCACCTGTAGCAATTGCCATAACCCTCACAGCCTGGAAACCCGTATACAAGGTAATGGTCTCTGCTCGCAGTGCCACTTGCCCTCAAAATTCGATACTGTAGATCATCATCTGCATTCTGAGGGCAGTGCGGGAGCGCAGTGTGTCAACTGCCATATGCCCACCAAAACTTATATGCAGGTGGATGCCCGCCGTGATCACAGTTTTCGCGTACCACGGCCGGACCTGTCGGACAAGATTGGTTCGCCCAATGCCTGTATTGGCTGTCACACTGAAAAATCCAATCAGTGGGCAGCGGAAGCTCTGCGGAAAAAATTTGGTGAACCTGAGCCTCATTTTGGTGAAATTCTGTTTGCGGCCCGGCAGGGATACCCCGGTGTCGATCAGCCGCTGCAGGCACTGGCTCTGGACGAATCACAGCCTGATATCGTGCGCGCTACGGCAGTGTCACTGTTGCCACGCTATCTATCCCGAGCCTCTGCGCAAATGTTGCAAGTCATCGCTCAGGGGGACGACGCACTCCTGCATCTTGGCCTCGCGCAAAGCCTCGATAATATTCCGCAGCAGGTGAGACCGGCACTGGCCATCCCGTTATTGTACGAAGACGACCGTGTGATTCGCGCGCTGGCCGCCAATACGATGGTGGGAGCACCCATGGATGCCTACCCGGCGGAAGTGGCAGAGCGTTTTCAGAAAGGGTTGCAGGAATATGAAGATACCGCCCGGTTCAATGGAGATCGTCCGGAAGCCCTAGTCAACCTGGCAGGTGTGCGATTGAGGGAAGGTAAAACCGCAGAAGCGGAGTCTCTGTTGAAGCAGGCGCGGTTGCTGGCACCTCATTATGTTCCAGCGGTTATCAATCTGGCGGACCTCTACCGCTCATCCAATCGCGAGCATGATAGTGAGGTGGTCTTGCGGGAGGCGCTGGTAAACGCCTACGAGAAAGCGCCCTTGCAGCATGCCCTGGGGCTGTCTCTGGTACGTCAGCAGAAATTGCCAGAAGCGATGCCTCTTTTGCAGGCTGCCGCCGATAGCGACGGTGCGCCGCCGCGCTATGCGTATGTCTACGGAATCGCGCTCAATTCCAATGGTGATAGCGCGGGGGCCATCACTTATCTGGAGCAGGCACTGCAGCGCTATCCGGGTGACCGGGAAATATTGTCCGCCTTGGTATCTCTGCACCGGGAAGCCGGAAATACGGAAATATCTGAGCAATATCAGTCCCTGATACAGTAAATTCACTACTGAGAAAAGCCTTGTCCTCCCCCGGCTAAATCTCGGTACACTGGCTGCACGAATTTTAATAAAAGCGACGGACCATGCGAGCACAGTATTACGATACCCTCATTGTGGGCGCCGGCCTGTCCGGTATTGGAACTGCATGTCACCTCAAGCAGCATTGCCCTGATCGCAAGTTCGCCATTCTTGAACGTCGCGACCGCCTCGGCGGCACCTGGGATCTGTTTCGGTACCCGGGAATCCGCTCGGACTCCGACATGTTCACCTTCGGCTTCAGCTTCCGCCCATGGAACGGTGACCAGGTACTTGCGGATGGCTCATCTATTCGCCAGTACCTGGGGGAAACCGCGCAGGCCTTTCAGGTGAACGATCATATCCACTATGGGATCAATCTGACTTCCGCCAGCTGGTGCAGCAGCGAGCAATGCTGGACCCTGAGCGGCATCTGCCACGGGAAACCGGTGACCTATAATTGTCGGGTTCTGATTTCCTGCGCCGGTTACTACGATTATGCGCAGGGCCACGCGCCGGAGTTTAGCGGAGTGGATCGTTATCAGGGAGAGGTGATTCATCCCCAGCATTGGCCAGAAGATCTGGAGTACGCCGGCAAAAAAATACTGGTAATCGGTAGTGGCGCTACCGCCGTGACCCTGGTACCTGCGCTGGCGAAAAAGGCCGCGCATGTGACCATGCTACAGCGCTCCCCCACCTATATTTTGTCCATGCCAGGCCGCGATCGACTGCTGAGCCTGTTGAAGAGGTTTTTTCCCGAAAGAGCGGTTTTTGCTTTCGCCCGCTGGCGGAATCTGCGCTTGCACCGCCTGATGTTCAAAGCGGCAAAACGCTGGCCTGAAACCGTCCGGCGCCTGATATTGCGAGGGGTGCGCAAAGCGCTCAATGGGCACGCAGATATGCGCCACTTCACTCCCGAATATCAACCCTGGGACCAGCGGCTATGCGCGGTACCGGATGGCGACCTGTTTGAAGCGATCAAGGCTGGCCGGGCAACGGTTGTGACCGACACAGTCGACACTTTCACCACGAGTGGTATCCAACTGAAATCTGGCAAGGTACTGGATGCGGATATTGTGGTGAGTGCTACCGGCCTCAGACTTCAGTTGCTTGGCGGCATGGCGTTGACCGTAGATGGCGAACATGTGGATATGCGCAATCGCCTGACGTACAAAGGGGTGTTGATGGAAGGCGTACCGAATATGGCCTGGGTATTCGGCTACACCAACGCCGCCTGGACACTGAAGTCCGATATCTCCGCAGGCTATATCTGTCGCCTGTTAAATCATCTGCAGGAACGTAAACTGGGTGTATTCATCCCCATCGACCGCGAGGGCTGTAAGGCGGAAGAATCGGTAATGGCTGCACTGCAGTCAGGATATGTGGAACGTGCCGATGGAATATTGCCGCGTCAGGGCACCCGTTACCCGTGGCGTTTGCTCAATGACTATGAGCGCGACAGAAAGATATTACTAAAGGGGGAGCTGGAAGATGAATTTCTCAATTTCTATCCACCACTGCGTGCCGGGGACCGGAAACTGGAGGCCACTGTTACGAACCCGGTGTGAGGGCGCTTTGAACCGGCTAGACTAGTCGGGAACCCCGGACTCTGCCGTGTCATCGCCTATGAGTGACTCCTCAACGACCAAATATGACGCCGGGCCGGATTCGTCGGCCCTGGACCCGGCACGAGGCACAGAGCTCGCTCGTGGCCTGCGTGAAGAAATCGCGTCTCACGACAAGGATCAATCCGGCTTTCACCTGGTACACGATGGTTTGTCGGCATTTGTCGCACGCGCGGCACTGGTCAAAGAAGCCGGTGTTTCCCTGGATCTGAAATATTACATATACAGTGACGATAGCTCGGGGCGAATCCTTACCGGTTTATTGCTGCAGGCCGCTGACCGTGGCGTGCGCGTTCGACTGTTGGTTGACGACCTTGGAACACGGGTCACCAATCCCTGGATTCTTGCGCTGGAGAGCCACCCCAATATGCAGATCCGGGTGTTCAACCCGGTAGAAGGCCGCAGTGGTTTTCGCCGTGGACTTGAGCAGCTTTTGAATTTTGGGCGCATAAACCACCGTATGCACAACAAGCTGTTGGTGTGTGATGGGCAGGTTGCCATTACCGGTGGGCGTAATATTGCCGATGGCTATTTTTCTAAAGCAGAAACCGAATTTCTCGATGTAGATATCGTTGCAGTAGGCGCTGTGGTGAAAGAGGCCTCAGATATTTTTGATGACTACTGGAACAGTGAAGTCGCGATTCCGGTAACGGAGCTGGCACTAGCCAATGATCAGACCTGTTCGCTGGATGGGTTAAGGGACCGCGTAAGCGACTATCTCGCGGGTGAGCGGGAATCGGAATTCAGCCGCGCGCTGGAAAAATCCGATCTGGCTGAAAAACTTAAAACCGGTGCCATTGAGTTTCTCTGGGGGAAGGGAACACTGTTTGCCGATCCTCCGCGAAAGGCCATTGACCGGGCGAGCGTCCCGGTGAGTGAGTATCCCGGCTCGAAACTGGAAAAAACGCTCAGACAGTGTCAGCAGAAAGTGCGTATCACCAATGCGTATCTGATTCCCGGTATACCCGGTGTGGATTTATTTTCCGCCCTGCAGAATGCCAAGGTACAGGTGGATATTCTGACCAATGCCCTTGCCACCAATGATGTAGCGGTGGTGCACGGCGCTTATTCGCGCTACCGCAAACCCCTGTTGCGCGCCGGTGTTAACCTGTGGGAATTACGCCCGGTAGCAGAACAGAAGCAGCGGTTGCACTGGTTCAAAGGCAAGTCCCGCGCAAGTCTGCATGCCAAAACCTTCGTATTGGATGATGACCGCTCGTTCGTCGGCTCGATCAATCTCGACAGCCGCTCGATTATCCAGAATACGGAAATTGGCGTGCTGATTGAAAACCGGCAAATCAATCGACAGTTGAACGAGTTATTTGATACCTGGACCGGGCCGGATGCAGCTTGGCAATTATCTCTGGATGAGGGGGGGGATATTCGCTGGACCGCAGAGAGCGAGAATCTGACGGTAACGCACGAGCCGGAGACCCGGTGGTGGCAACGGTTGCTGGCCCGCCTGCTGTCGCGACTACCGATAGAATCACAAATCTAGGTGGTTAAAAAGGGCCCGCCGGTAACACACCTGCGGGCCCGATTCGCAGAAAAATCGGTGATTCGCCAGCCCTCAGCTTTTGGGGCGTGGATTGGGGGTGGATATGTTCCACCAGAATTCAAACGTATCGAGCATACCCAGGAATTCCTTGAACTTGGCCCCATCTCCACCGAGCTTGGCAGAGCCGTCTTTGACTTTATCGTCAATTTTTGCAGTGCCCATGATTACATCATCCAGAGAGCTGCGGTTGATGGTCACTGTGGCATCGGGCTTGTCGACGGGAGGCCCGTAGTTCAAAACTCCATTTTCCAGCATCAGTGCGTAGTTGCCCTTGATATCGGGGAGTGAAATATTGAACGCCATTTTCTTACCAGCGGCTTTTGGCCCATTTAAACGAATACCAAGAAAGTCGAAAAACATTTCTATGGGCATATTGGCAATGGTATCCGGACTCGCAGTAACCGGTACTGGCAATTTCTTAACGCCTTCGCGGAGTTCTTTTGCACCACTGAGGAAAAAGTTTCTCCATGGTCCATTCTCCTGCTGGTATCCCATCTGCTCCAACGCGTCGGCGAGCAGATTTTTTGCCTTCTGATTCTCCGGCTGTGCGGAAACCAGATTATCCAGTACCTGCGCTACCCAGCGGTAGTTGCCAGCATCATAATCCTTTTGGGCTTTTTGCAGAACGCTGTCTGCACCGCCCATATATTCCACGAATTTTTTACCGGCTTCTGTGGGAGGGAGCGGGTACAAACGGGCCGGATTACCGTCGAAAAACCCCAGGTAGTAGTTCCATACGGCACGGGTATCGTGGCTGACGCTACCGTAGTAGCCGCGGTTTGCCCAGTATTGGGATAACTCCGGGGGGAGCTCCATCATCTCTGCGGTCTCGACCATGTTGAAGCCCTGGTTTGCCATCCGCAGGGTCTGGTCATTCAGATATTTGTACAGATCGCGCTGTTTCTTTAGGTGATCAACCACATGCTCGTTGCCCCAGGTCGGCCAGTGGTGTGGCGCGAATAGTACTTCGGCCTTGTCTCCCCAGCGTTGTAACGATTCATTCAGGTAGTTGGCCCATGCTTTTGCGTTTCGAACCTTGGCGCCCCGGAGAGTGTACAGGTTGTGTAGAGTATGTGTGGCGTTCTCCGCCGCTGTCACTGCTTTCAGTTCGGGAATATAAAAATGCATTTCCGCCGGGGCTTCGGTTCCCGGGGCCATCAGGAACTCGAAAGTAAGCCCGTCTACCTTGATCTGCTGTCCTGTTTTGGTGACGGTATCCGTCGGCGGAATGATGGTAACGGTGCCCGGAGAAGTACCCAACCCCAGGCCAGTTCCCAGTGTCCCTTTTGGGTCTTTCGGCAAGAGATTGCCGTACATGTAAGACGCTCGGCGTCCCATGGTATTGCCGGCAAAGACATTTTCACTGACAGCCTCTTCGAGGAAACCCGCAGGCGCAATGATTTTAACCTTGCCGGATGTTACATCCGCCTCATCGACAATGCCGCGTACACCGCCATAGTGGTCAACGTGGCTATGGGTGTAAATCACAGCAACCACAGGCTTGTTGCCGCGATGCTCTCGATACAGGTCGAGGGAGGCTTTTGCCGTCTCTGCGGAGATCAATGGATCCATAACGATAATCCCATTGTCACCCTCGATAAACGTGATATTTGAGAGGTCCGCACTCCTAACCTGATAAATTCTCGGTGTTACTTCGTAGAGTCCACCTTCTGAGAGCAATTGCAACTGCCGCCACAGGCTCGGGTTCACCGTATCAGGTGCCTCTTTCCCCTGAGCAAATGCGTAGGCGCTTAGGTCCCAAACTGTCTGTCCTTTGTCATCTTTGATGACTCCGTTGTCTGGTAGTGGAGCGATAAATCCTTTTTTAACGTCTTTGAAATCCTGTTTGTTGTTGAATGGAAGCTGTGACTGTACTGCCGCGTTGGATTTTTGGGTGGTTTCCGTTGCGGCGTTTTGTGCCATCGCGGAGGGAACTGCAAGTGCAGTTACGCAGACGCTTATAAGCAGGGTAAATGGCGGTTTTAATCTCGGAAATTTCATGTTTACTTCCTTGTTACTCTGAATGTTTCCTTCCGTTTCCACGCGCTATTCAGAATTCGAATTGCACGGACCCGCCAAGAAACTGCAGTGAGGTATCTTTGTAACTTCCCTCGAGCCTGGGGCTGAACGGCGGGCGGCCAGTCTGATCAATATCGATATCACCGGACCAGAGCATGGTGTAACCGATGTCCATGGTTACGCCGGGGCACAGCATTTTCCCGGCCCCCAGGCCAAACCGATAGGCTTTGCCTGTGACCAGATTGGCGGTGAGGTTGGAGTCGTTCTGCATGGAGTTGTCATAAGCGAAACCGGTGGACAGGTTCCATCCCTGCAGGAATCCTTGGGAAACAGTATGTCTCACTCCCAGGGCGAAGTGACCGGTATCCTTGTATCCCTGGTCGACAAATACCGACAACTGATTCGGGTTGTCCAGTGCCAGTTCCATTCCGGCAAACTCGGACCAGTCCTGCCAGCCCAGGTTGGCGTACAGCGTTGTGGCCGGGCTAAGTTTTTGCTGCAGGCTCGCGGTTACCGTTGCCGGTACTGTCATATCGATTGTTGTACGAGCGCCATTGAGTCTTTCTACTGCCGGTTCAAGGATGGGGCCGAATCCACTCAAGCGGAGGTTGTCTTTGAAGGTAAGATCCACTTTCGAGGTATAGGTGATACCAAAGGTTGTAGATTCTACCGGACGGTAGATAATTCCAATGTTTCCGCCATACCCTACGTCGATATCTTCGTATTTGAGGTGGGCATCGTCGGGAAGAATCCCGGCTCGCGGCGCAGAAACATATTCAAAAAACGCGCCCATGATGTTAACGCCTGCGCCAATGGAAAGGCAGTCGTTAATTTTCCAGCTGAGCGAGGGGATCAGGCTCATTCCGATCAGGTCGGATTCCTGTACAAAGCGCCGGCCGGCCCAGTCGTCGTTGTAATCCAGGCCGAGGCCAAAGTTGCCCGTCATGGCCAGACCCCAGCCCAGGCGATCTGAAAATACTCCGGCGGCGTGGGCGCCGCCACCAGGAAACCATTTCACCGGATTGCCGCCGTCGTTGCCGGGCACATTGGTTTCTCCGCCATTGGTGAAGCCGATGTCACCGTAGAGCGCCTGGCCCGCCACGCGTACTTCTGTCGTCTCGCGCCATACGGTACCCGCTGGATTGGTAAATGCCGTAGCGGCGTCTTCTGGCATCGCTGCCCAGCCGGCGCTCGCTGTGCCGAGTGTCGGCGTGCCAATCTCCCACAGTAGTAATCCGCCGGCATGTGCCGGTGAGGAAGCGGCTATAGCAAGGGCCAGCGGTGTTAATTTATGAATGCGAGATTTGAATGACGTATGTTCGCGCTTCATAGCCAATTCCCTCTGGGTACGGACGTAGCGAAGTATTGAGTAGAGTGAGCCTGATATCGCCGATCAAGATTATTTGGGAAACAGCATTACCCAGTTGAGTCGGAATCCCCAGTCGTGGCTGCCCCCTGGTGGGCTTTCCGCGTAGTAGCGCGGCCCAGCCTGTATCTGATAGGTCTGCTTTCCCACCTTGAATACTTTGGCCACCAAAAAATGTACTGGCACATTCCATTGCTCGGTTTCCCAGTTGTAAGTGGATTCGGTCTGCAATGTAAACGTCCAGGATTTAGGGGTGTTGTATGCAAGAAACGGTTGCACAAAGGTGTTGTTCACATCGGTGCGGTTGTCGTTACCGGCAAAAGACCAAATGTGATTCGCGAGTGTTCCAATGGTCCAGGGGCCGGTCTGCTTCAGGATGACGCCGGTTGGGCCGGCGCCCCATTTTTCGGTACCCAATAGTGGCTCGCTACCTGTAGGCAATAGGAAAACCGGGCCCACCCCCCAGATAATACCTCCCGCGGTGGGAGCTTTGGGCGAGAAAAACAGGCTTTGCGTGGTGTCGCCGAGGCCGGTCTGATCGCCGCTTCCGGGGAAAATATCTTCCTGATTCATCACCGGAAGGATGGTGCGACTGATCAGGTTCCATTCCTCATTGATGGAAACCGGAATCACCGGCTGGATATTCAAGGTGTATCTTCGCCCGCCATCCACCGGGCCGACGCGGTTGTCCCAGTTGTTCTGGAATGGAACACTGATCAGATCCGATACCGGATTGCTGAGTTTTTTGGCGAGGTCGGCGTCGCCGAGGGTATCGCTGCTGACGAGCGATGTAAGTGTGGCCACAATGAACATGAGCGATGGAGCGAAACCGCGGTACATCTTATTCACCAATTTCGGTCAGTTGTAAAACAGCTTTCCTCAGTCTAGATGTAGCGGGCAATAATTGTTTTCGTGTGTCGCGGTGGACCACCACGAAATGGAAATTGATGACTGAGTGGCGCTATCGACAGCGTTTACCGTGCAATAGACGCCACGCAGCGGCAGGAAATCAGTAGAAGGCGTTGGGCGGCGGTTTACTTGGCGGCAATGGCCAATGCTACGGTGCCAGGCCCCAGGTTGATTCCCCCGGACAGGCTCATCACCGAACGATAAACCTTTACTTTGTGTTTTGCCGCGGTTTCGAGGAAGGACTTGAAACCCGGTATATTCTCCAACTGTTCCAGTGGCCCAGCGATACTGACCACCACGGCGGGCATCAACAGTGCGTTGGCGGCCATCTTTTCTTCGGCGATCTGAAACAGCCGGTGGGTACTACCATCGAAAGTTTTCACCGTATCGGCTACGGCGGAGCCCTGGTAGGTCATGGAAATGATCGGGTGCAGATCCAGTGAGCGCGCCATAAAGGCCTTCAACCAGCTTACGCTTTTTTCGTTTTTCTGCCGGCCGCGTTCACGGAGGTAGTACACATCCTGGATTGCGGCGTAGCCGGCAATCTTGCGGCCGAATTCCTCGGTGCGGGATTTTACCTGGGCACCAGTGAGACCTTTCTGGATAAGCGATAGGGTGTAGAGGGCCAGCAAACCCTGCCCGGAAAATAGGGTGTGTGAATCGACGGTATGAATCTCAACGGTATCTCCGCTCAGTCTTTTCGCGACTGCGACCGCGTTGGCGTATGTGGGGCTGTTGGCGGCGTTGATGGTCTGAATGACGATGTCCTTGTGGCCCTGGCGGATCAGTTTACTGATCACCTCTTCGATTTCCGGTTCGCCGGCGGGCCCGGAATTCACCACCCGGGAGCGATCGACCAGGGAGCGGGAATAGAAATGGCTCATTTGCGCAGGGTTGCGCTGATCGCCAAAGGTGTCTTTCCCCACGCTGACGCGGTGCGGCAATACGGGAACACCGTATTTGCGCAGGAATTCGTCCGGTAAATCACAGCCGGAATCGACGACTAACTGAACCATTGCGGGATACCTCTTATATTGTTTGGTCCGTTACCGAAGGCAATTGGTCGCCAAATTTAGCACTTCGTCACAATTTCGCACAGTTTGCGGAGTACAAAGTACTTGACTATTTGTGACTGGTTAGTTCGAAGCGTTGCCTGCCGGCATGACTGTACCCGATGACATTCACTCAAGCCGGTGGTGGGATCGGGTCCTGGGGGAAAGAGCTTCACGCGCAAAAAAGCCGCGGATGTCCGCGGCAGAAGCTACTCAGGATGTCGAGATGACGAGGAGAGTAAATCGATACGGCCCTTCTGGGGCCGTCTGAAATGGGGTCAGTGGCGGGAGAATTCCCTGATCTGGTTGCGAACAAATTCCAGCAGTGCGGGTGAACCAGTGTGTACCGCGAGCGCTTCCGGAAGCGGCACTACCAGCCAGTTCACTGTCCAGGACAAGACTTCTTCCTGTCGGAGCTGGTGTGCTGCACTCTGCACCTCCAGTTCCAGATAGGGAGATTCACCGCTCAGATAAAGTTCTATATCTCCTTCTCCCGTGGCCATCTCTGCGGCAGCCACAGGAGAGTAGATTTTGAGGTAGAGCAGTTGATCTACCACGTAGGCCAGCCAGCCCTCACTGCCATTGGCGATGACCTTACCTTCGACCAATGGCGCACCTTCGTTGAGAGGAAGCCAGAGTGTGTCCTTGTCCAGGGTGTAGGCCACTTCTCCACGCACGGTTTTGACCGTGTCGGCATTGACCGGGGCAAATGCCAGCCCGCGGTTGGGGACGCGGGTAATCTCCCAGGCTGCGACCTCCGGAAAATCCTGTTCGGCATCTATGCGGTAGTGCACAGCGATATGCTGGTCACTTTCGACTGATACGGTTTTGTGCACCTTGGCCCCCGCACCGGCAGCACTGGCGAGGCTTGCGGAATCATCCTCCTGCGTAATGACCGAGTAGGGCTGGTGATCGTGCTCGGGCACCGGTGGCCACTGCCACAGGGATTGCGGACTGAGCCAGAAGGTGGAGCCGAAGTTGTTGCCGCTGGGCTCGGCCAGCGACAACAGATCTTTGTCCCCGTAACGGAGCTCCGTGATTCTCCCGCCGTAGGCGGGATCCAGTACCAGTGAGAGCTTGTCCCTGCTCAGCTGGATACTGGAGGGCTCCGCGCTGGCGCTTGCGGCTGTCAGCGCGGCAGCGAGTCCCACGATGAACGGCAGATTTCCGATGCGTTCTTGCAGCATGGCGCTCAGCTCCCGCAGCGAATCTGTGCCTGTTCTGCCGCGCCGGGCACAAACTTGATGTTGGCCACAGCCATGGCCAGTTTGCCCTCACTGTGCAGGGACAGACCCTGGGAGACTTTCGAGAAATCCGCCCCGGCCTTGGCAAAGCACTGCAGGTCGATGGTGACCTGGGACCAGTCTCCCTGTGGCAGGGCCTGAAGCGTACTTTGCAGAGGCAAGGCACCATTGCATTCCTCGCCGGCGCAGGAAATCTTTGCGAAGACCGGGGCATCCGGTGCCTGGTCCATACGGATATCCATGGTCAGTGCGGCGCCTTCATCGAGGTAACGGCTGAGGTCCTGGGGCTTCTGGGTTTCCAGTACCACGCTGCCGGCGCGCAGGCCTTTCCAGGTCAATGCGCGCGCATCTTCCTGAGACAGCATGTCAATAGAGGCGACGGTGATATTGTCATCTGCACTGCTGGCGAGGTTGCCGCTGACCCATACCGGTTCCTGTTTGCCATCGGCAATAAACAGTTTCCAGGGCGCCTGGGGACGGGACACCATTAACCAGGCGTCTTCCAGTGCGCCATCCACGTAGGATTCACCGTCTTCGTTGAGATTGTTGGCCAGTTGTACATCGCTGGCGTAATCGAGACCGTAGCCATAGCTGAAGAGCGGTGCATAGTCTTCGTCGTCACGGTTGATGACGGTCTGGTGTACCAGCTCCGGCCAGCTGAAGGAGAGGCGGCCGGTAAAGTCATGGCGCTTTTTGCCGTTGCCGTCAGTGAGAAGAACATCTGCGACTCCGGCACCTTCCGAGCCTGGCAACCAGGCAGCGACAAATGCGTCAGAAAGGTTCAACTCCTTGTTCACCCACAGGGGGCGACCGGAAAGAAATACACTGACAACCGGAATACCCTGGGTTTTGATCTTCTGTAACAGTTCCTGATCCTGTTTGCTGCCCAGCTGGAATTCGATACTGGCCAGGTCTCCGTGCCATTCCGCATAGGGATCTTCACCGAAAACGACGATGGCCACATCGGGCTTTTCACCACCGAAGTCGGCGGGTAGGAGCGTGCCGTCTTCGCGCAATACTACTTGACCGCCGGCAGCCTCTACGGCCTGTTCGATTCCGGTATAGATAGACGTGGCTCCCGGGAAGTCTTCATCGGTATTTCCGGTACCCTGCCAGGAGATGGTCCAGCCGCCGCTCTGTTTGGAGATGTTGTCGGCACCGTCACCGGCCACCAGAATTTTCTTGCGTGCATCAACAGGTAGTAACTGATCATTATTCTTCAGCAGTACCAGGGATTTTCGCACCGCTTCGCGGGCGATGGCGCGGTGCTCCGCACTGCCGAGAATACCGTTTTTACCCGCCAGTGGGCGATCCCGTTCAAACAGCCCCGCACGGATTTTCACCCGCAGGATACGGCTGACCGCATCGTCGATGCGGCTCATGGGAATCTCCCCACTCTTGACCTGGGCAAGGGTGTTTTCCAGTAGCGCTTTCCACTCGGATGTGATCATGAACATATCCAGGCCGGCGTTGACGGCGGCAGCGCAGCTGTCGATGGTGCAGCCATCCACAAAGCGGTGGCCATTCCAGTCACCTACCACAAAGCCGTCAAAACCGAGGCGTTCTTTGAGAACGTCGGTCAGCAGGTATTTATGTCCGTGCAGGCGCTTGCCGTTCCAGCTGTTGAAAGAGGCCATCACCGATTGCACACCGGATTCCAGTGCGGTGAAGTAGCCGGCAGCGTGAATCTCTGCCAATTCTTTTTCGCTCACCTGGGTATCGCCGCGGTCAATTCCACGGGTGGTGCCACCGTCGCCGACAAAATGTTTAGCGGCGGAAACCAGATGGCGTCCGTCGAGAAATTCCTCGCTGTTTTTATCACCCTGAATACCCTTGATCATTTCCCGCGCGTAAGCGGCGACGATTTCCGGGTCTTCGGAGTAGCTTTCAAAAGTGCGGCCCCAGCGGTCGTCGCGCACCACGGCGATGGTGGGGGCAAAGGTCCAGTCCACACCGGTGACCGCCACTTCGCGGGCGGTGGCTTCACCTATGCGGCGGATCAGTTCCGGATCGCGCGCGGCGCCGAGGCCGATATTGTGCGGAAACAGGGTTGCGCCAATGACATTGTTATGGCCGTGCACAGCATCACTGCCCCAGATGATCGGGATGGCAACGCCGCCGTCCGAGGTATCCATGGAGGCTGCATAGTAGGCGTCGGCCAGTTGGCGCCAGTCGTCGGGGGTGGCGAACTTGTCGTTATTGGGGAAGGTGCCGCCGCCGTTAAGAATGGAGCCGATATGGTATTTTTTGACTTCTTCCGGCGTGATGGATTTGATTTCTGCCTGCATCATCTGGCCGACTTTTTCTTCCAGCGTCATTTGCGACAGGAGGTCAGCAATACGGGCTTCGAGTTTTTCATCTTTGGGGAAAGCCGGGGTCAGTTTTGGCCAGTTTTCCAGGGAATAATTTTCGCTTTGTGTCGGATGACTGTCCGTCGCCTGCGGTGTATGGGTGGCGTTATCGGAGCTGTTTTCAGGCTCGCTGCAGGCAGTAAGGACCGTTGCCAGCATGATGCTTGCTGACAGGGATTTCAGGTAAGACATGGGCACTCCGTAACGGATCCGGTGCGGAACGTCGCTAATTCAAAAAAGGCGGGGGCCTTGAGAAAGGGTGATCAAGGCCCCCGCAATCACTACATGTGAAACGTGTGTTTCTTACACGTCGAGAGAGCAGGGAGTCATGAACCGGGCTCGCCGCGCAATAAAAGCGAGCCCGGAGTACAGCAACCGCTTAGAAATTCACCTTGAAGCGCGCGCCATAGGTGCGCGGCAGGTTGGTGAATCTAATATTGTTGCCGTGATCAATGATTCCCTTATTAGAGACGGTTATGTCGGTCAAATTGGCCCCATAAAGTTCAACGCGGTATTTACCGGAGTTATCGGTGAAGCCAATACCGGCATCTACATTCACGTATCCATCTACGTGGTCCGCGTAATCTGGATCGCTACCGATCACGGTTTCACCGTCTACCAGATCGTAGTCGGTGTTGTTCCAGATGCTCAGGTAGTAATCACTGCGGTACATGGCGGAAACAGACCAGTCGAAGGTACCGGCGGAGGTATCCAGCTGTTGAGACAGAGCCATGGTCATGGTGAATTCCGAAGCCTGCGGCAAGCGCTTGCCGGAAATATCCACGATCGGCAGGTCGGTACCCCAGCCCTGGCGGGTATCCGCCATGGTGCCTTCCTTGATTTCCGCATTGAGCCACAGGGCGGTCATATCCAGCATCAGGTCGGCCGGCAGCAGGAATTTGCTTTCCAGTTCCAGACCGGTGATTTCGGAGTCCGCGATATTGCGGTTTTGCAGGGAGCTCGCGCCCTCATCGTCTGCAGTGGCCACAATCATCTGGAACACCTGGTCGGTGTAGTCGTAGAAGAACGCGGAAGCATTCAGTCGGGTGGGCACATTACCCAGGGTGAGTTCGTTCTTGCTGCCCACTTCATACATCACCAGTTTTTCCGGTGCGTAGGGGACTGCGATCAGGTCGCCATTGGGGTCCACCAGGCTGTCGTTGAAGCCGCCGGACTTGTGACCGGAGGCAACACTGGCAAACAGCATATTGTCTTCGGTCAGCTGGTAGGTACCGCCGATTCGGAAGTCGACATAGTCTTCCTCGTAGGAGCCTTCCTGCTGTTGCGGGCCATAGTAGCCACCTTCCATGTCGGAACCAAAGGCGCAGCTGTCGCTGTCCTGCAGGCACACGGCGATTTCATCGAAGTTGTCGTCGACGCCGAAGCTTTTGATGCCGGACAGCAGATAGCTCAGTGCATCGATCTTGCTCAGGTCATACTCGTCGCGGGCGAGCCCGTCATAGACGAAACCGGGGCTGCCCCAGCGGATGGATTCGGGGCGGTTCTCTCCGGCCCAGAAACCAAAGCCGTAGTTGCCACCGGTACCGTAGCGGTATTTCTCTTCCTCGGTGCGGCGAATACCGGCAAAACCGGTCAGCTGTTCCGTGAAGTCATAGGAGACATCGGCGTACACCGCGAGGGAGGAACCATCCACATCGGGCATGACCCATTCAGTGGCGTTGTACCAGTTTTCGATTCCGGCAACATCGGTGAGGCTCATCAGGCCCGCTTGCTGGTCTTCGTCGAACTGGAAGATGCCCGCGGTCCAGGACAGTGCGCCGTCGCCGTTGGAGAAGAAGCGCAGCTCGTTGACCACAGACTCGGACTGGGTGTCCCAGTACTGGGTGCTGTAGTTCTCCTGGTTGACGTCATCGTGACCAGGGTAGTAAACGCCGTCGTTAGAGGCGTTGGTCTGCTTGAAATCCAGGTCCCGGTAGCTGCTGGACAGCTCGACAGAGAAGCCGTCAAAGGCGTGGGTCAGCACGGCCATAATACCGGTGTGGGTGGAATCCAGGTCCCCCTCGGTGCCGCGATAGAGCACCGCACGCGGGTCGTCCAGGTCATCGAAATCGTAGCCCGACTGCAGCGCCTGCTTGATCTGGGCGCCGGGGTAGCCGGTGCCGCCTTCCTGGGTCTGGTCGGCCACCACATACAGGGTGGTGTCCTCGCCCACTTCCCACAGAGCCGAGAGACGGAAGGACTGGACGTCTTCACTGCCGGCGGCATCCAGTGCGCTGTTGGCGCTGGCGTTGCTGAAGTAGGGGTCGTGTTGCTCGGTGTAACCGGCGAGGCGCAGGGCGAAGGTATCGGTGACCGGCAGATTCACGGAACCGCGGGCGCCGAAGTTGTTGAAGTTGCCAGCGGAGACTTCAAGGTCCGCACTGGTGTCGTCCAGGTCCGGACGGTTGGCCACAATGTTGAGGGTACCGGCGGTGGCGTTGCGTCCGCGCAGGGTGCCCTGGGGGCCTTTCTTCACTTCGACCCGGGCAATATCGTAGAACATGGCGCCAACACCGCGGGGGCGCGGAATGTACACGCCGTTGAGGTGAGTGGCGGCGGCCGGATCGCCCAGCTCGGTATTGTTACTGGAACCTACACCGCGGATGTAGATTTCCATGTTGCCTTCCTGATCGGCAATATTGAGGCCGGGAACCACGTTTTGCAGGTTCTGGAAGTTGGTACCTACACCGAGTCGGTCGAGGCTGTCCTGATCGAAGGACTGGGCGACACCGGCGACGCTTTGCAAGGTCTGCTCGCGGCGTTCAACGGTGACTACCACTTCCTCCAGGGCTTGTGACGTTGTAGCTTCCTCGTCGGATTGGGCTAGAACCCCGTTGCTGATGAACCCAGCCAGAACTGCGGTCACAGCCACAGCCAGTTGATCTCGCTTGAATCGCACCATCGCTGGCACTCCTTTTTTATGTTTGTGATTATTTCTTGGTCGTCAGATTGAGTACTTCTCAGTCTCCCGAGAATACTGACGGCTGAGCGCGCTGCGAGTCGTCTCACTTAGGACATTTGCACAAAATTGAACGTCCAAATACCGGGTATGCATAAAGTCTTACGTTGATTATGGCGCCATTCTGGCTGTTATTTAAACATTCTGGTAGTCTCCCCTCAAAATACTGCGGTTGCCTCCTGGGCTTATGGGACAATCGCCTCTGCCTTAAAAAGCAGACAATAACAATACCGAGAGAAGCGCCCCTCCGATGGATATCCTTCTGTTTAACGTCCACGACATCGTCCTGATGATGACGAGTTACCAGTGCCTGCTATTCGCATTGCTGCTAACGGCGGTACGCAGTGAGCAAAAATTCAGCTTCCTGTTGTTGGCCGCATTTCTGGTCACCCAGGCCATGATCCCGATGGATACGCTGATCAGCTATGGGGCCGGTGTGCGCCAATGGGCGATCGATACCTCGCCGAATCTGTTTTATGTGTTCGGCTTCGCCTACTGGCTGGAGGGGCCGGTACTGCTGTGGTACACCCGCTCGCTGATCTATAAGAACTACCGTCCGGCCCGTTCGGATCTGGTGTATCTGCTGCCATTTCTCGGTTACGCCCTGTACGAGTATTTCACCTATTTCCGCTTCGATAGCGCCACCAAAATTGCCATGCTGGAGGGGTATACCCCCTACGGGGAAACCCTGGTGAACCTGATTATCGGCTTTGGCCGGGAGTCATTGCGCCTGCTGTTCGGGGTCTTCTGTCTAATCGAAATTCGCAACTGTCGGCGCCAGATGCGCGATACCTACTCCAATGTGGAGCGCATCGATTTCAAATGGCTGCTGATTCTGGTGTGGGGCTTTGTGCTGCTGCGTGGTTGGGCGGTGCTGGTCAATGTTGCCCTGACTCTGGCTGCACAAACCGACGTGCCGGTGGACTTCCGGATCATGGGGCTGGCCAGCAATTACACGGTATTTATCCTGATCAGCGCGATGATCTTCTTCAGCCTCAGCTATGCGTCCATGTTCGAGGGGATCGATCGCAAGCAGGACGGGGGCGAGGCGCTTGTTCCAGACAACGATGCGGGGGAGATAGCGGAAGAGGTCAAGCCGGTGGTGGACACCGCGTTGGCGGATCGTATCGCCGGATTTATGGAGTCAGAAAAGCCTTACCTGGAACCCTCGCTTACCCTGGAGCAGTTGGCCAGCAAGCTGGACGTGCCCAAACGCAGCGTATCCAGCACCATCAACCGCCATTTTGAGCGGAATTTCTTTGAGTTCGTTAATCAGTATCGGATTGAAGAGGCTAAAAACAAGCTGGGTGACCCGGACTGCGCGGATCTCACGGTCATGGATATCCTGCTGGACAGTGGCTTCAACACTAAGGCCACATTCAATGCTTTCTTCAAGAAACTGGTGGGTATGACACCGACGGAATACCGCAAGAACGCGCTCCGCGGGCAGAGCCTGCCGGAAAAAACTGCATCCGTGCAGTGATAAGGTGGCTTCCGTGCCGATTCAGCCAAGGTGTCATCCAGCGTTGGATGGAGGGAGATAAAGCTGTCGATTGCGTAATCAGAGACCCGCTGCCCGAATACCCGTGCAGCGGGTTTTTTGGGATGCGGGTTAGCCGCGCATCTGTTCCAGTTCCAAGCCCTTGGTCTCGTGCACCATGTACAGTACGAAAGCCACCGAAAGCAGGGCGAACAGGGTGTAGATGCCGTAGGCACCTGCCAGGCCGATGCCGGTCAGCATGATCGGGAAGGTCATGGTGATGGCAAAGTTGGCCACCCACTGCGCCAGACCGGAAACCGCCAGGCCGGAACCGCGGATCTGGTTGGGGAACATTTCACCGAGCATGGTCCACATGGCCGGGCCCCAGGAACCGTTGAAGAAGAACACGTAGGCATTGGCCGCGATCAGTGCCAGCAGGCCCATGCTCTGGGAAAGCTGCAATTTGCCGTCTACCAGGGAAGAATTTGCGAAAGCAAAGGCCACCAGCCCAAGAGTGACCGCCATGCCGATGGAGCCCACCAGCAGCAGCGGTTTGCGGCCGATCTTGTCGATCAATGTCATGGTGATCAAGCAGGCCGCGATACTCACACCCCCGGAGATGATGTTGATCAGCAGCGCGTCGGACTCGGAGAAACCGACCGCCTGCCAAAGTACAGCGCCGTAATAGAAGACGACGTTGATCCCCACCAATTGCTGGAAAACCGCCAGGCCGATACCCACCCACACGATCTTGCGCACCTTACCGGCCCGTTGACCGGCACTTTCCAGCAGGTCTGACATACGCGGGCGGTGATCAGTAGCAACGGACTGGTGAATGCTGTCCAGTTTTTCGCTCACTGCGGCTTCGCCGTACAGTTTGCTCAGGACTTCGCGGGCACGGGCCGTCTGCTTCGATAGCACCAAGTAGCGCGGGCTTTCCGGAATCAGCAGCAGGGCCAGGAAGAAAAGGGTCGCGGGGGCAATTTCGATCCAGAACATCCAGCGCCAGGCGGTAAAGCCCATCCACCATTCGTTCACGGCTGAGCCGGCGGTATTGGCCAGCCAATAATTGCTGATAAATGCCGCGAACAGGCCGGAAATAATGGCGATCTGGTTGATCGTGATAAGGCGCCCACGAATCGCCGCCGGGGCGATCTCACTGATATAGGCCGGCGACATAACGCTGGCGGCACCCACGGCCAGCCCCCCAATGATTCGATAAATCACGAACTCCTGCGAACTGGTGGCGATACCAGAACCCCATGCGCTTAAAATAAAAAATACGGCGGAAATCAGCAGTAGGGTTTTGCGCCCCCAGCGGTCGGCCAGGCGCCCGGCAAAAAAGGCACCCACCGCACAGCCCAGCAACATGGAGGCCACATTGAAACCGGTACCCGCGGTATTGGAGTTGAATGCCTGCTGCAGTCCGGTGACGGTGCCGTTGATTACGCCACTGTCGAAACCGAACAGAAAACCACCGATTGTGGCGACACCACAGATCAGCACGATAAAGGGGAGGGGAGGGGCGTCTTGATGGCTCTGGGCGGTGCCCTGAATACCATCGACGGAGTTCTCAATCGCTTGCATAGGTTACTTCCTGCATTTTTTATTTTCGGTGATCGGGTAGCTGGTATCCGCCCGAGTCTGTGAGTAAGTGGTTGTTCTTGTAATCGATGCACCCGCAATGGGGCAGTCTTAATAGTGACGTGTGGGTGGCGTAAAAGCGTCCTACTTTAGGAAAATACCTAAAGTTGGACGCCACTGGAGATCCCCATCCGTCCCAGTTTATGCAGCACGCCGGCAATCGGTGGGACGACCGGTGGGACGGAGGGAGCAACCTGTGAGACGTTGCCTGTTTAGGGGGTTAGCGTCAGCGCAGGGTGAAACCACTTTCCAGACCCGACTGGGCATCGGGCGCTACCCACAAGCGGAATTCGCCGGGCTCGATGACTTGCTCCATCTGGGCGTTGTGAAAGGCCAGATCCTCGGCAGTCAGATGGAACTGGACCCGTCGTGATTCCCCCGGGGCGAGGGTGACCCGCTCGAACCCTTTCAGTTCACGTACCGGGCGCGACACGCTGCCCACCAGATCGCGCACGTACAGCTGAGCGGTTTCGGTGGCGGTCGTCCTGCCGCTGTTGGTGATGGTGGCGGAAATACTGAGCTGGCCATTGGCATCCAGAGTGGTGCTGGACACTTGCAGGTCGGAATATTCAAATTCACTGTAGGTTAATCCGTAGCCGAACGGGAACAGGGGCTTGTGCCCGTAGTCCAGCAGGTTGGAGGAGTTACCCGGCTGGTGCTGGAACACCTCGCGTTCAATCTTCTCGATGCGGGTATAGTTATCATCGGTGGCCGGACGCCCTGTTGCCAGGTGGTTGTAGTAGATGGGAATCTGACCTGCACCCACCGGCCAGGTGAGTGGCAGACGGCCGGAGGGCGAGGTTTCGCCATAGAGCACATCGGCCAGTGCCGGCCCGGCCATGGTGCCCGGGTGCCAGGCCATCATCACTGCATCGGCCTGTTCCAGGGTGTCATCCAACTGCAGTGGACGGCCCGCCATCAATACCATGGCCAGGGGCTTGCCCGTCTCGGCCAGGGCCGCCACCAGTTCGGCCTGGGCACCGGGCAGGCGGATATCGCCGCGGCTGTGGCCTTCGCCGGAAAGAATGGACTCCTCACCACCCACGTACAGGATGACGTCGGCTTTCCGGGCCGCTTTGACGGCCGCTTTGAAGCCGCGGGTGCTCATGTCACGGCTGTAATCGAGACCCGCTGCATAGAGGATCTCTCCTTCGTCCCCGACCATCGCGCGCAAAGCGGGTAGCAGGGTGCGGGAGTGTTTCTTGTCACCGTTGTAAATCCAGGTGCCCAGCTGTTCATGGGGGGCTTCTGCCAGTGGACCGATGACCGCAACGGTCTGCCCTTTCTTCAGCGGCAGTACTTTTTTGTCATTCTTCAGAAGTACGAAGGTCTCTTTGGCGGCCTCTTTGGCTGCGTCCAGGAACTGCGCGCTGCGGATGATCTGTTCGCGCTCGGCCTCGGATTGCGCGCGGGGGTAGGGGTGGTTCCACAGGTCCAGGCGCAGTTTTACCCGCAGGATATTGGCAACGGCGGTATCCAGCTGTGCTTCCGAGAACTTCCCTTCATCCATCAGTTGCGGCAGGAATTTCTCATAGGTATCTGTGTGCATTTCCATATCGATGCCGGCGTTGGCGGCGAGATTGGCCGCGTGCCTGGCGTCGCGGGCAAACCCGTGGGGCACCATTTCCATGACCGCATTCCAGTCGCTCACCACGAAACCGTCAAAACCCCATTCGTCGCGGAGGATCTGTTTGAACAGGAAGGGGCTGCCGGTGCCGGGTACATCGTTAAGGGTACTGTAGGTACTCATGATGCTCTGCATGCCCGCATCGATACCCGCCTTGAACGGTGGCAGGTAGATATCGCGCAGCAGGCGTTCGGGAATATAGGCGCTGTTGTAGTCGCGTCCTCCCTCTGCCGCACCGTAGCCGGCGAAGTGTTTACCACAGGCTGCGAGGCTGGTGGGATCGGCGAGGTTACTGGTCTGGAAGCCTTCCACCATGGCCACACCCAGAATGGAGGTGAGTAACGGGTCTTCCCCAAGGGTTTCGGCAATCCGGCCCCAGCGCGGGTCCCGGCTGATGTCAATCATCGGAGCAAAGGTCCAGCGGATGCCGTCGGCGCTGGCTTCCTGGGCGGCGATGCGGGCGCCGTTTCTGATCAGCTCCGGATTCCAGCTGGCGGCTTGGCCAAGGGGGATGGGAAAGATGGTCTCATAACCGTGGATCACGTCCTGGCCGAATAGCAGAGGAATACCGAGGGGGCTTTCTTCCACCGCAATACGTTGCAGTTCTTCAAACGCATTCTTGTCCACAGCGCTGAAGTTCACGTTCAGGAATCCACTTACGCGCCCCTCGCGCACCGCCTGCTTGATTGACTTCATGTCCGAAGCACCAAAGGTGCCCCAGTCGCGCAGGGCCAGCTGACCGATTTTTTCGTGAATGGACATTTGCGCCAGCAGGTGCTCGATCTGGGACGCGATGTCTTCCTGTTGCAGCATCTGCTGTCTGGGGGTGCTGAAATTCGAGGTCTCGTTGGCGGCCTGCAGGGGCAGGGTGGCCGCGAGAGAAAGTAGCCCGGCCATAACGCCGACAGTAAGTGGGTGCTTTTTCATGGTGCTCACTCTGGTAAATCTGATTTCGGGTACTGCTATGCCGGCATCGATTCGCTTGTGCGCCACTTTCCTGTGTTAGACAGGCGCGGGGAAAAAGGCCCCCACCATCTGTGGTGAGGGCAAGCGACGATGACGATTGCGGTTAGAAGTTGTAGTTGCCGCGAATACCGTAGAAACGCGGCATGGAAACCGGGCCCTTGATTACGCCGTCGCCACCACCGGCCCAGTAGGTTTCTTTCTGGTCGGTGAGGTTGTAAACAAAGGCTTCTACATTCCACTTGTTGTCCGGTGCTTCCAGCTTGAGGGTACTGTTTACACTGTGGAATGCCGGGCGCACATCGCTGAACGCGCCCGGGGTTTCTGTGGCAAAAACGTCGTAGTGTTTATCCACGTTCTGGAAGGTGTGGTAGGACTTGTCCCGCCAGAAGTAGCTAAGGTGAGGGACAATGGCAAAGCCATTGTTGAAGCGGAAGGTGTGGGTGTAATTCAGCTTGGCGCTGAGTTTTGGTGACGCCGCCAGCTCGTTGCCTTTCAGATTGACCTTCATGGCGTCGTTGTCTGGGTTGGTGGCCGCTCCGTGGTCCACTTCGAACAGATCGGTAGCGGCGAAATCCCAGTGATAAATAAAATCGCTGGTGATTTCGGTATCCAGCCAGGTGACGTAACCGTCGAAGCGGCCGTTTTCGATGGGTGCCCAGTCAAACTCCACTTCCAGGCCCTTGATAACGGCGGTGCCGATATTGTCGGTCTGGAATACGGTTTGGGTTTCGGTGGTGATTTCGCCGGTCAGCTCACCGGTGTCATCGGCCCGCTCTTCCACATAGTAGGGGAAGATACCCTTGGCAGAGGCCGCCTGCATATCCTCGTAATCGCTGTAGAACAGGGTGGCCATCACATTCAGGCTGCCATCCAGGTAGGTGCCTTTGCTGCCCAGCTCGTAGGTAGTAACGACTTCAGGGTCGTAAGTATTGCGGTGACGCTCTTTGATGATGCGATCACCGTTGTCGTCGAGGAGATATTCAGCGGTGGCAGGGTCCTGTTCGTACTGCACGAAGACATCGCCGATGCCGCCGGATTTGAAGCCGTTGGCGACATAGCCGAATACCATCAGGTCGTCGTTGACGATGTAATCCAGGCCCAAACGGTAGTTGGTGAAATCCCAGCTGCCTTTGGTCTGGTTGTCACTGACCGCCGTGTAGATACCGGCGTCGTCGAAGTAGTCCGTGGGCAGCTGATTGAACGCGTCGCGGTCCCAGGCGGGGAAGCAGGCTTCGCCGGTTTGTGGGTTGATGGTATCGCCGTTACAGGCCATGTTGCGGCCACCCACGTCCTGCTTGGTGTCTTCGGTGTAGCGCACACCGACTGTAGCGTTCAACCGATCAGTGAGTGCGTAGGTGCCCTGGGTAAAGAAGGCTTGGGACTTGAGGGTACGATTGGGCTGGTTCCAATAATCCGCATTGGCGCCACTGTTGATCCAGCCGCCTTGCATATTGTTGTCTTCTTCAAAGTAGAAGGCGCCGGCGATCCACTGCAGCGGACCGGAGCCGGTGGACTGCAACTGGAGCTCGTGAGACTGGGAGGTAAACGTGGCGTCGCGGAAGAAAATGGACATGTCCCAGCCGGTGATACCGCGATCCTGGTCGGAATGCTGGGAGCGCACCTGCTCTGACCAGCCGGCGTTGTACACCAGCGCGAGTTCTTCGGAGAGATCCCAGCTCAGGTTGGAGCGAATGGATTCAATATTTAGGTCGAGGAAACCGGGCACACTGACGTTGACGGTAAAGTCGTCGGCACCGGGGCCGTACACGCTTTCACAGCCCAGCTGACCGGGTACCGGTGTGGCGGAAATATTGCCGTCTGCATCCAGGTAGTTGCCATCGCCGTCTTTGCGGATACGCTGGGCGGCCATGTCACAATTGAGTGTGTCGGCACCGCCGGCGCTGTCGTCCTGGAATTGCTCATAGGCGAGCATCCACGACAGGGTTTCGCTGGGCTCCCACAGGGCACTCACACGGAAGGCGTACTGGTCAGAGTTGTTGTAGAAGTCGGATGGATCGGCCTTGACCAGTTCCTGGACTTCACCGCTGCCCCAGCGTTCGCGCTGGCGCAGGCTGCGGTCTTCATCGGCGCCGGTGTAGACCGGCGCATTCTGGACTTCTTCCGGCAGGTAGCGCACGTCCCACTGGTTGGGATCGTAGTAGCCGTCCAGGTAGGAATCCCGGGTTTCCTGCATGAACGAGGCGCGTAGGGCGAAGGTCTCGCTCACCGGTAAATTGATCATGCCGCGGGTCTGCTGGTGATTCCAGCGGCCGGCCTCGATGCCGACAGACGCATCGAACTCGTTGAAGTCCGGGCGCTTGGAAATGATATTGACGTTACCCACGGTGGAGTTGCGTCCGAACAGGGTACCCTGGGGGCCGCGCATGGCTTCCACCCGCTCCACATCAAACATCAGCGCCATGGCGCCCTGGGGACGGGGGGAGTAAATACCGTCCAGGTGCAGGCCGACGGAAGGATCGCCCAGCTCGGTGATATTAGTGGAACGCACGCCGCGCATGGCGACCACCGGTGCGGTCTGCGAGGAATCCATGGAGATTTCCATGTTCGGCACCATTTGTGCCATATCCTTGATATTGGTCAGGCCTTCCCGGTCCAGTTTCTCCTGCGAAAAGGCGGTGATGGAAATCGGGGTTTCCATCAGATTGGTCTCCCGTTTGGTGGCCGTCACGACCACTTCTTCCAGGGCGGAAACGTCCTGGCTGCCGACCTGAGTATTCAGTGGCTCCTGTTGCGCATCTTGCTGCGCATAGGCGAAGCCTGAGTTCACCAGCGCTACGGAGAGCGCCAGAGGCTTGTGCAGTCTCTTCATCGGTATTCCTCTCATGTTTATTGTTTTCGGCCGCCAACGTGGGCGACGGAGGAAATTTGCCAAATGCCTTGCGGGCGGGCGTCCGGTTGCGGTTATTCGAACGCAAAATACGGGATTTTTTTGACGTTCGACTATCCTACGTGCACTCGAACGTCGAGTAAATCCCTAAAAATCAATGACTTAGGGGTTTTGGTTACCTTGGGGCTGCGCTGTTTTGGCAGATGAAAGAAGGGCCGCCAGCGTGTGCATTGCGGCCCATCAAGGTGATAGAGAGAAGGGAGACTTGTTAGCGGCGGTTAGTTTTCAAACAGCCATAGCTGATTGTCGCCCCCGTGGTATTCCCACTGCTGAATATTGGCGCCGGCGCTGTCGGACCCGTCCTGTACATCCAGAGATTTCCCGCTCAGCTCGGACAGGATGCGGAACTGGTTGCCAGAGACCGGTTCGACAATCCAGTGCTGGTTGGCGCCACCACCGTATTCCCATTGCTGGATGTTGGCTCCGTTGTCGCTGGAGACACCCTGTACATCCAGGGCCAGGCCGCTATAGCGGCTTTCAATCCGGTAGCTGCCATTGCTGAGGGTGGTGACCTGCCAGCGCTGGCTGCCACCCTGGATCACATTGCCGCCGTTACTGGTGGCATTGCTGGCAACGCCCAGCAATAGGCCGCTCGCCAGGTTGCGGATCTGGTATTCGCCATCGGCAATGTAGCCAGATGGCGGTGGGGTGGGGTCCTCGGGTTCTTCCTCGCCTCCTCCCACTGACAGCTCGAACCAGTTCAGGTTGAACCCGGGGCCTGTGACTTCCAGGCGCAGGGTCTGGGTACCCGCGGTCAGGTTGATGGTGGTGGAAACCGATTGCCAGCTCTGCCAGCCGCCCGTGTCGGGGAGATTGGTATCGGTCACTGGCGTACTGTCGGCCAGAAGTCGCAGCTGCCCGCTATTGGCGGTGCTGGCGATACGGTAAGTCAGTGTGTATTCACCATCCTGCGGAATCTCGACGCGGTAATCCAGCCAGTCGCCGCTATCGGTCCAGCCCGCATTCTGACCACCACCGTTATCCGCGGTATCTTCCAGCTGGATACCCTGCATCGCACAGAAACTTTCTGCCTCGATACGACCTATGGTGTGAGGACTGGTTTCAATGCACTCGGGAGTGGTGGGGCCGCCACCGGAACTGCCACCAGTGCCCGCATGGATCGCATCGTAAAAGCCCTGGTGCCACTGCACATTACTGGCGCCGTTGCCGATATGGTTCTGGGCGAAGTCGATCATTCCCGAATAGGCATTGGCCGGCGGTGTGCCGCCATGATTGATGTAGTCGACCACGGCGCTGTAGATCGCGTTGGGCTGGATGGTCCACAGAGTGCGGTGGTGACTCATCTTCTTGAAAGACCAGGGAAACTGTCCCGCTATATTCTCCATCGACCAGTCGGTGAGCTGGCGTAGGATGTCATTGGTGTCTTCACCATACTCCCCGAGGATCAATGGCACACCCATGGCGTCGGTGCGCGCCGCGCGCGGATAGAGGTCGGGAATCCAGCCGGCATTGCCGAACACATAGTGATGGGTCTGGTACACCAGGTTGTGGTCCCAGCGGGCGCTGATACCGGTATTGGTCTGGGTGTCAGAGTCTGTCCAGTCAATTTTCTGTATATCCGACCCCCACCAGCTGCCTTCGGCGATGATGGCGTGGTTACTGTCCACTTCGCGGATGGCATCGCGCATGGCGATCAGGGAGGGGAGCAGCTCGTATTCCCGTCCGGCCTGGGGCACCGGCTCGTTGATCAGGTCATAACCCCAGATCACCGGTTCCTCTTTATAGCGGTTGGCGATGTGTCGCCACACCTGGCTGGCAATCTGCACGTTGTTGCCGTCCCAGAATTTGACCGAGTCACGTGGCTGGCCCGCATTGGAATCCATATTGTCACTGTGGTCGCCGGGGTTCTGGTAGCCGGGGGCCGCGTGCATATCCAGCAGCACATAAATGTCGTGGGTGCGGCAGAACTCGATCAGGCGATCGAAATACTGGAAGCCATGGTCCGACAACTGCCCGTTTTCCCAGAAAAGGTTGTAGTGAAAAGGCACCCGCACGGTGTTGAAACCCAGGCTTTTCAGGTCTGCGATTTCCCGTTCGGTCACGTAGTGCATGCGCCACTGGTGTTCGAACTCCTTGGCCTGTGCCATGCTGCCAAAGGTGTCGGCAAGGCTGTTCAGGAACTGGGTGTGGGTCCGGTAGTTGAAGTCACCCATCATCAGGTAACCCTCCCACAACAGCCAGTTGCCGAGATTGATACCGTTTAGGTGGATGGGGTCACCATTACCGTCGACGATCTGGTTGCCATCGGTATGCAGGTACTGGGCTTGAGCGTCTTCTGTGGGGGTGAGCGGGGAGAGGAGAACCAGCAGTGTCAGAACACTGCCCAGTCCACTTGCGGTGTTAAATCTCATCATGCTTTCCTTTATTATCCATTTGATGTTGAGAGAAAAGGGCGATTGAGTCGCCAACTGCACCCTAAGAGGTGGAGACAATCCACGTCGTTCTGACGGCGTAAATTGTGTGGCATGTAGCGAGCCGAACCCGTTCGGCTGCCCCACGGGATTCGAACGCCCCGGTTTTACTGGAAAATCATAAAAATGAGCCAGGTCTTGTTTAATTTTCACGATGTGGTACTGCTGATGACGGCTATGCAGTGCCTGTTTTTTGCGGTACTGCTACTGGCCACAAACACCGGTAGGCAGACCAGTACCTATTTCCTCGCCGCCTTTCTGTTTGCGCACGCCTTTATTCCGCTCCACGAACTGGTGCTGTGGGGCGCGGAATTCAAATTTGCGGTGCGCGAGTGGTTGCCGCAGGTCTATTTCCTCGGCGGTTTTGCCTATTACCTGGATGGCATGCTGCTGTTCTTCTGCGTGAAATCCCTGATCTTTCGCGACTTTCAGCTGCGTCCCCGTGACGGGGTGCACCTGCTGCCATTCGCGCTCGCGCTGGTATATATGAGTGCGGTGTTCTTCCGCCTGCCTCTGGAGCAGCGGTTGGAACTGATCAACAGTGAAACCCTGGTGTATGGCTGGCACTACGTATTGGTGGAGTTTTTGTGCAAAGGGCTGCGAGTGGCGTACTGCCTGTGGTCTTTGTGGCTGATCGTCAATTACATCCAGCGCCTGAAAAGCACGCATTCGAATGTGGAACGGGTGGATGTTGCCTGGGTCCGGTTTCTGGTGGCCGGGTTTATGCTGGTGATGTTGGTAGAGGCGTTGCTGAGCGTGGTCAAGATATTCGGCCTGTATCAGCACTACGACCTGGGGGTGTTTGAACGGATCGGGCTGACTGGCTATTACATCGTCTTTATGCTGGTGAACCTGCTGGTATTTACCGGCGTGCGTTATTTTGCCGGTTTCGAATCCGTGCGTGAGCCAGATAAATCGCGCAAGGCGGCCGGTGAGCAACAGGTGTGCAACCCGGCGCTGGCGGAGGAGATCGACCGCAAGATGCTTGCCGAAAAATTCTACCTGCAGCCTGATGTGACCATCGATTTACTGGCGGAAAATCTTGGTGTACCGACGCGGGATCTGTCGATGATCCTCAACCGGCACTTCGAGGTGAACTTTTACGAATTCATCAATCGCTACCGCATTCGGGAAGCCATGCGTCTGTTGCGCAGCTCCGATGGTGAAGGCAAAACCATTACCGATATCTATCTCGAGGTCGGTTTTAACAGTAAATCGGTATTCAATACTTTTTTCAAAAAGGCTGCCGGAATGACGCCGTCCCAGTATCGCCGGGCCGACGTCACTCCCGAGACGGCGTGAGGGTGTACACTGCCGGTTTATGGGGCTATTGTCCCGTCAGCGCCTCGGCAACCCCCTCCAGTGCGGGCTTTTCTTCGTAAGGGCCATTGGCGGGGCCGCTGAACAGCAGTGGCCAGTCTTCCACGCCCTGCCAGTTTTCAAAATCCAGTATCCAACTGTCGCCATCCCAGAGACCCCAGACAGAGATCCCTCCTCGCAACGCCGGCGGCACCTCCTCCAGATACGTTTGTACGACGGCCTTGTAGCGGGCTTTCTGCAAGGCCGCGGCTTCCGGGGTGAACTGGGTGTGCTGCGGGAATGGCGCGGAGGAATAGGGATTGTTTACCGGTATATCCAATTCAGTGATTTTTACCTTGAGTCCGCGTTCGACGATGGCCTGAAAGGCGCTGCGCAAATGATCGGTGGTGGGCCAGTCGATCTGTATGTGCATCTGCAGACCGACCCCGTCAATCGGAATGCCGTCCGCCTGCATTTCGTCCAGCATGGTCAGCAGGCAGCTGAACTTGGCGCTGTTGCCTCCGGAAATACTGTAATCGTTGTAATAGAGGTCCGCAGTCGGGTCTGCGCTATCTGCGGCAATAAACGCCTCACTGACGTAGTCCCGCCCCAGCCGCTGGTAAAACAGCGTATCCCGGTAGCAATTGGGCTGGGTCTCATCCAGTACTTCATTTACCACGTCCCAGCTCACCACGCGGCCCGCGAAATGGTCGGCGATGGTGGCCACGTGGGTATTGAGCATGGACCGGAAATCGCCGTTGTAGCTCTTCATCCAGTCGGGTACCTGGTACTCGTGGTGCCAGATGAATGTGTGGCCGTGCACGCTCAGACCATTGGTGAGTGCCCAGTCCACCATCCGATCTGCATCGGTAAAGTCGTAGGTATTTTCGGCCGGGTGCAGAAAACGCATTTTCATGATGTTTTCCGCAGTGATCTGGCTGAAGTGCTGGCGAATGGTGATTTCCTGCTGAGGGATTTTCAGAAAGCTGCGCGCACTGTCACCGGCGGCGACCGCGACACCGATCGGGAAAGACGCCAGGCTGTACAGGTGGTCGGTGGAGCCGCCCGAACTGGACGAGCTACTGGAACTGGACGACCCACTTGAGCTGGATGAGCCACTGGAACTGGAAGAACCGCCGGAGCTGGACGAAGAGCTGCTGGATGAACCGCCCGATGACGAGCCGCCGTCGCACAGGGCGCCACTCACCGTAGGGGTTTCCGCGAAACTGCCAGAGGTTCCCTGAAAGCCGAATTCCGCCATCTGCCCCGGCAGCAGGCTGCCGTTCCACGATACATTGCTGGCGGTATAGGGATTGTCGCCCTGGACTTCGGCATTCCAGGCATTGGTGACACGATTGTCTCCAGAGTACTGCCACTGCACCTGCCAGTTCTGCACTGGGACGGGGGAATCGTTGGTGACACGCACATGGGCGACAAAGCCGGATCCCCAGTCGTTGCTGACGCTGTATTCACAGCCCGCAAACGCATTGCCCGCTGCGCTGGTACAAGCCGCCAGCAACAGTGGCGTAAGCCATCGGATCTGGTGTTTAAGGCGATGGTGGCCCGGGTGGGGGTGGTTACGCACACATCCTGCTTCTTTATGTATCTGCATCGCTATCCTGTTCTCTTAATATTGTTGATTTCGATGTGACTGCCTGACTGGCTGTGCCCGGGAATGCTGGACACATGCTGGTGACGTGTGAATGGTGTGGCCCGGGCCGCCCGCTGTACCGGTTTTGTGCACCAGATCTATAAATGGTCGCCTGCGACAACTTTTCCCGGTAGTTCGGAAGGTACCGGGTAGATGCGGGCAAGGTGTGGTTTGGCCGGGTATACTCGCGGCAAATCCCGTCTGGAATTCGTGTGTGACGCCCCCCACTGAGCAACTGAACGAAATGCTGAGCCGCTCTCTGAAGCGCTATCCTGCTTCGGGCCGGCTGTGGCTGGGCTATTCTGGAGGTCTGGATTCGTCCGTATTGCTGTATCTGTTGGTAGATGCACAGGTGCCGGTGACGGCGGTGTATATTCATCACGGCCTGAGTCCGGAGGCGGGTGCCTGGCAAAATCATTGTCAGGCAGTGGCGGCCCAGTTGGGGGTGCCTTTTGTGGCCCGCCATGTGCAGGTGGATCACGGAGACGGTGGGATGGAGCAGGGCGCACGGAATGCCCGCTACCGCGCATTTGACCAATTGATGGACGCAGGGGATCAACTTCTGCTGGCACATCACAGTGATGATCAGGCCGAAACTTTTTTATTGCGCCTATTGCGCGGTGCCGGGGTGCGGGGGTTGGGTGCCATACCGGAACACCGTGCCTTTGGCGACCGGCGGACGGAGAAGAGCCTGCTGCGACCATTGTTGAAGGCAACTCGATCGGAGCTTGAGTCCTATGCCCGCGACCACAGGTTGACCTGGATCCAGGACGAGAGCAATACAGACCTCGCAATCGACCGGAATTACCTTCGTAACCGGGTGCTTCCCATTATTAGCGAACGCTGGCCAGTTCAAGCTCGCGTGGAGCAGGCCTCGGAAAACCTGCGCGAGGCTGCTGAACTCTTACAGAACCTGGCCAATGAAGACCTGCAGCGGTGTGAATACCGGCAGGAGTTATTTGGTCACAGTGTCGACCTGGGGGGCTTCTCCTCACTCACCGAGGCGCGTCGCAAGAACCTATTGCGGGGCTGGCTGGCACACCTGGGATCCAGAATGCCGGAAGCCTCGCACCTGGTTCAGGCGCTGCAACAGGTTGGGGCGGTCGATGATGCCGCTCCAGAAGTTGTGCTTGGTGAATGGGTACTGCGCCGCTATCGCGATCGCCTGTTTCTTACACCACAATTGCAACCTTTCCATGGTATTGATGGGGGCGAGATCAAGTGGGATGGATCTGGCGAGCTGAACTTGCCGGGGAGCTGGGGCTTGCTGCCAAGCCCGGGCTGGCCAGTGGCAGACTATCGGGTTCGTTTCCGGGTAGGTGGCGAAAGGGCCAAACCGCGAGAACGCCATCACTCCCAGACCCTGAAAAAGCTGCTGCAGGAGTATGGCCTTCCTCCCTGGCTGCGAGATCGGGTGCCGCTGGTCTATCGGGGCGAGACCCTGGTGTCCGTGGGCGATCTTTTCGTCACCGGGGAAGGGCCGCCGCAACCGCCAATCTGGCGGTTTTTAGATTGAGCAGAAACGGCCTTTCTGGTAGTCTGGCGTCCCATCTCAAAGGCACCGGGTTGCGCGAGCTGCGCCCCCAGAGCCAGTCCCGCACGCCCGTACCCGTCGGGCATTCAACTGACCAAGGTTTTGCATGACGCGCTATATATTTGTCACTGGCGGCGTGGTTTCCTCATTGGGGAAAGGTATCGCCTCCGCTTCTCTGGCTGCTATTCTCGAAGCCCGTGGCCTCAAGGTCACCATCCTGAAGCTAGACCCTTATATCAACGTTGACCCGGGCACCATGAGCCCTTTCCAGCACGGCGAGGTCTATGTGACCGAAGATGGCGCCGAGACGGATCTGGACCTGGGCCACTACGAGCGCTTCATCCGCACGCGCATGTCCAAGCGCAACAACTTCACCACCGGCCGTGTATACGAAACCGTGCTGCGCAAAGAGCGCCGCGGTGATTACTTGGGCGGCACCGTACAGGTGATCCCGCACATCACTGACGAGATCAAGCGCCGCGTGATTGAAGGCGGCCGCGATGTGGATGTCGCCATCGTCGAGATTGGTGGCACCGTTGGTGATATCGAATCCCAGCCATTCCTGGAGTCCGTGCGCCAGCTGCGCGTGGAGATGGGGACCAACCGTGCTCTGCTGATGCATCTGAGCTACGTGCCCTATATCGCCACCGCCGGTGAAACCAAAACCAAGCCGACCCAGCACTCGGTGAAAGAGCTGCGCTCCATCGGCCTGCAGCCGGACATTCTGCTATGCCGCTCCGAGCGCGCCATCGACGACGATTCCCGCCGCAAGATTGCGCTGTTCACCAACGTGGAAGAGCGCGCGGTGGTGCCGCTACCCGACGCCAAGACCATTTACGGTGTTCCACGTATGCTGCACGAATACGGTCTGGACGAGATCGTGGTGGAAAAACTCCAGCTGGAAACCGATGCACCGGACCTGTCCGAGTGGGACGAGGTGGTCGACGGCAAGCTGAACCCGCAGCACGAAATCAAGATTGCCATGGTTGGCAAATACATGGAGCTGCTGGACGCGTATAAATCCCTGATCGAATCCCTGGTACACGCCGGCATCAAAAACCGCACCAAGGTCAATATCGACTTTATCAATGCGGAAGATGTGGAGGGCGAGAATGGCCTCGACCTGATCAAAGGCGCCGACGCGATTCTGGTGCCGGGCGGCTTCGGTGAGCGCGGCCTGGAAGGCAAGCTGGAATCCGTGCGTTACGCCCGTGAAAACAATGTGCCTTTCCTCGGTATCTGCCTGGGCCTGCAGTCCGTTGTGATCGAATATGCGCGCAACGTACTGAATTTGGAAGGCGCCAATAGTACCGAGTTTGACGCCAAGAGCCCGCACCCGGTGATCGGTCTGATTACCGAGTGGATCGACAGCGAAGGCAATATCGAGAAGCGTGACGAAAAATCTGACCTTGGCGGTACCATGCGCCTCGGTGGCCAGGAATGCCGCCTGGCCAAAGACTCTAAAGCCCGTGAAATTTACGGCAAAGACGTGATCGTAGAGCGCCACCGCCATCGCTACGAAGTGAACAACAATTACGTCGACCGCCTGCAGAAAGCCGGCCTGAAAATCGGTGGCTGGTCCGCCGACGACACCCTGGTGGAAATGGTCGAACTGCCGGAGCACAACTGGTTTGTCGCCTGTCAGTTCCACCCGGAATTCACTTCCACCCCGCGCGATGGCCACCCGCTGTTCGAAAGCTTTGTCGCCGCTGCGCTTAAGCACAAGCGGGTCTAAGGAAGCAGGCAGAATACGATATGAAGACAATTGCTGTGGGCAACCTGCAGGTTGCCAACGACAAGCCGTTCACCCTGTTTGGCGGCATGAACGTACTGGAATCCCGCGATATGGCCATGAAAGTGGCCGAGCACTACGTCAATGTGACGGACAAACTGGGAATCCCTTACGTATTTAAAGCCTCGTTTGACAAGGCCAACCGCTCTTCCATCCACAGCTACCGTGGCCCGGGGATGGAAGAGGGGCTGAAGATTTTTGAAGAGATCAAAAAGACCTTTGGCGTACCGCTGATCACTGACGTGCACGAGCCACACCAGGCCGCACCCGTTGCCGAGATCGTAGACGTAATACAGCTGCCCGCGTTCCTCGCCCGCCAGACCGACCTGGTTTCCGCCATGGCCGCTACCGGTGCGGTGATCAACGTGAAAAAACCGCAGTTTATGAGCCCACCGCAAATCAAGAATGTGGTGGAAAAGTTCGCGGAAGGCGGTAACGAAAATATCATCTTGTGCGAGCGGGGTGCCTGCTTTGGCTACGACAACCTCGTCGTCGACATGCTCGGCTTCCGTACCATGATCGACTCCACCGGTGGTGCCCCGCTGATCTTTGACGTGACCCATTCGCTGCAGATGCGCGACCCGGGTGGCGCCGCCTCCGGCGGCCGCCGCGCCCAGGTCACGGAACTGGGCCGCGCGGGCCTCGCCATCGGCATCGCCGGTCTGTTCCTCGAGGCGCACCCGAACCCGAATAAAGCCCTGTGCGATGGCCCCAGCGCCTTGCCGCTGGAAAAGCTGGAACCGTTCCTGGCACAAATGAAGGCCGTGGACGACCTGGTGAAAAACTTCGAGCCGCTGGATACGAAGTAAAGACTGAATAACTAGAAAGAGCGGCCCAGAGAAGGCGGTCGCCAACCCCAAACCTCACAGATCAATAAATTCCGACTAACAAGGAGCCCGTTGTAAACATGAGCAAAATTGTTGCTGTTAAAGCTTTTGAAGTATTGGATTCTCGCGGTAACCCCACCGTAAACGCCGACGTGATTCTGGAATGCGGCGCGGTAGGATCCGCCTGCGCACCGTCCGGCGCCTCCACCGGCTCCCGCGAAGCGCTGGAACTGCGCGACGGCGACAAAAGCCGTTACCTGGGTAAAGGCGTACTGAAAGCGGTTGAAAACATCAACGGCGAAATCGCCAGCCTCCTGGTAGGCAAAGACGCCACCGACCAGCGCGCCCTCGACCAGGCCATGATCGACGCCGACGGTACCGAAAACAAGTCCAAGCTGGGTGCCAACGCCATCCTCGCCGTCTCCCTGGCTGCCGCCAAAGCCGCCGCCATCTCCAAGGGCATCCCCCTGTATCAGCACATTGCGGAAATCAACGGCACCGCCGGCGAATACACCCTGCCGGTACCCATGATGAACATCATCAATGGTGGTGAGCACGCCGACAACAATGTCGACATCCAGGAATTCATGATTCAGCCGGTGAAAGCCAAAACCTTCGCCGAAGCCCTGCGCCAGGGTGCCGAGATTTTCCACGCCCTGAAAAAAGTACTGTCCTCCCAGGGCCTGAACACCGCCGTAGGCGACGAAGGTGGCTTCGCTCCCAACCTACCGTCCAACGAAGGTGCACTGAAAGTCATCGCCGAAGCCGTTGAAGCCGCAGGCTACAAACTGGGCGACGACATCACCCTCGCCCTCGACTGCGCCTCTTCCGAATTCTACAAAGACGGCAAGTACAACCTGTCTGGTGAAGGCAAAGAATTCGATAGCGAAGGCTTCGCCTCCTACCTGCAGGAGCTGTCCGAAAACTACCCGATCATCTCCATCGAGGACGGCATGGACGAAAGCGACTGGGACGGCTGGAAAATCCTCACCGACAAAATTGGCGAGAAAGTACAGCTGGTTGGCGACGACCTGTTCGTAACCAACACCAAGATCCTGAAAGAAGGTATCGAAAAAGGCGTGGGTAACTCTATCCTGATCAAGTTCAACCAGATCGGCTCTTTGTCCGAAACCCTGGACGCGATCAAAATGGCCAAAGACGCCGGCTTCACCGCGGTAATCTCCCACCGCTCCGGTGAAACCGAAGACACCACCATCGCCGACCTGGCCGTTGCCACCGCTGCTGGCCAGATCAAAACCGGCTCTCTGTGCCGCTCCGACCGCGTAGCCAAGTACAACCGTCTGCTGCGCATCGAAGCCGAGCTGGAAGGCAAGGCGCCTTACCGCGGCATCGCTGAGTTCAAGTAATTCAGTAAGCCCGGTAAACTGGCTGGAACTCGTATCAGAGCATAGCGCTCTGATGCGAAGGCTGCGACGCCGGTAGTGGTTCGCTAGACCTTCACCGCCATGGATGGCGGTGCAGAGCCCCCATGGATGGGTTCACGGCGTGTCTAGCGAACCACTACCGGCGGCGGAGCCGCCACGGACCTACAACCGTGCGAACCGCGAAACGCCAGATAGAGAACAAAACAAATGAAATGGCTGCTGGCAATCCTCACAGTAATGCTGCTGGTCACCCAATATCGATTTTGGGTGGGCGAGGGCAGTTTTGCGGATGTGACCAGACTCGAACGGCAGCTTGAAGAACAGCAGCAGAAAAACGCTGCACTGGAGCGGGAAAACCGCCACCTCCTGCGGGAAGTCCGCAGCCTCAAAGAAGGCACCGACGGCGTCGAAGCCAAAGCCCGCTACGACCTCGGCCTCATCAAAGAAGGCGAAACCCTGTTTATTTTTCTCGACCAGGATAAGCACAAAAATCCTGCGCAGTCACAACGGGAAAAAGAATGACCACCGCCAGCAACCCAGCTGAAACAAATTACTGGGTCATCGTCCCCGCCGCCGGTTCCGGCAAGCGTATGGGCGCCAAAAAGCCCAAACAGTACCTGCCATTGAGCGGCAAACCCCTCATCGCCCACACCCTGGAAAATGTCCTCCAATGGCCGGGCATGAAAGGCATCGTCGTCGCCATCGCCGCCGACGACACAGAATTCAAAACACTGAACTGCGCACAAGATCCAAGAATCCAGACCGTCACTGGCGGCGCTGAACGCGCAGACTCCGTACTCGCCGCCCTCAAATTTCTGAGTGAACACCAACCCGCGGAAACTCCGGTATTAGTCCACGACGCCGCCAGGCCGTTAGTAAGCACTGACGATATTCAGCAACTCCTCGCCGCGTCCCCCATGGCCCTGCTCGCGCAACCCGCCAGCGATACCGTAAAACAGGCCACACAAAGCGAAGGAAAAAGTCGGGTCCGGCAAACCCTGCCCAGAGCCCAGATCTGGCTCGCGCAGACACCACAAAAAGCACCGCTGGGTGTGCTGCTGGAATGCCTTCAGCATGGCCTGCAGGAAAACCCAAACGCGATCACCGATGAAGCCAGCGCACTGGAATTGGCAGGCCACGCCCCTGAACTGGTAGCCGCCTGCCGCAGTAATTTTAAAGTTACCCATCCCGCCGACCTTATTCTGGCGGAGGCCCTGTTACGACACCGACAGCAACACAGGGCGGTTGAACCTACCTCTGGAAATACACTATGAGCCTCAGAATTGGCCAGGGCATCGACGTACACGCCTTCGGCCCCGGTGGTCACGTCGTCCTCGGCGGTGTCACCATCCCGCATGATAAGGGCCTCGTCGCCCACTCCGACGGCGATGTCCTGTTACACGCCCTCGCAGATGCCCTGCTCGGCGCGCTGGCGCTGGGCGATATCGGCAAACATTTTCCGGATACCGACGACGCTTACTCCGGTGCCGACAGCCGCGTGCTGTTGCGTCATGTGGTGGGGCTGATTCACCAGAAGGGTTATCGGCTGGTCAATGCGGACGCAACTCTGATCGCCCAAGCGCCGAAAATGGCCCCCCATATTGACGCCATGCGTGCAAACATCGCCGATGATTGCCAGGTGAGCGCCGACGCCATCAGCGTCAAGGCCACCACCAGCGAGAAGCTGGGATTCACCGGTCGAAAAGAAGGTATCGCCGCACAGGCGGTCGTACTGCTGGAAACGCTGTCGTGACAGAATTGCCACAAAGCTGGGACCTGAACTGGCCCCGCGCCCTCGGCGGCACGGCGATTCAGGCTGACTTCCGTACCGAGCCCGAAGACTTCGTGGTGGACGAACTCGCCGCCCCTGAGGCCGGAGAGGGCGAACATGTCTATCTGCATATCCGCAAACGCGGGGCTAATACCGGCTATGTCGCGCAACAGCTCGCGCAAATAGCGGGTGTTCAGAGTAATGATGTGGGCTTTTTCGGCCTCAAGGATCGCCATGCCGTCACCACCCAGTGGTTCAGTGTATGGCTGGCACAAAAGCCGGAACCGGACTGGAAGGCGCTGGATAACGAAGAGTTTCAGGTGCTGTGTTACTTTCGCGGTGCCCGCAAACTGCGCCGCGGCGAGCACTTGGGAAACCGATTCCAGATTCGCTTGCGCAATATCACCGGGGACACCGCGGCCGCGGAACAGGTGTTACACCAGATTCCCAATGGTGTGCCCAACTATTTTGGCGAACAGCGCTTTGGCCACAGCGGCGGTAATCTGGACCTGGTAGAAAAGGCGGTTGCCGATCAGCAGGCCGGCCAACGCCGGCGTATGCCGCGCAATCAGAAGGCCTTTGCACTGTCTGCCGCCCGTAGCTGGCTGTTCAATCAGGTGTTGGCTGCCAGAATCGGGCGGGACAACTGGTTGGCGTCCATTGATGGTGAGCCGGAGGCTAATCCCAGTGGCCCACTGTGGGGGCGGGGACGGAACGCGGCTACCGGTGAGCAACTGGTTCTGGAAGATGGCGCCATGGAGCCTTGGAAACCGTGGCAGGATTGGCTGGAACACGGCGGCCTAAGCCAGGAGCGGCGCCCGCTGGTGTTGGTGCCTCAGGGGTTCGCCTGGGAGTGGCAGGAACAGGAGGGGCGAAAGGATCTGTTGCTCTCCTTCGCATTACCACCGGGGACTTTCGCCACCGCACTGTTGCGCGAAGTGGCGGAACTGGCCAATCAAGCCGCCGCCGCAATAAAATAAACGGACACGCCTAAAATCTACTGCGCGTGCGCCTGGCGGCGTCCGGCGGTGCTCAGAATGCTCATGTACTAAAGTACACTGCGCTTCCTCTGCGCCGGCGGCCACCACCAGCCACCCGCTCGCTACGATTTTAGAAGTGTCCTTACGAATATAGAAACGACAACAAAAGTGACCGGGTGTGGAAAGCCATTCACCGGTCAATCGCCGGATAAAGCAGTATTTGGGGGCCGGTGATCCGCTTGTAGGGAGACTTTCAGTCCTAATGGATCGATTCAGACACGAAGGCCTGGGCATGACGTCCCAGCGTACCCGCAACCGCCTGATTCAGCGCCTGCGCGATGAAGGTATCAGCAGCGAGGACGTGCTGGATGTGATGGCATCCACACCTCGCCACCTGTTTCTGGACGAAGCCCTGGCCATTCGCGCCTATGAAGATACCGCGCTGCCCATTGGGTACGGCCAGACCATTTCCCAACCCTATATCGTCGCTCGCATGACCGAGTTATTGATAAGCCGCGCTCCGTCGAGGGCTCGGGTATTGGAGGTGGGTGCCGGATCCGGCTACCAGACTGCCATTCTCGCGCGCCTGGTCGATAAACTGTATTCCGTAGAGCGGGTCGAACCACTGTTGATTAAAGCGCGCCAGCGTATGCGAGAACTCGGGATCTTCAATGTGGAGATGCGACTGAGTAATGGTGGCTTTGGGTGGCCGGAGCAGGGCCCCTATGATGCCATTCTGTGTGCGGCGGCCCCCGCCAGCATTCCCGATGAACTGCGTGAGCAACTTGCCCCTGGGGGCGTACTGGTGATGCCCGTAGGGAGCGAAAGCCAATATCTCACCATTGTTACCCGCCGCGAAGAAGAAAACCGCTATGACGTTGAAAAGGCGGAGCCAGTGCGTTTTGTCCCTCTGTTGAGTGGAGTGGTACGTTGATGACTGAGGATGCCCGGGAAATGAAATCCGCCGCCGATGCTCGGCACCGCAGGTCAGTCTGGCGCAGCCGCTACTGGGGCGTCGGGGCACGAGGCCTCGCGATGGGGGCTGCGGATGTAGTACCCGGGGTGTCGGGTGGAACCATCGCCTTTATTACGGGTATTTACCAAGAATTGCTCGGCAGCCTGAGTAAGATTGGCCCCCATACCCTGGTGACACTGTATAAAGAAGGGGTTGCCGCAACCTGGCGGCAGATCAATGGCAGCTTTTTGCTGGCGCTGTTCGGGGGTGTCCTGATCAGTATCTTCAGCCTCGCCAAGCTGATCAGTTATCTGTTGGATAATTACCCAATCCTTGTGTGGGGGTTCTTTTTTGGCCTGATTCTCGCGTCCACTGTTCCCATTGCACGCCGGGTAGCTGAGTGGCGCTGGTCCAGCTGGGTCGCCCTGGTCGCCGGGGTTGCTCTCGCGATTCTGGTGAGTGAAATGCGACCCACCGCAATCGCGGCTACTCCATATACGCTCTTCTTCTCCGGAGCGTTAGCCATTTGCGCCATGATCCTGCCCGGTATCTCCGGTTCCTTTATTTTGTTGATGATCGGGATTTATCCCCAGGTCATTACTGCGGTACACCAGTTTCAGGTCAGTGCGCTAGTCTGGTTCGCCGCCGGCGCTGGTTGTGGGTTGCTGTTGTTCAGTCGCCTGCTGTCCTGGCTAATGTACCGATTCCCCTCCGTTACCCTGTCGTTTCTTGTGGGAGTGTTGCTGGGCAGCCTGAAAATTGTATGGCCCTGGAAACTGGCGGATAGTGTCACGGGAGGCCTCAGCAACGCTAAACTGGCGCCGACCCTATCCAACGTTCTCCCCTGGGACTTTGCTGTGGCCAGTGGGCAGCCGTCTTACCTGGTCGGTAGCGCCCTGGCTGCGCTTGCAGCAGTGGCGCTCGTATTATCGATTGAGTGGATCAACCATCACTACGTAGGAAAAGACTTACAAGGTTGAATGGCAATTTCTTACTGCGCATACAGCCGCAGATTACAGGGAATTGCCACCGGACTTCAGGGTCAAAATAGCGGGAAGTTGGCAGAGATCGCCAATTATTCGGTGATCCGGAAAAAGGCAGATTTAATGGCCGTCAACAGACGAGGAAATAGCAGTTTTCTTTAGACACTTTTTCCATAAATGCCCACCTTTGATGTAAAAAGAGAATAATGAAACGGCGCAATATTCGACAATTTGGACACCGGTTTTTCTCTTTGTGCGGAAGAATTTTGCGCCTTTGTCCGTTTTTTCAGGGGGCCAAGCTGCCCTTGCTTTGCGCTACCCTTTTGATCGTTTCCTGCGCCAGTAACCTGGCTCCCACGTCATCTCTCAACCAGCCACCTAGCCAGAAGATTCAGCACCATACCGTGAGTAAAGGCGAGACCCTTTATTCCATTGCATGGAGATATGGTAAAGATTTCAAGGACTTAGCGGCCATTAATCGTATTTCCTCGCCTTACCGGATTTTCCCGGGGCAACGCCTGGTTCTGACTGGGCGGGTACCTGCACCGGTAAGCAGGCCGCCAGTAAGACAAGCGCAAGTACCGAAGAAAGTCACGCGCAAGACTGTGGTCGCCCCTCCCAAAGCACCGCCCAAGGTTGTCAAGAAATCGTCAATTTCGGACAGAAACAAATTTGACATAAAGTGGCAGTGGCCGGTACGAGGGCGAATACTGTCCCGCTACCAGGCCAACAACCCCTTGCGAAAGGGTGTTGATATCGCCGGGAAAAAGGGGGAATCTGTTCAGGCAGCAGCGGATGGCACAGTGATTTACGCCGGAAGCGCACTGAGAGGTTACGGCAAGCTTTTGATCATCAAGCACAGCGAGGAGTTCCTCAGTGCTTACGCCCACAACGACAAGTTACTTGTTGGCGAGGGAGCGAAAATCAAAGCGGGGCAACGGATAGCGGAACTGGGTTCGAGTGGTACCGACCGCGATATGCTCCACTTCGAGATTCGCAAGAATGGTCAGCCGGTAGATCCACTGGTTTATTTACCATGATCTCCCGTGCTTACTGTCCTGCTTGGTCGGTGCATTGAGCTCCCTGTCTTTACGCTGTTGTGTAATAAAAATGGACTTTTATTTATAACCACTTGAGGTAGTCACCGGGATCGGCAGTAACTGCCCTGCAGTGACCCTACTTACCGACAGGTTGCCAACGAGGGTAACGTCGGTGAGTTGCCGGGAACGGAGGCTGTCGCACAGACAGCGACCGATTCAGCAATCGCGCGTTGTCATGCGGCTGATACAGGCAAAGTACAAGGAGTTGGGGAAATGGAAGCACAACGTCACGATCACCTGGACATTGGTGCAAGAGCGGAACTATCACCCGAAGCAATGGATCAGGAAGAATCCATTAAGGAAAGTAAAACAAGCCGTGGCCGGAGCAAAGCGGCAAAAAAAAGCTCTGAAACAATCTCACCGAAAACATCAACAACAGCAAAAAGCGCCTCGCAGAAAACACCCTCCCGAAAGCTCGAAGATTCTCATGGACAGAAGAATCTGGATGCTACCCAGCTGTATCTCAATGAAATTGGTTTTTCCCCTCTGCTCACCGCAGAAGAGGAAGTCTACTACGCACGTAAAGCCCTGCGTGGTGACGCGGCTGCGCGCAAGCGTATGATCGAAAGTAACCTGCGATTGGTTGTGAAGATCGCACGCCGCTATGTCAGCCGTGGCCTGGCGCTATTGGACCTGATTGAAGAAGGTAACCTTGGCCTTATTCGCGCAGTTGAGAAATTCGACCCCGAGCGTGGATTCCGCTTTTCTACATACGCCACCTGGTGGATTCGTCAGACCATTGAGCGCGCGATCATGAATCAAACGCGGACTATCCGTCTGCCCATTCATGTGGTTAAAGAGCTCAATGTGTATTTGCGCGCGTCCCGCGAGCTGGCCCAGAAGCTGGATCACGAGCCGACAGCAGAAGAAATTGCCAATCTGCTTGAAAAACCGGTCGAAGATGTTGAGCGGATGCTTGGCCTGAATGAGCGCGTTACTTCGGTAGACACCCCTATCGGGCCGTCGTCGGAAAAAACGCTGGTAGATACTATTCCGGACCAACAGGAGTCTGACCCCGCAGAACTGCTGCAGGACTCAGATCTGTTCGACAGCATTAACCGTTGGTTGGGGGAGCTGCCCGACAAGCAGTGCGAGGTGGTATCCCGTCGCTTCGGTCTGCGTGGTTACGAAGCCAGCACTCTCGAAGAAGTAGGGCGTGAGATTGGTCTCACCCGCGAACGTGTACGTCAGATTCAGGTAGATGCACTGAAGCGCCTGCGTGAAGTGATGGAAAGCCAAGGGTTGGATGGCATGTCACTCTTTGCCAATCTGTAATGGCCTGACGAGACAATCAAGTAATCCCATAAAAAACCCGCAAACGAGCAGTTTGCGGGTTTTTTTAATGTGCAACTTTCCTGGGATAGGACAGGAACATCGAAAGGGGCCTACTTCTGTTTCCAGCGGCCCAGATTATCCTGATAATACTCCCCTCTAGAAAGGCGGGCTTCCAGCTTCTCGGCTGCGCGAGCGGCGACCTGGCTGATATCTATATTGTTGCGCTTGGCGATCGCAGCATACTCCTGCTTGCGCTTGTTGTTCACTTCTGCGACCAGTTTTTCAACTTCAGGGGTACTGTCTTGCACGACAGCGATATAACCGCTGTTTGCTTCACCAACTAAGCCTTTAGATTGCGCTTCTTTCAGCGAAAGCGCACTGGCGGGCAGAGCGATAAGCAGGGCCAGGCCAAGCAGGCCGTTTATCAGTTTCTTCATGGATGGGTATCTGGACATTGTTTCAATTCCTTCTCTCATTCGATGCGGGGGATTCTGAAGCCTTGGACGTTAGAAAATCCCTTCCTTATCTTCAAACAGATCATCGAGTTCCTTGTCTACCCGCACTCGGATTTCATGCTCGATCTTTACGTTCAGGTTAACGGTAATCGGCTCGCTGGGCGCTTGAACCGCCACCGTAGGTGTACAAGCGGCTGTAACCACCCCCCCGAACGATAGCATCACGCACACGGTAAGCCTCTTGAATATTCCCGATTGCTTCACTGATGAACTCCTGTGTCTCTCAGGTTATGGGTTGCCAGGCCTCTTGTAGCGCAAATCGGCCCGAACCGAGTCACCTGGGAGCAGTTGATGATCACTATAGATACTGTCTGATTAACCGCACCTGAACAGGCTCATTCAGGCTCTTACACCGGCGCAGTATACGTCTAATACCCAGAATTTATTGTACCTGTCGCTCAAGCACGTCGGTGAGATCTCGGCTCGCCTGAAGTGACCGAAGCATCGAAGGGACGTTGTTTTCCAGGTTCAGGTTGATAATCAGATCCCGATTGGCGTCGATGGCCTTACTGTGCCCTGTGAGCTTCAGATTCAGCTTCAGGTCACCGCTCAATGGGTAGTTAATGGTGCCATGAATGTCGCGATAATTGTAATCTTCCAGCGCCCCTGCGAGGAGCTTGAGCTGCGGGTTACTGCCCAGCATGGAGGGTGAAAAAGCGCCATAATAGCGCAGGCGCCCACCAGGTGGGCGTGATTGTACAGAGCCTTTCTCGACGGTGATGCCTTGTGCGTCTGTGGTGATAGGAATAGTCGCATCAAGCAGGCCGCTGGCTGCAAAATGAGTGGATTCCATTTCACGGGCAAGTGCCCCGATAGCCAATCCGGTGAACTGAAGGTTGGAGTGTCGTTCCTCACCGTGAATATTCCACACCAGGCTATTTGACGTAAGTGCACCTTCGAGTAATTCCGCGGAGAAATTCCCCAGTGTCAAATCACCATTTTCCGCCAGCGAAAACTGAAAGTTTATGTTTTGTAGGGAGATCCCCGCATCTATCTGATCGATAGAAACCGGGGAGGGGGCCGCAGTGACCCATTGCGTATTCAGCGGGGTCAGGGCTATGTGGCCGTTTATCCCTATGGCAAAGCTACTGTTGTACTGGAGTGCGGTATTCAACCATTGAACACTGAGGTGATCACTCCCAGATACGGGCCAATGCAGTACGCCATTGGCCTTGATGGCCCCCTCCACAAGATCTACAGGTAACCCCTTTATCGCGCTGGCTAGTGTGCGCTTTGGTGAAAATTCGCTCCTTGGAACAGTAATTTCCAGACTGCCAGTGCCACCTTTCAGGTTGTGCCTCCAGGAAGACTCTATTGCCAATGGGCCTGCGGTGATTGTGCTGGTACCAGAAACAAGTTCATTGCGAAGCACCAGCTTCCCACTAGCTGTGAAGTCACTCTGGTACTGATTTAGGGCGTGGATACTCAGGTTTTCACTGCGAAAACCGGTTTCGGCGTTGAAGGGATGTGGGTGGTCGCGATGGTGAGTCAGCGATAGATCATCAAAAAATACAACCCCCTGCATGCGATTATCGTCAATTTGCAGAGGTGACAGGCTCACGGCTACCTGTGGGGCTGTGCACACCGTCAGTCCGTCTCTCAGCTCGCAATTGGCCTTCGGGACGAACAGTTCTGGATTCTCCACGGTAAGTGCATCAGATTTGAAGCTATGTGCGGTGAGGTTAAGTGTGTCGAGTGCAAACTTTAGGGGATGAGCGTCAGTTGAGCGGAGGGCCAGCTTTTCAACGGATATATCCGCCCTGGTTACACTGGCCTGCGCGTCGCGTAGCGTCAGCTCTTGGAGGTTGGCTTCCATCCTGAGAGAGCAATTTAACTGAGGGAGCTGGGTACATTCAATATTGGACAGCTGACCGTTGAGGTTCGCTGGGTTGGAAGAAGCCTCGGTAAAGCGAGCTTGCTGCGCACGCACAGAAATTGTTGGTGCCTTAAGGTCCAGTGGCCCCGGCAGCTTGGCGGCGGCAAGCTCCAGGGTGCCTTTACTTGAAGCCTGTACCCAGGCGCTTTCCCACTGGATTGCCTGCAGCGGATCGGCGTTCTCCGGGAATTCAAGCTGTACGGTGACGCTGTCTTTCAGTTTCACTTCGGCGATAAAGCTTTCAATCGATATGTCATCTGTCTGGGTCACCAGTGTTTTGATTCCTGGCAGGTAAAAACTGCCTAGGATGTCGATCGAACCCTGGGCGTGTGAAATTGGTAGTATATTGCCGACCGCTTGCCATTTTTCTGCACCCAGGAGCTGAAAGAGTTCGCTAAGTTGAGTGTTTCCTGCAAAGCCGACCCGCGAGACACTTTCCACCGTATCGAAAGTGAAAGTACCGTCGAACAGGGGAGATAGAGTTCCGGCCGGGTTGGAGTTGAGGGAGGTGCGAAGTCGGGCTTTTCCGTCAATTGAAGCGGCCGATAGCGGAAAAAGAGAGTGCAGTTTTACTTTAATCGGACTACTGGTCGAAAAAAACATACTGACTGATTGGCCCAGTACGTCACTTGGTAGGTCCAGTGCAAGTCCATCAGATCGGGCGGATACTTGCACCTGGGTGAGATCAGCGATGCCGGAGGGGTGGTCGGGAAGCACTCCCGTTAGCGCAAGAGTGAGTTTCCCTTTCATTGAATCCGGTTGCGGGAGCCAGCCGGTCAGGGCCTCACTTTGAAAACCCGTGTTCTTTATGAGCTCTGGTATTCGTTGAGTATCAACCTTCAGATCGGTCGTTACTTGCCACCTTTCGCTCGCACTAGTCGGCGTCAGGCTGGTGCTTGTCATTGCAACCGAATGTCCGTTCTCTCGAATATCCAGTGAAAACACGATTGATGCGTTGTCGCTTCGGGCGTGGATATCCAGTGAGCACCGGTCGCAGTGGGTACTGCGCAACTTTGCGGTCAGCTCGCCAGGGCTAGGCTGCTCTATCGAAAGGGCAAAAGGGGCGGCCAGTACAGCTGGCCAGTGAATTTCCGGAAGTGAGAGCTTGTGGAGTGGAAAACCGCGTAAGTGTTTCAGAATCTCGGTAATCGAGCGCTGAGCATACTCTTCGCCGTTAATTGCCTCGATAGCGTCCGTGGGTTGCGTGCTTGTATCACCCTCAATACCGGAGCGCGGTGCAGAACTATCATTATTGTCTCTATCGCTACCCTTGCTGCTTCGTCGAGAAGTGTTCGCGGTGTCAACGGATACCTGCGCGGCGGATAGCTGGGATCTTGCAGCCGCCCCACGGGCACCTGGTTTGACGAGTGCGCCCATCAGCGAGGACAGGTCAGTGATGCGGGCGTCTTGCACTCTGATGGAATATTGGTCGTTTGATGTTAGCTTGAGGTGCTCAATATCTGCACGAATTCCCCCCTCGGACCAGACCAGGGTAAAGCCGTGAAGCTCCGTCAGAGTTACACCATTCAGTTGGCTGTTTACCAGCTTGGGGACCCAGATATAACGTGTGACCCAGATAGTGGCCCCAAGCAAAGCCAGAACGACCGCGGAAATTGCGGTAAAGACGATAAAACGGGACGCAAGACGCACAAATACCTCGGTTGACCGGCATGTCTAATACGGAGAGACTTGCCCTGAGAATAACGATAGGGGCAGTAATTGTGAAATTCGAGATGACAGTTTTTATTTCCCGCTGCGTCAGCAAAGTATTAACAGGCTGGGGGCGACATGGCTGGGGGAATCGGCGCCGATACACGGGCTCTGGAGCACTGCGTGCCACGGGTGCATTTGTGGCATCGCTGTTGTTCACTGCCAGTGTGTATGGGTATGACCGTGTCAACGGGGAGGGGTTCGCCAGCCGTTCACCGGTTTTGGCCACCCAGGGCATGGCGGCGACGAGTCAACCCCTGGCAACTCAGGTCGCGCTGGATATCCTCAAGCAAGGGGGGAATGCCATAGACGCAGCGATTGCCGCCAACGCAGTGCAGGGGCTAATGGAGCCTACAGGAAATGGTATTGGCGGTGATCTATTCGCGATTGTCTGGAGCGCAAAAGACAAGAAGCTATACGGTCTGAACGCCAGTGGTCGCTCGCCGAAATCTCTGACTTTTGACTATTTTGCCGACAATAACCTGGATAAGATCCCCTCTCATGGGCCATTGCCCGTCTCCGTCCCCGGTGCGGTTGATGGGTGGTTTGAATTGCATTCGAAATTTGGCCAATTGCCGATAGAAAAGCTGCTAGCCCCCGCGATTCAATACGCGAACGACGGGTTTCCGGTGACCCAGCTGGTTGCTTATTACTGGAACCGCTCTGTGCCCATTCTTGAGAAGTTTCCAGGTTTCCGCGATACCTTTATGCCCGGTGGTAAAGCGCCCACCGAGGGCGATCTATTCCGTAATCCTCGCCTTGCCAAGACATTACAGAGAATTTCCGAAGGTGGTCGTGACGCGTTTTACAAAGGCGAAATCGCGCAGGAGATTGATCGTTACATGAAGCAAAATGGCGGATTCCTTTCCTATGAGGATCTTGCCAGCCACACCTCCGATTGGATCGAACCGGTGTCCACCAACTATCGCGGTTACGATGTGTGGGAGCTGCCGCCCAACGGGCAGGGGATAGCCGCTTTGCAGATACTGAATATCCTGGAAGCCTATGACCTGAAGAAGTTGGGGCGTACCAGTCCAGAGTATGTCCACCTGTTTGTGGAAGCGAAGAAACTGGCATTCGAAGACCGCGCAAAATATTACGCAGACCCCGCTTTCAATCAGCTACCAGTCAAACAACTGATTTCTAAGTCTTATGCAGACGAGCGCCGTAAACTGATCAATCCGGATAAGGCTGCTAAACGCTATGATGCAGGTAATGTGGCGCTGCGCCATGGAGATACGATTTATCTCACTACCGCCGATAAAGATGGAAATATGGTTTCCCTGATCCAAAGTAATTATCGAGGAATGGGCTCAGGAATGACCCCCGGTAAACTCGGCTTTATATTGCAGGATCGAGGTGAGATGTTCAGCCTGAAAGAGGGACATTTCAACCAGTACGAGCCCGGAAAGCGCCCTTTCCATACGATTATCCCAGCGTTTGTCACCAAAGACGGTAAGCCCTGGTTGAGTTTCGGAGTAATGGGGGGCGCTACACAACCGCAGATGCACGCGCAGATTGTCATAAATATGGTGGACTTTGGTTTGAATGTTCAAGAGGCCGGCGATGCACCGCGCATTCTGCATAGCGGTTCCAGCCAACCCACGGATGAGTTGATGGAAGATGGCGGCTATATCAGCCTAGAGGACGGCTTTCCCATGGAAACCCGACGAAAACTGGTGCAAATGGGGCATAGAATTCGCTTCGAGAGCGGCCCCTACGGAGGGTACCAAGGCATTCTGAAGGCTGACAATGATGTATATCATGGCGCATCGGAAAGCCGTAAAGACGGGCATGCAGCTGGTTATTGAGGTCGGTTGACTCAGTAGACTGAATAGATGGAAGTCGGGCGTCGACGAGCGAAAGCACTGCAGTCTCGCCCCCAGGTTTTACAAGAGATTGTTTGGAATGAAAGAAACACAGCCACGCACCATATACCTGAAAGACTATCAGGTGCCCAACTATCTGGTGGATCGAACAGAACTCACCTTCGATCTGGACCCGCACGCTACCCTGGTCAAATCGCGCCTTTATGTGCGGCGCAATCCGGAGGCTGATATCAATGGTTCACTACCGCCACTTTGGTTGGATGGCGTAGATCTGGAGCTATTGTCGATTGCGATAGATGGTGAGCTGCTTCCTGCCCAACGGTACACAGAAAAGCCTGGCGGTCTCTTATTGAGTATCGATAAGGCGGAGTTCGAGCTGGAAGTTCAGACGCGGATAGCACCGGAAACCAATACGTCTCTGGAAGGACTGTATCTGTCTAATGGCATGTACTGTACTCAGTGCGAAGCCGAGGGCTTTCGCAAAATTACTTTCTACCCAGACCGCCCGGACGTGATGAGTGTGTTCACCACGACCATCGTTGCCCCTGCGACGTACCCCGTACTATTGTCTAACGGCAATAAAATAGACAGTGGAACCACTGCAGATGGCCGTCTGATCGTGACCTGGGAAGATCCTTTCGCCAAACCTTCCTATCTGTTTGCTCTGGTCGCAGGCGATTTACAGCTTGTAGAGGATCATTTCACTACCTGCAGTGGACGTAAGGTCACCTTGCGACTGTACACGGAGCCAAAAAATATTGGCAAGTGCGAACATGCAATGATCTCACTCAAGCGCTCCATGAAATGGGATGAAGAAGTGTATGGCCGGGAATACGATCTGGATATTTTCATGATCGTGGCTGTAGACCACTTCAATATGGGCGCGATGGAAAACAAAGGGTTGAATATTTTCAATTCCGCCTGTGTGTTGGCAAGCCCGGAGACCGCCACAGATGCGGCATTTCAGCGTATTGAAGCAATTGTCGCCCACGAATATTTCCACAACTGGTCGGGCAACCGGGTCACCTGCCGCGACTGGTTTCAGTTAAGCCTGAAGGAGGGGTTCACTGTATTCCGCGATGCGGAGTTTTCTGCAGATATGAACTCTCGCGCAGTTAAACGCATTGAGGATGTCACTCTTTTACGGACCGCGCAGTTTGCCGAAGACGCCGGCCCCATGGCTCACCCTGTCCGTCCCGATTCCTATATGGAAATTTCAAACTTTTATACCCTCACCGTCTATGAAAAAGGCGCAGAGGTAGTGAGAATGATTCACACCATTCTTGGTGCTGAGGGCTTTCGCCGTGGTAGTGATCTGTATTTCGAGCGCCATGACGGTCAGGCAGTTACTTGTGAAGACTTCATTGTGGCAATGGAGGACGCCAACGGCGTGGATCTGAAACAATTCCGTCGTTGGTACAGTCAGGCCGGTACTCCGGTACTGGATGTGGATGACTCGTACAATGCTGAAACCAGGGAGTATCGCCTGACCATTCGTCAGCACACCCCGAATACACCAGGTCAGTCAAACAAGTTACCCCTGCACATTCCTGTAACCATAGGCCTGCTCGGTAGGGATGGCAGTGAACTTGCTCTGGATGAGTCGGGAGATGTAGAGCGAGTTTTACACCTCACCGAATCCAGCCAGGAATTTATCTTCCGGAATATTCCTGAACAACCATTGCCCTCACTGTTACGCGGTTTCTCGGCGCCGGTCAAATTGCGGTACGGCTACAGCGAGGAACAGTTGCTGTTTTTAATGCAGCACGATAAAGACCCATTTAACCGATGGGACGCGGGGCAGCGGCTTGCATTTAACGCACTGTCAAAACTGCAGAGTGCCTTCCGTAGCGGGAGCGAGTTGGTGGTGCCGAAAGCGTTGGTGAAAGGGCTTTCGGCGGTTTTGGAAAATGCACAGCTGGACCCTGCATTGATCGCAAAAATGCTGACGCTACCCAGTGCCCAGGAACTGGCGGAGCACGGGGAGGAAATTGACGCCCAGGGGATCATCGCTGTACGTAAGTTTTTACGAGATGCGCTGGCTAACGCATTAAAAGCGAAGCTGCTAAAACGTTATGAAGCACTTGATTCCTCAAAGCCCTATCGCCCTACGGCCGATGATATTGCCGAGCGTAGCCTGAAAAATACGTGCTTGTATTATCTGTGCGCTACGGGTGAGAAAGAAACACTGGCTCTGGCGGAGTCACAGTTGGCCCGTGACGACAACATGACCGATAGCGCTGCGGCACTGGCAGCCTTGATTGAATTTGGTCCCGCGGAGCAGGCCCAGGCTCATCTGGATGCGTTCTATGAAAAATGGCAGCACGATACACAGGTCGTGGAGACTTGGTTTGGTCTGCAGAGTAGTAGTCCAACGTTCGGCACCTTGGCCAGGGTGCGCACTCTCATGCAGCACAGTGCTTTTGAAGTCAAGAATCCGAACAAGGTAAGGGCGGTGATTGGTGGTTTTGCTATGCGAAATTTCACTCAGTTCCACGCTGAAGATGGTAGTGGGTACGGATTTCTTGCCGAGCAGGTTATCGCGCTGGATAAGCTGAACCCACAAGTGGCGGCGCGGATAGTAGTCCCGCTGACTCGCTGGCGAAAATATCGTGCGGATGAATCTGTACAGATTCAAACGGCGTTGAAGCAGGTGCACGATAGCGGGGAGCTTTCCAGAGATCTCTACGAAGTAGTGAGTAAGAGCCTTGCGGACTGACACGGTGGGCAGAGAGCGGCTACTGGATCTGGTTCCTGGAGGCGCGTTCCTGCCCCAGCCTGACGATATTGAGCCTGCCGCTGCCTGACTTCAGGCTCAAGTGGGTTTGCGAGGTGTAGTCTGCAAGAAACTGGGTGACTCGGTGATCTCCGCGGATCGCTGCTACCACGGTATTAATCACCATAAAATGGCAGAATATCAGAGTGGTATGGACCCCCTGATCGGTCTCCTGCTTTATCAGGGCCTGCAATATGCGCCTACGCCATAAAACCTGCTCTGAGGTCATGCTTTCCCAGCTGCTGTTCAGAAACTCTTGAATCCATGCCCCGCGTTGGGCCAAGGGGATGTTCTCCGGTGATGGGATCTCGATGAAATCATCAGATCTCAAGATTGATTTTTTCCAAAGGTTGGATACCGGCCTTGCGGTTTGCAGTGCGCGTGCTTTGGGACTGCTGATTAGCCGGACTCCGGCGCCATGGGGATACTGCCGCTGCAGGTCTTTCGCTAATTCCGTGGCCTGCCGGCGCCCCTGCTCGGTTAGGTCCGGGTCGCTTTCCGTCGGTGACTTAGCGGCTTCCCCGTGGCGGATCAGTACGATGTTATGCATTGTCGGACGCTTCATTAGAATCTGGAGCACTGATTCTACGTATTTTATAGGAAACCGCGTAATTGCTGGTCGTCCAGGTCTGCCCACAGAGACTCTAATGCGGCGGGGTTGAGAGCTCTATCGGACTGATCCCCAAACTGTTGGCTGTGCCCCGATTCATACCCGGGCCAGTGATCGCCTGGCTCGCCGGTCTCGGCAAATCTCAGCCAGGCATCACGCATTGATGCACTAAGGATATGTGGTTCGGTTTCACCGCCATAAAAATGAGCCAGTTCTTCTGCGCTATGGGTGCCAAACACGTATCCCAATTCAGCGGCATGGCAGGCGCCCAACAGGGGCTGAGCGCTGAGTGGATGGGTGAAGTGATAATGATAGCGCTTGCCTTGATGCGCACTTAAAAGCCGAAGCCCGGGAACAGTGAATACCATGTCGGTCAACATCAGATTCCAGGCGCGACTCCATAAGGGCCACGGATTTTCCGCCATAGACTCCGCGCGGCCGCGGTAGTGTTCGAGCAATGGGGCTATCAGTGGCGCAGGGATGATGTGTTGCAGATGTGTGCGAATTTGCTGGTCATCAAGGGTGTAGCTCTCCGGCCTGGCCGCGCTGAAGAGGTTCCACTCATCGCTGTTACTTCCGACCATCATCGCAACATTGGCTGCGGCGGGATTTTTCAGCGCATCGACGGGAGCTTTGTGTAGGAAGTTTCCATCTTGTACTGGCTTAAATGGTAGGTGGCCCCATTGTTTGTCGGTCGCAGGGTCGTCCAGCAAGGTAGCCTGTGCTTTCAAAAGCTGTTGCACTGTGACTTGATGAATGGGTGTGTGCGTATCGATCTGTAGTGTTTCCAGAAAAGACTCTGCCAGTTCGTTCGCGGCCGTCGGAGGATGGTAAACCCCGGGGTTGCCGCTCTGCACAATTGCCTTGTGGAAAAGCTTTCCACAGATAGGCTCCGGTTGCTGCGGGCAGGCAGAAAATAGCGAAGCAATGCTCATTGCACCCGCTGATTCGCCAAACAATGTGATGTTTCCTGGGTTTCCCCCGAATGCGGCGATATTTTTCTGTACCCACAGGAGCGCAGCCAGCTGATCCATTAGCCCCTCATTTCCGGTAGCGGGTATTTCACTGATGTCACACAAACGTAAAAAACCGAATGCGCCCAGGCGATAATTCAAGGTCACCACTATGGCGCGACCGCTCGCCGCCAAGTACTTGCCATCATAGAGTGCCTGATTACCGGAGCCCAGATAAAAGGAGCCACCATGAATCCAGACCATGACTGGTAGCTTTTCTTGTTGGGGATTCAGGGGGGCATAGACATTCAGGTAGAGGCAATCCTCTGAATCCGGCTGCTCACCGTTGGGCCCACGAATTTCGAACAAGGATGACGGATTTTGCGGGGCGGGCATTCCGTAACGGGTGGCCTCCAGTACCCCTTCCCAGGGGGATAAGGGGTGAGGCGCTCGCCACCGAAGCTCTCCCACTGGTGGCTTAGCGTAAGGAATCCCCAAAAACTGCATCACCGAGTGTTGTGGTTCCAGTTTCCCTTTGACTGCTCCACAGGGGGCATCGATCAGCAGCGTATCATTCGGTGGGGTTTGCATCGGTATCCAGTCCTGCGTGTTTGTCGTGGTTCAGCAACCGCTTAGGGGATGCGCTGGGCAGAGCCTCTGTCAGTATAGAAGCTGTCACATTCCTGCAGATTCGGGCGCCGTCTATTAAGAAAATGTTTCCGGGCATTAATTGACGAATACGGTTGCATCGACCCGCTGTTGAGATATGATTAAAAGGTTACTGTCCTGCTCATACTAAAATGCAGGTACACAGACAAATCGGCCATCCCCCCTAACCAGAGCATTTTTCATGTTGAATAAACTTTTAGGCGCCGTCTCTACGTGCTTACGGAATCAAAAGATGACCGTAGGTACTGCTGTGTCTAGTGTGCAACATGCCCTGGCCGACTACGTATCGGACGCTTTGTCCGGTGTGTCTCTATGTACTCTGCTATGCACCAAGTCTTCGGGAACTGAATATTCCGCAATGGCGCATGTTGGTTCTGCGATTGTGTGTAAAGTACACCAAGTGCGTAAGACCCGCTATTTGTTAACCTGACAGTCAAATTGAATTGTGCTGGAGGGTTTTCCCAAGACCCTCCCCAGAAAACCCGGAGCGTCTTGGCCTCCGGGTTTTTTTTTGCCGCAAATTTGGGAGATAACGGCATGGACAGGCAGTGGTGGCAATCACTTTATGGCTTACCGCCTTTGATTTGGGTCGTTCTGATCGGCAGCTTTTTTGGCCGCGGTACCTATTTTATGGTGTGGCCTTTCCTTGCGGTGATGCTGCACGAAAAATTTTCTCTGACTCCCGGCACTATTGGGGCAGTACTCAGTATTTCAGCGATGTGTGCCGCTGTTCTGGGATTCTATACCGGTGCGCTGTCCGATCGATTTGGCCGAAAGTTCCTGCTGTTGGCAGGTACGCTGATTAATGTTTTTGCCTTCTGTTGTCTCGCCGTAGCCGATAGCCTGTCGGAGTTCGCGGTGGCGATTACCTTAAGTGCGATTGGGCGGTCAGTATGGGAGCCACCGGCGATGGCAATGTTTGGTGACTTGATACCAGATAAAAGCGTACGCGAGCTCGCACTTCAATTTCGCTATTTTCTGATTAATGTGGGTAGTGCCCTGGGGCCGATGATTGGTGTATGGGTTGGTATAAGTGCTCAACAGACAACATTCGGCGTAACTGCGGTGAGCTACCTAGGTCTGTTTATCGCTTTTTTGTGGGCGTTTGTCGTTTTACGGCCGGCATCCGAGAATCGAAACAACGAGGGTCCTGCGACGAGCTTCGCGAGCACTTTGCGTGTACTTTCTCAAGACACAATATTTTTGGTAACGATTTCGGCGAATATTCTCGCGCTTTTCATATACGCGCACATGGATTCAAGCCTGATACAGTACCTGACGGTGAGTGATGCCCCCAGGGTTGTATCTCTTATTTCAAGTATGATCCTGATCAATGCATCGACCATCGTATTTCTGCAGTTTCCTTTGCTGCGCTTCATGCGTCATCTGGCCGTCAATCAACGTATCTTGATAGGGCTGGTTGTACTGGCGTTTGGTCAGCTCTGGTTTGCATTCAATCCCGTTCAGTGGTTTTACGGTTGGTTGGGAGCAACATTTCTGATCAGCATTGCAGAGGCAATTTTGTTTCCAAATATGAGTGTCCAGATAGACCGAATGGCGCCCGCAAATCTTCGCGGTAGCTACTTTGGCGCAACCAGTCTGTATGCGTTCGGTTGGTCCAGCGCCCCCCTGGTAGGTGGATTTACAATCCAATTTCTGGGGGGGCAGGTCTTGTTTCTGGGGACATTTCTCTTGTGTCTTTTGGTAATGCTTTTGTACGTTTACGCCGGAAGACTCGCTGTATCATCGGTGATCGAATCCCCGATCGAGGAGAAAGTGGGTAAAAGTCCTGGGGTTGAATCTGAAAAGCCCACTCCGGTTCAATCTGCTGTCTGACACCGATCTCAACATTCACCTGCATCGCGGCCTTCCTTGCGGAGGGCCGCCACTTCATTCGTCGTTATTTCGGACGGCAGTCTTTCCGATCACCGCCTGGTGATCCCGGTTGAGGCATCGCCACGCCAGAGGTCTTTGTTTGGCGTGAGACCTTGTTTGTTGGCGCTGTATATGGTGATGCTGAAAATCGGTTCCGCTCAAATTGTGACCAACTTCAGATTATGTAGCGGATAAATTTAGCTATTGGCGCAAATATATCTTTCTTCGCATATATTCATTTTTTTAAACGAACGCCGTTAACTTGAAAAATCTGAATAACTCATCCATACCAAAGTATGTGTGATTAAAAATTACACAGATTGTGCAGGTGGTGATCGCCCCGGAGGTGTGGCAGTCATCAGATTCTTTGGGGTCCATCAGAAAGTGATGGAAAGAAAAGGTATGCAGGATGCAAACCCAGGTAGTCGATAAGTCTAGCGGCGCCTTGAGTTCATTCGATTCCACCCACGTGGTTTTAGATGCACCAGGGTTCGTAAAACTTCAGTTAGCGCAGAGCGAAGTGCGTGCGTTTTCAAGGGCAGGAGATGATCTGATTATTCAGCTCGCTTCTGGTGAAGTCGTTACGATCGAGAATTTCTATCTCGCAGATGTAGCAGATATTCAAAGTGATCTGTTCCTGGAAGACCCGGATTCAGGCGCCGTGCTGCTTGCGCAGAGGGGCGTGGATGGCTCCATCTTTTCCATGGCTCAGGTCAGTACCAGCTCGGACCTTGCTGGCGTCGTTCCGCCTACGGGAGATGTGGTTTGCCCCTGGGTCTGGGCGGGGCTCGCGGCGCTGGGAATCGCGGCAATCGCCCATGCAGTCGATGACGATGATGACGACAATGAGCGTGGAACATTTGAACCATTTTTAAGACCTACGCCATTTTCCGCCCCCCCACCGCCACCCGCACCTCCCCCCGCCGAAGAACCTCCGGTAATCGATCCTCGAACAAACGAGCCCCCGCCGCCACCACCACCGGATGGCGATGCCGATGCGGATTCCGACGCGGATGCAGACGCTGATGCGGACGCGGACGCGGACGCGGACTCGGATGCGGATGCCGATGCGGATGCCGATGCGGATGCCGATGCGGATGCGGATGCGGATGCGGATGCCGACGCCGATGCTGACGCCGATGCCGATGCCGATGCCGATGCCGATACCGATGCCGATGCCGATGCCGATGCCGATGCCGACGCTGATGCCGATGCTGACGCCGATGCCGATGCTGACGCCGATGCCGATGCCGATGCCGATGCCGATGCCGATGCCGATGCTGATGCTGATGCTGATGCCGACGCCGATGCAGACGCCGATGCGGACGCCGACGCCGATGCTGACGCTGATGCAGACGCCGATGCGGATGCGGACGCTGACGCCGATGCAGACGCAGACGCCGATGCAGACGCCGATGCAGACGCCGATACCGATGCGGACGCCGACGCCGACGCCGACGCGGATGCCGATGCGGATGCGGATGCGGACGCGGATGCCGATGCGGATGCCGATGCGGACGCAGACGCCGATGCAGATGCAGATGCCGATGCCGACGCCGATTCAGATGCCGACTGTGATAAGCCTTGCCATCATGGCTGTGAAATAAATGTTGATGTTGACGTAGACATTGATATCGACTGCAAATCAGATGACACGGACGCCGATGCTGATGCGGATACCGATGCAGACGCTGATGCCGACGCTGACGATGAAAGTGACTGGCATTTTGAATACGATCTCGCGTTGCACGGATACGATATAGAAATAGATATCGATATCGATTTCGAGAAAGTTAAAAATCCCGATCCGGATCATTGTGGTAAAGATTGCGAGATCAACCTTGACGTTGATATTGACATCGATATCGAGAAAGACTGCAAAATGCCGCCTGATGACGATGGGGACGCAGACGCAGACGCAGACGCAGACGCAGACGCAGACGCAGACGCAGACGCAGACGCAGACGCAGACGCAGACGCAGACGCAGACGCAGACGCAGATGCCGACGCAGATGCCGACGCAGATGCCGACGCAGATGCCGACGCAGATGCCGACGCAGATGCCGACGCAGATGCCGATGCAGATGCCGACTCAGATAGTGATCTAGATAATGCGATCTCTTACGTGGCATTCCGTCTCGAAGACGGCCGAATTATCAAGGTTGAGGGGTTTGAAGGTGAATTTGCGGAAATAAAGGACCCATCTTATCCGGAAACACTGTATGACTGCATCGAGGATGAGTACGGCTCACCGGTAGATACCGATGGCCTTCTGGATCCTTACATCATCAAGGCGGGTAATAACCATTACGACCCCGATGGTAATGAGGTCACTACGGCTGGCTGGCCGGTCAATATGTCCGGAAATGTCGGCGGTCCCGGTGTCGCGGATACCATCGATGTGGGTGATCTGTGTGATGATCAGGACATGCAGAGCCTCGCGGGTGCTGATTCACCTATGACCATGGCACTAGAAGAGAGTCTAGATAGCGAGCTCGGGAACAATGGTCACGATGCTCTCGATGTGGAAGCCCTGGAAGCGCTGATCGAGTCCCAGATTGAACATATCCTGGAATATACCCTGGAGTTAATGCTCGGTAATAAAGATGACGATTGTGGCTGCCCGGCGTCACCCGGCTCCGGTGATGCTGTTCCGACGCCAACTCTGGAAGATCTTTTGAGCGATTATATCCTTGGCGATCACTTACCGGGTACCGGTATGAATGATCTACTTGGAGATGCGATCTCTCAACAGCTCTCTCTTGCAATTGGCTCTGAAGTCGCGGTATCCAATTTCGATGATCCAACACAGGACATCTGGCAGCAGGGCGGTACATACGAGCTCTAAACATGATTTCAGCATTTGCCCGATAACTTGGGCGCCACAAGCACCGGGCTAAAAACCCGGTGCTTTTTTATTGAGCTAAACTTTATGCGGCAATAGAAATAAATTCCCGCACAGGGCCAAAAGGTCACCGAATCGCCAGGATGCGATTGAGTTGCGGCACAAAAAAGTGAATAAATGTGAGCCAGCGATACGATTCCCGCGAGCTAAGGATGGCTGAGCGTCGTAATGCCCGCCAGTCCAGATTTCTTCTTCTGCTACTCGTAATCGGTGTATTTACGGGCGCCACTCCCTTACTTGCCGATACTTCCCGGGAGATTGAGATCGAATCCATCAGCCCGAGCCGGTTACAAAGTGAGGTGGCAGTTAACCCGCTGTTCTCCGCTCAGCCCCTGAATCCGGTAACCACGTCGAGTACCGGCGCTTTTCAAATCAGCATGACAAATGCTGTTCAGCAAGCGGTTGGATGGCATCCGGCGGTTGGGCAATCTGTCGGTGAACTGCAGCGGCAGCAGGAAAATATTCGCGCCGCGCGAGCCGGCTATTTTCCACAAGTCAGCGTTGGTGTTGTAGGTGGATACGAAACAGAAAACGAAGGGAATGGTGATGGGCACGCAGTCCAACTCTATGTTTCGCAAGTTCTGTACGATTTTGGAAAGATAGCGGGTAGTGTCGACACCGCAACGGCTGGAGCCCGGGCATCCCAGGCACGTGTACTTCAACAGATTGACACGATTGCTCGCGATACAGCGCAGGCAGCGATTGAGGTGCTGCGATACCAGTCGCTGGTGGACTCCGCAGATGCTCAAGTAGAAGGTGTTTCCGCAATTTCGAATCTCGTGATCATGCGAAACCAGCGTGGAGCAAGTTCACGCTCAGATGTACTGCAAGCTCAAGCGCGGATTGAATCGGCTCGCGCTAATCGACAGCAGACCATTGCTCAGCTCAATCGCTGGCGCAGTGTTTTGCAAAATCTAATGGGGGTCGAGCAGTCAATAGTACTAAATAACGGAGTTCCCCAGTCTATTGTTAGCGGTTGCTCAGTTGATCCTCTTCAAGCGAACACCGCTCCCGCAGTGCTGATCGCAGAAGCAGAACGTGCGGAAGCGGTAGCGCAATTGAAGGAGGCTCGTGCCCAATCCTGGCCGACACTATCGCTGGACGGAAGCGTAAATAGCTATCTGGACCAGGAGTATGTCGACGTCAATGCGCTTAATGATCATGAAAGTGCGATATTTCTGAATCTATCTATGCCGATTTACCAAGGGGGAAGGTTGTATGCAAATCGCGATGCTGCAAATTTTGCTATGCGTTCTGCTGAGGCTGCAAAAGACAATGCTCGGCTGGCAGTTGCGAGAGATCTGCGTATCGCGCAGAGCCAAAGCATCGGTCTGGAACGTAGTCTGAATATCCTCGATACCCGCCTACATGCAATTGAGGAAACCAGAGATTTGTACCGTAAGCAGTACTCGGCATTGGGGACGCGTACTCTGGTGGAATTGCTCAATTCGGAAGAAGAGGTACAGCAAGCTCGTATTGAGAAAAACAATACACAATACGATCTGTATAGCTTGCAAGTTGATTGCCTCTACACCGTAGGGCAGATTCGCAGTGCCTTCAATCTTGATGGCCGTCAGATCCAAGGCATTGAGATTCTGCCGTGACCATGCGTTTTTCTCGAGCTTGCAGTGGAATCACAGATTTCAAGGGTGGATATAAGTAGTATGAATAGTTCCGATCAATTGCGCGCAGATTACGCCCCTTGGCTCGCTGCCGTACTTTCCGTTGCGAAATATTACCGGTTGGATTTCTCGGCTGAAAATGTCCGTATTGCCGGTGATTGGAGTGGTAAGGGGACGACTGAAAGCGTTATTCGGAGTATGGCGAGACAGGCTGGCCTGGTTGCTCGGTTTACTACATTCAATGAAAATATGTTGTCTCCTTGGCGTCTGCCCCTGGTAGTTCAGCTGAAAGGTGGACAGGTTGGAGTCATCCAGACTATCGATGGGAAGGGAAAAGTAGCGTTATCACTGAGTGGTGATGACGGTGCCACAACATCCGTCAAATCTAGTGTATTGACCCGGGAAGTGACATCTGTCGTAGTCATGAGGCCGTCTAGCAACGTCTCAGATGTTCGTGTTGATGACTACATAAAGCCGCCCGAGAAACACTGGTTCCGCTCTATCATATTGCGAGATGTGAAACCGTATGGACATGTGGTTATTGCGACTACAGCGGCTAATATTCTCGCTCTCGCAGGAATCCTTTTCTCTAAGCAGGTATATGATCGTGTTATACCGGCGGAATCCATGCCCACGTTGTACGTACTCTTTGTTGGTGTGTTAATTGCAATTCTTTTTAGTTTTATTCTGCAAGTAACGCGTATAAAGATCACAGATCTTCTGGGAAAACGGGCGGATATTCGAGTCTCTGATCTTGTTTATGGTCATGCAGTCCGGTTACGAAATAGCGCGAAGCCGAAATCAACAGGTGTGTTTATTTCGCAGATCAAAGAGTTGGAGCGAGTCCGGGAAATGGTCACTTCAACGACTATTCTCGCGCTTGCGGACTTCCCATTCTTTTTTCTCTTCTTGTTTGTTATGTGGTATGTGGCTGGCCCGCTTGCGTTGGTGCCTTTAGGTGCGCTGGTGCTTCTTGTTGTGCCTGGGTTACTCGCGCAGAAAAGGCTGTCGAACCTCGTCGCAGAGGCAAACCGGGAGGCTGCTCTGCGGAATGCAATGTTGGTAGAAACCATCCAGGGTATGGAGGACATCAAGGCGTTACAGGCGGAGCAGCGTTTTCAGCAACAGTGGAATCACTATAACGCGGTGACATCTGAGGCTAGCCTCAAACTGCGCAATCTGATTGGCAGGCTGACAACCTGGACCCAAAACATTCAAACTTCGGTCTTCGCCGTCGTGGTCTTGATTGGTGCCCCAATGGTAATGGCTGGAGATCTGACAACGGGATCATTAGTCGCCGCTTCAATACTGGGCTCGAGAATGATGGCACCAATGTCACAGATTACACAAGTCTTGAGCCGCTGGCAGCAAGCGAAGTACGCCTTGAAAGGCCTGGATCAGATCATGCAACTACCTGTGGATCATCCACAAGGGAGTAAGCGAGTACATATTCCTAGCATCTCTGGCAACTACTCCTTGAATCAGGCAGTGTTTAAATACAGTGCAGATTGCGCTTTGCCTGCACTCACCGTATCGAAACTGAATATTCGGTCGGGAGAGAAAATTGCGATTCTTGGGCGTAATGGAGCCGGAAAGTCAACCTTGCTGCAGGGCTTGTCTGGAATTCTCGAGACAAGCCAAGGCGAGATAACACTTGATAATGTAAGTCTGTCCCATATTGATCCGGCGGATACACGGAGAGATATTGGCCTTCTCACACAAAACTCGAGCTTGTTCCACGGTACGCTTCGAGAAAATATCACTCTCGGTGCACCGGGTGCGACTGATCGCGAGATAGTGGCGGCACTGGATATGTCTGGGGCCTTGGAGTTTGTTCGGAAACTCTCGAAGGGATTGGATCACATGGTTTTAGAGGGGGGATTAGGTATGTCAGGTGGGCAGCGGCAATCCCTGCTTCTGGCCAGGCTGTTCATTCGCGACCCGAGCATAGTTTTGCTGGACGAGCCTACTGCATCACTCGATGACATGACTGAAAAACGCTTTATCGCCAAACTGCAAAAGTGGGCTGTCGGAAGGACGTTGATTATCGCAACCCATAGGAGCAGCACACTTCAGCTCGCCGAGCGAATTCTTGTGGTGGAGAATGGAGAGCTGGTCCTGGATGCACCAAAAGCAGATGCCTTGAGTCGTTTGGCGCAAGCTTCTTCACGCGATAGTCGGAGCAGAGAGGTAGTCAGCTAGTGGCAACAGATAGTGCGAAAGGTTCGAATAATGAAATTGGCGCGAACCCAAGTAGTGATCAAATGATCATTCCTGCTGCTATTGGCGCAATCGACGATAAATCGAAAAGTGCGAGTAGCGTTGCAATTCTTGAAGCTGATTTTCAGAATGCCGGAGCTCATTTCAACGTCGACCTTGATGATTCTCGACTAACAAAATCCACTCGAGTTGTATGGATTTTTTTACTTCTATTAATTTCCCTTATTACATGGTCGTATTTCGCGGAAGTCGACGAAGTGTCCCGAGGAAGTGGAAAGGTAGTACCGACATCTCGCGCACAGATCATCCAGTCGCTTGAGGGAGGAATTCTCGCAGATCTGAAAGTGATGGAGGGGGATATTGTCGAGCAGGGGCAAGTCATCGCGCAGCTTGACCCGACGAAGATCCGATCAAATGTCAATGAAAGTGAAGCACGGTTTCGCGCAGCTTTGGCTAGTGCCGCGCGATTAAGTGCAGAAGTGAGTGGTGGAAAGCTGGCCTTTCCGCGTGAGTTAGCCGGATATGAAAGTTTGATTGCAAAGGAGAGAAAACTGTACGCAATTCGGCAGAACGGATTGAAAGACGCATTGGAGAGCCTGGAGGAGTCGCTTGATCTGGTAAAAAGTGAACTGAAAATCACCAAGGATCTGGTGGAATCCGGCGCAGCGAGTAATGTAGAGGTGCTCAGGTTGAGCCGCCAAAAATCTGAGCTGGAGCTTAAAATCAAAGAGGCCAAGTCAGAATATATGGTGCAGGCTCGAGAGGAGCTTTCCAGTGTCAGCGCCGAAGTCGAAGCATTGCGATCTATTATTGAGGGTCGGTCCGACTCTCTTACCCGGCTAACCCTAAAATCCCCGGTCCGTGGCATAGTCAAGGACATCGCTGTGACCACAATTGGAGGTGTCATACCCCCGAATGGTCATTTGATGGAAATCGTACCCCTGGACGATCGCCTGTTAGTTGAGGCGAAGATCTCTCCTAGAGATATTGCCTATATTCACCCGGGGCAAAGCGCGAAGGTAAAAATTACCGCGTACGATTACTCAATTTTTGGCGGTCTAGAAGGGAAGGTGGTGACGATATCTCCTGACACGATTCAGGACGAGAATAAACCTGATGAATATTATTATCACGTAACCATACTCACTGACGCGCCAGCCTTAATTAATAAATCGGGTAAAAGATTCCCAATTGTTCCCGGTATGATTGCGTCAGTAGATATAAAGACGGGGGCCAAGACAATTTTTGATTACCTCGTTAAACCTATCAATCAAGCCGGCGAGGCACTCAGGGAGCGCTAGTTCGTCAGCCAGGTTCGGTTTTCATCTCGACCACCTGATGTATTCCGACAGGTGGTCTCATCCTGTCTATGTCAACAGCGATTTCGAAATTTTGCTTTTTGCACAGTTTTTAGAGATCCACCTCCCTAATTGAAAGCAGTGGCCAAGTAAATGGCTCTTTCGGATTCCGGAAGGGGCTATTGGATGCATTCAGTGTCATTTCTTCGACCTGACAGTTCTCGACAACTATTTATTTACTAGTCTGTAAGAAATCTGACTTTCCGCGCAGAGCCTTGGTGTTGGTTGTCGAATATGAACGTTCTTGGCTCTCTACAGGTTTTGAATAATCAAACAGATTCTGACGTGGCTTTCGATTGTGTGGTTCTAAGGCTATTTCAAAAATAAGGTTCCTAAGCTAGGTGATGAATATGAAGGTTCAGGTAGTCGCGAAATCCAGTGGCGAGATAGCAGAATTTGATGGCGTAACCCTGGCGTTGAATGAACCGGGGATGGTCAAGTTATCCTTGGCCGAGGATGAAATAGATTCTTATGCTCGATCAGGAAATAACCTGATCGTGCAATTGGTCTCGGGAGAAGTTATTACAATTCAAGGGTTCTTTTCTCCACATAGTGACGAAGAAAAGAGCGACCTTTTTCTTAAAAATCCAGACACTGACGAGGTACTACTCGCTCACTTTGGTGACGATGGAAGCTTCTTTTCAACCTCCTTAGTAAGTAGCAGCACTGACTTGGTGGGAGTCGTTCCTGCGAGTCAGCAAGTATGCCCCTGGGTTTGGGCTGCTCTGTCTGCAATAGGTATCGCGGCTATCGCAGAAGCAGTTGACGATGATGATGATGATGATGACGATGGCGACAGAAGCAATACGGATGGAAGAGAGCAAAGAGATACTTTTGAGCCCTTTACGCCGAGCCCACGGATCATAGACCCACCAGCCCCGCCACCCCCCGATGGCGATGCAGACGCAGATTCTGATGCAGATGCCGACGCTGATGCGGATGCCGATGCGGATGCCGACGCCGACGCCGACGCCGACGCGGATGCCGATGCCGATGCCGACGCAGATGCCGATGCAGATACCGACGCCGATGCAGATGCCGATGCTGACGCAGATGCCGACGCAGATGCCGACGCAGATGCAGACGCCGATGCCGACGCCGATGCCGACGCCGATGCCGACGCGGATGCCGATGCTGACGCAGATGCAGACGCAGATGCCGATGCAGACGCAGATGCCGACGCAGATGCGGATGCCGACGCAGATGCGGATGCCGACGCAGATGCGGATGCCGACGCAGATGCGGATGCCGACGCAGATGCGGATGCCGACGCAGATGCGGATGCCGACGCAGATGCGGATGCCGACGCAGATGCGGATGCCGATGCTGATGCTGATGCGGACGCAGACGCAGACACAGACGCAGACGCAGACGCCGATGCCGACGCTGATGCAGACGCGGATGCCGATGCGGACGCTGATGCAGATGCCGACGCTGATGCAGATGCCGACGCGGATGCGGATGCGGATGCGGACGCCGACGCCGACGCAGACGCCGATGCGGATGCTGATGCCGATGCCGATGCCGATGCGGATGCCGATGCCGATGCGGATGCGGATGCGGATGCAGATGCGGACGCCGACGCCGACGCCGATGCCGACGCGGATGCTGACGCAGATGCCGACGCAGATGCAGATGCCGATGCGGACGCAGATGCCGACGCAGATGCCGACGCGGACGCAGATGCCGATGCCGACGCCGATGCGGATGCGGATGCGGATGCAGACGCTGATGCCGATGCCGATGCCGATGCCGATGCGGACGCAGATGCCGATGCCGATGCGGACGCAGATGCGGATGCGGATGCGGATGCGGATGCCGATGCGGACGCTGATGCCGACGCCGACGCCGACGCCGACGCCGACGCCGACGCCGACGCTGATGCTGATGCCGATGCCGATGCCGATGCCGATGCGGACGCAGATGCCGATGCCGATGCCGATGCCGATGCGGACGCAGATGCCGATGCGGATGCGGACGCCGACGCAGACGCCGACGCCGACGCCGACGCCGACGCCGATGCGGATGCTGATGCCGATGCCGATGCCGATGCCGATGCCGATGCGGATGCCGACGCGGATGCTGACGCAGACGCAGACGCAGACGCAGACGCAGACGCCGATGCAGACGCTGATGCCGACGCGGATGCCGATGCGGATGCCGATGCGGACGCTGATGCAGATGCCGACGCGGATGCGGATGCTGATGCCGATGCCGATGCCGATGCCGATGCGGATGCGGATGCGGATGCGGATGCGGATGCGGATGCGGACGCCGATGCGGATGCTGATGCCGATGCCGATGCCGATGCCGATGCCGATGCCGATGCCGATGCCGATGCGGATGCGGATGCGGATGCGGATGCGGATGCCGATGCCGATGCGGATGCCGATACCGATGCCGATGCCGATGCCGATGCGGACGCAGATGCCGATGCGGATGCGGATGCGGATGCGGATGCCGACGCCGATGCCGATGCCGATGCTGACGCAGATGCTGACGCGGATGCAGATGCCGATGCGGACGCTGACGCTGACGCCGATGCAGATGCCGATGCCGATGCCGATGCCGATGCCGATGCCGATGCGGATGCCGACGCCGACGCGGATGCCGACGCTGATGCGGACGCTGACGCCGACGCTGATGCGGACGCCGATGCGGATGCGGATGCCGATGCGGATGCGGATGCCGATGCCGACGCCGATGCAGACGCCGATGCAGACGCCGATGCAGACGCCGATGCAGACGCCGATGCAGACGCCGATGCAGACGCCGATGCAGACGCCGATGCAGACGCTGACGCGGATGCGGACGCCGATGCTGATGCGGATGCGGATGCGGATGCGGATGCGGATGCCGATGCCGATGCGGATGCTGATGCCGATGCGGATGCGGATGCGGATGCGGATGCGGATGCGGATGCGGATGCGGATGCGGATGCTGATGCCGACGCCGACGCCGACGCCGACGCCGACGCCGACGCCGACGCCGACGCCGACGCCGACGCAGATGCAGATGCAGATGCAGATGCCGACGCGGATGCCGATGCCGACGCGGACGCCGATGCCGATGCGGACGCTGATGCAGACGCGGACGCTGATGCAGATGCCGACGCGGATGCGGACGCAGATGCGGATGCGGACGCAGATGCCGACGCGGATGCCGACTCCGATGCTGACGCAGATGCAGATGCAGATGCAGATGCCGATGCCGATGCCGATGCCGATGCCGATGCGGATGCCGACGCCGACGCCGACGCTGACGCTGATGCAGACGCGGATGCCGATGCGGACGCTGATGCAGATGCCGACGCGGATGCGGACGCAGATGCGGATGCGGATGCAGATGCCGATGCGGATGCGGACGCAGATGCCGACGCCGATGCGGATGCGGATGCGGATGCAGATGCCGATGCGGATGCGGACGCAGATGCCGACGCGGATGCCGACTCCGATGCTGACGCAGATGCAGATGCCGATGCGGACGCGGACGCGGACGCGGACGCAGATGCCGACGCCGATGCGGATGCGGATGCGGATGCAGATGCCGATGCGGATGCGGACGCAGATGCCGACGCCGATGCGGATGCGGATGCGGATGCAGACGCTGATGCTGATGCCGATGCCGATGCCGACGCCGACGCCGACGCCGACGCCGACGCTGATGCTGATGCTGATGCTGATGCAGACGCGGATGCCGATGCGGACGCTGATGCAGATGCCGACGCGGATGCGGACGCAGATGCCGACGCAGATGCCGACGCAGATGCCGACGCAGATGCGGACGCCGATGCGGATGCGGATGCAGATGCGGACGCCGATGCAGATGCCGACGCAGACGCAGATGCAGACGCGGATGCCGATGCGGACGCCGATGCCGACGCAGATGCGGACGCCGACGCAGATGCAGATGCAGATGCCGACGCGGATGCTGATGCCGATGCGGACGCAGATGCCGATGCGGACGCAGATGCCGATGCGGACGCTGATGCAGACGCGGATGCGGACGCCGATGCCGATGCCGACGCAGACGCGGATGCAGACGCGGATGCGGATGCGGACGCCGATGCCGATGCTGATGCCGATGCGGATGCTGATGCGGACGCCGACGCCGACGCCGACGCCGACGCCGATGCGGATGCCGATGCAGATGCGGATGCGGATGCCGATGCTGACGCAGATGCCGATGCTGACTTCGAGCTAATAGACGTAAACGACGAAGCGGTTCTGCAGTGTGAGATCACGCTAGAGGCCGAGGTTACTCCGGATACTGATAGTGACTCTCAGTTTGATGTCGCAGGCATCACTATCGCGGATCTGGCTAGCCTGAATATCGGCACAGGTCACCCTCTTGTGGAGTTCGGCCTGGACGAAGACACAAACGAAACAGTATTTGACCTGGATATATCCGGGTTGGTGGGAATCGGTGTACTTAATGACTACGTCTTGATCGTCGAGCGATTTGAAGGCGGTTCATGGGAGCGTGTTGATGATGCTGAAAACAATCTTGATAGTGGTCTGCTATCTCTCAGCTTGCTGGGCTTGGGGGGAACGTCTGGCCAGGTAACACTGGAGAACCTTGAGCCCGGTTCATATCGCGCAACTCTGGTGCCAGATCCTGACCTTATCGACGTCAGCGTAGGTATTACGCGAAGTATTGACGTGACAGCTACAGACTTTACGGAAATTGAAAGTATCGTCGGAAGCGTGAATGCGGAGGACAATTTCATAACCCAGTCGGCTAGTGGCGATACGAGCAACCTGGAAATTCAATCGGTAACCTTTGATGGAAATTTGGTAACGCCTACCGGTGGCGAAATCGAAATAGAGGGTGATTACGGCACGTTGGTCATACAGACGGACGGCAGTTACGTCTATACGCCTGATGAAGAGTCTGGCAGTGCCGGTACAGATACTTTCTCAGTAACTGTTGTTGATACAGAAACCAATGAAGCCCTGTCAGCAAATTTGATCATCGAGGTTACGAAAGAAGTTATTCCTGATGATGGCGATGCGGATGCGGATGCCGATGCAGATGCCGACGCGGACGCAGATGCCGACGCGGACGCAGATGCCGACGCAGATGCCGATGCGGATGCCGATGCTGACGCCGATGCGGATGCCGATGCTGACGCAGATGCTGACGCAGATGCCGACGCGGACGCAGATGCCGACGCAGATGCCGACGCCGACGCCGATGCGGATGCCGATGCTGACGCAGATGCGGACGCAGATGCCGACGCTGATGCCGATGCCGATGCCGATGCCGATGCCGATGCCGATGCGGATGCCGATGCGGATGCCGACGCCGACGCCGATGCTGATGCAGATGCAGATGCAGATGCCGATGCCGATGCCGATGCCGATGCTGACGCCGATGCTGATGCCGACGCCGACGCCGACGCCGACGCCGACGCCGACGCCGATGCAGATGCAGATGCAGATGCAGATGCAGATGCCGATGCTGACGCCGATGCGGACGCCGATGCTGACGCCGATGCTGACGCCGATGCCGATGCCGATGCTGATGCCGATGCCGATGCTGATGCTGATGCTGATGCTGATGCTGATGCTGATGCTGATGCTGATGCGGATGCAGATGCAGATGCCGATGCGGATGCAGATGCCGATGCGGACGCTGATGCCGACGCCGATTTCGAACTAGCAGATATCGCTGGGAACGCTGCTGTTGAATGTGAGATAACCTACGAGCCGGAAGCTGTACCAGAGGTAGATGACGACAGTCAGTTCGACCTGCTGGGTGTAAGTATCGGAAACCTTGTCAGTCTCGATATAGGTTCTGGTCACCCACTGGTGGAGTTCGGTCTGGATGAGAACACTAACGAAACGGTGTTCGACCTTGAAATCAGCGGCGCGGTAGGAATCGGTGTCCTGAATCAGTATGTACTGATCGTTGAGCGGTTCGACGGTGGCAGCTGGGTAAGAGTTGACGATGCCGAAAATAACCTCGACGGTGGCCTGCTTTCGCTCAGTGTGCTTGGTCTTGGTGGTACATCAGGTCAGGTAACGCTGGAAAACCTGGATGCTGGTGAGTATCGCGCAACTCTGGTGCCTGATCCGGGGCTGATCAGTGTTGGTGTGGCATTGACCCGCAGTATCGATGTTACGGCGACGGACCTACTGGAAGTGGAAACGGTAGTCGGCAGTCAGGCCGCGACTGGTAACTTTATCAGTGAATCCGCAAGTGGTGATACGAGTAATCTCGAGATCCAGTCTGTTACTTTCAACGGGAATGAGGTGATACCAACTGGCGGAGAGATCGAGATTTCCGGTGATCACGGCACTTTGGTCATACAGAGTGATGGAAACTACGTCTATACCCCAACCGAAGTTTTAGGTAATGAGGGGACAGATATCTTCACAGTCGCAGTGGTTGACACTGATACCAACGAATCGCTGTCGGCGGATCTGAGTATTGAAGTCACCAAGGAAGTGGTTGTGTCTGGTGAGATGGCAATGAGCTCCTTTGCGATGGATGTGGAAGATGGCAGCGATGCTTCCTCCGATGATGATTTTGTAGTACAGACTAACGAGTCTGGGCTGGAATCGCTTCAGTGGCAGGGCGGTGCAGATACTATCGCGCTAGGTGAATACAGTGATTCGTTTAGCGATATAGCGGCCATTGATCTGGACCAGGTGAATGCAGTCACACTTTCCGTTGGTCTTGATGATTTGTTATCGATCTCAAATGGCGATGACAACTTCTTTATTAATGGAGGTACTGAGGACACTGTCGATATACTCAGTGATTGGTCCGCATCCACTACAGGAACGGCGCATGGAATCGATTACCACATTTATGTGGCTACCGACGATCCGGACCAGGAGTTGTGGGTAGAGACAGGTATCACGGTGGTATAAAACGGTAACCTATGTACCGATCGAAAACCGGGCCTTCAGGGCCCGGTTTTTGTATGCGCTCTGAAAGCCGGTCGATTGTGATATCAATTGAAAAATATGGAAGACAGCGAAATTACCGTCTGATAATGGTTAGTTTCACATTTTGGGCTTAATTTTTCGTGGAAGATTTGATGTGCGGTTATTGACCGGTTTTTGCGGTGAAGCGTTTCGCCAAACGGACCATCGACAGGTAATCGTTGTAGCGGTCCCGCGGGGAGGCGGAACCTAATGTGACGGATATGAGCGCAAGATTGGAACCCAGTGAGGAAGTCGCTGCAAGGTTGAAATGCGAAGGCCAGAGCGCACCTGACTTACCGCCGCGAAATAGGGGAATATCTAATGTGGGAACTTCTCCAAGTGTAGAAAAAATAAAGCTGGACTGTATGTCGATCTGTCGCTCATTTTTTCCGTGAACCGTTATTTTATAGCGCAACTTGTTCCAAAGTCCGCGAATTATCAGGATTTCTGAGCATTGGGATACCAGTCGTGAAAGATCTCGCGCAGTACTGTACTGCGCTTTGTGAGCTAATCCATGAGAGTTGGAAAATCTCGAATTTTCCATTTTTAGCTGGCGCGCAATCTGATTCATTTCCAGAATGAAACGATCAGTGGGATTTCTGGCCGAACGTGGGTCCGTGGCCAGGAGAATATCTCCTAGTTCTCTTGCTATTACATTCGCACTGATATTCGATGATGAGATCAGTAGATTGGCAATACAATCCAAGAAGGTAATTTGATCCCCAGCCTTTAAATTTCTTCCAGAGCCTTCTGCGTCGTCAGACTCTAGAACTTTCAGGTGACTGTCTATGGGAATGTTACTATTTATTATGGTCTTTACTGCGGTTAGGGCCGTTAGAAGCTTTGTTATCGATGCCGGTGAGATGGGCCTATCTGCTTCTTTTTCGTAGAAACACAGCGTTGTTCCGGTATTGTTTTCCGATGTTATAACCCCAATTGCGCTTTTCGCAGTAAGAGAGTCGTGGTTTGAGGGGGGAGTGTCTTCCACTTGTTTATCCAGACCTATCCTGATTGTTACATCACGCCATATTCAACAGTACTAAGCGGTATCCAGCTCCAATAGTTCCTTGACCAGAAGGTGTAACCCACTTCCGTGTGAACCCTTGAATAATAGAAGATCCTCCTCACTCAGAGAGCGGGTCAGCGCTTTTTTCAGAGCCTTGGAGTCGGCGTAGACGCTACTGTCTATACCTTGTTCAGCCAACTTTGGGTTTAGGTTCCTCATCTGCTCACCGAGAAGGAATACCTTTTGTGCACCCGTTTCGCTAATGTGGGGGGCAAGTGATTCGTGGTAGTGGCGGGAGTTATCGCCAAGTTCCAACATATCGCCAAGAACAAGAATTTTCTTGGCGGAATCATGTGCAAGAGGCGTATGTTTGATCAATTGTAAAGCGGCCTGCATCGACGCGGGGTTGGCGTTATAGGCTTCGTCGATAAGATTGATTTTTTTACCCCGTATGTTCACTTTGGATAAGCTGCCACGCCCTGGAAGTGGGGTAAATAAAGGGAGCAGGGGAAGCGCGATACGAGGATCCAGACCCAAAGCATCAACGCACGCCAGACAAGCCAGGCTATTCATGGCCATGTGTAAACCCGGAGCCCCGGTAGTGAAAGACAGTGCTTCACCGCGTGCAGTGGCAATCGCTGCGCCCGTGGACGAATCGTATTGGTTCAGGCGGAAATCACTCTTAGAGTGTTGGCCAAATGAGATGATCCTGAGACTAAATTTTTTAGCTTCGGCTTCGATTATCGGCCACTCTGCTATATCCCGATTGATGACTGCGATAGAACCGGGTCCCATACCGGAGAAAATTCGACTTTTTTTCCTCGCAATTTCCTCTGTGTTGTGGTGATACTCCAGGTGTGCAGGGTGGATATTGGTGATCATGGCAACGTCGGGCCGTGCGATTGAAGAGTTCAATTGCATGTTGCCGATTGCCATTTCGAGAACGGTAAATTTTGCGTCCCAAGGGATCGACGCAAGGTTCCAGGATATCCCCAGTGGGAGATTAGCGTTGTGTTCGGTCCTGCCAATGGTGCCCCACGGGCTCAGAACATGTTGCAGCATTGCAACACTGGTGGTTTTGCCCGAACTTCCTGTGATGCCAATCAGCTTTCCCTGGAGCTGCTTTCTTGAGAATCGACCAATATCCAGTATCGCTTTCCGTACTTCGCTGACTTTCAATACCGGAGTGCTGTCAGTAGGTCGGAACTCCGGATTGTCAGTGATAATCGCCTGTGGTGTGTAGCGTAAATTTCGCAATTGAGTGGGGTGGATAAACCGTTTGTCGTTTTCAGGCCTGAGTACCACCATATTGCCAGGGCGCATGCCGGGGGAAAATATACATAGGCCCGTGGCCCGCCAGGAATCTTTTGGTGGAGTGAGCCAGTCTCCCGAGGTGGCCTGGGTCAGGTTATGCCTATTCCAGTTATCTGCTACTGGAATAGGGCGATTATCTGCTGTGGTAATTTTTACAGGTTGTTGATGGCTAATGTCGGCAGATTTTGGCGGTGCACTTAGGGGGGGGATTGCTTTGGTGTCTTTTGGTGTTTTTTGAATCAAATGGTTTCGATAGGCGATAAATCCGGAAAGGTAGTGCTCCACATCATCAATACGGACTCGAAACGCGTGGTGGCGAATGAAAAAACTGCCAAGGATGCGTTTCGGGTTTTCGAAATACATGGCGTATTCCGGCCAATAGTAGCCATTCAGCAAGTATTCTGCGCGCGTATGCAGTGCTTTGTAGAATTTTTCCAGGTCAAGTTGCGCGAGTAAATGCGTGAACTCTTCCTGATTTCGAAGTCGAGATACCATTTTTTCAGCGGCCATCATCAGTTCGAGTAGAGTGGGAAAAGTGGTAATACGCTCTAACACGAAATCGAGATAGCCAGCGACATTCCGTATGCCAAACTGGTAGTACTTTTCTTTGGGGCGGTAGAGTGTGAGCTCGTTCACGCAGTAGCTAAGCCAGTGGTCATGGGCTTGCCAGTGTTTGTTATCGATAAAGTAGTCGAATGCCTTTTCTACAGTCTGAAGCCAGCGATCGTCTTTGGTTAATCCATAGAGGCGCATCAATCCGAATGCCGCTTCGCCGTCGTAGTAAATAATGCGAAATTCTTCTTTTACTGTAAGATCTGGATACTGAAGGACATGGACGAATTTTCCTGAATTTTTGTCCTGCATGTACTGGATGCCCAGCGCAAGCTCTTCAAGAAGACTCAGATATTTTTTTGTTCCGGTAACCTCACTGTATTTGGTCAGTGCCAGTAGGCAGACCGCATTGCCTCCCAGTTTAATTTCGCCATTTGCTTCTAGTAGGAACGCTGCCTTGTCACCGGATGGCAGCTGGGTGTGCTGGATGAGTTTCCCGGTAAGATAGTGTAACGCCCGGTCGATAGCCTTTTTCATTTCGGCATCTCCAGTGGCTTCCCAGGCTTCGGTCAGTGCGTAGATGGAGCTGGTGTGACGCAACGTGTTGTATGTGTTGATCGGGCGATCAAAGCAGCAGTGCCAACCGTAGTAGAAACGTCCATTGGGTTTTACCTGGCTAGCCAGGTATTTACCACTAGATTCGATCAGTTGGTAGGTGGATCCTTCGTCGAGCTCTTCGATAATTCTGCGGCCCGCATTCCTCCCGGGCCCGTATAAAGGCTTTGGAGGTGTTTTGATGTCCTTGGAGTCCAGAAAAATCCCTTCAGTGCTCAATACGCTCACTGACGCCTGGTCGTCGAACTCGAGAGGCGTCTTTGGGCCGAACCTTGTATCGGTATAGGCACGAAATTTCTGTCGGTTGATGACTACATGGTGGATCTTGTTTCCACCGTAGAGCATTGCGTTGCCGTTTAATTCCTGTTCGAGAAATGCAATTTTACACTCAGCGTCGAGTGCTAGCCCGTAGCGGAAGTAGCCGCGCTTGGTATTTTTAAATCGTGTATTGAGGCGCTCCCAGCTCATCGTTTCCCTGCGGGTAACCCAGTCTATGCGGAACCAGCAGGGTGTTATTTTGGCGCTTTTGATAATTTTACGAGCCTGATTGGCGAGTTTCAGCCAAAGGGCATCAATATCGTGCGCAGTTTCGTGGCAGACCTTGGCTCGTTGCGCTCCGTCAGATAGGGAAAAGAAGACGGTGTAGGGCGGCGGGAGTCGGGCGATATGTTGCAGTACCCGAGGTTTGGCCTGCATAAGCAGTTCGGAAAAGGAAACGGCGGTCGCACTGGTGGCCATTTTGGAAACTATCCCTGTTGATCGTTATTTTCGGGGTAAGGAGGTGCGGACCTGGGTTTTCGCTATCGGTATCCAGGCGCTATATCCGCTTTCCTGGCGGACTGTTCCGTACGATAGAGTATAGTCAGCCTGTGGAATTCTGCTGTGATTGTCTGAATGCTGGCGAGAGATTGGGATAAGGAGTGGGGAGATTGAGTGCGAATGCGTCTGCTGGGTGCCCGCTCAGGCACCCAGCAGAAGTGGAGATCGGCGGGTTTAAAGGGCTGCGGCGAGCCGGGAGCCCTGGTCGATTGCCCGCTTTGCGTCAAGCTCTGCGGCCTCAAAGGCGCCGCCAATCAAGTGGCTGACTTGGCCGCGGGCCTGCAATTGGTCATGCAGGGTGCGTAGGGATTCCTGGCCGGCGCAAACAACCACGTTGTCCACATCCAGTACTTTCTGTTCATCCCCCAGCCGAATATGCAGTCCCTGGTCGTCAATCTTCTCGTAGGTTACCCCAGCGAGACTCTGGACATTTCGATGCTTGAGACTGGTACGGTGGATCCAGCCAGTGGTTTTTCCCAGTCCCGCACCTACTTTCGAGGTCTTTCGTTGTAACAGAAAGATCTGACGTGGGCTGGTTACTGGTTGCTGCGGTTTCAGGCCAGCGCGGTGTTCCAGTTCGATATCCACTCCCCACTCATCGAAAAACTCTTCTTTGTTGCTCGCGATCAGCTCGTCGGCGTGATCTTCGCTGTGGGTGAGATATTCCGCAACGTCAAAGCCGATGCCACCTGCGCCGATTATTGCCACCGATTTGCCCACGGGTTTCTTTTCTTTCAGCACGTCCAGATAGGTCAACACTTTGGCGTGATCGATACCCGCGATTGGCGGTTTCCGCGGTGAGATTCCGGTAGCGATGATGACCTCATCAAATTCCGCCAGAGTTTCCTCGCTTGCCACGGTGTTCAATTTTACGTCAACGCCGGTCAGCTCCAGTTTGCGCTTGAAGTAGCGCAGAGTCTCCTCAAATTCCGCCTTTCCCGGAATCTGTTTAGCGATATTGAACTGCCCACCGATCTTATCGCTTGCCTCAAATAGGGTGACCCGGTGACCGCGCTCCGCGGCTACGGTAGAGGCTGCCAAACCGGCGGGGCCGGCACCGACAACAGCAATTTTCTTTACTGCTTTTGCCGGCTCATAGTTCAACTCCGTTTCATGGCAGGCACGTGGGTTGACCAGGCAGGATGTGAGCTTGAGTTCGAAAGTGTGATCGAGGCAGGCTTGGTTACAGCCGATGCAGGTATTGATTTCATCGGCGCGGTTCTGTGCGGCTTTGTTTACAAATTCAGCATCTGCAAGGAATGGGCGTGCCATTGACACCATATCTGCCTTACCTGAGGCCAGGACATCTTCCCCTACTTGAGGCATATTGATACGGTTGCTGGTGATAACCGGTACCTTCAGGTGCTGTTTCACTTTAGCAGTAATATCTGCAAATGCCGCACGGGGTACGCTGGTGGCGATAGTCGGTACCCGAGCCTCGTGCCAACCGATACCGGTATTGATGATGGATGCTCCGGCGGTCTCAATCGCCTGCCCCAATGCAACAACCTCATCGAAATCACTGCCGCCTTCTACCAGGTCCAGCATCGATAGACGATAGATAATAATAAAGTCTTCACCCACCGCCTCGCGAATACGGCGTACGATTTCGATCGGCAGTCGAGTGCGGTTTTCAAAGCTGCCGCCCCAGCGGTCACCTCTGTGATTGGTGCGGGCAACGATAAACTGGTTAATGAAATATCCCTCGGAACCCATCACTTCGACACCGTCGTATCCCGCTTCTTTTGCCAGGGTCGCGCAGCGTACGTAATCGTCGATTTGCTGTTCCACCTCCGTATCGCTCAGTTCTTTTGGCGTAAACGGATTGATCGGCGCCTGGATGGCAGAGGGTGCTACCAGATTGGGGTTATAGGCGTAACGGCCAGCGTGCAGAATCTGCATGCAGATTTTGCCACCTTCGTTGTGCACCGCTGTAGTGATTGCTTTGTGGTGCTCTGCCTCATCGGCGGTTGTCATTTTTGATGACCCCTGAAATACACCACCTTCCTCATTGGGCGCAATACCACCGGTTACGATCAGGCCGACACCGCCCCGTGCACGCTCACCATAAAACGCCGCCAGGCGCTCAAACCCGCCGGGATGTTCTTCCAGGTTGGTGTGCATAGAGCCCATCAGGACGCGGTTTTTAAGAGTGGTAAAACCCAGATCCAGTGGCGCAAGGAGGTGGGGATAGGCGTTTGTCATGGCGGTCATTCTCTCTGTATGCGACTCTTGTGTGGCGATGGGGCCTGCTGCAAATGCTTTGGTTTCAGAGGTTTATATGCAAAAAGTTGCATATTCTGGCTCAAGGATAGCAATTGTTCAGGCTAGCCCGCAGTGACCAATCCGATCGAAACCTCTGGCTTTCAGCGCTAGGAAAGGAGGTAAGGCCGGAGATGGGGATAGCGTGTTGATCCCTTGACGGGTTCCACTACTCCTACCTCACTGTTTCACCCAAACAGGCCGAGTATCTGCTCCCGTAGCCATTGATGGGCGCCATCCTCGTCCTGACTGCGATGCCACAGAAGATGCCAGTCCATCTGTGGGATCTGGAAGGGTAGCTCGAAACGTTTGGCCGGGTATTGTTGTGCCAGGCTGAGCGGTACGGTCAATGCCAGATCTGTCTTGAGCACTACCAATGGGGCAACCCGGTAGTGCTGTACCCGGAGTTTTACCCTGCGCCGGCGCCCGAGCTTATTGAGGGCGATGTCCGCGACACCTGGACCACTGCGACGGCTGGACACGTGTATATGCTCCAGATCCAGATATTGATCCAGCGTCAGACTGGCCTCCTCTGCCAGGGGGTGATCGGGGCGCAACATACACTGGTAGCGATCCGCAGACAGTCTGTGCTGGTTCAGCTGGGTTGCGGAGATCATTGGCACATCAAGGGCAAAATCCAGGCTGTTCGCCCCCAGCTCCTTCACCAGCTGGTCTCTCGGTACATAGTAAGACTCGACGCTGATCCCCGGCGCTCGGGCCTGCAGGTGCTCCAGCAATCGCGGTAACACCAGAGTTTCTGCCATATCGTTCATAGACACCCGCAGAGTCCTCGTTGCCGCTGCCGGCTCAAACCGGTGGTGTTCTGCCACGCTACTCGCAAGCAACGACAACGCCTGTTGCACTTGGGGCATGATTTGCTCGGTGAACGGTGTCGGACACATGCCGTTTGGCGTACGGCTAAACAGCTGGTCACCGAGAGCGCGCCGTAAGCGTGCGAGCGCGTTGCTCACTGCAGGCTGGGTAAGATGTAGTTGCTCCGCTGTACGGGTCAGATTTCGGGTGGTGTATATCGCGTCCAGTACCGGGAACAGATTCATATCCATTTTCTGCAACTGCATGGTCACGGCTCTCGTCATCGTTTGGGCAGTTCATCACTGCTGTGAATGTTTCGATATTTACATAATAAATTTCAATGATCTACGGTAAGTCGTTAGGTTTGTCTGCCAACGACGGAGCGGTACATATCATTTGAGACCTGGTCAGAAGAAGATATGTATCCACCGGCTGTGTAACGGGAGTGGAGGACAGGCGATGTCTGAAATATGCGTGGTGCGGCACGGCCAGGCGTCGTTCGGCAGTGACAACTATGACCAGCTCTCTGGGCTGGGTTGGCAGCAGGCGCGTTGGCTGGGGGAGCATTGGGCGAAAGAGGGGCTGCAGTTTGACCGCGTCGTAAGTGGCAACCTGCTGCGCCACCGGCAAACCGTTCAAGGTATCTGTGAAGGCCTGGGGCTCGATTACCAAGGGGCGCAAGAACTACCGCAACTGAATGAATTCGATTTCAAGCGCGTAATGAGCGCCTATGCCGAAAAAAATCCCCGGGCTGCGCCGCACTCGAGAGCTGTCCGTGAGGATTACTATCGGTTCCTGAAAATGGCGCTGCACGCCTGGTCCAGTGGTGAAATCGAGGCCACTGAAAGCTGGCAGCAGTTTGAGCAGCGTATTGAAGAAGTACTCGCGGTGTTGGCGTTGGGGGGTAAAGGTGGGCGAACCCTGGTAGTGAGTTCTGGTGGTGCTATTGCGATGATGGTGCGGCAGACTCTGGGAGCTTCTTCCCTCTGCATGCCGCAGTTGAATATGCAGATAAAAAATACCGCCGTCAGTCACTTTTTTGCCGGGCGCAGTGGGACTACGTTACACAGCTTCAACCATGTTCCACACCTTGATTACCGCGAGCGTCGAGAATTTATTACGTACAGCTAGGCTGTTTGACATGAGAATGAATAAGGGACTGCGCGATGCATTTTGAATATTCCCCGAAGGTACAGACACTGCTTACGCAGCTGAAACAGTTCATGGCGGTGGAAGTAGTTCCGGTTGAGCAAGCTTATTATCAGCAGCTCGAACTGGACCGTTGGGGCGAGCCGCCAATCATGAAAACTCTCAAACGCAAGGCTAAAGAGGCGGGGCTGTGGAATCTGTTCCTATCGGACAGTGAATGGGGGGCGGGACTGACGAATCTCGAGTACGCGCCGCTGGCGGAAGAAATGGGACGGGTCGGGTTCTCTTCTGAAATCTTCAATTGTAGCGCGCCCGATACTGGCAATATGGAAGTGCTTGCTCAGTACGGTTCACCAGAGCAGCAGGAACGCTGGCTGAAGCCATTGCTCCAAGGTGAAATTCGCTCCGCCTTCGCCATGACCGAGCCAAAAGTGGCCTCGAGCGATGCGACGAATATTGCAACGAGTATTGTGCGTGATGGCGATGAGTATGTAATCAACGGGCACAAGTTCTACATTAGTGGTGCAATGAACAAGCGCTGCCAAATCATGATCGTGATGGGCAAGACTGCACCGGACAGCGAAGACCGCTATCGACAGCAATCCCAGATTCTTGTCCCTATGAATACACCGGGAGTCAAAGTTATCCGCCCGATGAGCGTGTTCGGTTACGAGGATGCACCTGAAGGGCATGCGGAAATCCAGTTTGACAATGTTCGGGTACCAAAAGAAAACCTGATTCTCGGGGAAGGGCGTGGGTTCGAGATCGCCCAGGGCCGCCTCGGCCCGGGCCGCATCCATCATTGTATGCGCCTGATAGGACAAGCGCAGCGTGCACTGGAAATGATGTCAATACGGGCTGAACGTCGTGTGGTTTTCGGCCGACCGATGATTAAGCAAGGTTCGGTGCGTGAGGATATTGCAACCTCTGCATGCGAAATAGAGCAGGCGCGATTACTGACCCTGAAAGCCGCAGATGAGATGGACCGGAATGGCAATAAGGCGGCCCGTGACCTGATCGCTATGATCAAAATCGTTGCGCCTAATATGGCATGCAGAGTGATCGATCGCGCAATCCAGATCCATGGTGCCGCGGGGTTGGGGCAGGACCTGCACCTTGCGCGAGCCTACAGTTATGCACGCACCATTCGTATTGCCGATGGACCTGATCAGGTACACATGATGCAGCTCGGCCGCAATCTTGCCACCGCTTACGCTGCTACCGCGCAACAGGAGGAGTGAATGTCTGAAGTAAACCACGCGGGCCTCGTTGATCAATTGGATATAGAAAGCTTGCGCGGCTACCTGAGAGAAATTCTCCCCGGGTTTGATGGTGTGGTACGGGCGACGAAATTCTCCGGGGGGCAATCCAATCCCACCTTCAAGGTGGAGACTGACGCGGGCCTCTATGTACTGCGGCGGCAACCGCCGGGGAAGCTGCTGAAATCTGCTCATGCGGTAGATCGTGAGTTTCGTGTGATGCGCGCACTGGCAGATAGTGATGTACCTGTGCCAAACGTTTTTCACCTGTGTGAAGATCGCAATGTGATCGGCTCGATGTTCTATGTCATGGAGTACTGTGGCGGCCGAATATTCTGGGATGCCGCACTACCGGAGCTCAATTGCAAAGAGCGCACCGGGTTCTATGACGAAATGAACCGAGTACTGGCAAGGCTCCATAGCGTCGATGTTGAAGCCGTCGGGCTATCGGATTACGGCCGGCCGGGTAACTACTTTGAGCGACAGTTCGACCGTTGGCATAGACAATATAGCGCATCAGAACTGCAAACCATCGATGCGATGGATCAGCTGATTCGGTGGCTGGGTGACAACCTGCCCGAAGACGATGGCCGGGTAGCACTGGTGCACGGGGATTACCGTCTCGACAACATGGTGTTCCACCCTGTTGAACCCCGGGCTATTGCGGTGCTGGACTGGGAGCTCTCTACTCTGGGGCACCCGTTTGCTGATCTTGCCTATCAGTGCATGCAACTGCGTATGCCTGTCGACAGTGGCAATATTTCCGGGTTGATGGGTGTGAACAGAACACGACTTGGCATACCGAGTGAGCGGGAATATGTAGCGCAGTACTGTGAGCGTATGGGAATCACAGGTATCGACAACTGGGCGTTCTATCTCGCATTCAGCTTCTTTCGACTGGCGGCAATCATTCAGGGCGTCGCTAAACGTGCTCAGGAGGGTAATGCGTCCGGCAGTAATGCAGCGACGCTTGGTGTGTTTGTTACGCCTCTGGCTGCACTGGCTTTGGATGTAATCGAAAAAGAGTCTTGAAGAAAAGCAAGTATCTTAATTAACAGCATCATGCGTTAGGAGAATTGAATGGCGACAAATCTTTTTGATCTGAGTGGGAAAGTTGCCCTGGTCACCGGTGCCAGCCGTGGCATTGGTGAGGCCATTGCCAGGCTGCTGGCAGAGCAGGGTGCTCATGTGCTGGTATCCAGCCGCAAAATTGAAGGCTGTGAGGCGGTAGCAAACACAATTAACGAAGCGGGTGGCAAGGCCGAAGCGCTCCCTTGCCATATCGGCAATATGGAAGAGATTCATCTGTTATTCACGCATATTCGAAAGTACTACGGAAAATTGGATATTCTGGTTAACAACGCTGCCACCAACCCTTACTTCGGGCATATTCTGGATACGGATCTTGGCGCCTTCGAGAAGACTGTCGCGGTCAATATTCGCGGTTACTTCTTTATGTCTGTAGAAGCCGGAAAACTGATGCGGGAACACGGTGGTGGCTGCATCGTGAACACGGCGTCTATAAATGCATTACAACCGGGGGCCGGGCAGGGCATTTATTCCATTACCAAGGCTGCGGTGGTCAACATGACCAAAGCCTTTGCCAAAGAATGCGCCCAGTTCAACATCCGGGTTAATGCACTGCTACCGGGCCTGACCAAAACGAAATTCGCCGGTGCTTTGTTCTCCCATGAGGAAATATACAAGACCGCCATCAGTCATATCCCCATGCACCGCCACGCGGAACCGGAAGAAATGGCGGGTACCGTTCTGTATCTGGTTTCCGATGCAGGCAGTTATACCAATGGTGAATGCGTAGTGGTGGATGGCGGCCTCACTTCCTGTGGAGGGCTGTAATCATGGTGAACGCTTACAGAGATCCGCTCCTGGATTTCAGTGGAAAAACAGTGCTGATTACCGGGGCTGCCAGCGGTTTTGGCGCGTTGCTTGCCGAAGAATTCGGGCGCCGTGGAGCGAGGCTGGTTCTGGGGGATATCAATAACGCTGGCCTGATGCTCGTGGTGGAAAAACTGAAAGCAATGGGTGCCGAAGTGCAGGCGATGGCTTGTGACGTCTCTTCGGAAACGGATTGTGCTGCGTTGGTGGCACTGTCTCAGAAAAATTTTGGCTATCTGGATATTGCCATCAACAATGCGGGCATCGCGCCACCGTTGCAGTACCTCGAAGAGGTCGATGAAGAAACCTTTGACCTTCAACACCGGGTCAATGTGAAAGGGGTGTTCTTTGGGATGAAGCATCAACTGAAACGGATGCGTCTTCAGGGCGGCGGTGTGATTTTGAATGTAAGCTCAATGGCCGGTATCGGCGGCGCTCCCAAAGCGTCGCCTTATTCGGCGGCCAAGCACTCCGTGGTGGGGCTGACCCGCACCGCCGCGGTGGAATATGCGCGGTACAATGTACGAGTCAATGCCATCTGCCCGTTTTTCACCTTGACTCCGATGATTGCTGAAATGCACACCCCCGAGGGGGCGACTCTGGAACAGGTACACGCTGCCTTCGCATCTGGATGTCCGATGAAACGATTGGGCAGACCGGAAGAAGTCGTCAGCGCGATGCTGATGATGTGCTCGCCGGCGATGACCTATGTCACCGGGCAAGCCCTTGCCGTGGATGGGGGCGTATCTGCCTATTGACCCGGTGTTCCAGCGGATCACTGAATCAAGGCAGGATTCGACAATGCTGTCGGGCCTTGCTGGCTAAATCCGCGGGTAGGGAGTCGCTGGTATTGGAGCGCTGTTCACGGCGCCACTGAGCGCATAGTTGCGTATAACTTCCGGCGTCTACCTCAGTCCGCAGTGCGTGCCAGCGATCAGATTTGGTATCCACTATCGTGCCGGGTTTTGCCCGGTAGCGTTCCAGTCCCCGGCTCCCCGTCTGAGCGCTTTCCGGTACGATCTGGCCGGGGGCGGCACCTATGTACTGGGCTGGATGCAGTAAAACCACTACGATTGCCAGCGCGCTAAAACTGGATGCTGCCTTGGAGAGCAGGCCACTGTGCTTCTGCGGTGGACGAATCGGGCGAAGGGCCTTAACCCCGCGAATGCGCTCAAGCACTTTCTCGTCCAGTGCGGTGGGTGTCCGCACCTCCGCTATGGCGCGTTTATACGATACTTCCCAGTGTTTACTCATGCTCGCGCTGCCTCAACAGGTGAATTCACTGTGGACGGAGTGCCGGTGGCTGTGTTCGTGGTACCTTTTCGTGTGCCCCATGGGAAGCGCGCTCTGGGCTGGCGCGGCTTTTCTGAAACCTGTGGGGTTGGCTCCATTTCCGCAGCCTCTCGGGCGCGCGTTACACTGGATTTCCAGGGCTTCCGGCTACTGCCGTGAAGATTGAAAGTAACCGATTGTCGGCCGTCCGCCAGTTCCTGTCGGCAGGTAGCAAGAGATATCCGCTCTATGTCCGCAATGGTGGCAAGTGATAGGTTGCACTCATTAAACAACAGGAAAATATTGCGTTGCCGGTGAGGCAGTTGCTGTACCGCACTGAGCACATCGGAGGCTTCGAAGGTGGACTGCAATGTTGAGCCTGTTGTGGACTGCTGCTCTGTTTGGCCGGAGCGCGTGGAGTTGAGCGCTTTGTTCAGGCGGGTGTAGAGCCAGTTTTTCAGGCGTTGTCCGTGCAATGTCGGTGGCTCCTGCAACAGGTTGAGCCAGAACTCTTCCATTAAGGACACGCACCGCTCTAGATTCATCTGGGCGCAGTAGCGAAACAGAGGGTCTTTGTAGCGCTGGTAGATTTCACGAAAAGCTTTTGGATTACGCGTACTGCAATACTGTTGCAGTAAGTCTTCATCACTGAGACTGTACAACTTCTCCGCAAACATGGGATCTGCCTCCTTGGCTCCAATTCCCATTGTCACTTACTCGGTTGCACACCCCCCGAAAGTTCCTGTTCGGGAGTACATCGATGAACCAGTAAATCTTCTGTTAACGTTATTTCGCCGCGGTGTTTATTCGGCGAATACCACTCTCTGACTCAGTGTTTTCCGTACTTTGTATTTTCTGCAGACGTCGTATATGCGCTGCTTTTTTGGCTTGTGGCCTTTTCTGTGCTCCCTTTTACAATTTTTTCATCGCGTTCTGGTGGGTCTCGGAGTTCCTCACGACTTTTGCGCCACGAGGCCAAAAATATCGTTCCAAGCCCCAGTAGAATCTCATCCACAAATGGCACAAAATCTGGAATGATCAGGTCGATCAGAAACAGAGCGCAAATCCACTTGAATAACTGTGGGTGCTTTAGTTTACGCGCGTAATTGAGAAACCAACCGACAAAGGCGCTGGGGAGAACACGCTTCATAAACTGTGTGAAACTGCTTTGAGGACCGTGTTGGGAGTATAGCTCGGGGTGGCTGGACCGGTATCTTGCGGAAAGGTTCCGTGTTTGAAAAGACGCAAGGATTGGCGTCAAAACCTCACTGCTGGCCCCTTTATGGTGATAGTAGAGGCGCGGCAGTAGACTGAAAAGTGAGCAGTTTCAGGTGCTGAGGGATGACCGGTATCGCAAGGGAAGCGGCAATTGCTCTGGGCCTAATTCGGCGCGCAAATCTTTGAGTTTGATTCCCACCCCAAGTAGCCGAATCGGGTCGCTGCGCTTTTCCCAACACTGCTGGAGCAGTTGGTTGAACTCGCTGATGCGGCCTGCTTTGCTCGATCGTTCGTGTGTGGATTGACTGAAGTCGGCATACTTTACCTTGACGATTGCGCCGGCTATCTCATAGCGGTCTCCGAGTTTTTCCAGCCGTTCCTGCAAGCGCCCGAACAGGTTTACCATCTCTTCCTGCCAGGCTTCAAACTGCCCAAGGTCTTCGCTAAACGTGCACTCCACACTGACACTTTTGCGGGAGCTATCACTAGACACCGGCCTCTCATCGATACCCCGGCACAAGTGAAACAGGCGATTACCGAACTTGCCGTACTTCTGCACCATTTCCACCAGAGTAAATCGCCGTAAATCGCTGCAGGTACGAATTCCCTCGCGTTGCATTCTTTCTGCCGTTACGCGCCCGACGCCGTGTATTTTTTTTATGGGGAGTCGTAGAACAAAGTCTTCCACCGCATCGGGGTGAATGACGGTTAGTCCATCGGGTTTTTGCCAGTCGCTGGCGATCTTGGCGAGAAATTTATTGGGGGCCACCCCCGCAGAGATAGTGATTCCCAACTCTTTGCGAACCCGTGCGCGAATCTCTCTGGCGATCAAAGTTGCACTGCCATTGCAGTGGGAGCTACCGGTTACGTCAAGATAGGCCTCATCAAGGGATAGTGGTTCTATCGCGTCGGTATAAAGTAGGAATATGTCCCTTATCTGAGCGCTCACTTCCCGATATTTTTTCATGTTGCCCGGCACTACAATCAGATCAGGGCACAGCTTTTTGGCGTGTGCCGTCGGCATTGCCGAGCGCACACCGAAACTGCGTGCCTCGTAGTTGCAGGTGGAGATGACGCCCCTGCGATCACTGGCTCCGCCCACGGCGATCGGGCGCCCTCGTAAATTGGGGTCGTCCCGCATCTCTACGGAGGCGTAGAAGCAATCGCAGTCACAGTGGATGATTTTACGCATGCTGGAATTATATCCAGTATTTTGGCGCAGCCAACCAGATTCTTTGCTGCTCGCAGCCCAGGAGGGAGGTGGATATGAGTAATATGCCTTTGGTCAGCAACACGACAGGAATACCAAATGAAGCGCAGGTGACGGCGGTATTCGACGATGTTCGCACTCAATTGGGTTCTGTGCCCAACCTGTTCCGCGCTTATGCCAATAATCCGACCATCTTGACCCAGCTCTGGGACAGGTACCAACATGTGATGCTGACCGGGCACCTTTCGCCAAGGCTCAAGGAGGGGATCGCTCTGATGATCGCATCAGACGAGCACAGTGATTACGGTATTTCTCAGCACAGCACCCTGTTACAGAAGCTGGGCGTTGACCCCCATGAGGTGCTTCGCATCCGCACAGATCCGGATCACGCCCATTACAACGAGAAAGAACACGCTTTACTGGAGGTCGCCCGCCACGGAAATAGCAGACCCCATGATCACGGCGATAAGGTGGTTAATACCGCCCGGGAGGCGGGTGCCAGTGATGCGGAAATTCTAGAGGCGCTGGCGGTTGGCGGGCTGTCTGCGGAATTGAGTCATGCCGCTGCCTTGTTGGGGATAACGCCGGACTGATGTCGGGCCAATTGCGTATGAGTGCGCGGATATTTTTCACGAACAAAAAAGCCGTCTCGGAAGACGGCTTTTTTATTGAAGTTAACGCGGGGCCTATCGCTCCAGGTACTGTAATTTCCCTGTCTTCCCATCCCACTCTTCCGCATCCGGCAGGGGATCTTTCTTTTCAGTGATGTTTGGCCACACCTCAGAAAGCTCGGCATTGAGCTCGATATATTCCTGCTGATCGTCCGGCACTTCGTCCTCGGAGAAGATGGCGTTGGCCGGGCATTCCGGCTCACACAGGGCGCAGTCGATGCACTCGTCCGGGTGGATCACCAGAAAGTTGGGGCCTTCGTAGAAGCAGTCTACCGGGCAAACTTCCACACAGTCGGTGTATTTGCACTTGATGCAGTTTTCCCCAATTACGAATGTCATGCTTGTCCCTCGATAATGCTGATGCGTCGCCGCTGCCCGGTCGGCTCCGCGTGCCGGAACCGGACCTTATTCTTGAAAGCTGCGGATTTTAGCAATAACTGGCGCGAATTGTAGTGGCTTTTGAGTCGAATTGGTTGGGTGCTTATAACAGTTTGCGCAGGGCGTAGAGCTGCTCCAGCGCCTGGCGCGGGGTCAGGTCATCCGGGTCCAGTCCTTCCAGGGCCTCTACCGCGGGGTGCGGGGCGCTGCCGAACAGGTCGACCTGTGCGGGGGCGGCGGGCCTTGGTTGGGGTGCCGGGGCTTTTGTCTCCGGAGCAGGAGCCGGTACGGGAGTGGGCTCCGGGGCCGGGTCGGTAACAGCCTGCTGCCGGGGGGCGCCCGGACCTGAGTCGCGAGTGGTATGCCCCGCTTCCAGCGCGGCCAGCCGTGCCTTGGCTTCCTCCAGAACTTCCTGCGGAATTCCCGCAAGCTTGGCCACCTGCAGACCGTAGCTCTTGGATGCGGGGCCCTCCTGAATACGGTGCAGGAACACGATGGAGTCCCCGTGTTCGGTGGCATTCAGGTGGATATTGGCCGCATCCGGGCACTGTTCCGGCAGTTCGGTCAGTTCGAAATAGTGGGTGGCGAACAGGGTAAAGGCGCGTACCTTGTCGGCGAGGAAATGGGCACAGGCCCAGGCCAGGGAGAGGCCGTCGTAGGTACTGGTGCCGCGGCCGATCTCGTCCATCAGGATCAGGCTGTGCTCGCTGGCATTGCGCAGGATATTCGCAGTCTCGGTCATTTCCACCATAAAGGTGGAGCGGCCGCCGGCCAGGTCGTCGGCGCTGCCGATACGGGTAAAGATCCGGTCCAGCAAACCGATGCGTGCGCTGTCGGCGGGTACGAAGCTGCCGCAGTGGGCGAGCAGGGCGATCAGCGCAGTCTGTCGCATGTATGTCGATTTACCACCCATATTCGGGCCGGTGATCACCAGCATGCGGCGGCTTTCGTGCAGCTCGATATCGTTGGCCACAAACGGGTCGTCCAGCACCTGTTCCACCACCGGGTGGCGGCCGCCTTCCACGTGGATGCCGGGTTCCTCGCTCAGTTCCGGCTGGATCAGGCGCAGTTGATCGGCGCGTTCGGCCATATTTGCCAGTACGTCCAGCTGGGACACCGCGGCGGCGGCGGTCTGCAGTGCTGCGAGCGATTCGTTCAGGGTGGTGAGCAGTTCCTCGTACAGGAACTTCTCCCGGGCCAGAGCGCGACTCTTGGCAGAGAGCGCCTTGTCTTCGAACTCTTTCAGCTCGGGAGTGATAAAACGCTCGGCGTTTTTCAGGGTCTGGCGGCGGATATAGTCCGCCGGCGCTTTGTCACTCTGGCCGCGGCTGATCTCGATAAAGTAACCGTGCACCCGGTTGTAACCGACCTTTAACGTTGGGATCCCGGTGCGTTCTTTCTCGCGCACTTCCAGTTGTACAAGATAGTCGCCGGCGTTCTCGCTGATACCGCGCAGCTCGTCCAATTCCTCGTCAAAGCCGTCCGCGATCACACCGCCATCGCGCAGCACCACCGGTGGGTTCTCCACCACCGCGCGTTCCAGTAGTGCCACGGTTTGTGGCCACTCACCCATTTCCTGGCTGAGCTGTTTCAGCAGGCCGGCATCGGCTTCAGACAATTGACGTTGCAGTTCGGGGAACTGGGACAGGGACATACCCAGGCGCGACAGATCCCGCGGACGGGCGGAGCGCAGGGCCAGGCGGCCGAGGATGCGCTCCATATCGCCGATGGGTTTCAGGGCTTCTCGCAGAGGCTCGAAGCGGTAGTCCTCGATCAGTGCGGTGATCGCCTGCTGGCGTTGCTGCAGCGTGTGCAGGTTGCGCAGGGGATTGTTCAGCCAGCGGCGCAACAGGCGGCTGCCCATAGCGGTTTTACAGGCGTCGAATACGGACAGCAGGGTGTTGTCGTCACCGCCGTTCAGATTGGTATCGATTTCCAGGTTGCGGCGACTGGCGGGATCCAGGGCCACGGTGTCTTCGCTGCGTTCGGTGCGCAGGGTGCGGATATGGGGCAGCTCCGTGCGCTGGGTATCGCGGGCGTATTGCAGCAGGCAACCGGCGGCACACAGCGCGGCGTGCATATGGCTGCAGCCAAAGGCTTCCAGATCCATAGTGCCGAACTGGCGGTTCAGCAGGCGCAGGGCGCTTTCCAGGTCGAATTCCCAGGGCGCACGGCGGCGCATACCCGGGCGGCGCTCGATTTCCGCGGGCAGGGTGAGGTCTTCGGAAACCAGCAGTTCAGTTGGGCTGTAGCGCTGTACCTGTTCCGCCAGGGCTTCCAGGGTTTCGACTTCCTGCACGGCAAAGTGGCCGGTGCCCACATCCAGCAGTGCCAGGCCGAATTTCTCGCCCACGAGCACGGTCGCAGCCAGCAGGTTGTCCCGACGCTCGTTCAGCAGCGCCTCATCGGTCACCGTACCCGGGGTGACAATGCGCACCACCTTGCGCTCCACCGGACCTTTCGAGGTGGCCGGATCGCCAATCTGCTCGGCGATCGCCACGGAGACCCCGGCCTTGATCAGCCGCGCCAGGTAGCCCTCGGCCGCGTGATAGGGAATCCCCGCCATGGGAATCGGCTGACCGCCAGACTTGCCGCGGGCGGTCAGGGTCACATCCAGCAGCTCAGACGCGCGCTTGGCGTCGTCGTAAAACAGCTCGTAGAAGTCGCCCATGCGGTAAAACACCAGCTCCTGGGGATGCTCAGCCTTGATCTTCAGGTACTGGGCCATCATCGGCGTATGTTCGGGCTTGGCGGTTTTGGCGGCTGTTGCGGGCATATTGAGAAAATTCTTTTTAAATCAGTGGGTTATGTCAGGTTTGGCTGTGGAGGTTGGATTCGGTTCCCCCCCGGGGTGGGGCGGAAGAAGCAAGCCGGCAAGGATACCAAAGCGCTACCCGACAGACTATCGGGAGCTGCGGAGAAGAGGTGCGCATCAGCAAGACCGACCACTTATCGAGTATTGTTAACAATTAAATATTGACATTGCGCCACAGGAAACAGAGGATGGGCGCGCGGCTATTCTCGGGGGGCACTTTATGACTGGTGCTCACCCCGGTAGGCCGCGAGGAAGGTTCAACTCAATAATGAAAAAGCGCTCGAAACTCGGTCACCGCTTTGGTGTGCAGTCTGAGCATCGAGCCTACAGATGGAGAGAGAGCATCCATGCCTATCTATAACAAGCGCTTCACCCTGAGCGCCTTGTCCGCTGCCGTGATCTCGGCTGTTTCTGCAGGCGCTTACGCCCAGGAAACCGGCACCAGTGCGCTAGAAGAAATTACTGTGACCGGTATTCGTCAATCCCTCACTAACGCCATGGACGTCAAGCGCGACTCCGCCGGCGTAGTGGACGCGATTTCGGCAGAAGACATCGGTAAATTCCCGGACACCAATCTCGCAGAATCCTTACAGCGAATTACCGGTGTATCCATCGACCGCAGCAACAACGAAGGTAATAAGGTTACTGTGCGCGGCTTTGGCCCCAACTTTAATCTGGTGACCCTGAATGGACGGCAGATGCCGAATTCATCGGCGCTGCAGTCTGAAGGTATTAACCGCAGCTTCAAATTCGCGGAAATTTCTGCGGAAAGTGTCAGTGGCGTAGAGGTATTTAAAACCGGTAAGGCAGATATTTACTCCGGTGGTATCGGCTCCACCATCAATATCAAGACCGCACGGCCATTCGATTACAACGGGTTTGTCGCCAGCGCCAGCGTGAAAGGTGTCATGGACACCAGTGTCGAAAAAGGTGATACCGTCACTCCGGAAATCGCCAGTATGGTGAGCAGCACCTTTTTCGAAGATAAACTTGGTGTCCTGGTAGCGGTGTCCCACGCGGTGCGCGATAGCCGCAGTGAATCGGTGAGCACTCAGGCCTGGGTTCCCAACTACGGTGCGGCCGACACTTCGGCCATTGATCGCAATAAAAACCCGGAAGCCACTTATTGGGCCCCCTGGACCTTTGACGTAGACGTGGCCGACCACCAGCGGGAACGTCAAAATGCGCAGCTGGTTGTGCAGTTTGCGCCGGTAGACAACGTAACGGCGACCCTGGATTACACCGCGTCCCGCTACGACGAAGATATTTCCATGAACCGGACTAGTGTCTGGTTTGACAGCTCCACCGGTGTAACGGACAGCAACGGTACCGTAATTAACCCGAGTGTCCTGAACGACGAGCTCAATTTCTGGGCGTGGAATTATCAGTTTGTAACCGAAAACGACTCTGTCGGTTTGAATGTCGAATGGGATGCAACCGAATCGTTGAGCTTCGGCCTGGACGTGCACGATTCTACTTCTCACTCCCAGCCGGGCGGGATTCCCGCAGAGACCATCGCGAATACCAAAAACCCGGGTAAGTTGGTGGATATTACCGCGGACTTTTCCAGCGGTAGCGGTTTGCCAGGTATCAGCTTCGATGATTCTGCTCTCGCTGGTGGTGCGTTCGCCCCAGAAAATATCGTATCCGACCTGTTTCAGGAGCGGGGGCTGGAAATCGAAAACCAGATTCAACAGTTCCAACTGGATGGTACTTGGGAGAACCTGGACGACGGGGCACTCAAAACCATCAAATTTGGTATTGCCAGTACGGATTACCAGGTAGATTCCTACGATAGCCAATCTTTCGCCTTTGTAGATCTGGGCGACTTGGCATCTCTTGGTATCGACTTTGAGCAGCTGGGTGACTTTGGCGATCAAATTGGCAGTAATGCTGGCCTTTTCCCGCTGCTGGCAGACTATGAGGCATCTGACTTCATTGAGGCAGTTAAAGCCAGTGGTCAGTACTTCGAGGCAACGCCAACCTTCAACAAGGTGGAAGAAGAAACCCTGGCGGCCTTTGTTACGGCTGATTTCGAAACCGAATTTAACGGTTACCCGGTTCGCCTGAACGCCGGGCTGCGATTTGAAGATACAGAAGTGGTCGGTACTTCAATCCAGAATGGTATTCTCGGTCTTAGCTACTGGCACGACGAAGAGCTGCGCGAAGTCAATGATGACACACCAAGCGCCGATACTCTGGAAGGGGATTACACTCGCTTCCTGCCGAATCTGGATGCGAGTATTGAGTTGAGTGAGGAACTTGTTGCCCGCGCTTCTTACAGCCGCACCTTGAGCCGCGCGGACATCTCCGCGATGTTCCCGTCCACGTCCCTGAATGTGTCACGTCCCGGCGGCCCGTTTAACGCCTCTCAGGGCAATCCGGGTCTGTTGCCGATTACCTCCGATAACTTTGATCTGTCGATAGAGTACTACTACGACGAGGGTAGCTATGCATCTGTGGGCTACTTCAAGAAATACGTTGAGAACTTTATTGGCGCAACGTTTGAAGACCGTGTGATCACCGACGTCAACGGCAATCCGATTACAGACCCGAGTGTTAACCCGCGCCCGGGCTGCCCTGATGCCAGTGGGTCAAACCCGGCTTGTCTCGGTAATGCGAGTGATCCGGTGGTGACCTGGAATGTGGCCACCCCCGGCAATTTGGAGGATGCTGAGGTTTACGGCTGGGAGCTGGCCGTCCAACATATGTTTGGTGATACCGGATTTGGTGCAATCTTTAATGCAACCATCGTCGATGGTGATGTCGAATACGACGTGTACGACAATGAAAATGTGTTTGCTCTGACCGGTATGAGCGACTCCGCCAACTTGATCGGCTTCTACGAGAAAGACGCATTCCAGGCGCGTTTGGCTTACAACTGGCGCGATGATTTCCTACTGGCTACCCGTCAATCCCAGATTGGGGGGCAGCCTGTGTTCAATGAAGCCTACGGCCAGTGGGACCTGAACGCCAGTTACGATGTGACTGAGGATATCTCCGTGTTTGTGGAGGGGCTGAACATTACTGAAGAAACCATCCGTCGTCACGGTCGGTTCGCCAATCAGCTGGTCAGCGCCCAGCAGTATGGGGCTCGCTACAACATCGGCGTACGCGCCAAGTTTTAAGTGAGCGCTGGATTGTTCATGTAGTACCAGGGAGGGCTGCCACAGATGTGGTGGCCCTCTTTGTTTTCACCGTATAAAAACCAGAGGTCAGAAATGACTGATCCAATAAAATCCGTCGTTATTCTCGGTGGTGGTACCGCAGGCTGGATTACCGCGGGCACCCTTGCTGCACGCTTCAACAGGGACCAGGCCAATCCGGTTCGTGTCACTCTGGTGGAATCGCCGAATGTGCCGACCATTGGCGTAGGTGAAGGCACCTGGCCCACCATGCGTACAACCCTTAAAAAAATGGGTATTCGTGAAACCGACTTTATCCGCGTGTGCAACGTGGGCTTCAAACAGGGCGCCAAATTTGTGCGCTGGACCACGGGTGCAGAGGACGATTTTTACTATCACCCACTAGTGCTGCCGGAGAACTTCAATCAGTTCAATCTCGCTCCACAGTGGTTGTGTGGGGACCGGAATCAATCTTTCTCCGATATGGTGTGCCCTCAGGAAGCCCTGTGTGAGCACAACCGCGCGCCCAAACAGATCGGCACCCCGGAATACGCCGCCGTTGCCAATTACGCCTACCACCTGGATGCCGGCAAGTTCTCAGGTTTCCTACAAAAACACTGCATAGAACATCTGAACGTGCGTCATATCCTCGCGGATGTCACCGGCGTTACCGAATTGGCGAACGGCGATCTTGAGTCCCTGCAGACAGAGACTGCGGGGGATATTGAAGGTGATCTGTTTATCGACTGCAGTGGCTTTCGCTCGCGCTTACTGGGTGATCACTACGGGGTGCCGTTCCGTTCCTGCAAAGACGTGCTGTTTATCGACAACGCGCTGGCCGTTCAGATCCCGTACGAGAACGAAGACAGCCCCATTGCCACTCACACCATCTCAACCGCCCAGAGCGCCGGTTGGGTGTGGGATATCGGCCTGCAGAATCGCCGCGGAGTAGGGCATGTATTTTCCAGTGCGCATATCGATGAAACGGGAGCCTACCGCGAGCTCGCCGCTTATCTGAACCTGAGTGAGGCAGAGCTGGATAGAATGGGGGTGCGCAAAATCCCCATCGTGCCCGGCCACCGGGAAAAGTTCTGGCACCGCAACTGTGTCGCAATCGGTCTCTCTGCTGGCTTCCTGGAGCCGCTGGAAGCCTCGGCGCTGGTGCTGGTGGAAATCTCCGCGAGTATGATTGCCGAGCAGTTCCCCGCAAGCCGGGCTGCAATGGATATTGTGGCACGGCGATTCAACGATACCTTCCTGTACCGCTGGGACCGCATTATCGACTTCCTCAAGTTGCACTATGTACTTACCAAGCGCACGGATAGCCATTTCTGGCTCGACAATCGCGACCCGGAAACTATCCCAGCCAGTCTGAAAGAGCTCCTTACCTTGTGGCGCTACCAGCCCCCGTGGCACGATGACTTCGACCGCGCGGTAGAAGTCTTCCCCGCAGCCAGCTACCAGTATGTGCTTTACGGAATGGGATTCGAGACGGAGCCCAATGCCTTCGGCCTGTCGGAACAGTATCGGGAGCAAGCACAACAGTTGTTCCAGCAAAAACAGAAAGCCACACAGCAGATGCTCGCCGCCCTGGAAAACCACCGGGACCTGATCAACAAAATCTGCCAGCATGGCCTACAAAGAATCTGAAGGAGAGAAATACCATGAGCGCACAAGCAAACCCACGAAATAGCAATGTGGTTGCCCTCAACAACGAAAGCCACCGCAACCTTACCGTCGTTACCAAGCGCGGCGCCGAGTACGGCGAAGCCACCCACCTGGTGCCCGTAGTTGCGAACGAGCTGCGCAACCTCGTGCTCGAATACCCGGTCTGCATCACCAAAGACCCCAGTAATGGCCAGTTCTCCCTGTGTGTACTGCTCGGTTTTGAACCCGGTGAAAACCTCTACCTGAGCGGTGAGAGCTGGGATGCCCAATACATTCCCATGCATGTCCGCCGGCAGCCCTTTATGGTTGGCTACAAAAATCCACAGGCCGGTGCTGGTGAAGACGTTGGTAAAGACAAGGGCGCAGTGATTACCCTGGACCTGAGCAGTAAACGGATTCACGAAAACGGGGGGGAGGGTGAACGTCTGTTCGACGACCAAGGCAACAACACACCATTCATGCAGCAGGTCAGCGACCTTATGGGGCAATTGATGGCGGGTATGGAATCCACCACCGCATTCCTCAAAGCCCTGGCCGACAATGACCTGATCGAACCCGCCCACATCAACGTACAGTTCGCCAGTGGCGAACAGAAGCGTTACGAAGGCCTCTATACGGTCAACGAAGAAAAACTGCAAAAGCTCGACGCGGATAAGCTCGTGCATTTCCATCAACATGGATATTTACAGGCGGCTTACTGGTTGGGGGCTTCTATGGGGCAGGTACGGAAGTTAATTTTTCTAAAAAATAAATTGGGATAGTTTCGAAAGCTTAATGCGAAGGCGGCTGTACCCGGTAGCGGCGCCGCCACCGGGATAGGAAAGAACGGGTTATCCGGTGGGATCGGGACTTGCCGAGGACTCAATCGGATGCACCTGCGGCCATCCAGCGAACTGTCGGTCCCGCGCTGGATCTGCATCCCACGGCCAGCACTCCAGCCGATATTGCCCTTCCGAATGATCCACCACCGCAATCCCGTATCCCTCACTTTTCAGATTGCGATCGGAAACAAACTTACCCCAAGTCGTATTGTCATCACTGAACTCCGCATGAGTAATCTTCGGATTCGCCGCCGCCAGCACGCGCATATTATTGCCAAACGGATCGGTAAAGTTCCCGGTATTGGGATCGTCACCGTAACGGCCTTCCAGCTTGCCAAAACCCTCAAACCAGCGCTGCCAGAACGCCGCCGAAGCAGGACCTGAGAAGAACAGTGCCCCCGCGCTCTCATCACCCACAGGGAAGGCGCCACTGTACTGCCGCGCCACCAACCCCAGATGCTGGTCCCCCGCAAGCACCAGCGCCTTCGCATCTTCCACCAGCTTCACCGCACGGGTACGCCCATCGGGGGGATAGCAGTTGGCGTCGTAATCAATCAACCCCTTGCCTTCCTCATCCGTCTGCGGTGAGCCCCAGATAGAGGCGGTCAGGCAGATTTTCGGCAGACCCGGGTCCATCTTCGCCCAGTCCTGCAGGAACTGCTCCTGCCGTTGCCCCAGCAACTCGCCGGTAACCGTCAGACGATCCGCTTCATAGTCCGGTGCGGATTTGAACTTGCGATCCTCCACCATCGCGAAACTGGTGCCGCCGTAAACAAAGTGCGCATAGGTCACCGGAATCCCGTGGCGAATGGGTGTCGGGTCGTAGGCATCCGGCGTGTGGCTGCTCTGAATGCGGTACACCATTTTCACCAGCTCGATATCGTGCTTGAAGCCACCATCTTCCTCCCGGGGCCCACCACTGCCATCGCCTTTATTGCCCCACAGGTTGCCTTGCAGAACGTCGTGGTCATCCACCAGTACAATGGAAGGGCGGTTGCGCACGGATTCGCGGAAGGTCCAGTACCACAGGTACCAGCGGTATAGGGTATCCAGCTTCGCCTGGGGGGTATCACGGCCGTAGCGGGTGGGGAATGTCTCGTAGTACTGGTCCCCGGCAAACACGTACAGGTCCGGTTGGTGACTGTCGCAGTGGGAAACCAGGGTGTTGTGGGGGAAGAAAATACTGTCCTTGGTGTAACGCCCGAGAATACGCTCTTCCGGAATATGCTTTTTGTACTCCGTTTCATCGAGGCTTTTCGCCGTGGGAATGATGCAGGAATAGAGCGCGATTTTAAGTGGGCGGGACTGGCCCGGATCACGGGCGATGGTACCGGAGTAGAGCGCCGCTTCGCTATTGGTAAAACGCACACGATATTCGTGGTCTTTGCTCGCATCCCACCCGGCGATACGGAAGGCCGCGACATAGCCGTCCTCGATGGGTCGCTCGGCGCCCAATTGCCACTGATTAGTGCCAACCGCTCGATACTCCAGGATAGCGTTTGCAGTCGCCGTCAGATCGATCGGCATAAACTGGGCGGAAAGTTTCATCACAGCCTGATTATTACCGCAGTTCAGACTGTGCATACAACCCATCACCTGCCCGAGCTGGCGCTGTGGATGCTCGGCAATTTTCTCCCCACCGGTTTCGATATCCGCAAACCACCAGCGTGCACCGGCGGCATTCGCGGGCGGAGAGGAAACCAGCATAATACCGCCGGTCAGTTGCTCTGCTGGAACCTCGGTGCGGACCGCAAAGCCGAACTCCTCGCCACTGTGTGCATCGCTGGCTATCAGTCGCACATCAAAGCGGCCGTTTTTGACCGGGTCGATATGGCAGTCCAGCAGGATTTCCCGCTGGCCGACTTGAGCGATGCTGACACTGCCTTCCCGCTCCAGCTGGGTAAACGCCATGCTGTGGTCCTGATCGGAAAAGTCGCGGAAGCCGAGATTACCGCTTTCATCCAGCACCGCCATAAAGCCGCCGTTGGTGCCGCCAGCGCGCTGTGCCAGCGCCGCGCCGCGGTAGTCCAGCTCGCCGGCGCCGACGCCCAGTAGAAATCCGCAAAACCCTTTGGCGTCCGGTGTCAGCAGACCGACACGGGCGCGGATGCGGCCGGGTTTGTGGGTGTTTATCAACTCCCGTGTCAGCAGGGCAGCGGTGCGTACCTCAAAGGTTTTGTCCCCTTGCAGGCACTCCAGGCGCCCCTCACGGCACTGCCAGTCCTGCAGGCGGTTGCCCCAGAAGTGGCCGCCGAGCCAGTGTTGAGTACCACGTGGTAGGCTGCCAAGTGGCGTAGTCTCCACCAGCTTTGGGCGCGCCGCTGCCATGGCAACCGCAAGGGAAGGCGATATGGCTGGTGCCAGAGCGGCACCGGAGCCGAGCTTCAGAAAGCTTCTTCTTTTCATGGTTGGTTTTCCGTTTTCTCGATCGGATTTATTGTTCGCTGCGTGCGGGCATTGTTAGGTAATGACGAAATACTTCGGCATCCACCAGCGCTCCTTTGTGTTGAATCACCAGTGCAGACACTCTGGCGGCACAGGCAATGGCTTCGCGTGGGCTCAAGCCCTGGCTGCGGTAGGCGAGGTAGGAGCCATTGAATGAATCCCCGGCAGCAGTGGTATCCACTACTTGGGCAACCGGCGTAATCGGCTCAACAAAGTGTTCCGTTGGCCCGCGGTAGCAGACCCCGTTGGGGCCGTCCTTGATCACCAGCTCTTCGATATCAAAGCCGTCCAGGAAATCGCAGGCACTGTCAAAGCTGTTCACTCCGTACAGAGCCGACAGGTCCTCAATACCGGGCAATGCCAGGTGCGCGTACTCAAAGGCACGCGCGTACTCCGCTCTGGTCTCTTTTACGGAGTTCCACAGCTTGGGGCGGTAGTTCGGATCAAACACAATGCGGGTGCCGGCGTCGTGCAGCTGCTCCAGCAATTCCCAGAACGCAGGGCGGGAATTGGGGGTTAATACGGCCAGAGAGATACCACTGAAGAAAAACAGATCCGGACGCGGGGCGATGCCGCAGGGCAGATAACCGCCATCCCCAGCCACCTGGGTGGCCTCGCGGAACAATGGCATCACCTCCCGGGCCGCAGAGTCCGAGCGCCAGTAGCTGAAGCTGCGCTCACCCCGGTTATCGGTATTGACCATATACAGCCCCAACTGGCGTGTGGGGTGGCGGAAAACCAGTGAGGTATCGATGGATTCCAGCGCCAGGGCAGACACCAGCCCATGGCTGGCCGCATCGTGGCCCACGGCAGTCATCAGGCGCACCCGATCACCGGAACTGGCCAGTCTCTTGAAGTACACCGCCACACTGTGCACATCCCCAGCGTAGGATTGCTGGAACATTCCGGGGGTCCGTTGGCTGAATTCCACCATGCTCTCTCCCAGAATTACCAGATCTGTCATACCAGTCACCTTTATACGTTGCCTTATACGCGCCGTCTGGGACAATTTGCGCCATCAAATGAATGAATGACAGTTAAGTCTTGCCGCTGCGCAGTGAGTGCCTGGGGCGAGAGGATTGCATCTTTACTCCCCCAAAGCGACCTTGTAAATTGTCAACAACGGGCTGCCAATAAATGAGTAGCGAGTTAAAAAATACTTATAAAACAATAACTTGAAAGATTGAGGTTCGGATCGCCTCACTCTGGCTGCTGACGCCCCGTTCACCAACCATTAAACAATGGTTTTTAATTGTTAACAATCAACAGTTGACATAATTTCCGGGGTTGGTGGATGATTAAGCCATCGATGGAAGAAACCCACTAGATAACAAAACCGGGTCTTCTTTCGAAAACTAGGGGCGGCGCCACTAGCGGTATCAGTGAATGCCGAATTGATAATAAAAATGCGATCCGATGGAGAGAGTTAGCCATGTCTACGTCCACTGTACGTAATCGCTTCCGTATGTCTGCACTGTCAGTTGCCGTACTGTCCGCTTGTAGCGGCCAGGCACTCGCGCAGGAAACCGAAGACCCAAGCCAATACGAAGCACTTGAAGAAGTTCAGGTGACTGGTATTCGTGCCAGTATTGAAAAGTCCATTGATGACAAACGCTACGGCGGCAACATCAAAGACACCATCAACGCCGAAGACATCGGTAAAACCACCGACCAGAACATCGCCGAAGCCCTGTCCCGCGTGACTGGTGTTTCCATGCAGACTGCCGACGGTGAAGGCACCACTATCACCGTGCGCGGTGCGAATGCGCAGCAGAACAACATCAGTTTGAACGGTGTGCAGCTGGGTTCTACGGGATTCAGTCAAGCAGTGGACCTGTCAGCTTACTCCGCAGATATACTTTCAAAAATTGAAGTGGTGAAAACCCCCAGCGCGGACCACGACGAGGGGTCCCTGGGTGCGAATATCAATTTGGTTTCTGCCAAGCCGCTGGAAGTTACCGAAGGGCTGAATATTACCGGCCAGGGTCGCTACAACGATTTGTCCGAGAAAGAAGATCACAAAGCATCGGCAACATTCACCGGAAAGTTCTTTGACGATACTTTCGGAGTAATCGCAACTGCATTTGATGAAACCAACTCTGTTCGTAAAGATCAGTTTTCTCAGGATACTTGGGGGGCGCGTACTTCTCAGCGCGCAAGAGATGAAAATGGCAACATTGTCAATGATGTCACTGGTCTCGTGCCTTACCACACAAAAATGCAGCTGCACGAAAATGACCGTGACCGTCAGGGTGTAAACCTTGGTCTGCAGTGGCAACCGAATGACGATACCGAAATCAATGCAAATCTGAGCTGGAACAAGCAAGAAATTGATAACACCATGCATGAAGTTTCTGTTCGTGCGGGTGACTACTACACCTACCAAAATATGGTAGAGGGTGATGACTACCTATGGCTGGGCATTCCGTCTGAATGGACTGATCCACAAGAGGATTGGCATACCTACGATTCAGAGTCCCGTACCTTCACAAAATACCTGAACCGAAACTCTGCGGGTGACTTAACGCATCAAATCAACAAATTTACCAATGAAAATCGCATTGCGTCTGTTGATTTCAGTCATTCATTTACTGACGAGGTAATGGTCAGCGGTGGCCTGAACTACTCGAAAGCGGAAGAAATTCCGGATCAGGCTCTGTATGTCAATATGCAGAACTACCGTCGCGTTAACGCATGGTTGGTGCGACAGGCTAGCCCGGAAGAGCTTGAACCCGTAGGTTTCGACTGCTCGAGTGGTAAGTGTAATATTGTGGCTGGTACTGGCCTGATTGATTACGGCACTGTTCTGCATCCCGACCCGGGTGCTCTGTGGGATAACACTAGTACCACGATGTTTAACCCGGACGACCTTGAGGCTCAACACCTTGCTTACTTGGCGCGCACCGTTCGTGCAGTAGAAGACACCCAGCAGTCCGCATATTTTGATGTAGATTGGGATGTGGATTTTGCCGGTGTTCATCGCCTGGAGTTTGGTGCCAAGGCGAGTAAGCGGGAAAAATATGTTGATAATCAGAGCGGGGCATTTAACTCGATTGGCGAAGGTGTAACGGTTATTGATCCTGAAACAGGCCGACCTTTTACCATTGTGGAAGGTATTACCGATATTGATGGTAACTTTATTGCCGAAGGCTCGTTTCCTGTTGATGACTTCATGCAATCTCTTGGGTATGCGGATAACAACGTTACCGACGGTTGGAACACGATTTCTGCTGAGAAAGCGTTTGTCACTGCGTTGAATAACCCAGCAGCAGCTTTTATTCCAGATGATACCGAGACTCGCTCCGCTGATCTCGATACCCAGGCTATCTATTTTAAGGCGAACTTCTCATTCCTGGATGAGGCGCTTTCCGGTGATGTCGGCCTGCGTTACGTAAATACCACGGTAGATACCAGCGGCTATTCAGGTGTTAATTTTTATAGCAGCACGGGTAACCTGGGTAAGGTGCTCGACGTATTTAAGCTTCAGGAATTGAGGAATTCATCGAACCCTGCGTGTGCGCCTGTACTGGATTATGATCCTTCTATTATCTTGGATGATGCGTCTACACCGGACGTTAACGAAGGTAATGTGGGCGATCCGTTGAATCAGCAAGAGCTGCGTTGGTCTCGTCTCGATGGAATGGGTTGGGATACCAAAGGTACTCTGGATATATCAGACGATACTCGCATTGAAGCTCAGGGTCCCTGCTACGACGCGTATGCTGAACGTGACAACATGAATGAGTGGTTCCTGTGGCGCTATTCTGATCTGTCCACAGAGCAGAATTACGGAACCGAACGCGACGCCAACGGTAATGTGATTGTTACCGAAGATCGCAGTAACCGATCTTTTGCCGTAACCGGTGAGCACGAGTATGACGTACTGCTGCCGAGTTTGAACCTGAACTATGTATTCAATGACGAGTTGATTGGTCGACTGGCTTTATCCAAAACCATGTCGCGCCCTCAAATCGACTCACTGCGTCCAGGATTCAAAGTTCAGGAAACTGTTTGGACTGATGAAGCTGGCCGTGGGAACGCGATCACTTTGACAAACACCAAACTCGATCCGCTGGAATCCAAAAACCTGGACCTTTCTTTGGAGTGGTATTTCGGGGATAACGCGCTTCTCGCCGCGGGTCTTTTCTACAAAGAAATGACCAACTTCGAAGAGTCTCAGACGATCATCACCTATATGGATGACCTGCGTGAACTTGGGTTGGATGAAAATGAAGGACCTTACGACACTGCAGATCTGATCAAAACCGCTGACGATCTTGAAGGCTGTATGCCGCGTCGTATCGAAGGTACCCAGGAGTACACATCCGATTGGCTATTCTCCGATGATCTGGCGGATCTGTGTGCCAAGTTTCAGACCACTACCATTACTAACGGCAAAGGTGCGGAGATTCTGGGCGCAGAATTCCAATACACCCAGACTTACGACATGCTTCCAGGTGTGTTTTCTGGTCTTGGTACTATGTTCAACTATACGTATCAGGACAGTGCCTACGACCAGGAAGTTTCCTCGCTGGATCCGAGCGTAACACTGCCTGAGCTCCCGGTAGCCTTTACCCCTGAGCACAGTTATAACGCGACTGTGTTCTGGGAAATGAATGGTCACCAGCTACGACTGGCTTATCAGGGCACTTCTGACCAGCTGGCACAGCGCTCATGGGAAAGCGGCTCTCTGTGGCAGGAAGGGCGAGGAACGCTGGATCTTTCCGCCAGTTACGCTCTGAACGACAACGTTACTTTGTCATTCAATGCAGTGAACCTGACCGATGAAAAGGTACGCCACTACTTTACCAGCCGCTTTATCGAGCTGCCTGACGAAAACGGCAACATGATAGTGTTTGATGAAGGTAATCCGCTGGATGGTGGCAACGATAGCCGTACCACCATGGAGTACAAAACCGGCACCTTCTACCGGTTCGGTGTTCAGGCGCGCTTCTAACTCTCATTTTGTTATTGATTTGTCATCAAGATTTGCCGCGCCTGGAAACAGGTGCGGCTTTTTTAGTTATGAATAAAAAGAAATTGATCATTGTAGGCGGCGGAACTGCTGGGTGGATGGCCGCGCTGATGCTGCAAAAGGCAGTCGGTGATTCATGGAGTATTGAACTTATTGAATCAAGCAAGCTTGGAATCATTGGCGTCGGGGAGGGGTCTACTCCGGCTCTAAAGTCATTCTTTGATGAGGTTGGCATTCCCGAGTACGAATGGATGCCCGCTTGCAGCGCGACTTACAAGACAGGTATCACATTTGATCGTTGGTCGGAAAAGCCGGGATTTGAGAGCTACTTTCATCCATTCTATAGCTACTTTGATCGTGATCACGCCAAGGCACTAATTCATAATTCGATCGTCAGGCGTTCAGGGAAAAATGTGCACGCACACCCGAATGTGTTTGCTTATAACCACTATCTCTCTGAAAAGAAGCTTTGCCCGGTTACGCCCTATCACTTTCCATTCGAGGTACAGTATGGCTACCACTTCGATGCCGGCCTGCTGGCACAATTCTTAAAGCAGATCGCGTTAGCCAGAGGTGTCGCCCACCGTGATACGTTGATTACCGATGTAACCTTAAATGGTATTGGCAATATTTCGAGTGTCAGCGATGAGATGGGAGAGAAATTTTTAGCGGACTGGTTTGTAGATTGTTCGGGGTTCGCGGCTCTACTGATCGGTGATGCACTAAAAACTCCATTCAAAAGCTACGCAGATACGCTGTGGAATGACCGAGCCGTAACCCTGGCGATGCCTCCCGAAAAAGAACCGTCGTGCGAGACAGTGTCAACGGCACTAAAGAGTGGATGGGCTTGGCGCATTCCTCTGCAAAGCAGGGTGGGCTATGGCTATGTGTACAGTAGTCGCTACACTAGTGCTGAAGAGGCGGAGGCAGAGCTGCGCGAACATGCTGGAGCAGATACTTCTGTGGATGCACGTCATCTTTCGATGAAAATAGGTCGGCGTGAACTGCACTGGGTGAAAAACTGTGTTGCGGTTGGCCTCTCACAAGGGTTTATTGAGCCGCTTGAAGCCACTTCCCTGGCATTAACACAGCAAACAATCTCTCGATTTATCAATGCGTTCAAATACGGAAATACCGATCAAGGATTTCGCGATATTTTCAATCGATCCGTCAATAAGAGTTATGACGATGTGCGGGACTATATTTCCGTCCATTTTCTGATCAATGGCAGGTCGGATACCCAGTATTGGGTTGATAACCGAGAGAAACCCGGGCCTGCGAGTAGAGAGATAAGCGCTGTATTCAACTGCTGGTTCGATAGTGGCGATCTTCCGGGATTACTCAAGCACCTGAAAATTGATGGGGCATACAGCAATCATTCTTGGCACTATATTTTGTGTGGTATGGGGTTGTTCCCTGACGAGACCGGTCTGGAACTACCATCACAAGAGGATATTGATAAAGTAAATCTGGAAAATTTTCGCGAGTTTTTCAATCGATGTGCTTTAAATCATCAACCTCACGGCGAGTTTCTGAATGGCCTTTCTAACAATAAAACCTGATATTTTGATTCTTGTAAAAGGGTCGCCTCATATCCTAATGGTCAAGGAATCGATTTATATGCAAAGGCGTAAGTTTTTAGTCGACATGGCGAGTGCGCTCGGTTGTAGTCTTGCCTCACTCAATGTAAAGGCTGTAAACGCAGCCCTGTTGTACTCTCCTCGTGTTGCGACTTCTGGCGAAGGTTTGAGTGGCGAATTTTTGTCCGTCATCTCTGATATTATTATTCCTGAAACGGATACCCCGTCTGCAAGTCAGGCAGGGGTTCCCGGCTATATTCAGTATTATTTGGCTGAATTTCTTTCTCCTTCTGCGTCGAAGGAGTTTATTCGAGATGTAGATTATTTATTTTCCTCTGACGTATTTTTAACATTACCTTCTGAAGTTCAAGTACAACGAGTCCAAGAGTTTGATGATTCCCTCGGAACGGATAGTGAATTCACTGCATATCGAAATCTCAAAGAACTCATCGTAATCGGCTACTACACCTCCCAAGTCGGCGCCACTCAAGCGCTGCGTTATGACCCGGTTCCGGGACCCTACAAAGAAATCAAGCTGGCAGAAGTAGGGCGCGCCTGGTTGTAACATGCTATAGGTTTGAAGGAAAACAATAATGAGCAACACCGAATATGACGTAATCGTCGTCGGTTCCGGTATGAGCGGCGGATATGCGGCGAAAGAGTTCTGTGAAAAGGGTTACAAAACCCTGGTGCTGGATCGGGGCGAGATGGTCAAACACCGGCAATATAAAACCGAGGGCAAGGCGCCCTGGGAGATGCCGTTCAGGGGGGATGTGCCGGAGGAGTTCAAGGCGGAGCAGCATATCCAGAAGGATGTGTATATCTACAACGATTATACCCGCCATCATCTGATCAATGATCGCGATCATCCCTACGAGCAGAAGAAGCCGTTTATCTGGTACCGCAGTGCGACTGTTGGTGGCAAGTCGCTAATCTGGGGGCGCCAGAGTTACCGTTGGAGCAAACTGGATTTTGAATCCAACAAGATGGATGGCAACGGTATCGATTGGCCGGTGCGCTATGAGGATATCGAACCCTGGTACGACCGGGTGGAGCCGTTCGTGGGAATTTCCGGTAGCTATGAAGGACTCGACGTTTTGCCGGACGGCAAATTTCTACCGGCATTGCCGCTCAATGTGGTGGAACGGGATATGAAAAAGAAGATCGAAGAAACCTTTCCCGACCGTCACTTTATCCCCGCGCGGGTCGCGCATCTCACGCAGCCCCAGAAGCAGCACCTGGAACTTGGGCGGGTGCAATGCCAGGCCCGCAGTGAGTGTCCTCGCGGTTGTTCATTTGGTGCCTACTACTCGTCCAACTCGGCGGCGCTACCGGCCGCCGAGCGCACCGGGAATATGACGCTGGTGGCGAATGCCCAGGTTCAGGAGGTGCTCTACGATCAGGGCTCCGGGCGTGCCAGTGGAGTTGCCTATGTAGACACGCGCACTGGGGGGCGCAAACAGGTGCGCGCGCGAGTGGTGTTTATGTGTGCTTCCACCTTGGCCTCTGTACAGATTCTGCTGAATTCCAAATCTGAAACTTTCCCGGAGGGGATTGGCAACCGCTTCGATCTGCTGGGCCGCTATATTATGGATCATTGTGGTGGCGGCGGGGCCTCTGGCATGGTGCCCGGCTATCTCGAAGACTATTACAAGGGCCGGCGTCCCGGGGGTGTGTATATTCCTCGGTTTCGCAATATTCGTGAAAAGCACAGTGCGTTTGAGCGCGGGTATGGATTTCAGTGCGGGGCCAGCCGCGCAGGGTGGCACTGGGCCAAGAGTGGCAAAGGTATCGGCAACGCGTTCAAGGAGAAGGTCAGTCAACCTGGCAACTGGTATTTCACTATGTGGGGCTTTGGTGAGAGCCTGCCGAAATACGAAAATCGGGTTACCCTCCACCCCAGTAAGAAAGATCGTTGGGGCATGCCGATTCTGGTGACGGATGTTGCCTACGGAGAAAACGAGAGCGCTATGGTGAAAGACATGAGCGAAACCGCCGTAGAGATGTTGAAAGCGGCCGGTTTACAGAATATCCGCCCGTTTGAGGGCGAGGCGCCCCCGGGTGGCGCCATTCACGAAATGGGTGGCGCTTGTATGGGGCGTTCGGTGGAAACCTCGTACCTGAACAGGTGGAACCAGTGCCATGATGTGAAGAACCTGTTTGTCACGGACGGCGCAGCCTTCTCGTCCGTATCCTGTGTGAACCCTTCGATTACGTTTATGGCATTTACCGCGCGGGCGGTAGACTATGCCGATCAGCAGATGCAACAGGGGTTACTTTAAATGGCCGGGAAGAACAATTTGAAAAATTCGACAGCGAAGCGGGCGCTAACGTTACTCGCGCTGATGGCCACCACACCAGTATCGGCGGCTCAGTTCAAGACGCTGCTGTTTACCAAAACGGCGGGCTGGCAACACGAGAGTATTCCGGCAGCGGTTGCCGCGGTAACGGAACTCTCCCGCCTGCACGATTTCGAGGTGGTGCACACGGATGATAGTGAGGCGTTTACTGCAGAGAACCTGCAGCAGTTCGATGTGGTGGTTTTTCTGTTGACTACCGGTGATGTGTTGAATGAACGACAACAGGACGCGTTTCAGGCGTTTATCCGTTCCGGCAAAGGCTATGTGGGTGTGCATTCGGCGGCGGATACCGAGTACGACTGGCCCTGGTACCGGGGCCTGGTTGGGCGGAATTTTTTGATTCATCCGGCAGTGCAGTCCGCGAAAGTGCATGTGCTGGAAGCTGGCTTTCCGGGTGCCGAGTATATGCCTGCCCGTTTCCTGTGGACGGAGGAGTATTACACCTATGGGCCCGAACACAGCGACTCTCTGAACTACCTTTTGTCGGTGGATGAAACCACCTACAAGGCGCAGGCCGCATGGGGTGAAGTTAATTCGGAGGGGATGGGTAAGTTCCACCCCGTGGCGTGGTACCAGCAATACGATGGCGGCCGCGCTTTCTATACCGGCCTCGGTCATTTGCCGGCGTCTTACGGTAATGCCATGTTCCTGTCGCACCTTTACGGGGGTATATACTGGGCCGCGACCGGGAAAGGCATCGACTAACTACCAGCGATCTCTACATTTGACGTTTACTGAATCATTAAAAAACCCCGCCCTGTTATCAGGGCGGGGTTTTTTTGTTTGAGACGATAAGTCAGTAAGTCGACTTAATTACGCACTGGTGTGGTGCTGTAGTCTTTGATAATCAGATTAGCGACGGTCAGATCACCGTTGTGACGGAAGTCCACGCTGATCGTGTTGTTTGCCTGCAGTATGTCAGCCGGAACGGGAATCTCCAGGGTGTTGAAGTACCGTTCTGCAGCGTTCTGCTTGCGTCCACGCCAGTCCAGTGGCGTCTCAACGGTCTGGCCATTGATGGTCAGGCTGTCGATCTGCAGCAGGCTGTCAGGGGTGTCGTCTTCACCTGGGAACAGGGCTACCGTGAGTCGCAGTTGTGCTTCGGCATAGCCCGAGGGAACAGCGACATTGTTCACCTGCAGTGATTTTGCTCCGCCAGCTACTGTAATACGGTGCGGTTCGCTACCACCACTGACACTGTTACCGAAGTACTTCTTCTCGTTCATGGACTGGTTGATCGCCACGTTGTTGCTCAGAGTGTAGCGCAATACCACTGTGCCATCGGCAGCCAGCGTGAGCTTGCTCGGAGCTTGCTGCATATGATGCCGATCAGTGATGGTGTCGAAGCTGCTGTTGAAATGCATGTTGCGCATTTCAACATTCTGAACTGCCGATCCGAGGCCTGCGACATCGAGGTCGATGGTGGTGGCGACGGTTTCTAGGTTGTTGATGATCACGAATACTTCGTTTCCATCTACATAGGACTGCACTTGTACGTCGGCATCGGAGGAAACAGCATCCACTCGCGTGCCGTCTACATCGGCCCACAGCTCGAAGAACTGAATGTAGTCGGACCAGTGCCAATCGTCATTGTTCAGCTGAGACTCTTTCATCATGCTGTAGTGGTAGGGCGCGGTACAGGTGCGCACTTCTTCATAGCCACAACCGAATGGTTTGTAGCCCCACAGTGGTTTCGCAGGGGTAAACGGCATGGACTTTATGACGTAGTCAGGTCGATCCAGGATCTGCATCAACATGGCGTTAAAGGATTTGACTACCTCAGACTCGTAACGACTGTTGTGCGCCAGGTAATCCCAGCCACCCTGTACCGCACCGTACTCGGAAAGTACGATTGGTGTGCGGTTGGCTGCGCCATTTTGATGGACGTCATACCACTCCATCATGTCCAGCATGGCCGGTAGGTGCCCACCGCGGCGTAATGTGGACGTTGAATCGTTGGAGACGCCCGGCCAGTCGTACACATGCACGGCATAGAAGTCCATGTTGTGGCCGGCAGCATCCATAAAGCCTTTCCACATTACATCCCACTGGTACCAGTCTTGGCTGCGGGTATCATCAACCGTTGTGGTCATCGCATTGCGGAAGAAGGCTCTTGCGGCTTCCTGTACTTCTGGGTCTTCGTTGGTAATCCACTGATCATAGTTATCGTCGCCGAAGCGGGAGATACCATCGCGGCGATAGAAGTCATGCTGACCCCAGGTCATGCCGCCAATCATCGGTGCTTCGTTACCGAGTTTGGAACGGATTTCCTGCGCAACCAGATTGTGGTATTCCCACAGCGCTTCCTGGTTGGTGACCATGAACTTACCGGTTTTCATTTCCATGTCCGGTTCGTTAATCACTTCCCAGAATTTTGGCATGGGGTCGCCCACATTGCCGTTGCTGGAGTTGGCGTAGTAGTGCTTCAGATATTGACCCATCCAGGCTGCGGAGGTTTCGATATCCATCGGCTGCCAGCCGTGCCAGGTCTTTCCGTTGTCGTACCAGCTCAGGGTCGGGTAGGTTGGATGCGGGTTGGTACCGGCAATCAGCTCGGTGCTTTCCGGGCTGAAGCGTTTGTAGAAGGCATTCGCTTCGTAGCTCTCGCGGAGTTCCTGACCGCGTGTCACCATGTAATCCATATCCGGCCAGTTGGCTTTGTTTGGATCTTCTTTGGTGTCCTGGAATTTCCAGGTTGCGGTGCCGTTGTCGCGGCCCAGGGTTACGTCGAGAGTGTTCAGGAAATAGTTAAGCTTGTCCGCGTGGCCTTTCCAGTCATTCTCGTAAATGGTGGTGTGCGCAGTGATGTGCCGGTTACGACCGAAATCGGAAACGCCATTGACGCTGTGTTTGATGTTCGCGTTGACCGTTACAGTTGCGCTGTGGCTATTGCCCACCTGTGTGGCGGAGCAGCCGGACTCGTTGGCAAACTCGCCAGCGGGGGTCGAAGGGCAGTTGTCTGCGCTGTTGGCAACACCATCACCGTCGCTGTCGGCAAAGCCGGTACAGCCAGAGGGGTCGACATTCTGACCGTACGGCGTGTTTGCGCAATTGTCGGCGCTGTTTAGTACACCGTCGAAGTCGTCGTCGTCACCGCCCGCGCTGGCACAGCCTACGGCGTTGACAAACTCATCGGCACCCGTAGTCGGGCATTGATCCAGGTTGTCGGTAATGCCGTCTTCATCGGTGTCCAGTTGGGAAGGGGCGCAGCCTACGCTGTTTGCAGTTTCCGCCGGATCGGTGCTCGGGCACTGATCTGAAACATCCGGGGTGCCGTCGCCGTCGCCATCGAGCGCCAGGTCCGCGTCGCCTACACGCTCAAAGATCGCGTAGTCGATATTGAACTGGAAGTCCTGGCTGCCCGCTCCATAAATACGGATGGTGAGGTCGCCAGCGAACAGATTGATTTCGCTGGAGGCATTGAGCAGGTAGAAACTGTCCCAGTCACCCTGGCTTTGTACGTCGGTGGTGTTCTTGATGACCAGCTCACCTTCGTGGTCGGTTGCCATCAGGCCGACAGACGTACCGGAAGTATTGCCAGTACCGACGAAGAATTTCGGACGGTAAAGGCCGGACTGATCCAGGCTCAGGTTGTACTCGAGGTAGTCGCCACTGTTGAAGTAGTTCACTGCCGTGCCACCGTTGATGGCATAGGTCTCGATTTCACCACCCACAATGTGCGCACTTTCAGCCTGCAGGGTGAAGGTGCCGGAAACAGGGCTGCCGTTACCGGGGCTGCTGCCACCAGAGCTGGAGCCGCCGGAGCTTGAGGAGGAGGAACTCGAAGAACTAGAGGAAGAACTTGAGCTGCTGCCGCCAGATGAACTGGAGCTACTGGAAGAGCTCGACGAAGAAGAGCTGGAGGAGCTTGATGAGGAGCCGCCGCCGGAGCCGGAGCCCGCGCCGTCGTAGCTCAACTCAAAGCGGTCCAGGTTCCACTGCCAGTCGTGGGTGCCACCGCCGTACACGCGGATCTGCTGGGTGCCCGCTGGTAGATAGACACTACCACCGGCCAAGGCCTGGAAGTTATCCCAACCGGCGTTGGGAACGCTGGTTTGCGCCAGCGTCTGCCAGCTACCACTGCTATTGTGCTGGAAATCAATGCGGCCGCCGTTAATTGCGGTACCGGCAAAATAGGTGAGGTCGTAGTTGCCTGCCTGCGGAACAGAAATGGTGTATTCCGCATAGTCGCCTTTGTTGACGTAGTTGATCGCCGTCGCGCCGTTTGTGGTGTAGGTGCCGATCTTCTGTGGTTGGCCATCGGCGTAGGTGCCGCCAACCTGTGTGAAGCTTTCCGCTTCCACGGTGAACGCACTGCTGCCACCGCCGCTGCTGGAGCTGCCGCCACTACTACTGGAGCTGCTCGAACTACCACCGGTGTTGACCTGGGTCAGCTCCAGCGCATCCAGGTTCCACTGCCAGTCGTTGCTGCCGGAGCCCACCACGCGCAGGTTCACGGTGCCCGCTGGGAGCGTGACATTGCCCGCATCCAGAGGCTGGAAATTATCCCAGTTTCCGGTGGGAACGGCTTTCTTGACCAGTGAGTTCCAGCTACTGCCGCTACCGATCTGGAAATCGATCTCTGCACCGGAGGCGACACCGGTACCGATCAGGTACTGGAGGTTGTAGGTGCCCGCTTCCGCGATCTGTAAAGAATACTCCGCGTAGTCACTGCGGTTCACATAGTTGATGGCGGTAACGCCATTGACTGAGTAGGTGCTGATTTTTTGAGGCTGGCCATCGGCGTAGGTGCCGCCCACGCTGCTGAAGGCTTCCGCTTCAATTCGATAGTCTGCAGCGGTCGCGGCAGTACTGAAGGCGATACCAGCGGCCAGCACAGACTGTGCCAGCGCCAGAGGACGCCTGGGGTAAGGGAGTTTCATCGCTTGCTCCGAGATTAAGACACGGTACATCTGGTGTCGTTATTATTTTTGAACCGCTCGGGCGCTTGCCGGTACCTCGGATTGGCGAAGCGCTTGGACGGCGGCTCCAGATCGACTGCAGTTGCCGCGAGTACATCCTGTTGATGCAGGTTTTGGGGTGCGGCGCTGTTAGCGTTATGTCTGCCGTCATAATTATTAAACAATAAACTGTTAACAATCGACAATGTGAATTTGATGGTTTGTCGTGCTTTTCTCCCTGATTCTTTCGGGGATGAGAACTGTCTCTAGAAACGCGATGTGAAGTGGGAAGCGATGGGAAGTAAAGAAGCGGGCCGGTAGTGAGTACCGGCCCGCGAAAGGTGAAAGTCGTAGTTGTTATGTTGGAATGAAGCGCCTGGGTCAGAAATGTGCTTAATTCCGCGCACCGCGCTTCAGGGGTTCGGTGGTGTTGAATACCTGCAAAGTAGCGGTACTCACAAAGCCTCCATCGTCCTCAAACACGATTTCAATATCGTTGTCTTCGCTAAGGAAACTCAGGTCCACCGGTATTTCGAGCACGCCGAAATACTGGGCACGTCCTTTACCGCCGTAGTATTGATCGTAACCCTGGTAGTCTTCCGGTACGGTGACCACATTGCCGTTAACAGTAACGCTTGGGGTGAGGGATTTGCCATGATCGCGTCCAACGCCCAGGCGCAGCACCGCTTCGCCGTTGTCTCCCACAGTCACATCGTCGATTGCAAACTGAAGCTTGGCGTTGGCTGTGATGGCCTGTTTGTATTTGTCGGCGTAGTACTTGGTTTCTGTGGCGTCGCCATCAATCGTGATCGCATCCGCATAGGTCAACTGAAGAATGGTTGTGCCTTCAGGCTTCAGTGTGTACATCTGCGGCAGTTCTGTCGCATTACTTTCGTCCAGTACCGGCTTGCCGTCGCTGCCGTAGTGCAGTTCCTTGATGGTTACGCTTTGCAGGCTGTTTCCGTCCACGCCCAGCGCCGCAAGGCTCAGCTCGGTATCTTCCTGCTCCAGGTTATTCAGCACCAGGTAAGCGGTATCGCCATCTACATAGGCGTTCACCTGAACGTCTAGATCGCTGGCCCAGCTATCCACACGGGTGCCTTTTACGTCGGACCAAAGCTGATAGAACTTCACGAATTCCGTGTATACCCAGGCATCGCCAGTCTCGCCGTTCGCTTCCTTTTTCTGGCGCATCAGTCGGTTGGTGTAGGGAACGGTTTCTGACTGGCGGCCCCATTCGGCTTTGACGGTGACGAATGGAATGGACTTCAGAATCTGGTCTGGGCGTTCCAGCATATTCATGGTCAGGCCGTTGAGGGCGCGCAGCTTGTAGCCGTCCCGCTCCGGTGACCAGGGATCGTTCATCATGCTGTGTACGGTGGCGCCGATCTCGGAAACCAAGAACGGCATGCGCTCGCCGGTGGCCATCAGGCTGTATTGTTCCAGCATGTCGAAGGTGGCTTCTACGTTGCTGCCGCGGCGCAGCTGACGGGTGCCGTTGATGGCCGGGAAGTCATAGAAATGCACCGACAGGAAATCCATGTTAGCGCCGGCGATGTCGATAAACAGCTTGTCCCTTTCCTCCCAGCGATTGAAATTATCCTTTTCAAAATCCGGGAAGGCGACGGTGTAGCCGCCGATCTGTACGTTGTCGTGGGAAGCCAAATCCCATTGGTCGCGATATGCTCGGACTTCATTGGCCACGGCATTATGGAACTTGAATACGGCTTCTGGTGTGGTCGCAGTATTGCCATTTTTCGGGTAGTCGACCAGCTCATACAGCGGCTCGTTCATGACCTCCAGATACACCGGTTTGGGTTGACCGAACTCGTCGGTCTCACCGCGATTGAAATACTCGTAGAGATAGTTAGCCATGAAGTGGCCGACCGCAGTCCCGAACGGCTCATCTTCGGTATCTGTGGTCGAGAAGGACCAGCCCATGCCGGTATCGTCACCGTTCGGCCAGTAGGGGTGCTGCTGGCCGCCGACGATCATATCGGTGGCTCTGTGCTCATGTTTTCGCGCGAGCTGCCAGCGAGCGTCTTCGTTTTTGGTGTAAGTCCAGCGAACACCGCCGGCGTTGGTGACTGCCGTATCAACATCAATGAAGCCCGGGCGCGCTCCGTCTTCGGTCAGTTGGCTCAATTGCCATTTCATATCTCCGGTATCACGCCCCAGATAGACGTCGTAGCCTTCCAGGAAGTTGGTCATCAAATCCGGATCTTCGTTGGGAGCATTTCGGGCAGTGGTGTAGTCGAACCATTCGTTTTCCTTATTCGACGCGTGCAGCGTAATGAACTTTCGGCGATCAAACTCCGATTCTCCGCCTACGGAGTGACGCATATTCAGATTGAAATCGACTTTCACTCCGGTATCTGCCGGTGGCTCGGGATGCATCGGCTCTGCTGTGGTCGTTACCGCGTAATCTGCACTGATGCCGCCAATAGAGAGTGTTGCGGTGACTGTGGTGCTGTATTCGGTGCTGGCGGTTACCCGAACCGATACGCTATCCCCGTTCTCCACGGTAGCGGCGTCGCTGCTGAAAGCCCCATTGTTCACCGAGTATTCACCGCCACTGATACTGATATTCGCGGCTGCATTAATACCGGAAACCGTGATTGCACCGGAGGTGTAGGCGGTTCCCATTTCGGCATCGGTAACGGCGGTGAATGAAAACGCATCCGGCCGTGTGTCCTGCTGCGTTTTTCCTCCATCATCCGGGGGCGGGTTGTTGTTGGAACCGCCGCTGCCGCCACCACAGGCAACCAGGGCTGCGGTCAGTGTCAGTAAGGCAAAGCGGGCGGGCAGGGAATGGGGCTTCATCCGTTTTCTCCAAGTGTCTTATTTATTATCGACTTGAATACTAGGGTGGAAGCGAGCATTCTGTAAATGGTGAATTGTTAACAAAATGTTCTGGGGTTCGAACAATTGTGCCATTTGTGTCAGATTGTGTTCTTAATAGGGCTTTGGAAGAGGCGAGATAGATAGAGGAGCAGTGCGTGGAAGATTAGAGTCTGGTCTAACTTTTTATGTTGTTGACTGTTAACAAAAGCGTTAGTGTTTGGGTTAGTGCAGTTCCACCTTTAGTCAATAACCAACAATAATGAGTAAAGCGATGATTGAAACCAGCGCGAAAGTCCAGGCATTCCTCGGTCAGTCCCCCGTTCCTTTCTATTCCAACGGTGCCTGGATGTCCGGCAGTAAATCCATGCCGGTGGAGAACCCAGCAGACAAGTCCTCACTAGCAACGATTGCTAAAGCCGTCGCTACCGACGCCGAGCAGGCGATTGAAGCCGCACACATTGCATTCCAGTCCTGGCAAGACACCACACCCGCCGAGCGCGCCGCACTGCTGCGCAAGCTGGCAGATCTGTGTGAGCGCGATGCGGAAGAGCTTTCACAGCTGGAAGCACTGGATGTAGGCAAACCCGTGGAAAACGCCCGCGGCTTTGATGTGCCCTTTGGTATCGAATGTCTGCGTTATTTCGCCGATCTGTGCGAACAGGAAAAATTTGAAACCCCGCTGGCCCTGGATGGTATGAAGCAGGCGCGCACGGTACGCCTGCCTTACGGTGTGGTCGGCTTTATCTTCCCCTGGAACTTCCCGCTGACGTTGTGCCAATGGGGCATCGCGCCGGCACTGGCCGCGGGCAATACTGTAGTGATCAAGCCCTCTGAGGTCACTCCACTTTCTACCCTGTATCTCGCAAAGTTGGCGGAAGAAGCCGGCTTCCCTGCGGGTGTCATCAATGTGCTGCCCGGCGAAGGTCCGGAGGTGGGCACCGTGTTTACCCGTCACCCGAAAGTGCGCTTTGTTTCCTTTACCGGCTCTTCCCGCGTTGGTCGCCTGATTGGCGAAGCCTGCGGTGCGAACTTGAAGCCTGTAAAGCTCGAGCTTGGCGGAAAGGGCGCGTCCATTATTTGCGACGATGCCAATATCAGCGCGGCAGCGGCAGGTCTTGCCGGAGCCATCACCCTGAATACCGGGCAGGTCTGTTGTACGGCGACCCGTTGGATCGTGCACGAGAGCGTCGCCTCTGAGTTTATCGAGAAGGTAAAGGGGGAGCTGGACAAGGTGCTGATCAAGGCCGGTATGCATGAAGACAGTCAAATGGGACCGCTGGTCAGTGAGCGTCAACTGAAAACCGTGAACAACTATATCCAGCAGGGGCAGGAGCAGGGCGCGGAAATGGTTTACGGCGGCAAGAATATCTCCGATGCGGAGCGCTCCGGCTATTTCGTCAGCCCCACGTTGCTGATGGGCTCAGTAGAGAATATCTGCTTCCGCGAAGAAATTTTCGGACCGGTCGCTTATATCACCATCTTCAAAGACGATGCAGATGCACTACGTCAGGTGAACAGCCTGGACTACGGCCTCGCCAACAGTGTCTGGACCGGTAACAACGATCGCGCCATCGCCATTGCCAAGAAAATGGTCTCCGGCAACAGCTGGGTCAACGCCCACAACGTATTTGCCTACGGACTCCCCTATGGCGCCTGCAGCGCCAGTGGAATGGGTGGTGGCGTGAACAGCCGTGAAACCATGCTGGACTACACGCGCAATCTTTCGATCGCCGAACCCGAAGAGGAATAATTGTGGATCAGGTAGCCTTATGTAATTACCTGATCGACAAAGGTCTTCTGCACTCACAGGATGCAACCTTTACCCCGCTCTCCGGCGGGGTTTCTTGTGAAATCCTGTTGGTGGATGACGGCCAGTCGCGCTTCGTGGTGAAACGCGCGCTGGATAAGCTCAAGGTAAAAGACGATTGGTTCGCGGATATCAAACGCAATATCACCGAACAGGATTACCTCCGTTACGTTGGTAAGTTCCTGCCGGAATCCGTACCCGCCATTCTCTACTCTGATGCGGAAAAGTACTTTTTCTGTATGGAGATGATTGAGGGTGGCCTGGAGAACTGGAAGTCACGCCTGTTGCTCGGCGAATACGACCGTCAGTACGCGCGACTTGCCGGGGATTATCTCGGCACCATTCATCGTAGATCTCTCGGGGATGCGATTGCCCGGGATAAATTTGACACCCTCAAAGACTTCACCGAGTTGCGCCTGGAGCCCTACCTGCTGAAGACCGGTAGCCGGCACCCGCAGCTCAATCCGTACTTCACTACAGAAGCAGAGCGGATTGCTGATACCAGTACCTGCCTGATTCATGGTGACTACAGCCCCAAAAACCTGATGGTAGGCAGTGGCCGGCTGGTGATACTGGATTGTGAAGTCGCCTGGTATGGCGACCCGGTATTCGATGTCGCCTTTTTGCTGAATCACTTCCTGCTAAAAGCGCTGCACCGGCCGAAAAATGCCGCACAGATACTGGGCCTCGGCCGGAAGGTGTGGGAGAGCTACATCGCCGCCGCAGATTCGGTTGTCGACAGCGAATTCGAAGCCCGTCTTTGCCATCTGCTGCCAATGCTGATGCTCGCCCGGGTGGATGGAAAATCGCCGGTGGAATACCTCGACAGCAGCCAGCAGCAGATCGTACGGGATTTTACTTATGCGGTAATCCCGGATTCCCCCCAAACACTCAACCAACTTGTCCACCAATGGACGGAGCTTTTGACCACTGAATGAATAACGGTAAGAAATTCATGAATATCCAGAGTATTGACGCCTTTCAGATTTACGACTCCCGCGGTTTTCCTACCGTCGAAGTACAGGTCACCCTCGATAGCGGCATAACCGGAGCCGGCCTGGTGCCGAGCGGTGCTTCCACCGGCCAGTTCGAAGCATTGGAGCTGCGCGACGGTGATAAAGCGCGCTTTCGCGGCAAGTCTGTATTTAAGGCGATTGAAAATATCCAGAAAGAAATTGCCCCCGCATTGAAGGGCATGCCGGTCACCGACCTGAAAGCCATCGACAGCAAGCTCGTTGAGCTGGACGGCACCGCCAACAAATCCCGCCTCGGTGCCAACGCCACCCTTGGTGTTTCCATGGCCTGCGCCCGCGCCGCCGCCAACGCACGCGGTGTACCGTTGTACGAGTACCTGAGTGCGGTACGAGGCAAAGAGCAGGGCACCCTGTTGCCACTGAACGAAATCCAGATTCTCGGCGGTGGGGCCCACGCCGATTGGGCCATCGATATTCAGGACTTCCTGATCATCGCGGTAGGTGCCAAAACCTACGAAGAAACCCTGGAAATGACCTTCAATATCTACCACGCCGCCGGCGAAGTGATGAAGGCACGTGGAAAAAGCGTCGGTCTCGCCGACGAAGGCGGCTGGTGGCCCGCATTCGACAGCAACGAAGAACCCTTCGAGGTCCTGCTGGAAGCGGTACGTTTGGCAGGCTACGAAGCGGGCAAAGATGTCGCCATCTCACTGGATATCGCCGCCAGCGACCTGTTTGACGGTGAGCGCTATCACCTGAAGAAAGACGGTACCTCGTACACCCCTTCAGAATTCTGCGATCTGATGATCCAGTGGTGCGACAAGTACCCCATCATCTCCATAGAAGATCCCTTCGCCGATACTGACTTTGACAGCTGGAAACGCTTCACCACAGAAGTGGGCAAGCGCGTGCAGGTCATCGGCGACGACCTGTTCACCACCAATATCGAGCGCATCCAGAACGGCATCGACAGCCAACTGGCCAATTCGGTACTGATCAAACTCAATCAGATCGGCACAGTCTCCGAAACCATGGCCGCCATCGAAATGACCCAGCAAGCCGGCTGGCTCCCCGTCGTCTCTGCACGCTCCGGCGAAACCGAAGATGCCTTCATCGCACACCTGGCGGTGGCCACTAACGCCGGTCAGCTCAAGGTGGGTTCCTTTGCCCGGAGTGAGCGGATGGTGAAGTGGAATGAGATACTGCGGATCGAACGGAGTCTGGGCAACCGGGCTCGGTTTGTGGGGGCGGAGCTCTATCGGATCATTTTCTCCTGAATTTTTCTGAGAAAAAGGCCGGAGGGAGCTTCCGCTCCGGCCTTTTGCTTTGGTGATTGTCAGTTGCTCAACGTAAATTTGTCGAGATTCCACTGCCAGTCGTGTGTACCTGCCCCGTAAAGTCTCACAGTATGTGTACCGGCTTCGAGATAAACCGTACCTCCGCTTAATGGTTGGAAATTGTTCCAGCCGGCATTAGGTACCGCTGTCTGTGTCTTGTTGCTCCAGGTTCCACTTTCATTGACAAGGAAGTCAATACGTCCACCGGTAATACCGCTACTGATGTTATAGGTAATGTTGTAGATGCGATCTTCAGGCACGGTGACGGTGTAGTCTGCATAGTCTTCGCGATTCACGTAATTGATCGCTGTAGTAGCTCCCGTTGTGTAGGTGCTAATGGCTTGCGATTGGCCGTCTGAAAAATAGCCTCCAACGTTATCGAAATCTTCCGCCTCTTTCTCGACACTGATGCTCCCATTGCCGGGGCCACCGCCATTGGTATCAGGCACGGGTTTATAAAAGCGAACCCAGTCAACCAGGAATTTGTTTCGGCTCGGATCGGCCAGTTCTTCATCTGTCGGCGGCGCTGTGCCCTGCGTATCGCGCCAGGGTTGGTGTTCTGCGTCGAAGATTACCTGCATCGGTTTGCTGAGGCCCGTGCCGCCTGTATAGCCGTAGGGGTCGATCATACTCGGGCCGGTGACAGTGCGTACGTGCTCGCCGTTGACGTAGTACTCCAGTGTCCAGGGATCTACCCAGTAGGTGCCGATTCGAATCCACTGATTGCGCCAGGTGCCGCCATTGGGGTTTGGGTACCAGCTGCCGTCATCTTTGGGCTGGTAGTCCTGGAACGGCTCGCGGATAAACACGTGATGGCTGAGGTGCAGGCGCTCATCGAACCAGGTCTCGCTGGGACGGTCACTGCCGTAGGATTCCAGTACGTCGATTTCCTGGGTGGAATCAGAGCTCAGCAACCAGAAGGCGTTGGCCATGGTGAGGTTGGTGATCTGAACGCGCGCTTCCATATACAGGGGGTAGGTGACGCTTTCATTGGAGTGGATAGCGCCGGCATGAATCTTGGTGGTTCCGGCCTTGCGGCTGGCTTTAATGACCAGGTTACCGCTTTCTACCGAGGAGTTTGGGCCGTAGTACTCGGTTTCGCCCGGGCCTAGCCAGGGGTTGATAAAGCCTTCGCTCCAGCGCTCGAAGAATGTGGCGCTCTTACCGGAAGCTGGTGCCGAGTAGTTAAAGTCATCAGAGAGCGGGTGTAGCTCCCAGGTGTTGCCGGGGCCCGCATCGGCTGGAACCGGAGTGCCGTCCCAGTCGGCGGCCATCAGGGGGGTACTAAACACGAGCGCCGCCAGGGCGCACTGAGTGGTTTTCATTGCTTTGCTCCTTGCGCTCATTCTGGTACTGGATGAGCGCGTTATTGTTATATTGGAGCGGTTAGGTTACTGTTAATTGTTGACAATTTGAAGTGGCCATTGATTGCGCAGGTACGGAATGGGGACTCGTTCGCATTTCCAGGCACTCAATGCCGAGTCGCGACCACATAACAACGACGATGCAGTAGCGGTATGAAAGCAGCCAATAAATTCGGGGTTCTGGCACTGATCTTTATCAGTGTGGTGATCAACTATATGGACCGCACCAATATCTCGGTGGCGGCCAATGCGATTTCTGAGGATCTGAGCCTCACATCCGTACAGATGGGGATTATCTTCTCTGCCTTCGCCTGGACCTATTCCATCATGCAGATTCCCGGTGGGATGATTGTGGATGTGGTGAAGGTGCGGATCCTGTATCCCTTCATTCTGGTGGCCTGGTCGCTGGCGACCATCGTACAGGGTCTGGTCAGTTCACTGGCGGCGCTGGTGGGATGCCGCATGGCGATCGGTTTTTTCGAGGCGCCGTCCTACCCCGCGAATAATAAGATCGTTACCCAATGGTTTTCTCAGCAGGAGCGGGCCAGTGCGATTGCGGTGTATACCTCCGGGCAGTTTATCGGTCTCGCATTTTTGATGCCGGTACTGGCTTTGATTCAGGAGTGTTTTGGCTGGCGCGGGCTGTTTATTATCTCTGGGGTGATCGGCATCGTCTGGGCGGCGATCTGGTACTGGCTGTATCGTGAGCCCGAGAGTGACATTGGCGCTGCGGCGAGCCAGGAGCGGGATCAGAAGTCTTCGGTAAATGTCGGTGAACGTTCCGCGGCGGTGAGCTGGGGCAATATCCGTCTGGCCTTCTCCAGTCGCAAGCTTTGGGGGATCTATATCGGGCAATTTTGCCTGGGCAGTACCCTGATTTTCTTCCTCACCTGGTTCCCGACCTATCTCGCCGAGTACCGGGGGATGGGGGACCTGAAAACCGGGTTACTGGCTTCGGTACCGTTTCTGGCTGCTTTTTGCGGGGTGCTGCTCTCCGGCTTTACTTCCGACTGGCTGGTGCGGCGTGGCTTCTCGAATGAGTTTGCACGCAAGACACCAGTGATCCTTGGCCTGTTACTTTCCGGCTCTGTGATCGGCGCCAACTATATGGACTCGATTGCCGCCGTTACCTTTTTTCTATCCCTTGCCTTCTTCGGCAACGGTCTCGCCTCTATCAACTGGGTATTTGTTTCCCTGATCGCCCCGAAGCAAATGGTCGGTTTGGTGGGAGGCTGCTTCAACTTTATTGGTGGCCTCTCGGCCGTAACGATTCCCGTGGCCATTGGCTTTCTGGTACAGGATGGTGATTTCCGTCCTGCCTTAGCGCTGATTGGAGCTCTGGCACTCCTGGGGCTGTGTGCCTACGTCTTTCTGGTTGAAAAGATCGAAGAGATTCCCATGCAGAGTCCAGTTCAAGACTCTGATCTAGACGCTGCCAAGTCTTTGGTTTGAGCCCTCTACATGACAATAATGAAGAGCCGAATTATGAAACTCCCAATCAAGCAATGTTCAACAGCAATTTTCCTGGCATCCCTGATTAGTGGTTGCGGTAATGACGTGAGTTCCACGGCCGTTACGCCGAATACTGTAAATATAGATGCGCCCGCGGCGGCAAGTAGCGATACCCAATCCCTGTGGACGTTTGATCAGGGCCAGCTGCCCTCGGCAATCCAACTGGAGAATGCGGATGCTCGCGTGATTGCCGGAGAGTCCGGTAAGGCGCTGGAACTACAGCTGCGTACCAAATCCCATTACTCGGCAAATATCACCTTCGCGGCTGAGAAGCCCTGGGATTGGAGTGGGTTGGGAAATTTTGCCTTTGCCTTGGACATTACCAACCCAAAGCAATCTTCGGTGCACCTGTATGTGAAAGCTGCTGACAAGCACGGTAAGGTCCAGAGCCGCAGTTTCGCTGTGCCAGAGAACTCTTCCGGCACCTATTATATGGAACTGAAAGGGCCGGATCTGACGGTGGATACCGGGATACGCTCCAACCCGCCGAGCTGGGACTCGGAGTTTCAGGACATGATCTATCGCGGTGGGGTGAAGCAGATAGATGTAAGTGCTGTCAAAAGTGTTGCCCTGTCGGTTATCGGCGTCCTTGAAGATAAAACCTTAGTGATCGATAACGTACGCCTGATTCAGCCCAAGTCGCTGGACGAAAGCTATCTCAAAGATCTTGTGGATGAGTTTGGCCAGAACAACAAGCTGGATTTCGCTAGCAAGGTAGATTCTCTGGAGGAGCTGCGCGCAATCTCTGAAGAAGAGCAATCACAGCTGCGCAAAACACCAATGGATGGCCGCTCTCGCTTCGGCGGCTGGGCAGAAGGGCCAAAGCTGGAAGCTACCGGCTATTTCCGCACTGAGAAAGTCGATGGAAAATGGGCCCTGGTAGATCCGGAAGGGCACCTGTTCTTTTCCACGGGCATTGCCAATGTGCGTCTGGCCAATACCTCCACCATTACCGGATATGACTTTGACAAAGCCAGAATTCCCCAGCGCACTCCCGGCGACCTGACGCCGGAGGATTCTCTTGGTCTTAACCGCGTGCCCGATACGGCCATTCCAACGCGCCATATCAGCTCGCCTCTGCGTGCGGATATGTTTACCTGGTTGCCGGAGTACAATGAGCCCCTGGGGCAGAACTTTGGCTATCGCCGTGAAGTGCACACCGGCGTTATTGAACACGGCGAGACATTCAGTTTTTACCGGGCCAATTTACAGCGTAAGTACGATATTGCTGATGAAGAACGGCTGATGGCGAAGTGGCGGGAGACTACGATTGATCGCATGCTCAGCTGGGGATTCACTTCCTTCGGTAACTGGATCGACCCCGCCTACTATCAGATGAATCGAATTCCGTATTTTGCCAACGGTTGGATCATCGGCAATTTCAAGACCGTAAGTAGCGGCAACGATTACTGGAGTCCGTTGCCGGATCCGTTTGATCCGTTGTTCAAAGAGCGTGCCTATATTACCGCCGAGCAGATTGGCAAAGAAGTGGCCAACAACCCCTGGTGCGTGGGTGTATTTGTAGACAACGAGAAGAGTTGGGGGCAGGAGGGCTCTACCGCTTCCCAATATGGCATTGTGATCAATACCCTGGGCCGCGCCGCTGGTGAAAGTCCCACCAAGGCACAGTTTGTACAGCTGATGCAGGATAAATATGGCGAGATCGGCAAGCTGAATACTGCCTGGAATATTCAGCTGGCGGATTGGGACGCTTTTGCGAATGGTGTTGCGCTGACCGAATTCAGCGATGCCATGATCGAAGACTTCTCCACTATGCTGGAGCATTACACCGGCCAGTACTTCAAGATCGTGCGGGAAGCCATCAAGCACTTTATGCCGAATCATATGTATCTGGGCGCACGGTTTGCCGACTGGGGCATGACACCGGAGGTGCGCCGGGCCGCGGCGAAATACGCGGATGTGGTGAGCTACAACTACTACAAAGAGGGCGTCAGTAATAAATTCTGGAGTTTCCTCGAAGAAATTGACCGCCCTTCCATTATTGGCGAGTTCCACAATGGATCTCTGGACTCTGGTTTGCTGAGTCCCGGCCTGATTCACGCGAGCTCGCAGGCTGACCGTGGCAAGAAGTTTGCCGAATATATGAATAGTGTGATCGACAACCCGTACTTTGTTGGCGCGCACTGGTTCCAGTACATCGACTCCCCATTGACCGGCCGCGCCTACGACGGCGAAAACTATAACGTGGGCTTTGTGTCTGTTACCGACATTCCTTATCAACCATTGGTGGATGCGGTCAAGGAGGTGAACGAGAACCTGTACCAGCGCCGCTTTGGAGAAGCGAAATTGGCAGTGGCGCCAGAGTAAGAGCACACCGGACGGGTGCACATGGTCGCCCCGTACGTCTTAAGGACGACGTATGGTGTTTACAACTACCGGTGGACTGGAGCTGCTGGACGCGGATAATCCAGAGTCCGCCAGTATCCGTCTGGACCACTCGGTGTAGGCAAAGGTAATCGGTGCGATTGGCGCCACTTCTGAAGGGTAGAAATTTGCAGCTTGGTAAAAAAGGATTGTCGCGCCGGAAGCTAGTACTGGCGATGGTGTCGACCGGTTTCGCTGTCTCGCCACTGGGCGTCGCAGCCAGCGCAGGTAAAACGCATATTCGATCAAATAATGATGCAACGAGTCGAGGGGAAGAGAAGGTGAGTGAGTATTCGCAGAGCACTGCTGTGTCCAGTGCGGCAGAGGTCTTCGATAAACGTACCTGCAGCCTGGGGGAAGGCCCCCTGTGGCATCCAGAGCGCAAAAACCTGTACTGGGTGGACTTGCTCAACAAGCGGGTACTTGCCAATGGCGCGGAAGGTGAACAGGCCTGGGAATTTGATGAGATGCCCTCTGCGATCGGTTGGGTGGATAAGGACTGGATCATTGTGGCCTGTGAAAATGGCCTGAACCTGCTGAACCTGAACAGTGGCGAGAAAACCCTGGTGTGTGCCCTGGAACCGGATCGCCCTGGCAATCGGAGCAATGACGGCCGCGCCGACCCCTGGGGTGGCTTCTGGATCGGCACCATGGGCAAGGAGGGGGAACCGGATCAGGGCAATCTGTATCGCTGGTACAAGGGTGAGTTGCGTCAACTGGACAGCGGTATGACCGTGCCGAACGGTATCTGTTTTGATCGCGTGCGCAACCTCGGCTATTACGCAGATTCGGCCAGAGGTGTGATTTATCGAGTGCCGTTAAACGAAGCCCATGGTTGGTTGGCCGGAGAGCGTGAAGTCTTTCTCGACCTCAGTAAAGAGGGATTGATCCCTGATGGGGCGGTAATGGACGGGGAGGGGAATATGTGGTCCTCCCTGTGGGATGGTGCCCGTACCCAGTGCATTACCCCGGAAGGCCGTGCAACCGACGCATTACAGGCACCGGTGATTCGCACAACATGCCCCGCCTTTGGCGGAGATGACTTTACCGATATGTATGTGACCACGGCAGCGGTCGGGCTGGAAGACCAACCCGGTGCGGCGGTGGCCAACGGTGTGACATTGGTGTATCGGAATGCTGTGAAAGGCCAGCCCGAACCTGCGGTGATTCTCTTATGAAGCGGTTCCTAAGACATTAAAACCCCCACACCTTGGATCAGTTAGCAAACGTCGATGTGGTGATGAGCCACGGCTATGTCACCCATCCCTGGAAAGAACGTCACTTGCGGTGAAGTGATTCAGGCGATTGGATCGATCTTCAAGGTAAGCACAAGCAATAGAAAAGGCAGCCCAGTATTGAGCAGGGCTGCCTTTTTGTTTATGGGATATGCCGGTGTCTAATAGTTTGTGGTGGTCTCAGGTAGTTTGGCCTGGCGGTAGGTATCCATCCGTTCCATGGCCTTCCCTTCAAACTCCCTCTTCAACTGCCATCTGGGGCGCTCCAGCTGCAGCTCCCACTGGAATAATTTCTTGAACAGCGCGGTAACTTTGTCCGGATGTCGCAGCGCAAGGTTCTGGGTTTCGCTGACATCTTCCGCCAGGTTGTAGAGCTCGGCAGGTCTATCCGGGAAGCGCAGTAGTTTCCAGTCGCCATCGCGAATCGCCGCGCGGCTCTCCTTTTTCCAGTAGAGGGATTGGTGCGGTTTTCCGCTTGCCTCGCCGTTCAGGAAGGGCAGCAGGTTCACACCATCAATATCCTCCAGCGTGGACGTCTGGCCACCGGCGGCGGCGTAAAATGTCGGTAACAGGTCCAGCAGGCTAATGGGGGCCGGAAAGGTCTGCTGTGCTGGAATTTGCCCAGGCCACTGCATCACAAATGGAACCCGGATACCCCCCTCCAGATGAGTGGCCTTGGTGCCGCTCAAGGGGAAGTTGTTGGAAGCATTGTGATCTGTGGGGCCGCCGTTGTCGTTGGTGAAAACGATCAGGGTATTGTCGATCAGCTTCTGTTGTTCCAGTGCGTCGAGCAGTCTCCCCACCCCTCTGTCCAGTGCCCGGGTCATGGCGGCGACTTTCTTTCGGTTGTCGGAAAGCTCGGGAAATGCGGCCAGATCTTCCGGCAGTGTATCCATGGGCGCATGTACCGCGGTGTAGGATAGGTAGAGGAAGAAGGGCTCGCTGTTGTTGCGCTCCACAAATGCGACCGCTTCATCGGTCAGCGCATCGGTGAAGTATTTGGGTGTCTCGGCAAAGGAACCGAAACCGCGCTCGAGAAAATCTTCCCAGCGGGAATTGGGGTTGCTCTCATTGAACGGGAAGTAAGACCGGGCACCGCCGCGAAAGCCATAAAACTCGTCAAAGCCCCGTTTGAGCGGGTGGAAGCGATCCGCATTGCCTAAGTGCCATTTGCCCAGGATGGCGGTGTGGTAGCCCAGTGGTTTGAGGTAATCCGCGATGGTCTTTTCGTCCAGCGGCAGTCCCATATCGTCTCCGGTAGTGCCGCTGGCACTCATATAGCCCGGTACGTTGTTTTCCTCATAACCAAAACGCTGCTGGTATTTGCCGGTGACCAAACCCGCACGGGATGGTCCACACACCGCGGCACTTACATAGGCCTGCGCAAAACGGGTACCGTTTTTTGCGATGCGGTCAATGTTGGGTGTCTGGAAGACCTCGCTGCCCTGGAAACTGAAGTCCGCGTAGCCCGCGTCATCCGCCAGAATCAGAATAATATTGGGCTTTTGTGCGGCCTGCGCCGTGGCGGAAACCAGGATCAGCGAGACGAACGCGGACAGGACGCGCAGTGTGGCGAATAAGCCGGGGCAGCCGCCGGTATGGTTGTGGAAAGACATGGAAACCCCCCAATGCTGAATGATCGGAGGTAGTGTACCGCTATTTGTATATTGTTAACAAAGATCTGGCGTGGTTGCATGAACCTCAAATGACCAGCTATGGGATGCGTGGGGTGGAACCGCCGGCGCCGTCTCTCTGTCCAGCAGTTCCCGCAGGCTGTCGGCGTTGCCAATCGCCGGCTCCAGCACAAGATTGAAATAGGGCGCGCCGCCATCCCCGGCCCAGCCCCGGTAGTTGAGCCACAGGGCGATATGGGGCACTTCCGACGGTGGCAATACGAAATGCAGTGCTTCACCAGTTGCCGGATTCTCCAGCCCGGCTATAGCAGGAGAATTACCGCTGGTGCAGTCGAGCAGGTCCTGATGGGAAAGTAGCTTTGTTGCGTATCCGTTAGTGGTATCCGGATCTGGAATAACCGATATATCGGTACCGTTCGGGGTTAGTGGCCAGCGGAACTGGTCGCCAGTGGTCAGCGGGGCATTGTCGCTGGCGTAGGAACAGTACAATTGGTGGTTATCCGGCAGCCGCAGCTGCATACCAGGAGTAATGGCAAGCGCTGGGTGCATACACCAACTGAATGGAATAGGGTTGTCACTCAGGTTTTCGACACGATATTCGAACCAGAGTGTACCGCTGTCCGGGGCGAGCACCAGACGGCGCTCGAAAGTTAGCGGCAGTGTTTGGCACAGTTGTCTGAGTGTCAGTATTGCGGTGCCATCGCTGTGCACTGCGCTCTCTTGGTGTGTCCACGGGCGGCCGTAGAGTTCGCCGTGGTCGGGCAGGGTGAGACTGGCCCAGTCTCCCGCATTCGCTGGCAGTTCGCAGGCATCCACGCTGGGGAAGCATTCGTCGATGCCCCCGGTATCGTGCTGGCGTGTGTAGCTGTGGTCCAGCTGCGCGGGCTGATAAGGGGTTCGTTCACTTTTCCACAGCCATTCGGTCTGCAGCGCCGGGCCGGAGCGTAGACTGATAATTTTGCCACCCAGGTCCGGGGCGATGTCCAGGGATAGAAACCGGTTTTTAAGTCGAGATACTGAAAAGTTTTCGCCATTCAGGTGTTCAATGGTTGCAGTGGGGTTTGCCATGGGTTTCACAGGTGAATCAAACAATAAATCAGAATTGCACTTTTCGCGGTGTCGTGCAAAAAAAATGGCAGCCGGTTGGCTGCCATTTTCGGTCACCAATGAGAATATTGGTGATTGAAAGGATTGCAACTTACTGGGTGACAGTGACCGAATAAGTGGCTGTTTTCCCCTTGTTTTTGGTCTTGACGGTAATGGTTGCTGAGCCGGCTTTCTTGCCGACCACGACCCCGGAGGAATTTACCGTTGCGACGAGTGGGTCACTGGTGGAGTACACCACACTTTTGTTGGAGGCGCAGGCTGGTGCGACCACCGGATTGAGTGTCACAGACTGACCCCTGCGCAGAGTGCCGGAACTCGGGTTCAGGCTCACACCGGTCACTGCGACCCAGCCGCCGTCGCAGGTTTCACCTCCGCTGGAGCTGCTTGATGAGCCGCCAGAAGAACTGCTGGACGAGCTGCTGGATGATCCCCCCGAAGAGCTACCGCTGGCGGCACTCACGGAAAGGTTGGCCGTTGCCTGAAAGCCCCCTTCGTTGGTAGTGACGGTGATGGTTGCGCTACCCGCAGCATTGGCTTGCGCCAGGCCCTGCTGATTGACGCTCGCCACACCGGCGTTGCTGGACTGCCAGCTTACCCCTTTATTGGCGGCGCTGGCCGGATAAACTGTGGCGCTAAGCTGAGTGGTCTCGCCCACTTTGAGTTCGGTATCGCCGGCCGCGACGGAAACGCCAGTTACCGCAACTGGCACCTCGTCTCCCACAATATTGACCGGCTGGATGCCGCCCAGCTGGAATACGTCGCTACCGTTGGATGAGCGGAATACCGGCGCCAGTGCGTAGTAGTGGCCATCGGGCAGGTGTTCAACCGGTGTCACACCGCTCAGGTCCAGGCTGACCGTGGTCTGGCCACCGTAGCGTTTCTCTTCGCTAGTCACCGATGCATCGTTCGCGCTTGCGGCAATTTTCACAAAGCCATCGGCATTTTTTTCCACCAGATTGACGGTAACACCGTTGTACTGATCTCCCACCACGTGATGGTTGCTGCCGCCGTGGTAGTTCACGACCACATCCAGGGTCCCATCGTTGCTGTAACTGGTAGACAGGTACTTACTTTTGTCGTCTACCCAGATGGACGGCAGTACCTCCCAGGTTTTCACGTAGTCTACCTGCATGGTGGCGTCTTCCGGGAAACCCTCGGAGGTGACCGTGTTGGGGTTCGGATCAGCGCGGTTACACGCACTGTTAAAGTAAATGAACTGGCGGCGCAGGCCCATGGAGAAAATGACATGCATTGGGCGGTGCCAGAACAGGTTTGGCTTCTCGCCGATCAATTCTCCGTCCACGTACCAACGGATGACGTCCCGGCGGTTCTCTACCGCGTAGGTGTGGAAGTCTTCGGACGGATCAAAGGGAGCTTCAAACTTCAGCAGCTGTGCTTCCGGATAGGGTTTGGGACGGCGCCAGTAGGTGTTGCCATTTTGACCCACGATGCGAGCGTGCAGGTTGTGGTCCATTACGTTGATCGGGTCGGCGTCATTTGGGCCGGGGCCGTACCAGTCCGCCTGCTGCAGCTCGACAATATCAATTTCACTGTAATCCACGCTGCCCGGGACGTTGCGGTCGGGGTAGGGGTGGCCATCGCTATACAGCCAGAACGCCGGGCTCAGCCCAGGGAATACCTTGACCCCTTTCAGGCTGGCTTCGTAGTAACCGTACACGCCGTCATTGGTGGACTTTACCGCACCGGATTTGTAGTAGAGCTCGCGCTGGACGGTAGCGCCGCCCTGACACACATCGCGGAAAGGCCGAGTGTGGGTTTCCTGGGTGACCTCGATATTCAGTTTTCCGTCCGCCACATAGGCGTTGTCGCTATCAAAGGTCCAGGCGCCGATCACCAGGTCGTTGGGATCGTTGATCCATTTGCTGGTGTCGAGGCTGTTGCCATTGAAGTCGTCGGTGCGGTTGCCGAGCTCCTGCCAACGGATTTCGCCTTCGACCGCGCCCACAGGGCGGACGTTCTGCGCCTGTACGGCGGTTGCACCGGCGAGCAGCAGCGCTGCCAGTATTGGGGTGGTTTTCATAGATGGTTCTCTTCGCTAGTCAACTTATTGTTGTGTCACACAACCCTGAGTCTTACCGCACTCTCAAGGTAAAACAAATGTAAACATATGATGTTGAGGCTTAACAAGGGATCCGGGCGCTGGGGTAAGGGAGGTGGCCGGAAATGCGAGGTAGTTCCCGCGTCTCGTACCTTGTTGCGGACGGGTACCGGCTCGCTAATATGGTACGTATTGCTTTGTTAAACATCATATGTTTGAATGCATCTAATGAATGGTGGTGGCGGGTCAAAACCCGCATTGAGGTGTCTAACCATTCATTCGTCCATATGTAGGGCGTAGTGCGCTTAATAGGTACTCGCCCGATCCGGAAGCTGGCGGCACAGCAGGCTCCGGTGACGGCGGAAGCGCGATGAAAATAATCCAGTATAAAAATGAGAGGGAAGACGTGAAGAATCAGAGCCCAAAGTCCATGCACAGCTTGCTGATGCTCGGTTGCTGCTCCGTAGCCACGCTTTTCAATGTCGCCATCGCACAAGAGGTGGAGACCAAGAAAAAATTCGATGAGACCAGCGCCCTGGAAGAAGTGGTTGTTACTGCTCAGAAGCGCGAGCAGTCTGTTCAGGATGTTCCCGTATCCATGGAGGTTCTTTCAGGAGACCTGATTGAAGAACTCGGAGCGGATACTGGTTTCGATATCGTGAAATACCTGCCGGGCTTCGGCGTTGACGATAACAACGAAATCCGCACCACCACTCTGAAAACCCGCGGTATTGGTACTTTCACCAACTCCATTGGTCTGCAATCGTCCAACCTGATCGTGGTTGACGGCGAAGTACTGCCGCGTCAGTCCATGATGAATCTGGCCATCGCTGACGTAGAGCGCGTTGAGGCACTGCGGGGCCCGCAGGGTACTCTTTTCGGTCAGAATACTTCTACCGGTGTTATTCACTACGTGACCAAGCGCCCGCAACTCGGCGAGTTTTATGGTAGCGCCAAAGCCGAATTGACCGAATATAACGGCCGTCAGGTCAGCAGTGCGGTCAACTTACCCATCAACGATAACTGGGCTGCCCGCATCAACGTGCAGCACGGCGAGCAGGATGGCTGGATTCGCAATGAATATCCGGGCGGCGAAGATGTGGGGGCGGAAGAGAAATCCGGTATTCGCACACAGTTCCTCTACGACAATGGGACTGACCTGAGCGCTCTCGTACGTATGGATTATTCCGAGCGCGATACCAACTGTTGTTCCATGGTTAAAACCGAAATTAGCCGCGAGTATGGTCCAAAGCCGGTGGTGCGTATTGACGACGGTGTTGTGACTGCCGCCGCCTACAACGAAATTGATTCCGAGCCAGACTACAATGTTTTTGGTGAACCGGTCACGGCGCGCAACCCGGAATCCAACTACGGCTCGGTCGAAAACACCGGCCTATCCGCAGAAGTGAATTATGACCTCGCCAATGGTATGTCCCTGAGCTACCTGGCCAGCTATCGTGATTTCGAACTGAACAACAGTTCGGGCTTCTTCACCTTTAAATTCCCCGTACACCGCGAGCACTTCGGCGGTAATGAGTCCGTAGAGGTCATTCAGCAGGAACTGCGCCTGAGCGATTTCGATAACGAAACCTTCAATTGGGTACTGGGTGCGTTCTTCCACGACACCGCTGGCCAGCGTTCGGAAATTACTGACGGCTGTGTCGGTGGTGGTGGTGCCAGCTCTCGCGGTGTCATTGAAGATGGTGTAATGATTGGTTGTGTAAGTAACGCTTCCGCACTGGCGTTCATCAATCATTACAGCGAAACCGGCACACAGGATCGCTCCTTGCTGGAGGCGGACCGCAACCTGTCTGCCGGTGACTTTACCGCAGACTTTACCAATACGGCCGTGTTTGGCCAGCTGGAATATCAGATCACTGATCGACTGGACGCCACCCTGGGTTTCCGCGCCCTGCACGAAAAGGGCTCCGCTTCCTTTGACGCACTGTGGCTGCGTCCGCCCTCCGACGGTAGTGGTATGGAAACCTTCGACGAAGTGTTGGCGTTGTCCGAGTCTGACCCATCTCTGATTCGCAATGATCCGGAAGGTGCGAAGTTCTCCGATTCCAACACCGACTTTATTTACAAGGCGGTACTGGGTTACGACTTCACCGACAACATTCGCGCCTATGTGAACTACTCCACCGGCTACAAAGGTCCGTCTTACTTTGTCACCAGTAACACGAACCCAGCGGATGCGGAGTACTTCCCGACCCGCCCCGAACAGTCAACCAACTTTGAGGTGGGTGTGCGTTCACGCCTGCTGGATGACAAGCTGCACTTGAACCTGACCTACTTCGACATGGCAGTGGAAGATTATCAGGTCCGTGCCCAGCGGATCGTTGACGAAGACTCCAACACTATTTTCGCTGGATATGTGAATGCGGATGAAGTTCGTTCCACAGGTATCGAGGCGGACATGGTGTATAAGTTGACCTCTGATCTGAAAGTGGTCGCCAGCTATGCCAACTACGAAGCGACCTACGAGGACTTTGCCGATACTCCGGTAAACTGCCCAAGTGGTACCCTGGCGGATCGCTGTAGTGTTATTGGTGGGCGCAACGTATTCGATCAGACCGGTCTCCCGGTTGAGAATAATGCGCAGGAGCAGGCGCTGCTGACGGTGAATTATAACCGCGAAATCGGCAGCACTGGCTGGGATGCAAACTTACGCACCGTGTGGCGTTACGAAGGTGACTTCACTCCCTCCGCAAACATGATGGCACAAGAGTTTGATCCAAACGCAGATTACGATGTGCTGGATCTCTACATCGGTATCGGCAACGATAAACTGCGTGGCAATCTGTTCGTGAAAAATGTCATGGACGAGAGCTACAACACCTTTAAGTTTGCCGATCAGTGGGGCAACCAGGCATTGTTCTATCCGCGTGATTACTCGCGTTACTTCGGTGCCAGCGTAACTTATATGTTCTGATCTCACAGGTCGTTCGATATGTAGTCTGCCCCTGGTACCCGCCCGAGTAACCCCAGAATTTACTCGGGCGGTGTTCAGGGGCTTTTTTATGGGAAGAATGAAAATTTTCTTGCGAATTAATTGCGGTGATACGATGAAAAAGATCCTGATGTTGTTGATGGCCGTCGTCCTCGCGCCTGCAGCCTGTGCGGATGCTAACAAAGAGGCACTGGGAAAAGACGAGCGCGCTCCCAACATTGTGCTGGTGTTTGCCGATGACGCAGGCTTTGAGGACTTCGGTTTCCAGGGCAGCCCGGTGATGAAGACCCCACGCCTGGACGAGATCGCCGAAGGCGGTGTGCGATTCACGCAGGGATATGTCTCGGACGCTACCTGTGGTCCTTCCCGTGCGGGATTGATGACCGGAAAATATCAGCAGCGCTTTGGTTACGAAGAAATCAATGTACCGGGTTTTATGAGTGAAAACTCTGGGCTGAAAGGTGCAGAGATGGGGTTGCCACTGGATCAGAAAACCATGGCAGACTACCTGAAAGATCGCGGTTACAAGACCGCTATCTACGGCAAATGGCACCTGGGCGACGCCGACCGCTTCCACCCCACCAAGCGTGGCTTTGATGAATTTTACGGTTTCCGCGGTGGCGACCGCAGTTACTTCAAATATGATGGGGAAAACCCACTGGATAACGTGGTGGCCGCGTTCGATAAGAAGCTGGAGCGTGGATTCGGTCACTATGAAGAACACGATGGCTACCTGACCGACGTGTTGGCCGATGAGGCGGCACATTTTATCGAGCAGAACCAGGACAGCCCCTTCTTTATTTACCTAGCATTCAACGCGGTGCACACACCGATGGAAGCGCTGGAAGAAGATATGCAGCAGTTCCCGCAGCTCTCCGGCAAGCGCCGCGAACTGGCGGCAATGACACTCGCCATGGATCGCGCCACTGGTCGTGTGATGGATAAGCTGGAAGAGCTGGGTCTGGCGGAAAATACCATTGTGGTATTCACCAACGACAATGGGGGCCCCTCGGATAAGAATGGCTCCAGTAATTATCCCCTGGCGGGCACCAAGTCCAATCACCTGGAGGGGGGCTTGCGCGTCCCCTTTATTATGCGCTGGCCTGCCAGGTTGCCTGCCGGTGTGGATTACGAATATCCCGTCTCCACCCTCGATCTCTTGCCTACTTTTTATGAGGCTGCAGGTGGTCGCGAATACGAATCCCAACTGGATGGCGTGAACCTTCTGCCTTACCTTACAGGTGAGAAAAAAGAGCGCCCGCACCAGAAAATGTTCTGGAAAAAAGAGTCCCGTGCGGTGATTCGCGATGGTGACTGGAAGCTGATTCGTTTCCCGGATCGTCCGGCAGAGTTGTATAACCTGGCGGATGATATAGGCGAGCAGAACGATCTGGCATCGGCCGAGCCCGAGCGCGTGCGCAGTATGTTCAAAGACCTGTTCGAGTGGGAGCTTACCCTCGAGCGTCCGCTGTGGCTGCTCAAGCGCAAATACGAGAAATACGATATTGATCGCATGGATCAGTACCGGGTGCCAAAGCAGCCCGACGCTTGAGGGCGTTTGTGGCGGAGTCTGGTTCAGACACTTCTTTTGACCCATTGCGGGCGCCTGGTGCGCCCGCAATCACCACCCGCAACCGTTCACCCCGGTGGTCCTACTGATAAAGATCCACCTGGTATTTCCCCTTCCTCTGTAAAAATTCCGCCCAAAGATTTCAATTAACCAGTAGTACCCACTTGGTACCTGCCTAAAGATACCTTCGGATCTGTCTGTTGGCTCTGAAGATGCCTGTGGCTGACGCCGTCTGCCAGTGACGGTCAACGTGGCAGCGCTCTGCCAATCGTGCTGGTGAAAAGTGTGACTTGGATAGCGTATCCGCTATTGAAAAATGTTTCCCGCGATGTATTGCCTATGCAAACATCATATGTTTGAATAAGTCGTATGGGGTTGTGGTGCCGCTCTTCATGGGGTGGATAGCTCAACAATAAGTAGGCCCGGCCCCAATCTGGCAATACTTGCTGCCTCAGAAAGCAACTAGAAAAACTATAAGATTTCTCTCTCAGATAGTCGGGGTTTTATTGGCTCCGTCCGCGGACCTTTGAGTGGATGGCGTATTCTCTGCGCAAGGGTGGCGTTGTGATCAATCTTCGTTTTTCCGGAACTGCAATCTAAGTCGGCATGATGCGTCAATCAGGAGCGTTGGAGAGCCTGTGAGCGGTATGCAGGGGTGTCAGCGTTAGCAGTCAATAAAACAACAATAGTGAAGGTGGAGAGATCAAATGAAGAATAGGTTTAAGCCACATGCGCTCTCGGTAGCGATCCTGGGGGTTATGTTCGCAGCGCCGATTTTTGCTCAGGAGGAGGACTCTAAAGAGAGTAAAGAGCCAGCAGAGCAAAGTGAAAGCCTCGAAGAGGTAGCGGTCACCGGGTTCCGTCAGTCAGTCGAGAAGGCGGTAGATGCGAAGCGACTCTCTGACGAGGTTTCCGATTCAATTTTTGCAGAAGATATCGGTAAGTCCACGGATCAGAATATCGCGGATGCGCTGAACCGTATTACCGGTGTCAGCGTGACTGAGGAGGGCGGTGAAGGCGCGAGAATTTCGATTCGCGGTACCTCGTCCTATCAGAACCAGATTCAAATGAACGGTGTGGCGCTGACCAGTGGTCTGAGTTCACTGGGAGCCGGTGATACTGCTGATACCGCTGAAGCCGACCAGAGTGTCGACCTCAGCGCCTTCTCATCTGACATCCTTTCTGCTATTCGCGTAATCAAAACCGCTACCGCTGACCAGGACGAAGGATCTCTAGGCGGCACGGTTATTCTGGAGACAGTTGCTCCACTAAGCCGTACTGAACGCGTATTGAATGGCTCGGTACAGAGTCGTTTTAATGAGTTTTCCGGTGAAGACGATTACCGCTATAACGCAAGCTACCTCGATCAGTTCTTCGATGACAAACTCGGTGTAGTATTCACGGTATCGGAAGACAATCAGATTTATCGTGAAGACCGCATGACCCATGACTGGGGCGACTCTATGGCGATGGTGGCCGATGCCGGCGGAGAAAGTGGTCTTCGTGCCATTGATAAGGAAACCGGGAAGGCCATCCGATATCTCAACGAAGACGGTAGCCTGCCCGAAGGCTTTGACCCGGAAACCGAAGTGGCGTTTGCTGATCCGGTTGAGGTGCTTCGCCGGGATTCAATCCACTTGGCGTTGAGCCGTAACGAGCGCAAGCGTCAGACCGGTAACTTCGGTATCCAGTTCCGGCCTTCTGATTTCACGGATATACGCCTCGATACATCCTATACCAAGCAAACAGTCACTACTGACTACAACTCCATGCGTTACAACATGGGTTCGCAGGGGATGCAGCCGATCGATCAGACGGATTGGGCAGTAGTGAATACCGACAACAGCACACTCGAAGCCATGCGCGGCGTGGGGCGGGGGGGCTGGATGAACCGCTCTCAGGGGGACACCATTTCCGAGACCATGGTTGCATCCTTGAAGTTGGACCAGCAGCTTACCGACTCCCTGACCATGAATATCACCGCCGGCTACTCAAGTACCGATGAGAACACCGATGATTTCGTCAATATGGGGACGGAGACCTGGGGTACGATCGCTGTCGGTGCGGTTGAAAATAATGATCCCATGGAGAGCGAGCCCACGGGCTATGACTGCTCAACCGGTGTGTGTAGATTCTACAATGGCACTACTAATGCCACCTTTAATCCGGTTACCGGTAATGTCGTAAGTGCAACGGGGCGATTTAATCCCACCGATCTTTACGCGAACCATCTGGGTAATACTAATATTCGGGATAACTATCAAACGGATACGAATACCTCGGTGTTTGTTGACTTTGACTGGGATGTTGATCGCTTCGGGCTTACCACCGTTGAGTTCGGTGCTAAATACGCAAATCGCGTAAAAGATGTGCATACGCAAAATACGACCATCGGTCTGGGTTCCACATTCAAAGATGGTGATGGCACCGACTATGCCTACGACGGACTCTCCTCTGTGCGTCTGATTGATATGAGCGCTTCGGAAGCCTTCCTGTATAAAAACTTTGGTGAAAAGCTTGGAGTTGATCGGTCCAATCCTGTTTTTAATGGCTGGCCGATGATTGACCACGACAAGGCATTTGAAGCTTTGCTCGGAAGGAAGCCAGGGTCCATCAGGGTTGATATTGATAACCGTGGTACCCGGAATATCGATACCGATACTTTTGCTGCGTATATCAAGTCCAGCTTTGAAGCCATGGACGGTCGTCTGCGAGGTAATGTTGGCCTCCGCTACGCGGAGGATAAAACTGAGGCGCGAGGCTATGCGGGTATGCAGTATTACCCAAATCCTCACGTTATTGATCTGTATGACTTGGCTCAGCGTGGTCTATTCAATGATAAAAACCCGGTCTGCCAGGAGCCTGACTGGATCGGCGGTCCGCAAGATGGCGATCACCGCTATGAGCCGCAAAATTCCGGTCAGGATGGTGTGGATCAAAACTGTTTCTCCTGGCGCCTCAATTACGCATATGACGTCAATAAACCGGAAACGCTGCCATACGATACCGAGAAGGGGGAGTGGGTTCATAAAGACGGCAAGGACTTCAACCGAATTGTTAACATTGAATACAATGACGACGGGACCATTAAAGGTGGTGTCGAAGGTTTCAATGAGGCCATGGCGGAGTTCTACGGCGGGGAATTCGATAACCCTAACGGCAGTGGCACTTTCACAACTAATACGCAAAGCCATTGGTATTTCAATAATAATGGCGGTATGGAGCGTTGGTTGGATCGAAGTACGAACATTTACCGTTCGAATAGCGACTCCAGTCTGAATACCCAGCAGAACTACATTCGTGCATCCGAAATTTCAGATAAGGGACTTTTCGATGTCTTACTGCCAAGCCTGAATCTGAGCTATCAAATCAATGATGAGTTGATTGGTCGTTTTGCTGCATCCAAGACCATGACCCGTCCACGATTTGATAGCTTGAACCCAAGCCTGCAGGTCAACGAGAACAATTGGAACGAGTACGCAACCGGCACAGCGGGTAATACCCAGCTGCAGAATCTGGAATCGATTAACCTGGATTTTTCGTTGGAATGGTATTTTGGTGAAGGCAATAACTTGTCTGCCACCGTTTTCCATAAGGACATGAAAGACACTGAAATTACCGTCGAAACTCCATATTTCATTAAGGATGCCCGTGGAGATTACGATCTCGAAGATGCTGACCTCTTAATTGATCCGGTAGGCGTTCCCGGTGAAGGTGCCGCTGGAGGGGAAACTTGTTTACCACGGCGGCATATTGCTGGCTGGCAAACACAAGATATGCAAATCGAGTGTCGGGCAGCCCGTATTCAGCAGGTTCAGAACGGTGGTGGTGCTTCCATTACTGGCCTCGAGCTAAATTACACCCATATGTACGACTTCCTGCCCGGCATCTGGTCCAACCTGGGTGTTCAAGCGAACTATACCTTCCAGGATGCACTTCAGGATGAAGTTGCTCTCGCCACCACTGGACGGGTAATTGCACCTAAATCTCTCGAAGATACGCCGAGGCATTCAGGAAACCTAACCGTATTCTGGGAAGGGGATCGTCTGAGCCTGCGGTTAGCAAACAGCTATGTCGGTACTCAGGCTGTGGATCACGGGCAAATCGGAACGTCCATTTGGCAGGAGAGCTACAATCGCTTGGATTTTAGCTCAAGCTATTTCGTCAACGATAATCTGACTATCACTTTCCAGGCCACGAATCTCGGTGATGAAGGCCGTCGTACCTTCGTAACCGCTCGAGATATGCTGTTGGCAGATGGTAGCTATTGGGATGAAGGTGATGCGGTTACCGATAGCGTTAACACAAGCCGTACCGTCAACGAGTGGAACTTTGGTCGAGTATTCCGCTTGGGCGCGCGAATGAACTTCTAATCAATTCAAATAATAATTTTAAAGATGATTTCACCACTTTCTCTAAGAGATGTAGAGAAAGTGGTCGAAATGGAGAGAAAATATGAAACCTAGAATTCTGAAAAGTGTAGCCCTTATTGCGCCGGTTGTTGCTCTAATGACGGGCTGTAAAGTCGATAAAGGTCAGGACTTTATTGATGACGGTGATCAGCCAATCGTATTTAGTGAAGACGCGCTGAATATTGTCGTTGATGAAGATCAGGGCGTAATCGTGATTGATCTTCTTCAGGGCGCGACCGCTGGTGGCGATCCGCTTTCCGGGAAAAGTGGCGTTGGTGTGAGCCAGGTAAGCTTCGCGCAGGATACCATCATCTGGGATCCAGATGCCGAGAATAACGATCAGCCCATGTACGGTCTTCCCGTGCCCACTATTGTGGAAGATGGCAAGCAGGTAACGCCGTTCTTCCTCGATGGCAATCAAATGATCGTAGATCTGAACGGATTTGATGAAAGACTGATCTCATGTTCAGAGTTTACGCCCGGTGAAAGTGTTAACCCCTGGCCGCGCCCCGTTCACACCTACACCCTTACCTACAACGTCATCAATGGCGGTGATCCGGTAACCAGAACCCTGAATCTTACGATTAATGGTGTGAAAGCCGAGATTGAAGAGATTGATGTTCAGAATCTGTCTGTTCGATTGGGCGAATCCGTTAATGCCTCTGCCAGCTTTTCTCCTCAGGCCGTATGTGATCAGGAACTGCGTTACGAGGTTAGTGACGAATCTGTGGCAACTGTGGACGAGGCAGGTACGGTTACGGGTGTGGGCGTAGGTGAAGCGGAGCTTACTGTCTGGAATCCGGACAGCAATGTTTCTTCTACCGTTACGGTAGCCGTTGATTCCGATTTCCGTATCGGTGTTACCAATGCCGAAGGCCCCCGTGATGCGTTGGTGAAAGAGATTGCTGCGTGTACCTATGGTGGCTTGCATGTGGAGTCAGAACCGACGCTTGGCGAGATGTTGAATGGCGTCTATCAATATAGCTGGAGCACTGAAGAAGAGAGTCTTCTCACACTGCTTGATCTGGTTCCGGATGCGGAGTCTGAAAATGGCGAGTGGGCAATCCTGCAAGTTGGCGATGGCGATAAGAGCCCGGCTAGCAATCTTGCTCAGGATGCTGAGGCGATTACCGTTGCCTATGAATCCGGTGAAACCACAGCAGCAAAAGAGGATATTAGTTCGTTGTCTGTTGCGGTAAGTGTTGTGCCGAATAAGGCCTGTCTGAAATCCAACAATGCAGGTAATTCCTCCAACTGGGATCATACCTTTGAGCACAGTTTCCCAGGCAATGGGTACAACAAGTATATCTCGGGTGCTTTCGACCAGGCTGTGGGGGATCCCATTTTCGGTAGCTCCCTGCGTGTGACCGCAGAGGAAGACAATACCATCGCCGGTGTTGTCAAAACCAACTGGACCAATGGCGATGCTGCCTTCGATATGTGGGGCTCCTACTATGGCGTAGGCTCCCGCGGCCACGGTGTGGAGTTTGGTGTTTCCATGTGGGTCAAGCTTGAGCAGCCGCGCGAAGGCGTGAAGGTCCACTTTAATCTGGCGCCCTGGCATGACAGCCGTAACGCTCTGGATAACAAGGCTGCAGGTAGCTTCCCCAATGCGGAAAAAACCGGTTCTGACTTTGCAGCGGAGCTGGCGCCGACCACCGCTTGGCAACTGGTTAACCTGGTAAACCGTAACCATACAGAAGATGAAAGCGATGATTCTTCTACCTATACGATCCCTACTACCTGGGCGATTGATGGAACGGCGAATACAACGGTTATGCCTTACATTTACGCAACCGGGTTGACCGCAGGTGATCAAATTCTGTTTGATGATATTGCTGTGATGGAGCAATAACAGAGAAAGGTATAGTCTCCTGATTTAAGAATGGCTGCCGTGTATTAGCACGGTGGCTATTTTTTTCACTTTCCGAAATAGGTGATCTTAAATGAAGCGTTTTATCTTTTCTTTTCTGGTGTGGGCCTCTGCATTTTCCTGTGGTGTTTCAGCCGGCTCAGACGATTTCATTAACAGTATCGATGTTCCGGATGTTGTGGGGGGCAATCAGCCACTGCGTGTAGATGTCGATCTGAAAGTGCCTAAAACCAGGGATGTCTATTTTGTTTTACAGTACTTTGATACCTGGAAAAAATTTAAGCAAAAAACAGCAAGGGTAACGAAAAGCGGAAAGTACCACGTAAATTTCGATACGACTGGCATTGATCCTGGCAAATATCGAGTTGTTGTGTATGTCACTCCTCGCGGTGAAAACTGGAATCACCGTGTGGGAAATGAGGTGAACGTGAATTTTTCCGTTCTGACCGAAAGTGCCTGGAATGAGCACATTTCAACAGAGGCGATCTCTGAGGTTCGCTGGCCCCGTCGCGTCAGCACCGGCAAGGAAGTGCTTGCTGTCAGTTATCGAATCAACGCGCCGAAACTACTGAATCTTGATTTGGTGAACGGTGACGGTGACCTGGTCTCCAATATCCAGTACCCGGTGACCGAGTCGGGCGACTTTACTTTGCCAATTGATGATTTTTTCGGCAAAGTTGGTTCCGGTCGGTTCTCATGGAAAGTACTGCTGTTGGCTGAAGATGGAAAAAGTGCGGTTGGTGAAGAAGTTGTATTCCACTTTACTGCCTTTGGTGGGTAGCGCCGTTCCATTTGACATTGGGTGAGTTAGTAATTTTTACCGATAAGAGTTGTTTCCATTGAAAATCGAATCCGTTGAAACTTTATTGGGTGCCGTAGGCACCCGCAATCAGTTGCTGGTAAAGGTAGCGACCGAATGCGGCCTGGTGGGCTGGGGCGAATCCGGGCTTTCCAACCGGGAGCAGGCAGTGATCGGTGCTGTGGCGCACTTCGCCGAGTTTCTGCGTGGCCGCGACCCGCGCCAGATTGGCAGTATCTGGCAGGAGATCTACCGCAGCCAGTATTTCGAAGGGGGCAGGGTGCTGACCGCAGCCATGTCCGCGATTGATATTGCGCTGTACGATATCGCCGGCAAAGCGCTGCAGGTGCCGGTGTATCAACTGCTGGGCGGCAAGCAGCGGGACAATATTCCCTGCTTTGCCTGCTGTTATACGGAAGCGGACCCAGACCGCCTGGAGGAGCTGGTAAAAGAAGTCACCGCATTGATCGAGTTGGGGTGGACCACCATTCGCGTGATTCCCGCCGGTTTCGATGATCCGAAATTCTTCGACCCGCGGGATTCCATTGCGCGCACCGCTCGCTGCCTCACCGAGTTGCGCAAAACCATCGGTCCGGATATTACCCTGGGGATCGATTACCACCATCGCCTGAGCGTGGCCGAGGCGGCGTCATTCTGTCAGCGTATGGCCTCGGGTACCCTGGATTTTCTCGAAGAACCTATCCGCAATGAATCGCCGGACGCCTACGCCACCCTGCGTACCCTGACCACAGTGCCATTTGCCATTGGCGAGGAGTTCAGCTCCAAATGGGCAGCGATGCCCTTTGTGGAAAAAGGCCTCACCCAGTACCTGCGGGTGGACGTGTGCAATATCGGCGGCTTTACCGAGGGGATGAAAGCCGCGGCCATGGCCGAGGCACACTACATCGATGTGATGCCACACAACCCGCTGGGTCCGGTGTGCACGGCCGCATCCAATCATTTTGCCGCAGCGCTGCCGAATTTTGCCCTGATGGAGACCCATCAAGGGCCTTTCTGTACCTTCGGTTTTCACGACCCGGCACTCTTCCCGGTGCAGCACAAACTCGACGGTACCGCATTCGTGTTGCCGGATACCCCGGGGCTTGGTGTCGAGGTCAATGAAGAGGCCTTCCGCCAGTCGCCACCGGTCGCCGTAGAGGCGCCACATCTGCGCAGGGCCGATGGCTCTGTGACCAACTGGTGATCGCCATGACGGGTATGTCAGAAAGTCCGTTTACCGATGTTTGCGCGGAAGTTTTCGATGCGCGCCCCTGCCAGTTGGGTGAGGGGCCTTTGTGGCATCCACAGCGCCAGACTCTTTACTGGGTGGATCTGCTCAATCGTCGCCTGATGGCGAAAACCGAAGCCGGTGTCGAACTGGCCTGGGACCTGGGGGAAATGCCCTCGGCGATTGGCTGGATTGATGCGGAGCAATTGCTGGTGGCCTGCGAAAGCGGACTCAACCTGTTCAACGTGGAATCTGGAGAGAAGACTCTGCTGCGTGCGCTGGAGCCGGAGCTTCCGGGTAACCGCAGTAACGACGGCCGTGCGGATCCCTGGGGTGGCTTCTGGATTGGCACCATGGGGAAAAATGGTGAAGAGGGCGCGGGTAATCTTTACCGCTGGTATCGCGGCGAGCTGCGCAGGCTTGACGCTGGCCTGACGGTTCCCAATGGTCTGTGTTTTGATCGCGAGCGCCGACTGGCGTATTACGCGGACTCCGCGGCAAGCACGGTTTACAAGGTATCGCTGGATGCGCAAACCGGGTGGCCGGAATCGTCACGCCAGATACACCTGGACCTGACCGATGGCGCGTTGATTCCCGATGGGGCTGTAGCTGATTCCCAGGGAAACATGTGGACCGCCCTCTGGGATGGCGCGCGCACCCAGTGCTACAGCCCGGACGGTGTCGAGCTGGGAGCCCTGAAGGCACCGGTCATTCGTACCACCTGCCCGGCCTTCGGTGGGCGGGACTTTACCGACCTTTATGTGACGACCGCAGCGGTCGGGCTTGAGGATGCACCCGATGCCCTGGTGGCCAACGGTGTAACTCTGGTGTATCGCAATGCCGTGAAAGGGCAGGCGGAGCCGGCGGTCATTCTGGAAAGGGTGAGCGGCTGATCAGGCTCAATACGTTGCCAGCCTAAACATCATATGTTTAAATAGGTCTTATACGTTGCCAAAGGCGCAGTAAAGTGTCGGCAATTAGCGATGAAGAATATAACCAGGTACCAACAATGAATAACAATAGTGCCGCCAGTAATGTCACCAAATACGCATTGATTGCCGCCTTTGGCGGTTTCGTGTTTGGGCTGGATGCTGCAAATATTTCCGGGGCTGTGCGCTTTGTCAGCTCCCAGTTTGAACTGAGCAGTATGCAGGTGGGCACTGTAGTCGGTTGCGCCATTGTCGGCGTGATTATTGCGTTGTTTTTCACCGGTACCCTGTGTGAGCGTTTTGGCCGCAAGAACGTTCTGCTTGCCATTGCAGGAACTTACTCTCTCTCGACTCTCGTTTCGGCCTTCGCCGTGGACTACTACATGTTGGTCCTCGGCCGTTTTATTGGTGGTGTCGCCTTCGCCTCGATCACGGTCTCGGCCATGTATATCGGCGAAGTGGCACCGGCGGACAAACGCGGCAAGTTTGTCTCGGTCAATCAGTTGCTGATTACCTTGGGCAGCCTGCTCGCGTTTATCATCAATTACTTCCTCGTCAAATCCATGGCGGATATCAGCTGGATCCACAATGAAAACGTGTGGCGGTTGATGCTGGGCTTTGAACTCATCCCGAACATTATCTGGATCTCCCTGTTGCTGACGATTCCCGAGTCGCCGCGTTGGTTGGTGACCCAGGGGCGGGAACAGGAGGCGCGCGAAGTGTTTGCCTGTGTCGCGCCTGAGTCTCAGGTCAGTAGCCTGGTGAGCGAGGTGCGCGGCAGTATCGATGAGGAGCGTAAAAACAGCACCCTCGATCAGCTCAAAACCCTGTTCAGTAAACCCATGCGTTTAGTAGTGCTGATTGCGGTTTGCTACGCCGTGGTGCAGGGCGCGACTGGCATGAATGCAGTGCTCTTTTATGCGCCGACCGTGTTCGAGCAGGTGGGTATGAGCGTGGAAGACAGCTTTATGCAGACCATCGTGCTGGGCCTGGTTGCCGTTGTGTTCACTCTGGTGGCCATTACCACCGTTGAGAAGCTTGGTCGCCGGGTGCTGACCCTTGCCGGGCTTGTATTGATCGTGGTTGCTCACGCGTCCACCTGGTACGGATTCGAGTCCGCCCGCTATACCCTGGATGACAAGGCTATCGCCACCCTGGAAGCGCAGCAGATAGACGCAACTCCCCTGGCGCCCTATATCGGTAAAACCTACGAGAATGATGTTGCGCTGAAGAACGACATTGCTGCGGTCTATTCGAAAAAAGAGGTGCCGCTGGTCAGTGGCCCGATCATCAACTCGACGATTGAGATCAGTGCAGGCTTTGTGTTGTTCGGTATCTTCGCATTCCTGGCCGCGTTCAATATGTCCATCGGCCCGGTGATGTGGGTGATTTTCTCGGAGATCTTCTCCAACCGGGTCCGCAGTGTAGCCCTGCCGTTCGCGGCACTGGTGCAGAGTATTTCCAGCTACCTGATTCAGCAGTTCTTCCCCTGGCAGCTGGAACACCTGGGTGCGGCGAATACCTTCCTGAATTACGGAGTGATTGCCTTCGTGGGCATGCTTGTCATGCTAATGATCCTGCCCGAGACCAAAAACAAGTCCATCGAGCAGATCGAAAAAGATCTGGTGCGTCCGAACCCGGCCGGCAAGGCGGAGCTGGCGACCTGATTCCCGCAGGGATAGGTTGGGAGAAGTAACATGTCGAATCGATTGCAGAATCAGGTCGCTATCATCACCGGTGCCGCGGATGGCATCGGCAGTGCCATCGCCCGGTTGTTTGCCAATGAAGGCGCTAAAGTCTGTGTTGCCGATGTGGATGTCCTGCGCGGCCTGGCGCTGGTAGAAGAGCTGAAAGCGGCCGGACAGCAAGCCATTTTCGCCGAGACAGATATCGCCGATGAAGATTCGGTGAATGCCATGGTGCAGGCTACCTGCGCGCAGTTAGGCGAGCCGAATATTCTGGTGAACAACGCCGCGCTTACCCCGATGGGGAAAAGCGTGCTGGATGTTTCCAGTGAGCAGTGGCAACGCAACTTTGCCGTCAACGTGGACGGTATGTGGCACTGCTGCCGTGCGGTACTGCCGATGATGAAAGCCGCCGGTGGTGGCAGCATTATTAATGTGGGCTCCGTCCATTCCTTTAAAGTTGTGCCCGACAGTTTCCCTTACGGCGTAACCAAGCATGCAGTGATTGGCTTAACGCGAAATCTTGCGGTGGAGTTCGGGCCGGACAATATTCGTGTCAATGCGCTGTGTCCGGGCATGGTGGAAACCCCTAACGCATTCAAGGCCTGGGAGCAGACCGAAGACCCGGCTGCCGCGCGCAAGGCCATTGGCGATGTACACCCGCTGCGCCGCAATGCCAGTGTCGAGGAAATCGCACGTCCCGCATTGTTCCTGGCCAGCAGCGATTCAAGTTTCATGACTGGGCACAGTCTTGTTGTCGACGGTGGGCGCTCTGTGCTTTACCACGACTAGGGTGCATGTGGTTTTCATCTCACCACATTCTCCCTCACTTTGATGATGCGAGTTGCGTTCAAAGTGTTGTCTTGCCGGCACCTTCAGGGTGCCGGCTTTTTTTTTAGAGTTTGGCTCGCTCCTTCAACGTTGCCGCTCCCCATTACCGTTTATCCCTGCCTTCGACTTGTCTGACCAATCTCGCATAGTTGGCCGATAAAAGTCATAAACGTATTGTTAGTGTAAACATCATATGTTTAAATTGTTTGCAACTGGAACGAATCAATAAGCTTAAGGTGGGTGGTTGCTGGCGTCATATGCGTGGCCACCCGAAAGGCAGGCAACAGGGGACTGAATATGGCACTGGCCAAACGCATGTACATCGGGGGCGAGCTGTGTGGTGACGGCTACCTGGACGTGGTCAATCCGGCAACCAATGAAGTGGTTGGCAGTTTTGCCGAGGCGACCGTAGCCGATGCCCACAGGGCTTTGGAAGCCGCTCAGGCCGCCTTCCCTTCATGGTCTGCCACAAGCGTCGCCGAGCGCGTCAGCTGGATGCACAAGCTGCGCGATGTCGTGCTGGCGAATGAGGCGCACCTGCGCGAATGTATTCACCTGGAAATGGCCAAGCCCTGGGCGGCCACCAAAGATGACTACCAGATGCTGGTGCACAGCCTGGAGTTTTACGCGGAAGAAATTACCCGTATGCACGCCGAGTCCCTGGTGGACCGTGAAGGCACCCACGTGCACACCCTGTCCCGTCAGCCCGTTGGCGTGGCAGCGGCCTTCCTGGCCTGGAACTTCCCACTGCTGAATCTGGCCTACAAGCTCGGCCCGGCTCTGGCCGCCGGCTGTCCGATTGTGATCAAACCGTCTTCCAAAACCCCGCTTTCCGCCTATGCGGTGGGCGAGCTCTGCGCCGAGATCGGCCTCCCAGCCGGTGTGGTCAATATCATTTCTGGTACGGATCACGAGATTGGCGATGCGATTTCTGCCTCTACGATTCCTGCGCTGCTGACCCTGATTGGTTCCACCCAGACCGGGTTGCATGTCATGCGCACCGGTGCCACGTCCATCAAGCGCTACTCCATGGAGCTTGGTGGTAATGCGCCGGCATTGGTATTTGCCGATGCGGACCTGGATCTCGCCGCCGATGTGATTTGCGGTGTGAAGTACGCCAACTCTGGCCAGATCTGTGTAACACCTAACCGGGTGTTCGTGGAAGCTGGTGTGGCGGACGCATTCCGTGAAAAAGTGCTGGCTCGTGCCGCAGCGGTAAAAGTAGGTTACGAACGGGACGGCGATATTGATATGGGGCCGGTGATTGATCACCGCTCTGTTCAGCGCATTGATGCACTGGTTAAAGACGCAGTAGAGAAGGGGGCGACCCTGGTACACGGCGGCAAGAAGCCGGAAGGGCTGGATGAAAGCCTGGAGAAGGGTGCCTTCTACGCGCCGACGGTACTGGACGGTGTTAATAACGGCATGCGTTTGTACAGCGAAGAAGTATTTGGGCCAGTGATCAGCCTGCTCACCTTTACTGATGAAGATGAAGTGATGGTGCAGGCAAATGACACCGACGCCGGTCTGTCATCCTATATTTTCACCGCCGATATCGAAAAAGCAGAGCGTTGCGCGGCGCAGCTGCAATTTGGCGAGGTACAGATTAACGGTATTAAATATGCCATCGACCTGCCGCATTGCGGAGTTAAACAATCCGGCATCGGGGTGGATTGTTCACACCTGGCACTGGACGACTACTTGGCACCGAAACGTGTGTCGCGCGCCATTAAAAAATATAACTGAAATTATTTTCAAAACAGTTTCGGAGCAATTTTTCCGAAGTGGATTTGGGGATTGAGTTAAGGGTTAACTCCATGAAAATAACAAAAATCATCAGTCATGTGCTGCAGTACGATCTCGAAGAAGAGCTCGGCTATTCACAGCAGTACTACCTGAAGCGCACCACCCACTTGGTGGAAGTGCAGACCGATGTGGGCATTACCGGTTGGGGGGAATGCTTTGGTGGCGGTAACGTGGCCTTTGCCAATAAAGCCATTGTGGAAAAAGTCATCCAGCCGATGATTCTGGGGATGAACCCTCTTAATCGGGAAGTGATCTGGCACACCGTCTACAACCTGTTGCGGGATCATGGCCAGAAGGGTATGCCCATGCAGTCCCTGTCCGGTGTGGACATTGCCTTGTGGGACATCGCAGGTAAAGCCCTGAATCAGCCGGTTTACCAACTGCTGGGAGGCGCCTTCCGAGAACGTATTCCTGCGTACGGTTACGGCATGATGCTGCAGCGTGTACCGGACCTGAACGAACGTTTTGCCGAGGAAGCCGTTGCCATCCGCGAGAAGGGCTTCCGCGCAATGAAAATGAAAACCGGCCTCGGACACAAGAAAGATGTTGAGCTGGTGGAAGCCGTGCGCAATGCCATTGGTGATGATGTAGGCCTGATGGTTGATGCCAACCATGCCTATACCACTCGTGAAGCTATCCCCATGGGGCGCGAGTTTGAAAAGCTGGGCGTCGACTGGTTTGAAGAACCGGTAGCACCGGAAGACTACCGCGGCTATCGGGATCTATGCGAAGCCCTGGATCTGAATATTTCTGGCGGTGAGTGTGAGTTTACCCGCTGGGGCCATCGCGAACTGATTCAGAATCGCTGTGTGGACATTCTGCAGCCGGAAGTGTGTGCTCTGGGCGGTATTACCGAATACCAGAAAGTGCTGGCACTGGCCACGGCGAACTTTATTCCGGTGATCAACCATGTGTGGGGCTCCGCGGTTGCCGTAGGCACCAACCTGCACCTGCTGGCGGCACTGCCGGACCTGCCCGGTGCCGCGCATCCGGTACAGCCGATGCTGGAGTACGACACGACACCAAATCGCTTCCGCGAAGAGCTGCTCACCGAGCCGCTGCGTATTCAGGAGCAGGTCGCGGAGAGTGGCGGTACGGTTGCGCTGCCAAAAGGCCCGGGTCTTGGCATCGAGCCAGACCGCGACTTTATCAAGCACTTTGAAGTCGACGCCTAACGGCTAAATACCTGCCGCATCACGGCACAAAACTGTATACCCCGGCGGTCTATCTGGCATTTACCCAGTAGTCGACCGGGGTTTTTACTTTCTGATGGATCAATCCATGACTGAACATGTAAATACCTCGCCCGCATTGATCGGCGTCGACTGGGGTAGTTCAAACTTTCGCGCATTTCTGATGGATCGCAGTGGCACCTTGTTGCAGGAAACCTCCAGTCCGAAGGGCATGCTGACACTCAGGCAGGAGGAGTTTGAATCCTTTCTGATAGAGCAAATTTCACCCTGGTTGGAAGATGGAAAGCTGCCGGTACTGATGACCGGCATGGTCGGCAGCGCCCAGGGCTGGAAAGATGCCGGATATGTGGATTGCCCGCTCGCACTATCGGCAATGGGTAAGACGCTGTTCCAGCTGGAAAATCGCCAGGGACTTTCCATGGCTATTGTGCCCGGCGTACGCGGCCGCTCTTTCAGTGGATTTGCCGATGTAATGCGCGGCGAAGAGGTACAGATTCTCGGTGCCGAATTATTGCAGGGAAAGAATGAGGGGGCGGATGGATTACGCCTGCTGTGCCTGCCGGGCACTCATGCCAAGTGGGCGAGGGTGGACCTGTGTTCTGCTGCAAGCGGTGACGCTGAGCCGGCGATTTTGGATTTCGCCACCTGCATGACCGGCGAGCTGTTTAACGTCCTGTGTCAGCACAGCATCCTTGGCCGGCTGATTCCTGTTGATGATGCGGGCAAAGTCGCAAGCCCGTTCAATGTTGCCGCGTTTGATCGCGGTGTCGCTGTGTCCACGGAGCACCCAAACCTTCTGCACTCCCTGTTCAGCGCGCGCAGTGCGGTAGTTGCGGGTGCCGTTACCGATACCTTCCAGCTGAACACGGATGAGGTACACAGCTATCTGTCGGGCCTGTTGATCGGTGCGGAAGTGCACACGGTCACCGCCGAGATCGGCCGCCCAGGCCATGTGACCCTGGTAGGTGGTGGCAACCTCACCGCGCTGTACCAGCGCGCACTTGAACTGCGCGACATTCCTTCTGCAAGTATCGACGGCGACAGCGCCGTGCGCCGCGGTCTGGTGGCAATTGCCAGCAACGCTGGCTGGCTCTAAACCATAAGAATTTTTGGAGAAAATCATGACCACTAACGTACTGAACCCTTATCTCGAACCACTTCCCCTGGTGGCCATTCTGCGCGGTGTACAGCCCACCGAAGTAGTGGCTATTGCCGAGACCATCCGCGAAGCCGGATTTCGTATTATCGAAGTCCCGCTGAATTCCCCAGAGCCCTGTGCCAGCATCCAGGCACTGGCGGAAGTGATGGGCGACGATGTACTGGTCGGCGCCGGCACCGTATTGACCGTAGAACAGGTGCGAGCAGTGGCAGAAGCCGGCGGTAAGGTCATTATTTCGCCAAATACCGATGTGGACGTGATTCGCGAGACCAAACGCCTGGGCTTGATTTCCATGCCCGGATTCTGCACGCCGACCGAAGCCCTGGCCGCCGCGGACGCGGGCGCAGACGCGCTCAAACTGTTCCCGGCTACTGCGCTCGGCTCGCAAGGATTCAAAGTGGCCTCGGCGGTACTGCCGGACCTGCCGGTGCTGGCGGTGGGCGGAGTTTCACCGGCGAATATGCCGGATTATCTGGCTGCGGGGTTCTCCGGTTTTGGTCTCGGTTCCGGGCTCTATCGCGCGGGGATGACCGTGGCGCAGGTGCGGGACAATGCCGTGGCCTACGCCTCTGGCTATCGCGCCCTGTCTGCCTGAGCGCAGGAAGGACAAGCGATGATGCCCGGTGTATCATTTCCCGCAAATTCTTCCAGGAGATTGATTCCCATGAAAACCATTCTTGCGGCCTACGCAACAGCGCCTGTAACCGACGATTGGCAGCCAGAGCTGCAGGCCCGGTACCTGGATGGCATCAAACAGCTGAGCAGTATCCGGGGTATTGAACACCCATTTACCGGTCAGTTGCACCCGCACGATGATGACTGGTTTTTGCAGAACATCGACTCCACCTGGGATTTCGTGTTCACGGGTGTGCCGGGCATCATGGGCCGCCTGGGGAAAAACCCGCACTTTGGTATCGCTTCCGACAACCCGGACGGGCGTGCGGAAGGTATCGCCTTCTATCAGCAAATGCGTGCTGCGGTACATAAGCTGAATGCGCATCTCGGGCGCAAGGCGGTGGATTTTATTCAGTTGCATACCAGCCCAAACCGTACAGGAAGTGCATCTTCCGTGGCCTCGTTGGTCGAGTCGCTGAAAGAGATCCAGTCCTGGGACTGGGACGGCGCTGAGTTGGTGATCGAGCACTGTGATGCCTTTGTAGAAGGCGCACAGCCTGAGAAGGGCTTCCTGACGCTCGAGGAAGAAATTCAGGCGGTGTCAGAGGTCAACCGCGCTTGTGGTTGCGAAATCGGCCTGTCTGTCAACTGGGGACGCTCTGCGCTGGAAACCCGCAGTGTACAGGGGCCGCTACAGCACCTGCAGGCGGCGCGCGAGGCCGGGCTATTGCGCGGCTTTATGTTCTCCGGTATTTCTGATCAGGACACCCCTTATGGTGTATGGCGAGATACCCATATGCCACCGGCAGAAATCTTCGAAGGCGGAAGTTTCGCGGAGGGGTCCCTGTTGACCGCTGAGCAGATGAAGGCAAGCCTTGAGGTGGCAGACTGGTCCAGTCTGGATTTTATGGGTATCAAGATTGGTGTGCGCCCTAAGGATTTGGGAGCCGATGCTCGAGTGGCCTATAACCGCGATGCATTGGCGGCGCTGGATTTACTGACGAAGGGTTGATATCCCGCAGTATGTGTTTGGAAATCCAATAAAAAGGGGAGCAATTTGCTCCCCTTGTTCGTTGTTTGACTCAGAATTGCTCTCAGTGCCTCGTGGTTTTGATCTCATGTAAAGCGAGCTCGTCAACATAAACTAGCCCACCCTGTGGCTTGTTGGTAAAGAAGATGGTCACCTCAGTGGTGTTCGGGCCGGTAGTGAACTGCAGGCTCTTTTCATGCCAGCGGTTGAAGAAGTAGCGCACGTTTGAGGTGGCATTGCCGTGGTCTCTTACACCCAGGTAGGCATTGAACCATCGGTCCGCCTGATTGGTGTCGGCGCTATTGGCCCAGGCACTGACGATGTACGAGGTATTGGGTTTTACCGCTACCGTCTGTTCGATGGTGCCACCACTGGTGAGCGATGCCGCCTTGTTGCCATCCGATGTTTCGTTGGTGGTGATGGTGGCGGGACCGCTCCAGCCCTGCAGGTCATTTTCGAAGCTGGGGTTGGTCAGCAGGTTTTCCCGGTTCGGACAGGCGCCGCCAGATTGTCCGTTGGTGCGCTGGTAAACGCGGCTGTAGTCAACGATAAAATCGATACCTTCGGCGCCGTTAAAGTGTTCTGGGCGCAGATCCCAGGCACTGATTTCCCAGTCGAAGGTTTCCATGTCGATCCATGGGCGCTGGGGGTTGGTGGCAACCCAGGCATTGCCCATTTCTTCGCGGGTGACACAGTTTACCAGCGCGCCGTCGATATAGATCGCGACATAGTTGGGATCCCACTCAAACCCATAAACGTGGAAATCGTCAGCGACACCAAAATCAAAGATGTGGTCGTTTTCCCAGATACGTCTGCCGTATGTGGAAGAACCATTGCGCCAGTCGTGAAAGCTGGTGTGAAAACGCTTGCCGGACCAGGGGTTGTTCGGGTTCCAGCCAAAGCTTTCGAAAGCATCGGTCTCACCGCCAACGCCGGTAGTCCAGTAGGAGCTGGAAATGGGGCCCGGTGCGGCCTTGGAACGCATTTCCATATAGCCGTACAGGAAGGTGTTTTTGCCAAGCAGTGCCGCGGTGGTAATGGGCACGTCACCGTATTCCCAGTTGCCCTGGGAGTTGCCGCCGCCATTGCCGTCTGAGAAGTTATGCGCAGGGTCCCAGCGGGCTGTCATATACAGATAGCCATTTTCTACCCGCACGTTATCCGGGTCATATTCGGACGGGGCCCGTCCGCGCCACTGCCCGTTCCATTGGCCGTTTTCCCCCTGATTGAACCACACGTCTCGATCAAAGCTTGAGCCATTAAATTCATCGGACACACTGGGGTTTATGACCCAGCCGGCGCTGTTGTCTGGATCGGATAGTGGTGGTGGAATTGCCTGCGCGGCGGCCTGTTGCCCTGCAGCGACCGCCACGGTGAGCGCAATGGAGGCTGTTAATTTCTTACTCATTGATTTACACCCTTAAGATTTTTTTCTTATTTTTTTGGGGTTTGTACCGATGCTGGCCCGGTATCTCACCGCTATCGGTGCCGGGCCGGCGTTTCGTCGTGGACGTCAATGAAATGACATTACTGGGACACGATGATGGTAATGGTATCCGTAATGGATGAGTCCGCCTTGGAGACAACAGTAATGGTGGCTTGGCCTTCGCCCTGGGCCGTAATCAGACCCAAAGTACTTGGGCTGGCAATTTGCCAGCTGGACGATTGGTAAGTCACGTTTCGTTGGCTTGCACAGCTTGGCGAAACAGTAGTATCCAGAGACAGCGTGTCGCCGACATTCAGGTAAACGGTGCCTTCTACATTGAGCTCGACACTTTCTACTGGTACCCAGTTGGGTTGATTCGGGCCACAAATGCTGTTGTCGGGTTCGGGTTCGGGTTCGGGTTCGGGTTCGGGTTCGGGTTCGGGTTCGGGTTCGGGTTCGGGTTCGGGTTCGGGTTCGGGTTCGGGTTCGGGTTCGGGTTCGGGTTCGGGTTCGGGTTCGGGTTCGGGTTCGGGTTCGGGTTCGGGTTCGGGTTCGGGTTCGGGTTCGGGTTCGGGTTCGGGTTCGGGTTCGGGTTCGGGTTCGGGTTCGGGTTCGGGTTCGGGTTCGGGTTCGGGTTCGGGTTCGGGTTCGGGTTCGGGTTCGGGTTCGGGTTCGGGTTCGGGTTCGGGTTCGGGTTCGGGTTCGGGTTCGGGTTCGGGTTCGGGTTCGGGTTCGGGTTCGGGTTCGGGTTCGGGTTCGGGTTCGGGTTCGGGTTCGGGTTCGGGTTCGGGTTCGGGTTCGGGTTCGGGTTCGGGTTCGGGTTCGGGTTCGGGTTCGGGTTCGGGTTCGGGTTCGGGTTCGGGTTCGGGTTCGGGTTCGGGTTCGGGTTCGGGTTCGGGTTCGGGTTCGGGTTCGGGTTCGGGTTCGGGTTCGGGTTCGGGTTCGGGTTCGGGTTCGGGTTCGGGTTCGGGTTCGGGTTCGGGTTCGGGTTCGGGTTCGGGTTCGGGTTCGGGTTCGGGTTCGGGTTCCGGTTCGGGTTCCGGTTCGGGTTCGGGTTCGGGTTCGGGTTCGGGCTCTGGTTCGGGTTCAGGCTCGGGCACAGTTCCGCCAGCCAACGCCAGGAGGTAGTGATCCACGTTGAAGGCATTTTGCCGGTTGGATACCAGGCGCGTGTTGGGCCGGCCGCTGCCGAGCCAGCTCGCAGGAATGTTCCCGTAAACATACGGGTCCGGCTGCATCGGCTGACGGCGATCGTCGTACGGTGCCATTACGCCGGGACGGAATGCCAGTGCCTCGAGGTCAAGTCCGCCGCGCCCATCGGTGGTGTGACAGCTTAAGCAAAACGAGTTCCCACGGGACTCAGGGCGAGGGCGATCTGCCTGCAGTGGGCCTTCCGGGAAATTGATCGCTTCGCGAACGCCGACCATTCCGTTGGGAATATTCTGCAAGTGCGCGGCGTAGTCGTCACTGTAGTCGTGATAGCACGCATACTGCGAATAGGTGTCCTGCCCGAATTGTTGCAAGACGTCACTGACGTCGTTGTGTGCGTCAGCAGGGAAGGCATTTGCATGAGTGCGCCAGTTGGATGGTGCGCTGCCGGTAATACCGGCGAGTGTGCCTTTTGCATGGTTACAGGCGACTTCCGGATTGACGGTTTCTGAAAATACTTTGAAATCATCAATCCAACCGCGGAAGGAGGGGGTGCCGTGGGCGCCGGCGCCGATCGTTAAGGTACCGGGTTCAAGTGCGAACAGTGGCTGGCCGCTGATAAAGGTATCGACCTTGTAGCCATTGATATAAGTCTCGATTGTGCGGTTGCCGGCGCTCAGCTGAAAGCCCAGGTGTGTCCAGCCGGATAGCGGTATGGCGTCCACTGTGTTCAGGGTATGCACTTGCGCGCCGTCGCTATCGATAAAGGCGATGCGATCGCTGTTTTGCAGGCGGATCTGGGAGCCATCGGGGAATGCAATCAAGGTGCGCTCGCCAGCGTTGTTGCGGCTGTCGATGAAGATACCGTAGTACCAGGGGGTTCCCAGAACACTTTGCGGCTGTTCCGGTATTTCGTACTCCAGTCCGATATTGTCGCCATCCAGCCAATAGCCCTTACCGGTAAATCCGCCGTTGGCGATAATTTCCGCGCGCCCACCTCCGGTCATTTGTGCACTGAGCGGTTTGTTCCAATACAGGGACGTCGCTGAATTCTGGATATGTCCGTTGAGGACCGCTTTTACGTTGTATTGGGTGTTGATCCTCAGCTGCTGCACCATATGCGAAACAATAAAACCATTGGCATTGACGTAATCGTCAAACACGACTTCATCTGTAGATCGACCCGTACTCATCAGCCAGGTGACATCCGCCGGACTGATTGGACGCATATTGTCGAAGTAATTGAAGCGGTGCTCATTCGAGTCAAAAAAACTCGTGTTTGGTACGTTGCCGTTGGGCATAACATCGATGTTACGACTTCGGGTATCGCCCACACGTTTGTACCCTTGATCGGCCCCATTGGGTTCATAGAGCAACACTTCGCGGTGCGCGGTTTCACGCACATCTTCCATGCTGTCCATGTGGTTGATCATGCCGTCCAGCAGCACCATTTTGCCGCGTGTCCACAGCCCTAGAAGTGTGCGTCCGTTGAGCGGTGAATTTTCTGCACCGCCGGAGCAACCGCCATAGGTTGCCTGTATTTCTGGTGGGCAACGGGTGGGGAAACCGGCATTGGACAAGCGCCCGCCGATGGAAGTAAAGGTGATATTGGCACCACTCTTATCAATCCAGGGGTAGGTGCCAAAACCGAAGCCATCGGGAAGTACCAGGCGCTCTCCCCGGTTGTCCAGGGTCTCGAAGGGGTGCATGGCGAAACCATAACGGGTGTTAATGGTGTCATCGTAGGGAGCGTGGCCAATCGGGTAGCGGTCGGTGAATTGGCGCACGTCACAGGCTTCAAAATTGTCTGGGTTGTCGTTTACGTAGTAGACAATATCGGATCGAGCGGAACGGGTACCCCCGTCCGGGTGGCGCCAGGAAAAGGATGCATTGTCCGTACGGTGTACGAGCAGGTGACCGTCACCGGTAATACTGGGTTCAAAAAACGATCCACCGGGAAACGCCACATTGCCTTCCACGGTATTGCCGGCGGTGATTTCGGCAATGTTTGCATCAGCGGTTTTAGGGTTTTCAACCCGGATGTGCACGTCAGTACCGGCCAGGTGGCGGTTCTCCAACTGGGTGATAACAACCAGGTCATAGCAATCATCTGTACCGTCTACGCCACAGGCATAGGGGTTCGCATTCTCTCGGTGGGGCGCGGCGGATGGGTCATCTGAAAGATCCCCGGAAGGGTCACACAGCGTCATGTGGCCGGACGTGCCTCGGATCGGAATATCTCCATCCGGTTGCATTTCATAGGAGTACTCATGGCGACTCATGATTTCCATACCGGCAGGGGACTCGAGAAAGGGCTCGTTGATGTTTTCCGGTTTTAGCAGACGGAAATACACCCCGCGATAGGGCCGGTGGGTTAGCCCGATCCGGCTGTCTTTGCTGGTGGTGAGGGGGGGGATGTAAGGGTTTAGCCAGTGCCGATTGGCACCGCCAGGCACATGGCCCTCTGCCATGTGAATGGTGCGGTCGATACTGGGTCGTTCTGGGGCTGCATGGCCATAGCTCGCTGTGAGTGCGAGTAATACGGCCGGCACGTGAAGTCTCATCGCTAGTTGCCTCCGGGCATTATTTTTATGTAAGTGCTCAAAAAAACCTCGGAAACGGAGGTTTACCGCATTTGAGGAGGGCTCCCTGACAGAGAGAGTAATTAAAATGTAGCATTTAGATAAACATCATACTAATTGTTTTGTGTTATGTGTCGCACGCTTTTCGTGCAAAAACGCTGTCTCTAGTGGATTATTGCGTCAGATCGGAAGAATATTGCGAGCTTAAACATATGATGTTTAAATAAGTGGCATGACCCTGACTTCGAGGCTCCGTGTGAACCCGATGGGTAATCAATGTGAAATCTGAAAACCAATAACAGCCAAAGTCACGCCTGGATCGAGAGAAAAATGAAAAAGACATTGTTGTGCACTGCCATCGCTGCGCTTCTGCCGCTGGGTCTTGGGGCCTGCTCCGAGCAGAAATCGGAAGCCGCCGCACTGGAAAAACCAGCCAATGAGAGCGTGGCCAGTGCCAGCCCGCTGGAAGCCACTGCTCTGGACAAAATCAGCACTCTCGAGGCGCAGGTAAAGAAGGCGCAGGACAAGGGCCTGGATGTTACCCGGGAAGAAACCACCCTCTGGTTTGCGCGGGAATTTCTGAAGTTTGCCAACTGGGATGAGCGGAACCGCGATGCGGTGGCCTATATGTTCGGAGCCTACGCGCCCTATGAAGATAGAAAAGAACAGTTGGCGGATGAGCTGCCGGACTTCGAGCGCAGCAAAGTCATCGAAATCCTCGACGCGAGTATTGAGGAGCTGGGTAAAGTCATCGACGGCTCGATCACACGGCGCCCGGTACCGAAGATTGACTGGGAAAATATCGAAGTCAGCGACAATATGCTGCTGAGCAACGGCAAACCCGCGTTTCTCTATGATTACTTCTCCAAATCCGTCGGCCGCCCTCTGACGGATACCTCGGTGTACAACGATTATCTGGGTGCCATTTACCACGGGGGTGAAAACCTCTACCCGGTGGATCACGACCGTGCCATCAATTCTTTTCTACTAAAGGAGGACGGCACCTTCGATGAGACGCTGATGAAAGAAGTAACCGACATCAACCCGAACAATGTCGGCTTCTTGATTTACTGGAACATGGGTATCCCCGAGTGGGTGGAAAAGAAAGAGCCGGAGGTACGCCTCGGCCGCTCCCTGTTTACCGGCTATGACATCGACAACCCGCTGGTGCGCGATGTTTGGGGCAAGATCGCCAGCCATACCGGCGAGCTGACCCGTGGCAAAAAAGTGACTCAGTTGGGCTATATCCTTGCCAATGAGCCCCACTGGTTCAGTGAAAAAGGTCACTGGAGCCAGAACTTCCAGGAAATGAACGCGATCAGTTCCTATACCCTGAACGCCTTCCGCAACTGGCTCGACGACAAATATCGGGGGGATATCAAGCAGCTGAACGGTAACTGGGACAGTGACTTTGCCAGCTTTGGCAGTGTGCAGATCGATATCCCCATTGACCCGGCCATCCGCGGTACCGCCAAGTGGTACGATTGGTCCCGCTACAACATGGACCGGGCGATCAACTGGTTTACCTTTCTTCAGGGCGAGCTGCGTAAGGGCAATCCGGAGGCGGATACCAGTATCAAAATCATGCCGGACATGTTCACCGAGAACAGCCGCTCTCACGGTATTGATGTGGAAGCGCTCACCGATCTCACTTCAATGATTGGCAACGATGCCAAAACCCGCGAGACGCGCGCCCTGAATCGCGATCAGCCCGAGCCCTGGGAGGCGCATTACAGCTGGTTCTGGGAAGAGATGAGCATGAGCTATGACTTTATGGAGTCTGTCTCGCCGGGAAAAATCCACGTAAACAGTGAAAGCCACTTTCTTTCCGCGTCCTGGTGGCGGGAGCTGGATACCAGTGTGGATTACGTGCATAGCGTCTACTGGCTGGCGACCCTGCAGGGGATGGATGCCAATATGGCCTGGTTCTGGGCCCGTGACCCGGACGGCTCTCCGGAAGATCGTCTTGAGGGCGAGATGAATTTCTTCGACCCGGCACTGGCGGGTTCCTTTGCCGGCTCGGTCAACCAGCAACCGCATATTGCCAACGCCTATACCCAGGTGATGTACGACCTGAACAGCTTTTCCGAAGAAATTATCGCGCTGCGCGAACAGCGCCGTCCCATCCGCCTGTTTTACTCGGAAACCTCGGCCATCAATAAGCCGAAGCATATGAGCGAACAGTGGAAAGCCTACGAGAGCCTGTTCTTCGATGGCTTCCCGGTGGGTTTTGCCACTGAGAATATCATCCGCAAACAGGATCACAGTCAGTGGGATGTAATCGCGGTGCACAATACGGAGTATGTGAGTGCTACTGAGCTGGCTGCTTTGCAGTCTTACCTGAACGAGGGCGGTACCGTGATCGTGGACAACACGGAAAGTCTGAGCATGGATGAGTACGGCAAGCCGCACAGTAAATCTCTAGAGCAGGGCAAGGGCAAGCTCATTATTCTGAATAAAAAGAACGACGTTGCCGCAATGCGAGAAGCCGCGCTTGAAGTGGCTGCCGCGAGCCTGTCGCCAATCAAATTACTTGAAGATAACGGCACCGATCACAAAGGCACCACCTGGCGTGTTGTGCAGCAGGATGACGGCTCTTATCTGGTCAGTATCCTGAATATTGGTAAACATACCGCCAAGCTCAATTTGAGTCTGGACGGCTCCGATACCATTGCCGTAACCGACCTGTTTACCGAAAACGAGATGGGCACTCAATTCGATTTGGCGCCGAAGGGCGTGGTGTTACTCCAGGTGGTGGCCGGTTAGAGAGAGGTGGTCTCGAACGTTATTACGTTTATCTTCACGAAATGAGACCAAAAGTCTCTTTTCGTGAAAAGGACTACGCGGATCAAGAATATTCTGTTGTCCACTTAAAGGTATAATGTTTAAATAGATTCCATGAGTGAGTTAATCTATTACGACCTGAAGCGCGCCCCCACCATGTCGCCGAGTCTGTCCGTCCAGGTGGCGCGTGAGCTTGGTCGGAGAATCGTTTCCGGTGCTTTCGAGCCGGGGAGCCTTATTGATGATGAGGCGGCTCTCGCGGAGCGCTATCAGGTAAGTCGGGTGGTGGTACGCGATGCGGTAAAGATTCTGGTAGGGAAGGGCCTGCTGGACGTTCGCCGTGGGATCGGCACCAAAGTGCGGCCGCGTAACCAGTGGATCCTATTGGATGACGATGTACTGGCCTGGCACCTTTCCGCGCCCCCCAATCCCGCGTTTCTCAAACAGTTAATGGAAATTCGTCTGGCGTTTGAGCCTAAAGCGTCCCGCTGGGCCGCGGAGCGGGCAACGCCAGAAGATCTCGCAGAAATTGAAGCGGCCTGCAACCGGATGGCGGAAGAGCGCGGTTCTGCAGAAGACTTTGTTATTGCAGACTCGATGTTTCACCGTGCCATCATCAAGGCCGCACGCAACAGCATTTTGACGGCGATGGAAGGGGTGATTTACTCGGCTCTGCTGGTGAGTATTCGCGTAACCAACAAAGATCCGCGTGAGAATGGGGCCTCGGTGCCATTCCACCGGGAAGTGTACGAAGCCATTGCCGCTGGTGATGGCGACAAGGCCGAGCGGCTCACTGATAACCTGCTCCGGGATACCAGTCGGCGGTTAAGCCTGGAGGAGAGTGCGGCTTGATCGCTTTTTAAACAATTCGACTGAAAATCCCAGGTTTCCGATTTCCTGAAACGACCTGCCTGGCCTCCTGCCGACAAATCTATTGGCAAGTTCTACATGCTATGTTTATATGCGTCGCATGAGTGAACTTCTTTATTACGATCTTAAACGCTCGGTGTCCATGTCGCCGAGCCTCTCCGTTCAGGTGGCTCGCGAGTTGGGCCGCCGCATCGTTGCCGGTGCCATCGACCCGGATACCCTGTTGGACGAAGAAAACACCCTGGCCGAGCGCTTCAAGGTCAGCCGGGTGGTGATCCGTGATGCGGTCAAGATTCTTGTCAGCAAGGGGATGTTGGATGTACGGCGGGGAATCGGCACTCGAGTGCGTCCGCGCAACGACTGGAATTTGCTGGATGACGATGTGCTGGCATGGCACTTGTCAGCGCCCCCCAGCCGTGAATTTCTTATGCAGCTGCTGGAAATTCGCCTGGCGTTTGAGCCCAAGGCGGCACGCTGGGCGGCAGAGCGCGGCAGTAAAGAAGATATCGAAGCGATCAAGGAAGCCTGTGATCGTATGGAAGCCGCCGTTGCTTCCTCGGAAAACTTTGTGGTGGCGGATGCCCTGTTCCATAAAGCGATTCTTCACGCTGCCAATAACGAGATTCTGACCGCAATCGAGGGTGTGATTTATTCAGCGCTGCTGGTGAGCATCAAGATCACCAACCAGACTCAGGAGAGTAACCTCAAGTCTATTCCATTTCACCGCAGCCTCTACCAGGCTATTGCTGCCGGCAAGGCAGAAAAGGCGGAGAAAATGGCGGGGGATCTGCTGGGAGATGCGGCTGAGCGTTTGCGCAAGGAAATAGAGGCTGGCAAAGAGTAATTGCTGAGCGGATATGATGAAAGCGCCTGTCTGCCGAGCGGCCCTACGAGGCGCCGCTCGGCAGACAGGCGTTTTTTTATGCGAGCGACATATGCATGTTGACCGGCAGATCGCGGATGCGCTCGCCGCAGGCGGCATAGATCGCATTGGTGATACTCGGAGCCACCGGCGGTACCCCCGGTTCACCGACCCCCGCGGGCGGTTGATCGGAGGTGAGCAGGTGTACATGTAACGCCGGGCACTGCTGCATGCGCAATAATGGGTAATCGTGGAAGTTGCTGTTTTTCACGGCACCATTTTCCATGGTGACTTCCCCCATCAGTGCCAGGCTCAGGCCAAAGATCATCGCGCCTTCCATCTGTGCATTGACGCGATCCGGGTTCACCGCGAGGCCCACGTCGGCAACGCAGTGCATTTCCGCAACCCTGAGTTTATCGCCCTGTACCTCTACCCGTGTGGCAATGCCGACGTAGGAGAGGAAGCTGCGGTGCACCGCAATGCCCCAGCCTTCACCCTTGCCATTGTTGAGCGAAAAGTCCGCTTTGGCTGCGGTCTCTTTTACCACCCGTTTCAGGCGAGCAGTGTCAACCGGGCTGTCTTTCAGCTGCGCGCCGTAGTTGCCGTATTTGAAGTCTTCCTGATTTGGATTGACATATCGGTCCTTGCCGATCAGCTCCAACAAAAAGGCATCTGGGGTCTGGCCTGACAGGTGTGCCAGTTCATCGGCGAAGCTGCAAATCCCAAACGCGTTCTGGATATTGGCGACTGAGCGCATCCAGCCGATGCGGGTATGGTATTCGGCCACGGCGGTTTCGCAGGTGCGATTGGGGATGTCGAAGGCCAGGTCGGCAAAACCGAGGCTCAGTTCACCGGCAGAGGGGTGATCGACACCTGCGGAAAAAGTGCCGCTGATGGATGGGAAAGCGGTGCGCTGGCGCCACGCGGAAACCAGTCCGTCGCTGTTCAGGCCCGCTTCAAAGTAGGCGGCGCTGGCAGCGTGGTAATAGCTGTGACGGATGTCGTCTTCGCGGCTCCACACCACTTTGACCGGGCGCTGCATTTTGCGGGCGAGTACCGCGGCTTCAACCGCAAAGTCCGGTTTGGACTTGCGCCCGAAACCGCCGCCGAGCAGGGTGACGTTTACCTTCACCTGCTCCGGCTTCAGCCCGAGCGCTTTGGCTACATTCTGCTGGGCGGATTGCGGCGTTTGGGTGCAGGCCCAGATTTCACAGCTGTTTTCGCCAACCACAGCGGTGGCGCTAGGGGGCTCCATGGCGGCGTGGGTCAGGTACGGGACCGAGTAGGTCGCGCTGTGGTGTCGTTCGGATTTCGCCAGCTCAGTGTCCGTATCGCCGTAGGCAGTCACGGTTTTACCCGGTTTGGCCACGCGTTGCTTGAGAGTGTCGATATACTCCGTGCTGTTGTGGTCGGAATGTGGGCTGTCGCTCCAGGTGATTTCCAGCGCTTTGCGGCCTTTCAGCGCGGCCCAGGTATTGGTTGCCAGCACCGCGACACCGGCGAGTGGGTGAAACAGTGGTGGCAGCTGCCCACCATCCATGGTCTCAATCGCGACCACATCTTTTACCGCGCGGGCTTTATCCTGTTTCACACTGGCGACGGTGCTGCCGAGAACCGGAGCCCGTTCGATGCTGGCAATCAGCATATTTTCCAGTTGGATGTCCTGCCCGTATTGGCCCTTGCCGACAACCATATCCGGCGTGTCATAGGTAGCGACCGGTTTGCCGATGTAGTTGAAGTCTTCACTGCTTTTCAGTTTCAGCGCACTGGCTTCTGGCACCGGTTGTGAGGCGGCCAGTTCCGCCAGCTCACCAAAGCGGATGGAGCGCCCGCTGTCTTTATGGTGGACCCGGTGCTGTAGTGCCTGACAGCTGGCGACGGGGACAGTCCACAGCTGTGCGGCGGCGGCCTCCAACATATGGCGAGCGCTGGCGCCCATGGTGCGCATGGTGTGGTAGAAGTTGCGGATACTGCGCGAGCCGTCGGTGTTCTGGCTGCCGTAGCGTTTATCGGCGAGCCCTTGGATTACGTTGACTTTTTCCCAGTCCGCTTCCATTTCGTCCGCCACAATCTGTGGCAGGCCGGTACGGATACCCTGGCCCATTTCCGAGCGGTGGCAGACGATGGATACGGTATCGTCCGGGGCAATGCTGACAAACAGATTGAGGGTGTGTTCGCTATCGCTGGCATTGTCGGCATCCGCCCATACCGGCTGCGCGCCAGTAAATCCGCTTCCCAGAATCAGGCCGCCGCTGCCAATACCCGCCAGTTGCAGGAATTTGCGGCGGCTGACTACAGAAATACGAGAGTCCTGTTTACGCATTGGTGTTGCTCCCTTTCGCCGGATACGCGAGTGCCGCGTCTTTAATCGCGGTTTTGATGCGCGGGTAGGTGCCGCAGCGGCACAGGTTGCCGCTCATGGCGCTGTCGATTTCCTGTTCCGTTGGGTTCGGATTATTGGCGAGCAGCGCTGCCGCAGACATCAGCTGGCCACTCTGGCAGTAGCCACACTGGGGAACATTGTGCTTGATCCATGCCTGTTGCAGAGGGTGATTCCCGGCTTCGCTCAGGCCTTCTATGGTAGTAATAGTTGCCCCTTTGGCGGCGGATACCGGTGTCAGGCAGGCGCGCGCGGGGTTGCCATTGATATGAATCGTGCAGGCGCCGCACAGACCTGCCCCACAGCCGAACTTGGTGCCGGTCAGTTTCAGCTCATCGCGCAGTGCCCAGAGCAGAGGCATATCCTCGTCCACGTCCACCTGGTGAATTTTTCCGTTGATGGTTAATTCCATAATGCGTCTCCACTATTTTCAGGGCGCGTCTGAGGTTCGGTCTGATGCCCGGTCAGGGGTTCCGTTAATTCATGTTGGGTGTTTTGCCAGCGCTGCCAGTCTTCAGGTGTATCAATATCGATAGCCGCGCTGGGCATGGGGATGGTGTGCAGTGAGTTGGCGTTCGCTTCGAGCAGTGCCTTCGCCCCTCTGTCACCGTCGAGTTCACGCAACGCCGGAAACAGACTGCGAGGGAAAACTGCCGGTACACCCGGCGCATGCTGGTAATGCGCGCAGACCACCTTATCTGTCTGCTGCCGCCACCGCCGGTGCAATTGCGCAATCTCTTCATTGCTTACTGCAACCTGATCCCCGAGCAGCAGCAATACTGCGCGGGCGTTTTCCGGCACACAGCCCATGGCGAAAGCAATACTCGAGCCAAGGCCCTGGTGCCAGTTATGGTGGTGTTTAAGGTTTAGGTGGGGGTGCATCTGTTCGATGGCATTGTGCCAGGCGCCGGTGACAATCAATGGGTTACTGAGCCCGGCCTCGAGCACCGCGTCCACCCTGTGCTGTAGCAGCGACTTTCCTCCCTGCACTAGCAGGTGCTTGCAGTCACCAAACCGCTGTGCGGCGCCTGCGGCGAGAATGACGGTGGTCAATTCGTGGCGCGCACTGCTCATGACCACTCCTGCAGTGAGGGGATTGAGCTCATGTCCTGGCGAGTCTGTGTTGATGGGGTGCTGAGTGCTGCCGCGGATTTACCGTGCAGCACGCTGTGAATTTCCGCGCAGGTCGCCAAGGCAATACTTTCTGGTAATTCTCCCCCCAGATCCAGGCCAATGGGGGCACGCAATACGCCCCGAATCAGCTTTTGCTGTTTTTCAGAAGAGAGTCCGCTTTGCGCCAGTACGCGATCCCGGCGGCTGATTGGACCAAGCAGCCCCAGGTAGCGCAGTGGGTACTGGTGCAGCAGACGTATGGCGGCGGCATCCAGGTTCAGGTTGTGGCTCATCGCCACGGCTGCGTCGATGCTGGTGAGATCCAGCGTTTCCGGCAGCGCGTCGGGGTGGCAGCGGTAGCTTATACAATTGGGAAAATAGGCGGGTCGTGCATTGGCCGGACGCGGATCGCACAGACTGACCTGCCAGCCCTGGGCGTTGAACTGCTGTGCCATTGGCCGGGCGTCAATGCCTCCGCCCACGATCAGCACGTGCGGAGCGGGGAATAGGGGGGTGTTCAGCCAAAGGGTGCCGTCCTTTTCCGCCAGAATCGGCCGTTGTGACGGAAAACCTGACTTCTCAGCCTTGCTGTGGAGTGGTTGCAGTTCGGTACAGGTTTCACCATTTACAGGGATCTGCTGGCGGAAAACCACCGCCTGTCTTTGCTTTAGCTGGTTTCTCAGTTCCGCCAGCTGCAGGTAGTTGTTCTCCGCGGTAATAGGCTGCAGCAGTATTTCGACTTCGCCCCCGCAGCCGATGCCCAGCTGGAAGGCCACATCGTCCTCATCGCTGCCATCGTAGCGGATGGTGGCCGCCTTTCCGGTGCGCAGCGCCTTCAGCGCATGCCTTTGAATGTCAGATTCCAGACAGCCGCCGCTGAGCAGCCCGTAATGCCGGCCAAGGTCGTCACATAACATCATTGAGCCCGCCTTGCGGTAACTGGGCCCGCGAGTCCGATACACGGTGCCCAGTACCCAGCCACGGCTGTCCCGGTTAGTAAACCAGAGGTCCAGCAGTGTGCTCAGGTGGTTTGCAGGTGCCTCATGGAGGTCATGCATGGTGAGTAATCCGCGGTTTTTATTCTGAAATCAGCGGTGTATAGCGTAGCCCTGCTGAGGGCGCCGAGTCAGCCGCACCACTTTACCCTAACACGGCACACGGTTATTGCCTGCCCGAATCCGTCGAAGTGACGCTGTAGGCCGACCGCAGCAAGGCAAGAACCACTTGCACGAAAACATCATATGTTTATATTATTTCTATCTTGGATGTTCAAGCGTGACTTTCAGCTCTTATGTGCAAAGACCTGAGAAACCCCGCTGTTGATAAAAATAAAGTTCGGGTGGACTTAATGAATAAATTGCTAGCAGGGGTGTTCGCCTGTGTACTCGCGGGCGCAACCTCCGCAGTCGCAACTCCCTCGGAAGCGGGATCAGCCAGGCGTGACCGTGAAAACGTATTGATCCTGATGTTCGACGACATGCGGTTCGATACCTTCTCCTACCGCGATGGTCCTGTATCTACGCCGAATATCGATTCCCTCGCCGAGCAAAGCGTGCGCTTTGACAATGCCATGACCACCACCGGACTGTGCTCTCCCTCCCGTGCCGCTATGTTTACCGGCCGTTGGGGACACAGAACCGGGCTGGACGATAACGTCGGCCTGTATCACTCCCGTCTCTCTGAGCTTGACCTGTCCGAAGGTGGCCTGATTGCCCGCGCCAAGGAAGCTGGCTACTTCGTCGGTTACGTGGGCAAATGGCACCTGGGCCCGCAGGGGGTTCGCCTGCGTGGTGCAGACTACACCGCAGAAATCAAGGAAGCGGACTGGTCCCGTAGTATGCGCCAGCTGACGCCTTATGGTATCCAGAAAAATATTGCCAGATACAAGGCCGCAGCCAATGCACCGGAAGGCGAAAAAGCGGACTATTTCAATGGTGAGAAGGTCGAGTACTTCCAGACTCTGCCTGGAACCTACCAAGACACCAGCACTTACAAAAAAGTAAAAGCGGGCCAGGACCTGCTGCGCAAAGCGGCCAAAGAAAAACGGCCCTTTTTCGGGGTAATCAGCTTCGATCAGCCGCACCCGCCGTACCGTGTACCGGAGCCTTACGCCAGTATGTTCGCTCCTGAAACCCTGACACTACCGGCCAACCACCTGAGCAAACGGGTGAACAAACCCATGTCCCAGGACGAACCGTTCTGGCCCTGGCACGACGTCAGTCACCTGAGTGATGGGGAGTGGCTGAAAATGCGCGCTTACTACTACGGCGCCATGGCGATGATCGACCGCGCAGTGGGTGAAATCCTCGAAACCGCAAAACAAACCGGCCTTTACGAAAATCTGCATATCGTGTTTGTTGGTGACCAGGGCAGCATGCTCGGCGAGCACGGCTTGTATGACAAAGGCCCCTACGCCTACGACGAACTGATGCGTATGCCGCTGATGATTCGCAGTCCCAAAGTGCAACCGAAATCCGTCACCCGTCAGGTCTCCATGCTGGATATTACCCCGACCCTGGCAGAGCTCATGCGGTTGCCGGAAGACGGCGTTCAGGACGGGCGCTCCTTGCGTGCATTGATGGACAAGGGTGACGTTGCCGACAAGGGACGCAAGGACACCGTGCTCTACGCATACGAGTGGTACAACGGCGGCTGGTTCGGCATTCGCGCGCTGCGTACGCCGGATATGAAATTCGTGTGGAACCCCGGTGATGCCCGCGACGAACTCTATGACCTGCGCAAAGACCCGATTGAAATAAACAACCTGTTCGACAAGCCGAAGTACCGCGACCAGCTGGTACATATGGCGCGTCTGATGCGTGAAGAGCTGGAAAGGACAGAAGACCCGGTACTGTCCCGGTTTGATTTACAGATGAAAGATCTCCTCAAATAAAATTCGGGAAATAGAAGCGAGAGAAGTATGGATGTGTTGAGAACACTGGCGGTAACGCTATTGAGTCTGGCGGCAGGTGGTGCTTTTGCGGCTACCGCAGAGAAGATCGACAAACCCAACATTGTGGTAGTTCTTGCAGATGATCTGGGTTACGCAGATGTTGGCTTTAATGGCTCGAAAGACATTGTTACACCGAATCTGGACAAACTTGCCAGCGAGGGCATGACCTTCAATGAGGCCTATACCGCACACCCATTTTGCGGGCCAAGCCGGGCGGCACTGATGACCGGCCGCTATCCCCACAAGATCGGCTCTCAGTTCAATTTACCAGTCCGCGGTTCTTTTGTGGGGATTCCTACGGAAGATAAGTTCGTCAGCAAAGTGTTACAGGAAAATGGCTACTTCACCGGGGCAGTGGGCAAATGGCACCTGGGAGAGGCGCCGGAATACCATCCCAATCGACGCGGCTTTGACGAGTTTTACGGCTTTCTGGGTGGGGGGCACAACTACTTCCCCGAGCTGTTCAAAAAACTATATGCCAATCAGAAAGCACAGGGACTCACCAATATTGATCCCTACATCAGACCGCTTGAACATAATGGCAAGGAAGTAGAAGAGAACGAATACATCACCGATGCCCTTTCCCGCGAGGGCGTCAATTTTGTGCGCAAAGCCGCAGAAACCGGCAAGCCGTTTTTCCTGTACCTGGCCTACAACGCGCCCCATTCACCACTGCAAGCCAAGCAGGAAGATATGGCGAAGTTTCCCGATATCAAGGACAAAGATCGCAGGACCTACGCCGGCATGGTGTACGCCATGGATCGCGGTGTTGGCGAGCTGGTGGACACACTCAAGAGTACCGGGCAGCTGGACAACACCCTGATCGTTTTCTTTAGCGATAACGGCGGTGATAAAAGATATGGTGCCAACAACGATCCGCTGAGAGAGGGGAAGGGCAGTGTATTTGAGGGTGGATTCCGCACGCCAATGGTGATGCACTGGCCGAAACAGATCAAAGCGGGTTCGCGCTTTGAACACCCGGTCAAAGCATTGGACCTGTTCCCGACCTTCGCAAGTTTAGCCGGTGCGGAGCTTGAACCGGGAAATAAGCTCGATGGAAAAAACCTGGTCCCGTTCCTGAAATCCGGCGAGGCGCCGCACAAGGATGAGCTAATTTTTGCCCTGCGCCACCGCGGCAGCTATAGCGATGCCGCAGTGCGCCGCAATGAGTGGAAGGCGGTCAAGGTGGGGGAGAACACTCCGTGGAAGCTGTTCAATATCGAACAGGACAAAGAAGAAACACGTGATCTTGCCGACAAGCACCCACTGATGCTGCGTGACATGGTGCGCGAGATGGAGGTGTGGTCATGGGATAACGCACAGCCCGGCTGGTTCCATATCCACAAAGAAGGCGCCCTGTGGCGTCAACACGGTATGCCACGGTTTGATAAAACCTTTTCCACGGATTGAACTTTCAGAAATTATCTGTAAATCATCAGTTTTCTCGGCCGCCCAAGTACTTTCGGTGGCCGATTTTTTAGGCTTCCTACTATGAGTCCAATGGTTCCAAAGATGTGTCTGGCTGCGATGCTGGTTGCAATTTCCTCCGTTAGCCTGTTGGGCTGTGAGCACCGCACGGCTGGAGCCGTACCAGTTAATGACGGCATACGGTTTGCAGCGGTAAAAACTGGCTATTTTGGCGAGCAGAAAAACCAGCGGAAGTGGGGTGCTCCGGCCGTGGCGGATCTCGATCAAGATAGTTGGCCAGATCTGATTCTGAATGATCATGGCTTCGGTGTGCGGATACTCTGGAATAACGCCGGAAATTTTGGACAGCCCTATGATCTCCTGATGGGAGACTCTCACGGTGTATCGGTCGCCGATTTTGACCAGGACGGCGCGTTGGAAATCATCGTATCCCGCGGTGGCGGCTCTGGCTCGAATGCACGCAACTCGGTCATTTACCGGGTGGATGACGAGCGTAACTTTGAACGCCTAGAAGATTTCCCCGAACCGCTGATACATATGCGCGGTCGCACTGTGCAATTCACCGACCTGGACCACGACGGCGCGGCGGACCTATTGAACTTTGCGTTTCCTTCCAAAGAAAAACGCGGTGAGAGCGAAAACTACCTGTATCGCAATACACACAATGGCACCCTTGAGTTAGCCGGCCGCCTGAATGCCAGGGTGCATGGCGATGGGCAGCGAACCCTGATTACCGATATCGACGGCGATGGTCAGCAGGATCTTCTACTGTATGGCCATGGCCCCATCTCATTGCATCGCGGCCAGGGCGATTTTGACTTTGAAGAAGTGACGAAACAGTGGCTACCGGCTAATTATCGGGATGTTACCAGTGCAGTAGAAATCGACTTCGATAACGACGGCGACTTCGATATCGTTTTGAGCCGGGCAAATCCCTTTGAAAGCGGTGAAACCTTTTACGATGAAGAAACCGGAACCTGGGGATTCTATGTGCGCCGCGATACTTTCGAGTTCGATCTGGCGGCAGGTGACGTTCTAAAGTTGGTCAATTACCAGAGCCCCTGGCCGCACCGTCAGATCTACATCGGTGAATCTGCCTATCAATACAAATTTCCCGGTGAAACCCACAGTGGTAAAACACTTGATCTGATTAATAGCGATTCCCTTGGCTGGCCCGATCACCAGCAGGAGCAGGGGTTACACGCCGGTTATATCGGCAATAGTAACTGGCGAATCGGAGGCAAAATCTGGTCTCCTACCGCCGGTGTGGTAAAGGGGTTGGCAGAGAACCCGAGCCCGCAAAGCAATAGACACAAAGATGCACTGAGCAACGTACTTCTGGAAAATCGCGATGGCACATTCGTGGATGTTACTGCGCAGGCCGGCCTGGATGCTCCGTCTAACAGCACCGGTGCGGTAGTCGCGGATTTTGATAACGACGGCTACTTGGACCTGTTCTTCGTACAGCGCGGCAACCTGGTAACCCCCACTCAATCCAGTATTTACCGCAACAAGGGCAACGGAACCTTCGAGATAGCGCACAACCATCAAGTGGTCTCAAACGACCTAGGCTCCTGGGGCCTCGGTGGTGTTGCCCTGGACTTTGATCGGGACGGAAAACAGGACTTGCTGTATGCCAACGAGCACGGCCAGTGGCACCTGTTCAGAAATGAGACCGAGAAGGTTGGAGAGTCTCTTGTCATCGATCTGGGCGAAGGTAAATCACCTGACTTCACCCCGCTCGATGGCATCCTGCAATTAAGCGCGTGTGGTCAAACGCAAACCCGGCGGGTTGGTATTGGCAACGCCGGCTACGAGCGTGGTTACAACCGATATGTCTATTTCGGCCTGGCAGGCTGTTCAGAGCCCAGGCAATTGAGTGCGACCTGGACCAACGGGGAAACAGTAACGCAAATCGTTGAGCCGGCCGGCACCACCAAGGTGTCCCTGCTCGCATTTCCTTAGCAGTGCTCAGGTGGGCTTTACAATCGCGATCAGGAATTCTCCTGACCGCTGAGCTCTGGGGCCGTGGGTCATTTGTGTATATAGGTTAATTGTAATTTAAGTATACCGCGCGTTTTTGAAGGTAGCCTTCGATACCGTAGATGCCGTCCTCACCACCAATACCGCTGCGCTTGTGGCCGGAGTGGTAGCCCTGGATATAGCCGACGATCTGTTTGTTTACGAATACGGTGCCTACTTCCAGGCGGCTGATGCCGTCCATAATTACCCGGTAATCGTTGCTCCACAGGTAGCAGCTGAGGCCATCGTTGCGGCGGTTGGTGATTTCTACCGCTTCATCAAAGGATTTAATTTTGACGATGGGCAGTACCGGGCCGAAGATTTCTTCCCGCGCAGCGGCCATATCCGCGGTCACGTCGGTGAGTACAGTAGGCTGGTACCAGTTGCCGTGTTCAAACTCTGCGCCTTCCGGGCGGGCACCGCCGCAGGCGAGGGTGGCGCCGGCATTGATGGTTTCCTGCACGATGGAGTCCACGCGGTCCAGACCCTGGGCAGTGACCGATGGGCCCATGCTGGGGTTGTCCATGGGGTTGCCTACTGTTAGCGCTTTTACATTTTCCAGTACCTTGCGGGTGAATTCATCCGCGACCTTTTCGTGCACCAGCACCAGCTCGGCACAGATACATACCTGCCCGCAGTTGGCGTAGCGGGAGATGACCACCGCATCCACGGCCTTGTCGATGTCCGCATCGTCGAGCACGATAAACGAGGCCTTGCCCCCCAGTTCCAGAGAGACTGCGGTGACGTTCTCCGCAACTGCGCGGCAGATGGCCTGGCCCGCACGGATGCTGCCGGTGAGGGTGACCAGTTGGGTAATGGGGCTTTTTACCAGGTGCTCGCCCACGGCGATTCCGCTGCCGCTGATGATGTTGATCACCCCCTTGGGGATTCCCGCTTCTTCCACCGCTTTGGCAAATTCCATGGCGGTCACCGGGGTGGCCTCGTGGGGTTTTACGATCATGGTGTTGCCGGTGACCAGTGCCGGGCCTACCTTGCGGCCGATCAGGGCCAGTGGGTAGTTAAATGCACACAGGCCGACGGTCACACCGTAGGGGACCTTCTGAATCCACAGCTGTTCGCCGGCATTGTCTGAGGGGAAGATGTTGCCCTCGATACGGCGTGCCGCTTCGGCGGAATAGGTGAGGTAGTTCAGCGTATCGTCGAACTCGCCGTAGGCCTCGGCCAGGGTTTTGCCCTGTTCCAGTACCAGCAGTTTGGCAAACAGGTCGCGCTTGGGTTTGAGGGCTTCAATCAGGTTGAACAGGTGGCGGCCGCGCTCGATGGCGGGGAGCATTTTCCAGCTCTGCAGTGCCGCCTGCGAGGAGGCGAGGGCGGTGTCAGCCTGTGCCAGGGTGCAGTCCGGGACACTGGCAAATACTTTGCCGTTCGCGGGATTTTCCACCGGGAGCTTACTATCACTGTCGACCCATTCACCGTCGATATAACACTGGTAATGTTGTTGGGCGGTTTCCGCTATCTGTGTACTCATCATCTTCTCCGTCGCATTTTTTGTTTGTTGTTCGGTCGAGTCTGTTGGTTTGGTGCTACCGGTCGGACGCTACTGATTAAATACTGGTACGCGTTTTTCAACGAAGGCTTTCAGTCCCTCCACCGCATCTGCGGTTTCATAGAGAGAATCTGCCAGCTCCGCCTCCAGAGCGAGGCCGCGATCCAGCGGCAGGGAACTGCCTTCACGCAGTGCACGCTTGGTGGCCGCGATGGCGCGGCCGGGACCGCGGGCGATTTCTTCGGCAAACTCGGCGGTGCCGGCAGCCAGGGATTCCGCGCTGTAAACTCCGTCCAGCAAACCCAGCTCCTGGGCCTGGGCGAGCCCGAAGGTGTCCCCGGTAAGCAGGATCTCCATGGCGGCGCGGCGGCCGATCCGGCGGACCAGACGCTGGGTGCCGCCATTGCCGGGGATCAGCCCCAATTTGATTTCCGGCAGGCCGAAGCGGTAGTTGCCTTCTGCCGCGAAAATAAAATCGCAGGCCATGGCAATTTCCAGGCCGCCTCCGAGGCAGTGGCCGGCGACTTCGGCAATATAAATCTTGCTGCTGTTCTCAATGGCGTTGGCGTTCTCCCGTGCTGCGGCGACCAGGGCGAGGTTTTGCTGTACGCTGTTGCTTTCAAACACTTTGATATCGGCGCCGGCACAGAAAAATTTCGGCAGCGCGCTGTTGATCACCACCACGCGTACGCTGTCGTCCTGTTCCAGGGTGCGAATGACAATGCCGATTTCCCGCAGGAATGACTCGTGATAGGCATTCGCTGGCGCTAGCTGTAAAGTAATATGGGCCACCCCGGGGGTAGACTTTGATAGCGAAACATTCGATTGCGAATGGCGCTCATTCATGACCGGTTCCTCTCATTTTCACTTCTCATCTCTCATTTTTTGATTTCGTTATTGATGGCGCGCTGGTGTTGTCCCAGTTTCGGCGCTGGATGGCTTCCCCACAGGAATTGATCGTCGATGCGAATGGGGCAGCGGCTGGTGGTCAACCGGCTGCCACCAGACATGGGCAGGGATTGCAGCATGTCGAGGGTTTTGAAACCGTCGTGTGCCAACAGTTGATTCCAGTCGAGTACCTCCGCACACCAGATATCCGCCGGTTCCAGTAGCGAGAGCCAGTGCGCGGTTGTCTGGGAGGGGAGGTGATCTGCAAGAATCTGCTTGATGGCATCCCGCTCGGTAAAGGCGAGGGTCGGGTCGCAGTAGGGCAGTAGTGCGGGGCAGTCGAGCAGTCGCGCAAGGTCTTCCACGCGGCCCATGGAGAGCGCGATGTAGCCGTTGTTGGTCTGGTAGAAACCGTAGGCGCCGGCCACCAGTGCATGGGCGCCATTGACGACGGCGCGCTCGATGGTTTGTTGCGGGTCCTGTAAGGCGATGGTGAGTGGCTCGAACTGAAAATCCAGCATGGCTTCGAGCATGCTGATCTGTACCAGGCTGCCTTTTTCAGTAAATTCGCGGGCAAAAGCGGCGGCGAGAATGCCCTGCACCAGCTGCGCGCCGGTAAAAATATCTGCAACCGGTACACCCATGGCTACCGGGCCATCGTCGCGGCTGCCGGACAGCCAGGTGAGGCCGGAGAGCGCCTGCAGCAGCAAATCCTGTCCGGGACGTTCGGCCCAGGGGCCGGTGTCGCCGTAGCCGGTAATTTCACCGTAAATAATGCGTGGGTTGATGGCTTTTACATGGTTGTAGTCGAGTTCCAGTCGCTGCATGACGCCGGGACGGAAATTGGCGATCAGGATGTCCGCTTTGCGGATCAACGTGTTGAGCTCTTCGCGCTCGGTCGGATCTTTCAGGTCGACACAGTAACTTTCCTTGTCGCGGTTGATGGCGTGGAACAGGGTAGATTCCCCCTCCAGCACGCAGTCGGAAAGGTACAGGTTACGGCCGTCTTCGCCGCGCTCCGGGCGCTCGATTTTGATTACTCGTGCACCCAGGTCCGCCAGGCGCAAAGCCGCAGAAGGACCGGACAGAAACTGGGAGAAGTCGAGTACCAGCATACCGGCGAGCGGTTTTTGGAACTGGCTCATTGTGCAGCCTCCCGCTGATTTGAACTTTCTAGCAAGCTGTTGCGAATATGATCGGTATCTTCACCCAGGCGTGGGGCGGCTTTAGCACTGGTAAAGCGCTGGCCGTTGATCCGCAGTGGGCAACGGGTGGTGTTTACGGTAACTGTACTTTTCTCAGATGAGCTGTGGTCAGCCGAGGAGGCGGGGCGGGAAACCTGCAGCTCCATGGCTACGGCCTTGAAGGCGGGGTGGTGGAGCAGCTGGTCATAATCCACCACTTCCGACGCCCAGATACCGGCGGCATTCAGGCGTGTCATCCAATGGTCGGTGGATTGGGTGCGCAGGTGTTCTGCCAGTACGGCTTTAATCGCGTCCCGCTGGCTGAAGGTTTCACTGTCACTTTTATTCAGGGCTGTGCACTGCAGTGCTTCGGCCAGCGGCCCGAGTGGCCCCATGGAAATGGCAATCCAGTGGTCGCTGGTTTGATAGATACCGTAGGGCGCGCCGAGAAATGCGTGGGCATTGGCAATCTCGCTACGGCTGGGTAGCTGGCGGCCGTTGTTCAGGTAGGTGGTGAGACCTTCGAACTGAAAATCCACCATGGACTCCAGCAGGCTCGTCTGCACTTTTGCGCCGATGCCGAGTTTTTTCCGGCGCACCAGGGCGGCGAGAATGCCCTGGGCGAGATGCGTTCCGCACAGCATATCAGCAATGGCGAGGCCTAGGGGTACCGGGCCGTCACTGTGATTACCGGAGAGCCAGCCCACGCCGGAAACCGCCTGTGCCAGCAAGTCCTGCCCGGGTTTGTGGACCCAGGGGCCTTCGTTGCCGTAACCGGAGACTTCTCCGTAAATAATCTGCGCATTGAGGGCTTTGACACTGGGATAGTCGAGGCCAATTTTTTCCATCACACCGGGGCGGAAGTTATGGGTCATCACATCCGTCTGCGCGATCAGTTCGCGTACCGTATTCAGGTCGTGCGGGTTTTTCAGGTCCGCACAAAATGATTCTTTATTGCGGTTAATGGTGTGGAACAGCAGGCTGTCGCCATCCACCCACAGGTCTTTGGTGGCGAGCCTGCGGCAGGCGTCACCGCTGCCGGGGCGCTCTACCTTTATCACGCGCGCGCCCAGATCGGCCAGGCGCAGGCCCGCGTAGGGGCCTGCCAGGTACTGGCTGAATTCGAGAACGGTTATGCCTTTTAACGGTTGCATCATAGGTTTCAGTGGTTGTCAGTTTTGGCGGGACTTTACGTACAGCTCGTTGAGGTGATCGAGCAATGTATTGGCGTCGCCACCGTGCATCAGGTAGTTGCGAATGGGCGCGCCGGAGTTGTCCTGAAAAAACATATGCCCATGGTAGCGTGGACGCAGGAAGGCGCGGTCCAGGGTGGGCAGGGTGTTGGTGAAGTAGTTGTTGGTCAGGTGATTGGCTGACTCACTGGTCCAGGCTTTGCGGTGCCCTGGCTGTCCACCGTACTGGATATAGAAAGAGGCCTGCAGTTCCGGGTTACCGGCAAACTCCACAAATTGTGCGGCCACTTCCGCGTGCTTGGTGTGCGCGGAGATGGCGAGGCCGGTGCCGCCCAGGGTAGTTTTCAGGTGTTCGCCTTTGGGGCCTGCAGTCACGGTATCGCGGAATTCCAGCAGTTTGCGGGCATAGCCGGGCTGCGCGTAATTGGCGTAGCCGTAGGCGAAGGGGCAGTAGGCGAAGTCGTCACTGCGGGTCATGGCCTCGTACACCTTGATGGGGTTCCAGTCGAAGCAGCGGCGATCCAGGTTGTCGGACAGCGCCTTCAGCATGCCCAGGGCTTCGATCCCCACCGCTTTGCTCACCACTTCTTCTTCGCCCACACAGGGATCTTCACCCATGGCGGAGCACAGCATGTAGAAGTTCATCAGGGTGTCTTGGGGAATACTGGGCACCGCCACCAGGCCTTTTTCCGCCAGTGCCATCAGATCTTCCCAGGTTTGGGGTTCTTCCAGTCCCTTTTTTTCTAGCAGATCCGCGCGCAATGACGCTACCGGGGTGGCGGCGTCCAGGGCCCACTGCTGGCCATCGTAGTGATAGGAGGTGTGGGAGTGTCCCACGGCGTTATCTTCCTGGTCTTTGAGGAAGGCGGCGGGCAGGTGCTCGTCCAGGGGCAGGATGACCTTTTCCCGTGCGGCAAAACCGGTCCAGGGGTGATCGATCACCAGCAGGTCGTAGCGGCTGGCGAGGTCGTCGATGGGGTGGTCGGCAAAGGCCTGCAGTGAACGCTTGTCCCACTGGATGGTGACATTGGGGTTCAGTTCTTCAAAGCGCTGGGCTGCCGCCACCATGGGGGTAAAGCCACGGGTATGGTTCCAGGTCATGCCACGCAGGACGATGGGTTCCGCCGTCTGCTGCTTCGGGGTGCCTTGCTTCTGTTGGTCGTTGTCGGAGCTGCTCATAGTTTTCTCTCGATTTTCTCCATAGTGTCTCTGGAGTGTCTCGCTGTGCGAGGCGCGGGTGCTGGTCCGGGATTGGGGGCACCCGCAGGTTGGCGGCTCATCAGGATTGGGTTTTTATATTTAAAATTGTTATTCAAGTATAAAAATCGTTTTTTGGTGGTGTCAACCTGTGCTTAAATGCGCGGGTATAACAAACCGATAAACTCGATGGGTCAGGGGGAAGTGGTGCCCGAGAAAGTGAGCGAAAAGGTCGGCGGCCAGAAGAATGGCAATGGCGCGAATAAATACGCGGTGCCCGCGCTGGACAAGGCGCTGGAAATACTGGAATTTCTCGCCGCCGAATCGCTGCCGCTGTCCCAGTCGGATATTGCCCAGGGTATCGGGCGCACCAATAGTGAGATCTTCCGGGTGCTGGTTGGCCTGGAGTCCCGGGGTTACTTGCTGCGGGATGAAGTGTCTGGCAAATATCGGGTGTCTCTCAAGCTGCTGGAGCTGACCCGTACCCTGTCGCCAGTATCGCAATTGCGCTTTGCGGCGCAGCCGGAGATGGAGGCGCTGGCGGCGCGTCTGGGCCAATCCTGTCACCTGAGTGTGATCCACCAGGGGCAGCTGATGGTGGTGCTGCAGGTGCAGAGCCCCGGGCCGGTTTCCCTGTCGTTCAATGAGGGTACGCTTTTCCCGTTGCTGCAGACCGTTTCCGGACGGGTGCTGCTGGCAAACTGCGAGGCCGGGCGCCGCGCGGGCCTTCTCGACAAAGAGCTCCAGAAAAGAGGGCCCGATATGGATGGCGCTGCGGAGGTGGAGCGGTCTTTGCTGTCGGTGCGCGATCAGGGGTTTGAACTCCGGACCAGTGAATTGACCGATGGCGTGACCGATTGCGCTGCATTGGTGGGGCAGCCGGATGGGGCGACCATTGCCGCACTGGCGGTATCCAGCCTGACGTCGGTAGTAGGTAAAAAGCTGGAGCGGGAAGAACTGGTGCGGGCAGTGCGGGAATCTGCAGCGCGGGTCAGTGCGTCGCTTGGTCTCTGAGCGGGGTGGTGAGTAAATACAAGAGATAAAAAAACGCCCCTGAAAAGGGGCGTTGAAGCGAGAGAAATGTTCGTGTTGCGGCACGAACAAAGGTCACGAAGAGTCAATCGCAACTGACAAGGTGCACCGGATTCCATCACAGGGAGAGTCTCCGGTGTAAGAGAGAAATTGTTCAGGCGCCTAGGGAACCTCTGATCAAGTCCGTAATGCCTCAGCGTGACCTGAAGGCAGTAGCTGTTAGGCGCAGCTTGCAGTGAATGGCTGGCCCTTTACAAGAGCTGCAACGCAGCAGATGCTGTCTTCAGGTCGCGCCCTGCGGGGCTTTCAGAGCGATCCACACTCTGCGTTGTGACTTCTTGAAAGGTCTAGACATTCCTGCGAAGCCACGCCTTGATTGTGAACCGCTCTGAAAGCCTGAGGCATCACGGACTTGATCAGAGGTTCCCTAGTGCTTTGGCGCGGTTGGCCGCGTCCACCATGATCCGCGCTTTGTCCGCGATCTGGCTGGCATTGTCGCCGGCGGCGTAAATATTGGAGCCGAGGCCGAATCCGCGGGCACCGGCTTTCCAGTACTCTTCCATATTGGTATCGGTGATGCCGCCCACCGCCAGGGTGAGGATATCTTTCGGGACCACCGCACCCAGGGATTGCAGGTACTGGGCCGGGAAGTCCGCCACCGGGAACATTTTCAACACCCGGGCACCGGCCTTGAGTGCGCTGAAGGCTTCGGTCGGGGTGAGGCAGCCAGGAACAGAGATCAGATCCCGGTCGATAGTGGCCCGAATGATTTCCGGGTCGCAATTTGGCGAAACAATGATCTTTCCGCCTGCATTTTGTACACTTTGGACCTGTTCCGATGTGAGTACGGTACCGGCGCCACAGATGGTGGATTCGCCGAATTCGTCCATGATCTGGGCCAGCCGCTCGATGCTCTTAAGGGGCTCTACCGGTGAATTCAGTGGGATCTCGATAGCGCGTACACCGGCTTCCAGCAGGGTATTGGCAACCATATCGATTTCGTCCGGGGTAACGCCGCGGATAATGGCGATAAGAGGGCAGGCTTCCAGAGCCTGGTGGAACTGCTGGCTCAGCATCGTAGTTTCCTGTTGGTTTCCTATTAGGTTCCTGTGATTTTTCTTGCTGGTCTTTTTTAACGATCTATTCCCAGTGACGGGACAGGATGGATGCAGTATAAAGGGATTCAGGAATATTTGTATATAGTTAATTGTTAACAAAAATGGATTGGGGTTGTATGATGGGCCAACATCAAGTGGTGGCCGACCGTGCAACCAGAAGATACTTGACGCTAACGCCCTGAAGAGGGTGGCAGGTATCAGCGGTCGGAGTACCCATAACAATAAAGAGGGTTATCCGATGAGAGGATTCCAATTGACCGCCTTCAAATTTGCCGCGATCGTGGCATTTGGCGGGTTCATCTTTGGACTGGATGCGGCGCTGATCTCCGGCACCGTACGCTTTATTACGGCCGAATTTACCCTGTCCGACTTGCAGGTTGGGACCGTGGTCAGTGCGCCCGGTTTCGGGGTGATTTTTGCCTTGATGGTCACCGGGCGCATTTGTGACGCCTGGGGCCGTAAATCGGCGCTGCTGATTATCGCCGCTCTTTATCTTCTTTCTGCCATTGGCTCGGTGCTCGCCCCCAATTTTGAAATGCTGGTGGCGGCACGCTTCCTCGGTGGCCTTGCATTTACCTCCCTGTCTCTCGCCTCCATGTATATCGGCGAGATCGCCCCGGCCAATATGCGCGGCAAGTTGGTCTCCATGAACCAGATCACGACCGTAGTGGGGCTGTCGGCGGCGTACTTTGCCAACTACCTGATTCTGCAGGCGTCCAACGCGGACGCCGCCTGGGTAAGCGCGCTTGGGATCGATCAGTACACCTGGCGTTGGATGCTTGGAGTGGAGGTGATCCCAGCGCTGATCTGGCTGTTGATGTTGCTGGCTATTCCCGAGAGCCCGCGCTGGCTGGTGCTGAAAGGGCGCCTGGATGAGGCTCGCGCCGTGATGGGCAAATTGATCCCCGCTGGACATATCGAACCGCAGATTCAGGAAATTCAGGAGAGTGCTGCGGCCGCACCCACCGGCAGCTTCCGCCAGCAGGTGGCGGAGATTTTCAAGCCGCGCCTGCGCACCGCCTTCTGGGTTGGCCTGGTGATCGCCATCGCTCAGCCGATTACTGGTATCAACGCCATCATGTTCTACGCACCCACCGTTTTTGAGCAGGTGGGTATCGGCACCAATGCCGCCTTTATGCAGGCGGTGATCGTCGGCGTAGTGAGCGTGATGTTTACGATTCTGGCGCTGCTGCTGATTGATCGTCTTGGGCGCCGCCCGCTGGTGCTGTTCGGCCTTGCGTGGGGCGGTGTCAGTCTGTTTCTGTGCAGCTGGGCGTTCAGTCAGGCCAGCTATGAGTTGAGCGCGGCTTCGCTGCAGGCGCTGGCGGATGCGAATATTGATGTGTCAGGCTTGCAGGCCCTGGTGGGTACTGCTTTTGAGAGCGATGTGGCCTTCAAACAGGCCATGTATCAGACGCTCGGCGAAGCGACCGCGCGGGCCAATGAGGGTGCGCTGATCCAGCAGGCTATTCAGATCGACGCCAAGTTGGTATTAATGGGCATCATGTGTTTTATCGCCGCGTTTAACCTGTCCATCGGGCCGGTGATGTGGGTGCTCTTCTCGGAAATTTTCCCCACTCATGTTCGCGGTGTGGCGATTCCATTCTTTGCACTGATTGTGAGTACCGTCAGCTACTTCGTGCAGCAGTTTTTCCCCTGGCAATTGAACAATATGGGCGCGACGGAAATCTTCCTGTTCTACGCCGCCTGTATCAGCGTGAGCCTTGCTTTGCTGTTCCGCCTGCTGCCGGAAACCAAAAACAAATCCATCGAAGAAATCGAAGCGGCCATGGTGCGCGCCTGAGCGCGCGCACCGGTGGACCGTTCAAGAAAGTGAGAAGTCTTCATGTCTAAAGCCTTGCTGGATCAGAAGGTTGTTATCGTCACCGGTGCCGCTGCGGGCATCGGTTGGGGAATTGCACAGGTGTGTGCCGAGGCGGGTGCCAGGGTGGTGCTGGCGGATATCAATGATGCGAGTAACCGGGTGGAAACCTTGCGCGACCGCGGTTTTGACAGCGCCTATTTTCCGCTGAATGTGGGGGATGCTTCCGCCATCACGCCCTTTATCGACGAGGTCTTCGAAAGGTTCGGGCGCATCGATGGCCTGGTGAATAACGCGGGTGTCACCATCGAGGGGGACTTTCTTGACTTTGATCTGGACAAGCTGGACTGCCTTTGGGAAGTGAACCAGCGCTCGGTATTCCTGTTGTGTCAGGCGGCGGCGCGCCGTATGCAGCCCGGTGCGACGATTGTGAATATCGCTTCCAATCACGCCGGTGCCAGCGTGGCGGGCTACGAAATGTATGCTGCTACCAAGGGTGCGATTGTTGCCATGACCCGCGCCATGGCCTGGAGCCTGGGCAAAAAGGGCGTTCGCGTGAATAGCCTGTGTCCGGGGCTGACCAAGACCGAAGCGGTGGCGAAAGTCGCCGATGAAAACCCGGCACTGGCAGCGTCTTTTGACCAGATGCATGCGGACAACAAATACAACACCGTTGAGGAGGTTGGCCATATCGCCGCCTTCCTGCTGTCGCCCTGTTCCGGTGCCATGACCGGCTCCAATATCACCGCAGACCACGGCCTCAGTGCTAGCCTCTGCCCCACCGACGATCTGAAATGAGCGGAATGCGAGTATGAAGATTAGCGACATCAAGGTATATCCGGCCTGGGTTGGGCACCGCAATCTGTGTTTGGTAAAGGTGGAAACCGATGAGGGAATCTATGGCTGGGGGGAGTCCGGCTTATCCAGTCGCGAGCTGGCGGTGGCCGGTGCGGTAAAACATTTCCGAGAATTTTTGATTGGCCGCGATGCACGCAACATTGGTGCCCTGTGGCAAGAGATGTATCGCAGCCAGTATTTCGAGGGTGGTCGGGTGCTTACCGCAGCCATTTCTGCTATCGACATCGCCCTGTGGGATATCGCCGGTAAGGCGCTGAACGTGCCGACCTATCAATTACTTGGCGGCAAGCAGCGCAATGAGATTCCGCTGTTCGTTACCTCCACCAAACCCATGGGGCAGGCGCTGCTGGACGACTTTCGCGCGCTGCGCGAGCAGGGCTGGGAAGTGATCCGGGCAACCACCGGCGAACACGGTTCGCCCACCAAACCCACCACTTTTGACGTGCGCAAATCCATTGCTGCCGCAGCCGGCAGTCTGAAGGAAATCCGTCAGGAGCTGGGGGATGAGTTGGTGCTGGGTATCGACTATCACCACCGTTTTACTGTCGCGGAAGCGGCCAGCTTTTGCCAGAAACTGGGTGAGGGTGTGCTCGATTTTCTCGAAGAGCCAATCCGCGATCAATCGGTTACCGCGTACCAGGGGCTGCGCAAACTGGTGAATGTGCCCTTTGCCATCGGTGAGGAGTTCGCCAGCAAGTGGGACTTTATGCCCTATATCGAAAACGACCTCACCAACTTTGCCCGCATCGACGTGTGTAACGTGGGTGGTTTGACCGAGGCGATGAAAGTGGCGGCCATGGCGGAAAGCCACTACATCGACATTATGCCCCACGACCCGCTGGGTCCGGTGTGTACCGCTGCGACCATTCAGATGTGTGCGGCGGTGCCGAATCTTTCCTGGTGTGAGATAGCGCCCTACGACAGCAACAAAACCGATCACGATAAATATTTCATCAACCGCCCGAAAGAAGTGAATCGGGTATATCCGGTGGGCGATGCGCCGGGCATCGGTATTGATGTGCATGAGGAAATGATTGCCGAGCAGTCGTTCAAATTCTGGGAAGCCCCGCGGCTGTACAAGCCAGACGGCAGTTACACCAACTGGTAATAAATTCTTTCAAGTATTTGCGTCAGGCAACCAATAATTAAAACGAGTACTACGATGGACACCAAGCGATTTTCCAAACTCCTAATGCGCTCTGCGCTGAGCCTCGCGATCACTGCCACCACCCTAGGTGGTCTGGCGGCCTGCTCCGGCGAGCAGAAGGGTATTAAGCCGAAAGCCGACGAGACTGCGGCGAGTGTTGCCGCCGCGTCCGATTCCAATCTGCTGGCTCAGGATTTCTTGCTGGAAGGCTTCGATCAGGGCGGTATTCCTGCGTCTGTTCAGGTCAATAACGGCACCGCCAATCTGGTGGATGACGGTGCTGGCGGTAAAGCGCTGCAGGTCAAACTCAATCTTGCAAATAACAATAGTGCCGGCTTGATCATTCAGCCGGCGGAGGCTTGGGATTGGAGCGAATATTCCGATTTTAACCTTGCCTTTGATGTGGCCAACCACGGTGAAGAGTCGGTGCAGATCGATGTCACCATGGGCGATAAAAATGGTGATTTCTATACTCGCGGCCTGGTAGTGCCGGCGGATGGTCTGTCGCGTACTTACTACGCGAAATTGCACGGACACGATCAGGAAGACCCTGAGGCTGCCGCCCAGAATGAATTCAACTTCGCCTCTGGCCTGCGTTCCAACCCGCCCACCTGGCAGTCTGATGACATTATGCTGCACTCCTTCTGGGGTAAAAAACTGCTGGATCTGTCTGGCATTACCCAGATTTCCTTCGGCACCGATGGCAGCCTGAGCGATCGCCAGTACACCATTGATAACCTGCGTCTGCGGGCCAATCCTCCGATGGATGAAAACTTCCTTACCGGGCTGCTGGACAAATATGGTCAGAACGCCAAGGTGGATTATGAAGGCAAGATCCACTCCGATGAAGAACTGAAAAAAGTGGTTGAGGAAGAGCTGGCCAGCCTGTCTGGTAAACCCAACGCCGACCGCTCCAAATTCAGTGGCTGGAAGAGTGGCCCCCAATTGGAAGCCACCGGCTATTTCCGCACCGAGAAATTCAACGGTAAGTGGGCTATCGTCGACCCGGAAGGATATCTGTATTTCTCCACCGGTATCGACATCATCCGTCTGTCCAATTCTTCCACCATCACCGGTTACGATTACGACCAGAAATTGATCCCGAAGCGCAGCGCCGACGAGGTGATTGCGGAAGACGATCAGCCCCTGAACCGAGTAGATAAGGCAGCCTGGGCGACCCGTACGCTGGTATCGGAAACCCGCGCGAAAATGTTTAACTGGCTGCCCGGTTATGATGATGAACTGGGGAATCACTACGGCTACCGGCGTGAGACACAATCGGGGCCGCTCAAGCACGGTGAGACGTTCAGTTTCTACAGTGCCAACCTGGAGCGTCGCTATGGCGAGACATATCCGGAATCCTATCTGGATACTTGGCAGAAGGTCACTGTCGACCGCATGCTGGACTGGGGGTTCACTTCGTTGGGCAACTGGGCCGCGGAACCCTTTTATGAGCAGGAGCGGATTCCGTATGTCGCTTTCGCGGACATTATTGGTGAGTTCGGTACTCTCAGTAGCGGTTTCGATTTCTGGCATCCGGTACCTGATCCCTACGACCCTCGTTTCTATCAGCGCTCGGTAGTGGCGGCAAAGTCGGTCAGCGAGCAGGTTGAAAACAGTCCCTGGTGTATGGGGGTGTTTTTTGACAACGAGCAGAGTTTTGGTCGACTGGAAAGCGACGAACTTCACTACGGTATCGTGATCAATACGCTGACACGGGATGCAGCAGACACCCCAGCCAAGGGTGCCTTCACCAAGGTATTGCGAGAGAAGTACGGCACCATAGAAGCCTTGAATAAGGCCTGGAACAAAGAGGTGAAGTCCTGGGAAGCCTTTGAGAAGGGCATGGACTCGAGCCTCACGACCGATGCGCAGCGCGAAGATTACGCGACTCTGCTGTTTGAATACGGCAATCAGTACTTCGGCACTATTCGCAAGGCGATGAAGTCGGTGATGCCGAATCACCTGTATCTCGGCTCCCGTCTGCCAAGCTGGGGTATGCCTCCGGAGATTGTGAAGGCGGCGGGCAAGAACGTGGATATCATCAGCTATAACCTCTACGAGGAGGGGCTGGTGCCATCCAAGTGGGAGTTCCTGGCAGAGATCGACAAGCCGAGCCTGATTGGTGAGTTCAGCTTCGGCTCGGACGATCAGGGCCACTTCCACCCGGGGATCGTAATCTCTGCGGACCAGAAAGACCGCGGCCGTATGTTCAAGAACTATATGCACTCGTTTATCGACAACCCCTGGTTTGTGGGTGTGCATATGTTCCAGTACATGGACTCCCCAATTACTGGCCGCGCCTATGACGGCGAGAACTACGCGAATGGGTTTGTGTCGGTAGCGGATGTTCCCTACGTGGAGCTGGTCAAGGCGGCCAAGGAAGTCCATGAGGATCTGTACGAGCGCCGCTTTGGCGATGTGAAGCCTGTCGAGTGATTTTTCGAGCGCTGTAGAAAGTTCGGTGGCGGCGACGCTGCCGGGTAGGGCTTCCCAGGACACGCCGTGAACCCATCCATGGGGGCTCTTCCACGGGTCTCTCTCGCGGAAGGTCCTGGAAAGCCCTACCCGGCATCGACGCCTGCTTGAATAGATAGGTAGTTCAAACGTACCTGCGCCAAAAACAGGGCGACGGAGAAAAGCGCGGTGTCCGAGAGGGCATCGCGCTTTTTTTATCGGTAAAACAAGGGTTTAAGTCCCTCAAGGGACATAGAAACGTTTACATTGAGCCTGGATGACTGTAGATTGTTAACAAAATATTGTTAATAAAATAGAATAACGATCTTTTGGTCCCGGTTAGCTCAATGTCGATCTCTTTGTCCTCAGTTCAATGTGTGTTGAAGCAACTTCGTTTCGGAATACTGTGGCTTTCCGTGGCTCCTGTGCTGCTGTCTGCCTGCGGTCAGCCAGGCGATGAAGGCGCAGTAGTTGCGGGTCCGGGCAACGAGCACGAATACCCGCCGGCTTTATTGACTGGTGGCCGTGGGATTCCCGCAGGTGTGGAAGGGCACGGAGTGTCGCTTTCCCGACTGCCGGTGGACACCGGAATCTCCCCGTTGCACGCGGTTTTCTACAAAAACACCTATGAGCCGCGACTGGACCTTGCCCCGGATTCTGGCTGGGACTGGAGTGGTGCCGGGGAGAATATCGGTCTGTCCCTGAAAGTAACCAATCCCGGGGACCACTCGGCGCAGTTGTTTGTGTCGGTCTACGATGACGAGACTTATGGTACGCGCTCGTTCAATGTGCCCGCAGGCGGGACCGGTACTTATTATTTCGATCTGAATGGCCCGGCACTTGCCCTGGATACCGGTATGCGGGATGCGCCGGCACTCTACGACAACGCGGCGACGGCAATGACCTGGATGTGGGGCAGCAAGTCGCTGGATCTGGCGAATATTCGCCGCATCGAGCTCAATATGAAGAGTATCCTCAGTGACCGGGCCCTGGTGTTTGAGGATATCGCGCTGACATCCAACGGCGATTTCCAGCCGCAAAAGCTGCAGAAAATCTTCGATCGGTACGGGCAGTATGCACCTCAGGACTACCCGGAAAAGATTCATAGCGATGACGAGCTACGTGCAAGTGCGCAGCGTGAGGCAGAAGCATTTTCTGAGTCTTCGAACTTTCCGGATCGTTCCCGTTTTGGTGGCTGGGCGGAGGGGCCGCGCTATGAATCCACCGGCTATTTTCGGACCCAAAAAATCGATGGGCAGTGGGCGCTGATTGACCCGGAGGGTTACCTGTTTTTCGCCACTGGCGTCGACAATATGCGTATGGACAACACCGTCACCATGACCGGTGTGGATTTTGCGGATCCGGACACAGGGCGGGGAGAGACAATAGCATCAGAGCTGCGCCGGGACCTGTTTCAGTGGTTGCCGGAAAAAGACGATCCGCTCGCTGCCCACTATTTTTATCGTCCCGTGGTGCATATGGGGCCGGTAGAGAAAGGGCAGGGATACAGTTTTTATCGGGCAAATCTGCAGCGGAAATATGGACCGGATTATCTGCAGCGCTGGCGTGAGGTAACCGTTGACCGCCAGTTGAACTGGGGATTTACTACCCTGGGTAACTGGGCCGATCCATCGCTATACGACAACCGTAAGGTTGCTTATGTGGCCAATGGTTGGATTCGCGGCGAGCACAAGCGCGTCAGCAGTGGCAACGATTACTGGGGGCCACTGCATGATCCGTTCGATCCGGAGTTTGTCAATTCCGTAAAACGCACCGTGACACAGGTCGCTGCCGAAGTGCGGGGCGATCCCTGGTGTATGGGCGTGTACATTGAAAACGAACTGAGCTGGGGCAACACCAAAACCGACGCCGGTCACTACGGCCTGATTATTCATACTCTGACGCGTGACGCCGCAGAGAGCCCCGCCAAGGCCGCGTTTGTCGAAATCCTGAAAAACAAATACTCCAGTGTGGAGGGGCTGTCTCGCGCCTGGTTCTCCTCTATTCCTTCCCGGTCTATTCCTTCCTGGGAAGCGTTTGCCGCAGGCTTTTCGCTCTCTCAAGGAGCTGGCGGTGAACCCAAAATTGAGGGGCAGTTGCGGGAGGACTTCTCTCTGCTGCTGGAATCCCTTTCTGCCCGATTCTTCTCCGTGGTGCAGCGCGAGCTGGCCGATGTTATGCCTGACCACCTTTTTCTCGGCGCCCGCTTTGCGGATTGGGGAATGACACCAGAGGTGGTGCGCGGGGCTGCTGCCCATGTGGATGTGGTGAGCTACAACCTCTACACCGAGGGGCTGGCGGCAGATAACTGGGAATTCCTCGCGGAAATCGACAAGCCCTCCATCATCGGTGAATTCCATATGGGTGCGACGGACTCCGGCAGCTTCCACGCGGGCCTGGTATCCGCAGAGAGCCAGCAAGAGCGCGGCGAAATGTTCCGCGGCTATATGCACACCATCATCGACAACCCCTGGTTTGTGGGTGCCCAGTGGTTCCAGTACATCGATTCACCAGCCTCCGGCCGCGCCTGGGATGGGGAAAACTACAACGTCGGCTTTGTCACCGTAGCGGACGAGCCCTATGGGCCGCTGGTAGCTGCGGCCCAGGCTCTGAACCGGGAGCTGTATTCGCGCCGCTACGGGCAAAAAAATGATTGATGTTAATTGTTAACAATATACAATGGTTCCATTGATTGAAGTCTAATCAGTGAATAAACGTTGTGCTTATAAAAAATCACGGATTTTGGGGTTCCTCCATGTTGATGGAAGTACAAGAGCAGGCTACAGAGCTGCTGTCTTCGAGCACCATCGCCGCCACCAAGGTTGAGTATTACCAGGTTCCTCTGGCGGAAGTGCTCACCGATGCGCGCCACGGTGACCACACTCATTTTGAGGTGCTGGTGTTCCGCGTGCGCTGTCAGGATGGACTGGAAGGCGTTGGCTATACCTACACCGGTGGTCGCGGTGGTCGCGCCATCTACTCCCTGTTACAGGACGATATTCAGCCGCTGCTGGAAGGTCGCGATGCGTCGGATATCTTTGCCATCTGGGAGGGAATTCAAACCCATCTGCATTATGTGGGCCGCGGTGGCCTGCTGAGCTTTGCGCTGTCTGCGGTGGATATTGCTCTGTGGGATCTCCGGTGCAAACGTCTGGGCCTGCCCCTGTGGAAGGTGGCTGGTGGTGCCGGCAATTCCAGCAAGTGTTATGCCGGCGGTATCGACCTGAATTTCTCCGAGCCCAAATTGCTGGACAACATTTCCAGCTACCTGGCCCGCGGCTTTAATGCCGTGAAGATCAAGGTGGGTAAGGAAGACTATCGGGAAGACGTGGCGCGCGTGGAAGCGGTGCGAAAGCTGATCGGTGACGATGTCACCTTTATGGTGGACGCCAACTACTCCATGACCATCGAACAGGCGGTGCGCTTTGGTCGCGCCATTGATCACTGCGATATTACCTGGTTCGAAGAGCCCACCATTCCCGACGATTATCTGGGTTACGGCCGTATTGCTGATGCCATCAATATTCCACTGGCCATGGGCGAAAACCTGCACACAGTGCACGAGTTCACCTATGCCATTGCGCAGGCCAAACTCGGTTTCTTGCAGCCGGACGCTTCCAATATCGGCGGTATTACCGGCTGGCTGAAAGTGGCAGAGCTGGCCTACGCACACAACCTGCCAGTGTGCAGCCACGGTATGCACGAGCTGCATGTATCCCTGATGGCGAGCCAGCCCCATGCGGGCTATCTGGAAGTCCATTCCTTCCCTATCGACGAATACACCACCCGTCCGATCGTGCTGGAAAACGGCCGCGCCGTTGCCTCCAACGAGCCGGGCACCGGGGTGACCTTTGATGAAACTCTGCTGCGACCGCATCTGGTCAAGCAATCTTAACAGGTGATGTTCATGCAAGCTCAAGCTGCTCAGTATGTTGGTAACAAATCCTTTGAAGTTGTCGAGGGGCGCTGTGAGGCACCCGCTGCGGATGAGGTGCGCCTGAAGGTGGGTTACGTGGGGATCTGCGGCACCGATATGCATATCTACCATGGTGTGATGGATCAGCGTGTGCAGCCGCCGCAGGTTGTAGGCCACGAAATGTCGGGTGTGGTGGATGCAGTTGGTGAAAATGTAAAAGGCTATACCGTGGGCGAGCGTGTCGTGGTGCGCCCGCTGGATTACTGCGGCGATTGCCCGGCCTGCGATAACGGCCACAGCCATATCTGCCACAACCTGAAATTTATGGGCATCGATTCTGTGGGGGCATTTCAGAGCTACTGGAATGTGAAAGCCCGCACTCTGCACAAGCTGCCGGAAAATGTGTCCCTGAAGCAGGGCGCATTGATCGAACCCTTGGCCGTGGCCTGTCACGATATTGCCCGCGCGCGTCTTAAGGCTGGCGAGAAAGCCGTGATTCTCGGCGGTGGCCCAATCGGTCAGCTGGTTGCCCAGGTCGCGCTCGGTATTGGCGCCGAGGTAATGATCTCGGAGCCGAGCCCCGAGCGTCGCGCCTTTGCGGAAAAAACCGGTGCCCTGGCGGTGAACCCAATTGAGCAGGACTTGAAGGCGGCTGTAGAAGACTGGACCCGCGGCAAAGGTGCCGATGTGGTGTTTGAGGTTTCCGGGGTGCAGCCGGCGGTGGATGCCATGACCGAGATCGCGGCGGTGCGCGGTCGCATCTGTATGGTGGCGATTCATTCCCAGAAGCCGCAACTGGATTTGTTCAAGTTTTTTTGGCGCGAGCTGGAGCTGGTTGGTGCCCGCGTTTATGAAGCGCAGGATTTTGAGCAGGCCATCGCTATGGTTGCCAGTGGAAAAATCGATCTGGTGCCTTTCATCAGCAAGGTGGCGCAGCTGAACGATATCGGCAGTGCCTTTGCGTCCATGGATGGCAACCCATCCGGCATGAAAGCGCTGGTCGCCTGCGGCGCGGAAGACTGAGCCGCGATTCGCCAATTAAAGAATTTAGAGAGTAAAACGATGTTGCAACAATTCAGCCTCGCCGGCAAAAAAGCCCTGGTTACCGGCTGTAACCGAGGCATCGGCAAAGCCATGGCGGTGGCCCTGGCGGAAGCAGGTGCCGACGTCATCGGTGTATCGGCCAATCTGGATCTGAATGAATCTGACGTAGGCCGGGAAGTATCCGCGGCAGGTCAGCAATTTTTCCCTTACCAGTGCGATTTTTCCGATCGCAGTTCTCTGTACGGTTTTATCGACAAGGTAAAAAGTGAACACGCCCGGATCGATATTCTGGTGAACAACGCCGGTACGATTCTGCGTGCACCGGCGGCGGAACACGGGGATGACCTGTGGGACAAGGTGATCGAAGTCAATCTGAATGCCCAGTTTATTCTGAGCCGCGAAATCGGCAAGGAAATGGTGGCGCAGGGTTCCGGAAAGATTATCTTCACCGCGTCCCTGCTCACGTTCCAGGGCGGCATTACCGTACCGGGATACGCCGCCAGTAAAGGGGCTATCGGCCAGATCACCATGGCGCTGTCCAATGAGTGGGCGTCCAAAGGCGTGAACGTGAATGCCATCGCACCGGGTTATATCGCGACCGATAACACCCAGGCCCTGCGCGAAGACAGCGAGCGTGCGGCGAGTATTCTCGCGCGTATTCCCCAGGGCCGCTGGGGAGAGCCGGAAGACTTTAAAGGCCCGGTGGTATTCCTGGCTTCCGAAGCTTCTAACTATATGAACGGCAGCGTCCTACTGGTGGACGGTGGCTGGATGGGGAGATAACCCATGGCAATTGCAATTAAAAACAACGTGAACTTCGTTAACGGCGAATACATTGCCTCCAGGGCCGATGGCGTTATTGAAGTGCTGAACCCGAGCACCGGTGAGGTGCTGGGGAATATTCCCAAAGGCTGTGCGGAAGATGCGGAAGCGGCGCTGGCCAATGCCAAGCAGGCACAGAAGGCCTGGGCGAAGTGCACCGCTCGTGATCGCGCGGCGCTGTTGCGCAAGTTTGCCGCGGCGATTCGTGCCGAGACCGAAGGTCTGGCAGAGCTGCTGGTAAAAGAGCAGGGCAAGCTGATTGGTGTGGCCCGCGATGAAGTCAACGCGACCGCAACGTTTATTGAGTACGCCTGCGACAACGCGCTGACGCTGGAGGGCGATATCCTGCCCTCTGATAATACAGACGAAAAAATCTACATCCACAAGGTACCTCGCGGCGTTGTTGTGGCGATTACCGCGTGGAACTTCCCGCTGGCTCTGGCTGGGCGCAAGATCGGCCCGGCGTTGGTGACCGGCAATAGCATTGTCATCAAGCCAACTCAGGAAACACCGCTCACCACCATGGAGTTGGGTCGCATTGCCAACGAAGTGGGTATTCCCGCAGGCGTGCTGAATATCGTCAACGGTGAAGGCTCCATTGTTGGCCAGGCCCTGTGCGAAAGCCCGCTGACCGCGATGATCACCATGACCGGCAGCACTCGCGCCGGCCAGATTATTCACCAGGCCAGTGGCAAACACATGATTCCGGTCATGCTGGAACTGGGTGGTAAGGCGCCATTTATCGTGATGGAAGATGCAGATCTGGATAAGGCTGCGGAAGCCGCACTGTGGACCCGCTATGCCAACTGCGGCCAGGTGTGTACCTGTGCGGAGCGCCTGTACGTACACGAGAAGGTATACGACGCATTTATGGCCAGGTTCCTGCCCAAGGTGAAGGCGTTGAAAGTGGGTAACCCGCTGGATGAATCCTCGCAGATGGGGCCCAAAGTAAATGCCCGTGAAATCGAGCATATCCACGAGCTGGTGCAGAAAAGTATCGCCCAGGGGGCGGAGCTACTAACTGGCGGCAAGCCCGCGCAAGTTGCTGGCTTCGAAGGGGGCAACTGGTACGAGCCGACCGTGCTCACCAATGTTCAGCAGGACAACATTCTGGTGCACGAGGAAACCTTCGGTCCGATTCTACCGATCGTGAAGATCTCCAGTATCGATCAGGCTATCGCCTACACCAACGACAGCGAGTACGGCCTCTCTGCCTACCTGTTTACCGAAAACCTGCGCTATATCCACCAGTCCATTGCGGAAATGGAAGTGGGAGAGGTGTATGTGAACCGCGGTATTGGCGAGCAGCATCAGGGTTTCCACAACGGTTGGAAACTATCCGGCATTGGTGGCGAGGATGGTCGCTACGGACTTGAGCAGTACGTGGACAAGAAAACCGTTTACTTATCGGAAGTGTGAGCGACTTCCGGAGGCTTCCTTTCATCTCATCAGGATGAACATCTTTGCGGGGACTAATGTCCCCGCTTTTTTTACCTGTCGAGTTTTTCTGTCTATTGCGAGGTTTCAGGCGCAAAAAAGCCCGGCACTTGGCCTAATGCTGTTCACTTAACGTAGCTGAAGGCGAAGATACCGGGTGCGGTCTTGTGAGACCTTCACCGCCAGGGATGGCGGTGCAGAGCCCCCAGGGATGGCGGTGCAGAGCCCCCAGGGATGGGTTTACGGCGTGTCTCACAAGACCGCACCCGGTAGCGGCGCCGCCACAGAATTACTTAAGTGAACAGCATTACGGCACTTGGTCGGGCTTAAAGAATTCGGTATACGGATTACTTGATGTTCGCACGCAGTGCAGTCGTGGCCACGTTGATCTTGTTGGCCTTGAGGGCATCCAGTATCGCGCGGTGCTCGTCCACACAGTCTTTCGGCTTGGAGATACGCTTGTAGTTCATACGCATGCGCAGCACGATGGGGTACCAGAGGTTGGTCAGTTCGTCGCCGCCGGCAGCGTGTACCAGGTAACGGTGGAAATCGATATCCGCCTTGGTGACCTCGTTAAATTCCTGCGCGTCGAAGGCGTCCTGCAGGCGCACCAGAATGTCTTCCAGTTCGGCAAAGTCCATCTCGGTCAGCTTGCCTTTCAGCTGGGAAATGGCGAACACCTCGATGCGGCGGCGAATGTCAATCATCAGCTCCTGCATGGACGGATCCAGCACGCTGTTTACCGATACCCCGCAGTTGTTCTTGGCAACCAGCAGGCCTTCTTTGGTGAGCTGCAAGAGTACGTCGCGCACCGGACCGCGGGACACCCCAAAGCGATTGGCGAGTTGCTGCTCGTTCAGCTTGGTTGTGGGGGCGAGTTCTCCGGAAATAATGTCGGAGCGTAATTGGTCCGCAATCTGCTCGCGTACCGGAATAATCTTTGTGGCTTCACGCATGATGGATTCTGCTCACCATTTATCTTGAGGCAGGGGAGTCGCCCCTCCTACCGTGACTTAGGTTCTCGGATACAGCTGCCTACCCTGTACGCCGCCTTTCGCGCAAATCACATCTCATGTTGCGCTCCCGGCGGCGGCAGCCGGCGGCACCGGGACATGGGTGGATGCCGCTGGAACTTGTAACAAATCTACAACAGGTTCCCGTTACACGGATAGTACCGCAGGCCGGTAAAAAAATCGCCATCAAATTGTTAACAATGGACAATAATGCTGGTTAAATCCCAAACCAGAATGGCGGGACAGAACCAGAATCCGTGGTGCTAGGGCAGTTCCATGTGGATTATCCGTCAATGGTCAACAGTCAACCAATAGATATATCAAATGGATAGCCGAGGGTACGCTAATGAATGAGGTGCTGGTGTGTGACTGGGGGACCAGTAGTTTCCGGCTGATGCGTGTGGATGGGGCCGGAAAAATTGTCGGCCAGATCAGTTCGAACCGCGGGGTGAAAAGCGTACCGCAGCCGGAGATGGAAGCCTATCTGAAGGCTCAGATACTGGCGATGGGCAGCGATGACCTGCCGCTGTTGCTGTGCGGAATGGTGGGCTCCGGTATTGGTTGGTATGAGGCGCCTTACGTGGCCTGCCCTGCGTCCCGCAGGTCACTCGGCCGGGATTTGGTAAAGGTCCCGGATACTCACCTCACCGCCTGGTGTGTCCCGGGCGTGAAGTGCGTTACCGACCTTGGTACCGCGGAGGTGATGCGCGGCGAAGAAACGCAGGTAATCGGCTGGCTGACTCAGGCGAGTGAGCAGGAGCAGGCACAAAGCACGCTTTGCCTGCCCGGTACCCATAGCAAGTGGGTGCAGGTGGAAGGTGGTGAGATCTGTAGCTTCAGTACCGCCTTTACTGGCGAATTGTACGCGCTACTGACCGAGCACAGTGTACTGGTACAAGACAAGCAGCAGTTTTCCTCCGCGGCTTTCGTTGCCGGGCTGGCCGCCAGTGCTCAAGAGTCCGGGCTGATCCATCAACTGTTTAATGCCCGCAGTCGATCCGTGCTGGGGTTGCAGCCAGTAAGCGCCAGTGCTTCTTATCTCTCTGGGCTTCTGATCGGCAGCGAGGTTGCGGCCGTGAGTGGGAAACTGCGACGGGGAGAGCGCATCCATCTGATCTGTGGTGATTCTCTGGCTGTACCTTATGGCAAGGCTATGGAGTATTTCAGGCTTCCGTACAGGCATTATTCCGGTGATACCTTCGCCGCACTTGGTTTGCATGCCATTGCCCGGGAGCACGGGCTTTGAGTACAGAGGGGCGGCTGAGGTAGCGGCCAAGGGTCGTAGTTACTGCGCCAGCTGTTGTGCGAATTTTTGCCGCAGAAAATCCCGCAACAGCAGCACCGCCGGGGTGACCTGTCTGCGTGAAGGGCACACCAGGTTGAGCTCGATCGGGTGCGACTGAAGCTCTGGCAGGACGCGCACCAGTGTACCGTTGCGCAGTTCATTGGACATATCCAGTCTGGCTTTGAATGAAATACCCTTGCCGGCGATGGTCCAGCGGCGAACTACATCAGCGTCATTGGTGGTGCGATTGCTGGTGACTCGAATTTTTTCCGCTTTATGTTCGGAGCCTTTGGCGGGAACCAGCTCCCAGATATCATTGACGCGACCGCTTAGCTGGAATAACAGGCAGTTGTGTTGCAGCAGTGCCTGGGCGTTCTCCGGGGCGCCAAATCGAGCAATATAGTCCGGGGAGGCACAGAGTACGCGCTCTGTTGTTGCCAGTTTAAAGGCGATACGCGAGGAGTCGGCGAGATTGCCATAGCGGATCGCCAGGTCCACCCGGTCCAGATAAAAGTCGGATAAAGAGTCTCCCAGCGTCAGGCTGATGCTGAGCTCCGGATGCAGGCTCATGACCTCATCCAGCCAGCCCAGCAGGATATTACGCCCCAGATCCGATGGGGCGGACAGACGCAGCTCACCGGCGATCTTCCCACCACTGTTCCCCAGGGCCGCGCGTCCTTCTTCCAGCACCGTCAACGCTTTTCGGCAGTACATCAGAAACCGTTCGCCTTCCTCGGTAATCCGCAGCTGGCGGGTAGAGCGGATGAACAGCTGCGCCTGGAGCTGCTTTTCCAGCCTCTTGAGTGCGGCGCTGGCAGCGGCAGGAGTTAGGTCCATTTGCTGGGCCGCGCGGGTAATGCTGCCGATATCAGCCGTATGCACAAACAGTTGTAGATCGTCGGTATTCATTATCAAAAATATTTTGAATATGTTTGTTGTATTGATCTGTTTATAGCATGTAATCCCATGGCGACAATACCCGGGTCAACCTATATTCGTCTCCATACCATGGGGATACAACCGAGGGTCAACTTTATGAAAGCCGTTGCCTATACCCAGCCCCTTGATATCAACGCGCCTGGTGCCCTTGCCGATGTGAACCTGCCGATGCCACACGCCACCGGGCGGGATCTCTTAGTGAAGGTACGCGCCATCTCGGTAAATCCGGTAGATACGAAAATCCGCGTGTCTGTCGCCCCTGATAAAGCTGAACACAAGGTCTTGGGGTGGGACGCTGTGGGAGAGGTGGTGGCTGCGGGAGACGAGGTCTCTCTGTTTGAGGTCGGTGACTCGGTCTGGTACGCGGGGGACCTGAGGCGCCAGGGATCTAACGCAGAGTACCAGCTGGTGGATGAGCGGATTGTCGGGATAAAGCCGGCGTCGCTCTCCGATACTCAGGCTGCAGCCATGCCGCTTACTGCGATCACCGCCTGGGAATTGCTGTTTGACCGCCTGGGGTTTGTCGCGCAACTGCCCGCCGACGTGAAACCGTATGCACAGGGTTTTACCGACACCGGTGAGGCTGCCCGGATACTGATCGTTGGCGCGGCAGGTGGCGTTGGCTCAATCCTGATCCAGCTGGCCAAGAAGCTGACGGGGGCAACTGTCATTGGCACCGCTTCGCGGGAAAAAAGCCGAAGCTGGGTGATGGATCTGGGGGCGGACCATGTGATCAATCATCACCAACCCATGCTGCCGCAGTTACAGGCACTGGGGCTCGACGGCGTGACCCACGTGGTCAGTCTCACCCATACCGGCGAGCACTTTGATCAGCTGGTAGAGGTGCTGGCACCACAGGGCAAGCTGGCGCTGATTGATGACCCGCAGGAGGGGCTGGATGTTCTCAAGCTGAAGACCAAGTCGATCTCGCTTCACTGGGAGTTCATGTATACCCGCTCCATGTTCAGTACTGCGGATATGCAGAAGCAACACGACCTGTTAGCCGCGCTGTCACAGCTGATCGACAAAGGGATAATTCGGTCAACGCAGGGCGAGCACTACGGAGCCATTAACGCAGAAAATCTGATCCGCGCGCACAAGCAGGTTGAAAGTAACAGCTCTGTAGGCAAGATTGTGCTGGAGGGGTTCTCTGCGTAAAAATTGCCGTGATGGGTGAGTGGTTCCATATGGTAGGGTAACGGCCAGTAATCGGATTTTGGCAAATGCTTTTCTATGGAACAGATTCTTTCAAACCCTATGGCCATGCTGGTGCTGGTGGGCATCGTTTCGATCGCCTGTCAGTACCTCGCGTATATGTTGAAGCTGCCGGCGATTCTTCCGCTTCTACTGGCGGGACTGGCGTTGGGGCCGGTCACCGGAGCCTTGGACCCGGACGCCTTGTTCGGAGATCTTTTATTTCCACTGGTATCTCTGGCGGTAGCGATCATTTTGTTTGAGGGTGCGCTTACCCTGAAACTTTCAGACCTTGCCGGCCACGGTACCATGGTGCGCAACCTGTGTACTCTGGGGGCACTGGTCACTTGGCTGGTGGCCACTCCGGTTGCTTACTATGTGCTCGGCATGCCCATGCAGCTGGCGGCGCTGTTTGGTGCCATCGTCACGGTTACCGGGCCGACGGTAATCGTACCTATGTTGCGCACCGTGCGACCCAACACCCGAATCTCCAATATCCTGCGCTGGGAAGGCATCGTGATTGATCCCATCGGCGCGCTCCTTGCGGTACTTGTTTACGAATATATTGTTGCCACCCAGAATCCGTTTGAGCACTCACTGATTCTGCTGTTGAAAGTGGTGGTGATCGGGTTTGGCCTCGGTTCCCTGATGGGCCATTTTCTCGGTACTTTGCTGCGCAACAACTGGGTACCACATTATCTGCGCAATACCGCCGTGCTGACCCTGATGCTCGGCGCCTATGCTGCATCCGACCTTATGGCTCATGAGTCCGGGCTGCTGACAGTGACGGTAATGGGGATCTGGATGGCAAACATGAAGGGCCTCGACGTCGACGACATCCTGGAATTCAAGGAAACCCTCAGCGTGCTGCTGATTTCGGCACTGTTTATTCTGTTGGCAGCCAGGGTGGAATTGTTCACTCTGGCGCAACTTGGATGGGGGGCTGTGTTGGTACTTGCCGCAATTATGTACGTTGCCCGCCCCCTCTCGGTTTTTCTGTCGGCGCCGGGCTCGGGTCTGAACTGGCGGGAGCTGACGCTTTTGAGCTGGATTGCTCCCCGCGGCATTGTTGCCGCCGCAGTGTCTGCGCTCTTCGCACTGAAAATGGAGTCCTTCGGGCTGCCGAAATCCGAGTTGCTGGTACCCATGGTGTTCCTCCTGATTATCACCACCGTGGTTGTTCAGAGTCTGACGTCTAAACCTATTGCCAGGCTTCTGGGGGTACGTGCGCCATACCCCAATGGGTTCCTGATTTTCGGTGGAGGCAAATTCGCCCGGATGCTGGCGAAAGACTTGATGCAGAAAGAGGTACCGGTGCGGATCGCGGATACCAACTGGGATAGCATCAGTGAGGCGCGTATGGACAATATCCCCACCTATTATGGTAATCCCATTTCCGAACACGCCAGTCTGACCATGGATATATCCACGGTTGGCAAGGTGCTGGTCCTGTCGCCATACAAACAGCTCAATCCGCTGGTGACTTATCACTTTGAGCACATGCTGGGAGATGACGCGGTGTTTGGTCTGAACCCGGGCTCTCAGGCCGGAAGGGCCAGCCATCAGGTATCGGAAGAGTACGCACGGAAGCTGATCCTGTTTTCCGAAAACGCCACTTACGGGCGCCTGGCGAGCCTCACCGCAAGGGGCGCGACCATACGCACAACGCGGCTCAGCGAAGAGTTTACCCTGGAAGACTATGGGAAAACTTACGGCAATCGCGCTACCCCGCTGTATGCGGTAGATCCCCAGGGGAAGATCCACATCTGCACAATTGGGCATGAATTTGAGATTAAGGAGGACTGGCAGATTGTCAGTCTGATCGCACCCGAGGAGGAGGCGGAAGCGGTGTCGCCGACCACGGAGCGCGGTGTAGAGGCCGCCACCTGAAGCGGTGGCGGAGCTTGATAAAATCCGTCGTTAGTTTGTGGCGATGGTGTAGCAGGGCGTATACGCTTTTCCTGGTAATTTCATCCGCTGCTGTTTCACAAAGGAGTTCAGCAGCGTATCCATACTGCGCATTAATGCCGGATCTCCACGCAGTTCGTAGGGGCCGTTTTTCTCCACATTGCGAATACCTTCATCCTTCACATTTCCGGAAACAATACCGGAAAAGGCCCGGCGTAAATTTGCCGCCAGTAGGTAAGGCTCCTGGTTGTTGTGCAGTGCGAGCGCGCGCATGTTTTCATGGCTGGGAACAAACGGACGTTGAAACTCGGTGGAGACCTTCAGCTTCCAGTTGTAGTAGTACGCGTCTCCGGTGTCCTTGCGGTACTGGCGCACCTTCAGGATACCCGCAGACATCTGGCGGCCTACCTCCTGCGGGTCGTCGATAATGATCTGGTAACGTGACTGCGCTTCGTCTCCAAGTGTCTCGCCAATGAACCGGTCAATCTGTTCAAAGTATTCCGCAGCGCTGGCGGGCCCAGTGAAAATAACCGGGAAGGGCTGCTCCTTATTGTCCTGATGCAGCAGGATGCCAAGCAGGTACAGAATCTCTTCCGCAGTTCCGGCGCCACCGGGGAATACAACGATCCCGTGACCGGTGCGCACAAATGCTTCCAGGCGCTTCTCAATGTCCGGCATGATCACCAGCTGATTGACGATCGGGTTGGGTGCCTCTGCGGCAATAATTCCAGGCTCGGTGATGCCCAGGTACTGACCGTGCGCATCGCGCTGCTTTGCGTGGCCGATGGTGGCGCCTTTCATGGGGCCTTTCATGGCGCCCGGGCCGCAGCCAGTGCAGATATCCAGGCTGCGTAGTGCCAGTTCATAGCCCACCTTTTTGGTGTAGTCGTACTCCTCTCTGGAAATTGAGTGGCCGCCCCAGCAGACCACAAGGCGGGGGGCACGGGTACGATCAAAAGTGCCGGCGTTTCTCAGGATATGAAATACCGCGTCTGTCACACCCTGAGCTGAGACCAGATCGTAGCGAGGGTCGCCGGTAATCTCACTTCTGACGTAAATGATGTCCCGCAACACCGCGAACAGATGTTCAGCAATACCTTGGATCATACGCCCGTCTACAAAAGCGGTGGCCGGTGCATTGCAGACCTTGAGTTTGACAGAGCGCTCGGTAGGGATGACGGAGATATCGAAGTCGGAAAATTTTTCCAGTAGCTCCTTGCCATCGTCCATATAGTTACCGCAATTCAGAACGGCGAGCGCGCAGTTGCGGAAGATGGTGTTTTGCGGCCCGCGACTGGTGTCGGTGAGCTTGTGGATCTCATACTTGGAGAGGATATCGAACTGGCCCGTTGGGGAAACCCGTGCATCGACGAGCTCGATAAGTTCTGTGGTCATACAACCCCCAGTAATACTTGTTGTGTGATGCCTGACATATTCCGCAATGTTGTTCACTTGAGTAATTCTGTGGCGGTATCGCCACCTTCGCTCTCAGTTTTGTGAGGTGAACAGCATTGGGCCATGACGGGGCATTTCTTTATCAGATTACGTCTGGCGGAAAAGGTTTTATTTTCCGGTTCCTGACTAAGGATAGCTGACGGGTGCGTCAAATTTGGAAAAATTGAGCCGGGGAGCAGAGAGCGGAAAAGAAAAAGCCCCGAACTCTTGCGAGTTCAGGGCCTCTTGTATGGCGCGCTCGGGAGGATTCGAACCTCCGACCGCCTGGTTCGTAGCCAGGTACTCTATCCAGCTGAGCTACGAGCGCGTCGTTGTGGTTGCGAACTATAGTGACTTGCCTTGGCTTCGTCAACATTTTTTTAAAAAGATTTTTTAAAAACTCTTTAAAAATCCGCAAGTTACCGAGCTTTTGCTGCTGGCCGAAACCTTTGCTTCAGCTCGATAGGGCGCGCATTCTGCCGTGCCTTCTGTACCAATGCAAGCAGTTTTTTGGGATTTTTCTTACGAAGCCAGTTGATCCTGTAATTCCGTCCCGGATTGGTCTAGATGCTGAGCAAATGCCCACTCCAGAATCTCCGGATCCCGGTGGCGTTTGATCTGCTCAAAGAACACCTGCGCCTGCGGAAAGCTCAGCTTCAGATAGGCCAGCCACTGCTTGACCCGATTACCCAGGTATTTGGCGGGATAGATATCCTTGGTGGTGGTGTAGTACTCATAGAGGATACTGGCGACCTCGGGCCAGGTGAGGGGCGTCACCTTGTCTCCGGCGCAGAGCGCCCGAATCTGCAGGCCGATGTCCGGGCGCGCCAACAGGCTGCGGCCAAACATATAAGCGTCACAGCCGGTAACCTCGCGGCAGCGCTGGAAGTCTGCCAGCGTCCACAAATCGCCATTCGCTATCACGGGAATGTCCAGGGCCTGGCGAATTTCACCGATGTACTCCCAATAGGCCGGTGGCCGATAGCCATCGACTTTCGAGCGGGCGTGTACGGCCAGTTCCGACGCACCTCCGGCTTCCGCCGCGCGGGCGTTGTCCATATAGGCACTGCGGTCTTCGAACCCCAGGCGGATTTTCGCCGATACCGGGATCTCTGGGGGCACCGCCTGGCGCACTGCGGCCACAACCGCTTCCACCCGCGATGGTGATTTCAACAGGCAGGCACCGCCATCACTGTTGTTCACCTGTTTGGCCGGGCACCCGAAGTTGAGATCGATTGCGGTTGCGCCCGCTTCTACCGCACGGATCGCGTTGAATGCCATCGCGGTGGGATTGCCCCCCAGCAGCTGCAATTTCACTGGTGTGCCCGTTGGCGTTACTGCCCCCTGGTTCAGCTCCGGGCACAGGCGGGTAAATACGCGCCGTGGCAGTTTGGTATGGGTTACGCGCACAAACTCTGTGACACACACATCCACGCCCCCAATCTTTGACAGCAGGGCACGGACATGGTGGTCGATCACGCCTTCCATAGGGGCCTGATAGATCAAGGGCGTCTTGGTTTGAGCTGATTCTGTGTTCATGGATGGCAAAAATGGTCCGTGCGTACAACTTGGAATTGGCTAAGCGCACGCATTGTACGAGAAAACCTTCTGCCTGGTTAGATATTGCGCAGTGCCGCAGGCGCTAGCTGGAGAGTCACAGGTGGCGGGCCCAACAGGCGACGCCGGGGCGGACCTGCGGGGCTAACTGGTCGAATCTGGCAGGCAAATTGGTCGAAATAGAGGGTTTTGTCGCGGTTCTTGGTTGCTTCTGTAACTAATAAGTGTTTGATTTTGAAAGGTTCTTTTACTGATAATATCGCCCGCTCGAATGCAGGTTGCGGAGATCTGCACAATAAGACTGGTATCGCTAGGCCAGGACACTACCTGAGTCCGCTATACAACCAGAGCAATAACCAGAGTAATAAAAGCAACGAAGCGAGGGGGTTACCGTGCAAGACGCACTACTGCAGCAAGGACTGGACATCACACTGTTCGGCATGGGAATCGTATTTACATTTCTGCTGCTGTTGGTGATCTGTACCACGGTCATGTCCCGTGTCATGACGCGCTTCTTCCCCGAGCCCGAACCCGTTGCCGCGCCTTCTCCGGCGTCCGCCCCCCAATCCCCCGCCGGCGATCAACGCCTGCGCAAAATTATCCAGGCTGCTATCGAGCAGCACCGTAACCGTCGCAAATAATTTGCGAAACGTTGCGCCGGAGCTGTGTGCCGGCTTGCCGCGCGGAATCACTGCTCGCGTGGACTCGCGGATAAAAGCAACACCAATTTTCATTTGCCAAGATCAATTTTGAAGAGAGACCACCTATGACTGAGGTTAACTCTTTAGTTAAAAAATCCCCGCTCGGAATTACCGACGTAGTTCTGCGTGACGCCCACCAGTCCCTGTTCGCCACCCGCTTGCGGTTGGACGACATGCTACCCATTGCGGAAAAGCTGGATAAGGTCGGTTTCTGGTCTCTCGAATCCTGGGGTGGCGCCACCTTTGATGCCTGTATCCGTTATTTGGGTGAGGACCCCTGGGAGCGCATTCGTGAACTGAAAAAGGCCATGCCCAATACTCCGCAGCAGATGTTGTTCCGCGGTCAGAATATTTTGGGCTACCGCCACTATGCGGATGACGTGGTGGAAAAATTTGTCGAGCGAGCGGCCACCAACGGCGTGGATGTTTTCCGCGTGTTCGATGCCATGAACGATATGCGAAACCTGAAGACTGCACTGGCGGCGGTGAAGAAGCAGGGTAAGCATGCACAAGGCACCATCTCTTATACCGTGAGCCCTGTGCACAACATGGACATGTGGGTTGATCTGGGACGCCAGATTGAAGATATGGGGGCGGACTCCATTGCCATTAAAGATATGGCCGGCCTGCTGCGCCCCTACGAAGGCTACGAGCTGGTCTCCAAGCTGAAAGCGGCCGTGGATATTCCCATCCATATGCAGTGCCACGCCACTACGGGCCTTTCGACGGCCACCGCACTGAAGTGTGTGGAAGCCGGTATCGATAATATCGATACCGCAATATCTTCCATGTCCATGACCTATGGACACAGCCCCACCGAGGCAGTTGTGGCGATCCTCGAAGGCACCGATCGTGATACCGGTCTGGACATCAATCTGTTGGAAGAAATCGCGGCTTACTTCCGTGAGGTCCGCAAAAAGTACGCGAAATTCGAAGGCTCCCTGCGCGGCGTGGACTCCCGTATTCTGGTAGCGCAGGTGCCCGGTGGTATGTTGACCAACATGGAAAATCAGCTGCGCGAGCAGGGCGCCGGCGATCGTCTGGACGAGGTACTGGAAGAGATTCCCCGCGTGCGCAAAGATCTCGGTTACATCCCGCTGGTCACGCCGACTTCGCAGATCGTGGGTACTCAGTCCGTGCTTAACGTATTGACGGGCGAGCGGTACAAGTCCATTTCCAAAGAAACCGCCGCAGTATTGAAAGGTGAGTATGGCGCGACCCCGGCGGAAGTGAATAAAGAGCTGCAGGACAAAGTGCTCGACGGTGGTGAACCGGTAACCTGTCGCCCGGCGGATCTGATTGCCCCGGAGCTGGACAAGCTGGCTGCAGAGTTAAAGCAGAAATCTGCAGAAGACGATATTGCACTGACCGATGGCGATGGTGAGATCGACGATGTGCTGACTTACGCACTTTTCCCGCAGATCGGTCTGAAATTCCTCAAGAACCGCGGCGATGCCTCTGCCTTCGAACCGGTACCCACTGGCAATGAGTCCAGCGAAGTCAAAAATGACCAAGGCGAATCGGTGTACACGGTTTCCGTGGAAGGCGAAAGTTATACCGTCACCGTGGCTGACGGCGGCGATGTCACCGGTATGGTGAAAGTGGGTGGCGCAGCCCCGGTCGGCTCTGCGGGTTCATCACCCGCTGAGGGCTCTTCACCCGCTGAGGGCTCAGGCGAGCCGGTAAAAGCGCCGTTGGCAGGTAATATCTTCAAGGTGCTGGTAAAACCCGGTGACCAGGTCGCGGAAGGCCAGAACATCGTGATTCTGGAAGCCATGAAAATGGAAACGGCCGTCAGTGCCCCCCGCGCCGGTAGCGTAACCGGTGTCACCATTAAAGAAGGTGACTCTGTGGCGGTGGGCGATAGCCTGCTAACCATCGCGTAACGGGGGCCACTGTGGAAAATTTAACGAACCTCTGGCTTTCATCCGGCGCCAACCAGATGACCATCGGCCAGTTCTCCATGATTGTGGTGTGCCTTGGTCTGCTGTTCCTGGCCATTCGCAAAAACTTTGAGCCGCTGTTGCTGGTACCGATCGGTTTCGGCGGTATTCTGGCAAATATCCCTGGGGCAAACCTGGCACTACCTGCGGTAGAAGCTGCGATTGCCTCCGGTGATGCGGGTGTTCTGGCGCAGCTGTCACAGGCGCTCGGCCTTGGTGCCTCGGAATCCATCGAAAGCCTCAAGGCCGCTCTGGAAAGCGCACCGGCCGCTGCCGCAGAGCGAGCCTCCCAGATCGCTGCGGATGCGGGTTTCTCCAATGGCATGTTGTACAACTTCTATAACGTTGCCATTGCCTCCGGTGTAGCGCCACTGGTGATCTTTATGGGCGTTGGTGCCATGACCGATTTCGGTCCTCTGTTGGCCAATCCTCGCACCTTGTTTCTGGGTGCCGCGGCGCAGTTTGGTATCTTCGCAACGGTACTGGGCGCGGTGGCCATGTCCGCCGCTGGCATTATGGATTTCTCTATCGCTGACGCGGCCGCTATCGGCATCATCGGTGGTGCGGACGGCCCGACGGCAATTTACGTTTCCAGTCTGCTGGCACCTGACCTGCTGGGTGCGATTGCGGTAGCCGCCTATTCCTATATGGCGCTGGTACCCCTGATTCAGCCTCCCATTATGCGTGCCCTGACCACGGAGCAGGAGCGTCGAATTGAAATGGTGCAACTGCGGCATGTGAGCAAGCGCGAGAAAATCGTTTTCCCGCTGGTGCTACTGATCCTGGTAGCGCTTTTCCTGCCGGATGCAGCACCGCTGTTGGGTATGTTCTGCTTTGGTAATCTGATGCGTGAGTGCGGAGTGGTTTCCCGATTGTCGGATACGGCACAGAATGCGCTCATCAATATCACCACCATTTTTCTGGGGCTCTCTGTGGGTTCCAAACTGGCGGCGGACAAATTCCTTGACCCGAAAACCCTCGGTATCCTTGCGCTGGGTATCGTTGCTTTTGCCATTGGCACCGCGGCGGGTGTTCTGATGGCGAAGCTCATGAATACCGTGAGTAAGAACAAGGTCAATCCTCTGATCGGTTCTGCCGGTGTTTCAGCGGTGCCTATGGCGGCGCGTGTATCCAATAAACTGGGCCTGGAGGCAAATCCGCACAATTTCCTGTTGATGCACGCCATGGGGCCAAATGTGGCCGGTGTAATCGGTTCCGCAGTGGCGGCAGGTGTGATGATCACCATGGTGCGCGCCATGACCGGCTGATGTGGTCGGACCGAGTGTGTCCAGAGCGGTTTTTTTATGGCTGAATGAACTTCCGTGACCGATCAGTTCCTGTTTGCTGGCGCAAAATAGGGGCGCAGCGCCCCCCGTGGTAAGATGGCCGCCGTTTTTACGGTCAGTGGCGCCAGTGCAGGTGTCGGGAAGGAGAAGTTATGTCCTGGTTGGGAGCGGGTATCGGTGCCGGTATTGGCATGATGTTTGGCGGTCCTATCGGTGCGGCCCTGGGGGCCTGGGTGGGGAGTTCTTTTGGCTCCGGCCTGAAAAAGCTCAGTGAAGCCGGTATCCCGCTTAACCGCGAAGGCGCTCAGACGGTATTTATCGTTGCTCTGTTTTCGATGCTGGCGAAAATGGCCAAGGCGGACGGCCAGGTTTCCAAAGCCGAAGTTCAATTGATCGACGACTTCATCAACAACAATCTGCGCCTGAATGCGGAGGACCGCCAACAGGCGATCAAGATATTTCAGAATGCCAAATCGGATCAGTATTCGATCTACGACTACGCACGCCAGTACCGTCAGCTGATCCGCAATCAGGCCATGCGGGAAATGGTTTACCGCCTGCTTTTTGCCGTAGCGTTTGCCGACGGAGAGCTACATCCGGCGGAAGAGCAGATCCTGCGACGGATTCCTGAAGAGCTTGGCTTACACGCCTCCATATTTACGGCCATGTTCAATGAGTTCGGGCATGGTGCTGGGCCTGCGGCCAGCGGTGACAGCCTCAAGGCACATTACGACATACTGGAATGCAGCCCGGACGCGAGTGATCGCGAGCTGAAGCTGGCTTACCGTCGGAAGGCGGCGGAATTTCACCCGGACAAGATTGCCTCCAAAGGGCTGCCGGAAGAATTCATGCGCCATGCGGAAGATCAGATGAAAAGCGTGACAGTGGCTTACGATACGATTGTTGCAGCACGCAAGCGCCAGGCCGAAGTAAATCAGGCCTGATTCATATCTTGAGAGTTAGTGAGTGTTGGATAGAGGAGCAGGTATGTCTCTTGCGCAGCAGATTCAGGAAAAGCTGACGGCAGCCTTTGAACCATCCCATATCGAAGTGCAGTGTGAAAGCCATATGCACAATGTGCCGGAAGGTTCTGAAATGCACTTCCGTGTTGTGCTGGTCAGTGAGGCGCTGAAGGGGCTGCGAAAAGTGCAGCGGCACCAGAAAGTATACGGCGTACTGGCCGAAGAAATGGCGGGCCCCATTCACGCGCTGGCCCTGCATCTTTACACCGGAGAGGAGTGGCAAGGACAGGCTCCGGACAGCCCTCAGTGTCTTGGTGGCGGAAAAAAATAAAGATTTCCCCGCCAATTTTTGCTTTCTCAACACTTCTTTACGCTTGCGATTTTTCTGTTTGTGGGACCTGAATGTCGCCTGAATGACTGACGGAAAATTTCCTATTTCCCTGCAGCGCCCATTGCTTTTCTGAAACAGTTGGCGCATACCGCCTCTTTTTCCTCCCGTCTGGCGGCGAAAATTTCTTTTTTGTCGCCATTTCCCTCCTGCGCATTTGTGTCTTCTTTCGGGTTACGTCTTCCGCCTGGCGTATCACTTTGGTTTATTGATGAAGGTGGCGACGGAATCGCGCAAAAGTTCCACAAGTGAAGATTTTTTTCGGTTGTTTTTTCTACAGCCACTCACAGGCGTGTCTAGACTGACAAGTGATTGGGTTAATTGCTGTTTAATTTGCCGAATACGATGGAGTTCTCAATGAAAATGACACGCGTTCTGACACCGCTTGCAATCGCTGTAGCTGCTTTGGTTAATGCCCAGCAGGCTTCTGCTGATTGGTTGAGCGATGGAGATTTTATTGTACGTGTTGGTGCCAGCTGGGTAGATCCTAACGACGATGACGATCAGTTCCGTCTGAGCGATCGCTACAGCACTGCAAAGTTTGATGTCGATTCCGACACCACCTGGAATATTTCCGGTGCGTGGCTGCCGGTCGAGCATTGGGGTGTAGAACTGATGTATATCGGTTCAACCCAGCACGATCTGGACATTGAAGATATTCGCTACGGCGATATCACTTACCACACTGACCGCTACCGCGTAGGCAGCTTCGATGCCAGCTATGCGAATGCGTTCCTGAACTGGTATCCGCTGAGCCGCGACTGCATGGGCCAGCCCTACATCGGCATTGGTGTGAACTACACCGATTTCAGTGATGAGCATCTGCGCGGTGAATTCCGCGACGATATCAACAACTGGGAACCGGATCTGGGCATCCGCGATGTGGATTACGGCCTGGGTCACTCCTGGGGTATTGCTGGTCAGCTGGGTGTGGACTTCCGCTTTGGCCGTGACAGCGCCTTCCTGGTAAATGCCGCGGTACTGTACATCGACGCCGACACCGATCTGACCACCTACTACACCGATACCACTCTGCCGCGTAATCCGCGCCTGAGCGTATCCGACGACGTAGATTACAGCCCCTGGGTATTCAACCTGGGTGTTGGTTACTCCTTCTGATCACTTATTGTGATTTAGCGAGTAGCGTTCAAGGAAGAACGGAAAAGGGCACCTTCGGGTGCCTTTTTTCATTCATCGATCATCATCGAGAAATGGCAATCGTCCATGGAGTATCGCGACTACTATCAAATTCTGGGTGTAGAGCGCACAGCATCACAGGATGAAATCAAAAAGTCCTATCGCAAGCTGGCGCGTAAATTCCATCCGGATGTGAGTAAAGAGGATGATGCGGAAGATCGCTTCAAGGAAGTGAATGAAGCCTACGAAGTGTTGAAAGACCCGGAAAAGCGTGCCGCATACGACCAACTCGGAAAAAACTGGAATAGCGGTGAAGATTTTAATCCGCCGCCTGACTGGGATCAGGGATTTGAGTTTCGCGGGGGAGGCTATACCGAAGCGGACCCGGAAGCCTTCAGCGACTTTTTTGAGAGCCTGTTTGGGCGGGGCGGCTTTCGGCAAAGTGGTTTTCAGGGGGGCGGATTCAGCCGGGGAGGTCAGGCATTCCATGCCCAGGGAGAAAATACTCACGCGCGTATCGCCATTGATATCGAAGATAGCTATCGGGGCAGCAAGCGGCAGATTACGCTCAAGCACTCTGAGTTGGGTGCGGACGGCCGCCCGGTGGTAAAAGAGCGCATGCTTAACGTCACCATTCCCAAGGGGGTTACCGAAGGTCAGCAAATGCGCCTTGCGGGTCAGGGGCAGCCGGGTATTGGCAATGGTAAAGCCGGCGATCTTTATCTCGAAATTGTTTTCAACCCCCACTCCCGATTTAGTGTGGAGGGTAAAACAGTGTATATGGAACTGCCGGTGGCTCCCTGGGAGGCAGCGTTAGGCGCAAAAGTACCTGTGACGACACCGGACGGGGCGCTCAATCTTACCGTGCCGCCAAATAGTAAAAGTGGCAGTAAATTGCGCCTGAAGGGCAAGGGCCTCCCGGCGAAAGAACCGGGAGATTTATTCGTGGTTCTGGATATCGTCACGCCGCCCGCCCACAGTGAGGAAGAGTGCGAGGCCTATCGTCAGTTTCGCGATCATTTCCAGTTTGATCCCCGCCGTTCAGATAGCCGAGGAGGTGCATGACCATGCCATCGGGTAATCAGTCAGAAGACATTCTTGCGGAAGTGCTGGATGAGCACAGCATACTTACTCTGCGAGAGCTGTGTCGCGCCTGCAACCTGAGTGCAGAGCAGGTGCTGGCGATGGTCGAGCAGGGGGTTATTGATGCGCGGGAGGAAGGTACAGGCTTGCGATTTAGTGGTATCTGTGTCCGCCGGGTGCGCCGGGTGTACCGGCTGGAGCGGGATCTTGGGGTAAATCACGCGGGCGCGGCATTGGCATTGGAGCTGTTGGATGAGATTGAACAGCTCCGCGCACGGGTGCGGCGCCTTGAACGCCGCTAGCGTGATTCAATCACGTCAGGTTGCCGCTGCGGTACTGGTGATTTCATAGATCAGGTAGGCGGTGTAGGCAACATAGGCCGTCAGCAGGGCGCCGCCCTCGAACCGATTGATACGCCCCTGTCGTTTGCCGAACCCGTAGCCAAACACAAACAGTGCGATGGTCAGCCCCATCACCATCGGCCAGTCGCGGGTGATAAGTTCATGGGGCACATCGGGCATGGGGGCAATGGTTCCGGCAATGCCCACCACTGCCAACAGGTTAAACATGTTGGAGCCCACCACGTTGCCAATGGCAATATCGTGTTGCCCCTTTTTTGCCGCAACCAGCGTTGCCGCCAGTTCCGGCAATGAGGTCCCCAGTGCAACAATCGTCAGTCCGATGATCAGGTCACTGACGCCCAGCTGATGTGCGATTGTCACGGCCCCCCATACCAGCATGCGGGAGCTGATGATCAGCAGGATCAGGCCCGCTATCACCCAGAAGATCGCCTTGCCCAGCGGCATGTCGTGCTCTTCCAGATTGTCTTGCATGCCACTTTCGATCAGGTCGCCTTTTCCCTTGATTGCGGAATAAATCGACCAGCCAATCACGCCGAAAAAGCCTGCCAGCAGTATCAGCCCCTCGGCTCGGCTCAGGGTCCCATTCCAGAAGAATGCCGCGGTAAGACAGGTAATGATCAACAGCAGGGGCAGTTCCTTGTGGATGATTTTGCTGTTGACGGTAAGCGGAATAAACAGCGCTGTGGCACCGAGGATCAAACCGGTATTGGCAATATTGGAGCCGTAGGCATTGCCCAGTGCCAGGCCCGGGCTGCCGTCCAGCGCCGCCATTGCAGATACCACCATTTCTGGTGCTGAGGTACCAAAGCCCACAATCACCATGCCGATCAGCAGTGGCGGCATTCCCGCGTGCTTGGCAGTGGCGGCAGCACCATCGACGAATCGATCGGCACTCCACATCAGCAGCAGAAATCCGGCAATAATGGCGAGCGAGGCAAGAATCATGGGTTTCCTTGATGTTACTGAATGGCCGTTCACCCGGCTGCGCGACCGGGGGCGTTTGCGGCGCTGAAATTTGGGGGCCGATTGTAACGACATTGGCCGTCGCTTGCAGCGCTAAACCGGGTCTGCGTGTGGTTGGGGGATGAGCAGCGCGGACACCGGGGTTCTTTCTGGGGCTGGCAGGGGCTGGCGCCGGCGGTGCCGTGGTATTCATGGGATATTGCGCGACGGGTATTTACTCAGGGCAGCAGTCGCGCGAAGTTCTTGCCGGTAGGGTAGTCGCCACGGGTCCAGCCGAGGCGAACCACCACGGTTCTGGTGGACGGTGAAATCATTACCGCCTGCTCGCGGTTGCCCAGCATGAAGTAGCTGTCTTCGGGCAGTTCTGGGAATCGCAGGGTTTCACCTCCGCCATTCAACCAGAACTGGTACCCATAGCGTGGTTCGTTTGTGCTGGTATTGGGCTGGCTGGCCGCAGAGACCCAGCCCTCGGGCAGCAGAGGAGCGTCGTTCCAGTCTCCACCATTCAGCATCAGTAAACCAAGGCGCGCCCAGTCTCGGGCGGAGGCATAAATGTAGGAACTCCCCACAAATACGCCACTGGCATCCACCTCAAAGGTGGTGTTGCTCATGGCCAGGGGGGTGAGAATCTGTTGCTGAAAGAAATCCACATTTGTCTGGGGACGCGCGCCCAGCTGGTCATATACCCAGCGAGCAAGAAGATTGGTAGTGCCGGATGAATAGGAAAAATACTCCCCCGGTGGGTGTGCCAGCGGGCTTTGCATGGCAATATCCGATGCACTGTGGGCGCCGAACAGCATTTTAGTGGCATCGCTGCCGGGAGCGTAGGTTTCATCGAAAGCCAGCCCGGAAGTCATCTGTAGCAGGTTTTCCAGGCTTATCCGGCGGCGTTCGTCCTGCCAATGTGGGAACAACGGCGAGGATATGTCTATCTCCGGCTGCACGGCCTGCGACCGGGCAACCAGTATCGCTGTAAGGCTCTTACCCATGGACCAACCGAGCAGTGGTGTCTGTGGGGTAATCTTTTCACCGTAGGATTCTGCAACCAGCTTTCCATCCTGTATCACAACCAGGGCGCGGGTATTGAGCCCTGCGCTGTTGTCCTGCCGGAGAATGTCGTCCAGCGTCTCCTGCAGTGAAGGGATGATATCGGGGGCGGAGTTTCCGTGGGGCCAGGGTGCCTGGGACGCAACTACCGAAGCTACCGTCACCCCGTCCAGTGCGCTCGTATCGCCGATATCCAGTGTGCAGCCGAGACCGGGGCGAAAGGTCGCACTGGTTTCGCCCATTCCCATCAGGGTCGCGGTAACCCGCCCAGCCTGATCGTCGTAATGCAGGTCCAGTAACCGGTTTGCTGGAGAATAGGATGCCAGGTCATTGAGGTTGCGCGTGTGGTCAAAGCCGGAGAGATAGCGCCCGGAACAGGCGAGCTTTGCCCCCATGCCGGTAGAAACCCGCACGGCATTACCCAGCTCGGCTATGGAAAACCCCAGTAGCCGGGGCGCTAGAAGCGCGAGTGCAAGAATTAAAGCCGCGATGACGACAAGGAGGCTCAGAATTATTTTTTTCATTTCGAGTCGACACCTCAACAGCGATCCCTCGGGACCCTTTATTGGTTGTTATTCAGCTTGGCCGCAAATCATTCCCGATATGCCCGCACACGGACAGGTTATTAAGTGTCAGCTTCGGTGACCGTATCAAATTCTGACAACAGCTTGAGAAAGGGGTCACCGAATCGCGCCAGTTTGCTGTCGCCAATGCCGGAAACCGCGAGCATTTCCTGCGCATTGCGCGGCCGGGCGCTAAGCATCTCCCGCAGGGTGGCATCGTGGAATACCACGTAAGGTGGTACACCCAGCTCCTCGGCGATGGATTTACGCAGGTCGCGCAGGGCATCCCACAGAGGTTGATCCTCTTGCGAGATTTCCACCGCCGCGCGCGCGCGGCCGCGCTCCGGAGCACCGGAGTGCTTGGCGGCTTTGGGCAGGGTGCGAAGTTGCACAGATTCTTCTCCGCGCAGTACCGGGCGGCATAGCTCGGTGAGTTGCAGGGCATTGAACGCCTCTGGATTGACCCGAAGGTAGCCGCGTACAACCAGTTGTCGCGCCACTGCGCGCCACTCATTGGCACTGAGGTCGGCGCCGATACCGTAAGTGGAAACCTGATTGTGATGAAACTGTCGAATTTTTTCTGTATCGGCACCCCGTAGTACATCAATCACATGGGCCGCGCCGAAACGTTGACCAGTGCGGTAAATACATGACATCAGCTTGCGGGTCGCTTCGCTGGCATCCCAGGTGACGGGCGGCGTCAGGCAGGTATCGCAATTGCCGCAATCCTCCGATAGTGCCTCATTGAAGTACCGCAACAGGGCGCGGCGCCGGCAGCTGGTGATTTCGCACAGACCCAGCATGGCATCCAGTCGCTGACGCTCCTGGCGCTTGTGTTCTTCACTGCCTTCCGAGGTGCTCGCCATCTGGCTCAGTTTTACCACGTCTTCGAGACCGTAAAGCAGCAGTGCCGATGCCGGCTCCCCATCGCGGCCAGCTCGGCCGGTTTCCTGATAGTAAGCCTCGATACTTTTGGGAAGGTCCAGGTGAGCGACAAAGCGGACATCCGGCTTGTCGATACCCATTCCAAAGGCGATCGTGGCGACCACGATGACGCCCTCCTCACGCAGAAAGCGGCGCTGGTGATCCGCCCGCACCTCGGCGGAGAGGCCCGCATGATAGGGCAGCGCGTTAAAACCCTGTTGTTGCAGCCAGCTCGCAGTGGCTTCTACCTTGTTGCGAGACAGGCAGTAGATCACCCCGGCGTTGCCCTGATGCTCTTCATTGAGAAACTGCAGCAGTTGACGCTTGGGGTTGTTCTTGGCCGCGATTCGATACTGGATATTTGGTCGGTCAAAACTGCTGACAAAATGGCGGGCGTTTTCCAGGTCCAGGCGCCGGGCAATCTCTTTTTGTGTGCGCTGGTCCGCAGTGGCCGTCAGCGCCACCCGCGGTACGGTGGGAAAACGCTCATGCAGACAGGAAAGCTGCAAGTAGTCGGCACGAAAGTCGTGCCCCCACTGGCTGACGCAGTGCGCTTCGTCGATGGCGAATAACGAAATGCGGGCCTGGCCCAGCAGATCCAGGGTTCGCGGCTGCAGCAGGCGTTCTGGCGCCAGATAGAGCAGGTCCAGCTCGCCGCGTAACAGTTGCGCTTCCAGAGCCTGCGCCTGCTGATAGTCCAGGGATGAATTCAGGAAGGCCGCTGCTACCCCCACCGCAGTAAGTGCCTCGACCTGGTCTTGCATCAGGGCGATCAGGGGGGAGATCACTACCCCGCAGCCAGGGCGCGCCAGGGCGGGGATCTGGTAACACAGTGATTTTCCGCCGCCGGTTGGCATCAGGACCAGAGCATCCTGCCCATCCACCAGGGTTTCGATAATGGCTTGTTGGTCACCGCGGAACTCGGTGTAGCCGAAGGTGTGCTCCAAGATGTAACGAGGCGAGGGAGGTGCAGGGGGGGCAGTGTCATTCATGGGCGGCAGTATACCGCCTGAATCTTGTCAGAGGCGAACAGCTTCGGCCACCGGGCACCCCTAAAAAATGGCGCGCCCTGCCACCAGTATGGCGCGCGAATCCTTCAATTAATGCGAACTTGAACTATAATCCGTGCACCGCTGACATAGACAGGGATAATGCTATGCGCGCATCGACAACGACGTCTAAAACAGTTTCCTGTACTTGCGTTACTGCCTTACTGATTGGCCTGGCCGGTTGCGTAAGCTCGGCCCCGGAGCCGATCAATCCGCGCAGTCTTGCCCAATCCGCAGTGGCAGATACCCATCTCGGCTGGAAGCCGGCCCCCGCACACCAGCTCAATTACTCTCTCGCGACGTCTTCGGGCATTGCGCGTATGGAAATGCGCGAGCTACCCGGCGATCTGCAGGCGGTGACTATCGAATTGCCGGGGATGCGAAATGTGGAAGGGGTTCAGTGGCGTGCCGCCAATGGTGACCACGCAATGCTGTTCGACGGCGGTCGCGGTGCGGATGGTGTGACCCTGGAGCGCCGGCAGCGCGGATACCGCCTGCAGGTCCGTGGCCCGGCCCTTGAGATGCTTCGTCCCGGAGGACTTCTGACGGTGATTGATTACTACCGGAACTGACGGATTCCGAGGGCGGATAATCTACCTTCAATTTTCGGGGGCGTCCTGGCTTTCCCGGTCAAATCCAAGCCCGTCGGGGCGAATAAGATAAAGCTTGGGCCACAACTTTCCCGTTACCCACAGCCCGTTGCGCGCTCTATCCCATGCGATACCATTGGCTACGGCGTCCACATGCCGCCGCCCGGGCACGCTGTCATCCTGCAACGCTTTCAGGTCCACCCATCCCTGAACTTCCCCGGAGCCCGGGTCGATAGCGATAATCCGGGTGTCCTGCCAGATATTCGCCCAGATCAATCCGTTTGCGTACTCCAGTTCGTTGAGTCGCGACCAATCTTCCCCGCCGCCGGTCACTTTCAACCGGCGGGTCACCCGGAAGCCATCGGGCGTACGGAAACTGAGTGTGTCGCTGCCGTTGCTCATGATCAGTGACTCGCCGTCGCTGGTGAGTCCCCAACCTTCCCCAGAATAATGCAGCAGGTGTACCAGTTGAAAATTGGCGCGGTCGTAGATCTGCAGTTCACCGGCACGGTAGGTGAGCAGATACAGGTAATTATTGAAAACCGCGAGGCCTTCGGCAAAACGATCGCTTGCCAGCCATTTGCGCCTTACGGGATTGCCGCCGGGATCGGTATACTCCGCGAGCCAGGATCGGCCGTAGAGGCCGCTGCTTTCCAACCAGCGTTCGCCGTCAAAATACAGGCCCTGGGTGAAGTGGTCCGCGGGGCGTGACTTGCTCTCGAGTAGCTGATGCTCCACCAGCCGAGGATAGGGGGTGGCTGCAGCGGAAGCACACAGTGTGAGCAAGAGCAGAGCGGTGAGGGCGGCTTTCATGGTCTGATTCGGACTTCCCGGTAATTGCCGGTGGAGTACCGGCGTTCCATAACAATTCGTGCAGCTATTAGAACCAAGATGACCAGAATTAAAACATTTATTACGCTGACCCTGTTAGGTGGCCTGGCTGTTGTATTGCCAATCGCCATTTTTTTCCTGCTGTTCCAGTGGCTGTTTGGGCAGATCAGTGCATTGGTGGCACCGGCCACGGAGTGGATGCAGGCACATACAGAGTTCAAGGATAACTTTGCCCGCCTGATCGTGATAGCGGTGATTCTGGGGCTCTGCTTTCTCATTGGACTGTTAGTGAAAACCAGTGTGGGGCGCTGGGTGCACCGTCACCTGGATCACTGGCTGGGTAAATTGGCACCCGGTTACAACACTATCAAGGAACTGGTGCTGCAGTTTATTGGTGGCGGAGGTACCGAGGGCGTGCTGTCGGGGCCGGTGGCGCGGGCCCGGATTCACGGTGCGGACAACCCTTTGTCGGTAACCGCAATCGTGACATCCACCCACGCCGATGGCCACTTCACCGTCTATGTACCCACCGCGCCGGTGCCGACATCGGGATTTGTGTATCACCTGCCCCCCGAGTGTGTTGACATCCTGCCCCATGTGACGGTGGAAGCAGCCATGAAATCGATCGTCGCCTGTGGTTCAGGAAGCGGCCAGCTGCTCGCTGCCCCGGCCCTGGAAGAGAAAGCCTAGGGAACCTCAGATCGGCTTGTTTTTACCCAGAGCGCGAATCGCGAAACGCATCGGGTGCAGCGCCTTCACCAGGTCTACCGATACCGGCATCACTTCATTATTGATCCATGCGGCCAGTATCTCTGCCGCCAGCGGCGCATAGGTAAAGCCCCGGGAACCCAGCCCGGTAAGCACGTACAGGTTGCGTTGGTACGGTGTGCGCTCAGGAATCAGCTGCTTGCGATTTTTTCTGAGGGCAGAGTAGGTACTTTCCAGTGCATCCCACTGTGCCACCGGCCCTGCCATCGGCAGGTAATCCAGCGTGGCAGCGCGCAGAGCTGCGCGACCCTCCAGGGGCTGCCCGTCAAACGCTTTCTCAAATTCCGGAAGTAGTGTGCCGAGGGTTTCCATATTTTCCCGGTGTTCCACTTCGCGAACGTCCGTTTCCGTCTGCTTGAGTTTGAAGGTGGCGCCGAAGCTGTGGTATTCGGCCCGTTGTGTGCCCTCCGCAATTGTCGTCGGCGCAATATACCCTTCGCCACACAGAGCGATCTTCAACTTTTCTGTGGCGGGTGTTGCCTTCGCAAAAGAGACCTGGCCGCGGATCGGTTGTAGGGGCAGGGGAGCACTTTGCGGAAACTGGCGATTAGCGTTGGCGATACAGAGAATCAGGGCATCAAAACACTGCGGCTGATTTTCGCTGTCCAGCTGCAATTGCCATTGATCTGCCTGGAATTGAGCCTTGATGACACGGGTATTGAAGCGGACGTGAATGCGGTCATGCTGTAACAGGTTGCTGCAGACCAGCTTGGGTTGCAGCCATCCAGCCCTTGGAAAATACAACCCTGGGAAATCCAGCGCTACGCCGGCGAGTTCCGAGGCTTGCTCTGCGGTCACCGGTTGTGCCAGCAGGCTGCTGCCGTCCAAATCCAGTTGCTGGCAAATCTGCTGCTGTAACTGCTGCTCTTTTTCCGTTTGTGCCAGTTGTAACAGGCCGTCAAAGTGTGCCGCCTGAGGGCAGGTATTCGGATAGAAGCGCTGGGCAAACTGCAGGGCCTGGAGATTGAAATCGCCGTTGGGGCCGGGCTTGGGGGAGAGCTTTGCGTACAGAATACCCTGATCGTTTCCCGAGGCGCCGCTGCCCGGGTTGCTGCCCTCTTCGAAAACCGTAACCTGAAAACCCCTTGCCGCCAGCGCTCGTGCTGTGGTGGCGCCGGCGATGCCGGCACCGATCACGGCAATGCGTTCTGGCTTGCCTGCCAGAGAGGGGGGTAGGTGCCAGGGAGTGGCAGAATAGATACCTTTGCCACCGGCTTCGTCTCCGGTGGCAAAATGGCCCCGCAACATTTCCCGTTTGCGTCCAAACCCCGGCACCTTTTCCAGCGCAAAGCCCACGGACTTTAAACCGCGCTTCACAATCCCGGCACAGGTGAAAGTGGCAAATGTCGCGCCCCCGGCACTCAGTACCGCGATGGATTTGAACAGCGCTTCGCTCCACATCTCTGGATTCTTTGATGGTGCAAAGCCATCCAGAAACCAGGCGTTCATCTGTCGGTCCCGGTCAGCGTCTTCCAGGGCCAGCGACTCAAACCCGCGGCTGGCCTCACCAATGACGAGGGTCAAATGCACATTGCCCGGGAACACAATGCGGTGCGCACCGGGTGCGAGCTGGGCGGGGTAATTGGCGATCAGATGAGCGCTGAGCGGTGTCAGTTCCGGCCACATGGCCAGTGCCCGCGCCAGATCCCGGGGGTGCAGGGGGTACTTCTCCACGCTGACAAAGTGCAGATGCGCGGAGGCGGGGGCGGTATCTCTCCAAAGCTGCCAGGCTGCGAGAAAATTCAGTCCGGTACCGAAGCCGGTTTCGCCGATGGTAAATACAGCATCATCCGATAGTGCCGCCCAGCGCTCGCGCAAGTAATTCTGCGTGAGAAAAACATGGCGGGTTTCTTCCAGTCCCGAGGCGGTGGAAAAATAGATATCGTCGAAGGCACTGGAAACCGGTTGGCCGTTATCGCGCCACGCCAATTGTGCGTGGCAAACAGAACGCTGATCTTGGCTGCTCATATCGCAGATGTCACATCAAGCATCTAGCCCGCTCTCTAGACCACTCTCTAGGCCACTCTCTAGGCCAAACTCGCGCATAACCTGAGCACACCACTGGTCCAGACGCTCATCGGTGCGATCAAACTCGTTCTCTTCATCCAGTGCCAGCCCCACAAACTGACTGCCATCCGGCGTCAATCCCTTGGACTCCTCAAAGTCATAGCCATCTGCAGACCAGTAACCTACCGCCTTGGCCCCCACAGCGACGACCTGTGCGTGCAGATAACCGAGTGCATCCTGATACCACTGCGGATACCCCTCCTGATCGCCAAGTCCGTAACAGGCCACCTTTTTGCCGCTCAGATCGAGCGTCGCCAGTTGATCCCAGCAATTCTCCCAATCCTCCTGCAACTCGCCGTAGTCCCAGGTCGGAATACCGAGAATCAGAAAATCGTACTCCTGCATCAGCGCCACATCGTCCGTTGCCACATTGTGCAGATCGATCCACTCCTCACCGATGCGATCGCGAATCTTCTCCGCCGCCATCTCCGTGTAACAGGTGCTGGAACCGTAAAACAGCCCGATTGGGGCCAGGGACGTATCGTGGGAACTGTCTGTTGTTTGCATAATCTACTGAGCGTTCACATAGCCCAGCTGACGCCAGGCCTCATAAATAACGATGGCTGCCGCGTTGGACAGATTAATACTGCGGCTGTTGGGGCACATGGGAATACGCAGCGTATTCTCCGGCCCCGTCATTGCCAGAAACTCCGCCGGTAGACCGCGCGTCTCCGGCCCAAAGACAATCGCATCATCCACCTCAAATGCAACCTCCGAGTGCGGCTTGCTGCCCTTGGTGGACAGCGCTAATACCCGCTTCGGCTGCTCCGCCTCCACAAATGCCGCCCAATCCCGGTGGCGCACCACACGGCTGTACTCGGCGTAATCCAGCCCCGCACGGCGCAGACGCTTGTCATCCATCGCAAACCCCAGGGGTTCGATCAGGTGCAGCTCGGCGCCGGTATTGGCGCACAGGCGGATGATATTGCCGGTGTTTGGGGCAATTTCTGGTTGGTAGAGGACGATTTTGAACATGTATGCAATGGGGTAGTAGTAGCTGCGGCTGAACTACAGGCGGTTAACGTGAAGGTGTCGGGTACTGCCTTGCGAGACCTTCACCGCCAAGGATGGCGGTGCAGAGCCCCCAGGGATGGGTTACCGGGGGGCGCCTAGCTTGTGTCTCGAAAGGCAGTACCCGATACCGGCACCGCCCAGAAGCAGCTTAAGAACCCAGAGGCTAGAGGTCTGAATTGGCCACGGTCCAACAATTAGGCGCGGATTATAACGCGGAGGAAGTCTCTTCGCAGTCTATCTCGACACCCAGCTCATCGGCGATCTCATCGAGTTCATCGTGCAGGCCATCGATACTCACATCCTCCGCCACACTGATCGTGCACTCCGCAGAGAACAGCGGCTCACCACTCCACGGCGTACTGCCATAACGGGTATCCAGTGTCTCCATATTGATCTTGCGTGCCGCCAGGGCACGGGAAATCTCCTTCACAATCCCCGGTCGATCACTACCCACCAACTTCAACTGCAACGTCTGACGAGTATCCGCCGCCACCGCCAGAGCATCCTCAATCTGCAGTTTGAAATCGTCACCCGCCAGATTCTGCAGGGCCTCCCGCAGGCGCGCGCAGTCATCCGCCGTCACACTCACTCGCAGGATGCCCGCGAACTTACCGGCAAAGTGCGCCATCCGGCTGTCTTCCCAATTGCCACCATTCTCCGCCACCGCAGAGGAGAGCATCTCCACCACACCGGGTTTATCGTCGCTGATGATCGAAATGACGAGGTGCTGTTGCATAGGGACATCCTTCCTGGCACAGATAACAATTTGGTGAATTGTAGCCAGTGAGAGCCCCAGTGGGCAAAAAACGTGAATAGGCCTCAACTAGCCGAGAATGCCACTCAGTAGCCTTTACATGGCGGCGGTCAACGTGTTGAATCCGTGAGTACAGAAAATAATTCCAACCACCTGAATCACTTGGGAGATTCTTGATGAAACTGACTCACTGGCTCGCCGGTATGGCCTGTGCCATGACTATCGCAGGTACCGTACAGGCCGATCCCATCAAAGACGCTGTCGCCAACGAAAAGCGCACGGAAAAGTACACCCAGCGTGACCAGTACCGCCATCCCGCGGAAACCCTCGAGTTTTTCCAGATCAAGCCCGATATGACCGTGGTGGAAATCTGGCCGGGCGGTGGTTGGTACACGGAGATTCTGTCCCCGCTACTGAGCGATGAGGGCAAGCTCTACGCGGCTCACTTCCCCAAAGATACCGATGTGGGTTACTTCAAGCGCTCCCGTGAGAACTTTGAAAAGTGGCTGGCGGAGGAGAAAGATACCCACGGTCATATCGTGCTGACCGAATTTGCGCCGGGTAAAGACACCGAGATCGCCCCGGCGGGCTCCGCCGACGCGGTGTTGACCTTCCGCAATGTGCATAACTGGATGCGTGGTGACAACGAAGCCGCCGCTTTCAAATCCTTCTATAAAGCCCTGAAACCGGGTGGTGTACTGGGTGTCGTGGAGCATCGGGCCAAGCCGGGTACCGAGCGCGACGCCATGAAAACCAGCGGTTATATGACCCAGGACTACGTGGTTGAGCTGGCGACCAAGGCCGGTTTTGTACTGGAAGAAGCGAGCGAAGTGAATGCCAACCCCAAAGACTCTGCGGACCACCCCAAGGGTGTCTGGACCTTGCCACCGTCACTGCGCCTCGGTGACGAGGATAAGGATAAATACCAGGCCATTGGTGAGAGTGATCGCATGACCTTGCGGTTCCGCAAGCCGAAGTCGTGAATATCGGATAGTTGATATAGGTTCCTTGCGACAGTCTGATTCGATCCTGATACAGGCGTTACGATAAGATGCCCCGAGCCGGAACGCTCGGGGCATTTTTTTGTTGTCGAGCCATCCATCAATATCCGTGTATTTATTGAATCGCAAACCATGATTATTCCCTACAAACAACTGGACCCGGACACCCTGCAGAATCTGCTGGAGGAATACGCAACTCGCGACGGCACCGATTACGGAGAGCGGGAGGTGAGCCTGACCGACAAGGTTGCGAACCTGCGCCGCCAGCTGGACAACAAAACCGTGGTGATCTGGTTCGAGCCGGGGGAAGAGTCCATTAACCTGATTCTGGCGGAAGACCTTCCAAAGGACGGAGGCTACTGATGGCCGCGCCTGCCGATTGGCTGGTCGATCGACCTGAGTCCACTCCCTGCACCTGGTTCCTGTTCGCCCACGGTGCCGGGGCACCGATGGACAGTGATTTTATGCAGGCTATGGCTGGATTGCTTGTACAGCGGGGAGTGGGTGTTATTCGCTTCGAATTCCCGTATATGTCAGAACGTCGACTCACCGGTAAACGGCGGCCTCCCAACAAAATGGACGTATTACAGGCATTTTTTCAGGAGCAGATAGACCGGGCGAATGCCGAGTTTCCGGGGGTGCCCCTGGTTATTGGTGGAAAATCCATGGGTGGACGCGTGGCGAGCATGCTGGCGCAGAAAAATGTCGAAAAGGGCGCGATTGCCGGCGCCGTATGCCTGGGTTACCCATTTCACCCCCCGGGGAAACCGGAAAAATTGCGGACCGACCACCTGCGCCCGATGACCTGCCCGCTTGTGATTATTCAGGGCAGCCGGGATAAGCTCGGCAGCCGGGACGAAGTGGCGGAGTATCCGTTGGGCTCCGGTATCGGCCTGCATTGGCTCGAAGATGGTGATCACGACTTCAAGCCACGCAAGGCAAGCGGCTTTACCCAGACACAACACTGGCAGACGGCTGCTGACCAGATGCGCCAATGGCTGCATCTTCAAGGATGGTAATCCGCTCCTCGCTGGCCATCATTGGAGCCAGTTGCGCCATCTGATCCCGCCGCTCCTCGCTGTCGTACCACTGCTGCCAGTGCAGCACCGACTTCCAGCGGGAGAGGGTAAATCGGCGCAGGGGGTTACCCAGCTCGGTGTAGGTGTGCCCATCCACGAATCCGGTGGTCTGATAGGCATTAGTCAGCAGCTTGCGTGCCGCGTCTTCGTAGGTGGTTTCCAGGTCTTCGGCGATTTCTCGCTCAATCAATACATAAATCATTTCTGCGTTTGAATCCTGCTGGCTCTGGATTGGTTGTCTCGGTGTACGCAGTTTAGTCTTGGGTGCCAATGGTCGCTCTTCCCGTCGAGACTGCCAAGACGAAACCAATGAGTTCTACCATACCAGATGACGCGCCCGTGCAAATCCCCGACAATAGCTCTATGAAGTCACACCACACCCTCGATGCCCGCGGCCTTCTGTGCCCGGAACCCGTCATGATGCTCCACACCGCCGTGCGCAAAGTTGCCGCCGGCGAAGTGCTGCAGATGTTTGCCACCGACCCCTCCACCCAGCGGGATGTGCCCAAGTTCTGCCAGTTTCTGGGTTATGAGCTTGTGAAGCACGCCGAGGAAAATGATGAGTTTGTCTACTGGATCAAAAAAGCCGACTGACTCACAGTAGCCAGAAGCGAAGGCCGAGCATCGGGTATAGGTTTTCAAAACCGTCGGAGCATATATGGGTGAGGCAAGCGTTTGCGAAGCACTGCTTCGCGCGTAGCCGAACGACACCAATCTATGATTGGTAGCCGGTCCCACGCAGTGGGTACTTCGCTGCGATTTTGAAAACCTATACCCGGTGATTGGCCGCCACAATGGAACGAAAGAATCCTGAAATAACAAGGGCGACCACTGGCCGCCCTTGTTTTACATGTATGAGAGGGAAGTAAGTTAGGGCGAAGTGACAAGCGCCGCGATCGCAGCCAGGGCCTCAGGGTCCTCGGATTTGATCTTGTTGGCGATGTGGTGTTGGAAGAAGTAACGGAAACACTCCGACTCCTGAGCGGGGTACAGACAATCGTCCCCGGGGAGCACCGGTGTAGTCTCCACACTATTGTGGTCAATCAGCATGCCGTGGATCTCTCCGCTGGCAAATAGGCGCCAGCTCACGACTTCCGTAAGGGTCAGATTCTCCTTATCCGCATCCATAAACACCGCATGGGTACCAATGGTGTCGGGGATCTCCTGAACCACTTCATCTGCCTGATTGCTTTCGTACTCGAAGTATTCCGCCGCAGTCTCCAGCTCGACGATTTTATGGATGGGTGGCTCGTGGAAAATTTCCTCGATGCCAGAGTCGTAATAGCCTTCAAACCGTCCATCCAGAGGGTCCTGAATATCCGGGCAGGCGACGATGGAGTTCAACCAGGGAACCAGCCCGACTACCTCACCGTTGGCACGAAGCCCCCAGCAAAGGATTTTCAGACTGTAGAGATCTGTTCCACTGGAACTGTTGGAGTAGAGCATTTCCAAGCCATCCAGCTCCGGAGACAGACGGATAAACCGCAGGTTCTCTGAAGTCTCGATAGGCTTGCCGGTGAAGAGGTCAACCACGTTGTTAGTACTGTGGTCGGTCATAGAGCACCTCCTTGCAGGGCCGGTAGTAGGGCGGAAGGTCTTGTACTTCTGAGAAGCAACCGGCGTAGAGATACTGTGCGAAGGCCTGTCGGCCATCGCCAAATCCAGACTCCGGGAGCAACTTTTTTGCCTCCCTGGGAAGCCGGTACCGCAACCGAAAACAACTACCCAGAGCGCTCGCAACGGATGGCAATGAGCAGCAGCAGGTTTCCGGTATCCCCATATTCAAAGGTATATTCTGTTCCGCATAAATACAACCAGCGGAATGGGGTTCTTTGCCTCTAAGTACCTCCTCTAATTAGCTGAGCGGGTAAGTTGTGGTTGCGGACCCGGTGTCCGCTCTTGAGCTCGGGTGGCCGGGGCTCCCGGCCGCCGGCCTTGATCCCCCCGTCGGCACTGCTATAGTCCGCGCCAACCGGGCGTGCCGCCTGTGATTTAACACGACAGTGACCACACGTTTTGCCAGATACAGCCTCAGCTTTACCAAAAAGGCAAGTTTCGTACCACTCTGACCCAGTGCAGAGGGACGAGCCCCCTACGCCTGAGTCAACCGTGACTGAACGGATAGTCAGGGTATTTAATGACTGCTTCGCGGCGCCGCAAGCGTTGAATACGTGCCTGGTTGGAGGCCATACCGAACCCTTTTACCGTCCGGCGACGGCCCCGGGGGAGTGCCATCGGATCGAGTTCTCCTACGATTATCCCGCCAGTGCTTTGCACGAGGCCGCTCACTGGTGTGTGGCCGGTGAGCAGCGCCGGCAGCTTCCTGATTACGGCTACTGGTATGCTCCGGACGGGCGTAGTGAAGCGCAGCAGATCGAATTCGAGCGTGTGGAGGTCAAGCCCCAGGCCCTGGAGTGGATTTTCTCGCGAGCCTGCGGCATGAGCTTCCGGGTCAGTGCCGATAATCTGGATGCGGGGCTGGGCCCCAGTGATTCCTTCAGGCATGACATCTGGCAACAGGTGCAGCGCAACTGTTTGGTGGGTTTGAATGCGCGCGCGCGCCTGTTTGCGCAGTCCCTGGCAGCGGCTTTCCGGCAGCCGGACCCCTTGCAGCCAGGGTCCTACCGGCTGGAGGACCTCCGGTGAAGCAGATCTACCTGGTGGATGCCTCCGTCTATATCTTCCGCTACTACTTCGCGTTGCCGCCAAACTGGGAAAGCCGCTCAGGCTATACCACCGAAGCGGTGTACGGGTTTACCAACTTCCTCCTCGATCTGCTGGACAGTCGGCCGGATGGTATTGCCTGTGCGTTTGATGAGTCCCTGGGCAGCTGCTTTCGCAACGAGATCTATCCAGATTACAAATGCAGCCGGGTACTTCCGGACGAGGCGCTGGCCTTCCAGCTGGCTGCCTGCCGGGAAATGGCCGAAGCGCTGGGGATTGTCAGTTTCGCCAGTGACCGCTATGAGGCGGATGATATTCTCGCCACCCTGACCCGGATCTGCGTGGAGCAGGGTGCGGCACCGTTGATCGTTACCCGCGACAAAGACCTTGGTCAGTTACTGGATCGCGGGGCCGCTGCTTTGTGGGACTTTGCCGCAGGCCAGTATATTGGAGACGGGGAAATCGTTGCCAAGTTTGGTGTACGCCCGTCGCAGATTGCGGATTACCTGGCCCTGGTTGGTGACAGTGTCGACGATATCCCCGGGGTACCCGGCATCGGCCCGAAAACAGCGGCGCAATTACTGGGAGGTGTGGACTCCGTCGCAGAGTTGATCGACTGCCCGGACAGAATTGCGACACTGAACATACGCGGTGCAACCAGGCTTGTTGAAAAAATCGCGGAATACCGCGAGCAGATTGTGATGTCTTTGGCGTTGGCCCAGTTAGCGTACGACGTACCACTGGACGTAACAGTGCCTGATTTAAGTGGCGGTGGGGTTGACCCTGACTTCGCTATCGCGCTCGCAGAAGAATTCGGTATCGCCGGGCTGGCGAAAAAAATTATACGCACATTGTCCGCCGAGCGGGCGGGTATAACCGCTTGAGTTCTCCTCTACCACCACAATGGATTTCACCCAATAGATGATGAGTTCACAAAAAACACCGCGCCTCAACATAGTCGCTGACGAAAATATTCCCGGTCTGGATCAGTGGTTTGGAGGGCTGGGTACCATCACCCGCGTTCCCGGACGAACAGTAAGCCGGGAGCAGCTGATGGGTGCCGATGTGTTACTGGTGCGATCTGTGACGGAAGTGAATGAAGCGCTGCTTGCGAATACGCCTGTGCGCTTTGTGGGTAGCTGTACCATCGGCACCGACCATTTGGACATCCCGTGGCTGGAGGCGCGGGACATCGCCTGGAGCGCGGCGCCCGGCTGCAACGCCAACTCCGTTGTGGAATATGTATTTTGCGCCTTGGCGGCGTTGAATATCGACTGGCGCGAGCGTAGCTTCGGTATTATCGGCTGCGGCAATGTTGGCGGTACCCTGCAGCGCAAGCTGCGTGCACTGGGTATTCCCTGCAAAATTTACGACCCTTGGAAAACCGACAACCCGGATAGCGTCAGTCTCGATATCGTGCTGCAACAGGATGTGATCTGTCAGCACGCACCGCTGGTGAAAAATGGGCCGCATCCCAGCCTGCATATGCTGGATGGTCGCGCTCTGGAATGTATCCGTCCCGGCGCCGTGCTGATGAGTGCGGGGCGCGGCGCCGTCGTCGACAACGAAGCCTTGCTGGCCCTGTGCGAGCGTGAGCAAAAATTCACGACGGTTCTGGATGTATGGGAAAACGAGCCGGACATAGACCTGAATCTGCTGCACTTGGTGGATCTCGGTAGCCCACATATCGCGGGTTACAGTCACGACGGAAAACTGGCCGGCACACGTATGGTGCGCGAGGCGCTCGACCGCGCCCTGGGTTTGCCGGGTGAGGTTGCCGCTGAGTCGTCGCAAGCGGATGCCGTGGCGTTGGTTACGGAACAATCGGGATTTGCCGCCATCCGCGAGCTGCTGCTGGCCATGTATGACCCACGGGAAGACGATGCCCACCTGCGTGCTGCTGCAAAGGAATCTGAAGCAGATGGTGAACCGATGAAAGTTGCATTTGATCACCTGCGTAAGCAATACCCGAAGCGTCTGGAGTTCTCCCACTACCAGCTGGCGCAAGCGCCCAATCTGGACGATGCCACCCGCAATCAACTGGCCATCCTGGGGCTCAAGTGAAACTGAAAAAACTCGGACTCATCATCAACCCCTGGGCCGGTGTCGGTGGCCCCGCAGGGCTGAAAGGTAGCGACGGAGCCGACACCGTGGAGCGCGCGCTTGCGGCAGGTATTGTGCCGGAGTCACACAAGCGCGCAGCTATTGCACTCGCTGCGCTACAGCCATTCAGTAGCGCCTTGCAGATTGTCACCTTCGCCGGTGATATGGGGGAGCAGCTTGCGATCTCCCTCGGGTTCAATGTTGATGTGGTGGGTACGGCAGAAGGTGATCGCTCGACGCCAGAGGACACCGAGCGGGCCGCGAAGGCCATTCGCGCGGCCGGTGCCGACCTGATCGTCTTCGCCGGTGGCGACGGCACCGCGCGCAATTTGGTCAACGCCCTCGGCGATGCCTTCCCGGTGCTGGGTATTCCCGCCGGTGTCAAAATGCACTCCGCCTGTTTTGCCATTTCGCCCCGTGCCGGCGGTGAGGTGTTGCGCCGGTTGATGGCCGGAGAACTGGTGGATCTGCACCAGCACGAGGTGCGGGATATCGACGAGAAGTCTTTTCGTGAGGGCAGGGTAAGTACCCGCTACTACGGAGACCTGCTGGTGCCAGAAGAGGGCCACTTTCTGCAGGCAGTAAAAAATGCCGGGCGCGAGGTGGAAGAGCTGGCGGTTGCGGATATCGCCGCACAAATTGTTGAAGAAATAGACGCGCTGGACCCTGATACGCTTTACGTTTTCGGCCCCGGATCCACCACCCTTGCTGTATTGAGTGAGCTCGGTGGTGATGGAACCTTGCTGGGGGTGGATCTCTGGTGCCAAGGGGCGCTGCTGGAAAAAGATGTGAGCGCACCGCAGATCAATGACGCGATTGCCCGGCACCGTGAGAATGATCGTGAACGTCCGGTAAAAATTATTCTCACCGCCATCGGCGGCCAGGGACACCTGATTGGCCGCGGCAACCAGCAACTGAATCCATCGGTATTGCAGGCCGTCGGACGCGACAATCTGATGGTGATCGCCACCAAAACCAAAATTACCGAACTGGGTGGCCGCCCGCTGTTGATCGACAGCGGCGATCCGCAACTGGACGAAGCCTGGAGTGGCTTTGTACGGGTAGTGACCGGCTACCGCGACGAAATTCTTTACCCTCTGTCTGGCGACGGCAGTGGTGAAGTGCCCGCAAATACAATCGTGAGTGATTGACACCTTGAATTGGGAACCCCTGCTGCAGGAAGTGCGCAGTAAATTGACTGACCCCGCTGTGGGGGATACCCCAGACAGCCGCCGACTCTTTCATGGCCGCGGCCACTGTTTTCCCGGCCTGGACCGGGTCTGCGTGGACAGCTATCACCCGGCGATGCTCGTGACCCTGTTCGAGGAGTACGAAGGGGAGGACGCGCTGGTCGAGGCCTTGTGGTCGCTGGCGCAACCAGTCGGGTACTCCGGGGTGGCAGTGCAGCGGCGCTACTTGCGCAGGTCCCCGATTGAGTGGCACTGCGGGGAGCCCGTGGAAGCACCGGTAGCGCATCGAGGTGATCTGAAATTCCCGCTGACTTTTGATCGCCAGAATGTGGGCTTTTTTCTGGATATCGAACCCGGGCGCCAGTGGCTGGAGCAACAGGTGCAGGAAAAAGCCGGCAAGGTAGAAAACCTGAAGCTGCTGAACTTGTTCTCGTTTACCTGTGCGTTTTCGGTCGTGGCGCGCGCAGCCGGCGACCTGGAGATTCTCAATATCGACCTGAACAAGGGCGTATTGAAACGCGGACAGGCGAACCATCAGTTCAACCAGTTGCCGATGAAGGGGATTCGCTTTGTTGCCCGGGATGCCGTGCGAGATTTTAAACGCTACGACCGCAGTGGCCCTTTCCAGCTGGCGGTGGTAGATCCACCGACACGACAGCGGGGCGCATTTGAGGTAGATATCAATTATGCGAAGCTGCTGGAGAAGTTGCCGGCTTGTCTCGCCGATGAAGCGGATTTACTGCTGGTGCTGAATTCACCCGCCCACAGCGAGCACTTTTTTAGAGGGCTGATCGAGGCAGCGAACCCGGGTTACTCCGTGGTGGCTCGCTTGCCGCAAAATCCGGATTTTCCCGATAGCGATCCTGATGCAGCGCTGAAAATGCTGCACGTGAAATTCAAAAGAAGTTGATCGACCCCGTAGGGTGGATAAGCGCAGCGCATCCACCAACTGCGGTGGGATTTTGGTGGATGCCCTTCGGTTATCCACCCTACAGGTTTAGAAAAGGTACAGAGCGTTAGAGCGAGCGCATCAGCTCCACTATCAGCCCTTCCAGCTGGGGAGAAGACCCACTGCGCACCACCTGGTCCAGTTTCTCCGCGTTACTCATTCCATCATCCCCCCGGCTCACGAGCAGTAGAAAACTGCGGTGGGACAGGGTGGCGTCCTCAATTGCTTCCTGGCGCACCAGCTGGGTGAAGCTGATATAACCGCATTCCTTCAACCAGGTCATGGCGCCGAGGCAGGCCAGGTGGCGGGGTGAGTGCAGGCCGAATTCGTCCGGCGTATCCGGCCCGGCGATATCTTCCACATAGATGGTGGCCGGTGCGGGAAACTGCTGGAATAGCGCCAGCAGTATTCTCCCCGCGTCGCGGTAAAAGTCGTGGATGTGTAGATCGTCCAGCATATTTCCCGTGTACGGTCTGTTAGCTTGAGTAGCGCTCGAGGAAATGCCCCAGTCGACTCACCGCATGGGTCAGGTCGTCCGCGCGGGGCAGGAATACAATCCGCAGGTGATCCGGTGCGTCCCAATGGAAGGCGCTACCCTGTACCAGCAGGATTTTTTCCTGACGCAGGAAGTCGAGCACGAAACGTTCATCATTTTCTATCTTGTGGCGGTCCAGGTCGATCTTGGGGAACATGTAAATCGCACCCCTGGGTTTCACACAGCTCACCCCGGGGATGTCGTTCAACATGCGCCAGGCGAGGTCGCGCTGTTTGCGCAGGCGGCCGCCGGGTAACACCAGGTCGTTGATGCTCTGATAGCCGCCGAGCGCCGTCTGCACCGCGAACATGGCTGGCACATTGCCACACAGGCGCATGGACGAGAGTATATCCATGCCCTCAATAAAGCCTTTGGCCCGGTGCTTGGCGCCACTCACGATCATCCAGCCGGAGCGGAATCCGGCCAGGCGGTAAGACTTGGACAGACCGTTAAAGCTGAGGCAGAGCACGTCTTCGGCCAGTGAGCCCATGGGAATAAACTCAGCGTCGTCGTACAGTATCTTGCTGTAAATCTCGTCGGCAAAAATCACCAGGTTGTGCTGACGCGCGACTTCCACAATCTGCTCCAGCAGTTCGCGGGGGTAGACGGCACCAGTGGGATTATTGGGATTAATGACCACAATTCCGCGGGTGCGCGGGGTAATCTTCGATTTGATATCGTCGATATCCGGCAGCCAGTCGGCCTGCTCGTCGCAGCGATACAATACCGCCTTAGCACCGGTGAGATTGGTGGCGGCCATCCACAGAGGGTAATTGGGCATCGGTAACAGCATTTCGTCGCCGTTGTTCAACAGCGCCTGAGTGGACATGGAAATCAGCTCGGACACTCCGTTGCCCAGGTAGATATCGTCGATATCCACATTGGGCACCCCGAGTACCTGGCACTCGTGCATGATGGCCTTGCGCGCCGCGAACAGGCCCTTGGACTCCACATAGCCCTGTGCCTGAGACAGGTTGTAGATCACGTCCTGAAGGATTTCATCAGGCGCGTCAAAGCCGAAGGGCGCCGGGTTGCCGATGTTCAGCTTCATGATCCGGTGGCCTTCTTCTTCCAGGCGCGTTGCCTGCTCCATCACCGGTCCGCGAATTTCGTAACAGACCCCGTGGAGTTTTTCCGACTTGTGAATATCCTTCATTGCTGCGTTCTTTGTATGAGCTTGTTGCTAAGGGTTTATTTCCGTCATTCCGACAGCACGGGTACCGGAAAGTCCGGCTGGGCATCGGGCTGGCAAAATCGTTTCTACCAAACGCTCGGACCTAGTAGGCTGTGCTACATCTTGGCGGGTAACCGGCCGGACGAAGGGTTGGCACCGGGATTGGGGTGCTGCCGCAAAGCGTTGTGCCGGGCAGGGTAATGCCGCTGGATACTGACTTATCAGGCAAAAAAGGAGTCACAGTATGGCAAAAGAAAAAGACGATAACTACTGGCGCGAACGCCTGACACCGGAAGAATTTCACGTTTGCCGGGAAGCCGGGACCGAGCGTCCATTCAGCGGTGAGTATTGGGATACCTTCGAGGATGGCAAGTACCTGTGCCGTTGTTGCGGCAAGCTGCTGTTCAATGCGGAATCCAAGTTTGACGCCGGTTGCGGCTGGCCCAGTTTTGATGCTGAGGCGGAGCAGGGGGTGGTGGAAGAGCGGGTGGACAACAGTCTTGGCATGCAGCGCACGGAAATCGTCTGCGCCAATTGCGGCTGTCATCTCGGGCACGTTTTCCCTGATGGCCCGACCGAGACCGGCTTGCGCTATTGTGTTAATTCACTGTCGGTAAAACTGAACCCGGATGAGAAACCCGAATAGCGGGCTTGCCGGGGCCTGAAGGGGAGTTTCAACATGCTGCGATCCGGTCGTCCGCGGCACTGGAGCCGCTGGCTGTACCGCTGCCAGTGGCTGCTATTGACCCTCATAGCGCTTACGGTCGTCGCCGTGCGGGTGGGCCTGCTGCATCTGGATTCGTCATTTACCGTGTTTGCTGCCCTCGGGCTTGGCATGGTCGGGCTGGCGCTGTTGTCCATGCTGGTATTCCTCTGGGGCATGGTTCGGCGCCACACAGAGGCGAGATCGGCGGCGCTCTGGGCCATGTTGATGGGGGTGATACCCGTAGCCCTGCCTTTGCTGCTGGTGGGCCAGCAGAACCTCAGCACCCCCGCGTTGTACGATATCTCTACCGACCTCAAAGACCCGCCCCAGTTTGACCTGCTGTTGTCTCTGCGCAAAGAGGGGGATCACAGCCCTGACTATCCGGGAAATGTAGCCGCTGCGATTCAGCAGAAAACACCCGCGTATGGGGATATCAAACCACTGGTTTTGACTGCGAAGCCCGCGGAGGTCATTGCGCAGGCCGAAGTGATCGCCCGGGACTTGGGGTGGCGCATCATTGCGGTTCAGCCCGGGAAAGGAACGCTGGAAGCCGTGGTGCGAACGCCGGTTCTCGGTATCACCCAGGATGTAGTGGTGCGGATTCGGCCGGAGGGTGAGCGGAGCGATGCCGCAAAGGGCAGTGACAAGAACAGCACCAACAACATGGACGCGTCCCCAGCTTCCATCTCAACCCGGGTTGACATGCGCTCAGCATCCCGCACCGGCAGTCGTGACCTGGGTAGCAATGCTGAGACCATCCGGACCTTTATGGGGCAGCTGAAGCGACGGGTGGCTGAAGGTGTGCAGGTGGCGCAGTAATAGTGGGTCAATTTGACGGGGTATTTCTGCGGGTTTTGTGCACAGGTTATGTAAGTGCCTGTATGGAAAGGAAAAATTTGTAAAAAAGTTTTCAATCGGGTGTTGACAGCCCCCCGGCCCGTCCATAGAATGCGCACCACTTCTGAGGCACTGCTGATCTTTCTTCACCGAAACAGCGGCACCGAAAGAAGCTTCTGGGTCCCCATCGTCTAGAGGCCTAGGACACCGCCCTTTCACGGCGGTAACAGGGGTTCGACTCCCCTTGGGGATGCCACGCGGGAATAGCTCAGTTGGTAGAGCGCAACCTTGCCAAGGTTGAGGTCGCCGGTTCGAACCCGGTTTCCCGCTCCAATTTTTGTTCACTGGCAATTGCGAGTGAGCAGGTAAAAAGGAAATTGATCGCAAGATGGTTTCCAGATTACCAAACTCAATCTCCAAGAGATTGAGAATGTTCTATGTCCCCATCGTCTAGAGGCCTAGGACACCGCCCTTTCACGGCGGTAACAGGGGTTCGACTCCCCTTGGGGATGCCAATGCTGTGAAGCTGCTCTGGCAGCTTTACCACAGGATTGCGGGAATAGCTCAGTTGGTAGAGCGCAACCTTGCCAAGGTTGAGGTCGCCGGTTCGAACCCGGTTTCCCGCTCCAAAATAAAAAGCCGCTCTATGAGCGGCTTTTTTTTGCCTGTTTTCTGGCGAACCTGCTTCTCGAATTCCCGTGCTTTCCACCCCGCGGTTGAAATGTTTTCGCTGCAGGCGTTGAATAGCGCCTACCTTTTACAGATTCAGTACTTTTTATGACTGCCGCACTTTCTATTCGCGATTTGCAGAAAACCTACGACAACGGCTTTGAAGCCCTCAAGGGCATCAGCTTTGATGTGCAGCCGGGGGATTTCTTTGCCCTGCTTGGCCCCAATGGCGCGGGCAAGTCCACCACCATCGGCATCCTCTGCTCCCTGGTGCGCAAGACCGGCGGCAGTGTGTCCATATTCGGTATCGATATTGACGACAATTTCCCGGCGGCCAAGCAGATGCTCGGTGTGGTGCCGCAGGAATTCAATTTCAGCCAGTTTGAAAAAGTATTCGATATCGTCTGCACCCAAGGCGGCTTCTACGGTATGCCGCGCAAGCTGGCAGAGGAGCGCACGGAAAAATACCTGCGCAAACTGGGGCTGTGGGACAAGCGCAGTACCCAGGCGCGGATGCTCTCCGGCGGCATGAAGCGCCGTCTGATGATTGCGCGCGCGCTGTTGCACGAACCCAAGCTGCTTATTCTGGATGAGCCCACCGCGGGGGTGGATATCGAGCTGCGCCGCTCCATGTGGGAATTCCTGCAGGAAATCAACGCCCAGGGCACCACGATCATTCTCACCACTCATTACCTGGAGGAGGCGGAAAGCCTGTGCCGCAATATCGCCATTATCGACAAGGGCGATATTGTCGAAAACACTTCCATCAAGTCACTGCTGAAAACCCTGAGTCGGGAAGTGTTTATTCTCGATACGCGCGAGACTCTGGAAAAGGCGCCGGACTTTGGCGGATTTGACGGGCGCCTGCTGGACGAGCACAGCCTTGAGGTGACCATCGAGAAGGGGCAGTCTCTGAGTGATCTGTTTACGCAATTGAGTGCACAGAATATTGCTGTCACCAGTATGCGCAATCGCGCCAATCGGCTGGAGGAGCTGTTTGTCTCCCTGCTGGCTGAAAATCAGCCGTCGTCGGCGGATAAGGAGGCCGAATAATGAGCCCGCAATTAATCTGGACAGCCTTCTCCACCATTTTCCGTCGCGAAGTGCGCCGCTTTACCCGCATCTGGCCGCAGACTCTGGTGCCACCGGTGATCACCATGTCCCTGTATTTCGTGATCTTCGGTTCGCTGATCGGTCAGCGTATCGGTGAGATGGGTGGTTATTCCTACATGGAGTTCGTGGTGCCGGGCCTGATCATGATGGCGGTAATCACCAACTCCTATGGCAACGTGGTTTCGTCCTTTTACAGCGCCAAATTTCAGCGCAGTGTGGAAGAACTGTTGGTGTCGCCCACGCCCAACTGGGTGATTATGACGGGCTACGTGCTTGGCGGCGTTGCGCGCGGCCTGATTGTCGGGCTGATCGTAACCTTGATCGCACTGGTGTTTACGTCGCTGTCTGTGCAGCATATCGGCATTACCATCCTGATTGTGTTCCTGACTTCCGTGCTGTTCGCTCTTGCCGGTTTTATTAATGCGATCTTTGCCAACAGCTTTGATGATATCTCCATCATCCCGACGTTTGTATTGACACCGCTGACTTATCTCGGCGGGGTGTTTTACTCCATCGATCTGCTGTCACCGTTCTGGCAGGCGCTGTCGAAGCTGAACCCCATACTCTATATGGTGAATGCCTTCCGCTACGGCGTGCTGGGTGTATCCGATATCAACGTGGGTTGGGCGTTTGCCGGTGTCCTGGCGTTTATTGCGGCGCTGTCGGCGTGGGCCTTGCACTTAATGAGCCACGGTAAGCGTCTGCGCCACTAACGGAAAGGTTAAATAAATTACATGAACCGAGAAGACTGGCAAAACCTGCCCCTAGGGCAGGAGACCACCTACGAAGCGAAATACAATCCGACACTACTGCATCCCATTCCCCGCGCTGTGTCCCGTGCGCAATTGGGGCTGGATGGGGAGGCGCTTCCGTTCAGTGGCGCCGATGAGTGGTGGGGCTTTGAGTTATCCTGGCTAAACCCCAAGGGCGTGCCTCAGGTTGCCGTGGCTCGTTTCCGGTTTGCGGCTTCCAGTCCGTTCATGATTGAGTCCAAGTCGTTCAAGCTGTATCTGAACTCGCTGAATCAGACCGAGTTCGAGTCCGAAAACGCTGTGCGCCGGGTGCTGGAGCAGGACCTGAGCGCCGCGGCAGGCAGTGATGTATCGGTGACCCTATATGACGTGGAAAATGCCGAGCTCGCAGTGCAGCGCCCGGCTGGGACCTGTTTGGACCAGCAGGATATCGAAGCCCGGCAGTATCAGCCGGATGCGGGGTTGTTAAAACTGGTGGCCGGTGGCGAGACGGTGGCGGAAACTCTTTACAGTCACCTGTTGCGCAGTAACTGCCCGGTCACCGGCCAGCCGGACTGGGCGACCGTGAGTATCGAATATACCGGGCCGGCGCTAGATCAGCAGGCACTGCTGGCCTACATCATCTCCTTCCGGGAACACCAGGATTTTCACGAGCATTGTGTAGAGCGGATCTATTGCGACCTGCAGGCGCTGGCAGACTTTCAGCACCTCACTGTGTGCGCGCGTTATACCCGACGGGGTGGGCTGGATATCAATCCTTTGAGAACATCGGCCGGAGAGATTTGTTTTCCCGGGCGCTTTGCCCGACAGTAAGTTCACGAGGCGGAGCAACTGCCTGGACGTTAAATAATGGTCTTGCTCTTCAGTTGTGCCTGCGCCTTCTGAAGCGCTTTCAATACTTTTTCTTTATCGTAATTGCGGATTTTTTCCAGGTCCAGGTGCATCGCAAAGCCTGGCGCATGTTCTTCCAGATAGCTCTGTTGGCCACCCAGGTTCTTGCGCAGATCCGAAACCGAGTACACCTTGACCGGAGTGCTGAAGCCTTTCACCGTAATGTGCCCCTTATCCCGGCACATCACGGTCTGTTTGATCATGGCCCAGGTTTCATGGCTGATCAGAATCTCGCCGGGCTCTGCGGCACTTTCCAGGCGCGCGGCGAGATTCACGTGAGTCCCCATCACCGTATAGGTCTGATGATCGGCGGTGCCGAAAACCCCGACGGTGCAATAGCCGGTATTGATGCCCATGCGAATCTGCAGCGGGTGGGAGATGCCCTGGTCGTACCATTCCTGCATCATTTCCCGCACACGTTTGCGCATGGCCAGCGCCATGGCTACACAGCGCAGGGCGTCTGATTTGGGGCCCTTGCTCTGGTCATCCCCGAATACCACCATCACCGCATCACCAATAAATTTATCGATGGTGCCGCCATAGTGGGCCACGATGCGCGACATCTCGGTCAAATAGCTGTTCAGCAGTCGTGTCAGCGTTTCCGCTTCCATCTCCTCGGTCAGTTGACTGAAGTCCTTGATGTCGGAGAAAAATACGGTGAGTAATTTGCGCTCGGTGACAATTTCTTTCTCCCTGCCGGTGGTTACCGCACGCCACAGGCGTTTGGGAAGGTAGCGGGACAGCTTGTAACTGGCGAGATTGGCGATGCGCTGTTCTTTCTGCAGCTGCTCGTTATCGCGCTTTAGGGTGGAGATCTGCTTGAACATATAAAAGGCATGACAGCAGAAATAGGTGAACACACCGATCAGGCTGGCGGCACTGATATTCAGGTCCGCGTTGACCACCAGGGCGGGGCGGTGTATCAGGTAGCCAACCCCCACGCCGAGCAACATGGCGGTATTGTGCTCAAACCAGCTGCGCCCACCGCCCAGTGTCAACGCATTGAATTGCACCATGGTCAGGAACAGCAGGCTTGGCAACAGGCTGAAATTGGAAAGCGCCATTGCCATGCCGACCAGTAGTGCGTCAGTAAACGACAGCCAGCGATGGACTACCTCGTGGTTATCAGGAATTGCCCGGCGGCTGATGTGGTAGGCGAGGGGAATGTAAGCGAGCAGTATGATTGCCATGCCCAGAGGCAGGAGGGCGCTCTGTGTAAACAGGGAGGACCAGGAGATACTGTTCAGAAGCGTGCCGGAGGCCGCGAAACAGATCAGAGCGCGAAAATACAGCGGGTACCGGGAATCGGAGATTGTGCTGTTGGTTTCTTCAGGCTGGTTCTGCATGAACGCTGGGTCTTAATTAAAGCTGTGCTGCAATAAACGGGGCAGTTGGCAACCGTTCCTGCAAGAGTTAAATGGGAGCTTGTTGTTTTCTTCTCGTCCGCATCAATGCCGGCTCTCAGTGTGCCCGTCTATTTTTTGATCGCCAATAACGCAGTAAAGATATGCGCTATTGGAAATGCGTGGCTTAGATCACTGACAGGCGCAAAGTTTACCCTTATCCGTAGGTGAAAGCGATGCTAATTGACCATCCGGCCAGAATGCGGACGATCGTCTCAGATAATTTTTTGTCCGCCAATAGGATAGAATCTGCGATCCGCCCGAGCAGCCCTGGATCTTGGTGTGCACGGCGTTTTATGTAATTTTCAGGAGGCATTTATGGATGCGTTGGACGCACTGCACAACCGGGTTTCAATTGGGTTATTGACCGAGCCCGCGCCAGAAGGTGTTCAGCGTGAAAATATCTTCCGTGCGGCCCTCCGCGCTGCCGACCACGGGAATCTCCGCCCCTGGCGTTTTCTGGTAGTAGAGGGCACCGCCCGGAACCGGTTGGGTGAGATCTACCTGTCGGCCAGTTCTGAGCAGGAAGACCTGAGCGAAGCCCAGAAAGACCGCATCCGCGCCATGCCGCTCCGGGCTCCATTGGTGGTTGTGGCGATCACTTGCCTGCAGGAGCACCCCAAAGTCCCGTTCAACGAGCAGCGCATGTCCACCGCCGGCGCGGTACAGGCCATGATTACCGCGGCCTTTGCGCAAAATATAGGCGCCTACTGGCGTACCGGGGCCCTCGCAGAAAACCGGCAGGTGGCCAAGGGGCTCGGGCTGGCAGACAACGAAGAGATCAGCGGCTTCATCTATATGGGAACCCCGGCTAAACCCGCCAAGCCTGCCCCAGACCTTGCCACACAAGACTTCTTCAGCCACTGGACCGGCGAGTAACCTGACAGACCCAATGGCTTGGCGGCTTTTTTTGCCAAATACACTTGCACCCGCCGCCGCCATTCTGTAAAGTGCGCGCTCGCTGATCGGGGCGCTATGTTACTGATTAGCAAGACAATTTGAAGAGGTGTCCGAGTGGCTGAGCCGCAGCAGCGCGGAGACCATGCCCGAAGGGCATCACGAGCACGCAGGCGTGCGGACTGGAAGCTCGAAAAATTCCAGAAAGAAACGCAACAATCAGTTTTGGTGAGGTGTCCGAGTGGCCGAAGGAGCACGCCTGGAAAGTGTGTATGTCGAAAGGCATCGAGGGTTCGAATCCCTCCCTCACCGCCATCTTCTCTGAAGCCCCATGCGAAAGCATGGGGCTTTTTTTGTATATGGCGGTGAGGGTCTTAGAGTGCGCACGATCTTCCAGCCGAAATGAAAGTCGTGCCCTACGATGGTCGGGGCGCAGGGCTTCATTGTTGACACATGGGGAGGCAGAGCGAGCGTTGCTGCTGGAGGGCCCCGGAACTAGCTAGCATAGCAATGCTAATTTGCTCTTGGTGATGTACATTCAAGACATACTTGTGAGCGGTGTGTTTGAATAGTATTAGGGGAGTGGGGGCACTCATTGTGCTTGTGAGAGCCTAAGCTAGCCTTCGATGACTGAGTTTTCTTGTCGGTGAGCTAAGATCATTATTGCCCCTGATTAGTGGTCGAACGCTTAGGCTGCGTAGATTTATAGTGGGCGAGTGATATTTTAGCCTTCTCGGGGTTTTACTAATTTAGCGAAGGTCTTTATGTTTCGCTTTGAATGATCAAAGGGGGCTTTCATAGCGATGGATTGTGATCGTGATTACAGATTATGACATTTGAGATAAAAAGGCTAAATGTAAATCCTGAAGACCTTGAGCAGCTAGGAACCAAAGAAAAATTTTGGTTTCGATTTAAGGGCGGCAATACGAATTGGTTGTTCAAATATTCACGCAAAAATACTGGTGAGCATTGGTCGGAAAAGGTTGCCGAGAAATTATGTGAAGCCTTGGGTATTCCGCATGTGAAATACGAAATGGCGGAGATGGATGGGCGAATGGGTGTTGTTACACCCAATATCGTGCCAGAAGGCTTTCGCATGGTGATGGGAAATGAGGTTCTGCATGCAGATAGCCCCTCAAGTTACCCTGAGCCTGAAGTTAATTCGTTACAATTTGTTAGAGTGAAGGAGCATACTGTCCGTAGAGTATTAGGCTGCTTGGATATGACTGGCGTGCTTCCCCCTAGGAGTTGGACTTCGCATGTGGGGCTAAATTCGGGGGATGTCTTTTGCGGCTATTTGTTACTTGATGCATTGGTAAGTAATCAAGATCGACATCATGAGAATTGGGCTATTTTGATTGATGTAAATAGTCAGAAAAAATTTCTCTGCGAAACATATGACCATGCGGCTAGCTTGGGTAGGGAGTTGTTGGACTGTGATCGAGATCGTAGGTTGAGTTCGAAAGACAAAAATCAGTCTGTCGAAACATTTGTTCGAAAGGCTAGGTCTGAGTTGTTTAAGTTTAAAACTGATAGAAAGCCCATGTATACAGTTGATGCTTTTTTTGTTGCAGTTGAAAAGCGGGTGAAAGCGAAGGAGTATTGGTTGGGTCAGCTTTCTGAGTTGGGTTTTGATGAAATAAAAAGTATTTTTGATTGTATTCCAGGTGAAGTTTCTACTGATTTGGCGAAAAGTTTTGCGCTGAGAATGGTTTTGGAAAATAGGAAAAGGTTGCTGAATGATGTCAGAGCGTGACACCGTGTATTTAGCCTGGCAAGCCCCGGAAACTCGTAGCTGGCATGTGGTTGGCGCTCTAAGAGAGTTGAACGGCAGGTATGAGTTTCAATACACAAGAGGTGTGTTGGCTGATGAAAAATTTGTACCGTTTAGTGGAATGGATGATATCAATAAAATTTATGTGTCCGACGAACTTTTTCCGCTTTTTCGGAATCGGCTGCTTTCTAGGAAAAGGCCAGAATATCCACATTTTATCCGGTGGCTTGGCTTGACTGAGGCTGAAGCCACCCCTCTTAAAATTCTAGCTCGTTCGGGTGCGTCGAGAGGGACCGATCAGTTGCAAATGTTTAATAAGCTTGAAATTGGTCCCTCCGGAATTTTTGAGCACTACTTTTTTGCTCATGGGCTTAGTCACCTAGCAAAATCTGCCCAGAAAAGGGTTGATAGTTTGCATGGTGGGGAGGCCCTTTATTTATGTAGAGATTGCCAAAACCCTCATGACAAGGATGCGGTTCTCGTTCGAGCGGATAAACCATCTGAGATTGTGGGTTATTGCCCGCGATATTTGGCAGTAGATATGGGGCGATTGCTTGAAGGGGCCGACTATATGACTGTGGAAGTGGAGAGGGTTGCAAGCGATGCGCCGATCAATTATCGGTTGATGTGCAAAGTCCAGGGAAGGCTGTCTCACTCGAACGGTGACGCTTCGTTTCAGCAAGATGAGTATAAATTCGTTGTTTAAGTGCAGAGGTAGTAGGATGAATGTGGCAGGTAGTGTTTAAGTCTTTAGTTTTCTAATTTGACTTAATTTTATTGCACTTTCGGTTTACGGTTTTTCTCGGCTTTGCAATGGGCGGTCCTGAAGAGTATAGAAATCTAGGGGCTCTCCTTTCATCGATGTTGCTATTCTTACCCGCCATTTGTAAAAAGGCCCGAGGATGAAAATCCGCGGGCCTTTTCAGGCTTGGTCGGGTCGCGTTCATTATTGAGGCAGTGAATTCTCCGAATGCGCGGCTTGCGAACCGCCCCCCAGCCCGCCAATCAGCTTCTGCTTCCCGCGCGCCGCAAAGCGGCTGATATCCACTCCCACGCCATACAACGCCGGCACCAGCAGCAGCGTAACAAAGAACGCCACAAACACCCCAAACGCCAGCGCCACCACAATCGGCTGCAGAAAGGCGGCCTGAATGCTTCGTTCCAGCATCATCGGCAGCAGGCCTACAATGGTGGTTACTGTGGTCAGCAGAATAGGGCGGAAGCGCGCAACGCCGGCTTCGACGACGGCCTTGAGCGGCTCCATGCCTTTTTCCCGCAGGCGGTTGCAATGGTCCATCAATACCAGGTTGTCATTGACCACCACACCGGCTGCGGCGGCGATACCGAAGTAGCTGAAAATTGCCATGGTCATGCCCATCACACCGTGGCCGAGTATCGCGCCGACGAAGGCAAACGGAATGGCGATCAGGATCAAAATCGGCTGGAAGTAGCTGCGGAATGCCACCGCCAGCAGGCTGTACATGGCGAAGAAGGCCATGGTGTACAACCCGAGTACTTCGGCAATAAAGCGCTTCTCGCCTTCTGCCTGACCCACGGCGCCGCGCACGATACCCGGGTAGCGCTGTTCCCACTCCGGGAAAAAGTTTTCCTCCAGATCTTTCATGATGTCTCCGCGCACATCGTCTTTCAGATCTGCCATTACCCGTGCCGCACGGTTGCCGTTCCAGCGCTGAATGCGCTTGATACCGGGAGCATATTCCAGGTCGGCGATAGCGAGTAGCGGAACCTCGCGGCCATCACTGGTGCGCACGCGAAAATCCTTCAGGCTGTCGATGGAGCGGCGCGATTCCAGCGGGTAGCGCACCATGACTTTTACATCCTGGCCGCCCCGGGGCAGTCGCTGTACTTCTTCTCCGAAATAGGCCTGGCGTACCTGGCGGTTCACTTCCGCCAGAGTCAGACCGAGTTTGGTGGCGCCGGGTTTGAGGTCGATACGGATTTCTTCCGAGGCGCCTTCCAGATTGTTGCGTACGTCGTACAGGCTTTCGTAGGTGCGCAATTGGGATTCCAGGTCCGATGTGGCTTCCCGCAAGATGTCCAGATCTGGGTGGCGGATGGAAAGCTCGAATCCGGGGCCGTTGTTGTTGGCGGTGTATTGTACGGAAACTTCTTTTGCATCCGGCACATCGCCCAGTAGTTCACGCAGGCGTAACGCCGCATCTTTTGCCGACATTTCACGGGTCTCCGGCGGTGCCAGTTGCACAATGGCGATGACGCTGTCACGGCGGGAGCGGGTGTACCAGTTTTCGATCAGTGCGCCTTCTCCAGATTTTCCCTGTTCAGCAGCGCGCTGATTGACCTCTTCCTCGAGACGTTTTTCGGCATCCTGAAGCTGCGCGAGGACTTCCAGTGCCCGACTGTAAGGGGCGCCCTCCGGCATGATCACATTCACGATAATCTGATCGGATTCGATATCCGGCATAAAGCTTTTCTTGACCCAGCCACTGCCGAAGGCGCCGAAACCAATCATCATTACCGCAACAAAAATACTCACAGTAAGGTAGCGGCGATCCACCGCCCATTGACCGGCGCGACGGTAGTGGTTTTGTGCAAAGTGCACGATGCCATTGGCGATACGTTGCTGAAAGCGCCCAAACCGACCGGGCTCGGTCTGCGGCTTCAGGTTGTTCAGGTGCGCGGGCAGAATAAACAGAGATTCAATCAGGGAGAACAACAGCGCCAGAATCACTACCCAGGTGATGTGTCGGGTGAATTCACTGGTGGAGCCACTGATAAAAATCCATGGCAGAAATGCGAGGATTGTGGTCAGTACTGCAAAAATTACTGGTTTGGCCACCAGTTGTGTGCCCAGTACCGCCGCGCTCAGACTGCCACCGGATTTCTGATGTTCCGGATTGTGAGACTCGCTGTGAATGCTTTCGCCCACCACAATCGCGTCGTCCACGACAATGCCGAGCACCAGCAGGAATGCGAAGGTCGAGAGCATATTCAGGGATACACCCACTGAGGGCAATAACACAAAGGCGCCGGCGTAGGCGGTGCCGATGCCTACAGATACCCAGAAGGCGACCTTGGGGCGCAGGCTGAAAATCAGTACCAGTAGTACCAGTAGCAGACCCATAAAAGCGGAGCTGCTGATGGTTTCCATACGGCCCTTGAAGTCTTCTGCATTATCTGTCCATAGAGTGAGCTCTGCACCGGCAGGCAGGGTTTCACGGCGTTCGGCAATCCATTTGCGAATGGAGTCCGAGGCGGTGACGATGTCCATGGTCTCGGTGCTCATGACCTGCAGTAGAACCGCTGGTTCACCGTTGAGGGTGGCGAGGATCTCGTTGTCCTCAAAACCGTCCACCACTTTTGCCACATCGCCTACACGGATGGTGCCGCCGTCAGCAGTCTGGCGCACAATAATGTTGGCAAATTCCTGTTCGCTGTCTGCCTGATTGCGCACTTTCAGTTGATAGCTGCCCACCTCGGTGCGTACGGTGCCTGCAGATTGATTGATGGAATTTGCGCGAATGGCATCCGCCAGTTCCTGAAAGGTCAAACCATAGCGGCGTAGCGCCTGCTCACTGACCTCGATGGAAACCTCTTCCATGCGTGTGCCAAACAGTTCCACTACCGAGATGGCCGGCAACGTGGCCACTTCGCGGCGCAACTGCTCCGCGAGGCGCTTGAGCTCACGCTCGCCCAGGTCACCATGCACGGCTACGCGGATAAACTCGTTGCGATTTACCCACTGGTGTACCTGAGGCGGTTCAATGTCCCGGGGGAACGATGAGATACCGTCCACGCGGATTTTTACATCGTTCATGAAACGGGAAAAATCCACGGTGGTTTCCGCAAGGATATACACCTCACCAAAACCTTCGGAAGAAGTGGATCGCACCCAGTCGATATTGTCCAGATCGCTCACCGCTTCCTCGATACGCGCGACGATCTGCTCCTCCACTTCCTGAGGTGCGGCACCTGGCCAGGAGACGCGAATCTCCAGTCCTGGGAAGCGCACCTGTGGGTCCATTTCCCGCTCCATGCTGAAGAAGCCGATTACGCCGGCGACAAGAATGCCGATCATGGCGAGGTTGGCGGCAACCCGATTGCGGGCCCACCAGGCGATCAAACTGTTCATGAGAGCTTCCTTAGCGGCGGGCCAGTTGGGTGATGGGTTGCACTTCCATACCGTCCACGGGATTGGCGACGGTGGAGGTCACCACGCGTTCGCCATCGGCAACACCGGCGGCCAACACCACGCGATTGTCGGCAGTGGACAGCACTTCAACGGTGCGGATATCCAGGCGGTTATTGTCGTCTACCACATAGACCTTATCGGCGCTGCGCAGGGCTTCCCGGGGTACTACTATGGCGTCCCGCTGGGCGGTAGATTCCGCCTGTGCGGTAACAAACAGTCCCACCGCCAGCGGCACTCCGTCACTGGCACCTTTGCCGTAGGGATCTTCCACTTCTGCTACTGCATAGATCAGGCGGGTTTGAGGATCGATACTGGCCTGGGTGCGCACGATGTGGCCCTGCCACCGTTGTTCGTGGTTTCCCACCAGGGCAGAAAGGGTCACCGCCGGGCCCGGTGTCTCTTCGCTGGCAACAAAGCCGAGTGGAAGATCGAGTTCCAGTAATTGGCTGTCGGTCAGCGGAAGTCTTACCTCAACGCGATCTGTCGCAAATATGCGTCCCAGGGAGGTGCCGGCTGTCACGTACTGGCCGACGCCCACATCCCGGCTCACCACACGGCCGCGGTAAGGCAGGCGGATCTGAGTGCGGGCCAGATTCAGTTCCGCGTCCGCCAGTTCGGCCTTGGCGGCACGCAGGTTGGCTTCGGCCTCCAGCATCTGAGGTTTGTTTACCTGGAGCGGGGTGGGTTCTTTATTGGGGTTCAGGCCAAGCCACTGCTGGCGTTTGATATCCGCGGCGGCTTTTGCCTGTAACAAAAGAACTTCTGCCTGGGCAACCCGGGCCTTGGCCTGGGCGACGTTCAATTGGAAATCGGCATCATCCAATTGAATCAGAGTTTCACCGGCCTCGAATCCAGCGCCCTCGGCAAAGCTGTTTGCGATGGCGGTGATGCGTCCTGACACCTGTGGTGTGAGGTTAATAGCGGTGTGCGCGCGCACCTCTCCTTGTGTGGTGACCTGTAGCTGAACCGGCTGCGCGCGAGCCGGTGACGTAACCAGGGATACCAGGCGCTGTTCTTCTTCTTTTTTCTCCGGTTGCGGTTTTGCCGCTGACATCCACTGCACGGCGCCAAAGGCTGCCGCGAGTACCAGTACCGGTGCCATCACTTTCAATGATTTTCTGTTCATTTTTTTCGCAGTTTTGTTGCGTAGTTTTTAGGGGGTTGCCTGATGGACGGGGTGGTGCACCTAGATGGATGCAGGAGGGTGGAAAAAATTTCGCAGGCGCGGGGAACTTTCTCAGATAGTTATTGACGGGCACCTGATAATCATTATCATTACGCATCAAGTTTACAGCATGTTCATCATGTTTTACGGGGTGGTCGATGACAGGGTGGCCGAAGGCTGACCTGGCAGCGACGCGAAGGATGATTAGAAAAGGGGTTTGAAAGGATGAAGGGCATCAAGAGCCAGGGTTTTAAATGGAATTTATTGGCGGCCGCTGTTGTGGCGAGTCAGGTGGCGGCAGTAGCGCAGGCTGATGACGCCGCTGCCACGGAATCTGCCTCCGACGCGAGTATGGAAACCGTGGTGGTAACCGCGACCGGTTTTGAGCAGAAAATAACCGACGCGCCTGCCAGTATCTCGGTGATCAGTGCCGATGATCTGAAGACACGTCAGTTCACCAATTTATTGGATGCGGTGAAATACCAGGAAGGTGTCGATATCGGCAGTACCCGGGATAAGACCGGTCAGGGCTCCATCAGTATGCGCGGCCTCACCGGTGAATACACGCTGGTACTGATTGATGGTATCCGTCAGAACAATCATGGCGATATTTATCCGAATAACTTTGGTGGAAATCAGTTCAACCATATTCCCCCCCAGGACACCATCGAGCGTATCGAAGTGATTCGCGGCCCCGCGTCCACCCTTTATGGCGCGGATGCACTGGGTGGTGTCATCAACGTGATCACCAAGCGCCACACCGAAGAGTGGGGCGGCGGTATGACGTACGGCCGCAGTCTGCAGACCAATGACGATTTTGGTGATGATATCACCACGGATTTCAATGTGGTCGGGCCGATTGTTCCCGGTGTGCTGACCCTCGGCCTGCATGGCAGTGTGTACGAGCAGATGGCCTCAAGTCCGGAATTCCAGCCCGCGGTTGATCCGAGTGGCGGAATACACGTGCGCTCAATGGGTTTCGGCAGTGGAGGTCGCACTGTGGACAGCACTGCCGAACAGTTCGGCTTCAGCCTGTCTTGGAGCGCCAGCGATAACCAGTTTGTGCGCTTCAACTACGACACCTCTGAGCAGTCTTACGACAACACTCCCACCTTTGATATCAATACCGGTGAAATTACTTATCCACTGGGTACCAAAGACAATATCGAGTCTGTCTGGCGCGACAGTGGCGGCCAGGTTCAGCCGCGCACTGGTTACGCGGCCGATCAGATGTTTACCCGCGACTGGTGGTCCCTGAGCCACGAAGGGGATTGGGGCTTTGCCACCAGCAGCGTCTCTCTGAGCTTTGTTGATACCAACAATGAAGGCCGTACCCTTCCGTTTACCGTAGCCGAACGTCTTGAACTTCAGGAAATGTATGACGGCACCGGTGAATACGCTGGCATGGATGAAGACGCGCGCAAAGCATTGGCGGAAGCCACTTTCCTGCCGCGCCCGCAGCGTACCCTGGCCAGCAACCAGTACACTCTGGATGCGCGCCTGGATGTCCCCCTGAGCAATATGCTGGGAGAGCATATGCTGGTGATTGGTGGCCAGGTGATTGATGGTGAGCTGGAAGACGATGTTTTTGGTATTGAAGACAACGCGGCCGGGGGTGTTCAGGAACAGAAAATGTACTCGCTGTTTGTTGAGGACAACTGGACGCCGGTTGGCGACATGACCCTTACCGCCGGTGTGCGTTACGACAACCATGACACTTTCGGAAGCCAGGTTTCGCCGCGCCTTTACAGCGTGTATTCGCTGACCGATAGCTGGACCGTAAAAGGTGGCGTCAGCACCGGTTACAAGACCCCGCAAACCACTGATCTCTACGACGGGATTACCGGGTTTGGTGGCCAGGGCACGTCGCCGTTCGCAGGTAACCCGGAACTGAAGCCGGAAACCAGCGTAAACAGTGAAATTGCAGTCTACTGGACTGCGCCATCAGGGGCGCACAACTTCAACGCTACCCTGTTCCAGACAGATTTCGAAGACAAGATTGCCAGTGGCGACACAATCTTCAGCTGTGAGCGCACCGGTGGTGTTCGCCCCTGTGTGAACCTGGGTGAATATGACTCTCTGGGGTACGAGTCCTACAGCCAGAAAATCAATGTGGATGAGGTGGAAATCCGTGGTCTGGAACTGGCTGGGCAGGTATCTCTGGCGGCAGACTGGTCTTTGCGCGCCAACTATACCTGGACTGACAGTGAGCAATTAAGTGGTCCGGAAGAAGGGCAGCCGCTTACCAACACCGCAGAGCACATGGCCAATGCCACGCTGGACTGGCAGGCGACGGGCGATCTCTCTGTGTATCTGCAGGCCGAATTGCGCTCCGACCGCTACCGCAGCTGGGATAACGTGCTCGACAAGCCCCTGTACTTTGAAAACTACGAGGTATTGAATCTGGGTGCACAGCTGCAGATCAACGAGTACGTCTCTGTGAACGGCCGCATCAATAACCTGCTGGATGAGGATTTCACTTCGTACAGTACCTCCTATACCGATCTCAACGGCGATGGTGTTTACACCTATGCGTCGGGCCGTGGTGCAGTGAGCGAAGTGGTCTTTACCGATGATTACAACGTGAAGGACAAAGCACGAAGCTTCTGGGTGGGCGTTAACGTGTCCTTCTGATCGGGCCGGGTGAAGCACCATTTGGTGTATTGCTCGACCAATTGCGATACCTGCCTCAGTGGCAGTGGGTATCGGCCAAAAAATACCGGTGGTTATGGATAACCGCCGGTTTTTTTTTGGTAAATCGACAGGTCTATTCCCGGTATTTTTAACGTAATTTACATCGGGTTAACCCTTCTTTACGGATAACTCGGCCATCATGTAGATCCCTTTTTCAAGAACCTGTTATTCACCGTGCGCCAACTATCCTACCGTCAACGGACGACGTTAATCCTGCTGTTCGCAATGGCCGCTCCAGCGCCACTGTATGCCGCTCCGGAGTCCACCGAGCCTGAATTCTCTGACGCCCAGACGCTGGCGAGTATTGAATCGGCGGAGCAGACCGCTGTTGTAACGGCCGACTGGTGGCAGCAGTTCGACGATCCCCTGATGGTTGACCTGATCGACCGTGCCGTTGCTGCCAATCCTGATCTGCACAGTGCCCAGGCTGCGGTGCGGGCAGCCAAATCTCAGGCGGCGATCACCGGTGCCACCTTGAAGCCCGAGCTGGATGGCAGTACTTCCGCATCCCAGAGTGATGGTCGCAGCAGCTACGGTGCAGGCGTGGATGCCGGGTGGGAGCTGGATATATTCGGCGGTAACCGCGATAGCCTTCGCGCCGCCGAAGCTGACCTGGCGGCAACGACTGCCGGTCTGCAGGACATACAGATTTCTCTGGCCGCCGAAGTGGCCACCAATTACATCACTCTACGTCAGGGCCAGGCACAGGCAGATATTCTCGTCCGCAATCTCGCTGCGCAGCGGGAAACCGCAGAGTTGATAGAAGCCCGCTACAGAGTCGGGCTCGACAGTGAATTGGAATTCACTCAGGCCAGGTTAAGTGTCGGGCAATTGCTGGCGCAGTTACCGGAACAGGAAAAAGTGGTCAGCCAATCCATGCATAGCCTCGCGCTCCTTGTTGGTGAAGAGCCGGACGCATTGATCGCGCAATTGCGCACCGTTACCGGCGTACCCTATATGGCGCACCTGCACGGGAATCCGTCAATTGACGCCGAGCTGGTGCGTCGCCGCCCGGACCTCCGTGCGGCGGAGCACGCGGTGGCCGCGGCCGCTTTCCGCCGGGATGCGGCAGAAGCAGATCGCTATCCGAGCTTTCGACTCGGTGGCGCGTTGAACTTCAGCAGCCTGGATGCCGCGGATCTGTTTGATTCCGCAAATCTTGTCCGATCACTGCTCGGCTCCATTAGCGTACCTCTGTTTAATGGCGGTCGTCTGAAAGAGCAGGTAAACGTGCGCGATGCGCAGCATGAGCAGGCGGTAAATCAATATCGGAAAACACTGCTTACCGCGCTCGGTGAAGTGGCGGACGCCCAGGTGGATATGGTCAGCAGCGAACAGCGAATTCCCCAATTGACAGAGAATCTGGTGATGGCGCGGGATACCCTGGATCTGGCCTTTACCCGTTACCAGGCTGGTGCGGTGAACTTTCAGACGGTGCTCGACAGCCAGCGTCAGGTGTTAAGCGCGGAGGAAGCGCTGCTGCATGCCCGGGTAGCCAATTCCCTGGCCGCAATCAATCTGTACCGCGCGCTTGCCGGCAGCTGGTAATTCGAGAATAAAGACATGGAGAATCAATCGATGAGTGATCGCCACCAGTCGGTCCAGGAAATGCTGGCGCAGTCTGGCAATAGACACGGTTTTTTTACCGGGCTGAAATCGAGATGGAAGAGTGCGAGCATTACCCGTCGCAATAAAATCGGACTGGGTGTCGTCGGTGCGGCCGCAGTGGCCTACTGGGGATGGAGCAGTTTCTTTAGCGCGGGCGGCACGCCACAGTTCAGCACCGCAACCATCGGTCGTGGTAATCTCGAGGTCTCGGTAACCGCGACCGGCAATCTGCAGCCGGTCAATCAGGTGGATATCGGTACCGAAGTATCCGGCACGGTGGAAACGGTTTCCGTGGACTACAACGATCAGGTAAAAAAAGGTCAGGAGCTGGCCCGCCTGGTTACTGTGCAGTGGCAGGATCAGGTGCGCAAAAGTTCCGCGGCATTGGCGTCTTCCAAGGCAAGTCTGCAGCAGGCCGAGGCCTCGCAGATTGAAGCCGCACAAAACGTAAAGCGTTTACTGGATTTGAGAGAGGCCACCGATGGTCGTTTGCCATCGCGCGCTGAACTGGAGGCCGCAGAGGCGGCGGACAGACGTGCCCGGGCCGACGTTGCCGTCGCCGAAGCCAACGTGGAATCCGCCTCTGCGGATCTGGCGTCGGCAGAAACCAATCTTGCCAAGGCGATTATCGTTTCACCGGTGGATGGCGTGGTGCTCTCGCGCGTGGTGGAGCCTGGCCAGACCGTGGCCGCGTCACTTTCCGCCCCGGTGTTGTTCACCCTTGCTGAAGACCTGTCGAAAATGGAGTTGGAGGTCAGCGTGGACGAGGCGGATATCGGCAAGATGTCCAAAGGGTTGAATGCGACATTTTCCGTTGATGCCTGGCCTGGCCGGGAGTATCCCGCCACGGTCACCCGTGTGAGTCTTGGCTCCAGTATTGTCGATAACGTGGTGTCCTATTCCCCCTATGTGTCAGGGTAGTTGTCGCCTGAACTTTTCAGAGGACAACCATGCCCCACTATTCACCTGAACGTAAAGAGGCCATCCTCAAGAAGATGGCGCCGCCTCACAGCATGACCGTTGCCGAACTGGCGAGCCAGGAAGGCATCAGTACCGCTACCCTGTACAATTGGCGTAAAGCCGCCAGACAACGAGGTGCTGTTTTGCCTTCCAACTCTGCTACTCCCGATAATTGGAGTAGCGAAGAAAAATTCAAAGTCGTCCTTGAAACTGCCCCAATGACTGAGGCGGAGCTCAGTGAATACTGCCGCAAGAAAGGCCTTTACCCCGAGCAGATTGAGGCCTGGAAAACGGCCTGCATGTCAGCCAATGCTGTATCTGACGAGCAGTCTAAACGCAACCAAAAGGCCAGTAAGGCCGAGAAAAAGCGTATCAAAAAGCTTGAGGCAGAGCTGCGACGTAAGGAGAAGGCGCTCGCTGAAACCGCTGCGCTCCTCACACTGTCAAAAAAAGCCGAGGCGATCTGGGGCCACAAAGACGAGGACGAATGACCAGCCTCCCAGATCGCCAGCAGATCGTTGCTCTGATTGCCGAAGCCAATCGCAGCGGAGCCCGGCTGGCCAAGGCCTGTGCCTTGCTGAACTTGAGCGTACGCACCTATCAACGCTGGGTCACTGACGAGGTTGTCAGGGAAGATCAGAGGCCCGTGGTGCCGAGGCCGGAGCCATCGAACAAACTGACGGCTAAGGAGCGTCAAGCCGTAATAGCCCTGTGTAATCAACCTGAATACCGAAGCTGCCCTCCAGCATTTATTGTTGCTGACCAGCTGGATCAGGGCCATTATCTCGCCTCTGAATCAACGCTCTACCGGGTTTTACATGAATACAATCAAGTCCACCGTAGAGGCCGCCAGAAGGCGCCGGAGCGGAAGCGAGCAGCGACCACACACAAAGCATCAGAACCAAACTGTCTGTGGTCGTGGGATATCTCGTGGCTACCAGGACCAGCATGCGGAACCTGGTATTACCTTTACTTGGTTATGGATGTTTACAGCCGGAAAATTGTCGGCCATGAGGTGTATGAGCGTGAGACCGGAGAGTTGGCTTGTGAGTTTATCGAGAAAGCCTGCTGGCGTGAGCGCCTGACGGCGAAGAGCAAGCCGCTTGTACTGCACTCCGATAATGGTAGCCCCATGAAGGCGGCGACATTCCTGGAGAAACTGTATGACCTTGGTATAACCCCCTCGAACAGCCGCCCCCGAGTGAGCAACGACAATGCCTACTCTGAGTCATTGTTCAAGACGCTGAAGTTCCGACCGGGCTTCCCGGCAAGTGGCTTCAAAACGATCAATGAAGCTCGGAACTGGGTGCTGGCGTTTGTGCGATGGTACAACACCGAGCATCGCCACAGTGGCTTGAACTACGTAACACCTGAGCAACGCCATAATGGAGAGGCTCACGAGATACTGATTCAGCGCAGAGTTGTGCTTGAGGCTGCGAAGGCCAAGAACCCTCGACGCTGGTCAGGAGAAACCAGAAACCTCAGCTTGCCGGAGTCAGTAATGCTGAACCCGGACAAGGCGGTAAATTGTTAAAGAGCTGATACCTTAAACGCGACAACTACGTTGACAGATACCGTTCCACGCTGCTGTCCGTAGATAATCCGGATCAGACTCTGCGCCCGGGGATGACCGCAACAGCCACGATTACCACGGAATCTCGTGAAAATGTTCTGCTTGTACCTAACGTCGCGCTGCGTTTCACCCCGCCAGCGGAGTTGATGCCGGATATGTCCCCCCGTGGAGAGCAAGGCGGTGAAGGTGCCGGTGGCCGTCGCGGAGAAAATGGTGAGCGTCCTCGCCGTGAAGGTATGGGGGCGAGAACCAGGGGAGACGGTGAGCGGCAGCGCAGTGGGAATAATCAACCCGGTGGCGTGTTCTCCCAGCTGATTTCCGGTCCTCCTCGTGGATTCCGTGGCTCACGTGACCGCAATCAGAAGCGCACTTCTTCGGTTATGTCCAACCGCGGGCCACAACGTGTGTGGGTGATGGAAAACGGCGAATTGAAACCCGTGCGTGTGCGTACCGGCATCAGCGATGGACGTTATACAGAAATCATCGGCGGCCGCCTGGAAGAGGGTGCCGAGGTGATTACCGGAATGACAGGAGCGCGCGGATGAGTGCACTGCTGGAATTTTCCGGAGTCACCAAAAGTTATGGCCAGGGCAGTGCCGCATTTCAGGCGCTGCGCGGTGTCGATCTCATAGTGGAAGAGGGCGATTTTGTCGCGGTGATGGGCCCCAGTGGGTCCGGTAAATCCACCGTGATGAACATTATCGGCTGCCTGGATATTCCCACCACCGGTGGCTATCGCTTTCGCGATGTACAGGTGGAATCGCTGTCCCGCAATGAGCGCGCTCTGTTGCGCCGGCATTTTCTCGGCTTTGTTTTTCAGGGGTTCAACCTGCTGGCCCGCACCTCGGCTCAGGAAAATGTCGAATTGCCGTTACTGTATCGCGGCGAACCGGCCGATGTACGCGCCGCGGCCGCAAAGCGTGCGCTGGCTCAGGTCGGGCTTGCGGGGTGGGAGCACCACACCCCGGCGGAACTTTCCGGTGGCCAGCAACAGCGTGTGGCCATCGCCCGGGCCATCGTCACCAGCCCCACTCTGCTGCTCGCAGACGAACCCACCGGTAACCTCGATACATCTCGTAGTCACGAAATCATGGAGCTGCTGGTCTCTCTGAACCGCGATATTGGCATCACCGTATTGATGGTGACTCACGAAGAGGAAATGGCAGCCTACGCACGCCGCATGGTGCACTTTGTCGATGGCCGTGTTGCCCGGGACGAAACGCAAGAATCGCGCGTGCGAGAAACGGGGGAGTACGCCAATGTTGTGGAGTAGTCTGCTGCTGGCGGTGCGCGAAGTGCGCCGCAATATCCTGCGCTCTTTCCTCACCGTGCTCGGTATTGTGATCGGAGTTTCGGCGGTTATCACCATGGTGACCCTGGGCAACGGCGCTACGGAATCCGTACGCGAACAGGTGGAAAAACTCGGTAGTAATCTGCTGATGCTCCGCCAGAGCCGGTTCCGCCGCGGGCCGCCGGGCAGTGCCGGCTCTTCTGGTCCGCCGCCGTTCAAGCTGGATGACGCCGATGCGATTCGCTCCTACATTCCTGGCGTGGCCGCGGTGGCGCCAGAGCTGGAAGTGAGTACCACTGTCGTGGCCTATTCCAACAACTGGTCTACGGAAGTTGTCGGCAGCAATACGGAATACTTCACCGCCGCCAATTGGGAACTGGAGGCCGGGCGCTTTTTCAGTGAGGAAGAGGCGCAGATGGGGTCTACCGTGTGTGTGATCGGGTCTACCATTCGCGACGAATTATTCGGCGAGTCTGCTACACCTGTGGGCGATATCCTGCGGGTGAAAAATTTTTCCTGTGAAATTATCGGCGTGCTGAAATCCAAAGGGCAAGCGCCCATGGGTGATCAGGACGATAAGGTAATTATGCCCCTCGGTGCCGTACAACGGCGCCTGGCGGGCAGCCGGCGCAATATCGACACCATTCTTGTATCCGTTGTCAGTGCGGAACAGATTGACCAGGTGAAGGCGGAAGTTACCCAGTTGATGCGTGAACGCCGCCGGCTGTCGGAAAATGAAGAGGACGATTTCAATGTGCTCGACACCCGACAGATCGCTGACGCACTCTCCGGTACTACGCAGGTACTTGCCGGGCTGCTGGCTGCGGTGGCTTCTGTAAGTCTGCTGGTGGGTGGTATCGGGATCATGAACATCATGTTGGTGTCCGTGACCGAGCGGACCCGGGAGATCGGCATTCGTCTTGCCATTGGTGCGCTGGAGCGGGAGGTACTTCTTCAGTTTCTGATTGAAGCGGTAGTGTTGGCCGCGCTGGGTGGATTGATGGGTATTATTCTTGCGACCGTCGCATCGGTGGGGTTGTCACTATTAATGGGGCTTCCATACCGGTTTGACGTGGCGATCAACCTGATTTCTTTTGTGTTCTCTGCGGGAATTGGCGTGTTGTTCGGCTATATGCCCGCCCGTCGGGCGGCACAGCTGGACCCGATTGATGCTTTGCGGCACGAGTAATGAAATTGGTCATATAGGTCGTACTTGAAAACCGCCCAGAAAATGGAAACGGTCATAGAGAGCAGGTAGTCTTGGCAGCCGGTACCGGAGTGCCAATCGAATAAATATTTTTAATCAGCGGAATAAATGGCCGCTATTAACCTGTTATTAAAGCTGATTTCCAACCTGGTGATTTCTCAATGCCAAGCTCACCCTTGTCCGCTCACTTCTTCTCAACTTACCGGGCTTTAACTGCTGGGGTTGCGATCTGCCTGACTCTCTCGGGTTGCAGTCGAGATGTGGAGGCGCCCGCTGACGGCGAGCGGGCACCGGCCGCTCAACCGGTAGTGACCGAGGTAGTGGAGTGGCAGCCGCGCAATGTGCGGATTGAAGCCGTAGGCACGTCCAGAGCACTGAAAAGCGTCACCGTACATCCGGAAGTCAGCGGCGAGGTTGTGGAAGTGACCTTTGCGGCGGGAGACAGGGTAAAGGCCGGGCAGACCATTGTGCGCCTGGATGATCGCGACCAGCGTCTCGCGGTACAAATCGCCAGTGTGGAACTGGAAGATGCCAAGCGCCTGCACAACCGCTACCAGCGTACCCGCGGTTCCGGCACCGTGACCGAAAGCGTGCTGGACGATGCGCAGAGCGCGGTCGAGCGCGCGCGACTCAATCTCGATCGGGCGAAAGTTGCGCTGGACTATCGCAGTATCGAGGCGCCTTTTGACGGTTACCTGGGCATCAGCAATATCGACCCCGGTTCCCGCGTAGATACCACCACCGCGATTACCACCATCGATGACCGAAGCAAATTACTGGTGACCTTTCAGGTGCCGGAACTGTTTCTCGGGCAGATTCAGCAGGGGCAGGAGATCGCCGTCGCCACCTGGTCCAATGGCAGCGCGGATCACACCGGTCAACTGGTAGAGATCGACAGCCGCGTCAATCCAGAGACTCGTACCTTTGCGGCCCGCGCCCTGGTGGTAAATGACCGCGATCTGCTGCGCCCGGGGATGAGTTTCCGCGTGACGCTGAATCTGGAAGCCGGGCGCTATCCGCTGATTCCGGAAGTGGCCCTGCAGTGGGGTAATGATGGTGCGTTTGTGTGGGGTGTGAACGACGAAAAAGTCACGCGGATTCCCGCCACCATCGTGCAGCGGGTACCCGGGGCCATTCTGGTGGAGTCCGATCTGCCTGAAGGTATGCAGGTGGTTACCGAAGGTACCCAACGCATGCGCGAAGGCCTGCGTGTTACCAATATCGCGGGGCTTTAATACCATGCGCGATCAGAATAAACCCGCTGAGGTAAGCGCGAATAGCGCGAAACAGGATCTCGCCTCTCTGGCCATCCGGCGTCCGGTGCTGGTACTGGTGCTGAACCTGCTGATTGCCATTGCCGGTATCGCTGCGTTCAGCGCGGTGGAAGTGCGTGAGTTGCCGGATGTGGATGTGCCCATCGTTTCTGTACGCGGCACCTTGCCCGGCGCCTCGCCGGAAACCCTGGATTCCGAAGTCACCAGTATTGTGGAAGGCGCGGTGGCGCGGGTTTCCGGCATTCGCCAGATTGAATCTTCCAGTGAGGAAAACAGCTTCCGCATCCATATCGAATTCAATTCCAATGTGGATCTGGATACCGCCGCCGCCGACGTGCGCGAAGCGGTCAGCCAGGCGGAGCGCAACCTGCCCAGTGATGTGGAGCAGCTGACGGTCGTCAAGGCCGCGGATCAGCCGGAGCCGGTGGTGCAACTGGCGGTCACCAGCGACACCCTGCGTGATGAAGCGCTTACCTACATCATCGAAAAAGACATAGTCCCCGAGCTGATTTCCATCAACGGCGTGGCGGACGTGCCCATCTCCGGGCAGCGCCAGCGAGTACTGCGGGTAGTGCTGGATCCATTGCGCCTGACAAGCTTTGGCCTTTCGGTGAGCGACGTGGCCGACGTACTGCGCAACGCGCCGCTGGATGTGCCCTCCGGCAGTTTCAATTCCGTGGATCAGCAGTTACTGGTGCGCACCGACGCGTCCACGGTGACCGAAGAGCAGGTGCGTGAAACTACTGTCCGCGGCGATATCCGTATCGGCGATGTGGCCCACGTGTCCTTCGGACCGGAAGATGTGCAGTCCCTGGTGTACTTGAATGATCGCCCGGTGATTGGTCTGGGGGTGGTGCGCCAGGCACAGAGTAATACCATCGAAATCAGCGATGCGGTGCATCGCAAAGTTGCGTCCCTGAACAAGCGCTTCAACAATCTTTCTATCACCGTCACCGAAGACCGCGCCGTGTTTATCAAGGGGTCGGTGAAGGAAGTGGTCACCAGCCTGTTCTACACGGTGCTGATTGTGATCGCCGCCATCTGGCTGTTTTTCGGCAATATCCGCACCACCCTGGTTCCCAGTACCGCTATTCCCATCGCACTGATCGGCACGCTGGCGGGCATCTGGATGATGGGTTTCTCCATCAACATCCTGACCCTGCTGGCCATTGTGCTGGCCACCGGCCTGGTGGTGGATGATGCGATTGTGGTGCTGGAAAATATTCAGCGCCTGCGTGGAATGGGCATGGGCGCGCGGGCGGCAGCAGTGCTCGGTACGCGCCAGGTCATTTTTGCGGTGCTGGCTACCACTGCGGTGCTGGTGAGCGTATTTATTCCCATCGCTTTGTTGCCCAGTACCGCCGGGCGTATGTTCCGTGAATTCGGCATGGTACTGGCGACCGCCGTGGCACTGTCTTCCATTGTGGCGCTGACGCTGGTGCCGATGCTCACCGCGCGGGTCACCCGCAACGAGCAGTCCCAAGGCGGCAATAAAATCTACCAGCGGATTGCGGCACTGGGCGAACGTCTCGCGAACATTTATCAGCGCAGTCTGGAAGCCTGCCTGCGCCGCGGCTGGATCAGTTTTGCGGTGGCCATGTTGCTCGCGGTGGGCGCCGGTGCCCTGTACACGGTGATCGGCAAAGAGCTGTTGCCATCGGAAGACCGCGGCATTCTCTACGTGAATGCCACCGGACCCGACGGGGTAGGGCAGAACTATATCGCCCGTCAGGCGGAACATATCGAGGATGTAGTGCGGCCACTGGTAGAGCGCGGTGATATCACCGATATCATGACCAAGATTGGTCAGTGGGATCCCAACCGCGCACAGATTACCTTGCCACTGGCGGACTGGGATGATCGCACGGTTTCGCAGCAGGATATCAAGCGGGAAATCCAGGGCCCACTGGAGGCAATCCCCGGTGCCCGTATCCGCGTAGGCAGCCCCAATAGCCTGTCGTTACGTGGCGGCGGTGGTGGTATTGAGGTGGCGTTGCTGGGGAACGATTACGGACGTATTTATCAGGCCTCCAGGGATTTGGCCCGTGCCATGGAAGATCGGCTGCCGCACTTCGGTCGCCCGGAAATCAGCTACAGGCCCACGCAGCCACAACTCTCTATCGAAATTGATCGCCGCCGCGCAGCGGATCTCGGTGTGCCCCTGGACAGTATCGCGACGACTTTGCGCACCGTCGTGGATGGCCTCGATGTAGTGGACCTGAATGTGGGTGACCAGGCGGTGCCCATCATGCTGGAAACGTCCAACACCACCGTCTCCTCGCCGGAAGACCTGGTGAATCTCTATGTGAAAAGTGAGCGCGGTGACCTGCTGCCACTGTCCAGTATGGTGAAACTGCGCGAAGAAAGTGTCGCCGCCGAACTGGACCGCCAGGGTCAGCGCCGCGCTATCGAGATCGACGCGGGCCTGGAGCCGGGTTATCCCCTGGCAAGTGCGGTGGAAGATATTCAGAAACTGGCAGACGAAATTTTGCCGGAAGATATTGGCCTCGCGTTTCTCGGTGAGGCAGATTCCCTGGAAGAAAGCTCCCGTGAAGTGGCCATGACCTACGCCATTGCCGCACTGGTGGTATTCCTGGTGCTGTGCGCGCAGTTTGAAGGTGTCAGCAGTGCGGTGATTGTGATGGTCACCGTACCTTTCGGTTTGGCTGCGGCGGTGTACGCACTGTTTTTTACCGGCACCACCATCAATATTTTCTCGCAGATCGGACTGGTGATGTTGATCGGGTTGATGGCCAAGAACGGGATTCTGCTGGTGGAATTTGCCGATCAGTTGCGGGACAAAGGCCACAGTGTCTATGACGCCGTGACTGAAGCGGCGCGGGTGCGCCTGCGTCCCATCGCCATGACCATGCTGTCCACCGTGCTGGGTGGTTTGCCGTTGATTTTAAGTAGCGGCCCCGGCGCGGAAGCGCGCTCCGCCATTGGCTGGGTAATGTTTGGTGGCCTGGGGCTTGCCGCGCTGTTTACCCTGTATCTCACACCGGTGGTGTACCTCGGCCTCGGTCGATTCCACAAGCCGCGCTCGGTGGAAAGCAGTTTGTTGGATACAGAGTTGGAAGATGCGCTGAAGGGGTGAAGTTCGGTCTTGTCGAGTGCGAAAATTCGTTATGCTTCAATTTCTATCAGAAACTGAAGTCGCATCATGGCCTTTGAGGTACTGAAAGACCGCAACTACGCGCTGTACCTGGGCGGGAATACCGTCTCCTGGATTGGTACCTGGATGCAGCGCACGGCCATCGGCTGGCTGTCGTGGGAGCTGACGGAATCCTCAAGCTGGGTGGGCCTTATCGTGCTCGCCCAGTACCTGCCTCTGGTATTTATCGCGCCGCTGTTCGGCGTGCTGATCGATCGCATGGATCGCCGGCGCTATGCCATCGTCTGCCTGCTGGTGCAGATCCTGCTTAATACCGGACTCTTTGTTACCCACGCGATGGGTTTCCTCAATATTCACGCGCTGCTCGCCTGTTGCGTATTGCTGGGTATTGGCAACGCCGCCTATCAGCCGATCCGGCTGACACTGATTCACGATATTGCCCCGCGGGAATACCTGACCCAGGCTATTAGCCTCAATGCCGTGGTGTTCAATGTCACCCGTGTGGTGGGGCCGGCAATGGGTGGTATTTCCATCAGTACCATCGGCGTTGGCGGCACCTTTCTGATCAATACCCTAACTTTTCTCGGTACGCTGTTTTCCCTTCTGGTGGTGTATATCCGCCCGACGGCCCGCAGCAGCAAGGGCGGCGGTGTCTTCTTCCAGCTATTGGAAGGGCTGCGTTATATCAACAGCGTGCCGAAATTTCTTGAGCTGTTTGTGCTCTCGGTGGCCATTGCCGCCTTCGGCCGCGGTGTGCTGGAATTGTTACCGGCGTTTGCCGGTGGCGTCTTCGAGCGCGGCAGCAGCGGGCTCGCCACCCTGATGGCGGTAGCCGGTGCCGGCGGCATTGTGGCGGGGGTACTGCTGTCCGGAACGACCAGGCGCAGCACCCTGGTGACTTTCATTTCGGTGGGCTGTGCACTGCAGGGACTGTTTGTGGCGCTGCTTGGTTTCTCCAGCCTGTTTTTACTGGCCGCACTCAGTATCTTTGGCATCGCCGCCATGTCGACCCTTGCCAGTATTGGCATGCAGGCGGCACTTCAGGCGGATCTCGACAGCGCATTTCGCGGTCGTGTGGTCAGTATCTGGGGGATGATCACTGTGGCCGGCCCGGCACTGGGAGCGTCGATCCTCGGTGCTCTGGCGCAGGTAACCGGACTCCCGGCGGTGGCGATAATCAGTGGCGTGTTGTGTACGTTGATCTGTATTGGCGTAATGTGGCGCAGCCGCTTTTTCCCACTGGGAGGGCGCGGCCTGAAACACACATCTGATGCGCCTTGACTCTAGGGGCCACCTGCCCGTCGAGACAAGACACAACAGCTGCACGCTTCAGACCACGCCAGGGGTGTTTCGGCAGCCTGCTAAACACTGAATTTTTTGAATGGAGAATCCCGTGAGTACCGCCGCCTCAATTGCCCTTATTCCCGGTTTTATGCTGGATGAAACACTGTGGGATGACTTTCGGGATTATCTGCCCCGAGATTGGAGTGTTCATACCGCTTCTCTCGGCGACGGCCCAACCATTCGCGATATGGCGACCGACATTGCCGACCGCCTGCCGCAACGATTTGTCCTGATCGGATTCTCTCTCGGTGGCTATATCGCCAGACAGCTGGCTGCGGATTATCCGGAGCGGGTGGAAGCGTTGGTGCTTGTTGCCAGCTCGCTGCGTGACGACACCACACAGCAGAGGAAAACGAAAATGCAGGCGGTGCAGGCGCTAACCCCGGAGCGATTCCGGGGACTGAGCAACAGCACCATTGCCCATTCGCTGCACCCGGATAATGTCGCAGACAAGGCTCTGGTTGCGAGGATCAAGGAAATGAGTCGCCGCTTGGGCTACCGGGCACTGGCAACGCAATCGGCGCTGGATCGCTCTCAGGTTCCGGCGCCAGCAATTGATTGCCCGACACTGGTGATCGCCAGCGCAAACGATGCCCTGCGCTCACTGGAAGAAGCAGAAGAACTGGCGGTGGCAATTCCCAATGCCGAGCTTCAGCTGATCGAAGGATGCGGCCATATGATTCCGCTGGAGCAGCCGCAGGCGCTTGCTGAATCCATTCAGCGCTGGTTTGGTCAGCAAAGATAACGAATTAGTTTTTGTCTGCGGCCGACTTTTTTGTAGACCGGCTGCTGAACAGCCCGGTCAAAATGGAAATCAACGCACTGATCCCCAGCAGCCAGCAGTAGTGAATACTGCCCGCCAATGCCAGCGGCGAGACTTTTGCCAAAGACGATGCCAGCAGTATCTGTGCACCGTACGGTAGCAATCCCTGCACGGTGCAGGAATAAATATCCAGCAGGCTGGCGCTGCGACGGGGATCCACGCCGTAGCGGTTGGCCATATCTTTGGCGAGCTGCCCAGTCAGCAAGATAGCCACGGTATTATTGGCGGTACAGACATTGGTCAGCGCCACCGCGGTGCTGATACCCAGCTCGCCGGTTTTGCGCCCGGGCTTACCGCGGCTGCAAAGCTGGCTGATTCTGTCGATCTCTCGGCCCAGCCAGGCCAGTCCACCACCGGCGTGCATCAGGGCGCCGAGTCCGCCGATCATCAGCGACAGAATCAGAATCTCCTGCATACCGGTATAGCCCGCGTAAATATCCTTGGACAGAGCCGCAATGGAATAGTCCGGCTGCAATCCCGCTCCAATGGCACCGGCCAGCAGAATCCCGATAAACAGTACCAGCAGTACGTTCACGCCACTGACCGCCAGTACCAGCACCACGATATAGGGCAGCACCCGAATCAGTTCGTAGTCCCCCGGCGCCGTTACCTGCGCGGTTGTGCCGGAGAAGTACAGCCAGATCAATGCGACCACCGCGGCGGGCAGGGCGATCAGCAGGTTCATGCGGAATTTATCCCGCATCTTTACCCCTTGAGTGCGGGTGGCGGCGATGGTGGTGTCGGAAATAATCGACAGGTTGTCACCGAACATGGCCCCGCCCACCACGGTGCCGATGGCGAGCAGCATCGGCAACTCCGTCGCATCGCTGAGGCCTACCGCGATGGGCGCGATGGCGGCGATGGTGCCCATGGAGGTGCCCATGGCAGTCGCCACGAAGGCAGTGATCAGAAACAGCCCAGGCAGCACCAGCGTGGGTGGAATAACGCTCAAGCCAAAATTCACCGTGGCATCCACACCGCCAACGGCCTTGGCCACACTGGCAAAGGCCCCGGCGAGCAGGTAGATCAGCACCATGGTGATAATGGTCGGGTCACCAACACCCTGGATAAAGGTATCGATACGTCGGCTTAGGGAACCCTGGGCGAGCAGGATCGCCAGGGCAATGGCCGGCAGAATCGCCACTGGTGCGGATACCTGATAGAAGGCCATCTCAACGCCCTGGCACTGATACCAGAGGCCAGCACCAACGAACAATGCAAGGAATAGTAATAGGGGTAGTAGTGCAAGTACCGTTGGTTTGGGTGTGGGCGAGGAGGTGGGATGTGCCTGTTGCACTGAATTTTGAGTCATTGATACCGCTTTGACCGTTGGGTTTGACGTTGGTGTAGGAATCAAAGGGCGCGAATTTTAAACAGTAATCGCAGCTCCGGCTAAGAACTTGCGGGCGTTTCGCGGTTCAGTCTCGTTATATCGCATGACGGTGGGACGTTGTGCGCCCGTTTCTTTACAGATTTTTACCTTTCGCAGCCGTGGAAGTCTTTGATGTTGTTAATGAGATACATTATCATTCCTGGTTTGCTCACCCGTGTTTCGGCTAGATTGCCGCAAACGCTATAACCAGCGCTTCTCAGAAGAACCTCTGGCGTGGCGCAAAACTTTCAGGTACAGAATAAGTAGTTTCGGGGGCGGAACCAACGTGGCTTTTTCTCTTGGGTCGGTGCGACAGTGGCACTGGATTAGTTCTGCTGTCTGTCTTGTGGGGATGTTGTTGTTTGCCGTCACCGGGGTCACGTTGAATCACGCCGCTGAAATTCCGTCGACGCCAGAAATTGTCAGCCATGAAGGGCAGGTGCCAGATGCTCTGATCGAGGCGGTACGCAACCTTGCCAGCGATGGAAGGGAGCAGCGGATTCTCCCGGGTGTGTTGAAGAAGTGGCTTGCCGCGGAGTATCAGATACATATCCCGCGCGCGCGCCGCGGGGAGTGGGACGGTGGAGAATTCTATCTGGCCCTGCCGCGCCCTGGCGGCGACGCCTGGTTTTCTCTGGACACTGAGAGTGGGGAGTTTATCTACGAAAGTACCGACCGCGGCTGGATCGCGTACTTTAACGACTTACATAAGGGGCGAGACACCGGTACGGCCTGGCGTTGGTATCTGGATCTCTTTGCAGTCGCCTGCATCGTGTTTTGCCTTACCGGGTTTTGGCTGTTATGGCAGCAGTCCTCCCGGCGGGTCTCTACCTGGCCAATTACTGCCCTGGGGGTTCTGATTCCCCTGGTCATCGCGCTTGTTTTTATTCACTGATTATTAAACTGGAATAAGCATGGAAAGAAAGCTGTTCAAAAGTCTCCCGGGCATGGCCGCCATGGGTGCTCTTTTTCTGACAATGGGCGCCCAGGCGGAGAACCTGCAGGTAAGTATCGAAATCCCACGATTGAGCGTGGCCGAATACCACAAGCCATATGTGGCGGTATGGCTGGAAGACGAGTCCCGCAGTGCCACCCAGATTGCCGTGTGGTACGACGTGGAAATGCGCAATAACGAAGGCGAGAAATGGCTGAAAGACCTGCGCCAGTGGTGGCGTCGGGGTGGTCGTTCTCTGGATGTTCCGGTAGATGGCATTACTTCCGCTACCTACGGTCCGGGTGAGCATACATTCGAAGTATCCATCAACGGCAGTGACCTGGCTGATCTGGCGCCGGGAAAATACCGGCTGCGGGTCGAGGCAGCTCGGGAAGTTGGTGGTCGCGAGCTGGTGGAAATTCCACTGACATGGCCACTGGAAAAATCCAGCTTGCCGCTGTCGGTCAAAGGGAGTGAAGAGCTGGGCCAGGTGCGCATCGCACTGCAGCCCTGATCCTGGCATCCCTGACTGACGAAATCTGACCTGAATCTGAAATGACCGATACTGATAAGGACACACCCATGAAATCGAATTTCGCAAGTGTACTGGTTGCTGGACTGTTGGCGGCTGGTGTTGCCATGCAGGCCGAGGCGCACCGCGTATGGATTCTACCGAGCAGCACCGTGCTGTCTGGCGATGACCCCTATGTCACCTTCGATGCAGCCGTTTCCAATACCATTTTCTTTCCGGATCACGTGGCGATGGGCGTTGACGCCGTCACCGCAACGGCACCCAACGGCAAAACCGTAGCCCTGGAAAATGCGTCCCGTGGTAAATATCGCTCTACCTTCGACGTGCAGCTGAAAGAAGAAGGTACTTATAAAATTGGCCTTGCATCTTCCGGTTTGCGCGCTTTCTGGAAAGATGCAGAGGGCAAACGCAAGATGTGGCCAGGGCGTGGCCAGCAAGCCAACGATGCCGAGTTTGAGACCGCGGTGCCAAAGGATGCCAAGGATCTCCGTGTGACCCAAAGCTCCCGTCGGGTTGAAACTTTTGTGACCGCGGGCGCGCCGACCAACGATGTCTTGAAGCCTGAAGGGGTTGGCCTGGAACTGGTGCCGGTTACTCACCCCAACGATCTCTACGCCGGTGAGGAAGCCAGCTTTGAGATGCTGATCGATGGCGAACCGGCAAAAGGCGTCGAAATCGTATTGATTCCCGGCGGTTCCCGGTACCGCGATTCGCAAAACGAAATCAAGGTCAAGGCTGACGCGGAAGGTCGTTTCAATGTGACCTGGCCGAGCGCTGGCCAGTACTTTATGGAAGCGGAATACGAGGATGATAAAGCCAGGGCGCCGGCGACTGTGCGCAGTGGTTCCTACTCTGCAACTTTTGAAGTGCTGCCCCTGTAAAGCCAAAGCCACGGAGCCAACCAGTGACCGAGAATCAGCGCATTGCTCTTGCCTTGGGCTGCACGCTGCTCTGGCTTCTATGGGTGGCGTACCTGTACCTGCGCCACCGCCGGGCAATACCCCGCGCCCACCGTCAGCAAGACCCGGTAGAGGGGCATGTTCTTATCGCCTATGCGAGCCAGAGTGGAACTGCCGCAACACTGGCGCGTCAGAGTGCAGATCACCTCGGGGCATCACGAGCGGTTACCCTATTGCCTCTCAGCCAGGTTTCTTCGGAGACGCTGCGGGTCGCGCGCAAGGCGTTGTTTGTCGTGGCGACTTATGGTGAGGGTGAAGCGCCAGATAACGGTCAGCGATTTGCCAGGAAATTCTTGGCAAATCCCAGTCGTAGCGGCGCTGGCGTGGGGGCACTGGACCTCTCACATCTTTCCTATTCCGTAATTGCTCTGGGGGACAGTACTTACGAGCGCTTTTGTGCCTTCGGACAACGTATGTTTGATGGTATGGCACAGCTGGGTGCCAAGGCTCTGGAGCCCTTGCATAAAGTCGATAGTGCGCTGGGGGATCCCAGCAGTGTTGTCCGTGCAATGCCCCAATGGTTCCGTCCGGTGCCAGCGGCGGTTTCCCCCGGTAAGGAAGAGGCTCTGCAGCGGCGCGTCTGGTGGCGCCTGGCCGCGCGTACCCTGTTGAACTCCGGAAGCCCAGGCGAACCACTTTTCGAGCTTACCCTGCGAGCGGTCAGCGACTGGCCAAAGTGGCGTGCCGGCGATATTTTTGAGTTACAGCCTCGCCAACCCCGCGCATTGGTTGCGGAGTGGCTGGCACAACATCAGCTGGATGCCAACGAGTGGATAGTTGTTGGTAAGCGCGGCCAGACCTTGCAGGCATGGTTGCGCGAGCGCTGGCTTCCGCGTGGTGGCTTCAATCGGGAAAAATTGCTGAGCGGTGATTTCTCCGAGTTTCCACGGCTACCGGTGCGCGAGTACTCGGTGGCTTCCAGCCACTCTGAAAAAGTGCTCAAGCTGATCGTGCGACAGCAGTCCGATGGCCAGGGAAATCTGGGGCTGGGGTCCGGTTGGCTGACTGAATTCTGTGAGGTCGGAGAGCTGTTTGCCGGTCGCTTGCGGGAAAACAGCCGTTGCCACACCCCGGACCACAGTCGTCCCTTATTGTTGATTGGTGCCGGCAGCGGCCTCGCCGGCCTGCGCGCGCAAATAGCGGAGCGGAGCGCTCAGGCCGCTTCTCCGGGCAGTGCCGGGCCCGTCTGGATGGTGTTTGGTGAGCGTTGTGCCAAAACGGATCGCCCACTGATGGAGGAAGTTGATACCTGGATGACACAGGGCACGCTCTCCCGCTGTGATCGTGTTTTCTCCCGGAGCGAGTCCGGCGAACCCGGATATGTGCAGGATTTTCTCGCCCGCCATTCCCAGGACCTTTACGGTTTCGTTTCCCGCGGTGCAGACATTTATGTATGTGGGAATCGGGAGGGAATGGGCGCGGGCGTGGACCGCACTCTGCGGCAAGTGCTGGGGGACGCGGAAGTGGATTCACTTCTTGATCATGGCCATTACCGAAGGGATCTGTACTGAATTCGGCTTTTCCAGTAGGGTCATGCTCATTCAATAAAAGGAGTGGGTTATGTGTGACGAGCTGAATAGCAAAGATGCCGAATCCTATTTTTTGCAGCATGGGTCTGGTAAAGGGGTAAGCCGCCGAGGGTTTGGGCGCCTTGGGATTGGTGCCGGACTGTTGGCCTTGCTGCCTTGGTCCGTATCCGCACAGAATGGAGCCAAGGTTGTCGAGCGCAAGGTCATGGTACCCACACCGGATGGTGAGGCTGACTGCTATTTCGTACACCCGACAGAAGGCCGTCACCCGGCGGTAATACTGTGGCCGGATATTTTCGGTATGCGCCCGGCATTCCGTGAAATGGGCAAGCGCCTGGCGCAGTCCGGTTATTCGGTCCTGGTGGTAAACCCCTACTACCGCACCATGAAAGGCCAATTAGTACCGGATGATGCAAAAATCATCGGTCCGGAGTTGCGCAAAGAGGTATTCCCCAAAGGCCGCGAGCTCGCCGGCACGCTTTCTCCTGCGACCTGTGTTACTGACGGCAAGGCGTTCATTGCCTGGCTGGATCAGCAGCCGTCGGTGGATCCCCAGAAAAAAGCCGGCACCGCCGGTTACTGCATGACCGGCTCCTACACCTTCCGCCTGGCCGCCGCCATGCCGGACCGCTTTGGCGCTGGGGCCTCCTTCCACGGTGGCGGCCTGGTGACGGATGCTGCCGACAGTCCGCATCGCCTGATCCCGGAAATCAAAGCCAATTTCCTGGTAGCCATTGCTGAAAACGACGACGAGCGTCAGCCCGAAGCGAAAGACGAACTGCGTAACGCCTTCAAGGCCGCGGGCGTGGATGCCACCGTGGAAGTCTACGATGGCGCCATGCACGGCTGGTGCCCGCCGGATTCCATGGCGTATAACCCGGCTCAGGCAGAGCGTGCCTGGCAGGAAATGCTGAACCTATTTGCCCGCTTGGAAAACCGCTAGAGGTCAGAATGATGCTGCAGCTCGCTAAGTGTTTTTTGGTCAGCTCCTGCCTGATGGGGACTGTGGCCACGGCGGAAACGTCTGATGCTCCCCCATTTGCTATCGCCATTCACGGGGGTGCCGGCACCATCGAGAAGGCGTCCATGACTCCGGAAAAAGAGCGTGCTTACCGCACCAAGCTCGAAGAAGCCGTGAATGCCGGTTACGGGGTGTTGGAGCAGGGCGGGTCCAGCCTGGATGCGGTGGTCGCCGCCATCAATATTCTTGAGGATTCTCCCCTCTTTAACGCTGGTAAGGGTGCTGTCTACACCTACGACGGCACCCACGAACTGGACGCCTCCATCATGGATGGCCGCGATCGTCAGGCCGGCGCCGTAGCCGGGGTGAAGCATATTGCCAACCCGATCAACCTGGCGCGGATGGTGATGGAAGATTCTCCCTTTGTGATGTTGGCCGGGCAGGGTGCGGAGGACTTTGCCAAGAGCCGCGGCGTGCCCATGGTCGACAATAAAACCTTCGACACCGAACAGCGCCGCCAGCAGCTGGAAAGGGTCAAAGAAAAGCTGGATAAGGAAAACAAGCAGGACAAGGATTACCGGGCCGCGGTCGAAGCTCTGCCGGAACCTTTCCGCATGGGCACCGTAGGCGCAGTCGCCCTGGATAATGAGGGCAACCTCGCAGCAGGCACCTCTACCGGTGGTATGACCGCCAAACGCTACGGCCGCATTGGCGACTCCCCGGTGATCGGTGCCGGCACCTTTGCCGACAACAAATCCTGCGCAGTCTCCGCCACCGGCCACGGGGAATACTTCATCCGCTACAACGTCGCCGCAGATATCTGTAGCCGGGTAGAGTACCAAAGCAAGTCCGTGGCCCAGGCTGCGGGCGAGGTGATCAACGATATCCTGTTACCGGTAGGCGGTACCGGCGGGGTGATTGTTCTGGACGGGGAAGGCAACATCGCGCTGACCTTCAATACCAAGGGTATGTATCGGGCGAGTCGGGTGGCAGGTCAGAAGCCAGTCATCGGAATATTCGAAAAAGACTGACCACAAGATTTGGCGCCCCCGGCAGGACTCGAACCTGCAGTGCGGACTTAGGAGGTCCGTGGTTTATCCTGTTAACCGACGGGGGCGTTTTGTAGGTCGCCAGCCTGTGCGCCACAGGGAGTGGTCGGCCGGGCGGGGCCATTCTAGCGGCTGATGTCGTATCTGTCATGGCGCCCGACTCTATCGACCTTTCTGAATACGCTGCCGCGTTGGGCGTTTCTGCAAATCTCGGATCAAATTTCACTCCGCTTTCACACTGTCACCTAGGGTAACGCTTCGGTTCAAATCGGTTACCGGTTTGCTCTCTTTCGGGGCGTTTTCAGACACCGGGAAAACTGCGGAAAAATTTCGCAAATTGGTAACAATTTGTCGTTATTTTGGCGCCAGCAGGTGGGGGGGGAGGATCAGTCTCCCCGGTGCTGAAGGTGCTATCCAGGTGACAGGTGTAACCCCAGGAAAAACCTTACTGCGTAGCGAAAAAGTTGCTTGACCGGAAAAGCCGGAGCTGGCTAATCTGCGATTGCACAACAAAAACAGACAAAGAGTTTCTGCCCTGGCAGATCGAGATTGTGGAGTTTTCTATGAGCGGCAACGTTATCGAAAATGACATGGATTTTGATGGAACTGATTCCTCTCTTGAAGAGAGTCTGCTCTATACCCCAGAGAGCCCTCGCGACGCACGTCGGCTGGTTGAAGACCGGTTGGAAGAGATGCGCTTGCGGCGGGAGTTGATGGATTACCAGTACGACTTCTGACCGGGATTGGAATCTCAGGCCAAAACCTCGCACCGGGATCAGCCCGGAATATAAATTTTTCCTGCCTCAATGCATTGTGCATTAAGTGAGCAGTGATCGCCAAAGGGTGCCATCGGCACCCTTTCGCATTTCTGGGGGACAAGCCCAGCCAGTTTCCACACCTTGCAGTGGGGTGTATATTGGAGGCTCAGGTTCTGCAACAGTCAGGATGCAGCAGGATATAGGATGTTCTAATGGTGATTTCCGAAAGGTTCGAGAGCCGCGTGCGCTCGGAAGTTTCCGAGGATGGCGAGGAGCTGGTGATACATGTCACCGGTAACTTCGACTTCAACATTCACCGGGACTTTCAGCGGGCCTACCGCAATGCGAATCCGGTCCCCAAGGTATTTCTGGTAGACCTTGCAGCCACGGATCACCTGGATAGCGCGGCGCTGGGCATGCTGCTGCTTCTGCGTGACTATTGCGTCGAAATTGGCCGCGAGCGCCAACAGCCTACCGTGGAATTAATGAATGCAAACGCGCACGTTGCCCACATCCTCACCGTGTCAAATTTTGACCGTATATTCAGCATTCGCTGAGTAGCGCATTATTGTCATGCCCGCCTTCCGTATTCTCATCATTGAAAGTGACCAGCAGGAAACGGAGGCATTGCGCCAACTGATCGCCAAATGGGAGTACCGGAGTTCTGCCGGCTGTGTGCTGCCGGCGTCGATGCTGTGCGTCGCAGATGCCGAGGCGGCGCTGCGCGCCTATGATGAGTTTATTCCCAATCTTCTGATCTTTGGCCCAAATGCGGCGCTGGCGACGTCCGGTGAAGCGGTAGGGCAATTGCGCCAGTGTATGGGGGTGGAGCCGGTGCCGATTCTTGCGGTGCAAGAGCTGCGGGGTATGGGTGCCGACACGCTGAGTCTCGCGGCGTGCGATGACATCCTTACCAAGCCGTACAGTCCACGCCTGGTACAGCTAAAACTGGCATCGATTCGGCGCTTTTGCGAGTTCAGCCGATCCTTGATGGCGCAACGTGACCGGCTTCGGCGCCATCACGCGGACTTCCTGCAGGAGCAGGCCAACGCCCGGGAAATTTTTGGCAACCTCGGAAACGAAAGTTGTCTCGATGATACTCCGGCCATTCGCTATCACCTGTCTCCCCGTGCAGTGTTGAACGGGGATTTACTGGCCGCTACCTATACGCCGGACGGCAAGCTGGTGCTGATGTTGGGTGACTTCGCGGGACATGGTCTCGCCGCCGCGGTAGGAGCGGTACCCCTCACTTCCATTTTCTATTCGATGATTCCGCGCGGTTTTTCCTTTGCCCGTGTGGCCCGGGAGATCAATCGCAAACTGTACGACATATTGCCGCGTCAAATGTTTTGCTGTCTGGCAATGCTGGAGTACGACCCCCGACGCCGACATTTGCGCCTGCTGAACGCGGGAATGCCGAGCCCTTGCCTCAAGCGGGCCGATGGTGCACTGAAGTTGCTGGAGTCCAGACATTTACCGCTCGGGGTGCTGTCATCCGACCAGATAAGCTCCGCCATCGTGAATATTCGGGTGTTGCCCGGCGACCGACTGTTCCTTTGGAGTGATGGGATTCATGAAGCGCGCAACAGCAAGGGCGAACATTTCGGAGAGTCGCGGCTGTTGGCCCTGTTGCGGCAGACAGCTGATACGTCGGCAGCACTGGACCCGGACACTCTGGTGTTCGACCGGATACTGCTGGCCGTCAGTGCGCATGCGGCGGAACAGCACGATGATCTGTCGCTGGTGGAGCTGGACCTGTCAGACCCTGGTCTGCGCCGCAGTGGATGTCCTGAACTGGAAACGACCGGGGATCGCAAGGGTGGTCGAATTGGTGACTGGTCAATCAATTTCCGTCTGACAGAGATTGAACTGCGCGAGTCAGACCCACTGCCCCATCTTTTGAGTGTGCTCGGACAAATGCCCGGCGCGGCGCGTTTTCAGGAGGATCTCGCCATTGCGCTGGGAGAGCTGTTTCGCAATGCCCTGGAACACGGTGTGCTGGAACTGGATTCCTCGATAAAGGGCACCGATGATGGTTTTGTCCGCTATTACGACCTGATGGCAGAGCGACGAAACCGTCTGTCTGATGGTTGGGTCAGTATCTCCCTGTGCTGCCGTGAGGGGGAGAATGGTGGCCGTCTGACTCTGGTGGTGGAAGACAGTGGTCAGGGCTTTCCCGCAGTGCGTGAAACTGGCTCAATCTACGCAGGCCGAGGTCTGGCGTTGCTGGACACTGTGTGCACTGAGGTGCGTTTTAGCACGGGAAGCAGCCGCGTTGAGGCGACGCTGGTCTGGGGGGAGAATCGGGATCCGAGACCGGAAAATGGTCCCGAATCACAACACGGTACCATGCAAACCCCGCCAGTACCGGTATAATCGCGCTCAGTTTTTCATCAGTCCGGTGCTCAATGTCCTCCTTCACCCCAGAATCCAATACTGCCGCAGGCAGTCCGCTCCTGTCGGTACAGGGGTTGTGCTGCGAGCGCGATGGGCGGCAGCTGTTCGCTGGGCTGACGTTTTGCTTGAATCCTGGGACTGCGATTCAGGTGGTGGGTGCCAATGGCGCGGGCAAGAGTACTCTGATCCGCACGCTTATCGGTAGCGTCTCAGATTTCCATGGTGATATTTCCTGGCGCGGCAGGGCATTTCCCCGGGGGGTGCGGTCGATGCGTGCAGAGTTGCTGTATATCGGGCACAACGCCGGTGTACGACGTGGTCTTACACCGTTGGAAAACCTGGCCTGGTACGGTGCTTCCGAGCGGGAGGCCTGCGAAGCGCTGGAGGCGGTCGGGCTGTTTGGGTTTGAAGACCTGCTGTGCCAGCAGCTTTCCGCTGGCCAGAACCGCCGCGTGGCACTTGCGCGCCTGTACCTGCCTGATCCCGCACCGCTGTGGGTGCTGGATGAGCCTCTGGCTGCGCTGGATGTGGCGGGCGTGCAAAGCCTGGAAGCCCGCATGGAGGCGCACCTGAGTAGTGGGGGGAGCCTGCTGGTGACCTCTCACCAACCTGTCCATATTCAGCCGCTGGCCCAGGTCGATCTTGCGGATTTCCAACCTCCGTGGGGTGGCACATTGGACGATGCCAGGGACTTTCCGCTAGCTGCCTCCTCGGTGGATCGCGAGGTTCGGCATGGTTGATCCCTCAGTGTCATCAGCACGGGAGCCCTCTGCGCCAATCCCTCAGGATCCTCAGGCAGTGCCAGGCCAGGGCGGTGCCCGGCGTGCGGTCCGCTTTTCCAGGCTGCCGGGCTTCCTTACTCTGCTTCGCACAGAATTCATCCTCGCGGCTCGGCGACGGGCCGACATTGTCAATCCGCTGCTGTTTTTTGTCACCGTGCTGGCCATGATGCCACTGGGCATCGGGCCTGAACCGGAGATGCTGGCCCGTATGGCGCCCGGCCTGATCTGGGTGATGGCGCTGCTGGCGACCTTGTTGTCACAGGAGTCGCTGTTTCGCAATGACTACGAGGATGGCTCCCTGGAGCAACTGGCGCTGCAGTCGCAGCCACTGTACTTCCCGGTTCTGGCGAAGGTACTAGTGCACTGGCTGGTAACCGGGCTACCGCTGGCGCTGCTATCACCGCTATTGGGAATGATGCTCAATTTGGGAGCGGCGGGCTATTGGCCTTTGTTTGTATCCCTTGTACTGGGCACCGCCAGTCTCAGCCTGATTGGTGGGGTGGGAGCGGCTTTGACCGTGGCCCTGCGGCGCCCGGGCCTGCTGTTGGCGTTGATTATTATGCCGCTGTATGTGCCCGTGTTAATCTTCGGCACCGGAACAGTGCAGGCGGCACTGGACGGCTACAGCTTTGGACCCCAGTTGGCGATCCTCGGTGCCATTCTGGCCACGGCGGCCGCGCTTGCACCCCTGGCGTCTGCGGGTGCCATCCGTATCAGTCTCGAAAACTGACCTTTTCCTGCATTCCCATAAGCGGCACGGGTATGGGCTGAGAAAAGGGCATAGGAGTACGTAATTTGTCCTGGCAATGGTTTCATCGATTGGGCTCGCCCCGCTGGTTCTATCAAAAGTCCAGCGCCTGGCTGCCCTGGCTCGGAGCGGCAGCACTGTTGTTGCTCACTGTCGGTATTGTCTGGGGCCTGGGTTTTGCTCCGGAAGATGCCAAGCAGGGTAACAGTTACCGCATCATTTATATCCATGTGCCCGCGGCCTTTCTCGCCCTGGCGGGTTATTACATCATGGCCATTTCCGGTGCCATCGGCCTGATCTGGAAGATGAAACTGTCCTTTGTGGTAATGCGTGCTGCGGCTCCGATCGGCGCTGTGCTCACCTTTGTTGCCCTGTTTACCGGCGCCGTGTGGGGCAAGCCTACCTGGGGTACCTACTGGGTATGGGATGCCCGTATCACCTCCATGCTGATTCTGTTTTTTTTGTACCTGGGCGTAATGGCGCTGTCCGGTGCGTTCAGTCGCGAACAGTCCGGCGATAAGGCCAGCGCCCTGTTGGCCCTGGTTGGCACCGTCAATATCCCGATCATCTATAAGTCGGTGGACTGGTGGTTCACCCTGCATCAGCCCGCCACCCTCAAGTTGACCGAGGCGAGTACCATCGACCCGAGTATGTTCTACCCGCTGATCACCATGATTGCGGGTTTCTACCTGTTTTATGCTTGGGTACTGACCCTGCATACCCGCGCACTGATTTTGCAGCGGGAGTGGCGCACCCAATGGGTGCGGGAATTGATGGGCACTTCATCCGCAGCCAGAGGTTGAGCGGCCAGCGAGGATCTGAATGATGGAATTCCAATTTGACAGCCTGGCCGGCTTTTTGGCCATGAATGGCCACGGACCATACGTGTGGGCTGCTTACGGAGTGGCGCTCCTGGCTATGGCGGCGCTGGTGCTAGTGCCGACGCTGCGGCAAAAGGCGTTGCGGGCCGAGATCGCCCGCCGGGTGCGACAGGAAGAGGCTCGTCGTCGAGCCGCGCAAGGGGCGCGCGCAACACACACCGCGCCGGAACTGGCTGACTGATTATGTCCGCGTCGCCGACCGCTGGTGGCGGCAGGCAAAATGTACAACGAATTGCGAATGAGAACAGGATTACCATGCACCCAGCCCGTAAACAGCGACTGATACTGGTGGTTCTACTGGTGGCGCTCTCGAGTGTCGCGGTGGGGTTTGTCACCTACGCCATGCGTGAAAACATGGACTTTTTCTATGCGCCCAGTGCTTTTGCCGCAGGCGAAGTGCCTTTTGAAAAACGTATCCGCGCCGGCGGTTGCGTCGTGCCTGGTAGTATTGTGCGAGACGAGGCGTCTCTTGATGTGCGCTTTGCGATCACCGATGGCGAGGCAGAGCTGGAAGTCGTGTTTGATAAGATTTTGCCGGACCTGTTTGCCGAAGGGGAGGCTGCGGTCGTTACCGGTAAGCTTCAGCAGGGTGGATATGTCCGTGCTGACCAGGTACTTGCCAAACACGATGAATCCTATACACCGCCGGAAGTGGCGGAGACCATGGTAAACCAGGCGAGCTGCCAGGGAGATGCGAAGATATGAGTCCTGAACTGGGCCATTTTGCCCTGATTGTCGGCCTGCTGCTGTCTGTCGCTCTGTCACTGGTACCAATGCTGGGTACCTATACCGGGCGTGTTCTGTGGGTAAATACCGCACGCCCACTTTCGCTGGGAGTGCTCGCGTTTACCGCGTTGTCCTATGTGTGCCTCACTGTCGCCTTTGTGAACAGCGATTTTTCCGTGGCCTACGTGGCGCAGAACTCAAACAGTATTCTGCCCATGATGTACAAGGTAACGGCTGTGTGGGGTGGGCACGAGGGGTCTATCCTCTTGTGGCTGTTGATGTTGGCCGGCTGGACAGCGGCAGTTGCCGTCTTCAGCAAGCAACTGCCAGAAGTGCTTGTGGCGCGGGTGCTGTCCGTTATGGGCATGCTGTTGATCGGCTTTTTTCTGTTTATTCTGCTGACTTCAAACCCTTTCGATCGCCTCCTGCCGTTCCCGCCGAGTGATGGCAGCGACCTGAACCCTCTGCTGCAGGACCCGGGGATGATTATCCACCCACCACTGTTGTATATGGGGTACGTGGGCTTTGCGGTGGCATTTGCCTTCGCTATTGCCGCTCTGCTGGAGGGGCGGCTGGACAGCGCCTGGGCGCGTTGGGCGCGGCCGTGGACCGCTGTGGCCTGGGCGTTTCTGACCCTGGGGATCGCTCTGGGTAGCTGGTGGGCCTACTACGAACTCGGCTGGGGTGGTTGGTGGTTCTGGGATCCGGTGGAAAACGCATCGTTTATGCCATGGCTTGTCGGCACTGCGCTGCTGCATTCACTGGCGGTAACCGAAAAACGCGGCCTCTTTCGTAGCTGGACCATTTTGCTTTCCATTTTCGCGTTCAGCCTTAGCCTGTTGGGAACCTTTCTGGTGCGCTCCGGTGTGTTGACCTCAGTACATGCGTTCGCCACGGATCCGCTGCGGGGTGGGTTTATTCTCGCTTTTCTGGCGGTGGTCGTCGGAGCTTCCCTGTTGTTGTTCGCTTTGCGCGCCCCTACGGTGAGTGCGGGCAGTGTATTTTCTTTCCGCTCCCGCGAGACTTTCTTGTTGGGTAACAACATTCTATTGATTCTGATCATGGCGGTGGTGTTGACGGGCACCTTGTATCCACTACTGGCGGACGCCTTGAATTGGGGCAAGATCAGTGTGGGACCTCCGTTCTTCAATATGTTTTTTGTGCCCTTGATGTTGGTACTGTGCGTGCTTCTGGGTATGGGCATTCACGCCAACTGGAAAGACAGCAAGACCAGAAGATTACTGCAGTCCTGGAGTGTGCCGGCACTCGCGGCGGCGATAGGCGCGCCGCTACTGACGCTGTTGGCGGGTGATTTCCACTGGGGGGCGGCACTGGGGTTATTTGCCGGCCTCTGGGTGATCGCTGCGAGTGTCGCGGATATTCTGTCCAAATCGCGCAATGCGGATAGCCTGGTCGCAGGGCTTAAGCGCCAGCGTGCGAGCTATTACGGGATGCATCTCGGCCACATCGGCCTGGCGGTGTCTGTGCTGGGGGTGGCCTTGACCACTGTGTACAGTGTGGAAAAAGACTTGCGCATGTCGCCGGGGCAAAGCGCTGTGATGTCGGGTTACGAGTTTATCTTTGAGGGCGTGCGACAGGTTCGCGGACCAAATTATCGGGCATCGGAAGGTGTGGTGCTGGTGCGTGAGAATGGTCGTCAGGTCGCTGAGTTATTGCCGCAGAAACGCAGCTATTTCTCCGGTGGCAATATCATGACCGAGGCTGCCATCGACACCAGTCTGTTCCGGGATCTCTACGTCGCGTTGGGCGACCCCATGGACAAAGACAATCTCGGTGGCGACTGGGCAGTACGCCTGCAATACAAGGCATTTGTTGTCTGGATCTGGTTGGGGTCGGCACTGATGGCGCTGGGTGGAGCAATCGCTGTTGCCGATAAGCGTTACCGCAAGGTGCGCGCAGCGCGGGCCGGTGCGACCCGCACAGAAGCTGCGGGTGGTTCCCTGGCCGGGGCCTGATTGGTCTTCGAACAATAAACGATATATGGATTTGCGGATTACATGGCGAGACTCAAGCTCTTCCTTCCATTGATTGTTTTTGCGGCGCTGGCCGCACTTTTCTGGCGGGGTCTGTCACTGGACCCGCAAGAGATGCCTTCGGCTCTGGTGAATAAGCCGGTCCCGGAATTTGCGCTGCTGGATGTGGAGTCCAATCGCGAGCTGAAAAAAGCCGACTTGCCCCGCCGTCCATTATTGCTGAATGTCTGGGCGACCTGGTGTATCTCGTGCCGGGTGGAGCACCCCTATCTGAATGAGCTGGCAGAGCAGGGGGTGCCGATTGTCGGCATCAACCTGAAAGACGACAACGAAGCGGCGCAGAAATGGCTGGAAAAATTCCAGAACCCCTATGTTTTCTCCGTATCCGATGTTGAGGGTCGCCTGTCTCTGGATCTGGGTGTGTTTGGTGCACCGGAAACCTTTCTGGTAGACGCGGGTGGCACCATACGTTGCAAGCATGTCGGTGTGGTAGACGACAAGGTCTGGCAAACCAAATTGCAGCCCCTGTATCAGCGGTTACAGAATCAGGATTGGGACGAATTTTCTGGTGAGTTATCAGATTCCCTGCTCGCCCGTTGTCGCTGAGACAGAAGAAAAAAAGAGCCGCTTTATCTGCTGGTTGGGACCGGTGACCGATAAAGCGGCTTTTTCCCATGCGCTTGAAGCCATGCGGGGGCGCTATCCAGATGCTTCCCATCACTGCACTGCGCTGGTGATTGGCAACCCGGCGAACCCTGAGGTTATGCAAAGTGACGATGACGGCGAGCCCGGAGGCAGTGCCGGCAGACCCATGCTGGAACTGCTGTTGAAGCAGGAAGTGGGAAATGTCGGGGCTATCGTCACGCGCTACTTTGGCGGCACCAAGCTGGGTGTCGGTGGTTTGATGCGAGCGTACCGGGGTGCGGTGGGTGCGGCGTTGCAGTTGGCGGAACTCGAAATCCACGTGCCGCTGATTGATGTGCGGATTACATGTGACTTTGCCGGAGAGTCCCGTGTGCGCTTTCTGGTCGCACAGCACCGTGGCCTGTGCGGTGTCGTAGAGTACAGTGACCGTGTGCAGATTGCCGTACAGCTGCCGCGAGACCAGTGGTCCTCCTTGAAACAAACCCTTGTGCCAGAAGGCTTTTCGTTCTCTTTATCAGCGCCCTGAGCGCTTCTGTCTAGCGCGACCTGATCCTGTCCTGTGAGATGCCGCTTGCGGGGTTACTTGGCAATCTTTGTATTAAGTGGCGCCTTACCCTTCCAATTGTTTGACAGCGTTGTCACTACCCCCTAGCTTGATCCCCGCTAGTTGACAGCGCTGTCGGCTAAAGGCCGGTGGTGGCTTCCTTTCTAAACCCCCGTTCACAAGAGGGGGGTTCTTTCCTCTAGCGTTTTCTTTCCTTGCGGTACAGATCCATTCAAGCGGGCGGAATCTTCTGCCAGACAATTACCGACTCTTCGATCAGGAGAAGAAGAAAACATGAAAACAACAACAATAAAAAGGATGTTGAAAACCGGCGCTGCATTGATCGGCCTTTGGGCTGTGACAAGTGCGGCGGCGTACGATTGTTCTAGTGCGCCGGAATTTATCGACGGTGGCAGTTATACCACCGGTGCCACGGTGCAAAGCGCGGGCGATGCGTACCGTTGCGATGTTGGCGGCTGGTGTAGCCAGGGAGGGGCGTACGCTCCGGGCAGTGGCTGGGCCTGGGAGCACGCCTGGACCGTGCTCGGTATCTGTGATGCCCCCGGTTCCAGCAGTTCGGGCTCAGGTAGCTCCAGCTCCAGTAGTAGTTCCAGCTCCAGCAGTAGCTCCGGCGGTGGGAGCAGTAGCTCCAGTTCTGGCTCAGGAGGATCTTCGGGCAATGGCGGTGGCTGCCCCGCCTATGTTTCCGGCAGCAGCTACACAGCCGGAGATGTTGTGACAAATGCGGGCGGTTTCTACGCCTGTTCCGTAGCCGGTTGGTGTTCTTCCGGTAATTCTGCTTACGAGCCGGGCATCGGCTGGGCCTGGGAAAATGCCTGGACCGGTAGCAGCGAAGCGGCCTGTTCCGGTGGTGGCAGTAGCAGTGGTGGCGGTGGTGGCAGCGTGCCGGATGAATTTTTTTGTGCGGTCGAGTGGCAAACCGGCACTCTGTACACGCAAGGTACGGTGGTAGCCTATCAGGGAGTTGCCTATCGCGCGTTGGTGGATACCCATTCCATCGCACCGGACAACACTGCATATCCGGGGCAGTGGGAGGCGGCCGGCTACCCCGACGATGCCCTCTGTCCAGTACCCATTCCCAATAACATTGATTACGGAGAGCCGCAGCCTGTTGATGGAAACCTGAGTGCAGGGGTGGTCAACCCCACCGGTGCAATTGCGCCCGCACGGATTGCCGATACCCAGTCGCCGATTACCGGTTATCAGGGGGGTGCCAATCCGGCGTCAGATAATGGTGGTGATCACGGCGGACTGGATGTGGACAACGGAGCCCGCGGTACCAAGCTGGTACCCGGAAACCTTCCATTGCAGCACAACACCTATAGCCTGAGCTCGGGAACGGAAATCGTTACGTATATTGGCGACTGGGCAATTTACGGCCGCCAGTACAATTTCACGCAGTTGCCGGCGGCCAACTTGCACCGCATTGTCTATGGCTTTGCCGGAGTCTGTTACCCCGATGCAAAGAATGAACAGGACGGGGGTTTTCCCACATCCGCTCCGGCCGCGGTGATGCGAACCTGTAGTCAGAGTGCGCTTCCCGATGGTGCCATGGCGGTGGCGGATTTTGAAGCTGCCTTCGTACGTGACGTGGGTGTCGCGCCGAAAGGCGTGGTGGGTACTGAGAGTATGTACGCACTCGATAAAGATAATGTCGGGGGTGTGTTCGGTGTTCTGTACCAGCTCCGTGAACAAAATCCGCAATTAAAGCTCGACCTTTCCATTGGGGGCTGGACCTTGTCGGAAGGGTTCCCGTGGATGGCGCATGATCCGGAAAGGCGCAAAGTTTTCGTTGATTCCGTTGTGCATTTTCTCGAACGCTATGACTTTGATGGTGTGGACATCGACTGGGAGTATCCCGGAAGTGATGGTGCTGTGGTTGGAATGGCGCGGGAAGACGATGGCGAAAACTACGCCACACTGATTCGCGAACTGCGAGCAGGGATGGATTGGCTGAGTGAAAAAACCGGTAAGCCATACCGGTTATCCTCCGCGATTCCTGCGGGGCTGGGTCGTCTTGAAAAAATCGACTGGTCTCAGGTTCATCCCTATATGGATCGCCTGTACGCGATGACCTACGACCTCACCGGTGCCTGGGAGCGGGAGCTCTCGCATCACACACCTCTCTATATTAATCCGATGGCGACGGGATCTTCGGCGGGGACGTCCGCTAACTGGACGCTTGCCTATCTTCAGAGTCTTGGTGTACCGGCAAATAAATTGATGATCGGCGGCGCCAACTATCATCGGTCGAAAGCGACCAACCCTGGCGACATTTCCGAGTTTACTTACGGGGTTACCGGAAACACGGGCTACGGTGATGCCAGCTGGAGTGGGGCGGATTTGATTCTCGGTATTGCCGGGCTCGGCTCTTGGGAGGCTGGTGTCATAGAGGGTTACGACCTTTACCAGAATTACCTCGACAGCAACATGCAGCCACGTAACGGGTTCTGGCTGTACACCGACAAGGAGTCCAATGCAGATTACCTGTACAACGACGGAATCGGAGCATTTATCTCGGTAGAAACTCCGCGAACGGTGGCCTTGAAGGCGCAGTACGCCAAAGACAATGGGCTGGCCGGAATCTTTTTCTGGATGGCGGAGCAGGACAATGGTTACAACCTCAATACGGTGAACCATGTTTTAGGGAATAGCCTGACGGTCGATCAGTCCGACGGTGATCCCGCAGACCAGATCCCTGTCTGTGGGCGCAATATTACTGTTGCGGAATGTGAGTCACTGATTATCCCCCTGCGCTAGAGGCGCGTCGTGAATGGTGGTCCCCCGTGTTACTGGTTGCGGCATGGGCGGGCCACAAATTACTCAATAAAAATAAAGGTGAACTTATGAAAACGAAATTGGTTTCGACCGCAACACGCTGGCTGTTGTGTATCATCGGATTGGTTGGCACTGGCTCCACTTATGCCGTGGATTGTTCTGGTCTTGCAGTCTGGAATAGCAGTGATGCATACAGCGGCGGAGCACAGGTGCAGCATATCGAGACGGCGTATCAGGCCAATTGGTGGAGCCAGGGCGCAGATCCCGCACAGAACTCGGGCCAGTGGCAGGAGTGGTCGATCATCGGCCAGTGTGACGGCGGGAACTCCTCGAGTTCTTCGTCGAGCTCGTCATCATCGAGTTCATCTTCATCCAGCTCCTCCTCGTCCAGCTCATCATCCAGTTCGTCTTCGGGTTCTTCCTCTGGCGGTGGTAGCTGTAGCTCTGTGCAGTATGTTGCGGGAACCAGCTATGCGGTAGGTCAGCGGGTGCAGAACCTGGGTGATGAATACATATGCGATATTGCCGGTTGGTGTTCATCTGAATCTGCCTGGGCGTATGCGCCAGGGGAGGGGACCTATTGGGATCACGCATGGACCTATGTCGCCAGTTGTGGCACATCTTCCAGTTCGTCCTCCAGCTCCTCGTCCGGCGGATCGACTTCCAGCTCGTCCAGCAGTTCGTCGGGTGGTTCCAGTGGTGGCAATAGTGCCCGGCTGATTTCCGGTTACTGGCACAATTTCGACAATGGTTCTGGGGTGATTCCCATTGCCGAAGTCTCCGATGCATTTGATGCGATCAATGTTTCCTTTGCGGAGCCCACGGGGGCGGCGCCGGGTGAAATTGGATTTGTATTGGACCCGCTGTTTGATGAGCAGGATTTTATTACCGGTATTCAGGCCAAGCAGGCAGCCGGTAAAAAAATTATTATCAGTATCGGTGGGGCCAATGGCCAGGTTCGTCTTGAAAGCGCTGCCGCCCGCGATAATTTTATCGCATCGATGATCGAGATTATCGATCGCTACGGATTTGATGGATTGGATGTGGACTTCGAGGGGCACTCGCTGGAGTTGAATGCGGGGGATGTGGATTTCCGCAATCCGACAACGCCGGTGATCGTTTATCTGATTGAGGCGCTGCAGGCTCTGACGTCCCATTATGGTGACGACTTCATGCTTACTATGGCACCTGAGACGTTCTTCGTGCAGTTGGGTTACAGCTTTTACGGTGGTTCCTGCTCCGGCTGTGATCGCCGTGCTGGCGCTTACCTTCCAGTCATTCATGCAATGCGCGACCAGCTGAACTGGTTGCAAGTGCAGCATTACAACTCCGGTTCCATTATCGGGCTGGACGATCAGTATCACAGCATGGGCGTTGCGGATTTTCATATCGCCATGGCTGACATGGTATTAACGGGCTTTAATGTCGGTGGTAATCCCGATTATTTCTTCCCTCCGCTGCGTCAGGATCAGGTGTTAATCGGCTTGCCGGCAAATGTAAATGCCGGTGGCGGGTTTACTTCCGTCAGTGAAGTGCATGCCGCACTGAATTGCCTGGTGAAGCTCGAGGGGTGTACTACTTACACGCCACATACTAGTACAGGGTGGACCGGGCTCGGTGGTTTGATGACCTGGTCAATTAACTGGGACAAGTTTAATAACTTCGAGTTTTCTACCGAGCATCGGGAATTTTTGGATGCGCTGTAAATTCGGTTCGTGGAAACGAAAGGGAAAATTGAAATAGAGAGATGTGTAGGTAGCGTGCGGTGCGGCCGGGACTGATTCGCGGCTGCGCCGCTCACCCTTCGGGCGCCTTCGGCGTCTTAAATTGCTGCGCAATTTGATCGAACGAGGGTTCTCGCACGCCGATCAACCACATACAAAAAAGGCCCTCACTTTCGTGAGAGCCTTTTCTGTATGTGGCGGACCGGACGGGACTCGAACCCGCGACCTCCGGCGTGACAGGCCGGCATTCTAACCAACTGAACTACCGGTCCGCATTCCTGACATTCCTTTGCGCGATCTGCCGTGCAGATGTAAAGGAAAGTGGTGGGTGGTACAGGGGTCGAACCTGTGACCTACGCCTTGTAAGGGCGCCGCTCTACCAACTGAGCTAACCACCCCGCGTCAGGAGCTGCGTATAGTAATGATATTTTTTGGGGCGTCAACGGTTTTTGAAAATTTTTTTTCAATTCAATGGGTTAACGGAACGCTAGCGGGATTCTGTTTTGTGCGCACGGTATCGGCACGGTTTCTTTCCGGGCGTGTTCGTAGGCGCTGGCGCTGATATAATCGGCAGAATTTCCGCCGGAGAATGCCAGTGCAGAAAAAAATCTTCGCAGCTCCACTTGCTGCCATCCTGACCCTGCTAACCGCCATGGTCGCACCTTTGTCTACCAGCTTTGCGTCGGTAGAAGTGGAGCCCCTGTCCACGCCCGAACTGCAGGCGCGCTACCAGGTTTTAATCGAAGAGATGCGCTGCCCCAAGTGTCAGAACCAGAATCTGGCCGGGTCGGACTCCATGGTGGCGACAGATCTGCGGCGCGAGGTTCGCCGGCTGTTGGAAGAGGGGTTCAGCGACAAAGAGATCAATGAGTATATGGTGGCCCGCTATGGCGACTTCGTTCTGTATCGCCCCCCGCTGCAGCGCAACACGATGTTGCTGTGGGTGGCGCCGGGTGTATTTGCCGCACTCGGAATGTTGTCCCTGATTGTGATTGTGGCGCGCTCTCGTAGCGGGCGCGGTGGCGATCAAGGGGATGGCGACGGGACCCTGAGCGCGGAGGAAGCCCAGCGGCTGGCACAGTTGCTCGACAGCAGAGAACAACCCGGTGAACCCAACCCGGTAACCCGGCAGAAAAGCGGTAGTAAAAACGATGATTGATCTTTGGATAGTGCTGGCGCTGCTGCTTTTCCCCCTCGCGGCAGTGATTGCCTGGCCACTGTTGCGCAAGCAGCCAAGACCGGTAGCCCAGAGTCTGGATTCGCAAGCAGTGCTCTACCGGGAACATCTGGCGGAGATCGAAAGTGCGCACGACAGTGGGTCTATCGATACTTCGCAATATGAATCCCTGAAAGCGGAGCTTGGCCGCAAGTTGCTGGCTGAGGAGTCGGGCGCGGCCTATCGTCTGTCGCAGCACCAGTCTGGTGGTCGCGGCCTGCTGTTGGGGCTGGCGCTTGTAGTGCCCGTTGCAGCCGTCGGCCTGTATGTCTACTGGGGGGCACACGACGACCTTTCTCTGTACCGGGATATGGCCGCCAGTCAGTCCGGTGATACGGATATGGTAGCGGAAGCGCGGATTACTCAGCAGTTGCGTGAGCGTGCGCTCAGCCATCCTGAGGACCTCAACAGCCGGTACGTTTTGGCGCAGCGGTTGCTGGTAAGTAATGATGTCCAGGGCGCGGTGTCACAGTACCGTTATATCGTGGCCCACGAACCCCAAGCGGCCAACATCCGTGCTGAGCTTGCTCAGGCGCTGTTTTTTGCCAACGGGTCACAGATGAGTGCGGAGGTGATTCGCGAAGTGGATCAGGTTCTGTCCACCCAGCCGAACAATACAACCGCGCTCGGTCTGGCAGGGATTGCGGCCTTCGAGCAAAAGAACTATGCCGCAGCGAAAACCCATTGGCAGCAGGCGTTGGCGCAGATGGCCCCGGGGTCTGGCGCGGCTCAGGCTCTGGCCGCTGGTGTGCAGCGAGCAGAAGCAGCAATGGCACAGGCTGGCAGCAGTGGGTCTGGCAGTACGGTAGAGAAGCCGTCGGCCATCAGTGACTCGGGGGCCTCTGCCGAAAACGCCATTGCGGTGTCAGTGTCATTGTCAGAATCTGTAACGTACACCCCGGACACGCCGGTGTTTATTTATGCGCGTACTGCGGAAAGTCCGATGCCGCTGGCGATTGTTCGCCTCACTGCGGCGGATCTGCCCGCACGGGTGGTGCTGGATGAGTCCCGTGCGATGATGCCCGGGCGCAGTCTGAAAACGGTAGACCAGGTGCAGGTTGTTGCCCGCCTAGCCGTCGGCGGCAATGCCCGCCCGGCGCCCGGAGACTGGCAGGGCGAGATCAAGAAATTGCCTCGGGCCGACTGGTCCAAGCCGGTGAGCATTCTGATCGACGAGCAGATCTGACGGTAAAGTGCCCGATGAGTCGGTCTGATTTACCGGGTCAATTCATTCAGGCACCCCGCGAAACATATTGTCCGGCTTCGCTGTAAGGCGTGGCCGTGGTAGCCGTGTTGCTGTGAAAATAGCGCTGAAACCCGGCCCGCAGCCATGTACAATCGGCGGTTTGCAAAGACAAAACGGCGATTTGCGGGTACTGGCCAGTCAGACCCCCTTCGCAAATCCCCCAGAAAGTACAACGAAGAGCGTTCGGCGGCGGAATAGTGACCGCACGGGCGCCGGGCATTACCGAGTTTTAAGACCATGCGTTTGAAGTGCATCAAGCTGGCCGGATTCAAGTCGTTCGTTGACCCGACCACCGTTTACTTCCCCTCCAATCTCAGCGCCGTGGTCGGCCCCAACGGCTGTGGCAAGTCCAACACCATCGACGCCGTGCGCTGGGTAATGGGTGAGTCCTCCGCGAAAAACCTGCGCGGCGATTCCATGACCGACGTTATCTTTAACGGTTCCAGTGGTCGTAAGCCCGTGGGGCAGGCCTCCATCGAGCTGGTTTTCGATAATTCCGCGGGCAAGCTTACCGGTGAATACGCCGCCTTCAGCGAGATTTCCATCAAGCGCAAGGTGACCCGCGACGGGCAGAACATTTATTACCTGAACGGCGAGAAGTGCCGCCGCCGCGACGTGACGGACCTGTTTCTGGGCACCGGTCTTGGCCCGCGCAGCTACGCGATCATCGAGCAGGGCATGATCTCGAAATTGATTGAGGCCAAGCCCGAAGAGCTGCGGGTGTTTATCGAGGAGGCCGCCGGTATCTCCAAATACAAGGAGCGCCGCCGGGATACTGAAAACCGCATGCGCCGCACCAAGGAAAACCTGGAGCGCCTCACCGATATCCGTGACGAGCTGGACCGTCAGCTGTCGCGCCTGGAGCGCCAGTCCGCGGCTGCCGAGAAATACAGCCGCTTCAAAGAGGAGGAGCGTACTCACAAGGCGCACCTGCAGGCCCTCAAGTACAAGGACCTGGACGATCAGGCCCATGCCAAACAACAGCAGATCGGCGAGCTGGAGCTCACCGTGGAAGAGCTGGTGACCCGTCAGGTGGGCTTTGATACGGGTATTGAAGAGCAGCGCGTGGCTTATCACGATCTGTCCGATGCGTTCAACGAAGTTCAGGGGCGTTTCTATGCGGTCGGTGCGGATATTGCGCGCCTGGAGCAGAGTATTTCCCACGCCCGTGAGCGCAATACGCAGTTGCAGGCGGACTTCGCCCGCACCAAGCAGGAATACAACGAGTCCCAGTCACTGTTGGCGGCAGACCAGGAGAAGGCGGTTGAGTTTGACGCCGAACTGGAAATCATCATTCCCGATCTGGAAATGGTACAGGCGGCGGAAGAAGAGTCTGCCCAGGCCCTGCTGACCGCCGAAGATCAGATGCGTGACTGGCAGAATGAATGGGATCAATTCAACCAGGGAGCCTCCGGGTCCCGCCAGCGGGCGGAAGTACAGCAGTCCCGAATCCAGCACCTGGAAACCTCCAGCCAGCGCCTGCAGGACCGCATTACCAAGCTGCAGACCGAGCGCGAATCCCTGTCCGGATCCGGTGACGATGCGGAGCTGGAGCAGCAAAACGAAGAGCTGGCGGAGTTGGAGCTACAGCTGGCAGAACTGCGCGAATCCATTGCCGAACAGGTAGAACAGCTCTCGGATCTGCGCCGCCGGGAAACCGAGCTGGGTGCGGAGCTGGATCAGGAGCGTCTGCAATTACAGACCAGCCGCGGCCGCCAGGCCTCCCTGGAGGCACTGCAGCAGGCGGCCATGGGGCAGGGCAAGAGTGTCGCCAGCTGGCTCGAACAGAACAACCTTCAGGACCGTCCGCGTCTGGCCGAGCAGATCAGCGCCCGCGGGGGTTGGGAAACCGCCGTGGAAACTGTCCTCGGCGCCCAGCTGCAGGCGGTATGTGTCGATCAGATAGAAGCCTTGCAGAGCAGTCTCACCAGTTTTGACGGTGGTCAGGCTGTGTTTGTCGATGGTCGTCACGCGCCCACAGCTTCTGCCGGCAATCTGCCGAAACTGGCGGATGTGGTCGAAGGCCCGGCGTCCCTGAGTGGCCTGGTGGATGGTATCTACACCGCCGAAGATCTGAATGCTGCGCTGTCCCAGCGCGATCAGCTGAAAGCCAACGAATCTATTGTTACTCGCGACGGTCTGTGGGTAGGCCCCAACTGGCTGAAAGTCAGCCGTGGTGGCGACGCTGAGTCCGGCGTGCTGGCGCGCAAGCAGGAGCTGGAAAATCTCGATGCGGAGCTGGAGGCCTGCGAAGCGCGTATTGAAGATCTGGCTGAACAACGCGAACAGCTGCGCAGCCGCGCCGGGGAGCTGGAATCCGGTATTGAGCAGGCTCGCAACAATGCAGAGCAGCTGAACCGTCGCGCAGGTGATCTGCGCAGCCAGCTGTCTGCCCAGCGCGCACGCCAGGAGCAGATGGACGAGCGCCGCCGTCGTATCGAGGCGGAAATCGCTGAAGTCAAAGAGCAGCAGGAACTGGAAGCCGAGTCCATTTCCGAGGCGCGCATCGTGCTGCAGGAGGCTCTGGAGGCGATGAGCGACGATACTGATCGCCGCGAAACCCTGTTGGCGCGCCGCGAAGAACTGCGCGAAGCGCTGGACGCCGCTCGCCAGCGGGCTCGCGAAGACAAAGATCGCGCTCACGAACTGGCTATGCGCGAGCAGTCCGTGCGCACGCAGAAGGTATCCCTTGAGCGCACCCTACAAGTGCTGCGCGAGCAGGTGGAGCGCCTGCAGGAGCGCCGCGAGCAACTATTGCGTCAGATGGAAGATGCACAGGATCCGTCCCAGGATTTCCAGGCGGAACTGGAAGAAAAGCTCGCTCAGCGCATCGATGTGGAAACCGAGCTGTCCGAAGCGCGCAAGAAAATGGAAGAGGTGGAGTCTACCCTTCGCAACCACGAGCAGGAGCGCCACAAGGTAGAGTCCGCCCTGCAGGGCGTGCGCGCTCAGCTGGAGCAGCAACGTCTGGCTGCACAGACCCTAGAAACCCAGCGCAACGGCCTGGTAGAGCAGCTGGCGGAGGCTGGTCATGAGTTGAAAGGCCTGCTGGAGGAACTCCCGGAAGAGTTGACCATCGAAGCTGTACAGCAGGATATCGAATTGGTGGCCGCACGCATCTCCCGTCTTGGTCCGATTAACCTGGCGGCCATCGACGAGTACAAGCAGGAGTCAGAGCGCAAAAATTACCTGGATACCCAGTACGGTGATCTCACCGACGCTCTGGAAACCCTGGAGAACGCCATTCGCCGTATCGATAAGGAAACCCGCACCCGCTTCAAGGAGACCTTCGATCAGGTCAATAGCGGTCTGCAGGAACTGTTCCCGAAGGTATTCGGTGGTGGTCATGCGTATCTGGAACTGACCGGCGAAGATCTGCTGGATACCGGTATCGCGATCATGGCGCGGCCGCCAGGCAAGCGAAACAGTACAATCCACCTGCTGTCCGGTGGTGAGAAAGCGCTGACGGCAATCGCCCTGGTATTTTCCATCTTCCGCCTCAACCCGGCGCCCTTCTGTATGTTGGACGAAGTGGACGCACCGCTGGATGATGCCAACGTGGGTCGTTACGCACGGATGGTAAAAGAAATGTCAGAGCACGTTCAGTTCATCTACATTACCCATAACAAGATTGCCATGGAGATGGCCGATCAGCTGCTGGGGGTTACCATGCACGAACCGGGTGTTTCCCGTCTGGTATCGGTGGACGTGGAAGAAGCCGCGGAGCTGGCATCGGCGTGATGGCTACAGGGAGAGGGATGTAATTATGGACAACTGGCTGATCAATTTGCTGGCGCTGGTGCTGCTGGGCGTAGTGCTCGATGGTGCCCGCCGTGCCTATCTCAAGCATAAAGACTCGGTGAAAGTCTCCCGCAACCTGTCCCGCAGCCTGCGCCAGGAGATGGATGACGTTAACGAAGACATCCTTTCTACGCCGCGCACGCTCAAGGACGCCGTGGATCCGGTGGTTGTGCCGGAAAGATCCAATCCGATCAGCGAGTCCGAGCTCGAGTACATTGACCCGGAAGAGGCGGAGAAGCGCCGCCAGATTTCGGCCGAGTTACCGGGAACGGTGCGCGTTGTACAGCGCCGCAAGCCGGAAGATGCCAGCCAGGTGAATCGCCAGGTGCAGCAGAATTTCCAGTCTTCCCGCAAGCCGCTGGCCGGAAGCAAGCCCGAGCGTGTGGCAGAGCGCGGCGAAGACCGTCATGAAATCCCCGCGGAGCCTTCAACGACCACGCGCGCGGCCAAGGTGCCGGAGCAGGCCTCGCTGAACCTGGAAGAGCAGGTGCCAATGCTGATGGATTCGGTTGAGCCGGAAATCGCCCCCAGCCCCGCACCGGGGGAGTCCGTGTCCACGATCGAAGACGATCTGCAATACCAGGGCGAGCTGGCGCCCATGGCCGGTTTGTCTGCCGAGTCTGAAGAGCCGGCAAGCGACCGCCGTGAGCCCTCGCTGGATGAGTCTGTCAGCCTCGAATCTCTGCAGTCGGTACCTGACGAGGCGCCGATGGAAGAGCCGGGCGAACCGGTGAGAAAACCCGGTTGGTCTCCGGCGGATCTCAAATTGCCAGAAATCCGTTTTCCGGACCTTAAAAAAGGGCAGGACCTGAAAAAAGCGCCTTCCCACGATGAACGTAGTGTGGCGCCGGTTGAGAACAACAAAAAGCGTGGCAAGCGCGGGCAGAGTGCGCTGAAAGAGCGGGATGTGCAGGAAGTGTTGATCCTGAATATCATGGCGCCCGCCGGTGACTGCTTTGAAGGCAACGACCTGCTGCGCGTGCTGCTCTCCAGTGGTCTTCGCTTCGGTGAAATGAACATTTTCCATTACCATTGCGGGGAGGCGGGGGAAGGACCGGCTCTGTTTAGTCTTGCGAATATCGTGGTGCCCGGTACCTTTGATATGTCTGAGATGGAAGACTTCACCACCCCTGGTGTAAGCCTGTTCCTGGCGCTGCCCGCAGAAGTGGAGGCGTTGAAAGCCTTTGATACGCTACTGTCCACCGCACGCTATATTGCCGAGCAGTTGGGCGGCGAGCTCAAAGATGAAAACCGCAGCGTTTTTACCGCGCAGACTGCCGAACACTACCGGCAGCGGGTAATGGAATTCCAGCGCCGCAAAGCCCTGGCCCGCGCCCAAGCCTGATCTTTTTTTGTTGTAGGAGTCTGCCCTGCTGGCGAACAAACCTCGTGATGAGAGTTGAGTGTTCGTCTGCAGGCCGGGCTCCTGCAAAAATCACTTTCAACTTCATCGGCAAGAATCCCCCATTTTTGCGGAACAACAATGACAAAAAAAATCCCCCCGGAATCCCAGTCCCGTGCCATGGAACTGCACGAAATCCTCAACCGCGCCAATTACCAGTACTACGTCCTGGATGCACCGGAATTACCCGATGTTGAGTACGACCGGTGTCTGCGCGAACTGCAGGGGTTGGAAGAACAGTATCCGCAGCTGGTTACCAGTGACTCTCCCACCCAGCGAGTAGGGGCGGAACCACTGGCGGCTTTCACACAGATCCGCCACGAAATGCCCATGCTGTCACTGGATAATGCGTTCAGTGATGAGGAAATGGAGGACTTCGACCGCAGAATTCGCGAGCGGCTGAATTATAGTGCGCCGGTGGAATATGCCTGCGAACCGAAACTGGATGGGATCGCGGTGAGCCTGCTGTACCGCAACGGATTACTGGAGCGCGCGGCGACCCGTGGTGATGGCACAGTGGGTGAAGACATTACCCAGAATGTACGCACCATTTATTCTGTGCCGCTGAAACTGTTGGCCGAAGACGTGCCGGACGTACTGGAAGTTCGCGGTGAAATTTACATGCCCAAGGCCGGTTTCGAGGCTCTCAATGAAAAGGCCCTCGCCACCGGTGACAAAACCTTTGTAAACCCGCGCAATGCCGCTGCCGGCAGCCTGCGCCAGTTGGACCCCCGGATTACCGCCCAGCGCCCGCTGGAGCTGTGTGCCTATAGCGTGGGCGTGGTGGAGGGCGGCGAATTACCCGAGGCGCACTCGGAAATCCTCCAGCAGTTGAATCGCTGGGGGTTTCGCATCAATGGTGAAATGACGGTGGCGAAGAATATCCAGGAATGTATCGAGTACCACCGCAGGCTTGGTGAGAAGCGCGCGCAACTGCCATACGACATCGACGGTATCGTGTTCAAGGTCAACAGCATTCCCCTGCAGAGACGACTGGGTTTTGTGGCCCGCGCCCCGCGCTGGGCTACGGCTTACAAGTTCCCCGCACAGGAAGAGATGACAAGGTTGTTGGATGTGGAGTTTCAGGTGGGACGCACGGGCGCGGTCACCCCAGTGGCACGTCTTGAGCCGGTGTTTGTTGGCGGTGTTACCGTATCCAACGCAACCCTGCATAACCGCGATGAAATTGAGCGTCTGGGAGTGAAAATCGGCGATACGGTAATCGTTCGCCGTGCCGGCGACGTAATTCCACAGGTGGTGTCGGTGGTGGAAAGTCGTCGCCCCAAAGGCGCACGGGACATCGAGTTCCCCAGTCATTGCCCGGTATGTGATTCGCCGGTGGAAGCCACTCCCGGTGAAGCTGTCGCCCGCTGTAGCGGGGGGCTTATCTGCAGTGCCCAGCGCAAACAGGCAATCAAGCATTTCGCATCGCGCAAAGCCATGGACATTGATGGCCTTGGTGACAAGCTTGTGGAGCAGATGGTGGATGAGGGGCTGCTGAACTCAGTGTCCGGTCTGTACCATCTTTCACTAGAGCCCCTCGTGGCGCTGGAGAGGATGGGGGAAAAGTCCGCACAGAACCTTCTGGATGCGCTGGAGCGCAGCAAAGATACCACGCTACCGAAATTCCTTTATGCCCTCGGTATTCGCGAAGTGGGGGAGGCCACTGCGCGCAACCTGGCGCGGCACTTTGGTGATCTGGATCAAATAATGCAGGCGGATACGGAAGCGCTGCAGCAGGTGGAAGATGTTGGCCCGATTGTGGCTCACTATGTCGCTGAGTTTTTTGAGCAGCCCCACAATCTTGAGGAGATAGCTGCGTTGCAGCAGGCGGGAGTGCACTGGGCGGCCGAGATTCGGGAGTCCGGCAGCGAGCCGCTCGCCGGGCAGACCTGGGTGCTGACCGGCAAGCTGGAGACCCTGTCTCGCAGTGAGGCGAAGGATTACCTGCAGCGGCTGGGGGCCAAGGTGGCTGGTAGTGTATCCGCCAATACCCACACGGTTGTTGCCGGACCGGGCGCGGGTTCCAAGCTGAACAAGGCGCGGGATCTGGGGTTGCCGGTGCTGGACGAGGAGGGATTGATGTCGATGTTGCGAACGCAGGGTATCGAAATTTAAACGAACTGCGTGAAATGCGATCGGGTCGAAAATTTGCCCGCATCTGGCAGTAGAATTATCCCGGTCACGCCGTTACAGTTGGCGGAGCATTAATTGAATTGGCCCGACAACACATCTGTGCTGCGGGGGAAGCGTAGGGGTTAGCGCAGCGTGATTCAGGGCGATCAGGAATCAATCGTTTACGGCTGTATCAAAGACAGCAACAGCCTGGCAGGCAGCAGCGATCGCCGCCGGGTCAACCGCGAAGCCGTGCTGGCGCTGCCCAGCGCGGACGAGTGGCCGTTCCTGTGCCGCGATATGTTTTCGATCCCTACGATCAAGGTCAAACAATCCCAGTATCAGACAGACGTCATCCATTTCGGTGCCTCCTATCGCGCCGTTGAGTATGAATGGAATCACTGGATCCAGAAGTTCGAAGAGCTGTTGCGCAGCATGTACTGGGTTTCTGCCACGGTCCACCTGGAAACAGAGCTCTCCGGCACCCACTCGTTTAACTGGGAGGCGGCAGGTCTGTTTCATGAGCCCGGCAGCGGCGATATGCAGGTGCGTTGTGAATGGACCCAGGAAGGGCGAGTCAGCGTGTGACCGTACGGGCCTGTGCCACCTTCCAGCTGATTGCCAAGTCCCACCACCACACATTACCCTGTAACTGATCTCTCCCGGTGCCTGCACCGGTTCCTCTTTCTTTTTACCTGTGTTTTCCAGGAGGTCCTGCGCCGTGCGCAAGCCGCCCCTCGACAATCCAACCGAGAGCGCCGGAGCTTTTCGGGTCGAAAAAGACAGTCTCGGTGAAATTCGCGTTCCAGAAGATGCTTTGTACGGCGCGCAGACTCAGCGTGCTGTCGACAACTTTCCCGTCAGTGATCATGTGCTCCCCGCGTCATTTTTACGCGCCGTGGTGGCCATCAAGCGTGCTGCTGCGGAGACAAACCAGACCCTCGGTATTCTCGATGAGGAGAGGGCCCGCGCGATTATTCAGGCCTGTGACAACCTGACGGACGCCCACTATCAGCGTCAGTTTCCTGTGGACGTTTTCCAGACGGGGTCCGGCACCAGTACCAACATGAACGTGAACGAGGTGCTCGCCCGTCTCGCCAGTGAAGAAACCGGTGTTGAGATTGGCGCGAACGATCACGTCAATATGTGCCAGAGCAGTAACGATGTCATTCCGACCGCGATTCACCTCTCTGCACTCCTGGCCATTCAAAATCAATTGCTCCCCGCATTAGTACACCTGTGCGAGGTGTCAGATGAGAAAGCCGACAACCTGGCGTCTGTGGTAAAGACCGGGCGTACGCATCTGATGGATGCTGTCCCTATCACCCTGGGGCAGGAAATTTCGGCCTGGAGTGCGCAGATAAAGCTGTGCCGCTCGCGTCTGGAAGATGTACTGCCCCGCCTGGAGCAGCTTGCTCAGGGAGGGACTGCGGTAGGCAGTGGTCTGAATGCGCACGAGCAGTTTGCCGAAGTGTTCGCCCGTAAACTCGGCGCAGCCTGTGGGATCTCTGTGCGCCCCGCGGACAATGCTTTCGCCGCAATCGCCAGTCAGGATACGGCGGTGGAGGTATCCGGGCACCTGAAAACCCTGGCGGTGGCCCTGATGAAAATTGCCAACGATCTGCGCTGGATGAACAGTGGGCCGCTAGCGGGGATTGGTGAAATTGCGCTGCCGGCGCTGCAACCTGGCAGCAGTATTATGCCTGGCAAGGTCAACCCGGTGATTGCCGAGTCGGTAGCGATGGTGGCGGCAAAAGTGATGGGAAATGACACCACTATAGCCGTGGCGGGGCAAAGCGGTAATTTCCAATTGAATGTGATGTTACCGCTGATAGCGTTCAGTCTACTCGAGAGTATCCAATTGTCGGCAAATGCATCTCGCATTCTGGCAGACAAGGCGATCAGTGATTTTACTGTGAACGCAACACGGATGCAGGATGCGCTGGCCCGCAATCCCATTCTGGTTACCGCGCTGAACCCGGTCATCGGTTATGCCAAGGCAGCGGAGATTGCCAAGGCCGCGTATCGCGCCGGTCGTCCCGTGCTGGATGTCGCCGAAGAAATGACCGATCTGGATCGGCAAACGCTGGAGAAGCTGCTGGACCCGGCGCGTCTCAGTGCGGGCGGTATTGTGGGCGACTAACGCCCTGTATCGCAGGTCGGTCGCCGCCTACGCAAGCAGCAGGATGCCCAGTAATACCGAACCCGCGAGCAGCATCATGCACTCGACCCAGATTCCAAGTCGGCGGAGAGTGGACCTGTCTGATTTGCGGAGTAGGTGTCGTCTTTGCATGGCATTCTCCCAGATCGGGTTCGCCGAAGTGCCAATCCAGCCGGCTGCGTTGACAGCCCATGACCAATCCTGCAGGATTCGGCGCCATGTGGAGTCGGGAATGCCCGGTCCCACCTTTCAGGTCTTGCACGTAATCTGGCAGTTCGCGGAGGTAATCCCTGCTAACCGGTAGAATTCATCGCTCTGATAATACAACCCTATAGTATTAGAGAGTCGGCAAAACCGGATTAGCGGACGCACCGTGAAGCGCTGCGCACTACCTGAATCCTAGTGTCGACGGTATCCGTCGACCAATCGTTCACTCCCCGTCGAAAGTGTTTTGTTATGGCCCAGAAACGCCGCCGTTCGTTTATTACCAGTGTGCTTGCCTGCATCGCGTTTATCGCTGCGGCGATCTGGAGCTGGGACCTGCCAGTGGCGGATGTTCTCAGCTACCTGGTGTTGATGCTGGTATTTCTGGCGGTAATTGTGACTCTGGCATTCGGTTTTGGTGCGTTGCTGAATTGGCTGCGGCGCCGCAACGACCGCCGTGACGACGACCGCTAGGTAAGGCAGAGCATGGCCAGCGATAGCCCGTCGGTTTCCAGTTCCGGTCAGAGTGACGATATCCGTATACCCATAGCCTACGTCCAGCGCTTGCTGGACGAAGCGGCCCGGCACGGTTGTGATCGGGCAGAGTTGCTCGCGTCGGTGGATATTTCTGAGGGTGAGCTGGAAGATACGGCGGCATTTTCTGCCATCAAGTACGGCCGTTTGTATCAGCGGGTCATGTGGTTGGCCCAGGATGAGTGGTTCGGCATGCTCAGTGGTGGCCGGGTGCGCTCGGGCTCATTCCGGTTACTGTGTCTGACGGTGGTGAATTGCGCAACCGTGCGTCAGGCGATCACGCTTAGCGCGGAATTCATGGAGATCTGTCGCGGCTTCCGGGTCAAGCCAGTGCTGTCTTCCCGGGGAGATCGCGACAAAGTGGTGATTGTAGGGATCAGTTCCCTGAAAGAGGGCGAATTTGACCAGCTGATCGCCGAAACCACACCGGGAGTCATTCGTACCACCCTGGCGGTGTGGCACCGGTTTTACTGTTGGCTGGTAGGGCGAGAGATTCCGCTGGCCAAGCTGCATTTTTCTTTTCCCTGTCCGGAGGAGTTCCAGACGCTCGCTCAGAGTGAGGCCGGCGAGCTGCTGTTCGATCAGCCTGCCAATGCGCTGGAGTATGAAAGTCGCTACCTGGACTACCCCATAGTGCAGAGCCCGCAGACGGTGGAAGATTTTATCCGCACAGCCCCCTATCACCTGGTCATCAGTGATGGCAATGCCAACAGCATCAAGACCAAGGTCAAGACGATTCTCAATCGCGATGTGAGCGAATCCATGCCGCCTGCGGAAGCGGTGGCGGAGCGTCTGAATATGTCCGTCACCACCCTGCGTCGTAAATTGCAGCAGGAAAACACCTCTTACCAGAAGCTCAAGGACGAGTGCCGGATGGAAGCGGCTTTTCACTATCTGAGCTGTCCGGATCTGTCGAATACACAGATAGCTGAAATGCTTGGCTTTGACGAAGCGAGTGCCTTTTTCCGCGCGTTCAAAAAGTGGACCGGGGTAACTCCCGGTGAATACCGTAAAAGCCCGCGAGCGGCGGTGTCTTCCTGACTGTACCCCCGTACTTGGCGGATTTTCCCCGCGTTTCCCTTCTGTATGCCAGCCTCTTGCCAGCGACATTCTCGCCATTTTTCGCTATAGCCGTGACCTGTGCGTCAGTGGATATCTGGCAATTTCGTCGCCGTATTTTGTTAGTGCTTTGGACACTTTTCGCCATAGTGACTATTGGTAATTTGCTACTAATATGAATAAAACGAATAGTTGAGTCACGGCATTTGGCCGTGCTTCCCGTGGCGCAGCCCGGCCTGGTGTGAACAAGACGTAGGCAGTGGGCGCGAAAATCGAGTGTAAAAATCGTTAAAGAGGGTATTCAGGATGAGCGAGATCAAAATTCCGCTGCGTGACATGCGTTTCGCCATGCGTGAGCTGCTGAACTGGGATCAGCACTATGCGGCACTGGGCTATGAAGATGCGAGCCCCGACGTGGTGGATGCCATCCTGGAAGAGGGTGCCAAGTTCTGTGAGAACGTCCTCGCCCCGATCAACCAGATCGGCGACCAGCAGGGTTGTACCTGGAAAGACGGCGAAGTCACTACCCCCGATGGCTTCAAGGAAGCCTACCAGCAGTTCGTGGAAGCCGGCTGGCCGTCCCTGCCGCACAAAGTCGAACACGGTGGCCAGGGCCTGCCGCCTTCTCTGGGTACCATCCTGAGCGAGATGGTGGGTACTGCCAACTGGTCCTGGGGTATGTACCCGGGTCTGTCCCACGGCGCAATGAATACCCTGGAAGCCCACGGTACCGATGCGCAGAAAGAAACCTACCTGACCAAGCTGGTCGAGGGCACCTGGACCGGCACCATGTGTCTGACCGAGCCACACTGCGGTACCGACCTGGGTATCCTGCGCTCCAAGGCCGAGCCCAACGACGACGGCTCCTATGCCATCAGCGGCACCAAGATCTTTATCTCTGCCGGTGAGCACGATATGGCCGAGAACATCGTCCACATCGTACTGGCACGCCTGCCGGATGCCCCTGCGGGCACCAAGGGTATCTCCCTGTTTATCGTGCCGAAATTCCTGCCGAATGCCGACGGCTCCGTGGGCGAACGCAACGGTGTGACCTGTGGTTCCCTGGAACACAAGATGGGTATCCACGGTAATGCCACCGCGGTGCTCAACTTCGACGGTGCCAAAGGCTTCCTGATCGGCCCGCCCAACAAGGGCCTGAACTGCATGTTCACCTTCATGAACACCGCGCGCCTGGGTACTGCCCTGCAGGGCGTGGCGCACGCGGAAGCGGGCTTCCAGAAGTCCCTGGCTTACGCCAAAGACCGCCTGCAAATGCGCTCCCTGAGTGGCCCGAAAAACCCGGAAGGTGCGGCAGACCCGATCATCGTACATCCGGATGTACGCCGCATGCTGCTGACCCAGAAAGCCTTCGCTGAAGGCGGTCGCATGCTGGTACTGCTGTGTGCACAACAGGTTGACCGCAGCCACGCCGCAGAGACGGAAGAAGAGCGTAAAGACGCCGACGACCTGCTCGCGTTCCTGACGCCGATCGCCAAGGCGTTCCTGACCGAGACCGGTTATGAATCTGCCAACCTGGGTCTGCAGTGTTTTGGTGGCCACGGCTACATCGCCGAGTGGGGCATGGAGCAGAACGTTCGCGACTCCCGTATCTCCACCATCTACGAAGGTACTACCGGTATTCAGGCACTGGACCTGCTGGGCCGTAAGGTCCTGATGAGCCAGGGCGAGCTGCTGCGTAAGTTCACCAAAATCGTGCACAAATTCTGTCAGGCCGAGGTGGATAATGAAGCGCTGGCGCCGTACGTTGCCAAGCTTCAGCAAATCAACAAGGAGTGGGGTGAGCTCACTATGAACGTCGGTGTCAAGGCCATGGAAAACCCCGATGAGGTCGGCGCAGCTTCCGTGGATTACCTGATGTACTCCGGTTACGCCGTGCAAGCCTATCTGTGGGCACAGGCCGCGAAAATCGCCAACGAGAAACTGCAGGCGGGTGCCGGTGAAGAAGACTTCTACCGTGCAAAAATCGCCACCGCACGTTTCTACTTCGATCGCATTCTGCCGCGCACCGCGACTCACGCCAGCGCCATGCAGAGCGGCGCCGACAACCTCATGAGCCTGGATGCGGAACACTTCGCGTTCTGAGCAACATGATTGGAAAACACCGCCCCTGGTAACAGCGGCGGTGTTTTTGAATCCGCTTTTTGCCAATGGCGGCCGATGGCGGATGTCCGAATTTGCGGAGTGATGATGCAATTACCGGCGCACATTCTCGAGCGCTTGCGGCTGCTTACTTGTCTGCCTCAGACCACTCGAGTACAGTTTCGATTGCCGGATGGCAGTGATTTCTACCTGCGTGTCGAACGCAAGGCGGTGGACCAGCAGGGCCCAGAGGGGGAGGCTTTCATTATCGAGGCCGAGCAGGTTTCCGGATTGGTTAAAGCACCAGATCTGGACCTGGAAATGTCCTACGATACCTTGCGGGATATCATCGACGGCCAGCTGAGTGCGCGGCACGCATTTCTGCTGGGGGATATCCGCTACACCGGGAATCGTGAACTGGCAGCGGCACTGGCGGATCTTTTCATCGTACATTGATTACTGTCACACTGTTCTCTGCAGGAGAAAAATTGTCTGCGTTGAACGATAACGGGTATGCGGCCCCGTCAGGTTGACCACCTGGCGTAAAAATAATTATTAATCTGCCGGTTCTGGGTTTCTAGTGAAATTCAGGCGGCTTATTTGCCTCTCGCAGTAACATTCACCAGATAACTAACAAAACTTACAATAATTGCCCGTCTGCTCAGATCACAACTGCGGATTTCGACTATAAACGGACTGGATCACTTGGTGAGGTATCATCAGTCCGCGAACTCGCCGATAATCTGCCAGTCTAGTGAAACTGTCCCTGCTCGATTTCTTGCGAGTGCGGCAGGCCGCGTTTGGCGGGTGACACCACAAAAACAACAGTATTGGGAGAAACAAGTTGGACATCGAACGCAGCATTCTTGACGTGTTTACCAGTGCCACGGCCAAATATGCAGAGCGCCCGGCATTTACCTGCCTTGGGCAAACGCTCACCATCGGCGATATTGATCGGCTCAGCGCCCAATTTGCCTCCTATCTTCAGAACCACACCAACCTCAAGCCCGGCGATTGCGTCGCTGTGCAGCTGCCCAATGTTCTGCAGTACCCGGTTGCCGTATTCGGCGCCCTGCGTGCCGGTATGGTGGTGGTCAATACCAATCCGCTGTACACACAGCGGGAAATCAAGCATCAGCTGAATGACTCCGGGGCCAAGGCGCTGGTGGTGCTGGCGAATATTGCCGATACAGCCGCTGCGGTGATCGAAGAAACCTCCGTCGAGCAGGTGATCGTGTCCGAAATTGCTGATCTGCATCCACCGCTCAAGCGGGTGCTGATCAATACTGTTGCCAAGCACATTAAAAAGATGGTTCCGGATTTCCACTTCAGCAATCAGGTGAATTTCCGCGACGCCATGTCTTCTGGTGCCAAGCAGCCGCACCAGGACGTTCAGCGCACGCCGGATGATATTGCGGTGCTGCAGTACACCGGCGGTACCACTGGTGTTGCCAAGGGCGCAATGCTGACCAATCGCAACCTGGTGGCGAACATGGAACAGGTGCGTGAAGCCCTTGGCGATTCCATGAAAGAGGGCGAGGAAATTTATATTGCGCCTCTGCCGCTGTACCATATTTACGCGTTTACCATTCACTGCATGGCCTTGTTTGCCACTGGTAACCATTCAATCCTGATTCCTAACCCGCGCGATATCCCGGCCTTCGTGAAGACCCTCAAGGGTGTCCGTTTTACCGGGTTTGTGGGCCTGAACACATTGTTCAACGGCCTGATGCGCAACCCGGATTTTGCCAATCTCGATTTCAGCAAGCTGCACACCACCGCATCCGGTGGTATGGCTCTGACCCGCGATACGGCCAAGCGCTGGGAAGAAATGACTGGCTGCGTTGTGACGGAAGGTTACGGTATGACGGAAACCTCACCGGTTGTGTCTTTCAATCCTTCAGAAGCGGTACAGTTGGGCACGGTGGGTAAGGCGGTGCCAAGTACTGAAGTGAAGGTGATCGACGAAAACGGCAACGATCTGCCCAACAATACCCCGGGGGAACTGTGTGTACGCGGCCCTCAGGTAATGAAAGGCTACTGGGAGCGCCCGGAAGCTACCGCTGAGACCATTGATTCAGAAGGGTGGTTGAAAACCGGCGATATGGCGGTGATCCAGGACGATGGTTACATCAAGATTGTGGATCGTAAGAAAGACATGATTATCGTCTCCGGATTCAACGTCTACCCGAACGAGATCGAAGATATTGTCAGTGCGCATCCCAAAGTTACCGAAGCCGCGGCGGTTGGTATTCCGGATGAGCGAACCGGCGAGACCGTAAAACTGTTCGTGGTAAAAGCGGATAGCTCTCTGTCTGAAGAAGAGATCATTGCCTACTGTCGTGAAAATATGACAGCCTACAAAGTGCCAAAAAATATTGAGTTCCGCGATGACTTGCCGAAGACCAATGTCGGTAAGATTCTTCGTCGCGAGCTTCGCGACGAAGAACTCAAGAAAGTGGAAACAGCAGTCAGCGCCTGAGCTTGAATCCTGTTTCGAAAACGAAAAACCCGCTGCTTGCAGCGGGTTTTTTTTGTGGAAGATCGTTGAGAAAAACGTGTGTGCGGTGATGCCCCATACGGGGCGGTGGCTGGTGCGCTATAACTAATGGGCAAATTGTTGACCCAAGAGCACCCAATGTCAGAGAAGCAGGAAAGGCCGACCATGATCCACGAGGAGCTGCCGGCGGAACACGAAGACCCGTTGATCCGGTTGCTACATGTGGTTATTCGCAGCTCGGTGCGTTTTCTGTCCGTGGTGATGGCGCTGGTTATTGTGTGGAGTGTGGCGGATGTCGTGTGGGTGGTGTATCAGCGGCTGCAGGCAGCCCCCGTGCTGATCATGAACCACAATGATCTGTTTGATGTGTTTGGTGCAATCATGCTGGTGCTGATTTCCATCGAGATTTTCATCAATATTCGACTTTATCTCGGCTCCAATGTTATTCCGATTCAGTTGGTGGTGGCGACGGCACTGATGGCCATTGCGCGAAAAGTGATTGTGCTGGATCTCGATGACACGACGCCGGATTATATTCTCGGTATTGCCGCGGCGGTGCTGGCGCTTGGGGTAACCTATTGGTTGGTGGCAAAAAAAGAAGCTCTGTCGTATAAAGAGCGGCGCAGCCTGCTCGAGGATCAGGACTGAGACCGGACAACATAAAAAAGGGGCGCCCGATCGGGCGCCCCTTTTCGTTGCGGCCGTATGGAGGCCGCGCGAGCGGATTCACTTGCGTGTATCGGCGCTCTTATCCCGCGCAGCGCGGAATTCGTTGCCCTGGTACCAGTTGGGCCAGTCGCGGCTGTTGGCGAGCGCCAACCCCAGGTCAAGGCCCAGCGCCAGATCCAGCGCCGCCCCTTCCAGGTTCCACTGCGGATCGTATTCATCGGCGGGCTTGTGGTATGCGCGGGCACCGTATTCTGCCGCTTTCTTTTGTGCCCATTCACGGCCGTGTTCGAAGCTGTCAGTGCCAGAGTCGAAGTACAGCATGGGTACGCCTTTTTTCGCCAGGCTGAAGTGATCCGAGCGATAAAAGTAGCCGCGTTCCGGGTGGTCTTCCGGAGCCAGGTAGCGCCCCTGTTTTGCCGCGGCCTGCTCCAGCAGTTGTTCCAGCTCGCTGTTGCCGTAGCCGACCACGATGACATCGCGCATAGGACCGAGTACTCCCATGGCGTCAAAGTTGATGCCCGCAACCGTTTTTTCCAGGGGAACAACCGGATTCTCCGCATAATACTTTGAGCCCAGTAGACCTGATTCTTCCGCAGTGACCGCGACGAAAATCATAGAGCGCTGCGGTGCTTCCGGCAGCTTCGCCACCTGCCGTGCCATGGCCAGCAGACCGGCTGTGCCTGTGGCATTGTCAACAGCGCCATTGAATATATGATCGCTGCCTTCGGCGTGATCATTCACTCCCAGGTGGTCCCAGTGTGCGGTGTAGATAACCGCTTCGTCGGGGTATTTACTGCCCTCGACTTTGGCAACCACGTTGCGAGAGTTGGAGGTACGGACCTGATTTTTCAACTCGACACTGGCGGTCAGGTTCATTGGCTTGGGCTGGAAGCCACGCTGCTTTGCGGCCTCCAATTCCGCAGCGAAGTCCAGGCCGGCGGCGTCAAACAATGACTTGGCCACATCGGTAGTGATCCAGGATTCCACGGCAACCCGGTCAGAATTCTTGTCTTCGGCGGCGAGACTGATCTGGGCACCGGACCAGCTACCGCTGACCACTTCCCAGGGGTAACCGGCAGCGCCGGTCTCATGGACGATGATGGCGCCTTCCGCTCCCTGGCGCGCGGCTTCTTCAAATTTGTAGCTCCAGCGACCGTAGTAGGTCATAGCGTTGCCGTTGAACAGGTTTTTATCCTGGGTGGCATAACCTGGGTCGTTTACGAGGATCACCGCGGTTTTGCCTGTCATGTCGAGACCGGCGTAATCGTTCCAGTTGTTTTCCGGGGCAACGATGCCGTAACCGACAAACACCAGTGGGCTGTCGACAAGTTTACTTTCCGGGGTCTGGCGCTGGGTAAAGGCAACCATGTCGGTCAGGGCGGTAAGGGACTTCGCAAAATTCTCACCCCTGATTTCCATGGGTGTGGTTTCAATCTGCATCTCTACCACCGGCACCGACTGATACCAGCTGGGATTGCCCCCGGTGTCGACCGCGCCGGGTTTCAGGCCCAGCTTTTTGAACTCATCTGCGAGGTACTTGACCGTGAGCTCTTCACCCTTGGTTGCAGGCGCGCGGCCCTCGAATTCATCGGAGGCGAGCACCGCGATATGGGAGTGCAGATCCTTTGCCAGCTCCGCGACTTCGCTCTTTTCTTCCGCGCTGAGTGTCGGTGCGGCCGCCGCTCCAGCATTCTCTAGCAGCGCATCTGTTGAGGCTTTGTCTTCGGCCTGCGCAGTCGCTGCTTCCGGTGCATTGGGCTTGTCGGTGGCGCTGTCATTCTGCTTGGCGCATCCGCCAACGGCGATCAGGCCTGACAGGGCAAGCGGCATAGCCAGCTGTCGCCAGGGAAATGGTGTTCGCATAGGGTTACCTCTGTTGTTATTGGTTTAGTTGTTTTTGATGTTGTGGTTATTGGTGTCGTAATTATTGATTGCTGTCCATATAGACCAGGGTCTCACGAATGGGGGTTAGCATGTCCCGGGCCAGCTGGCGACAGCGCGCCGGTGACCAGCCTTCAATGGGATCTGGCAGATTGTCGTTGTCCTTAAACGGCATTTCCAGAGTCAGTGCCAGCGTGCGAAATTGGTGACCGCACCAGTTGGTGCCCACGGTCATATTGGCTTCACCGGGCTTGTCCAGGGGGTATCCTTGCTCCGTCTGGAAATCGGGGCTGGCTTTAACAAAGGCGGCCTTGAAGACGTTTTCCAGCGCAGCGTGTTTATCGTCGTAACCGGGTATGCCTTCACAGGCGGCAACAAAATTAAACGGCAGCGCTTCGTCGCCGTGAATATCCAGGAACATATCGCCACCGGTCTCCAGCATACGTTCGCGCACCAGATAGACCTCGGGGCTTTTTTCCATGCTGGGAGATTGCCATTCGCGGTTCAGGTTGGCACCGGCGGCGTTGGTGCGCAGGTGGCCCCGTACACTACCGTCCGGATTCATATTGGGTACTACGTAAAAAACCGTGTCCTGGAGCAGTTGGCGCGCTGTGGGGTTGGCTTCGTCCAGCAGGTTTTCCAGAAAGCCTTCCACAAACCATTCGGCCATTGACTCACCGGGGTGTTGGCGGGCGATCATCCATACTTTGCGCTTCGCTTTTTCCGCGTCGCCCACGGTGAGCAGGGTCATGTCGCGACCGTCCAGGGTCAGGCCGAGGGTTTCGCATTCTACCCGCTCATCGGACTGGGCCCACGCCAGCAGGTCGAGATGCCGTTCCCAGGAATAGGGGGCAAAGTACGCCAGATAAATGGCGGGCTGTTCCAGGTTTACCGTGAAATCCAGAACCTTGCCGTCGTATTGAGTGTTGATGCGGAACCAGTTGTGGCGATCGTAGGAGGCACATACCCGGTAGTTTTCCCAACCTTCCGGATAAGCGGCCTTACCGGCATTGTTAATGCGCAGCGGGTATTCCTTGCCCACCTCACCTTCCAGTCGGAAGTGGAACCACTGGTAAAAGTCGGACTGGTTGTCAATCCGGATCGCCAGTTCTACGGGATTCGTGTTTTTATCGATGACTTTGATGTTGCCGCTATCGAAAGCGCTGCTGATATGCATGCGTAGACTCCGCAGTGATTTTGTTCAGGTTTTTGGCACCGTGCTTTGAGCCAGTGGTCGAACGGTTTGCAGGATACAGCTTCAGGCCTGGAAAACAGGATAGCCCAAGGCAGCTTGGTAGAAATAACTGCGGTAGCGCAAGTTTCGAGAACAATGTTTTGAAGGCTGGCGGGAAATTCCTCAGGACATTTTTCTGGTTAGTGGACCAAATAAAAAGGCGCGACGCCCTTGCGGACGTCGCGCCTCTGCCAATCCTTGGCGGCACCTGCTGAGACTACTGCTCCCTGAAATTTCTGGCGTCGGACCAATGACGACTTCTCACTGCCCTGGTCAAATGCTCGGTGCGAACCACTAACACACCTTCAGAAATGTTGTACTGCTCCCTGACATTCCTCAGCAGGTGCTGACTAAAGTTTAGGCAGTCTTTTGCGGGGGGCATGGATTCAAAGGGCAAGTTGGCGCAGATTCAATTAACTATTAGACAGGTTAAGCAGGTTAGAACTTGTGGCGCCAGCGGACATGGCAGGGCGGCTCCCGATGCATTGTCTGCCGGCTTTACTACCCGGTCACCGGTGTGCGGATTCAGTTCAGTGCGGCGTCTTTCCAGTACTTGGTGCCTTTCACCGTCGCTTGCAGTGCGATCCCGCTTTCAGTGAGCTGGTACACGCGCATGCCATCCACTACGACTTCTCCGCCTACGGCGGCGCCTTTATCCTGTGATTTTGCAGCGGCGTCCGCATGGCCGCCGAAGGTCCAGCCGGATTCCACAAAACGCTCCATGACTTCCGTAGAGTCGAAGATGAACAGAGCACGGAAATCTTTCACCCCGAGCCCGAGGCCTACACCCACCTCACCCATCTTCATATAAGTACGCTTACCGGATTTGTTCACCACAACCCCGTACCCGCTTGCGGTGCTGGCAACCAGCAGGTTGACGTTGATGTTGCTGAATACGGCGTAGCCGGGGGCTTTGGCCACTTCGCTACGAAGCGAAGGCTTCAGTTGGTACAGCTCAGTGAGTACCTCGCGCTCGGTTTGTGCGATGTGTTGGCGCTGCTCTTCGGGAGTGCGCCCGGGGGCTGCACAGGCGGCGAGCAGGCAGACCTGAAGTACCGCAAACAACAGGGTCAGTGGTCGTAGAGCATGGTACTTGAGACTGGGCATGGGAGATCTCCGAAAGCCTTGGGGGTTATTACTGGGTCTGGCACAGGTTCCTTGCAAGAATACCGATGATGTCCCGTTACGCCTGCGACCTGGCGCACAATGAATGAAATGGCGCCACTTTCAGCCGGTTTATGAAATCAGGTATCCTTGCGGGCATCTGAAATTCGAATTGACCGGCTATGTACCGCTGGCTCCCGTTAAGGAAATTGCACTATGACCCGACCTACGAATCGACCCGCATCGCGATCTCTCAAGCGCGGCCTTGCCGCCACCTGCCTACTCACAATGGTGATGAACCTGACTGCCTGCGGTTACTTCCTGTATCCGGAACGCAAGGGGCAGACTGGCGGCCGGGTAGACCCGGTGGTGGTCATTCTCGATGGTGCGGCATTACTGTTCGGCATTCTGCCGGGGATCGTGGCGTTTGCGGTGGACTTTACCAATGGCACGATTTATTTACCGGCGGGCGGGTCCTCCGCTATTGATCGCCACGTGAGCTCTGCGGATGATGGCCAACTGAGCGGAGACAAATCCGTGAAGCGTGTCATTGACCAAAATGGGCAGGCCTGGGTTGAACTGCCTCTGCACACCGCGGAGGAAAGCGGTGATCTGGCGCAGGTCAGCGCAGCCCTGCGTGAATATACCGGGCGCAACACCCGCTTGTCGGACATTATCTGGGTAGAAGACCTCGCGGCACTGCAGCAGGCGCGCAATACGCAAATGGCTGCAACGCACTAGGTTTTCTCGGTTGGCCGTTTTGCCGGCTTATGGATCGTCATCGCCCGCACCTGCCTGTGCGGGTAGTGACGTCGGCGAAATGACTGCGCGGCGTTTTGCGCAGGATTTTGCCTCAGCTTCCCCATGTCTTCCTTTCCTTACGGTGCCCGATGTGGTGCATATGGGGCTCAACAAGCTCGACCCACGCCACTGGGTTTTGCCCTGCCGTACTCTTCCGCACTATCAGCAAAATAAAATTGCCGCTCGCCACGCGATGGGCGACAGAGTATACGCCCAACTGCCGGCATCGTTGCCGATTCAGCGGGAGCTGGCTACGCAGCTCTATCAGCACCTGATATATGACCACACCAACTATCTGTGCGCGGCGGATTCTGTGCTCCGATGGTGCGCTGCCGGTAGTGAACTACGTTGGCCCGGGCTGGCACCTCAACTCGCAAGCGCCGAACCCCTGTGGGGTGCCAGCTGCTGGGTCGCAGACGACATCTGCCTGCTGCAACCTGGCCAGCACGGCTATACGCTGGTCGCCGCATCGCTTGCCGCGCCAAGTTACTGGCGCCTCGAGGAAAAAATCGGGCGGCCACTGGACCAGATTCACGGACCCGTACCGGGCTTTCAGCAAAAGCTGTCTGCCCGGGTAGCGCGCTTTTTCGATCATTTGAAGCCCGAATTTCCCGTGTGGCGGAGTAACTGGTCGGTAGTGGATTCCCCGCAACTGTTGCAGCGTGCGGGCGAGGTTACCGATTCGAAGTCCGCATGTATGGGGCAGCCAAGGCGGTTATACCTGCGGATTGAGCGGCAGACGCTGCGCCGCCTGCCTGCAACCGGTGCGGTGGTGTTTACCATTCGCGTAACGATCAACCCACTGGAGGATCTGTTGCTGATCAGTGGTGGCGTTGCTGCCCTGAGGGATGCAGTGCTGAGGATGTCGCCAGAAGAGACTCGCTACAAGTCCCTGGCGCCTCTGTTGGCGGAGGAGGGAGGACCACTGCGGCGCTTCTTTACCGAACACGGTTACTCAATCAACGCCGGCGACCGGACAGGGCTCCCATAAGCCCGCGCATCAATTCCCTACCGATCTGTCGTCCGAAACTGCTTGCCATTCGGTTAACACTTTTTTCCAGCGGACTCTGCTTTTTAACCACATTTTTTTTCGCGGCGGGTTTTGAGATTGGGTCTTTTTGAGCCTCTAGTTGCTCGCGTCTTTGCTGTAGTTGTTCATAGGCGGATTCGCGATCCAGCTTCCTGGCGTACGTTGATCGCAAAGGGTCGTTTTTACGTTGCGTTTTCTTTTCCGTGTCGGTGAGCGGAGCGAGTCGACTCGCTGGGGGGTGAATGATGGTCCGCGCCACAGGCTGGGGCACACCGTCAGCGTCCAGTCCGGAAACCAGTGCCTCGCCTACGGCGAGTTCACCAATGACGGTGGCAGTATCAATGGCTGGGTTTGCGCGAAAGCTGCGTGCTGCGGCCTTTACTGCCCGTTGCTCATTTGGGGTGTAGGCGCGCAGGGCGTGTTGAATGCGGTTGCCCAGCTGAGCGAGGATGTCTTCCGGGATATCCAGCGGATTCTGGGTGACAAATACAATGCCCACCCCTTTCGAACGGATCAGTTTTACGATCTGCTCCACCTCATCACACTGGCTTTTTGGGAGGTCGTCGAACAGTAAATGGGCCTCGTCAAAGAACAGCACCAGGCGCAGCTGACTGTCGCCGGTTTCCGGCAGGGTCTCATAGAGCTCTGCAAGCAGCCACAGTAATAAAGTGCCGTACACCGCCGGCTGCATATCGCTTGCGTCGAGCAGGTGTATGCGTCCTTCCTGCATCAGGTCATCGAGGGCCAGTGCGGGCTCTCCGAATAGACTTGCGGCACCTTTAATATCTGGAGAAAGTGGCTCCAGGGCAAGCAGCTTGCGTTTGATCGCACCCAGGCTCGCGGGAGAAATGTTGCCGTACTCAAGGGTCAGGTGCTTGCGGTTCTGGTCTACATGGTCCAGTAGGGCGGTTAGGTCTTTCCAGTCCAGTAGCAGTAGCCCCTGCCGATCTGCCATGCGAAAAATCATCTGGAGCAATCCCTGCTGATTGTCGTTGAGCTGGAGCAGGCGGCCCAGCAGCTCAGGCCCCATTTCACTGGGCGTGGTGCGTAGAGGGAGCCCGCTGCGCCCCCACAGAGTTACCGGGAAGGCAGTGAAATACTGCGTATCGAGTGCAAACAGGGGAAGGCGCTCCGCGACTTTTTTGTTGGCGCCGCCGGGGGCGGCGAGTCCGCTCAGGTCGCCTTTCAGGTCTGTCACCAGGGTGGTGATATTGCGGCGGTTTAACTGTTCCACCAGGTAGCGAAGGGTAACTGTCTTGCCAGTTCCAGTAGCGCCGCAAATCAGGCTGTGGCGATTCAGCATCTGCGGTAACAGGGTCACCAGGGTGGATTGGGCGTCTCCGGCGCCCGGGGAGGCGGACCGACCGATGACAATGGGCGTTGTGGGTGACTCAGTATTGTGCGCTGACGGGAGTGGCATGAGGGGTTCCTGAGTGCTGTACTTCGGGAAGTCCCCCTAACTGTAGCGTTTTCCCGCTGTGACGGTAGCGCTTACTCCTGTGCCTTGAATCCCTTGGGGGAGAGCCCAGTCCAGCGGCGGAAGGCTTTACCAAAAGCGCTTTCGTCGCAGTACCCGAGGGCCGCGGCAATATCCACGTTGGTTTTCTGCCCTTCGCGCAGCCACTGACAGGCGTAATGACAGCGCACTTCATCCTGTATCCCGCGAAAACTGGCATTTTCTTCCAGCAGTTTGCGGCCCAGATGTCTTGGGCTGATACACAGGCGTGCGGCCACCTGCTCGCGGCTAAGTTGGGGTTCCTGCTGCAGCAGGTGTGCCACGCGCAATTGCAGGCTCTTGCTGGTCAGCGCCTTGAGCAGGGCATCCGCTTCCGGCTTCAGTCGCGCCATGACCTGGCGATCTGCGGCCACCAGGGGGGTCTCCAGGTCCTGCGGGCGCAAGCGGATTGCGGAGACTTCTGCGTTGAACTGTACCGGGGCCTGCAGCAATTGTTGGTACTGCTGCTGCACCGCGAGGGAGGGGGTGGGGTAGGCGAACTGTACACTCTGGGGCTGGAACTCGCGACCGGTCATGGCGCGGGCCTGCGCCAGGCAGATAGAGAGGACTGTCTCAACCCGCAGGCGCGCACAGCGAAGGTAGTTGGGGCGGTAGCAGAGCTCGACATAGAAGCTGCTGCGGCGCAGCTCAAACTGACCGCCCTCGCCCAGTAACGGATGGTAAATAAGCAGCTGATCGATCGCAGCGCCGAGATTTTTCTGGGTCATCAGCAGGTAGCCGACCAGCCCCATCTGGCTGCCCTGCATGGCCTGGCCGAGGCGAATACCTAAAAGGGGGTCGGGAATGGCTTCCTGGACCGCCAGCCATATCTCTTCCTGGACCTCCATTGGCACCCGCTCTTCCTCGTTAATGGCGGCCAAAAGGGATTGCACGCTGTGTGGGAGTGCCAGGTCCAGGCGCCCCAAGGCGGCAATAATAGCGCGGGTGTAGCTGAGTGTGACGCTTCGAGTATCAGCGGTATTCAAATTCACTGTCCGAAATTAACCAGAGACTGCCCGATTATGACGACGGCCTCTCCGGATGTCACGTTATATTCAAATTCGATCCCAAACGGTATGTCTGAGAGCGTGGCAAGGCGCGGAGCAGGCATCGTTGATGAACTGAAAAAACAGCGAGAAGAATAATGAAGCCCTATGCGGTGATTGGCGCGGGCCCCATGGGTCTGTGTAGTGTACGGAATCTGGCAAAGCACGGCATCCCCTGTGTGGGATTTGAGATTCACAGCGACGTCGGTGGGCTGTGGGACATCGACAGCCCCACCAGCACCATGTACGAGTCGGCGCACCTCATCTCCTCGAAACGCATGACGGAGTTTGCCGAGTTTCCGATGGGCGATGAGGTTGCTCTGTTCCCCCATCACAGCGAGCTGAAAGCCTATTTCAGGGCGTACGCGCGGGAATTCGACCTGTATCGCCACTATGAATTCGACACCGAGGTGGTGCACTGTGCACGTGAAGGTGATGACTGGCGTATTACCACCCGTTGTAAGGGCGAAGAGCAGACCCGTGTTTTCGGCGGCCTGTTGATCGCCAATGGCACCTTGCATCATCCCAATAAACCGCAATTACCTGGTGAATTTGCCGGCGAACTACTGCACTCGTCCGATTACCGCGATCCGGCGATTTTCGAGGGCAAGCGCGTTTTGCTGGTGGGGTGCGGGAATAGTGGTGCGGACATTGCGGTGGACGCCGCGCATCGCGCCAAGAGTGTTGATATCAGCCTGCGCCGCGGGTACTACTTCCTGCCCAAGTTTATTGGTGGTAAAGCCACCGATGCTGTGGGTGGCAAGATCAAGCTGCCGCGCTTCATACAGCAGAAAATCAGTGCCGCTCTGTCAAAGTTCATGCTGGGCTCTCCCGAGCAATACGGTCTGCCAAAGCCCGACTACAAGATGTTCGAGTCTCATCCGGTGATCAACTCGCTGATCCTCCACCACATTGGCCACGGGGATATCAAGGCGCGCAAGGATATCGCTGCAGTGGACGGCCACCGGGTGACCTTCACCGATGGCCGCATTGGCGAGTACGACATGATCCTGCTGGCGACCGGTTACAAGCTGCATTATCCGTTTATCGATCGCGCGCACCTGAACTGGGAGTCTTACGCCCCGCGTCTTTACCTGAATGTCTTCCACCCGGAATACGACAACCTTTTCCTGATGGGAATGGTGGAAGCTGCCGGGCTCGGATGGGAAGGGCGCAACCGTCAGGCGGAAATGGTGGCCCTGTATATCCGCCAGCTGGCGGACGGCGCCGAATCCGCGCGCAAGCTGAAAGCGATCAAGCGGTCCCAGGCCGGGCGCCGCGCAGATGGCGGGATGAATTACCTGAACCTGGAGCGCATGGCCTATTACGTGCACAAGGACACTTACCTGAAAGCACTGGCCGGTCACACCGAAGACTTGCTGAAGGGGTATGAGTTTGCGGATACTGATCATTTTGTAGCCAGTGCCGCTGCGGCGACCCGCTGAGGTCGCCTGGACTATGAATGAAATGAACCCTGTCTTCTCGACCTCACTGGACACATTCCAGATGTCACCGGCGGCGCTGCTCGCGCTTAATGCGATCCTAGCGTTTATGATGTTTGGCGTATCCCTCGGACTGCGCAGCGCGGATTTTCGCCGAGTGCTGCGCAGGCCAGTGGCGCCAATAACCGGCCTGGTGGCGCAGTTCCTGGTGCTGCCGGCAGTCACCTGCGCGGCCACCTGGGCGCTGGACATCAGCCCTGGACTGGCGCTGGGAATGATTCTGGTGTCCTGCTGTCCTGGCGGTACCTTTTCCAATGTGATGACCTGGATCGGGCGTGCCAATGTGGCCACGTCAGTAAGCATGACGGCCATCTCCAGTCTCGCCGCGGTGGTAATGACCCCGTTCAACTTTGCCCTTTACGGCAGCCTCAACCCTCAAACTCGCGACCTGCTGCAAGCCATCGCTCTGCCTGCAGAGAACATGGTGTTGATCGTGGTCATGGTGCTTGCGGTCCCCATGGTGGTGGGGATGGTGGTCGGTGCGCGTTTTCCACGGTTCTCCCAGAGTAGTGAGCGCTACTTCCGTACGGCCTCTCTTTTTGTATTCCTGCTGTTTGTGGCTATTTCCTTCAGCAAACACTGGCAGACGGCTTTGCAGATCGCCGGATCCGTGCTGGTGCTGGTGGTGGTGCACAACGCGTTGGCATTTCTCATCGGGGATCTTTCCAGTCGGGCGGCGCGCTTACCGGTAGGGGACCGGCGTGCCGTAACCATGGAAGTAGGTATCCAGAACTCCGGCCTGGCCCTTGCCATCCTGTTTACCTTTTATCCGCAGGCGGGCGAAATGTTGGTGATCGCCGGTTTCTGGGGCGTGTGGCACCTGGTGTCCGGGCTTTGCCTGGCCGGTTACTGGAGTTATTCCAACAACCGCTGCCAACGACTCGAAGAACAGAAAGTGCGGGCCGTGCAGCCCGATTCGGTTTGACCCACAAAGTGGCAGATCTCGAATAAAAAACGGGTATCCATAACAAAATCGATTTCGCTGCGATGATCGGTCGCAGCCTGGGAAATAAGAGTTAACAATGACTGACAAGCGGGTATTGATTACCGGTGCCGCGGGTTATGTGGGCCGTCTTCTGGGGGAGTCCCTGAATAAACAGATGTCTGTGATGGGTATTGATATCGTGCAGCGTGACGCCGGCTTTCCCATTCTGGCAATGGACATCTGTGATGCGGCTCTGGCGGAACTGTTGCGCGCAGAGCGCATCACGCACGTAGTGCACCTGGCTTCTGTGGTATCGCCCGGGCGTGATCGCGCGCGCGAATACAAGATCGACGTGGAGGGCACGCGGAACGTGCTGGAGGCCTGTGTCAAAGCGGGTGTTTCTCATCTGACGCTGACCAGTAGCGGCGCGGCCTACGGTTATCATGCAGATAACCCGGCCTGGCTGCAGGAGTCTGACCCACTGCGCGGCAATCGAGAATTTGCCTACTCCGATCACAAGCGGCTGGTAGAGGAGATGCTGGCTGAATATCGTCAGCGCCACCCTCAGCTCAAGCAGTTGATATTCCGGCCGTGCTCCATTGTCGGCGCAACGACCAATAGCAAGATCAGTGCACTGTTTTCCGGACGAGGAATTCTCGACCCCGGTGGGCACAATTCACCCTTTGTGTTTGTGTGGGACCAGGATGTGATCGGTGCCATAGAGTACGGAGTCACTCACACTGCCTGTGGTATTTTCAATCTTGCCGGTGACGATGCGCTTACCCCGGCTGAGATCGCGCGACTGTTGAAGAAGCCACTGCGGCGCCCACCGGTGTGGTTGCTGAAATGCATTCTGTCACTCAGTTTCAGTCTGCGTCTTGGCAATGTGCAGCCCGCCCAGGTGATGTTCCTGCAGTATCGCCCTGTCTTGCTCAATCACCGCCTGAAAACAGAGCTTGGTTACCAGCCGCAAAAAACCTCGGCCGAGGCGTTTGCCTATTTCGCCAATAACGCATTGGGAATTTCGGTAAGCGCAGAAGACGCACGGGTTACCCGTTTTGAAGGTACGCCGGCCGAGGCAGTGAAGACACAAGAGCGACAGGGGGAGGCTGCATGAGTTTTTTACGTGGTAAGCGGGTGAACCGCGATCAGGTTGCAGTTGTTACCGGAGCCGCGGGCGGGCTCGGCTGGGCCATGGTGCAACAGCTTGCCGCGCGGGCCCAGGACAGCGGGACGCCCCTGCGTCTGGTGTTGGTGGATATGAATGGCGAAGCGCTGCAGCTGCGCGCGGCAGAGCTAACCCAGTCGGTTGTCACGGTGGATGTGCAGGTGGCGGATCTGTCTGCCGAAGCATCGGTTGCGCAACTGTGTCAGGCGCTGGCCGCCCGCTACCCTCAGGTCGATCTGCTGATCAATAACGCGGGTATCACCCACCGCAGTCTTTCCACCCAGACCAGTAATGCGGTGATTCGCCGGGTAATGGCCGTGGATTACCACGCGCCGGTGGAGCTCGCGCAGGGACTGCTGGCACCGATGCGTGCCGCTGGCGGCTGTGTGGTGAATATCAGTTCCATGGCGGGGTGGATGCCGGTGCTGGGGCGTGCAGGATACTGCGCGGCCAAGAGTGCGCTGCATCAGTATTTTGAAACCTTCCGCGAGGAAGTCCGGGAAGACGGTATTTCCGTGTTGATGGTGTATCCGAGCTTTGTCGCCACCAATATCGACGCCAATGCGCTGTCCGGTGATGGTGGTCGTGCGCAACACGCGCAGAGTACCGTTGGCCAGGTGCGCACCGCGGACTGGATGGCAGCACGTATTCTGAACGCGGTGGCTACCGGCAAAGAGCGCTTGTTCCCATGGGACAAGACCCTGCTGGGTGCCTATCTGTACAAGCTGGCACCGCGTCTCTTCCTGCGCCAGATGGTGAAAAACTTTCGCGTAGAGCTGGAAGAGGGGCGCAAGCTGGCGCGCCAGTCCAGCGCGGTCTGACGCCTGCAGCCGGTAGCGGCTGTGTGTAGCTGCTTTTGACGCTCAGCTTTCCTTGCGAGCGCGTCGCTTTTCCGGCGCGCTCGACCTACAATTCACGCCCTCAATATCGCGAATTCACCTTGTCCGAGGTTTCCTGGGGGCCTTGATGGCACTATTCGATAGCCATTGCCATTTTGATTTTGACGCCTTCGCGGCTGACCGCGCACAGGTATGGGCGCGCTGCCAGGCGCTGGGCATGCAGGGGTTGATCATTCCCGGTGTGAGCATTCCCCAGTGGCGAAACCTGTTCGCGCTCGTGCATTCTGAACCGGGCTGGTTTGGGGCGGTGGGGGTGCACCCCTGGTGGGTTGCTGAACTTGCGCTGGCGCCGTCGGACGTTGGGCGCGCGGTGATTGAGCGGGTGACCCATGAGCGCAAGCGGGGAGCCGGGCCGTCGCGTTGCATTGCGGTGGGCGAATGCGGCCTCGATGCCAATATTGATACGCCCCTCGCCCAGCAGTTGCCGGTATTCGAGGCGCAACTTTGTGCAGCGCAGGAATTGTCGCTGCCAGTGATCGTTCACTGTGTACGCTGTCACGGAGAAGTGCAGCGGGTATTGAAAAACATCCGCCCGCAAAAAGGTGGGGTCATTCACGCATTCTCCGGCAGTCGCGAGATAGCGGAGGAATATATCAAACTCGGGTTTACCCTCGGTGTCGGCGGCACCATCACCTACCAGCGCGCGGCCAAGACCCGCAAAACCCTTGCCGAAGTACCGCTGGACAAGTTGCTACTGGAGTCTGATGCGCCGGATATGCCCCATGCGGGGCGCCAGGGTGAAAGAAACAGCCCGGAATACCTGCCTGCGGTTGCGCAAACACTGGCGGAGTTGCGTGGGATTCCGGTGGACACGGTGATTGCCCAGACGGGAAACAATGCCCGCGCACTTTTCGGGATTTAACCAAACATGTATTTCTCTCCCGAACGTTTCAAACAATATTTCCCGCTCTTCGCTCAGGAGGAGAATCGGGAGCTGGTCTATCTCGACAACGCCGCAACCACGCAAAAGCCTGTCGGTGTCATTGAGGCATTGCACGACTTCTACCTGCACAGTAATGCCAATACCCATCGCTCCAGTCACCGGCTCGCGCGCCGTGCAACGGAGATGGTAGAGCGCGTTCGCCGTGCCGCCGCTGGATTTTTGAATGCCCGCTCGCCCCGTGAAATTGTATTTACCCGCGGTGCGACCGAAGGCTTGAATCTGCTCGCCAACAGTCTGTGCAGCACCTTGGTTGCGGGCGATGAAATTGTTCTGTCCACTGCGGAACACCATGCCAACCTGGTGCCCTGGCAGATGATGGCTGAGCGGCACGGGCTGCGTCTGCGTTTTGTGCCGGATATCGCTGGTGTTCCCCAGTTCGACCGGGTGCATGAAGTGCTGTCTGCGCGCACCAGGGTCGTTTCCGTGACGGCGGGTTCCAATGCACTTGGTTTTCGCACTGACCTGGCGGCGCTGCGAGCGATACTGGATGGCCGAAATTTGTACTGGGTCCTCGACGGCGCTCAGTTGGCCGCGCACGACCAGGTCGATGTGGATGCGATCGGTTGCGATTTTTTTGTTTGCTCGGCGCATAAGTTTTACGGCCCTACCGGGATCGGTCTGGTATTCGGGCGCGAGGAATTGCTGCAGCAACTTCCCCCCTGGCAGGGGGGTGGCGAGATGATCGCCAATGTCGATCTGCTGTCCAGCGACTATGCGGACCTGCCCCACAAGTTCGAGGCGGGTACATCGTCACTGGCGGCGATTGCAGGTCTCGGTGCCTGTATGGCATTTCTGGCACAGCAGGACCGCGTCGCAATGGCGTGGCACGAACAGCAGTTACAGTGTTACTTACACGAACAGCTGTCGCAGATTGCAGAGTTGCAGTTACTCAGTAGCCCGCAGAGCAATCTCGGCATCGTCAGCTTTATTCACCCCCGGTGTGCCGCCATTGACCTGGCGCAGTGGCTGGATGGGCGCGATATCGCGGTGCGGGTAGGACATCACTGTGCGCAACCGCTTATGCAGGCCGCTGGTCACACCGCGACTTTGCGCGCTTCGATAGCGGCGTACAACACACGACAGGATCTCGACCGGTTTATTGCCGCGGTGCGAGAATTTCTTGAGCAGCTGGATGTTGATCAAGAGCCGGTTTGCGCAATGCCTGACGAGGGTATATCCAGTACGCAGTGGCAAGGGGACGATCTTTCGACGCTGGACGCTGAACAGCTGCGCAGGCATCGCAATTGGCAGGATCGCTACCGAACCCTGATGGGGTGGGCCAAGGTGATTCACCGCAAAGACATCATCCGCACATCCGACAACCTGGTGCGGGGCTGTGAGTCCAGTGCCTGGTTGGTGCATCGTCAGGTTGGCGACCGGCATTACTTCGCCGTAGATAGCGATAGCCGCATCGTGAAAGGATTGGGGGCTTTACTGTTATCGCAGTTAGAGGGCTGTCGGTCTGGCGATGTGAGTGCGGTGCAGTTGCAGACGCTGTTCGATGAGTTGGGTTTGGCGCAACAACTGAGTGAATCCCGCGGTAATGGGTTTCGTGCACTGGTACAGCGCGCTTTTGATTTGATGAGTGCGCGCTGAGTTTTTAGTTAACCCGCCTTTCGCGCTTGCTGCAGTAACCGGTCAATCGCTTTCGCTGCCGCGACAAACCCGAAGGTGCCTGTGACCATAGTGGCGGCCCCGAAGCCGCCGCTGCAATCCAGCTTTACCCCATTCTGCATGCTGCTTTTCTGCTGGCACACCTGACCATCGGGCTGCGGGTATACCATGGGTTCGCTGGAATAGATCGCATCCACGCCAAACTGACGTTTGCTGGACTTCTGGAAATTGTGAAAGCGATACAGGTGCTGGCGGACTTTTGCCAACATGGGGTCGCTGACCGTGCGCCCGAGATCGGCGCAGGTGATCTGGGCAGGGTCCTGTTTACCGCCCGCCGAGCCGACGGTAATCAAACGCAGCTTGCGCGCCTTGCAATAGGCAATCAAAGCCGCCTTGACCCGGGCGTTGTCGAAAGCGTCGATAACCAGGTCGATAGAATCCCGTTCCGGTGCCAGTAGCTCGGCAAAATTATCACTGGCGATAAAGTCCTCGACGGTCGCAACGGAAATTTCCGGGTTGATACTGCGCAGGCGCTCCGCCATCACCGAAACCTTGATTCCCCCTACGCTGTGCTCCAGCGCGTGAATTTGCCGGTTCGTATTGGTGATACAGATATCATCCAGGTCGATCAGCGTGATTCGGCCGATTCCGCTGCGGGCCAAGGCCTCTGCCGTCCAGCTTCCCACGCCACCAATTCCGATCACCACCACATGAGCGCCGTGCAGAACCCGCAGGGCATCGGTGCCATAAAGCCTTGCAATACCGCCGAAACGCTGGAGGTAGTTGTCGCTCAGATTGTTCTGGAGCAGAGAGTCGGACATAGGGGTTCCGGTACCACTTACTATTGGATATGAATAATAAACCGAAGGGGAGGGGGCACAGGGCGGAGAAGCCGCCCTGTGGGAAGGGGATCGAATCAGTGCACGTGGCCGTGGTCGATTTCTTCCGGGGTCGCTTCGCGCACGGAAACGACTTCGATGTCAAAGTGCAGCTCGACGCCCGCCAGCGGGTGATTGCCGTTGATGGTTACCTGGTCACCGTCAATATCGATAATCTCAACTTCGATCGGCTGACCCTCGGTGCTCTGGGCGCGGAAAGCCATACCAACTTTCAGCTCTTCCACACCTCCGAATGCGCTCTTCGGCAAAGTCTGGATCAGTTCCGGGTTCTGCGGGCCGTAGCCATTTTCCGGGTCTACGATAACCTTGAACTTGTCGCCGGCGCTCTTGTCCAGCATTTCCTGCTCTAGCCCGGGGATGATATTTCCTACGCCCTGCAGGTATTTCAGCGGCTGGCCACCTTCGGATGTGTCGATCACGGTACCTTCGGCATCTTTCAGGGTGTAGTTGATCTCCACAACACTGTGGTTAGCAATTTTCATTGGCAATCTCTTGTATCTTGAGCGTGAGTTGTAGCGCTTACCGCTTACAGTAGGAAAAGCAAACGGGGATATAGGCTGTGTGAGGGTGCATTGTATGGGGCGGCCTCGGTGGTCGCAACCGAGGCCGGCGGGGGCGGCAAAGGGGGGTGGAGCAGTTGGCGTCGGAGCGTACCTTAACAGGCGATTGACAGCGGTGTTTCACTCCGGTCGTACAGGTCGGTCACGGTACGTACCAGTTGCCCCCCGAAGGATGAGGAAAAACCAAGTTCCAGCAGGCGTGCCTCAAAATATTCCATGAGTGCCTCAAACAAGGCCGGATTCAGGCCTCGGGCAAGAAAGCTGGCACGGGCGCTGTGAACCGGCTCTGCCTGTTCCGACAGGGCGTGGCTGAGAAACAGCGCCTGGCGGGTCGTCTGCTTGGCGTGATCGGATGCGTCTTCGGCAGACAGGTACTTGCCGATGGCCTGGTAAAACTCGCCGACAAGCTGGTCAATAAACGCGCGGCCGCCGATGATGTCGAGCAGGCTGCACTCTGCCTGAATTCGCGGCTCGTTGTGGTCTGTGCACGATCGGAGTGCTGGTACTGCTGATACAACCTGTGGCATGGATGAAATCCCCCTGTGAGACGGTCGATCTAGAGTTATCAGGCGCCCGTTTTTCCTGTAAGTATTTGCTTTTGTAGGCAATTGAGAGAGCGTTATTTACCGCTTTCGCTGAGGTTGGGGCTGCCGGCTTCGATATGGGCGGCAAGATTACGGGATGGAAATACCACTGCCAACTAAATGGCAAGAAATTGTCACACTCTTCCACGGGTGTTTGAGGCCCCGTTTAATTGGGCGCAACAGTGCGGCGCGGTATGCTTCGGGAGTCTATTTTTACGGCATTTTTGGCGGCTTCCGAGTTGTCGGTTAGCTCGTGGGAGTCAGGTGTCATGGGTGGTATATCGGGGCGCGCAGCGTCGGGCTGGTGACAGGGGAATCGCCGCTGGTAAACTTCGCAGCATTCTTTGCAGCACTTTTATCCAGGCGGGACTCTTTAATGGCGAGTATTTTTACCCAAATCATCAATGGCGACCTGCCGGGGCATTTTGTCTGGCGCGACGACGTGGCCGTGGCAATCATGACGATTGCACCAATCAAACCCGGCCACTGTCTGGTAATTCCGGTGGAGGAAATCGATCATTGGGACGATGTGCCCGCGGAGGTGAATGCACACCTCATGAGCGTGGCGGGCAAGGTGGCCAAGGCGCAGAAGCAGGTGTACAGCCCGAAGCGGGTGGGGGTGATGGTGGCTGGTCTGGAAGTGCCCCATACCCATTACCACCTGGTACCAATCAACGAGATCCCCGATCTGGATTTCGCGTTACAGCAACAGGCTGAACCTGAAGTACTGGCTGCAGAGGCGGCGAAGATTCGCCAGGCCCTGGTGGATCTCGGTTACTGCGACAGCACTGAATAATCGCGCCGGGGTCGGTGTTGCTGCGCTGCATCCAAACCCCTTCGCGGTAGCGTCCTACTGGCAATGAACGGAGGTGGCAGCCCCAGGGGCCATCGCATACATCAGCTAATGACCACAGGTAATCGGACCATGGGTTCCAGAATTTCAAGTTTTGCTCGTTTTTTAACCGCTTTGGTGTTGGCGCCACTGTTACTCACGGGGGCTGCGAGTAGCTACGCGGAACAGAGCCGCAGTTTCGCAGCGGAGGGTTTCTCAGCCATTGTCCTGAAGGGCGGTTCCACTCTTGAAGTGGTTCAGGGGCCTGAGTTCTCCGTGACCGCTCACGGGGAGAAAAATGATCTGGAACACGCCAGAGCGGAGGTCAGTGGTAACACCCTGTCTCTATCCGTAGAGTCTGACCGCAAAAGTCTGTTTGGTGTAGTCACCGTCAGCAGTGAGCCGGAAATCGCCTTTCGCGTTACATTGCCGACCATCACTGCCTTACGTGTTACCGGCTCCGGTAAAGCCTCCGCAACCACCCTCGAGAGCGCAGAACTCGATTTACGCGTGACCGGGTCCGGGGTGATTCAGGTGGCGAAAGTGGCGGCAGAGTCACTGAATACCAACGTTACCGGCTCCGGCGACCTCATTCTCGGGACTATTCTCGCTGTGCAGGGGAATACCGGTGTGACAGGCTCGGGCGATGTTCGCATGGACAATTTTATCGGTGAGGCGCTGAATGCGCAGATAAAGGGGTCCGGGGATATGGTTATTGGAGGCAAGGTCGCCGACCTGAAGATCACTGTGATGGGATCTGGTGACTTTGTGGGCCGCAATCTGCAGGCTACCAATGCCGGAGGCACCGTAATGGGGTCGGGGGACATCGTGCTCAAGCGCCCGGCCAGTGAGAATTTTTCGGTGATGGGTTCCGGAGACATCGCGCTTGTAGAGTAGAGTGGTGATACTGGTCGGTGGCCGGCGCGGTTGTGACCTGGAGCGCTGTTTTTGCGTCGCGTATAGGGTCAATGGGGTAAATGGAGTTTGAGTGAGTTCTGAAAACCAGGGTGGTACCGGCAGCGGCCGTTTGCGCGGCTTGAAGAAACAGTTGCGCCGATTGGGAAAGGAGGCGCTGGATAAATCCCACTGGGCTGCCGAACGCCTACTCGACCAGCGTTTGTGTATTGGCATTGCCGGCCTCAGCGGGGCCGGAAAATCCACTCTGATCACCAGTTTGATCTATCAGTTGAGCCATCCTGACAGGGCTCAGCTGCCAGGCTTTGCGCCGGCCTTGAATGGTCGTCTGATTGGCGCCGAGCTCCATCCCGCGGTCGACGCCGGGTTACCCCTGTTCGAGTATCAACGCTGCTTAGATGCGCTGACTGCCAATCCTCCGCGCTGGCCAGAATCGACCCGCGACCTCTCCGCCCTGGAACTGCACCTGCACTTACAGAGCCGCCGCCTCGGGCGCAACTACCGACAGAAGCTGATTCTTGAATTCCGCGACTATCCGGGCGAATGGCTGATGGATCTGCCGTTGCTGCGCATGGACTTTACGACCTGGTGCAGGCACCAGAGCGATTTACTGGCGGGGGAGAGTCGTCGCGCACTGGCACCGCTGCTACTGGATCGCCTGGCGAAGCTGGTACCCGAAGCAACCGCGGATCCCCGTGAGCTGGATAGCCTGTGGCAGGATTACCGGCAATTTTTGCGTGACTGTCGCGGCAGTGCCCGGTTGAGTTATCTGCAGCCCGGTAGGGCGCTGCTCGACAATGACGAGTATGGATTTTTCCCGCTACCGGCACTGGCGCATCAGAACGCCACAGAACTGGCGGCGCTGCCGGAGAACAGCAATTACCGTGTCCTCGAGGCCCGTTACCGGGAATATGTGGAGGCCCGGGTAGCGCCGTTTGTAGATAGCCATTTTCGTCATCTGGATCGCCAGCTGGTACTGGTGGATCTGATCGGAACACTGTTTGCCGGCGAAGACGCATTGGAAGATATGCGCAAGGCGTTCGGGCATATTGCCGATACCTTCCGCTACGGGAGGAATAGCCTGTTGCGTAAATTGTGGCGGCCGCGTATCGACCGGCTTGTATTCGCCGCAACCAAAGTGGATCAGGTGCTGGCGGCTGATCACGACGCATTGCGTCAGTTGTTGGGGCAGCAGCTGCAGCAGGTGTTTTCCGGAGCGCGCCACCGCGGGCTACCCCTTTATTGCGAGGCCATCGCCGCAGTGCGCTGTTCAAATGAAAATGTGCGCGACGGGCGGCGCATGTTGGTGGGGCATGGTATGGATGGCCGCTATCTCGGCTTTGAGAACGCAGAAATCCTCGCCCACCTGCCGCAGGAAGCTGACTGGCAACATTACAATGGTGGCTTGCCCCCGCAGTTGCGACCGCCGTTGGGCATCGGGCGGGAGGGCTATATGCCGCATATACGAATCGATGCGCTACTGAATCTACTGCTGGGAGACAAGGTGTGACGGATTTGCCCGACGATAACGCCATTCCTGCCGGTAAAGCTCCCGGAGGGCGCAATGAGCCCCGACGTCAGACCCGCATCGAGAATCTGGATGCCGAGGAGCCAGCCCTGCGCGAGCGTGCCAGTACCCGGGTGGAATCTCTCGCCGACGAGCCCGAGCAGCTGCCGCGCTCGATCACAACCGGTGAGTCCCTGCCCAACACCATTTCCTTTTCCGAGCTGCGTCTACCGGTATTCCGCTTGCGCCTGTGGAAGCCGGCACTACTTGCTGCACTGGCTCTCACGTTTGGAGCCGTGTTCTGGGAGTTGCGGCAGTTTTTCTACTGGGCAGCCGATATGCACTGGAGCCTCGGGCTGTTGGCTGGGGTCATTATTGGCGCGCTGGTGCTAACTATGGCCAGTGCGGTGTGGGAGTATTTTCGCGCAGGTAAACCGCTGCGCAAACTACAGAAAACCCAGCAGCTCGCCGCCGAGGTGCGCGATAGTCGCGCCACTGATGCGGTTGAGCCGCTTAATCAGCAGTTGCGGGAGCTGTTTGACGGCAAGCCGCAGGGGGCGCTCTTGGCCAGAGTGCAGGAAGAAACGCCGGATTATTTCGATAACAGCGAACTGCTCAAGCACCTGGAACTCAACTTTTTTGAGGCGCTGGATCAGGAGGCATTGCGACGTATCGTGCGGCATGCCACTACCACGGGTGCTCTTGTAGGGTTGAGCCCTTTCACGACGCTGGATGTTCTGGTGGCGCTGCGTCAATCCATGCGCATGATCGACGATGTTGCCCAGATTTATGGCGTGCGCCCTTCCATCGTGGTGCGCTGGCGACTGTTTAAGAAAATACTGGCGCTGGTGGCCTATAGCGGCGCGAGCGAATATGCCGTGAGTGAGCTGTGGCCGGAGCTGGTGGGCGATAGTATGTTGAGTACCGTGTCTGCGCGGTTGGGGCAGGGCATGGGGGCGAGCCTGTTTATGGCGCGTATTGGCCTCGCCGCGGTGCACAGTTGTCGGCCGATCCCGTTTTCCGAAAAGCAGCGTCCGAGACTCGGAGCACTCACGCGCAGAATCGCCGCCAGCCTCAAGGAGCGGCTTCTGGGGCGCGACCCAGGGGGGGTGCCAGATATCTTAGTGGCCGAGATGGCAAAGGGGGCGGGCGAGCGCGAGCCGGTGGCTCGCCAAACAGGGAAGGAAGGGGGGTGATCGCGTTCAGCTGACTGCGCGCAGAACGCCCCCCCCTTGTATGGATGATTACTGGAACTGCTTTTTCATCAAGATGCGGGTGTGGTGCTGATCCATCAGCTCCGCGAGTGTCTCGTAGCGGCTTTTGATAAACGGGTGCGGATTATTCGCCCCGGACTCGTCCGGGTATTCGACCCCTTCCCGTACCAATTGCAGTTCCTTGGCAAGGGCATCAATGGCTGCAAAGATGTCCTTGGTGTTCTTCTCATCGTGGAACACGTGGACACTGGCAGTATCCTTGAGGTAGGCGTCGCATTCTGACAGCCACTCCGAACGCTGCTTGAGGAAATTGATGGTATTGCGAATACCACCCTTGTACTCCGGCTTAAAATTCTCATTAACGTACTTGCCCAGGCTTCGCATCCCGGAGTCAACGAACTGTTCTACCAGTCCGTCGCAGTAGCTCTCGGTGAGATAGGACGGGTGAGCGTTGGCAGCGGCGTGTCCGGAGGTCATCAGGAGACCGAGTGTCATGGCGGCACTCAGCGCCTGTGTTACCTTCCGGCGTAGAGTCGGCTGGCTGGATTGAGTTACGTGTGCTGTTTTTGGTTTTGGCGTTTTCATTTTCGAGTGCCTTGCTGTTGTTTTCGCTATCAGGCTTGTTATTGTGATAAACATCACATAAGTATCTAAACGCCAGTCTTATGTCAACGGCTTTTAAGTTCGAAATGTCACTTATGTGCCAATTGCGGAACCAGTCCGCGTTTCCCTCGGCCATTTCGTGGTGATATGGGTAGTTTTTTCGGCAAAAGGAGTGAGTTTTGTCAGAATTTGATTTTGATCTTTTCGTGATTGGTGCCGGCTCGGGCGGTGTGCGCGCTGCGCGCATGGCGGCTGCGGCGGGCATGCGTGTGGCGGTTGCGGAGGATCGGTATATGGGCGGAACCTGCGTGAATGTCGGCTGTGTGCCCAAAAAACTCTTCGTGTATGCCAGCAGCTATCGCGAAACCTTCGAGGACGCCGAAGCCTATGGTTGGCAAGGCCAGGTGGGCGCCGAGTTCGTGTGGCCGACCCTGCGTGACAATAACGCGAAGGAAGTGGCGCGCCTCAATGGTATTTACCGGAATCTGCTGGGTACTTCCGGCGTCACCATTATTGATGGTCGTGCAAAGCTGAGTGGCAAACAGCAGGTATCGGTTGGCGAGACTCAATACTCGGCGGAGCGTATTCTGATTGCGACCGGTGGCTGGCCCTTCGTGCCGGAATTTCCGGGCAGTGAGTACGTTATTACCTCCAACGAAGTATTCTCCCTCGAGGTGTTTCCCAAGCGGGTGCTGGTGGTCGGCGGTGGCTATATTGCCGTAGAGTTCGCCGGGATTTTCGCCGGGCTCGGTGCAGAGACCCATCTGTCCTATCGTCGGGACCTGTTTCTGCGTGGATTTGATAATGATGTGCGTCGCTTTGTGCGCGACGAAATGGCAAAGAAATCCGTGCATCTGCACTTTGAGCATCATGTTGAGTCCATTGAGAAGTGTGCCGATGGCAGTCTTCGGGTGTGCGACAGTGACGGCAATGTGCTGGAAGTGGATGCGGTGCTTTACGCCACCGGGCGCAAGCCCAATACAGCCGGGCTCGGCCTGGAAAAGCTTGGGGTCGTGGTGCATAAGGACGGCACCATCGGCGTGGATGACAATTTCCGCAGCAGTGTCACTTCCATTTATGCGTTAGGTGATGTGACTGGGGGGCCGGAACTGACACCCGTGGCCCTGGCGGAGGCGATGGCGTTGGTGAAACACTGGCAGAGTGGCAAGACCGCGGAAATTGATTACAACAATATTCCTACCGCTGTGTTCTGTCAGCCGAATATCGGCACTGTAGGTCTGACCGAAGAGGAAGCTCGCCAGGCAGGTATTCCTGTGCAGGTGTTCCGATCTGATTTCCGCGCAATGCGTCACTCGGTCAGTGGGCGCGATGAGCGCACGCTGATGAAGTTGATTGTGGACCGCAGCAGCGACAGGGTAGTCGGTGCACATATGGTGGGCCCTGATGCAGGGGAGATTATTCAGGGGCTGGCGGTCGCGATGAAGGCCGGTGCGACCAAAGCTGTATTTGATCAGACGATCGGTATACACCCGACCGCAGCGGAAGAGTTTGTGACCATGCGTACTCCAGTGGCGGATTGACGCGTTCGTTTGGTGATGTATGAACAAGGCGGGGTATTACCCCGCCTTTTTGGTTGGACATCTGCAGGGGCCTGGAGCCCACTGCGGGAAAATTTTGTCAGTGTGTTCAGTCTGTCTGAGCTCGGTTGGGGAGCGGTTTACTACTCCTCGGTGACAGCCTCTACCTGCGGCATTTGGTGGCGACGGGTTTTGCGGCGGTCGCCACGTTCTTTCAGGCAGCGCTCAGCAGAGCTGAAGGCGCCATTGACCGCTCGGTGAATGGAGTCGCTCTCATTGGTGATGGTGACTGGGTTGCCGCTCACGGCGAGCTCAACGGAAGCTTTGTACTGCTTTCCTTTGTGCTTGTGTTGATGGGGGGCTTCGAGGACCACACGGCTTCGTATGATATCGCCACAATAACGTTCCAGCTTGTCCAGCTTTCTGGAGACCGTGTCTGCGAGGGCGACAGATTTGTCGATGTCGCGGAACACAATGTTATCGTAGGGCGCAGATTTCATGGGCACATACCTCCGGTTATAAAGGGTCCATGCAGGCCGCGATGCGCGGTTTGCTGAAAGAAGGTAGGGCGCCCTGTAGGGAGAAAATGACGGGGTTGAAGATTTGGTCACCAGAGGTCGCGGAATAGTGGCTGCAATTGCAGCCTGTATAAAGTTTTGCGCTCGGGCCGGTTTTCAACCAGGTCAGGACTAACTCCCTGTGATCCATAATGCGATTCTCAGAAAAAAAATCAAGCACCAGAATCAATAAAATGTCATAAATATTTGCTAGTAATCGGGGAACTTTTCAGCGGGAAAGAAACTGCGAACTGAGGCACAGGTCACTCAATGCCCAGCATTCTAGTTGGCATGGTCATTGCTGCGTAAAAATGTGTGGGGTAAATTTGTCAGGTACATGAGAAAATGTGCCTGAGAGCGACTTTAGGCCGATTGAAGTCCTGTAGTGGGACCTTTTGATCGTCGGGTTGCTCAATATTCATACTGTCGGCGCCGAAAAGTGGTCGCTCGGCACATCAAGAGCGTCCGGGAAGGTATTTTGCGGTCGCTCTCTCGAAGTAAAAAATCAAACAATGGATTTTGACAATGGTGGTAAACCGTGGCCGCTCGCTGCTGATTGCGGGCCTGTTGGGGGTGATTGGCTGGAATTCCGCGCTGCAGGCAGCTTCTTCGCTGACCGCGGAGCAGAACAAGCTTGCGCGTATGGAGCAGGTTCAGGAAAACCGACTGGTCGAGTTGGAAGATGTTGAGAACGAAATGCTGGCTTATGAGTACAAGCTGCAACGTGCTCAGGAAGCGCTCAGCAAGGCGCGGGAAAACTATCAGCAGAGCCTGATGGAATTGAAGGCGGCGGAGCGCGAGCACAAGGGTGCGCCGAGCACCGATACCGAGCGCGCCCTGCACAAGGCGCGCCATGCGCACGATATGGCGGAACGCGGTGTCGATAGCCGCAACCGTCGCGTTGAGATTATTCAATCCAACTTCGCCGAGCTGGAGCTGCGGCTGCAAGAATCCCGCGAGTCGGTTGCGGGTGGCAAGGCTCGCCTGGCCAGCCAGCAGGCGCTGGTGGACACAATGGTGAAGGCCATGCTGTCGGAGGCAAACACCAAGGCGAAGGCGCAGGCGAAGAAAGCGGAACAGGTGAAAAGCGCCCCGCCGGCGGTGGCCATGTCGCAACCGAATATTCCAGAGCCGACACTGGCTTCCCTGGCGCCTGTTGAGGCGGCACCGGTTGCGGATGAGCCCTCTGCCGAGGACGCGTCGGTGAGAGAGATCGACCCTGAGCTGCTGGATTATGTACGTGGAGAGCGCGAACGCCTCGAGAAGCTGCTGGGGGAACTCGACGAGGGGGAAGATGGCAAGCACACTTTCCGCAATCTGACGTTAAAGCCATCGGGAGAGGATTCCATTGAGTTCGAATTTCTCGGTCAGAACCAGTACAAGTTGATTGCCCCGGTCAGCGCCGGACGTCAGACCTATAAAATCAATTCCTGGCGTTTCCGCCGGACTATTCCTTCTGATGATGACGGCGAGCGGTACGTGTTTATTTTTGACGCCCGTCGTCTATCGCGCCCGCGCCTGGTCATGTACCCCGAGTATGTACTGTCTCATCTCGACTGACAGGTCAAACTTGCGCCCCTAATGCTTGTGCGGGGGTGCCGCCAAAAGCCCGCCGGTCTGATCGCCGGCGGGCTTTTTTGTGCCTGTTTTGTGCCTGTTTTGTGCCTGTTTTGTCCCTAGGGAACCTCTGATTAAGTCCCTAAGTTTTCGCTTCGGGAATCGAGGGTCCCGTTAACGGCAGTGTCAGTAGAGGGCGGTACTGGCTGCCACCGGGCGCGAGCAGGCTCTGGTAGAGCGTCAGGTTGTCCAGTGCGCAGGTGAAGTCTGCCGGGATGGGGGCTGGCTGGGAAAAGCCCGCTGTGCTGCGTGCAAGGGTGAAGTGTGGGCGAAATGACTTTCGCTCGGGTTTTTTTCCGGTAGCGCTCATGAGTGCCTGACATGCCTGGTGCAAGTCGGTTAGTCCAGGTGAGGGAAGTAGTTCCGCTGCGAATAGTGCAGCGCGCTTTTTGGGAAACGGGTGTGCACTGACAATTCTCCCGCAAAGAGGGGGCGATAGGCTGGCGATCTCCTCCATCCGCTGCTCTATTGCGTCCAGGTGGGACGGGTCCGTTTCGCCGAGAAATACCACGGTGAGGTGCCGGTTGCCATGGCTGGTCCAGCGAACTTTTCTCGGTATGCCGCGCAGCTTCGCTTCGCGGCAGATTCCGTCAAGAAAGCGCTGGGTACTCTGATCTGGAGTAACTCCTACAAACAGTCGGATCAAATCGGAGGCCGGGGCCTTTCGATGTGTGCGCACATTTTTTTGCATATTTTTTGGGTTTGGATCTTGAAGCCGAAACAGGCGGCCCTATATCTATGGGTAAGGGAGCAGGCTCGACAGAGGTGCTCCTGAAATACTGGTCAGCGCTCGCTATCGGGACAGCACCAGTCAATAACCGCCCGGTACAGAAGCGAGGCTTCACCAAGGTACGGGCAGCTTCCAAATATTGCTCTGAATTGAGGATATGACAATGCGTAATATCGATTTTTCTCCACTTTATCGCTCTGCAATTGGCTTCGATCGTCTGGCTAGCCTGCTAGATTCCATGAACAGTGCTGAACAGAATCAGCCAGCCTATCCCCCTTACAATATCGAGTTGACCGGGGAGGATGCTTACCGGATTTCCATGGCTGTGGCGGGGTTTGAGCAGTCAGAGCTGGATATCCAGGTGGAGCAAAACCGCCTGACTGTCAGTGGTAAAAAACCTGCGGACGAGAACCAGCGTAATTTCCTGCACCGCGGTATTGCTGCGCGCAATTTCGAACGGCGCTTCCAGTTGGCTGACCACGTGAGAGTGGTGGATGCTCAACTCTCCAACGGGTTGCTGCATATTGAGCTGGTGCGCGAAATTCCGGAGGCGATGAAACCTCGGAAAATAGAAATTTCCGGTGGTAACTTACTTCAGGCCAGTCCGTCAGGCCCGCAAGCTGTTGCCGAGGACGACGAGCAAGGCAAGGACGAGCAAGCCGCCTGATCGTGGATTCGTCGCAAACGAACCAGAATGGGCTGGCGTCGTCAGCGTCTTGCCCCCTGTGCCGCCTTCGGGCGGCACAGCCGTTTCTATACCACCGGGATCGCTTAAAAAAGGGGTATCGCGCCGTTGCTGAGGCCGGATCTCGGCTGTACTTTCAATGTGCTGGTTGTTCCCTGGTATACGTACCCCGTCAGTTTCACCTCTCTCCAGCGCAAGAAAAAGCCTACTACGATCTGCACGAAAACAGCCTGGAGGATCCCGGCTATGAAACGTTTCTGGGCCGATGTGCCGATCCGTTAATTTCTGCTTTACCTGCGGCTGCGGAGGGATTGGATTTTGGTTGTGGTCCGGCGCCTCTGCTGGCCCGCTTGCTTGAAAACGCCGGCCACCGCGTGGCGACTTACGATCTTTACTATCAGCCGGATGCAACGGTGTTGGCGAGATCCTACGATTTTATTGTCAGCACCGAAGTGGTAGAGCACCTGAGTGCACCGGGTGATGTAATCGAGATGTTGTGGCAGCGGGTGCGGCGGGGAGGGGTGCTTGCGCTGATGACCAAGCTCGTTGTCTCCAGAGAGCGTTTCGCCAGCTGGCATTATATTCGCGATCCCACTCACATCGCTTTTTTCAGTCGCGACACTTTTTCCTGGTTGGCTGCGCATCTGGGGGCCGAGCTGGAATTTGTCGCGTCTGATGTGGTTTTTTTGCGGCGGCCGGTTTGACCGGGTCAGGTGTTGACTCGAAACAGTTTTGCCCGCACGGTCGTACGGTACTCGCTGGGGGTGGTGGATAAGAATTTTTTGAACAGGGCGGTAAAGTGCCCCATGTCCTGGTAGCCCACCTTCTCGGCAATTTCATTTACCGATAGATTGCTTGACTGTAATAATTCTCTGGCCATGTCCACGCGTACATTCTGCAGATACTGCAGGGGTGTTTGCCCGGTTGCCAATTTGAAGCGGCGATTGAAGGATCGCACGCTCATGTCGAATGTCTTCGCCACTTCACTCAGTTTTACGTCATCGCTGCAGTGCTGCTTCAGCCATGTCTGAGCCTGTACGATGTCTTCGTCCGGATGCAGGTGCACCGCACCCTCTGAGTAGGCAATTTCTTCAAAGGGGCGACGGATTTCGTGGGAAAAGTTGCGCTCAACATGGCTCGCCACTGACGGACCGTAAAGTTGCCGGATCAGGTGCACCGTTACATCCGCCAGCGCGTTCACACTGGCAGCGCAGAACAGCTTATCGGTCTGGGTAATAAAATACTGACGTTTGAGTTTTACTTGCGGATAGTCTGCGGCAAACCGCTCAAAATAATGCCAATGAGTGGTGGCCGGCTTGCCGTCCAGTAGTCCGGCCTCTGCAAGAAAACACACGCCGGTACCAACGGCGCTGATCGCGGCACCTTTGCACGCCTGATCGTTGAGCCAATCCAGTAGTGGTGTGCTTCGCTTGAGTGCCGGGCGGGGATTTCGCCACAGCGCGGGGAGGTAGACGATATCGCTATCGGGGACCTGGGCAAGGGCCATGTCTGGCGCTAGATTGAATCCGGAACGCGATCTTACCGGGGCGCCATCGACACTTGCGGTGATCAGTTTCAGAGGGGTGGATTTTCCCTCTGCCCGTGCCCGGCTCTCTGCCCCGCGCAGCATTTCCAGGGGCAGCATTGTGCCGGTGGATAGCATTTGGTCAATCAGCAGGAAAGTGACGGTGGGCATCAGGTAACTCTCTGGGGTAACTCTCTAGGGTAGCGTGGAATTCAGTACTGCAGTCGAGCTTGTGGCACGACCGCAGGATAGTGATGTGTTCAGCACTATTCGCCGCACGTTCTCCGCCGCCACCGGGCCTCGTACCAATGCAGCCCGGCGGGTGCACAGGCGCAATGGCCAGATGGTCAAAATTGCTGGCCAGTATGCCCATAACGAGGCCGAATCGCCAGCCCCTAAACTGACGCACATCCGATTTTACCGGGTCAATTTGTTTCGTATTTCCGTATCAGGCTGGAGGTCAGGATGCAGCGCCTACCCGTTATCACTGCGTTTGGGGGGTTTAACCCGGCAGGTCGCAGTTCCTTCCACCGCGGCTACAAGCGCGTGGTGTTGGATAGTCTCGGGGCGGAAGAGCGCACCGATGTACTATCTGACCTGGCGGCACTGATGGGCCTGCGCACGGGCGCGGAGGTTACAGGTCCCCTGGGTGCAGAGCTGGAACAGCGGGTGCTGGAGGGTACCCTGGTGCGAGCACTTGAACCGCGGTTCTACGATTATCGCCAGTGCCACTTCCATCAGCCGGCTTCTCTGGCGAGTACTGAAGGCTTTACTTTTGAGATGTCTGCACGTCAATTGCCAAACCCGCTGCCAGCGGATTGGCAGGTAGAGGCGCTTGAGACCGGACGGGTAAAAGTGCGTGCCGGCAGCCTGTCGGTGATGCTTGATAGTCACCGGGAAATTGCGGTGGCGTCTGCGGGACAGTTGCCCACCGGCTTTGAGCCGGGCGAGCAGTACAATTCCCGGTTCCATCCCCGGGGCCTGCAGTTGGCGATTCTCGGCGCCTCCGATGCGGTGCAATCACTGGGAATCGACTGGGGCATGGTCGCCGAAAAGGCCGGGCCCGACAAAATTTCCGTTTATGCCAGTTCCGCCATGAGCCAGTTAGATCCCAATGGCAACGGTGGCTTGTTGCAGTCGCGCCTGCGCGGTGGCCGTGTCAGCTCCAAGCAGCTGGCGCTGGGTCTCACCAGTATGCCGGCCGATTTTGTGAATGCCTATGTGCTGGGCAGCGTGGGAACTACTGGTGCGGTTGCCGGTGCTTGTGCAACTTATCTCTACAATCTGCGCTCGGCGGTGGAAGATATTCGCTGTGGCCGCGCTCGGGTTGCGGTTGTGGGGGCTGCGGAAGCTCCGCTGGTGCCGGAAGTGGTCGATGGCTACGCCACCATGGGTGCTTTGGCCAATCTGGATGGGCTGCGCAAAATATTCGGCGAGAATATCGATTTCCGCCGCGCCAGTCGCCCATTTGGTGACAACTGCGGCTTTACCCTGGGCGAGGGTAGTCAGTGGGTGGTGCTGATGGACGATGAGCTGGCTCTTGAGCTGGGTGCGCCCATTCACGGGGCTGTCGCCAATGTCTTCGTCAATGCCGATGGGCCCAAAAAGTCCATATCTGCGCCAGGCCCGGGTAACTATCTGACGGTGGCGCGCGCCATGGCGGAAGCCCGGGCGATTCTCGGTGAAGAAAGCTTGCGCCAGCGCAGTTTTGTGCAGGCACATGGTTCCAGCACCCCGCAAAACCGGGTTACTGAGTCAGCAATTTTTGATCGCTTGGCGGCGGCTTTCTCGATAAAAGAGTGGCCAGTGTGTGCGGTGAAGGCGTTTGTGGGGCATACCGTGGCGGCCGCCAGTGGGGATCAACTGATCACCAGCCTGGGCGTGTTCAACCGCGGTATCCTGCCCGGTATCACCACCATTGATCGGGTAGCGGAGGATGTGCATCACGAGCATCTTGCTCTTTCTTTGACGCATGTGGAGCGCGACCCTGAGACTCTGGATGTGGCATTCCTTAACTCTAAGGGGTTTGGTGGTAACAACGCGACAGCCAGTGTGCTTGCGCCCCATGTTACCCGGCGCATGCTCACCAAGCGTCACGGCCAGGCTGCATTTACCGCATACCAGAAGCGCAATGAGGTGGTAGCGGAACAGTCTGCGGCCTACGATGCGCGTGCCAGTCGCGGTGATCTCAACGCCATTTACCGATTCGGTGAAGGTTTGATCGATGAGGCTGCCATTGAGATGGATGCCCATACACTGACGCTCCCCGGTGGGGCTGGTGCCATTTCTCTGGATGCGGACAACCCCTTTGCGGATATGGTCTGAGTAGGTCCGATGCTGGCCCGTGAGAGCGGGTCAGCATCGGTACCTTCGGCAGAGTATTCCGCTGTCTGCCGCTTCGCGCGCCTATCCCGACTTTCCTCACTTCATTGCTCGCCCCACGGGCTCCCCCAACAGCCGCTTTTTCCCGCTATGCTTGCTGCGCACACCGCTGTTGCCGGGGTGAGCCCACGTAGAAATAAATTCCCCGGTTCGTGAACGATTGGGTCAGATTTTGATCGGAATGGGTGCAAGACCACAATATTGGCACCTGCATGCACCGAACCGGACAGTGGATATGGCAGAAATGGTATTCAAACACACGTTTGAATCTGGCTATACTTGGCGCGTTGACTGATTTCGGACAGTGCGTCATCAACTGGCAACACGAGTGCCGCACGCTGTTCGCGGCGAGTCCTATCTCAGTCTTGCACAACCCGACCCCCGGACCGGTCCATTGATACCAATGACACCGGGTCACCAATCAATGAGGTCAATAATGTTATTTAGTGGCAAAGCGCTATCCGTGCAGATGCTGGAAAACGGCATCGCGGAACTGAAATTCGATCTGGAAGGCGAGTCCGTCAACAAATTCAATCGTCTCACGGTATCGGAGTTTTCCGACGCTCTGGATGCGATTGAACAAGCGGGCGATATCAAAGGCTTACTGCTGACCAGTGGCAAGAGTGTATTCATCGTCGGTGCCGACATTACCGAATTTGGAGGAGCCTTCTCCGCCGGTCCGGAAGGCATCGCCGAACTGATGAACAAGAACAACGAGAATATCAATCGCCTGGAAGACCTCCCGTTCCCCACAGCGGTAGCCATCAACGGTTACGCACTGGGCGGCGGCTTCGAGGTCTGCCTGGGTTGTGACTTCCGTGTAATGGGCGACAAAGCCAAGGTGGGCCTGCCAGAAGTAAAACTGGGCCTGATTCCCGGTTGGGGTGGCACCGTGCGTCTGCCGCGCGTCGTCGGTGTTGATGTTGCGGCCGAGTGGATTGCGGCGGGTAAAGAGCAGCGTCCGGATGCGGCGCTGACCGCTCATGCGGTGGATGCGGTAGTTCCGACCGACAAGCTGAAAGACGCCGCGCTGAAATTGCTCGAACGCGCCATTGCCGGCGAGTTGAATTATGAGAAGCGTCGCGAGATCAAGAAGTCGCCGATCCCGCTGAACGACACCGAAGCGCTGATGGCCTTCTTCACTACCAAGGCGTTTGTCGGCCAGCAGGCGGGGCGCAATTATCCGTCGCCGGTGAATGCGGTGACTTCTATCGAGCAGGGCTACAAAGTCGATCGCGAAGAAGCCCTGAAGATTGAGCAGCAGCAGTTTATTGCCAGTGCCCAAACCGAAACCGCCAAATCTCTGGTGGGTCTGTTTCTGAGTGATCAGAAAGTGGGCAAGGTGGCAAAAGGCTGGGAGAAAAAGTCGGACAAGGATATCGAGCGCGCTGCGGTACTGGGCGCCGGTATCATGGGTGGTGGTATTGCCTACCAGTCTGCCTACAAAGGCACGCCGATCAAGATGAAGGACATCGCTCAGGACGGCATCGATCTGGGTCTGAAAGAGGCGGGCAAACTGCTTACCAAGCTGGTTGATCGCGGTCGCATGACCCCGGCGAAAATGGCTGAGACCCTGAACCGCATCGAGCCCACTCTGAGTTACGACGGTTTTGACAATGTCGATATTGTTGTCGAGGCCGTGGTGGAAAACCCGAAGGTGAAGCACGCGGTGCTAAAAGAAGTGGAAACCAAGGTGACCGACGATACCGTCATAGCCTCCAACACTTCCACCATCTCCATTGACTCCCTGGCGGAGCCACTGTCCCGCCCGGAAAACTTCCTCGGCATGCACTTTTTCAACCCGGTGCACAAAATGCCGCTGGTGGAAGTGATTCGCGGTGAGAAGACCTCCGAAAATGCCATTGCACGCGTTGTGGCGTATGCCAACAAGATGGGCAAGAAGGCCATCGTGGTGCGCGATTGTCCTGGGTTCCTTGTAAACCGCGTACTCTTCCCCTATTTCGCTGGCTTCGCCATGCTGGTGCGCGACGGCGCGGATTTCCAGCAGGTGGACAAGGTGATGGAGCGTTGGGGCTGGCCAATGGGCCCGGCTTACCTGATGGATGTAGTCGGTATTGATACCGGTGTGCACGCTGAGCAAGTGATGGCGGAAGGCTTCCCGGACCGCATGGGTAAATCCTTCACTGCTGCTTCTGATGTCATGTATGAAGCGGGTCGTTACGGTCAGAAAAATGGCAAAGGTTTCTACGTCTACGAAGAAGACAAAAAAGGTCGTCCGAAGAAAGTGGCAACCGATGAGGCCTATGAGCTGCTGAAGCCCCACGTTGCCGAGCGCCGTGAGTTTGAAAACGAAGAGATCATCGAGCGTATGATGGTGCCGATGGCGACCGAGCTCGCCCGCTGCCTGGAAGAAGGTATTGTGGATTCTCCTGCGGAAGCGGATATGGCGCTCATCTACGGCATCGGTTTCCCGCCGTTCCGCGGCGGCATCTTCGCTTGGCTGGACAGCATTGGTCTCGATACCTTCGTGAAAATGGCCGAGAAGCACAGCGACCTGGGTCCGCTGTATGAGCCGACCAAAGGTATGCGTGAAATGGCTGCCAGCGGCAAAACCTACTACGGCGACAAGTAAGGAGAGTTTCCATGAGTCTGAATCCTAGAGATGCCGTAATCGTCGACTACGCGCGCACCGCCATGGGTCGATCCAAGAACGGTGTTTACCGCAACGTGCGTGCGGACGACATGTCTGCAGAACTGCTGAAAAAATTCCTGCAGCGCAACGGCAAGCTGGACCCGAAAGAAATCGATGACCTGATCTGGGGCTGCGTAATGCAGCGCGACGAGCAGGGTTTCAATGTGGCGCGGTTTATTCTGCTGCGCGCGGGTCTTCCGCACACCATTCCGGCGCAGACTGTAAACCGTCTGTGTGGCTCTTCCATGTCGGCGCTGCACACTGCGGCGGCGAATATCCAGGCCGGTGTTGGTGATGTGTACGTGGTCGGTGGCGTAGAGCACATGGGCCACCTGAACATGATGGAACATGTGAGCCCCAACCCGATGCTGGGGCGCAACATGGCCAAGGCCGCCGGTTCCATGGGTATGACCGCCGAATACCTGGCAATGATGCACGGTATCCAGCGCCAGCAGATGGATGAATTTGGCGCCCGCTCTCACCAGCTGGCCGCCAAGGCTACCAAGGAAGGTAAGTTCAATCGCGAAATTATCGCGATCGAGGGACACGATGAAGACGGCGTGCCGATGCTGGTGGAAACCGACCAGACCATTCGCCCGGATACTACTGCGGAGGCGCTTGCCCAGTTGAAGCCGGCATTCGATCCGAAACATGGCCAGGTGACTGCCGGAACCTCCTCGCAGATTACCGACGGCGCTTCCGTGATGCTGGTGATGTCGGCGGAGCGTGCCCAGTCTCTCGGTCTGACGCCGATCGCCAAAGTGCGTGAGATGGCATTGGCTGGTGTGGATCCTTCCATCATGGGTTACGGCCCGGTTCCCTCCACGCAGAACGCGTTGAAGCGTGCCGGCCTTACCATCGAGGATATTGACAAGCTGGAATTGAACGAGGCCTTTGCGGCGCAGGCGTTGCCGGTGCTGAAGGACCTGAATCTGCTGGACGTCATGGACGAAAAGGTAAACCTCTACGGCGGTGCGATCGCCCTGGGGCACCCCTTCGGTTGTTCCGGTGTGCGTATCACCGGCACCTTGCTGTCCGTCATGCAGAATGAAGGCGGTAATCTCGGCGTTTCGACCATGTGTATTGGTCTGGGGCAGGGGATTACCACGATTCTCGAGCGCGTCTAAGTCGCCGGGATTCGCGTATGAGATCAGGGCGCCTGCGGGCGCCCTGATTGTTTTCGGCGTACTTATTGAAGCCCTGTGTCCACTGTGGCACAATCTGCTCCCCTCGCTGGACGTGCAGCCTGTTTTTTTCTAAAAGTTCAGGGAAATCAAAGGCTTATCCGCGAGTGTGTCGTTGGGGACGTGGTGGAATTGGTAGACACGCCAGATTTAGGTTCTGGTGCCGCAAGGTGTGAGAGTTCAAGTCTCTCCGTCCCCACCAATCAGGAATTTTGCAGTCCGTGCTCATTCGGTACCTTCAACGCGCTTGCGAAGTGCGCTCAGGGAGGTAGTGGCGCGGGCTGTTTGTATTTGGCGGCCGAACAAGCATCGGCGCAACGCTAATCGCTGGTGCGGGCAAGCATTCCCGTAGCCCGGCATTCAGTGAAGAGAAGAGTCTCACGAGGATTAACATGCAGGTTTCCATCGAAACAACTTCCGGTCTGGAACGTCGCTTAACCGTCAATCTGCCGGCAGAAGTGGTTGATAAGGAAGTAGACAAGCGCCTTCAGCAAGCGGCAAAGACCGTGCGCATCAACGGCTTCCGTAAAGGCAAGGTGCCGATGAAGGTTGTGCGTCAGCGTTTTGGTGCTGGAGTTCGTCAGGAAGTGCTGGGCGAAGTAATGAGCCGCTCTTTCTACGACGCTGTTCAGAAGGAGCAGGTTAAGCCGGCTGGTCAGCCGAGCATCGAAGCCAAGAATGTGACCGAAGGTGAGAATCTGGAGTACGTAGCGACCTTCGAGGTTTATCCGGAAGTTGAGCTGGCGGACCTGTCAGAAATCGCCGTTGAGCGTCCCGTGGCTGAAGTAACCGATGCGGACGTGGACAATATGATCGACGTTCTGCGTAAGCAGCAGTCTGGCTGGAAAGAAACCAAGCGCAAGGCTCAGAAAGGCGACCGCGTAACCATCGACTTCGTTGGCCGCAAAGACGGCGAAGAGTTTGAGGGTGGTAAAGCCGAAGGTCAGCAGCTGGTGTTGGGTTCTGGCAGCATGATTCCCGGTTTCGAAGATGGCATCCTCGGCATGAAGCCGGGCGAAGAGAAAGAAGTGGAAGTAACCTTCCCTGAAGATTACCAGGCGGAAAACCTGAAAGGGGCGAAAGCCGTTTTCACTATCAAGGTGACTGCGTCTGAGAAACCGGAGCTGCCGGAGTTGAACGACGAATTCTTCGCGGGTTATGGCGTTGAAGAGGGTGGCGAAGAGAAGTTTCGCGAGGAAGTGCGTGGCAATATGCAGCGCGAGCTGAAGAATGCGGCACTGAATAAGGTCAAGACCCAGGTCATGGACCAGCTGTTTGAAAAGCATCAGGTGGAAATTCCCGCTGCACTGGTAGCGGGTGAAGTTCAGACCCTGCGCGGCCAGATGATTCAGCAGTTTGGCGGTCAGATCAAACCGGAAGATGCTGCGAAAATGCTGCCGGATACCATGTTTGAAGATCAGGCAAAGCGTCGAGTAGTACTGGGCCTGGTAGTTGGCGAGATTGTGAAAGAAAACAAACTGTCCGTCGATGCTGACCGTGTAAAAGCCAAGGTTGAAGAGCTTGCTTCCACTTATCAGCAGCCGGAAGAAGTGGTTGAGTACTATCTGAATAACCGCGAGCTGCTGGCTGGTGTCGAGTCCGTAGTGCTGGAAGATCAGGTTGTTGATTTTGTTTTGGATAAAGCAAAAGTCAGCGATGTCGAAAGCAGCTACGACGATGTGATCAAGCCACAAAAGCAGTCTTGATTCGCGCTCGATAGTGTTTAAGGCGGCCACCTTCGGGTGGCCGTTTTCGTTTATGGGTTTTGTATATTCAGCTCGGTGGCGCGAGTGTCAATCTGGCATTATTGCGAATGAGCGGTTAAGCTCAGGTTGAGCGAATTTTTCAGAAGTGTGTCTTTTTTGAGCACATGCGTTCTGACCCGCCTAATACGCCGAAAAAGGAAGCATCGTATCCATGGCATATTTTGATAATCCAATGAACTCCAAAGAAATTCTCGCCACTGGTGGCCTGGTGCCCATGGTGGTGGAGCAGACTGCCAGAGGGGAGCGTTCATTCGATATTTACTCCCGTCTGTTGAAAGAGCGCGTGATTTTTATGGTGGGCCCGGTCGAAGACCATATGGCCAACCTGGTGGTGGCGCAGCTGCTTTTCCTGGAAGCGGAAAACCCGGACAAAGACATTCACCTGTACATCAACTCCCCGGGTGGTTCGGTGACGGCTGGAATGTCGATCTATGACACCATGCAGTTTATCAAACCTGACGTCAGCACCATGTGTATTGGTCAGGCCTGTAGTATGGGGGCTTTTCTGTTGACGGCGGGCGCGGAAGGCAAGCGCTACGCGACACCAAATTCCCGCGTGATGATTCACCAGCCCAGCGGTGGTGCTCAGGGGCAGGCGTCGGATATTCATATCCACGCTCAGGAAATCTTGAAAATCCGCGCGCGCCTGAATGAGCTGATGGCGCATCACACAGGTCGAAGCGTGGCGGATATCGAGCGCGACACCGACCGCGACCGCTTCCTCAGTGCCGACGAAGCCAAGGAATATGGTCTGGTCGACGATGTGCTGGCCCAGCGTCAGAATTTGGGCAAGTAATACTGCAGTCGGACTGACTGCGCACCAAATCCCTAAAATACCCGAGGGTGAGGGGAGGGTTGTCCCGCGGATTTCCGCAAGCCATAGCGGGAACTGTGGGGCAGCGCTACCGCCGTACCCGGAGGAGAGAATAAAAAAGCTTGAAAATCCTGCCAAAAGACCGCATCTTGGCTATGAACCCTATTTGCCGCCGAGTTTTGGCTGGCTATGAGACCACGGAGTACTTAGATGACTGAAAAGAACAGCGGAGACGATAACGGCAAACTCCTTTACTGTTCCTTCTGTGGCAAGAGCCAGCAGGAAGTGCGCAAACTGATCGCAGGCCCCTCTGTATACATCTGTGACGAATGCGTCGAACTCTGCACCGATATCATCCGTGAGGAGGTGCAGGAAACCGTCGATGGCGACGATTCCCGTCTGCCGACTCCTCAGGAAATTACCGAAATCCTCGACCAGTATGTCATTGGTCAGGCGCGCGCCAAAAAGGTGCTCGCAGTTGCGGTATACAACCACTACAAGCGTCTGCGCACCAGTAAAGGTGTAAAAGGTAAAGACGATGTGGAACTCGGTAAATCCAATATTCTGCTGGTTGGGCCTACCGGCAGTGGTAAGACTTTGCTTGCCGAAACCCTTGCGCGACTGCTGAATGTGCCGTTCACCATCGCTGACGCGACCACGCTTACCGAAGCGGGCTACGTTGGTGAGGACGTCGAGAACATCATTCAGAAGCTGCTGCAGAAGTGCGATTACGATGTGGAAAAGGCCCAGCAGGGTATCGTTTACATCGATGAGATCGACAAGATTTCCCGCAAGTCGGACAACCCGTCGATCACTCGTGATGTGTCCGGGGAAGGTGTGCAGCAGGCTCTGTTGAAACTGATCGAAGGAACCGTCGCTTCTGTTCCGCCTCAGGGTGGCCGCAAGCACCCGCAGCAGGAGTTCCTGCAGGTGGACACCTCCAATATCCTGTTCATTTGCGGTGGTGCATTTGCAGGGCTGGACAAGGTGATTCGCGATCGTTCCGAGAAGGGTGGCATCGGCTTCTCCGCGGAAGTAAAGTCCAAGGATAGCAACAGTAACTTCGGCGAAGTGCTGCTGGATCTGGAGCCGGAAGACCTGGTGCGTTACGGTCTGATTCCTGAATTTGTTGGTCGTCTGCCGGTGACCGCGACTCTGGAAGAGTTGAACCGCGCCGCCCTGGTGCAGATTCTCACCGAGCCGCGCAATGCCTTGACCAAGCAGTACGGCAAGTTGTTCGATATGGAAGGGGTCGAGTTGGACTTCCGTCCGGATGCGCTGGACGCAGTTGCCACCAAGGCCATGGAGCGTAAAACCGGTGCCCGGGGTTTGCGTTCGATCATGGAATCTGTGCTGCTGGAAACCATGTACGACATCCCGTCCATGGACAATGTGGCCAAGGTGGTCATTGACGAAGCGGTGATCAAGGGCGAGTCCGCACCGCTGCTGGTGTATGAGCAGGCCGAGGCGCAAAAAGTGGCGCCCGAGGAGTAATACTTCGGGCCCTGAGCTGGCTCCATTCGCCTATGAAAAAGCCCCATTTTGGGGCTTTTTTTATGTTTGCCGTTTGGGCATTGCCTACACCGACGGGCTCTCCGGGCGTTAGGGTGATGACCCTGGCGTCTTTGTCCTGCCGACTCAAAGGTGAGTTGGTTTTGTGCTAAGCAGTGCCGGCATTCAGAAACTACAGTTTTGTGCGACCAAGGCCGACTCTGCGGAATTAAACTAATTTTGCTGCGCACGGCGGTGCAGGCTTGTTATTCTGCTGTATGCCCCCACTTTAGCTGTTGAACAGGCACTAGCCGTACAAAAGACCGCATCAGGAACTGCGGCTTGCGACGACGAATACGCTGCCAATCTGGCGGTTCCTGCCGCCTGAAGGCCGAGAGGAGTTATATGGACCAGCCATCCGAGACCTTGAACGAATACCCCCTGCTGCCACTGCGAGACGTGGTGGTATATCCGCATATGGTTATCCCGCTGTTTGTTGGCCGGGAAAAATCCATTGATGCGCTGGAAGATGCCATGCGCAGTGATAAGCAGGTATTGCTGGTTGCCCAGCGTCAGGCATCAGAAGATGATCCTGGCGCCGAAGACGTTTACCGTGTGGGTACCGTTGCCAGTGTGTTGCAACTGCTTAAACTGCCCGATGGCACCGTGAAGGTGCTGGTGGAGGGCGGCCACCGGGTAAAGGTGGAGGAAATTACCGAAGGGGAAGGGCATTACCGTGCCACCGTATCCCCCATTGACTCCGAGGATTTACCCGAGGCGGAAGCGGAGGCGCTGGTGCGCTCCGCGATGTCCCAGTTTGAGCAGTATGTCAGCGTGAGCAAGAAGGTGCCCAACGAGGTAATGACTTCCCTGTCCGGGATCGATGAACCGGGTCGCCTCGCAGATACCATTGCCGCGCACATGTCCCTGGACCTGCCCCAGAAGCAGGAGCTGCTGGAGACGATCAGTGTCAAGGAGCGTCTCGAGCACCTGCTGGGGTTGATGGACTCGGAAATTGACCTGATCCAGGTCGAAAAACGCATTCGCGGTCGTGTCAAAAAGCAGATGGAGAAGAGTCAGCGCGAGTACTATCTGAATGAACAGATGAAGGCGATTCAGAAAGAGTTGGGCGAGATCACCGAAGAGCCCAATGAAATTGAGGAGCTGGAGAAGAAAATCGCCGACTCGGGGATGTCTGCCGAGGCTGAGAAGAAAACCCGTGCCGAACTGGGCAAGCTGAAAATGATGTCGCCCATGTCTGCGGAAGCCTCCGTGTTGCGCAGTTACATCGACTGGATGCTGAGTGTACCGTGGAAAAAGGCCAGCCGCGTGCGTCACGACCTGATCAAGGCAGAAGAAATTCTGAACAAAGATCACTACGGTCTGGAAGAGGTCAAGGAGCGTATCCTCGAATATCTCGCGGTGCAAAAGCGCGTGAAAAAAGTGAAAGGCCCAATTCTCTGCCTGGTTGGACCGCCTGGGGTCGGTAAAACTTCCCTCGGCGAATCCATCGCCCGTGCGACCAATCGCAAATATGTGCGTATGGCCCTGGGGGGCGTGCGCGATGAAGCGGAAATTCGCGGGCACCGTAGGACTTACATTGGTTCTTTACCGGGGAAGCTGGTTCAGAAAATTTCTAAAGTGGGGGTAAAAAACCCGCTCTTTCTGCTGGACGAAGTTGACAAAATGGGTATGGATCACCGCGGTGATCCCGCTTCGGCACTACTTGAGGTGCTGGATCCGGAGCAGAACAAGTCGTTTAACGACCATTACCTGGAAGTCGATTACGACCTCTCCGATGTGATGTTTGTGTGCACCTCCAACTCGATGAATATTCCCGGTCCGTTACTTGATCGTATGGAGGTGATTCGAATCCCCGGTTATACCGAGGATGAAAAACTGAACATCGCCCAGCGTTATCTCATTCCAAAGCAGCGCAAAGCCGCCGGTTTGAAGCCAGAGGAATTGGAGCTGGCAGATGAGGCTGTGCGCGATGTGGTGCGCTATTACACCCGTGAGGCCGGTGTGCGTGGTTTGGATCGGGAGATGGCAAAAATCTGCCGAAAAGTGGTCACCGAGCATGTGCGGAACGCCACTACTAAAAAGGTGGTGATCAAGTCGGAACAGCTAGAAGACTTGTTGGGTGTGCGGAAGTTTGATTACGGCCGCGCCGAGGAAGAAAACAAGATTGGTCAGGTCACCGGATTGGCATGGACTGAAGTGGGTGGAGAACTGCTCACCATCGAGTCTTCGGCGGTGTCCGGCAAGGGGCGGGTGATTAAAACCGGTTCTCTGGGTGACGTGATGCAAGAGTCCATTCAGGCGGCTCTGACCGTTGTGCGCGCTCGTGCGCAGGCGCTGGGTATCGCGCCAGACTTCCACGAGACCCGTGATATACATATTCACGTGCCGGAGGGGGCGACCCCAAAGGATGGGCCGTCGGCAGGTATCGCCATGTGCACGGTTCTGGCATCGGTGTTGACCAACATCCCGGTGCGCTCCGATGTGGCAATGACTGGTGAAATTACCTTACGCGGTGAAGTGTTGCGCATCGGGGGGCTGAAGGAGAAGTTACTGGCGGCCCATCGCGGTGGTATCAAAACCGTTCTGATTCCCGCGGACAATGAGCGTGACCTTAAGGATATTCCTGACAATATCCAGCAGGATTTGGTGATCAAGCCGGTAAAATGGATTGATCAGGTGCTGGAGTACGCGCTGGAAACCATGCCCAGCCCGCTCAGTGATGAAGAGTACTCTGCTTTGCAGAAGCAGGCGGATGAGCGCTCCCAGCGCTCGGTGCAAACTCACTAAAAGGCCAGCCATCCGGTCGGCAAAAAAACCATTGAAACCTCGGCAGCAAGTCGCGTAGAGTACGCGACCTGCTGTTGCTGCAGGTTAAAAAATGAACTTGCCGACCGTTGATTGAACAAGTGCGCTTCAAAATTGTCCAACTGCCCGCAAAGCCGCATGGTTCCTTGACCCACCAACAGGCAGTTGGTATAAAACGTGGCTTGTTGCGCTGCGGGGGAGCCGCAGGCGATTAAAAATCGACTGCTAAAAATGCACGATTGCGCCTTGTAAAACGGGGTTGCAACAGACCTGAAAAAGACACCTGGAAATCACGTCCGGAAGGATCTTCCGGATGCAGAATCTAGTTATTTAGACCATTTAGACCTAGAAAAGAACAGAGGGATATAGCGTGAATAAGTCCGAACTGATTGAAGCCATCGCCGCGTCTGCCGACATTCCTAAGGCAGCTGCTGGCCGCGCTCTGGACGCCATGGTAGACAGCATTACCGACGCACTGAAGAAAGGCGATCAGGTTGCTCTGGTTGGCTTTGGTACTTTTGCTGTTAAAGAGCGCGCTGCCCGCACCGGCCGCAACCCGCGCACTGGTGACCCGATTGAAATCGCAGCGGCTAAAATCCCGAACTTCAAAGCTGGTAAAGCTTTGAAAGACGCGGTGAACTAAGAAGCCTTGTAAAAGCAATGCTTCAAAGAGGCGTATCATCTGGATGCGCCTTTTTTGTTTGTGAAAGAAAAAATTGTAAACAGGATCAACAGATAATTTGTCCTGATCGGCCTCAGCAAACCCTGGACCTGAGATCGATACAACAATAAAGATTGATCTGCCTGAATACTGACAAGAGTTAATTTCGGAGCTGAATATGCTTCAGTCCATGCGTGACAACCTGAAGGGAACGGCCGCCATTATTGTTGCGGCGTTTTTCGGATTTATCATGGTGATCGGTGGGATTGATTTCTTCACCGGTGCCAGTGGTGGCTCCGCCGACAAAGTGGCGGAGGTAAATGGGGAGAAGATTACCCAATTGGATCTGCAACGGGCGATTCAGAATCGCCGCGCGATGATCGAAAGCCAATACGGCGAAAATGTACCAAGCGATCTGCTCACCGATGAGCAGCTGCGCGGCCCCGTGCTACAGCAGCTTGTTAATAGCGCAGTCATGCGCCAGGCGGCCTTGGATAGCGGCATGGCCATGAGCACCGGCGCTGTAGATAAAGAAATTGTGCAGATGCCCGGGTTTCAGGTAAACGGCCAGTTTGATCAGCAGATGTTCCGCGAGGGGCTGCGCCGCATGGGGTACAGTCCTGCAGGATTCCGTCAGTTGCTTGAGCAGGAAATGGTGATGCAGCAGTTTATAAGCAGCGTGTCCGACACTGCGTTCAGCACACGGACCGATGCGGAGAACATCGTGGCGGTATCCATGGAGGAGCGCGACTTTGATTACGTTACGCTGTCTGCTTCCCCATTACTCGAGGGCATCGAAATTGCCGACGAAGAGGTAGACGCCTTCTACAGCGAAAATCAGGCCTCGTTCCAGCGCCCGGAGCAGGTAGCGATTGAGTACATCGAGCTGACGCCTGAGCAGTTTGCGGAGAATATCGATATCTCTGAGCAGGACGTACGGGCTCAGTACGAGCAGGAGGTACAAAACTTCGAGGCTAATGTTCGTCGTCATGCCGCACATATCCTGGTAGAAGGGGATGACGAGGCCGCGCAAGCCAAGATCGCGGAAGTGCAGGCAAAGCTGAACGAAGGTGAATCCTTTGAGGCGCTGGCAAAACAGTATTCCGACGATATTGTGTCCAGCGAAGAGGGGGGCGACCTGGGCTTTACTTCTGGTGATGTATTCCCTGAAGCGTTTGAAGACGCGCTGGCAGAATTGCAGGTAGGTGAGGTGTCCGGCCCGGTTCAAACCGATGGTGGAACCCACTTTATCAAGCTGATCGAAATTGCGGATGCGGAGCCACCGACCTTCGAAGAGCGCAAAGCGGCTATTTCCTCTCGCTTGCGCAATGCTGCAGCGGAACGCGAATTTGTCGATGCGGTCAGCCGCCTGGGTGACCTTGCGTACAACGCGGAAACGCTGGCAGCGCCGGCGGAAGAGTTGGGCGTTAGTGTGCAGAAATCTGCACTATTCTCTCGTCAGGGAGGTAGCGGTATCACTGGTGAGGGTCAGGTAATCTCTGCGGCCTTTGCACCGGAGGTGCTGGAGGATGGTAATACTTCCGACGTGCTGAACCTTACCGAAAATCACGCTGTGGTGTTGCGTGTTGTCGAGCACAAACCCGCCGGTGTAAAGCCGCTGGAAGAGGTGAAGGCAGAGATCGTCCAGCAGCTGAAACGCGAAAAAGCCAGTGAGCAACTCGCAAGCAAGGCTGAGCAGATTCGCGAACAGGCAGCCGCCGGTGAGGGGCTGGCGAGCGTCGCTGAGACAGAAGGCCTGACGCTGGAGACTAGTGATAAGACTCGCCGTGGTGGCTTCGGTGCACGGGGTGAGGTCGTGAGCAAAGTATTCGCGATGAATGAACCCCGCCCGGGAGCACGCACACTAGAGCAGTTCGCTCTGCCCAGCGGCGATGTGGTGGTTGTTCAGTTACGTGCTGTACGTGCGGGCGATTTGGCGCGGCAAAGCAAAGAGCAACGAGATGCACTACTACAGCAATTGGCTTCGATGCAGGGTAGTGCAGAGCTTGCGGCAGTGCAGCAGTTCCTGGCCGGTAAGGCGGATGTAGAAATATTCCGTGCGGAACAGGCTCAGTGATTGCCAGCTTTGATTGCTGAATAAAAAAACCGGCGAATCTCGCCGGTTTTTTTATGTCTGCTGGAAAAGTTTGTTTCGTTAACCGTTGTTGGCGCTATCCACAAACAGGGTCAGTCTTTGGCCAGGCTGTAGATAGCTGTTCTTACTGATTTTATTCCAGCGCACAATATCGCTGATGTCGATGCTGAATTTACGTGCGATACGGTAGAGGGAGTCACCGTTGCGTACCCGGTAGGAGAGTTTGCGGGTCGTTCTACTGTCGCTGCTGTCACTGTTGCTGTAGGCGACCAGCTGGCGGCCCGGGCGCAGGGTATCCCCCGGTGCCATGCTGTTCCAGCTGGCGAGTTCGCGCACTTTCACATCCAGCTTGCGGGCGATCGCCCAAAGGGTGTCGCCAGGGCGAACGGTATAGTTGGTTTTCTGCCCCTTCCCTGAGTTCTGTCGGCGTTTTACCCGCTGGTCAATGGCGTAGGCGTATTGGGTGTTGGGTCCTGAGGCGCTGGGTATCAGCAGAGTCTGACCTGCTCGAATGCTACTGCCGCGCAGCTTGTTTGCCTGCTGGATGGCTGTAATTGTCGTTTCGTAGCGGCGTGCAATCACCGACAGAGAATCCCCGCGGGCCACCCGATAGTGTTGCCAGCTGACACGTTGGTCTGCAGGGAGTTTTTCCAGTGCTTCAATGAATCGAGCACTTTTATCGCGGGGTACCAGTAGGCGATGGTTTCCGTCCGGGTCTGTGGCCCAGCGGTTGAACCCGGGGTTCAACAGATGCAGCTCTTCAATTTCCACACCGGCCAGTTCGGCAGCCTGGGCCAGATCGATCTGGCTGCCCACATTGACCGCTGCGTAATAGGGTTCGTTGCCAACATCATGCAGTGGAACCCGGTAGTGGTCTGAGCGCGATACCACTTCGGCAAGTGCCAGTAATTGCGGTACGTATCGCTGGGTCTCGCGAGGTAATTTCAGGTCCCAGAAGCTGGTGCCCTTGCCCTGGCGGGCATTGCGCTCTCGGGCTCGGCGAACAGTCCCTTCTCCGGCGTTGTATGCGGCCAGGACCAGCAGCCAGTCGCCGTCGAATTTTGCGGACAGGTAATTGAAGTATTCCGATGCGGCGCGGGTGGATTCCACCACGTCGCGGCGGCCGTCATACCACCAGTTCTGGTGAAGTCCGAATGAGCGGCCCGTTGCAGGGATAAACTGCCACATACCGGATGCCTGGGCATGAGAGTACGCGAAGGGGTCGTAGGCGCTCTCGACAATCGGTAACAGGGCAAATTCCAGTGGAATATTATCCTGTTCCAGCTGCTCGGCGACATGGAAGATATACCGGCGGGAGCGTTCCGTTACCCGGGCCATATAGCCCTGGTTGGAAGAAAAGTATTTTACGTAATCTTTTACCTTGGGGCGATGGACTTCACGGTCGAGGGTAAATCCCTGTCGAAGACGTTGCCAGATATCGTCCGGCGGCAGGGCCGGCTCGGTGACGTTCAAGATGTTCTGGCTGATTTCGTTGTGCTCGCTCCCGCCAGTGGTCAGGTCTTGAGCGGCCCCATTTTTCTGAGAGGAGTTTGCGTTTTGCGGTGCAGAATCAATCTGCGTGCAGGCCCCCACGGCCGCTGCCAGTAGCGCAACGGCAAACTTCTTATAAACCATTCTGGTGTCCACGATCTGTTGTTATCTTGTGGCTCTCTAATCCTGCAAAGCGCGCCCAGCGCTCCTCGGATGCGATTCTGGCAGGCCCCGGGCCTCCAGCAGAAAGTGCTGCTGACAGATGTGGCCTCGGGATCAAGTCGCCAAATAATACACTTGAGCTTTGATTTGTAATTGTCTGATTCTAAAGAGGGGGATTGGTTCCGGTCAATGGAATTTGGTCAAAAAACGTCCTTCCATTGGCGTAAGGTGGCGAAAATTTCCACAGTATCCGCGCTGGCCGATGCCCCACGCTGCAGGGCCTGTTGGCGAACGCTGGGTTCCGCGGTGCGCAAGAAGGGGTTGGTGGCACGTTCCAGACCGATAGTGGACGGGAGGGTGGGCTCACCGCGATCGCGCTGTGCTCTGGCGGCCTGCTGGCGCTCGATCAATTCCTGGTTTTGTGGTTCAGCGGCCAGCGCAAACGCCAGGTTGGCGAGTGTGTACTCGTGGGTGCAGTAGACGAGCGTGTGCGAGGGCAGTGCCGCGAGTCTGGAGAGAGATTGATGCATTTGATCCGGTGTGCCCTCGAACAGGCGCCCGCAACCGGCGGCAAACAGTGTGTCGCCGCAGAACAGGTACCGCTCAGCGCCATCCTCCATAAGCAGGGCGATGTGATCGAGTGTGTGACCTGGCACCTCAAAAACCCTGCAATGTCTGCCGAGTAGGGTAAGCCGGGAACCTTCCTCCAGTGGGTGGGTGACGCCTTCGATGGTTGCGGGGCCGTAAACCGGGCAGTCAAAGGCGCTGGTGAGAGCGCTTACACCGCCGGTGTGATCGAAATGGTGGTGGGTCAGGAGAATGCCGGTGAGACGCTGCCCCTGCAATGCCGCCATTACCGGTGCGGCGTCACCCGGATCCACTACCCAGTGCTCTCCATTTTCCTGTAAGTGCCAGATATAGTTGTCGTTAAATGCCGGGATCGGGCGGATTGTGATCATTGGCTGTCCCCGCTAACCTAAGGATGATTGGCGAACCCTAACATAGGCACAATGCTGCGGCAGGAAGAATGTTGTCACCAGTGTGACTGGTCAGTGTTGGAAGGGGCGTGCGACCATAGGGTGGCAATGGCTGGATGACGGGAACTGGATGACGGGAACTGGATGACGGGAAAAGGAGCTGGAGATGACGCGGATGCCGGAAAAGCCGGGAAAAAAATCCCTGTTCTATCGCGGGAAAGCGCCCATAGCTCCGCTCGCCGAGTCCTGCCCGGCGCTGAGTGACTGGTTCGACAGTGGTTTGGGGCGGGAGATTTTGACCCAGCAGTTGGCACTGGTTCAGCCAGTGGTGGAGGGGCTGTTTGGTTATCACCTGATGCAGGCCAGTGTGGCCCGGCAGGTGGATTTCGCCGCGTGCAGTCGTATCAATCACCGCTTCAAGCTCAGCCCTTGCACGCAAGGCCAGGGGGCTGCACTTGTTGAGTTTGAGCAATTGCCGCTTCCTTCAGAATCTATCGATGTGGCAGTTTTACATCATCTGTTGGATTTTTCTCCGCAACCTCACCAGGTTTTGCGAGAAGCGGCGCGGGTGCTTATACCCGGTGGGCATATGGTTCTGATTGGCTTCAATCCATTTTCCTTGCTGGGGCTCACACGCCTGTTTCGATCGTCGAGTCCATATCAGTCCGGCAACCAGTTACGCGCTGCGCGTATCGCCGACTGGATGAATCTGTTGGATCTTCAGTCTGGCGAGATTGAGCGCGGTTTCTTCCGTTTACCCCTGACGCATGGGGACCTTCTTGCCAAGACGTCGTGGATGGAGCGTGTGGGGACCCGGTGGCACTTGCCGTGGGGAGGCTTTTACATCATAGTCGCGCGCAAAGAAGTGGCGCGGATGCGTACGATCAAGCTCAATTGGCGCGGTGAGAAAAAGCCGGCTCTGAGTGTTGTGCCCAGCAGTCCACGCATAGCGGCGAGAGACAGGCTCAAGCCACTGCCCTCACACAAGCGGGGTCGGAACAGTAAGCGCTGACACGCCCTGCTCGGCAACCAGTCAAAAAATTCTAAACGAGTACGATTTGAAACAGGTCACCATATACACCGATGGCGCTTGCCGTGGAAACCCCGGCCCCGGTGGCTGGGGAGCATTGCTGATGAGTGGCGATGCAGAAAAAGAGCTGTGTGGCGGTGAGTCGCTGACGACCAATAATCGAATGGAGTTAATGGCGGCCATTCAGGCATTGCAGGCTCTGAATCAGCACTGTCGAGTGGATCTGCATACGGATTCCCAGTACGTCCGCCAGGGTATTACCGGTTGGATACACAACTGGAAGAAAAATGGCTGGAAGACTTCTGCGAAGAAACCGGTAAAGAACGCGGATCTCTGGCAGGCGTTGGATGCCGCTATCGGTGAACACGAAGTGCACTGGCACTGGGTGAAGGGGCACGCCGGCGATCCAGGCAATGAGCGCGCCGATGCGTTGGCCAATCGCGGCATAGATGAGTTGGGAGAGTCCTAAACCATGCGTCAGATAGTTCTGGATACGGAAACCACAGGTCTGGACCCGAAGTCCGGCCACCGGATTATTGAAATAGGTTGTGTTGAGCTGATCAACCGCAAGCTGACCGGTCGTCACTACCATCAGTACATCAATCCGGAGCGCGAGGTGGATGATGGCGCGATCGAGGTCCACGGGATCACCAATGAGTTTCTCGTCGACAAGCCGATTTTTTCGCAGATTGCCGATGAATTCATGACCTTCTGTGATGGTGCAGAGTTGGTGATTCACAATGCGCCGTTCGATGTGGGGTTTATTGATTCCGAGTTGAAGCGACTGGGAAGCCCTCGCTGGCAGAGCGTGACGGCTCACTGCGGGGTGCTGGATACTCTGGCGCTGGCGCGCGAAAAGCATCCCGGCCAGAAAAATAATCTGGATGCATTGTGCAAGCGCTATTTCGTCGATAATTCCCAGCGAGATTTGCACGGCGCACTACTGGATGCGGAAATTCTCGCCGACGTCTACCTGATGATGACTGGTGGGCAGACGGATCTCGCACTCGCCGGTGCCGATGCTTCCAATGATGACGATCCCGAAAGCCAGGCACAGGAGGCGGGTTCCATTCGCCGCTTAAGTGCGCAGCGGGCGCCGTTGCCGGTAGTGCGGGCAAGCGCCGATGAGTTGCAGGCCCACGAGGAGTTTCTCGGGCAGCTGGAAAAGGCGGGCGGTAAGCATTTTTGGTGAGTGTCTGCTTTGCTGCAATAAAAAAAGGGGCCTTGGGCCCCTTTTTTTATTGCGGATGTTCTCGCTCCGCGCCGCTCCCCGCGGGCTGAATCAAAGTGCGTAAACGACGCAAAACAGTGCAACGATGGTGAGAACGATGGTGTAAGGCAGTGCCATGATCACCATGCGGCCATAAGACAGGCGAATCAGTGGTGCGAGGGCTGATGTCAGCAGGAACAGAAAAGCTGCCTGCCCGTTCGGTGTTGCGACACTGGGCAGGTTGGTACCCGTATTGATCGCTATCGCCAGCTTATCGAAATGCTCGCGAGTGATTTCGCCGGCTGTCAGTGCATCCTTCACCTCATTGATGTAAACGGTGGCAACAAACACGTTGTCACTGATCATCGACAGAATGCCATTGGCCAGAAAAAGCATGCCCGGTTGCTGCTCGGGCTCAAGGCTCAACACAAAGTGCGTTACCGGTGCGAACAGGTGCTGCTGATGAATCACGGCGACGATGGCGAAAAACACCACGAGCAGTGCGGTGAACGGCAGTGCCTCCTCGAAGGCGTGGCCAATCCGGGCTTCCTGGATAACGCCGTTGAAAGCGGTCAGAAGCACAATAACCATCAGGCCGATGATGCCTACCTCGGCGACATGGAACGCCAGGGCGAGTACCAGAATGACCGCTACGATACCCTGCACCCACAGCTCAACAATATCGCGCTGGGTGCGTTTACGCTCCTGTTCGGCGGCGTAATTCGACAGAACCTCGCGCACGGCATCTGGCAGCTTTGCACCGTAACCGAACATTTTGGACTTCTCGAGCAGAAAACAGGTGACCAAGCCAGCTGCGAACGCCGGCATGGTGACCGGAGCCATATAGGTGAAAAATTGCAGAAAGTCCCAGCCGGCTTTTTCCGCAATCAGAAGATTTTGCGGTTCACCTACCAGGGTGCAGACGCCCCCGAGGGCGGTGCCTACTGCCCCGTGCATAATCAGGCTGCGGAGAAAGGCGCGAAACTGGTCAAGGTCAGAACGGTGGTACTCGACCACGCCATCGTCGCTTGAATGGTCGTGTTCAGGGTGCGTCTGCCGATTGGAGGCGACCTTGTGGTAGACCGCATAAAAGCCCACTGCCACGGCAATCAGTACTGCGGTTACCGTCAATGCGTCGAGGAAAGCGGAAAGTACCGCGGAAACCCCGCAGAACAGTAGCGATAGCACAGATTTTGAGCGCACCGAAACCAGCAATTTGGTAAATACGTACAGAAGCAGGCTTTTCATAAAGTAAATGCCGGCCACCATAAACATCAGTAGAAGGATGACCTGGATATTTTCCGTGACTTCATGAAAAACAGATTCACTGCTGGTCATTCCCAGCAGTACGGCTTCGATTGCCAGCAAGCCGCCGGGTTGCAGTGGATAGCACTTTAGAGCCATGGCCAGGGTGAAGATAAATTCACCAATGAGAACCCACCCGGTCACAAAAGGAGAAGTGGTGTACAGTAGGATCGGGTTGAGGATCAGGAAGAGGGCGATGGTCAGCTTGTACCAGTCTGGAGCCTCTCCGAGAAAGTTGTCGGTAAATGCGCGACCGATGCCGCCACCTGCTGCCGGCAGGGTGTCATTAAGAGCGTTCATTAATACTACTTCCTTGGTTCTCTTTGAGCCCCCTGCCGGTACCGCCGGGAGGACCGGCGGCAAAGCTACCTTTTTTTGTGGGGAAATTCAATTGGTTTTACCAATTCGTGCGGGATGTACGTTTTTGTCGATTGATCGGTAGAAACGGATTGATTTAATCTGGACACTTTTACGGTTTTGTATAAATTGAGCGGTTTGCAGGTGTGCGCGGTTGGCGCCCGGCTGGCTGGCAGTGAAAAATAACGAGAATTGCAGTGGTGTAGGCAATGAGTGGATTGCGCGAAATCAACCTGACCTCCGTCAGTCTGGTAAAAGACGAGCTGGTTGCGAGTATCGAAGGAGCGACCGGCCACCTGGACCAGTACGCGGCCGATCACGGGAATAAACTGGCACTGGAAAAGTGTATCCAGAGTCTGCGCCAGGTGTCTGGTGTATTGCAGATGGTGCAGTTGAGTGCGGCCGAGCTACTTGCTCAGGAAATGCTGACAGCCATGGGCGACCTGTTGCAGGACCGTCAGCAGTCCCCACAGGAACTGTTGGAAAGCCTTGGCATTGCGTTTTATGTGATGACCCGCTATCTGGACTTTGTTCAGAACCGGGCTACCCCCCGCCCGGAGCTGCTGGTTCCCTATATCAATAGCCTGCGTCTGGCCAGGGCGCAGGCGCCAGTGCCCGAAAGTCACTTTCTGCGCTGTCGTCTTGATGCGACAGTGCCCGGTGCCGTTTCCTCCGCTGTCATGTCGGAAGACCTGAAGACCTTCGTACGCCGTTTCCGTCATATGTATCAGGTTGGCCTGCTCGCGCTGCTGAAGGGGAAGCCGCGGGGACCTGCGTACACCATGATGGCCCGTGCGCTGCAGCGAATAGCCAGCGTGTGTGCCGGGCGTCCGAATGGCAAGCTCTGGTCGGTTGCGGGAACCGCAATCGCTGCCATGGCCAGCCGCGAGATGTTGGTCAATCGTCAGCGGGTGATGGTGTTCAGCATGCTTGATCGCCGGCTGCGCAATATCTGTCGCGACGGTGATGCGGCGCTGGACCAGCCAGCCCCCCCCGTGTTGATCAAGGAGTGCCTCTACTGGTTGGCTCTGGCAGGCCCTTCCGGGCAGGGGGAGAAGCTGCTGCAGGTATTCAGCGTCCGCCCTCTGTCCTACCGTGAACCGGAGCTTGAGCGTGACCGCGCGAGTCTTGGCGGTCCGGGTGCCACAGCAATTGCCGCGGTAGCCAGTGCGCTGGAAGAAGAGTTGTCCGGAGTGCGCCGCCTGTTGGATGACGCAGAAATGGTGGGCATGACCGGGCTGGATGATGAAGGTGGGCTGGTGGAAACCCTCCGTCGTATCTCCAACACCCTCATACTGCTCAATTTCCGCCGTATCGGTGAAAATCTGGGCGGCTCACTGACGGCCTATCAGAATTGTGCCCAGGTGGGTGGCCGCGCGGCGGATAATGCCCTGCAGCAGCTAACCAACCAGATACTGACTGTCGACAGTGCAATCCGGGCCATGCGCCAGCGCTCCACCATTGAGCTCGATGAGAGTGGCCAGGCGGACATCGCCCTTGAGCGCAGCCAGCTGGAGGAAGCAGAATTGGCGGTGCTGAAGGAGGCGGAAGCCGGTCTTTCCCTGATTAAACGTGCATTGGCCTCATACGCTGAATCCGGCTTCGATCACGGACATATTCGCAATGTGTCCACCACCCTGAACAGTGTGCGTGGCGGTATGGTGGTCCTGAGTCTCGGCCGGGCGGCCGCTGTGGTCGAGCGCCTGGCACACTTTGTGGATGCGGTGATCGATCAGAAAACGGTTTCCCCGGGCGTCGAGCAGTCTCTGGAGATATTCGCCGATGCCATCATCAGCCTCGAGTATTACCTCGGTGAGGTGAAGCTGCACAGACAGGTCGATATGCAGTCGTTGGATCTGGCCGTGGAAAGCCTGGAGGCCCTGGGGTACCCGGTAGAGGTTGCCTGAACCCGGCCCCTGGTGCAGTCTTGGTTTTATGGTCCAAGTGCAGAACCCTATGAATGTCTGATTTCAATCCCGCGGCGAACGTATTACCCCACCCGGAGTTTCACTGGCACATTGTGGTTTCCCACGGAGAGGTGCTCTGCGGCGAGCGGGGCCCGCTTCATCTGAGCGCACCGGTGCGTGAGGCAGCCCGTGACGGGGCCCAGTCCAGCACGCATTATCTGGGGGACTGGGGCGGAAAGCCCTGCGCCGTTCATCATCTGCCCTTCCGCGTAGAGCTGCCCGGCTGTGAGTGGCGCGGATTACGCACATTTCTTGGGACCGTCAGTGAGGCCCTGTTTTTCCTGATCGGGCGTGCCGTGCAAGTGGTCAATTGGGACCTCGATCACCGCTTCTGCGGCCGCTGTGGCTTATCGACCGTTTATCATGCCAAGGATCGGGCGCGGGTCTGTACCTCCTGTAATTTTTCCGTATATCCGCGTATTTCCCCCTGTGTCATCATGTTGCTGGTACGGGGCGAGGAGTGCCTGCTTGCGCGTCACGCGCACCACCGTCACGCGTTATATACCGCACTGGCAGGGTTTATCGAGCCCGGGGAAAATGCAGAGCAGGCGCTCGCCAGAGAGGCGCTGGAGGAAGTGGGGCTCGAGGTCGGGCAGGGCCCCCAACATTTACAATATATCGGCACTCAGTCCTGGCCATTTCCCGGTCAGTTGATGATTGGCTATCTCGCCGAAGTGAGTGGCGGAACACTGAGGCCCGACCAGGAGGAAATCATGGAGGCGCGCTGGTTCCATAAATCGCAAATCCCCCAGGCGATTCCGCCGGCGGAAACGCTGTCGGGTCAATTGATCAGAACGTTTGTCGAGCGGTGCTGAAACGATTCCATAACTGCATCGCGCGGAGATGAGGCATTAACAATGTATATCGCTATAACCTTTGCAATCGCCTTCGTGGCACTTCTACTGGTGTTCTGGGGTGGAAAGGTACTGCTGCGTGGTAATTGGCTGATGGGCTTTTTACGCGGCTCTGTGGGCTTGTTACTGCTGGTGGGCGCGCTGCTGATAGTACTGGTGGCGCTGGATGTCTATAGCTATCGTAATCTTGGTGATGAGCACAGTGTCGGCACAGTCTCTTTCGAACGCTTGGGCAGCCAGCATTACATGGTCAAATTTGCTGATGAAGACGGCATCTCGCAAGAATTTGAGCTGTACGGGGACCAGTGGCAACTGGATGCGCGGATGCTCAAGTGGAAAGGCGCACTCGCGCGCTGGGGTATCGAACCGGCCTATCGTCTCGATCGCCTGAGTGGTCGCTATCTGACATTGCAGGATGAGCGCAATAAAGCGCGTTCGGTATATCCACTGGAGCAGAGCAGTCACGGCGTGGATCTGTGGAATTTCCTGCGTGAAATGAACAATCGCGTTCCGATGGTGGACGCGGTGTACGGAAGCGCGACCTTTTTACCCATGCAGGACGGTGCCGTGTACGAAGTCCGCATCAGCCACTCGGGGCTACTGGCCCGCCCGCTGAATCAACAGGCAGAGTCTGCACTGAACGAGTGGCAGTGATTTTCCGGTGAAATGGTTTTAAGTTGTCCGCAGTCAATGATGCTGCGGAAAGTAAAAAGAGAGGATTGAGTGGAATTTCTCAGCGAGTACGGATTGTTTCTGGCCAAGGTAGTGACCATCGTTGTGGCACTATTGTTGGTCATCGGTTTTATCGTGGCCAATCGCGCGCAACTGAAAGATCGCCAGCCCGGCCACATCGCCGTGACCCACCTGAACGACCGTTACGACGATATGAAGGAATCACTGCTGGAAGCGGTGATGGACGACGCGGATTACGCAGAGCGTAAAAAGCAGCAGGAAAAAGATAAAAAAGCCGAAGCCAAGGCACAGGCCAGGCAGAGAAAGGCCGCGCTCAAGGCGCAGGCCAAAGCGCGTAAGGCACAGGGTAACGATACATCCGGGGAAGAGTCCCGGGATGTCGCGGTGCCGGAACAGGCAGAGGCCGATGCGGAAGCCGGCGCAGCGCCCCTTGAAGGCGACGTGCAGGCAGCGGGTGAAAATCCCCAGCAGGGTGCCGGAGCGAATACCCGAAAACGCTTGTTTGTGGTGCATTTCGATGGCGATATCAAAGCCAGTGCACTGTCCAATCTGCGCGAGGAAATTACCGCGATACTGCAGATTGCCGGCAAAGACGATGAGGTAGTCGTGTGCCTGGAAAGCCCAGGGGGCATGGTGGCCAATTACGGTTTGGCAGCCAGTCAACTGGCGCGGGTGCGCAGCGCTGGGGTCAAGCTGACGATCGTGGTCGACAAGGTGGCCGCCAGTGGCGGATACATGATGGCGTGCGTGGCCGATCGAATTCTTGCTGCTCCGTTTGCAATGTTGGGGTCTATTGGTGTGGTTGCACAGTTGCCCAATTTCCATCGCCTGCTGCAGCGCAATGACGTGGACTTTGAATTGTTTACCGCGGGCGAATATAAGCGCACGGTAACCATGTTTGGAGAGAACACGCCGGAAGGCAAAGAAAAATTCCAGAGTGATCTCGAGGAAATTCACACCCTGTTCCAGCACTTTGTGCAGGAATACCGGCCGCAACTGGATATTGCCAAGGTGGCGACCGGCGAAGTCTGGTTTGGCCAGCGAGCCCTGGATCTGGCGCTGGTTGATGAGTTGAAAACCTCTGACGAATATCTCACTTCGCGGGCGGCGAATGCCGACCTGTATCAGGTGGAATATAAAGAGCGTCAGAATATTGCGCGCAAGATGGGCCTCGCCGCGCAGCAGGGTATCGAAAGTGCTTTTTCTCGCCTGTTTACCCGGCTCGAAGCCTGGCGTCATCAGGCCCAGTAATTTCCACTGGGCCTGGAAAATATAGGTTGGAAAGGAAGTAGCGGGAATGGCTGCTGAACAACAAAACAATCCGTATCAGAGTTACCGGGCCATGCTGGTAGAGGAAGTGGCTGCGGGAAAGTACGACCAGAGTATCGTACAGCGGCCCATGAGCGACCTGCCGGCACACCCGGTTCGTATTGCGGTATCCCATTCTTCGTTGAACTACAAGGATGCGCTTTCGGCGTTTGGCAATCGCGCGATCACCCGCGAATACCCTCATACACCGGGTATCGATGCTGCGGGAACCGTGATCCGTGATGATAGCGGCACATTGCCACCGGGAACCCGGGTGCTGGTAACCGGCTATGACCTGGGAATGAACACCCCCGGAGGATTTGCCGAGCGCATTTCGGTGCCAGCCCAATGGGTCGCAGCCTTGCCGGAGGGGCTATCCCTGCGGGAGTCGATGATTCTGGGGACAGCCGGCCTCACCGCCGGGCTTTGCGTCGAAAAGCTGCTGGAGGCGGGTGCCAAGCCGGACGATGGCGAGGTGCTGGTTACTGGCGCCACTGGCGGCGTGGGTTCCATCGCCGTTGCACTTCTGGCCAAGCTGGGGTTCCGTGTGGCGGCGGTTACCGGCAAGCTGGAGTCCGCCGAATTTCTCACTTCCCTCGGAGCCTGGAAGGTGCTGGACCGCGAAACTCTGGCACCCTTTGCCAATAAGGCCATTGCCAAGCCGCTGTGGGCTTGGGCGGTGGATACCGTTGGCGGTGAGACCCTGTTTAATGTGATCAAGTGCCTCAAGTACAGCGGCGGCGTTGCGGCCTGCGGCATGGCTTCCGGTGCCCAGTTTCAGGCCAATGTTTTCCCGTTTATCCTGCGCGGTATCTCTTTGCTGGGTGTGGATAGCGTTGAATTACCGTTACCGAAAAAGGCAGAGGTCTGGCAGAAACTGGCGGGCCCCTGGTATATCGGTGAGCAGCTGGAGCGAATTGCGGAAGATATCTCTCTGGAGCAGGCGCCGGAATTCCTGGCCCGGCTTCACCGCGGCCACGGAATCGGTCGCTATGTTGTCGATATGACCCGGTGATGTATTTTCAGTCAGTTGTGTGAATCTGCACGCACATTTCCACTTTGCGGTCTTCCTCTAGGGGCCGCTGGCCGTCGGCCCTGTTATCCTCAGCTGCTATGCTGAATAGCCGCAATAAATTTAAGTTGGGATAGATTGGCGATTAAGTGGTCAATCACGAAGTAAAGTTCCTATTTTCTGTTGATCTGGTAGCAAACTTTGTCGGTCAATAATCCGGTACCCCCCATTACCCATGATTCTGGCGCCCTGGTTCTCTCCGGTGGTGGCGCCCGTGCAGCCTATCAGGTTGGTGTACTGAAGGCGTTGGCGGAGCTGACTCCGGACAGCGAACCGCACCCGTTCAAGATCATTTGTGGGACCTCGGCGGGCGCGGTGAATGCGCTGGTGCTTGCCACCCACCCAGGTACCTTCAAGGAGGCGGTTGCGCGCCTGTGTGATCTCTGGATGGGGCTGACGGTGGATCGTATCTACCGCAGTAACTGGACCAGTCTTCTCGGCAATATGCTCACCATCACCCGCTCCCTGTTCAATCATGGGGTTGCGCGACACAAGCCCCTGGCACTATTGGACAACCGCCCGCTGCGCGAGCTGGTCACCGAAGTGGTGCCGTTTGGCAATATTCAGCGCAATATCGATGAGGGCCGTCTGCGTGCGGTCAGCGTTAATGCCATGTCCTATAGCGAGGGGGAGTCGGTCAGCTTTTTTCAGGGCAGTGAGGAATTGCAGGAGTGGCGTCGGTTCCGCCGTTGTGGAGAGCGCACTCAGCTCACCGTTGATCATCTGATGGCTTCTGCGGCCATACCGACATTGTTTCCATCGGTAAAAATAGGCGATGCCTATTTTGGGGATGGCGCGGTGCGTCAACTGGCGCCGATCAGCCCGGCACTGCATTTGGGCGCCAGCCGGGTGTTTGTGGTGGGCGTGTCGGACAACCGGTCGCCGGTACACTGGGGTAAGCATCGCAAGGCACCAAGGCACTCCCCATCGATTGCACAAATTGGCGGCCAGTTGTTCAATGCGGCGTTTATTGACAGTCTTGAGGGGGATCTTGAGCACCTCGACAGGGTCAATTTGTTGTTGAATTCAGTGGATGAAAAAACCCTGCCGGAGCTCGCGCCTCTGCGGGCAGTGGAGTCGGCAGTGATTGAACCGAGCCAGAGTCTGGATCGTATAGCCGGGCGCAAAGTGCGTTATCTGCCGCCCACGTTGCGGTGGTTGTTTCGCTCCACCGGCGCAACCACCTCTGGGGGTGGCGCGTCGGCTGCGAGCTATCTGTTATTTGAAAAACCTTATCTCGGCGAACTGCTGGAACTGGGTTATCAGGATGCGATGTGGGAGCGGGAAACTCTTAAGGAGTTTCTGCGACCGCGGACCCAACTGGTGGAAAGCCAGCAAAAAAGTCTGTTTGGATTACGGGTAAAGCCCGCAACGGAAGCTTCTAATGATAATTCCTCGACCTGAACTACCTTCAATGACACGGGCCAGGTTCAGCGGCTCGCTGCGATTTTGTGCTGCCGCGTCTCTGGCTGCACTTCTGGCTGCCTGTAGTGGACAGGGTACCCAGCAAGGGGCGACCAGTCCGACTCTGCGCGCGCAGAACCAGAGTGAGTACCAGATGTTACTGGAAGAGGCGCGCCAGCTGAGTTTTACTCTCGATTTTGACCGCTTGCGTAAAGCCTATGTGGAGTCTTCGGAATACAATCCCTACGGCGGAATGAAACTGAAAGGCCTACCGGAAGCGTACAGCTCGGTGGAGCAGGCGGATTTCAATAGCTGTCTGCGCAATGTCGATAAAGTGCTTTCCTACAACTATATGAGCCTTGAGGCACACATGATTGGTGTGGTGTGCAGTGGGCAGGCGGGGGAATTTGAGCGCGAGGACTTGCACCGCTACATGGTAGAAGGGTTGATGACTTCCATCGAAAACAGTGGTGATGGTAAAAGTCAGGAAAGCGCCTTTCTGACCATCAGTACATCGGAATTGCGGGGCTTTGTGCGTCTCAAAGGGCTGCAGGTTCTGGATCAGTCCATTGTGTACGACAAGCAGGGTATCTACGACAAAATGCAGGTGCGCGATCCGGAGTCCGGGGAGGAGTATCCGCTGTTCTTCAATGTCAGTCAGCAGTTTGCCCACTCCACCGAAACGGAATAGAAAAGCGGGCTGTCGCGCAGTGATGTCCCGAAGGGTCAGCACAAGTGCTGCGACAGCTTGTCCCAGTCAAAGCGCCGGGTCTGACGATCGCTGAACAGAATCTCGACCCGCGTATCCTCCCATTTGATGACTCGCCCATAACCCAGTTTCTGGTGTTGTATCCCGTCTCCCACCGAAGGTTTTTTTAATACCGCGCGCGGTGCATTGATATCCGGGTTGTAATCGCATGCAGCCAGGTAGCGCAGTGCCAGTCGCGTGACCGGTACCTGGGTGTCGATATTTCCCGGCCGCTCACTCAGAGAGTTTCCCAGTAAATTACTGAGTGGCAGGTGCATTTCATCCAGAAACAGCGACGGCTTTTGCTCCGCTTCCGCGAGACTGTCAGAGGCTTTCTTGTCCGCAGCGGTTGGCAGCGGTGGTGTGAGCAGAAACAGCTGCTTGCGCGCGCGGGTCATGGCGACATACATCAAGCGGCGCTCGCTTTCAGTGGAGGCGGGAGTGGAGAAATCCCGCTGAGGCTGGTACGGCATATTGTGCGTGGTGAGCCCGGGAATTATGACCTGATCCCACTCCAGTCCCTTGGCCTGGTGCATGGTGGTGATCTGGATACGCCCGCGTGTTTCCTCCGATTTTTCAGTGCTGCCGGAACGCCCGCTATCGTCTGACGCATCCTGGGTGTTGTCGTTCTGGTGTTGTGCCTGCAGCTGTTGCAGGTGGGCCAAGGCTTCCTGCGGTGCCAGGCGCAACTGATCGAGGTACTGGGTGAAGGCCAGGATGGTCTGCTGTTTTTCTTCTGCCTGCTGCCGGCTAAATGCGTCTTCGGCAATACCGCTCAGGAAGTCCAGCTCGCCCAGCTGCCGGCGCACCAGCTCCCCGGCTGTGCCGCGCCACTGTTCCACCTGTATCAGCAGTTCCGCCCGTTGCCGCAATCGCTTGCTCTGGGGTTGGCTCAGGGACTCCGGAATCCGTGTCAGCAGTGTTTTACCCCAGCCCTTTTCCTGCCGGGCAATTCCTTCACAGAGTGGTTCCAGCACTGTGCGGGCGATACGCACATGGGGAGCCGTAAGCCATTCGTACAGGCCCTTTGCGCGGCGCGCGATCGGCAGGTCACGAAACCGGCCTGCGGCGATATTCAGACTCCAGAACAGTGGGCGCAATTCCCGGCGCGAGAGAACCGTATTGCGACTGCCGGAACGGTAGGGAATATTGTTGGCCAGCAGTGCCAGTTCCAGTGGTGCGGCGAGGGACCAGAGCCTGACCAGTACGGCGATATTGCCTAGGTCGATGCCTTCCCTGTGGCAGCGGCGGATGTGTTCCACCAGCCATTTCCCCTCATTGGCCGTGCTGACCTGCTGGATTGATGTCGCCGCTTCGGGGTTGCCAGAGACACAGAAAATATCCGCGCGCTCGCGATTGTTCTGGATAAAGTGGTTGGCGGCGAGCGACAGCGTGTGCCCGTAGCGGAAGGTGCGGCTCAGACGGTACACGTTGGACGGTGGGAAATCCCCGTCGAACAGGCGCAGCAGAAACTCCGGCCGCGAACCGCGCCACTCGTAAATGGTCTGGTCCGGGTCGCCAATGGCAATCACATTGCCGGATTTGCCGTACAGTACCCGCAGCAGGAAGTGCTGAACCTCATTGATGTCCTGGTATTCGTCTACCAGCAATTCCTGGTAAAAACTGCCGTAGGCTTCGGCCATTTCCGGGTTGAGCTTGAGTTGCATGGCCGGGTCGTAGAGCAGGTCGGCGTAGGTGACGGCCTGCTGCTCGCGACGCCAGTCCTCAAACTGACGAAACACCTTGAGAAAGTACCGGTATTCGTCGCCGAGCTTGAGTCGGTCAAAAGCGCTGAGATCGCCGTCCAGAGTAGTTTTGGTGAAATCGATAAAAAATTCCGCCGCTTCAGTCTCGGACTGTTTACGCGCGCGAATATCTTCCAGCTCCGCCGGTGGTGCGCAGGCTTCGATGGCTTTCCATATCTGCAGTTGCACCAGGGACTGGGGCAGGGGGGACAGGTTTGCCTGGGGCAGCTGGCCCCGGGCCATCATGCGCTGGTACAGGCGGTAACCGAGGCTGTGAAAGGTGTTTACCGCGGGGCTGTTTGGTCCACAGAGTGCCTGCAGGCGGCGACTGAAATCTTCACGGGCGTTGCGGTTGTACATCACCACCAGAATCCGCCGCGGGTCGGCGCCCGCGTTTAGCCGGTTCTGGATATAGTGCAGTAGTGCCGTGGTTTTCCCGGAACCGGCCACGGCAATTATTTTTGCGTGACCGCCCGGGTGGTTGGCAATGGCCTGTTGCTCTTCCGTGAGCTGTGCTGGGTTGCCTGACATGAATTCGTGTACCGCCAAAAAAGAGTACTGGATATATTGCCAGTATAGGGGTGGCGGGTACAAGTTTTTATGCCGGGTCCTCTGGTATCGGCTCGCCCTCGTCACCGCGTCGCAACGCCAGTTCCGCAATATACGAGGAGAGGAAAATACGGCCGGTCAATTTTTCCAACAGTTTGGACCGGCTCAACCGGTCGAGCACCGGCCCTTTTACCTCGGAAAGGTGCAGGCGGATGTTGCGGTTTCTCAGATCCTTGTTGATCTGGTGCAGGCGTTCCAGTGCTGTGCCGTCGATACGGCTGACCGATGACAGAATCAGCACCAGCTCGCGGGTTGCCGGGTGACGCTTCAGTTCGCTCAACAGGCGGTCTTCCACGGCACTGATATTACTGAAAAACAGGCTCTCATCGATGCGCAGAAACAGAATGTCTTTCTGGGTTTCCACATCGTGGCGCAGCACATTGCGGAAATGTTCGGTGCCGGGTACGCGGCCTACCACCGCAATATGTGGGCGGCTGCTTCGCCAGATCAGGGTGGCAAACGAGAGGCCAATACCCAGGGCGATGCCCACTTCCACCCCGAATAACAGTACCCCGATAAAGGTACACAGCATGGCGATGCCATCGGTGCGGTCGTAACGCCAGTTATGGATAAAGCCGCGAAAGTCGAACAGGCTGGCCGCCGCCACGATAATGATTGCCGCAAGCACCGTGAGCGGCAGTTCACTGAACAGTCCGGTCAGGTACAGCAGCACCGGGATCATGACCAGTGCAGCCAGTACACCTGCCAGCGGTGAGACGGCACCGGCCTCGGCATTGACCGCGGTGCGCGAAAAACTGCCTGCTACCGGCAGGCCACCAGACAGCCCACTGGTGATATTGGCTGCGCCCAGGCCGAGTAATTCCCCATCCGCATTGAGACGCTCCCCCCGCCGCGCGGCCAGTGCCTGGGCGATGGAGAGGCTTTCCACGAAGGTGAGCAGGGCAATGATCAGAGCCGGCAGAAGCAGCTGAAAGACCAGGCGCCCGTTCCAGTCGGGGACAACTATCTGCGGCAGCCCCGCGGGGATGTCGCCGACGATCTCCAGTTCTTCACCGAGTTTCAGCCAGTGCACCAGGCCGATGGCGCAGAGCACCAGCAACATCGGCATCAGTCGCGCGCCCAGTCGCGCCAGTTGCTTTGGTGCGCCGAGCCGGTACAGCAGCATGGGTAACCAGATGCGGCTGGCGATGAGGATCGCGGCGGTGGCAACACCAAACACCATGGTGGGCAGGTGGGCATCCGGCAAATGCTCCACCACGTGCAGTAACTTGACCGATGCGGTTTCGCCTTCCGCCTTGACCCCCAGTAGTGCGGGAAGCTGGCCCACGATAATCAGTGCTGCGGCTCCGGACACGAAACCGTTGATCACCGGGTGGCTCAGCAGGTTGGACAGCGCGCCCAGCTTGAACAGCCCCATGGCAAACAGAAACACACCACTGAGCAGGGTGAGCACGATGGCGGCGCCGATATACTCGGGGCTGCCGATGGCGGCAATAGGAGTGAGTGCGGAAACCGTCATCAGAGACAGAACAGCCGCGGGGCCGACCGACATGGCGCTGCTGCTGCCGAAAACGGCGTAAGCGATCAGTGGGACCAGGCTGGCATAGAGCCCCACGTGTGGTGGCAACCCCGCCAGCAGCGCATAGGCGAGCCCCTGAGGTACCAGCAACATGCCGGACACCAGTGCCGCGGTAAGGTCAGAAAGGAGCCACTGGCGGCGGTAATTTCGCAGCCAGAAGGGTATCAGTCGGTTTGCCCGCATCTGTTTTGCAGTCTTGCTCCGAAGGGCGCATGAATTCCATCAGCATAGCCCCTGCTATCTGGAAGAGGCCAGTGCCATCTACGCTCAGTGGGTGCGCTGCTCCAGAATGCGAAAGACGAACATCCCGGCCAGCATGGCGAGCACAAATATCGCCGCACCCGGCTGCAGCGCGCCGGTAGCGACAATGCCTGGCCCCGGGCAGAAACCGGCAAGTCCCCAGCCAACTCCGAAAGCCAGGCTGCCGAGAACCAGGCGCCTGTTGAGGGAGCGTTTGGTGGGCAGGTGTATTTCCCCTCCGAGCAGTGCGCGCTCGCGCTTTCTGGCCAGCGTAAACGCGGGCAGGCCGACCGCAATGGCGCCCCCCATTACCAGCGCCAGAGAAGGGTCCCAGGCACCGAACAGGTCGAGAAACCCGAGCACCTTTTCCGGGTTGGCCATACCGGAAAGTAGCAAGCCGACACTGAAGATCAGCCCGGAAACAAATGCAGAAACCGTTACTTTATTCATGGCGTCAGGCTCCCAGCAGGTGGCGCGCGATAAAAACGGTGGCGAAGCCGCCGCACATAAATGTCAAGGTGGCAGCCAGCGACCTGGGCGACATTCGCGACAATCCGCAAACACCGTGGCCGCTGGTACATCCGGCTGCATAGCGGGTACCGAGCCCCACCAGCAGGCCGGCCGCAACCAGCACCGGGTAGCTGGCATTGATTTCAATAGGGGGCAATGCATAAAACAGTGCCCAGACCCCGGGGCCCGCGAGAAGGCCGAGGATAAAGGCGAGCTGCCAGCCGTGATTGCTTCGTTCTTCAGGCCCGCGCTCGCGGTTTATCAGTCCGCCGAGAATCCCGGAAATTCCTGCGATACGGCCGTTTGCGAGGATCAACCAGGCGCTGGCCAGCCCGATCAGCACCCCGCCGGCGAGAGCGGATATGGGGGTAAATGCATTCCAGTCGATGTTCATGGTGGCGAGTTACTCCGCGCAGTACAGTTGATACAACGTTTGTAACAGGGCCAGTACCTTCGGGTCAGCCACCCGGTAGTACACCCGCTTGCCTTGCTTGCGTGTGGCGACCAGGCCCTCCCGACGCAATACGCCCAGCTGCTGGGATAGGCTCGGTTGGCGTATATCCAGTCGCTCCTCCAGCTCTCCAACACTCAGTTCCTCTTCACACAGCTGGCAGAGCAGGAGCAGACGATCCTGATTGCCCAGCGAGCGCAGGAGTTGCGAGGCTTCTCCCGCGGCGGCACGCATTCTGTCGAGCTGTAGGTCATTTGGGTCCGGCATTCTGGTGTTCCACTTGGTGAATCAGGCTGGAGTGAGGCTAAGGGCACGCCGTATGTGCTGCCGGGCAGCCACGGCAAACTGTTACGGAAAAAATAATATATTGAAAAGTATATTGTTGGAATATATATTTCCTCTGGTTATTGATATATTCCTAAATCATCTATGAGGCGCCTACATGGTTACCGCAGATCCCCGTCCGCTCGTGCAACCGTTTCTCGATGAAGACACCGAGACATGGAGCTATGTGGTCTATGACCGGGCGGGTGGCAGTGCCGCAGTTATCGATGCCGTTTTGGGTTTTGAGCAGGCGTCCGGGCGTACCAGCACCGACGGCGCCCAGAGAATGGTTGAGTTCGTGCGCGACAAGGACCTGACCGTGGAGTGGATACTGGAGACCCATGCCCACGCCGACCACCTGTCTGCGGCGCCGTTCATTCGCGAGCAGCTGGGGGGCAAGATCGCCATCGGCGATCATATTCGCCAGGTGCAGGGTATCTTTCGCGATATTTTCAACCTGGAAAAAGAGTTTCTGGTCGACGGCTCCCAGTTCGACTACCTGTTCCATGATGGCGACACCTTTAATATTGGCGACCTGAATGGACGGGTTATTTACGTGCCCGGTCACACGCCGGCGGATATGGCCTGGCTGATAGGCGACGCGCTGTTTGTGGGCGACACCCTGTTCCTGCCGGATGTGGGCAGTGCGCGCTGTGACTTCCCTGGCGGTGATGCCCGCGGCCTGTATCGGTCTGTGCGGAAGCTGCTGTCTTTACCGGAAGAGACCCGCATGTTCATGTGCCACGACTACCCACCCAACGGTTCCCGTGAGCACGAATGCGAGACCACGGTAGGTACCCAGAAGCGCAAAAATATTCATCTGCACGACGGTGTGCGTGAGGATGAATTTGTGAAGATGCGGCGTGAGCGCGACGCCACTCTGGGGATGCCGCGACTGATTTTGCCGTCCATCCAGGTCAATATTCGCGCGGGCCAGATGCCGCCGGCGGAAGACAATGGCACCGTGTATCTGAAAGTGCCGGTCAACAAACTTTAACCAGCAAGCCATTGAAAGGTGCAGTGACCTATTACTGTCGCCTTGCGAGCGCCTTGCGAGCGCCTTTCGAGTGAGTGGAGGAAACAACTATGGAACGCAAAACACTGGATTCTCAGGTCAGTATTTCCGCGGAGCCTGCGCTCGAGGCTTTTGCCGAGCTGAGCGAGCAGGGCGTGGAAGTGATTGTGTGCAACCGTCCGGAACACGAGGCCGAAGATAGCGTCAGTTTTAACGAACTGGAAAACGCCGTAACTGCTGCGGGCATGGCATTTGTAGCCATCCCGTTCTCCCGCGGACAGATGCAGCCAGCCCACAGCGAAGAATTCGCCAGGCTGTTGAGCAGTGGCAAGAAGGTACACGCCTTCTGCCGCACAGGTAATCGCTCCTGCAACCTGTGGGCAGCGGCGCGCTGCCTGAATGGTGCCGACAGGAAGGCACTACATCAGGCTGCCACTAACGCCGGGTTTGATATCACTGGTGTGCTGGTGACCTACTGATCCGGGTCAGCACTTTGTCTGAGGATTCCATCGGGTGAAAGGGGTATTCGGTCGTGGCGTGGGGCGGTTCCTGAGCCAGTTTATACCTGCTGCGCAGTGGTTGCCCGAGTATTCACGGGGGGCGTTGCAAAGGGATCTCTCGGCTGCATTGATCGTCACCGTCATGTTGATTCCGCAATCCCTTGCCTATGCGCTGCTGGCGGGTTTACCGGCGGAAGTGGGGCTCTACGCGAGTATCGCGCCACTGGTTGCCTATGCGCTGTTTGGTAGCAGTCGCACCCTGTCGGTAGGGCCCGTTGCCGTCGCTTCGCTGATGAGTGCGTCGGCCCTCGGTCAGGTAGCGGCACAGAACACTTCTGACTATCTGCTGGCGGCGATGGTCTTGGCATTATTGTCCGGTTTGTTTCTGTTTTTTCTTGGCGTATTGCGCCTCGGGTTCCTCGCCAATTTCCTGTCCCACCCGGTGATCTCCGGGTTTATTACCGCATCGGGACTTCTGATCGCCCTCAGTCAAGTAAAACATCTGCTGGGTGTCCCTGCGCAGGGTGACAACTTGCCCGAGCTGATGATGTCGATGTATTCGGGTCTGGGAAGCGTCAATGTGTACTCGCTCGTTTTGGGCGCGTCGGTTGTAGGTTTCCTGATCTGGTCGCGCGGTGCTGCGGTGCGATTTCTGCAGCAGCTGTCAGTGTCGAAAAATACCGCCGTATTGCTGGTGAAGGCGGCGCCGGTCGTTGGTGTGGTGGCCACCATTCTTCTGGCCAGTGGTTTCGACCTGGAGGGAAAGGGGGTTGATCTTGTCGGAGAAATTCCCCGTGGCCTTCCACAGATTGTGTGGCCGATTTTATCTCTGGAGCTGGTACAACAACTCTTTCTACCGGCGGTGATGATTTCCATTATTGGCTATGTGGAATCGGTATCCGTCGGCAAAACCCTCGGTGCCAAGCGCCGCCAGAAGATTGATATGAACCAGGAGCTGATCGGGCTGGGTGCGGCAAATATGGCTGCGGGATTTTCCGGAGGTTTTCCGGTTACTGGCGGTTTCTCGCGCTCGGTGGTCAACTTTGATGCGGGTGCGGAAACCCAGATGGCGAGTGTGTATACCGCCTGCGGCATCGCGCTGGCGGCAATGTTTCTTACACCGTTTCTCTTTTATCTGCCCAAGGCGACTCTGGCGGCGACCATTATCGTTGCGGTGCTGTCTCTGGTGGACTTCTCCATTCTGAAAAAAACCTGGCAGTACTCACCCAGCGATTTTTTCGCAGTACTGGTCACCATCGTGGTTACGCTCCTGTTCGGCGTGGAGGTGGGGGTGTCCTGTGGGGTGCTGGCATCGGTTGTACTGTTCCTGTACCGCACTTCCAGGCCGCATATCGCGGAAGTGGGGCTGGTGGAAGGCACAGAACATTTCCGCAATATCCAGCGTCACCCGGTGCGGACCCTGCCGCAGATATTGAGTATCCGGGTGGACGAAAGCCTGATGTTTGCCAACGCGGCATTTCTGGAGGAGCGGGTGTACGGCGATATTGCCGCGACACCGGAGGTCCGGCATGTGATTCTGATGTGCAGCGCGATCAATGAAATCGACTGGAGTGCACTGGAAACCCTCGAATCCATCAATGCACAGCTGAAGGCTTCGGGAATTTGCTTTCACCTGTCCGAGGTCAAGGGGCCGGTGATGGATGCCCTGTCGAAGAGCGGCTTTCTAGACGCGTTGTCGGGCAAGATTTTTTTCACCCAGTACCAGGCATTTACCACGCTGCGTGACCACTTCGATGGTTGCCCACAGTAACGGGCTGCTCGCTATGGGGAAAACAGGTAGGGAAACAGCCGCTCTTTCTCCTTATCCGTGAGCGACTCCACCCGCAGGATATTGTTGTGGGGAATGGATTCCGGGTCCGGATAATTTTTTAGCCTGCGCTCCAGGCTCGCTTCGCGCAGAATATGCAAAATAGGGTAGGGGGCGCGATTGGTGAGGTTTTCCGCATCGTCCGGTTGCGTATCTGCAAACTGGTAGTGGGGGTGGAAGCTGGCGATCTGATACACACCCTCGTAGCCCTGTCGCTTCAGCAGCCACTCAGCATCCTCGAGGAAAAAGTTGTAATCGTGAAAGTCCTGCAGCTGGGTGGGCAGGATCAGCAGGGTGGTTTCCACCTCTTCTTCCGTGCAGCGGTCCAGTACCTGAAATTCCTGCAGTAACTCCTCCAGCAAAATTTCCGTGCACTTTTCCCCGGCGGCGTCGCTCACCACGTAACGGATCTGCCCGGCGCGCAGCGGCTTGCGGGCAAAGGGGCACAGGTTCAGCCCCACCACGACCTCATTCAGCCACTGCTCGACCTGGGCGATAACCGGATCGCTGTCTGTCATCTCACTGCGCGTCCGCTTACCACATCAGATCATCGGGGATTTCGTAGCCCGCATAGGGATCGTCTTCATCCGGCGTTGCGCTGCTGTTTTCTGGTGGCTGCACCACCATGGCGGGATTGCGCTCGGCAATTTTTTCGGCCACGACCTTGGGCACCAGCTCGAACTGTTCGCCCTCACCGACGATCAGTAGCCGGCCTGCGATCAGGTGGTCCTGTACTGCGGCGGAGACATAGATTTTTTTGACCTTCTTGTCGAAGGTGAAGTGGTAGGCAATATCGTCTTTGCCATTGCCGCCCCGGGACTGCTTGTTGCGCTCGATCAGCTGTTTGACTTGAGCCTGAATGGCCTTTTCCTGGGCGGCCGCCTCACGCTGGGCATTCAGTTCCCGGTCTTTGGCCACTTTGGCTGCACGGGCCTGTTCCGCTGCCAGTTTGGCCTCGTCCACCTGAACCTCGCCAGATTTCTTGGCCACTTTGTTCTGTTTGCGCTTTTCTTTGCTGATTTGCTTGGCTTTCTTGCCGTCTACCAGACCTGCCTTGAGCAGTTGATCCTGGAGTGATGCCATGGGGGTCTACCTGATGGGAACGTTCAGGCGGGAATTCTAGCGGATTTTGGTGGGGATGCGCAGCGTCAAGGAACTGCGTTGCTTGCGGTTAATTTCTGAAATGTCGATGAGAAGGGGCCGCTGCCGGTAAAGCCTCGCGAGACCTTCTGCGAGAGGGGCCGAAGGCGCCGCGAATACATGGAGCGGCCGGGCCACCTCGCAGAAGAGCCCCCGTGGATGGGTCTACGGCGTGTCTCGCGAGGCTTTACCGGCAGTGGCGTCGCCTCGAAACTGGTTCGAGGCGACGATCCGTTATTTCTGCTCGAAGACCAGACTGGTAGTCACCGGCACCATCGGGCTGATGCTATCCAGGCCAGCCACTTCGCGCAGCTTCTCGATACCTTCGAGCAGCTTGTAATCACCGGCATTGAGCAGAATGGGCGCCTTGGTGGTGACCAGCAGGCTGCCGCCTTCCAGGCCGGTAACATGAAGCTTGGCCTTGTGGGTTTTGGACTCGCCGTGAATCGCGACCGCAACATCCGCGTCCACCGACATGGTCTGACCGGGCTTCAGGGCCTTCAGTTTCGCGGCATCCACACTGGTGGAAACTGTCGCCTCGGCGAATTTCGCCGTCTCGAACAGCATCTTCTGCATCCGCTCATTGCGGATCGGGATATTGGTTTCCACACTGGCCAGGTCGATGGTCACCTTGGCATCGCCGCTATCGGAAATACTGCCATTCAGGCTCTTGAAAAAGTGGGTCTCAGCAATGGTGGACTTCTTGACGGAAACAAAGTTTACGCTGGAGTCGTCACCGGCCAGCTGCCAGTCAGCGAAAGCGGATACAGGCAGGGCAAGTAGGGATGCCAGGGCAATGGACTTCAAAGTCATGGTGATTCTCCTGTTTCAGACTCGGTATTGAAGCCGAGGTTTATTCCATACAGCTTGCGTCGACCGAAATCGACCAATCGGTTTCAGGTGAGAAACATTATCAGTCACTGTGGCTACTGGCCAGTGAAAGTCTGCGAATGGTAGTAAAAAATGGGAAGAAAAAAAGCCGGCTGATGCCGGCTAAAGGTTGAGGATGGTTCCCAGTTTGGATGGGAGGGGTGCCCATCGGGGAGAGGCGGGGTACCGCTGGGAGGCCAGTACCCCGGGTTGAAACGGGAAAGTCAAAACTACCGCGGCGATCAGCTTGCCAGTGACAGAGATTCCGCCTGTTCCCCCGCACTGTCATCGGTCACGGATGTCCGGATCAGGTGGTCAAAGGCTCCCAGCGCGGCGGTGGCGCCCGCGCCCATGGAGATCACAATCTGCTTGTAGGGCACCGTGGTGGCATCGCCCGCGGCAAATACGCCAGGAATGGAAGTGGCACCGCGGCTGTCGATTACGATCTCACCGACGCGGTTCATTTCCAGCCCGCTGTCCTTCAGGAACTCGGTGTTAGGTACCAGGCCGATCTGCACGAATACGCCCGCCAGTTCCAGCTTCCTGCTCTCGCCGCTGACGCGATCGGTGTACTGCAGGCCATTGACCTTGCTGCCATCGCCGAGCACTTCGGTGGTCTGGGCATTGGTGATGATGTCCACGTTGGGCATGGAGCGCGCCTTGCGCACCAGTACCTCGTCCGCTCGCAGGGTATCGGCGAATTCCAGCACGGTGACGTGCTTGACGATGCCCGCGAGATCGATGGCCGCCTCAATGCCGGAGTTGCCGCCGCCAATGACTGCCACGTGCTTGCCCTTGAAGAAGGGACCGTCACAGTGGGGGCAGTAGGCAACGCCCTTGGTGCGGTATTCGGCTTCCCCGGGCACGCCCAGTTCGCGCCAGCGGGCACCGGTGGCAAGCACCACGGATTTGCTCGCCAGCGTGGCACCGCTCTCCATTTGCAGCTCGATCAGCTTGTCACGCTTCAGCTCGGCAGCGCGTTGCCCGGTGATGATGTCCACACCGTACTCTTTTACGTGTTGTTCAAGGCTCGCTGCCAGTTTCGGGCCCTCGGTATAGGGTACCGAGATAAAGTTTTCGATACCCACGGTATCCATCACCTGGCCGCCGAAACGCTCGGCCACGAGGCCGGTGCGGATGCCTTTGCGGGCCGCGTAAATCGCTGCCGCGGCACCGGCCGGGCCACCGCCCAGTACCAGCACGTCGTAGGGCGCGCGCTCGTTCAGCTCTTCCGCCTTGCGCGCTTCGGCACCGGTATCAATTTTGGCCACGATTTCTTCGAGACCCATGCGGCCCTGGCCGAAGTGTTCACCGTTCAGGTAGACCGCGGGTACCGCCATGATCTGGCGCTCGTCCACTTCTTCCTGGAACAGGGCACCGTCGATCATCTCGTGGGTGATGTTCGGGTTCAGTTTCGCCATCAGGTTCAGTGCCTGGACCACGTCCGGGCAGTTTTGGCAGGACAGCGAGATATAGGTTTCAAAGTGGAATTCACCCTGGATATTGCGGATCTGTTCCTGCAACTCCGGATCCGCCTTGGATGGATGGCCGCCGGCCTGCAGCAGGGCGAGAACCAGGGAGGTGAATTCGTGTCCCATGGGGATGCCTGCGAAACTGACGCGTGGTGTTTCTCCGGCGGCCGCGATGGCCATGCTCGGGGTGCGCTTGCGGCTCTCCTGCTTCAATTCGATCTTGCTGGAGAGGTCGGTGATTTCGCTGGCGAGGTTGTTCAGTTCAACAGCCTTGGGGCTGCTGTCGGCGGACACACTGATCTCGATCGGAGTGACGATATTCTGCAGATAGGTGTCCAATTGTTTCTTTACGTTTGCGTCCAACATCGGTGTGTCCTGAAATTCGGGTATTTATCAGAAGTTGCTGTGAAGGCGCCGATGCCGGGTGCTCTCTTGTGAGACCTTCCGCGAGAGGGACCTCGCGGAAGAGCCCCCAGGGATGGGTTCACGGCGTGTCTCACAAGAGAGCACCCGGTAGCGGCGGCGCCACTGAACTCTATTCCGAGCTCAGATTTTTTGCGGGCCGGAGCCCGCAGCTATTCGTTAGATCTTGCCTACGAGATCCAGAGAAGGCGCGAGGGTTTCTTCACCTTCTTTCCACTTGGCCGGGCAAACTTCACCCGGGTGGGCGGCAACGTACTGGGCGGCTTTGATCTTGCGCAGCAGGTCCTGGGCATCGCGGCCGATACCGCCGGCATTGATCTCAACGATCTGGATCTTGCCTTCCGGGTCGATCACGAAAGTGCCGCGGTCTGCGATGCCTTCTTCCTCGATCATCACACCGAAGTTGCGGGTGATTTTGCCGGTGGGGTCGCCGATCATCGGGAATTGGATCTTGCCGATGGTGTCGGAAGTGTCGTGCCACGCCTTGTGGGTGAAGTGGGTGTCGGTGGAGACGGAGTAGATCTCAACGCCCAGTTTCTGGAATTCGGCGTAGTTGTCCGCCAGGTCGCCCAGCTCGGTGGGGCATACGAAGGTGAAGTCCGCCGGGTAGAAGAAGACCACAGACCACTTGCCTTTCAGGTCCGCGTCAGACACATCGAAGAAGTCACCAGACTGGTATGCCTTGGCGTTGAACGGTTTGATTTCGCTGTTGATGTAGTTAGCCATGGTATTTCCTAATCTCCTGAGAGAATTTTTGCCCGTCGTTGTGGGCCGTTTTTGAAAACAGGTTATTGGGTACGGGGGAAATACTATTAGCTGTTGGTTTCTTATAAAAATTATTGATTTCTATGGTTTTGATTGTCCTGGCCTATATCATTTTTCCATTTGATAGGTTTTGTCTTAAAAGAAGTAATAGGGGATCAATGCCAGCGCGGTGCCGGTCAGTGCAAATGCCAGCAGCTCCAGAGCGCCGTCGCGGGCCACCAGTGCCAGTCCAAACGCGATCAGTGCAAGTCCCGCCAGGGAGGCGGAGAAGGGAATGATTTCCATCAGTGGCAGCAGCAGGGCGATGACACTGCAGATACCGGCGGTAGCGAGGCTGCCGGCGCGGTACACCATGATCCCCAGACGCGGGCGCAGCCAGCGGTCGAGGTGTGCTGCGGGCTTTTCGATCCAGCTCAGCCCGTGCATCAGCGGGGATTTTGGAATGGTCCGGGTGAGCAGCCACTGTGGCAGCCACAGGTGATGGCGCAGCATCAGCATCTGCGTACTGATCAGTAACAGCAGGATGCCCATTAGCGTGGGCATACCGGGAATTCCCGACAGTGGGGAAAAGAGAATCAGTCCGGCGAGCAGAATTACCGGCGCAAAGGAGCGATCCCCCATGGCGTCGAGCACCTTGTCCAGGGTGATGTGGTCACTGGACTCGGCCATGGCTTCCAACTGCTGGACCAGCTGGCTGAGGTTCTGAATACGCTCTGACATGGTTCAAGGCTACACCTTGCCCGGTGCCTCTGCATGGCGCTGGTGCCACTCCAGCACAAAGGCGGTCAGCGACGGGAGCATGGTCAGGGTTACCAGGGTCGCGCCAATAATGCCCGCCATCACAATCACGCCCACTCCACGATAGAGCTCGGTACCGGCGCCGGGCAGGAACACCAGTGGCGCCAGACCAAAAATGGTGGTGAGTGTGGATATGGCGATGGGGCGCAGCCGGGAGTCCACCGCCTCCTGCACCGCTTCAACGGCGTTCATGCCATCTTCCTTCACGTTGGCGATGGCCCGGTGCACGATCAGGATAGGGTTATTGACCACCGTGCCCATCAGGATCAGAAAGCCGAGCATGGAGATCATGTCGAACGGTTGGTGTACCCCTTCAAAACCCATGCCGCGCAGTATCGCGCCGACGAGATTAAGTAAGGCGAGCCCGGCAATACCACCGGCAATACCCAGCGGGATTGTGGTCATGATCAGCAGCGGGTATCCCCAGTGGGAAAAGATCGCCACCATCAACAGGTAGATAATGGCGAGCGCCACCGCATAGTTGCTGCCGAGGGAGGCGCGGGTGGCGTCCAGCTGGTCTGCAGCGCCAGAAATATTCAGGGAAACTCCCAGCGGAACCTGGCCATTGTCGCGCAGATATTGCACCAGCTCCGAGCGCACCGCTTCCACACCGGTTTCCAGCGCGACCGAGCGCGGCGGAATGATATTCAGGCTGACGGTGCGGCGGCCGTCGATTCTGCGTACGGTGGCGGTGTCGACGGTCTCCTGGATCTCAGCGAGTTCTGATAGTGGCAATACTGTGCCACCAGGGGTGTACACGAAGATCTGTTCCAGTGTTTCTACGGTAGCTTCCGGTCCCTGCTGGTTGTACAGGTAGATATCCACCTTGTCGTCGTTCATGAAAAACTCGTTGACGAAGGCGCCGTCGGTCAGTGCGGCCACGGCAAAGCCGATGTCTTCCGCGCTCATGCCCACTTCTGCGGCACGGGCCCACCTGGGTTTCACTTCCAGCAGTGGCTGCGCCAGTGACAGGCTGGCGGGGCGGGTCTGAATATTGGGATTGTCAAAGATCTGTTGTGCGCGGCTGTAGGCCGTGCGAGCAACCTGATACAGGTCCGCGAGATTGGAACCGGAAATATCCAGGTTCACACTGCGGGTACCGCCGTCGTTGCTGCTGATGATGGAGCCCCGGGTCGCGAAGGCGCGCATACCGGGATATTGCTCGTACTGCTCGACAATCACAGCCATCAGTTCATCAATATGTCTCGGGTCCTTGGTCTCCGCAATAATGCGCAGGCTTTGCGGGGACACGCTGATGATAAAGAACTTCATCGGTGGCACTTTGGTGTCCCCGCGATCAAATGCCTCCGGTGCCGGTTCCAGATAGGGCAAAAAGAATTCCTGCAGCTCCAGCGCAATTTCTTGCATGGTGGCGAGGTTGTAGCCCGGCGGTGCATTCATACTGGCAAAGGTTTTTGCCTCCTCGCCCTCGGGGAGGTATTCCGCTGGCGGGGTGAGCAGCAGGATGATGGCGAGGCTCGCAGCGACAGTACCGCCGATGCAGTAGAGGCGCCTGGAGGGCGCGGCGAGCAGCCAGTGAATCCGTTCAATTACGCTGCGCCTAAGCCGGCTGTTTTCCAGGTTGTTTGCCGTGGTGCCATCGAATTTCAGCCGCGCACTGGCGGTGGGGATGACGGTAATGGCCACCAGCATGGATACGAGAATGGAAGCGGAAATGGCGATGGCAATGTCGGAATACAGTTGCCCGGCTTCCTCCGCGATAAACACCACCGGCAGAAATACCATGACCGTAGTAAGCGTCGACGCCAGCACCGCCGGCCACACCTTGCGGACCCCGCTGATTGCCGCCTGTAGCCGGTCCAGTCCGCGGCGACGCTCGAGCTCGATGCTTTCCAGTACCACGATACTGTTGTCCAGAGTCATGCCGATGGAAAAGGCCACACCCGCCAGAGAGATGACATTGATGGTGCGCCCGGCGATCAACAGGCCGATAAACGCGGCAATGGTACAGATGGGAATCCCGACCACGCCCAGCGCCGTGGCGCGGAAAGAGCGCAGGAAAGCGTACATGATGGCGGTGGCGAGTAGCGCGCCGATGGCGAGGTTTTTCCACACATTGAATACGGAAGATTCCACGTATCCCACGTCATCGGCAGTGAGGGACAGGTGCATGCCCTGCGGTTCGAGTAATTCCCGGTTAATCTGCGCGACTTCCCTGAGCATGGCGCGTTTGATATTGATCACATTGGAACCGCTCTCGCGGCGCACCGACAGGAAGATCACCGACTGACCGTTGACGAAGGAGCTGCTGCGGATCTTGAAGTGGTCCAGTCTGATCTCGGCGACATCCCCCAGGTACACGATACTGTCGCCATCCCGTCGCAGGATCAGTGCGCGCAGCTCCTCCAGATCTTTAAATCTTCCCAGAGTGCGCAACAGATAGCGGCGCTTGCCGCTTTCCACTTCTCCCCCGGAGATATCGCTGTTGCGCGCATTGATTACCGCGCGCACTTCGGAGAGGGTCAGATTGCGCTCTGCCAGCCGCTCCGGCTTCAGGCGGATCTGGATCTGTCGCTCGGCGCCACCGCCCACGTCCACCTGTGCCACGCCGGGAACCCCCGACATACGCGGGCGCACATTGTCCTCCACGTAATCCCGCAACATATCCATGTCCAGTCCGCGCGGGTTGCCGGGCAGGGGGGAGACGCGAAAGTACATAAACGCATTCGACGAAAAGGAGGTGGCGTACACCCGCGGCTCGTCCACATTTTCCGGGTAGGAGGGTACCTGGGTGAGGGCGTTGTTGACGCGTATCTGGGTTTCCAGAATATCCACACCAAAAGGAAATTCGAGCTCAATCTCGGCGGAACCCAGGTCGGCGGTGGACTGCAGTTCCTGGAGATAAGGGATGTTGCGCAGGTATTCCTCCTGCTCGATCAGGATTTCCTTTTCGATATCCTGCGGCGTGGCGCCGGGCCAGCTGGTGCGGATGGAGATGGTGCGTACCTCAAGGTCCGGAATCATCTGCACGGGAATACGGAAGGCGGCCACCAACCCGAGTATCGCGATGATCAGTACCGTCACCGTGACCAGAATGCCGTTTTTGATGATCTGCTCGAACATCAGCGGCTGCTCGCCCCAGTGTCGGTTTTCAGTGCCTGTTTGAGCACCACCTTCTGGTCCGGCTGCAGGCTCTCGTTACCGCGCACGACGACCTGTTGCCCCGCCGTGAGGCCGGATTTGATTTCGATCATGCCGTTAAAGCTGAGACCGGTGGTTACCGGCTGTTCATTTACCGAAACGGTACCGCCCCAACGGCTACCGGGGGCAGCGACCCACACGGTAATGCGTCCGTCGGGGTAACGCAGCACTGCATCTCGCGGTACCGCAATTCCCTGGCGATCGCTGGTCAATTGCAGTACCGCGGAAGCGGACATACCGGGGATCACCGCGTGAGCTTCTCCCGTATCGCCCCGGCGTTTGTCGTCAATAATGGTGCGCAGCAGGAAGGTGCGGCCGCCACTCCGGCTCACCGGAATACGGTGCTCCACTCTCGCGGTTAAGGTCTCGCCACTGTCGAGGGTGACGCGCAAACCCGTGTCGGGCTGGACGCGGGAAAAGTAGCGCTGGGGCACCTGGAAGTCTGCACGCAAGGTATCGGTATCCACCAGTTCGAACAGCGCGGTGCCCGGTTCCACCCATTCGCCCACATCCACCTCGCGCAGGCTGACCGTTCCCGAAAAGGGTGCTGCAACCCGGTGCCTGCGGAGCAGGGCGCTCAGACGTTCGGTTTCAACCTGAGCCGCCTGCAATTGCGCGCTGCGCTCGCGCACCTCCGAGCCGAGGCTTTCCACTTCGGTTTCTGCCACATGATTGTCGCCCACCAGGCGCTGCAGCTCCGCCAGACGCCGGCGGCTGTCCGCCAGTGTCTCCCGCACCCGTGCCACTTCTGCCAGGGCGGCATCACGCTGGATACTGCTGAGCTCCGGGTCGAGCGTGAGTAGTAGCGCTCCTGTTTTTACCCGGTCGCCGATATCCGCGTGGATGTCCTGAATCATGCCCGCGACTTCCGCCGACAGCAGGGCCTGGCGCAACGGGTTGATGGTGCCAGTGACAGGAACTTCCTCAATCAGTGGCTGCGCGCGTGCGACCACCGCCTCAACCGCAATCGGCGCGGCGCCGGATGCCTTTGCGCCCCGGTCTTCTGACGGTTGTGAATACACCGAAGACAGGGCAAGCAGCAATGGAATTGGCAGGAATCGGGTTAACCGCATGGAGGAAAAATCGTTAAACGTATCTGGCTAGTGTAGTTATCGTGTCCGGCGCTATTCACTGCATCGGCCGGTATTGAATAAGGAAAAACAATGAGGCTGATTTGCTCTCTTTATGGGTGGAGCGTCACTTCGAAAGATTTCCAGTTTTATCTCACTGGTTGGCGCCAGATATTTTCTCTTGTGCTTTCGCGCCTTACGTCAGTGCCTATATTCAAAACCAGCACTATTCAGAACAAACCAGCGAGCAACTCGCAGGAGGCCCTGACATGATCAAATCAACGATCCCCTTTTGCACCGCCGTCGCGTTGATGGTGGCGGCGCTTTCCGCGAGCCCAGCCATTCAGGCGCAGGAAAAACCAATGCCTGTCGCGCCGCCCGCCGGAGAACCGAAACCCAACAGCTTCTGGTGGCCGGAAGAGCTGGATCTCTCTGTACTGCGTAGCAACAGCCCCGCGTCCAACCCGCTGGGCGAGAGCTTCAACTATGCGGAAGCATTTAACAGTCTCGACTACAACGCGCTGAAAAAAGACATCGAGAAAGTGCTGACTACCTCGCAGGACTGGTGGCCCGCTGACTACGGCCATTACGGCCCGTTGATGATTCGTATGTCCTGGCACGCATCCGGCACGTATCGTGTTGTAGATGGACGTGGGGGTGCCGGTGGTGGACAACAGCGCTTCGAGCCCCTGAACAGCTGGCCGGACAATGTCAGCCTGGATAAGGCCCGTCGCCTGCTGCTACCGATCAAACAGAAGTACGGCAACAAGATCAGCTGGGCGGACCTGATGGCATTGACCGGCAATGTGGCGATGGAGTCCATGGGCTTTGAAACCTATGGCTTTGCCGGCGGCCGTGAAGACGACTGGGAAGCGGACCTCGTCTATTGGGGGCCGGAAACCAAGTGGTTGGATGACAAGCGGTACAAGGGCGATCGGCAACTGGAGAAACCGCTTGCCGCGGTGCAGATGGGCCTGATCTATGTCAACCCGGAAGGCCCGAATGGCAACCCCGACCCAATTGCTGCGGCCAAGGATATCCGTGAGACCTTCGGTCGTATGGCCATGAACGATGAGGAAACCGTGGCATTGATTGCCGGTGGCCACACCTTCGGCAAGGCCCACGGTGCGGTCAAGCATGACTGTGTGGGTAAGGAACCCGCTGCAGCGGGTATCGAAGAACAGGGTTTTGGCTGGCAGAACAAATGCGGTTCCGGCAAGGGCGCAGACACCTTCACCAGCGGCCTTGAAGGCGCCTGGTCGGTAAATCCCATTCAGTGGAGTAACCAGTATCTGGAAAACCTGTTCAAGTTTGACTGGGTGAAAACCAAGAGCCCGGCCGGCGCCACCCAGTGGATTCCGAAAGACGGTCAGGCCGCCAACCTGGTGCCCGATGCCCACGATAAGTCCAAACGCCACGCGCCCATCATGTTTACTACCGACCTGTCTCTGAAGATGGATCCCGAGTACAAGAAAATCTCCCAGCGTTTCCTGGAAAACCCGGATGAATTGCAGAAGGCCTTTGCCAAGGCCTGGTTCAAACTGCTGCACCGGGATCTGGGGCCCAAATCCCGCTATCTCGGGCCGGAAGTTCCAAAGGAAGACCTGATCTGGCAGGACCCCATTCCGGCAGTGGATTACACCCTGATCAGCGAGAGCGATGCTGCCAATCTAAAGAAAAAGATCCTGGCCTCGGGGCTGACGGTGCCGGAACTGGTACGTACCGCCTGGGCGTCTGCCGCCTCTTACCGGGACTCCGATGCGCGGGGAGGAGCAAATGGTGGTCGTATCCGGCTGGCGCCACAGAAAGACTGGCCAGTAAATACACCGGCAGAGCTCACCAAGGTGCTGGCCAAACTGGAAAGTATCCAGAAGGATTTCAACAACTCCCTCGGGGGCGGCAAGCAGATCTCTTTTGCCGATACCGTGGTGCTCGCGGGTAATACCGGTGTGGAGGAAGCTGCTAAGAAAGCCGGGTACAGCGTTCAAGTTCCGTTCAAGCCCGGTCGCAATGACGCCACGGCGGAGCAGACGGACGTGGAGTCCTTTAGCTGGTTGGAGCCCAGAGCCGATGCGTTCCGCAACTACTATGGCAAGGGTAATACCCTGTCACCGGCGGAAGCGATGGTAGACAAGGCAAGCATGCTCGACCTGAGCGTTCCGGAGATGGCCGTGCTGATCGGTGGAATGCGTACCATGAACACCAACAGTGATAAATCGGCAAACGGCGTGTTTACGGACAAGCCCGGCACGCTCAGCAATGATTTCTTTGTCAATCTCGTGGATATGTCCACGGTGTGGAGTAAATCCGGTGACAATCTGTACGAGGGTAAAGATCGCAAAACCGGAAAGGTGAAATGGTCTGCAACGCCAGTGGACCTGATCTTTGGCTCCAACTCCGAGTTGCGTGCGGTGGCCGAGTTTTATTCCGCCGACGATGCGAAGCAGAAGTTTGTCGATGACTTCGCCAACGCCTGGCACAAGGTGATGAATCTGGGTCGCTAGTGCACGGATGCATTCGCCACCGAATGGGTGCCCTGGGGGCGCCCATTTTTATTTGTGGTGCATTAATCGCAATGGGGGTGATCCACTAAACTGAAACTGCGTAACATACGGAAAAACCTCCAGACAAATTCCCGCGGAAATAACTCTCATGTCAGCACCTGGTCGAATACTGCCCGCGATTACCGTATTTTTTTGCGCCCTGTTGAGTCCAGGTCTGCTTCTGGCGGCGGCACTTGAGGTGCGGGTGATCAATGCACCTGCAGAGGGAAGCCTGATGTTTCAGGTGTATGACAACCCGGACGCCTTTGGGGATTTCCGCAGTCCATCCCGGGAAATTCCATTGTCGGTCAATCGCGAAGGTATATACCGTATTGAAGGTGTGCGCCCCGGCGCAGTAGCCCTGCTTGTCTACGCGGATTCCAACAACAATGGCGCCCTGGATCGCACGTTTATCGGAATTCCAAAGGAGCCGATCGGCCTTTCAAACGGCTACCGGCCGAAGGGGCCTCCCAGCTTTCAGCGTGCGAGCTTTTCACTGGCAGAAGGCGAAACCAAACCGGTCGACATCGAATTGTATGAAGTGCTGGGCGAATTTGGCCAGTGGGGTGTTGGGCTCGGCGTCATCGGACGCAGCAGCCCCTATGTCGGTTCGGATGCCACCGTCATTCAGGTAATCCCGGCCATCACCTATTTTGGCGAGCGCCTGCAATGGGTAGGGCCAAGCCTGCGCTATGGTTTGTGGGGCAGCGATACTTTCCGGTTTGCAGTGAATGCCACCTACCGGGTTGGTGCCTATGAAGAGGACGACAGCCCCGTATTGACAGGGCTGGGTGACCGGGACAGCACTCTGATGGCGGGTGTCGGGCTGGTGTACGACGGTCCTAACCGTATCGATGTGGATTTTCGCTATCAGCACGACGTACTCGATCGATTTGGTGGCGGCACCGCCGAGCTGCGGGTATCGAGAGGGTTTCAGAATGGCAACATCAACTGGGCGCCGTCGCTCGGTGTTAACTGGCTGAGCAGTGATCTCGCCAACTACGATTTTGGCGTGCCGACCTGGGGCGCGCTGCCTGGGCGCCCAGCGTACGACGTCGGCAGCACCGTAACGGTGGAGGCGGGCATTGGTGGGATGCTGGAAATTACCGAGCACTGGCGTCTGGTGCTGGACATCAATGCCGAGTATCTGGGGAACGATATCTCGGATAGCCCGATTGTGGGCGATGACTATGTCATCAAAGGGTTTGCCGCGATCACTTATACCTTCTGACAACCTTTTTCCTTGCAGAGATACTGCATCGCAGGTCGCGCTAGAACAGCCCCATTTGGGGCTGTTTTGGGTTAAAGCGCATGACAGGAGCCTGCGGCAGCCGGGCGTGGAGCAGTTCGGTCCATAAGGTGACCAGGTTCAGCGCATCTCCGTTATCCGGCATATGGATGAAAACGTACGGTCGGGTTCCCTGTTCGATCCAGTTCGCCACTCGCTCAACCCAGGGGGGCAGATATTCCCGATTGCTCTCCAGATCCGGGTGGCCGATATAGCGAATCACCGGCGGCGCATCAACCGGTAGCAGGTGCACTGGCACATTCGGTTTCTTGCGCTGCGCATCCACGATTGACGGGCTCTCCGCTTTTGCCGCAAACAGGCCGCGGCTGTCCAGGCACACACGTGCGCACTTGCGCTCGCGCAACCCCCGGTTCAGGGCGCGCTCTGCGTCACCTTTTTGGAAGAATGCGGAGTGTCGGACTTCCACTGTGCAGAAAAATGGATCCGGGAGATCATCCATAAACCGCCAGAGATTGCTCAACTGCTGTGGGCCGAATGTCGCCGGCAACTGCAGCAGAAACGGGCCCAGAACGTCATTCAGCGGAGAGACGATCTCCAGAAATTCGGTCACCAATTTTTGTGGTGGGGCGAGAAGGTGATCGTGGCTGATACTGCGGGGAAACTTGAGCAGAAAGCGAAAATCATCGGGAACCTGGCTCCGCCACTGAGCGCATTGCGCCTGACTCGGGGTGGCGTAGAAGGTAGTGTTGCCCTCGACACAATTCAGCACCTGACTGTAGCGTTCGAGCGGCGTGGCTCCCGGAGGTAGTCGTGCATTCCAGACCGGATGCTGCCACTGGGGACAGCCGAGAAAATACGGGAGATTCATGATTTCGCAGCGATAAATATTCCAGCGCAAATGTATCGAGCAGATTCCGCAAGTCAAGTCTGCACATTTACTTTTTAATCATTAGAATGCGCGACCTTTTCGCGGGTCAGTTTGGCAGGTGATCCACTTCTGACCCGCCCGTCTGGATATGAAGAGGTTGACTGAGTTTCTATGATCGTATTTACCCTGACCAATGAGGATACGGATCAAGTATGGGTGGGCACCGCGCGGGAAGGCATGACCCCGGAAGCCCGCTTTGAGCAGATTCAGGCCGCGGTATCTCTGGGCATCGATCATCCGTTTTATGATGAACTGAAAAAATTTGGCGCAGGCGCGTTCTCCGCGGATTTATTTGCCGTAGCCGAAGACCGTGTGGAGTTGCAGGAGATGGTCGAGGAGGCTCTGGACGCGCTGAATGCCAAGAGTCTGGTGGGTATCAAGACGGTAAAGCCCGGCACCACCAAGTCCGCACTGGCGCCGAAGGCAAAAACACGCGTGACTCGGGTGAAGCCAGCTTCGGGAGCGCCAACAAAGCCGAAGACCAGTAAACCGGTCAAGGAAAAACTGGCCACCGGCCGCACCGGAAGCGCTGCCAAAGAGCGGGCCATCAAGGCGGGTATTGAGGCGGAGAAAGCCCGTATAGCGGCTGCGAAAGCCCGGAAGGTTCAAGAAGAAGCGGATGAGATGAAGGCCATCCTGGCCGGCCTGGATGCCCGCGGCTCCACACTTTCACGCCGCTGAGGCGTCCACTAATCCTATCGCTGCGCGCTGGGGCTGCTATCGCGAGTAGCCCCTAGCGCTTGGTATAAAACCCTGTGTGGTCCAGTGCTTTGCGAATTTCGGCTACCGTTGCATTACTGAGCTGGCGGTAGTCGGGGTAGGGCGTCAGAAGGATGCGTTTCTCCACGTCGAGAGCAACTTCCGGGGCCCCTCTCAAAGGCTGAGCATTCAGCCCTTCAATACTGAAACGCTGCAGATTCTCCTTACCTCCTATCCAGTGCCACCCCGGCAATCTCTTCAGATGCGGCGTAAAGCACAGCGCCGTGCGCTCAAATAATTCATCGTCCCTGAAGCTGCGCCACTCTTCCTGCGGACTGGCAATTTTTGCCAGTAAGGTCACGATTTTCCGCCAGTGGTTGGAGTTATTTTCCATTAACCGACCGGCATCCGGCGCCGCGACCAACTCATCCAACCCCTCGGGGCGGTGGGGAAGATAGAGGGCGATTACTGGATTTGTCGGCCCCAGATAGTCTGCTTCTCTCAAAGTAAAGTGCAATTTTCCCTGGACTCCAGATGGAAGGCGGCAATCAGTGAATATTGCAGGAAGGGCACACAGGTGGTCAGGTAGTCCTTGATCCAATACTGGATATCTTCAACGTCCAGCTGCACATCAATTGCTACGAACTTGCATCGCACCACCTCTCGTGCGTCTCGCACCTTTTCGTCGTCGGTGACCACGATGGTCAGGGTCGAGGTGTCGACGTTCCACCCAAAAAGCAGATAGCGGGAGTCGTCCTGGAGGTTGTCCTCCAGGTGTTCACAGGCTTTATCGATACTCGCTTCGATCACGTGTCGTATGTCCTGTCCATCCGAGCCTTCAGCCTTTGTCTGATAGATCGTGTATTCGCGATCACTTTGCGACGAGGCGCCAGGGAGAGAGTTTTCGGTGGTCAAATTCCAATTTAGCGACATGCAAGCTCCTGTTCAGCGTTGATTCCATCGACAAAAAAAGCCCCGCTCTTTCGAGCAGGGCTCTCTGATCCTCAGTCCGTCACTTAAACAGCAACATCCTGAATCTCGGTTGCGGCGATGCGCTTACCTTCTTCGGCAGACTTCTGGAAGTCTTCAATCTGATCGAAGTTCAGGTAGCGGTAGATTTCCGCAGACATGGAGTTCAGGTTCTGGGCGTATTCCTGGTATTCCGCCGGGGTCGGCAGTTTGCCCAGGATGGCGCCTACAGAGGCCAGTTCCGCGGAGGTCAGGTACACGTTGGCACCGTCGCCGAGGCGGTTGGGGAAGTTACGGGTAGAGGTGGACAGTACGGTGCTGTTCGGGGCTACACGTGCCTGGTTACCCATGCACAGTGAGCATCCCGGCATCTCGGTGCGTGCACCGGCGGAGCCGTAGATGTTGTAGTAGCCTTCTTCCATCAGCTGGTGCTCGTCCATCTTGGTAGGCGGAGAGATCCACATGCGGGTGGAGATACCGCCTTTATGTTGCTGCAGCAGTTTACCGGCAGCGCGGAAGTGACCGATGTTGGTCATGCAGGAGCCGATAAATACTTCATCTACCTTGTCGCCGGCCACGTCGGACAGCAGCTTGGCATCGTCCGGGTCGTTCGGGCAGCACACGATGGGCTCTTTCACGTCCGCCAGATCGATTTCGATCACAGCCGCGTATTCCGCGTCGGCGTCGGCACTCATCAGTTCCGGTTTTTCCAGCCAGGCTTCCATGGCGCGTGCACGACGTTCCAGGGTGCGCTTGTCGCCGTAGCCTTCCGCAATCATCCAGCGCAGCAGGGTGATGTTGGAACGCAGGTACTCGGCGATGGAGTCTTCCGGCAGCTTGATGGTACAGCCAGCAGCGGAGCGCTCGGCGGAGGCGTCGGACAGTTCGAACGCCTGCTCTACGGTCAGGTTGTCCAGACCTTCGATCTCGAGGATGCGGCCGGAGAAGATGTTCTTCTTGCCTTTCTTCTCGACGGTCAGCAGACCTTCCTGAATCGCGTAGTAAGGGATGGCGTGTACCAGGTCACGCAGGGTGATGCCCGGCTGCATTTCGCCCTTGAAGCGCACCAGTACGGATTCCGGCATGTCCAGCGGCATTACACCGGTGGCAGCGGCAAACGCCACCAGACCGGAGCCGGCCGGGAAGGAGATGCCCATGGGGAAACGGGTGTGGGAGTCACCACCGGTACCTACGGTGTCCGGCAGCAGCATGCGGTTCAGCCAGCTGTGGATGATGCCGTCACCCGGACGCAGGGAAACGCCACCGCGGTTCATGATGAAGTCCGGCAGGGTGTGCTGGGTGTCGATATCAACAGGCTTCGGGTAAGCCGCGGTGTGACAGAAAGACTGCATGGTGAGGTCGGCCTGGAAGCCGAGGCACGCCAGGTCTTTCAGTTCGTCACGGGTCATCGGGCCAGTGGTGTCCTGGGAGCCAACGGTGGTCATCTTCGGCTCGCAGTAGGTGCCCGGACGGACGCCTTCCATACCACAGGCTTTACCCACCATTTTTTGCGCGAGGGTGTAGCCCTTGCCGGTGTCGTTCGGCTGCTCCGGCAGGCGGAACAGGTCAGACGGGCCGAGTCCCAGAGATTCGCGTGCCTTGGTGGTCAGACCACGGCCAACGATCAGGTTGATACGGCCACCGGCCTGCACTTCGTCCAGCAGCACGTCGGACTTCAGTTCGAATTCAGACAGCACCTTGCCGTCTTCAGACAGAATCTTGCCTTCGTATGGACGGATCTCGATCACGTCGCCCATGTTCAGGTCGTCAACCGGGGCTTCGAAGACCAGTGCGCCGGCATCTTCCATGGTGTTGTAGAAAATCGGGGCTACTTTGCCGCCGATGCAGATGCCGCCGCCTTTCTTGTTCGGTACGCCGGGCAGTTCTTCGCCGAAGAACCACAGTACGGAGTTGGTGGCGGACTTACGGGAAGAACCGGTGCCCACAACATCGCCGACGAAAGCGACCGGCAGACCTTTGGCCTGAATTTCTTCGATCTGGCTCATGGGGCCGGTAACACCGTGCTCTTCCGGCGTGAGGCCATCTCGGGTCATTTTGTACATGGCGCGGGCGTGCAGGGGGATGTCCGGGCGGGACCAGGCGTCCGGGGCCGGGGACAGGTCGTCGGTGTTGGTTTCACCGGTCACCTTGAAGACAGCAACCTTGATGCTCTCGGCGACTTTGTCGCGCTTGGTGAACCACTCGCCGTCCGCCCAGGACTGGATTACGGCTTTGGCCACTTCGTTGCCGGCTTTCACTTTCTCTTCCACGTCGTGGAAGGCGTCAAACATCAGCAGGGTGCCTTTCAGCTGTTCGCCGGCCAGTTCGGCCAGGTCTTTGTCGTCCAGCAGATCTACCAGAGTGGCGATGTTGTAGCCGCCCAGCATCATGCCCAGCAGTTTGGTGGCGTGTTCTCTGTCGATCAGCGGAGATTCCGCTTCACCTTTGACGATGGCAGTGAGGAAACCAGCCTTCACGTAGGCAGCCTCGTCCACACCCGGCGGTACACGGTTGGTGATCAGGTCCAGCAGTTCCTGCTCTTCACCCGCGGGCGGGTTTTTCAGCAGTTCCACCAGGCCGGCAACCTGCTCGGCATTCAGGGGCTTGGGTGGGATATTCTGTTCGGCGCGCTCGGCGACGTGTTTGCGATAGGCTTCAAGCACGGATAATTCCCTCTTTGGTGTATGGGGTGGAACCAACAGCTTTCCTGGAGTTCTGCGCGGCTGACGCCGTCCGTTGAACTCCGTTTTACATCAATGGCCGCTGGAAGCGGGTGGCGAATTCTACATTACTCGGTTAACGCTGTTAAGTTCGTTGAAAAATCAATAACTTACGCGAATTTTCACCATTCATGAAACAAATAAAGGTCTGTACGGGTGCGCGATTTCAAGTGAGAATCAATCGCATTCTGGCGCCTGTGGCGCGCCATTATCCATGTGATGAATGGGCGTAATCGCCTAACGGAAATGCTATTCTGTGCCGCCTCGATTCACCGCGTTTCCCACGAATTTTCAGCGCCCCAGCGGCTGGCGAGTACCGCGAGCGGCACAGGTGGCGGCAGGCAGAAGAGGTATTTTCGCTGCATGGCGATCTATAAAAAAGTCCGCACGCCGTGTATTGGCGTCTGCTCCACCGGTATCGGCGACAATGTTTGCCGTGGCTGTAAGCGTTTTGCGCACGAGGTTATCAACTGGAATGCTTACTCGGAAGAGCAGCGCCGCATCATAGCGGAGCGCCGTGACGGTTATCTTGCAAATGCGGTGCGCAGCCAGTTTGAGATTATCGATCAGAATCTACTGCTATCACAGTTGCGACATCAGCAGATTCGTTTTAATGAAGATCAGAACCCCTATTGCTGGGTGTTTGAGCTGTTGCGGGCGGGGGCCAGTCAGATCGCGAACCCTGCGGAATTCGGGCTGCGCCTGACCCCGGCGGCGCGGGGTGTGCCACTGACGGAATTGCGCAAACGCATTGATGACGACTTTTACGCGCTCTCGCAGGCGTACTATCTGCGGTTTGTCGCGCCCGGGCTGACCTCGGCAGCCCAGTAACCGATTCCACCGTCTTTGTGTGTTAAACATTGGATCGCAGTCGCGGGTGGGTGACGCCCGGAAAACAAGGAGTCTCGCTTGCCTCACGCCTCAAATCCCGCCGATAAACAGCTTCTTGTACTGATTAATCCTGCCAGCCGCAGTGGTGGGGACCGTGCCGATCAATTGGACGCCGGTGTGAGCCAGTTGCGCGAGGCTGGCTGGTCGGTTGAAGTGCGGGAGACCTGCGGCCCGGAAGATGCGGCCGCCAGTATTCACGGCGCCCGGGTAGATATTGTGGCTATTGGTGGTGGCGATGGCACCGTCAGTGGATGTGCCAGGGCGCTGGTAGAGCGGGGTCTGCCGTTTGCGGTATTGCCGATGGGCACTGCCAACGATCTGGCGCGCTCACTCGGCATAGAGTCGCTGGAGCAGTCGTTCAAGGCCATTAGGGATGGGCGCAAGACGCGCATTGATCTGGCACAGATCGGTGATGAATATTTTTTCAATGTCGCAAACCTTGGGCTGGGAGTGCAGGTAACTGAGGCGCTTACGCCCGATGTGAAACGTCGCTGGGGCGTATTCAGCTATCTCAAGGCGGTGAGTGAAGCGTTGACACGTCGCAACCAGTTTAAAGTCCGGCTTGAGATAGATGGCCGAAAGTTTCGCCTGCGTTCGATGCAGCTTGCGGTGGGGAATGGTCGCTTTTACGGTGGCGGTAATGTTGTGCACGAGGAGGCTACCATTAGCGATAGCCGCCTACATCTGTATAGTCTGAAGCCGCAAGGCCTGCTCGAACTGCTGTCGCTGGCGCCGTTTATTCGTCTCGGGCAGCATCGCGTATCCCAGCGGATATTTACGGAGTCGGGTGCAGAGGTACATATCGAGACTTCGCCTCCGGGGATGGCTGTTCACGCGGATGGCGAGCCTGTGGCGAAAACGCCGGTGAGTATTCGGGTTGTGGCGGGTGTGATTGAAGCGGTGGTGCCGTCCAGCGCATCGATGTAGCAAAAGTTTTCACAGCAAGAATTGTGGGCTTTCAGGTGTATTCGTACAGAGGATCATTCGAATGAGTTTTTTGAGAGATGACATCCAGGTCGCTTTGCAGTGGCTGCACAGCTGGGCCCTTGAAACTCTTTCACATTTCCAGTTCGTTGCTGACCACGAGGTTGGGGTGGAAGTGGTGGCGTTGTGTGGCGCACTCGCGACGGAGCGCGAGCAGCTGGCGGGGAAATTGGCGGCGGCGATCCGGGACACTGGTGATTTGCCGGCGGAACCAGATCCTGATCGAGAGGCCGTACTGCAGGTGCAGGAGCAGCTGTCAGGTATTTTTGCGGAACACGGCAGCGACGCGATGTTGGCCTATTGCCGCTCTCGCGAGGAAGCATTTTTAGCGCAGGTGCGACAGGAGGCAGGCATTCTCGAGGAGTCAGAATTCCGTTCGCTGCTGTCGGCGTGCCAATCCAGTGCGGAACTGGCTGTCGATCGCCTGCAGCCCTGAATGCCGTCCCTTATGTCCGATCAGACGAGTGCGGCCGGATGAGATGTACTCGCAATGCCGCTAGGAACGGCGTTTTGTCTACTTTCAAGTCCCGGCGCGTGCGCCGCCGGCTCGTGGGTGGGTTGTGATCTACGCCGGTGAATTCCGGTAAAGAGCGGTCTCCCTCGCTGTTGATGAGTACCGGCATGGCAGAATAGCCCACCTGTCGATATTCCTCCCGTGCCAGATCTTCTCGCGCACGAAAAATCTCCGCTACCTGAAGATTCGCTCTGCTCTGAATTTGAACCTGGCGTAAGTTATCGTGCTCGTCGCGGTGCAGTCCCGCCAACAGCTGCCGCTGATATTGAATCCCGGTGTCCTGTCCCTGTGGGTCCAGTTGCACCAGCTTTCGCTCACACCAGGCAACACTCACCTTCTTGATGGACTTGCGGGCTTTTATCCAGCTCAGAGCGATGGCATCCGGGCGCTGAGGGCAGAGCAGAATCTGGCGGTAACATTGACGCAGGTGCGCGCGGGGAAATCCCGCATCACCCAGCATATCGCGTAATTGTTGGTCGCGTTCCAAGGCGGGGCGCGGAGCGAGGGCCTGTTTGATGTTGGCAGTGATTTGCTGGAACGTCGCTTTTGCTGCATTCAGGCGAAGCGCGAGGTCAATCATGTCGGGTGGGACTGCCAATATTCCAGGGATCTGCAGCGTATGCCGTGCGTCCCCTGGCTGGTGCTGATCGCCGTAGTCGAGATTGCGAAATAGCGCGGCTGCCAGGGTGAAAGGACGCTCGAACGGTACACCGAGTCGTTCCGCTGTGTCGACGGCAAAGTCAGGTCTCAACAGGTAATGTCCCCAGGGGGGGGTGATTGAGTCCAGTGCCGATGTTTGCTGCGCCAGGTTCTCAGCGAGGTGGTGCATCTGTGCCAGAGTCTCGGCAAGGGCGTTGCGCAGATTTTTCAGCTTGAGTGCCGAGTGTTCAATGTCCGACATTTTGGGTGCCAGCTCTGTTTGATGAGCGGTGGTGGGATCGCAGTGCCTTCACGGTGCCGCGAGTCGGCCCTGGCGATCGGTTATGCGTAATAATAATCCACTTAATAAGTCGTTATCAAACGAAGCTGGCTAACCTATGGACCAACTCCGAGCTTCGTAATCCGGTCAACAAAAGGCGGGGAGGGGCGCTATAATGCGCCGCGCCGGGAGGCGTGTGCCTCCGGGTGTCCGCGTCCGTCTTGCCATGAGTTCTGATATGAGTAGTGCCCCGGTTCCCGACCTATCCGCCATCCACGACTTTCTGTTGTGTAAAACCCCAGACGCCTGGATTGAGGCGGCACTCGCTGAGCCGGAAATGATGCTGGTTGACCACGCGAATTGTGAAAAGAAGGCCGCCGGAACGGCGTTGAACCTGATGTTTCGCTACCTGGATAATTTTGAGCTGCTGAATAAGATGTCGCGCCTGGCACGTGAGGAGCTGCGACATTTTGAGCAGGTGATCGCAATCATGAAGAAGCGGGGGATCCGCTATCCGCACGTCACCGCGTCGCGCTATGCGGCGGGCTTGCGCGACCAAGTGCGTCGCGAAGAGCCCGGTCGGCTGGTGGATACGCTGATCTGTGGTGCGATCATCGAGGCGCGCTCCTGCGAAAGGTTTGCGCGAATTGCCCCGCATCTGGATGATGAGCTGCAGAAGTTTTATCTGTCTCTACTGAAATCTGAGGCGCGGCACTTTCGCGATTATCTGACGCTTGCGCAGAAGGCGACGAGCGAAGATATACAGCCGCGGGTGCAGGTAATACTGGAGGTGGAGCGCGACCTGGTACAGGGTGGCGATGACGAATTTCGCTTTCACAGTGGTGTACCCAGTCTCGCGTAATTGTTTACGTGGCTATTTGTACACCTCGACCACATCGCCCAGGCGCTCCGCCACAATGGTACGCAAGTCACTGGCCAGTTCCCGGTAAAAGCGCCGCGCCGGAGCGCTGGCTCTCCACACCAGTCCATGCTGCCGCCGGATCGGTTTGGCGCGCAGCTCACTCACGTGCAGTGCCTCCGGGTTGTGCATTTCAGAATGTACATACAGTCCGGGTAAGAATGCGACACCCAACCCCATCACGACCATCTGGCGCAGTGTGTCCAGGCTGGTGCCCTCGTAATCTCGCTGTAGCTGGGCGCCCAGGCGTTCGCATATTTCCTGCACCTGATGGTGGAAGTGATGTTGTCCTTCCAGGGTCAGCACCTTTTCTCCCTTGAGTTGTGATGGTGTCACCTGCGCTTTACCGGCGAGCCGGTGGTCGGCGGGTACAACAAATTTGAGCGGCTCGGTAAATAGAGGCTCAACGGCAATATCGTCGCGCTTCACCGGTAGAGGCACGATCGCAATGTCGTAAAGGCCTTCGGTGAGTGACTGGAGCAGGCGATTGGGCGGAGCTTCCCGAACGTACAGTTTCAGTTTGTGATGCCGGTGATGGAGTGCCGGCAACACATTGGGAAGCAAATACGGGCCCAGGGTCGGAGGTACTCCCAACTTGTAAGTGCTTTGATGCCCCTCTGAAATAAGGCTTGCATGCTGCGAAAATTCGCGAACTCCGAGTATAAGTTGCTTTGCGTGTTCAAGCAGCTCGCGGCCCTCGGGGGTGAGCAGGGTGCCAGAGCGATTGCGCTCAAATAATGGAATACCGAGATTGTTCTCCAGCGCCTGAATCTGTGAGGTGAGGGCAGGCTGACTGACTCTCAACTCTTCGGCGGCGCGGCGAAAACTTGAGTGTGACGCTATGGTCACAAAATATTCCAGCTGTTTGAAACTGGGGGGCTGTGTGGATTTTGGCATGGCAGCTCAGTAGTTTTTGATAACTTATGATTATCAGCAATAGGTATTTTAACTTATTGAACTATCAAAAAATAATGGATTCCAAGTTGAATGCCCGTTCCAGAATGATTGCAAGGAGTAATGATGGAGCACGTAATTTCCGGTGTGGCCAAGTTTCAGAAAGAAGTTTATCCCACCAAAAAGGCGCGTTTTTCGAAGCTGGCCGACGGCCAGAACCCTGAAGTCCTGTTTATCACCTGTGCCGATTCCCGGATTGACCCGAATCTTGTTACCCAGACCGAGCCCGGTGAGCTGTTTATCTGCCGGAACGCCGGCAACGTGGTGCCACCGCATAGCAATCATTCCGGTGGTATGACCGCGTCTATCGAGTTTGCGGTTGCCGCCCTGGGTGTTTCACACATTGTGATCTGTGGTCATACCGATTGCGGCGCCATGAAAGGTGCCATCGAACCGGAAAACCTTGACTCGCTGCCTCACGTCAGGGAGTGGCTTGGCCACTGCCGGTCCGCCACCGATGTGGTGCGGGATCGCCACGGTGAGCTGAGTAAGGCGCACCTCGACGAAGTGATCTGTGAGAATGTGGTCCAACAATTGCAACACCTGCGTACCCATCCCGCGGTAGCCAGCGGTCTTGCCAATGGGCGGGTCACTCTGCACGGCTGGGTTTACAACATTGGCAGTGGTGAGGTGCTGTGCTTCGACGAGTCCACTCGCGAGTTCAAGCCGATGGATGAGCGCTACCGCGCGATGTTCGGTGATCTGGCGGACTCTGTGGCCAAGGACACCTGCGGAAACTGATCCTGTCGGCTTCCAGAGTGTATGTCGTCTGCGTTTTGTACTGACTGAAGGGGCTGCTCTGCCCCTTGCAAGGAAGATCCTGAAGTAAAAGAGGTACCGTAGTAATGAAGTTCGACCTGTCTAATCTGCGCGGCGACATTACCGGGGGTATTACCGCCGGTGTCGTTGCCTTGCCATTGGCACTGGCCCTGGGTGTGGCCTCCGGGCTCGGCCCCATGGCCGGCATGTACGGTGCAATTGCGGTGGGTTTCTTCGCCGCATTGTTTGGGGGCACCGGCCCGCAAATTTCTGGTCCGACTGGACCAATGGTGGTGGTTCTGGCGGGGCTGTTTGCCAGCCTTTCCGGGGATGCCGCACTCATATTTACCGCGGTGATGCTCGCTGGCGCACTGCAAATCGCCTTCGGGGTTCTCGGTATCGGGCACTATATCCGCCTGGTGCCTTATCCGGTGATTTCCGGCTTTATGACCGGTATCGGTGTCATCATTATCATTCTTCAGCTGAACCCGCTGCTGGGACATGCGTCGCCAAGTGGTGTGCTGGGGGCGCTGGGCAATGTGCCAGAAGCCATTTCCTCGATTCATCCCGCCAACCTGGTGCTTGGCCTCGCTACGCTGGCGATGGTTTATCTGTGGCCGGGTAAGTGGGGGCGCTATCTGCCTGGCCCATTGGCTGCTTTGATTCTGGGTACCGTAGTCGCTTATTTCGCCTTGGATGTGCCGATTCTTGGCAGTATCCCCACCGGTTTGCCGGAGCTGCATATGCCGGTTCTGGGTGGCGAAAATATGATGCTGGTGGTGGAGGCTGCGATCATCCTCGCGATTCTCGGCTCTCTTGATAGTCTGCTCACTTCTCTGGTGGCGGATAATATGTCCCGGACCCGGCACCACAGCAATAAGGAGCTGATTGGTCAGGGTATTGGTAATACAGCGGCTGGATTCATCGGCGGTATTGCCGGCGCGGGAGCCACCATGCGGACTGTGGTGAACATCCGTTCCGGCGGTCAGACCCGTATCTCGGGCATGACTCATGCCCTGGTGTTGCTCGCCGTGGCGTTGGGGCTCGGTCCGCTGGCGGAGAATATTCCTCAGGCCGTACTGGCCGGTATTCTTGTGAAAGTTGGCCTGGATATTATTGATTGGAAATACCTAAAGCGTGCACATCAGGGCCCCCGTTGGGATCTGCTGCTGATGGTGCTTGTGCTCAGCATGACGGTGTTTGTCGATCTGATCACTGCGGTCGCGGCCGGTGTGGTACTGGCAGCCCTGGCGTATGTGAAGCAGGTGGCGAGCTTGCAGATCGAGCGTCTACGCAACCTGCCGGAGCACCTGGATAGCGAGGAAGACAAGGCTATTCTGCAGCGCAATCGCGATCGCATTGCCCTGTTTGAGTTCAGCGGCCCGCTCAGTTTTGGTGCGGCGGCAGACCTGGGGCATCATGTGCGCGAACAAAGCAGTAAGGAATCGCGGGTGCTGATCCTGAACTTCTCCTCGGTGCCGTATCTCGACCTGTCTGCGGCACTTGCGGTAGAGACAATTGCCGCGGATGCCAAGAGTAGCGGTAAGCAGCTCTATCTGGCGGGGATGAATGAAGAGGTGCACAAAGTACTGAAGGGCCTGAACGGTCGGATTCCTGCCTCAGGCACGTTTGAAACCCTGAGTGACGCGTTGAAAGCGGCGGAAGCGTCAATCGAATCGACCGCTGATGTTGGCGCGGGTGATCTAAACGGATTACCCAATGGCGGTGCGGCCTGATTGAGTGGGTATCGCGTTATACGAAAGCGGGGCACATTTTGTGCCCCGTTTTTTTGCCTGCCTGACCACGCTGAGTGGTTCAGGGTTCGATTGGCCAGTGTTGCAATGACAGGCCGCTTTCATCTGCCCTGATACACCACGCAAACTTACCCCAGTCGCCGAGCACTATGCGTTCAGCTGGCCGTCCATTTGCAGTCATTGCATGGCGGTCCGGGCGATGTGTGTGTCCGTGGACCAGCGTCTGGGCGCCGTGGGTTTCCATCGCTTTAACCACTTCTTCCGGGGTCACGTCCATGATGTCTTCCGCCTTCAGGCTGTTCATGGATTTTGAGGTGGCGCGGATCTGCGCGGCAATCTGGCGGCGCTCATCGAGGGGTTTGGCGAGCAGGCCCTGTTGCCACAGCGGGTTGCGGGCCTGCCGGCGGAACGCCATGTATTCCTGGTCCCGGGTGCACAGGCTGTCACCGTGCATCAGCAGGACTGGCTGACCCGCCAGTTCTACCAGGCTCGGATCCGGAAGCAGGGTGGCGCCGCAGCGCTGGGCGAAGTCCTCACCCATCAGGAAGTCCCGGTTGCCGTGCATCAGGTAAAGGTCGGGGCCGGAGGTGGAGTAGGTGTAGAGTTGTCGCGCAACTTCTTCGATCAGGGGGGCATCGTCATCGTCCCCGATCCATACTTCGAAAAAGTCGCCGAGAATATACAGCGCGTCCGCGCTAGCCGCAGGCCCTTTCAGGAACTCGAAAAAGGCCCGGGTAATGTCCGGGCGGGATTCGTCCAGGTGCAGGTCTGAAATCAGGTAGGTTGCCACTGGTCTGCTCCGCCCGGGGTCGCTAGGTGTGAGAAGTAGGTACGCGAGGTCCGCTTACTTGTCTGCGTAGGCGTTGGACACGGTCACACCGGTAATTTCGATGGTCTCGGTGGGGACGTCCTGGTGGAAGCCGTTGCTGCCGGTGGGAACGTCTTTGATCTTGTTGACCACGTCCATACCGTCAACCACTTTACCGAATACACAATAGCCCCAGCCCTGTGCGTCTTTGGCACGGAAGTTCAGGAAATCGTTGTCCTTCACGTTGATGAAGAATTGCGCAGTGGCGGAGTGCGGGTCCATGGTACGTGCCATGGCCAGGGTGCCGGTGTCGTTTTTCAGACCGTTGTCGGCTTCGTTTTCAATAGCGTCGCGGGTCGGCTTCTGGTCCATGTTCGGGGTCATGCCGCCGCCCTGAATCATGAAGTTGTTGATCACCCGGTGAAAGATGGTGCCGGTGTAGAAGTCGTCGCGGCAGTACTGCAGGAAATTCGCGGCGGTCTTCGGCGCCTTGTCAAAATCCAGTTCAATGGCGATGTCGCCGTAAGTGGTGTGCAGAGTGATCATAAAATGTCCTGTCCGGGGTCGGTTTGGGGCGGCATGATACTCTGTTCACAGACCGACGCAAGCCGCGCAGTCCGGTAACATCCAAGCAGTGAAAACCCCATGCGGCGGCAGCCATCTGCGTTATAATCCGCCGCTTACTTCGAGTCGTTGATTTAGAGAAAGCTATGACATCCGAGAGCAAGCCCGCTCACTTCCTCCAGAACATCATTCGCGAAGACCTGGCCGAGGGCCGCGTCGAGCAATTGACCACCCGTTTCCCGCCGGAGCCCAACGGTTACCTGCATATCGGTCACGCCAAATCCATCTGCCTGAATTTTGGCCTGGCGAAAGAGTTCGGTGGCCAGTGTAACCTGCGTTTCGACGACACCAACCCGGCCAAAGAAGAAGAGGAATACGTAAACGCGATCAAGCGCGACGTGTCCTGGCTGGGGTTCGATTGGGCAGGGGATGTGCGCTACACCTCCGACTACTTCGACCAGCTGCATCAGTGGGCCATCTACCTGATCGAGCAGGGCAAGGCCTACGTCTGTGACCTGACTGCCGATCAGGCGCGGGAGTACCGGGGCACCCTGAAAGAGCCCGGTAAAAACAGTCCTTACCGCGACCGTTCCGTGGAAGAGAACCTGGATCTGTTTGCGCGTATGACCGCTGGCGAATTCGACGAAGGTAGCTGCAGCCTGCGCGCCAAGATCGATATGGCTGCGCCGAATATCAACCTGCGCGACCCAATTATCTATCGCATCAAGAAAATGGCCCATCACCAGACCGGTGACAAATGGTGCGTGTATCCGAGCTACGACTTCGCCCACGGCCAGTCGGATGCCATTGAAGGGATCAGCCACTCCATCTGTACCCTAGAGTTCGAAGATCATAAGCCTCTGTACGACTGGTTTATCGAAAACCTGCCGGTGCCGGCGCGCCCGCGCCAGTACGAGTTTGCCCGCCTGCACCTGAACTACACCGTTGTGTCCAAGCGCAAGCTCAAGCAGTTGGTCGACGAGGGTTTTGTGGACGGCTGGGACGACCCGCGTATGCCCACCATTTCCGGTCTGCGCCGCCGCGGTGTCACTCCGGCCTCTATCCGCCAGTTCTGCGAAATGATCGGTGTGACCCGCTCCGACTCCACGGTGGACGTGGGCATGCTGGAGTACGCGATCCGCGACGACCTGGATAAGAATGCCCCCCGCGCCATGTGTGTGATGGAGCCGCTCAAGGTGACTCTCACCAATTACCCGGACGGGCAGCAGGAAATACTGAGCGCCCCGGGCCACCCGGTGCGCGAAGATCTGCCGGCGCGTGAGCTGCCGTTCACCAAAACCCTGTATATCGAGCAGGAAGACTTCCGCGAGGAAGCCAACAAAAAGTACAAACGTCTGGTACTCGGCAAGAAAGTGCGCCTGCGCAACGCCTACGTGATCCAGGCGGACGAAGTCGTCAAGAACGATGCAGGCGAGATTGTTGAAGTGCTGTGTTCCGTAGACCTGGATACCCTGGGTAAAGATCCCGCCGACGGGGTCAAGCCGAAGGGTGTGATCCACTGGGTATCTGCGGACAACAATGTCGATTGCGAAGTGCGCTTATACGACCGCCTGTTCAATGAGGAATCCCCGGATGTTGGTGACAAAAACTTCCTGGAGTCCGTCAACCCGGACAACCTGAAAGTGCTGACCGGCTGTAAAGCCGAAATCGGCCTCGCCGAAGCGCAGCCAGAAAAAGGCTATCAGTTCGAGCGCAACGGGTATTTCTGCCGCGACAGCAAATACGGCACGCCGGAAAAGCCGGTGTTCAACCGCACCATCGGGTTGCGTGATAGCTGGGCCAAAGAGCAAAACAAATAGGTCCCAGGTGCTGGATTCCGGCATACGCCGGAATGACGGAATTAAACACTCGTCATGCCGGCGAAAGCCGGTATCCAGAGCGTTGGGACCGAGCCGAAGGGTGGATAAGCGCAGCGCATCCACCGTCCGTTACCAAAAAGCCACAAAATTAGAAACAGCGAGAAGAGATGTCTCTCAAGGTTTACAACACCTTCTCCGGTGAAAAGGAAATCTTCAAGCCCATTCAGGAAGACCGCGTGCGTATGTATGTGTGCGGTCCGACCGTGTACAACCGTGTACACATCGGCAACGCGCGCCCGGCGGTGGTGTTTGACACCCTTTATCGCGTACTGAAAAGCCTCTACAGCGATGTGGTATACGCACGCAACATTACCGACATCGATGACAAGATCATGAAGGCTGCGCGGGATAACTGCGAGGAAATCGGTGCCCTCAGCGCGCGGTTTGCCCAGGCCTATTGCGAAGATATGCACGCGCTCAATACGCTGCAGCCGGATGTGACTCCCTATGCCACCGAGCACCTGCCAGAAATGATTGCCATGATCGAGGCGCTAGTTGAAAAAGGGCACGCCTACGCGGCCGAAGGGCACGTGCTTTTCGCAGTACAGTCTATGGACGACTACGGCAAACTCTCCAAGCGTTCTCTCGACGATATGCTCGCCGGTGCCCGTGTGGAAGTGGCACCGTATAAAAAATACGCCGGTGACTTTGTACTGTGGAAGCCGTCTTCCGAAGATGAACCGGGTTGGGACAGTCCCTGGGGCTACGGTCGTCCGGGCTGGCACCTGGAGTGTTCGGCGATGATCAAAAAGCATCTCGGGGATACCATCGACATCCACGGCGGTGGCCGTGACCTTACTTTCCCGCACCACGAGAATGAAATTGCTCAGAGCTGCTGCGCTAACGGCAAGGAGTTCGTGCGTTACTGGATGCACAACGGCTACGTCAATATTGACGGTGAAAAAATGTCCAAGTCCCTGGGCAATTTCCGCATGGTCAACGACCTGCTGCAACAGTACCCCGGTGAGGTGCTGCGCTTCGCATTGCTGTCAGCGCACTACCGCTCGGAGCTGAATTTCAGTGCGGATCTGCTAGATCAGGCCTGGCGTTCTCTCGATGGCCTTTACGGCGCACTGCGCGAAACGCAATCCGTTGAAGCGGCTGAAGCGAATCTGGAAGGCTCCGCGTTTATCGAAGCCCTCCATGACGACCTGAATACGCCGATCGCGATCAGTGAGCTGCATCAGTTGGCGCGCGAACTGAACAAGGCCGCCGATGCCCACAAGTCAGCACTCAAGGGCCAGTTGCTGGCCGCAGGCGAGATGCTGGGAATTCTACAACAGGATGCAGAAGCCTGGTTCAAACAATCCCGCGGTGACGACGAGATCAATGAAGAGGAAATCGAAGCCCTGATCGCCGAGCGTCAGCAGAGCAAGAAAGACAAGAACTTTGCCCGCGCTGATGAAATCCGTGAGGAACTCAAGGCTAAAGGCGTGGTATTGGAAGATAGCCGCGAAGGCACCAAGTGGCGTCGGGAGTAATGTTCGGATAAGCGCTACTTACATCGTCATTCCGGCATGCGCCGGAATGACGAAATAAAAGATAAAAAATTAGAGACAACGACCATGAAAAAGATCTTCTCAGTTGCATGTATCCTCTCCGCCGCATTCCTGCTCACTGCCTGCGAACCCAAGCACGGTTCCGATGCCTGGTGCAAGAAAATGGATGAAACCCCGAAGGGCGACTGGAGCTTCAAAGACGCCGGTGATTACACCAAATACTGCGTACTGAACCAGAAACCAGAAGACCAATAAGTCGTCCACTCGGAAGCCTGCCCGTTGTTCTTTGCAGATTCCTATCAGCACTTCTTCCGCCCGCTCACTGGTAAATACCGTGAGCAGGTGGTCGAGTGCCTGCGCCTGCTGTATGAACGCCTCTACACCGCGAAGGCGGACTATGGCGAATCGCTGACTCGCGAGCAGATACTGGAAATTTTCGCCGAAGCACTGACTCGAGCCCCGCAACTGGATAGCGACGGTAGCACTGAGTCGGAAGGGCGCTTTCGCGGCTTGCGTGAACAGGCGACCTGGGTACTCAATAGCCTGGTTGAATTCGGCTGGTTGGAAAAGCTGGTGGACACCGCCACACTGACCGTCTCTTATCCTTTCAGCCGCCGCGGTCGTCTGTTTACCCAGCCAATGGTGGAACTCAATAGCACCCGCGTACGCACCCGCCACCGCAATACCCGCAACACGCTGAACTCCCTGGATGCTTTCGCCAATCGCGGCGAGGTCTATGACCTGATTGACGCCTGGGAGTATTCCGAGCGTATTGTTGCCGACTTCACCGACATGATTGCAGAGCTGGAGGAGCGCAAACGGGAAATGGTGCGCGAGGTGGAAGCACAGATTCTCGTGCAGCAGGCCACCGACGAATTTTTTTCCTTTATGGAGAGTCGTTTCCAGCCGGATCTGGCAATCCGCTTATCCGCGGATAGCGTGGAAAAACATCGCGACAGTATCAGCCGAGTCATCGGCCAGATCCGCCGCAAAGACAACAGTAAGAAAGCCGAGTGGGAGCAACGGCTGCGTCAGCAGTTGCCGGAGCTCCACGCGGAAGGGCAGTCTGTGCTGTGGTTAATGCTGGATACGATCGAAGACCGTATGCGCCGCGCCTGTGAAGTGAAGCTCCCGGCATTGCGTCAGGCCCTGCAGGGTTTTACCAAGCGGGCGGAAATCATTATCCGCCAGTTGAGCTACCTGCAAAGTACCACCGAAGGTGCCTTTACCGATCTGTGCCAGGAGCTTGGTGCAAACAGCGATCGCGATGAATTACTCGGCAAATTGGGCAGCGACCTGGCTGCCTTCCAGTTGCGATTGTTTGATCCCAGGCACACCCAGCTGTGGCAGCGCAGCCGCCGCCAGCCGGTCAATACCCTGGTGGAAGACGAAGCGCCTATCGACGACGATAGCCAGCGTGGCATCGTGCTGCAGCAATTGCTGGATCAGGCTTTCAATTTCAACGGTAGCGATCTGCGAACCTACCTGAGTAATGCCCTGGGTTCCGGCCAGGTCGTCACTAGTACAGAGCTGCCGTTGACCAATGCCCGCGACCTGCTCGCCATGAGCCATGCCCTGGAGGCGGCAGCCGTTTCTCAGGATGGCAGCGGCCCCTTTGTAGAGGTGACCTTCACTGGCGAGACCGCCAGTAACGATTACTTTGAACAATTCGATGAATACACCCTTGAACTGAAAACCGAGTCGAAGAAACCGTGATTGAACAGGCTTTGGACGAGGCACTGGCCCAGTGCCGGCTGACTCGCAACGAATTTTCCGAACTGCTGGTGCGCCTGCTGGATTACGGGGTCATCTGCCGGGATGAAAGCAATGTGGAAACAGTGCTGTACGACCGCTTTCAGCGTTGCGAACAGTTGATCCGCGAGTGGATCGCGCCGCTGGGCCTGCGCTTGCAGCACGACAACCGTTTCCAGTTTATCCGCGTCTATCCACCCGGGGCGGAAGTCCCCGGTATGCCGGATCAGGAAGAGCCGCATCACGGTGGTTTCCGCGCGCGCCTGTCGCAGCAGGAAGTGGCGGCGATTCTGGTGTTGCGGGTGGAGTACGACAAATCTCTGCGGGAAGGTCAGGTGGATGATCAGGGTTGTGTGGCCTTGACGCTCGAGGCGTTGGAGCTCGGCCTGCGCAACCTTTTGAAGATGTCCCTCCCGGACAAACTTGCCGAGCGCAAACAGCTACTGAAGAAACTCCGTCAGCTGCGCCTGATTCAATTCAACGGTGAAGACAGCGAGGCCGTGGCCGAAACCCTGCTGCGGGTGCGCCCGACCATTGCGCAGTTTGTCAGTGAATCCGCACTGGCGCAGCTGTTGGAAAGCGATGCGCCGAAAGACGAAGTAGAACAAGCCGAACGGATTACCCCGACCAGCGAAGATCACAGTCTCTTCGCCACTGAACAATAGTGCCGTCATTCCGGCGCAGGCCGGAATCCAGCGCTACGTAGTACTGGATGCCGGATCAAGTCCGGCATGACGAAGGCATATCTGCCACCGAGAAAAATGAAACCGAGCACACGAAACGTATGTTTCTGAAAAAACTCATCCTGATTAACTGGGGCAACATTCCCCAGCTGGAATACGACTTCGGCCCCATCAACCTGTTTTCTGGCGGCAACGGCTCCGGCAAAACCACCGCGGCCGACGCCATTCAGACCCTGATGACGGCAGCCCACGATACCCTGTTCACTTTCAACCCGGGGCAGGACGAGACCACCCAGCGCGGTCGCGGCGGCAAGCAGGTACGTACGCTCGCGTCTTATGTACTCGGCTGCGATGATGGCAGCTACGCCCGCCTGCAGCCCACCGATTGTTACATTGCCGGTAATTTCTTCCCCACCGACGGCGAAGACGGCGAGCCGTTTACCGCGGTTATGGCGATTCGAGCACATCTGGATACCAGCTCTAAACCTGCCCAGGCGCGCCAGGACAACCTGAAATTTTTCGTGATCCCCGGCGAACAGCTGGCCATGGGCGATTTCATCAAGGAATTCAAAGACGGCAAGCATCTGTTGCCGTTGGACAAGTTTTACAGTGTCGTCAGCAAGCAGTTCGGTAAGGTCGAGCAGTACGATAAAAAGAAAGCCTACCTGAGGCGGCTTTATGGCGCACTGCGCGGCCGTAAGGATGCAGTACCGGATCGTGAGGCTACCCACGCCGCGCGCACATTTGCCAACTTTATGGCCTACAAGCCGGTAAAGAGCATCAATGATTTTGTCGCTCAGGAAGTACTGGAAAAGCGCGATCTCGGAGAAGCCATCCGCTCGGTTTCCGAGCTGATGAAAACCATTCATGGTATGGAGCAGGAAGCGCGGGAAATTGTTGACCGTGTGGATGCTCTGGCACGCATTGGCGAGTCCGCGGACCTGTATAGCGAACAGTGGCTGCAATTGCGCGTGCAGGAGTACCTGCAGGCCAAACACCAGCAGTTGCGGGTGCAGAAAACCTATGTGGAAGGCAAAAACCGGCAGAAGGAAACCCGTGCGGAGCTCGAACGTACCGGCCAGGAAATCCTCCAGTCTGAGAGTCGCACCCGCCATCTGAGCGAACAGCTGGTGGCGATCCAGGCTCAGCGTCAGGGCGTGGCGGCGCTGCGCAGCAAAGACGAGCTGGATCAGAAAATCGCCGAGGCTAACCGCGCGCTGTCTTCTCTGGCAGCGCCGTTGGCGGCTCAGCAACAATTGTTTGCGGCTAACCAGGAAGCCGCCGGCGAACTGCTGTCCCTGTTGAGCTCCACCTCCGTTTCCCTTGAGATTCCGGCGTTCAGTGACGGTGGCCTGGTCAAGTCCCTCAAGGCGGTCGCTCGCAGTGATGCGTTGCCAAAGCTGGACGGTCTGCTGGGCAAGGACTGGGTTGATCTGTCCGCCCAGGAATCGCTGCGAGAAGTGGTGGCCAACTTCGAGGCCCAGCAGAATCGATTCGTGCAGCTGATGACCGGAGCGGAACCGGGCGAGGTGACCCTGCGGGATCAGGTCAACGACCTGGTGTCCCGCGGCGAGCTGAAGGTGCAGCAGGTACAAAAGCAGTTGCACACGCAGGAATCCCGGATTCAGCATCTGCACGCTAATCGTGTGCGTTACCCACAGTATGTGGACCAGGCACTGGCGGCCATTCGTGAGCAATGTCCACAGGCGGAGCCACAGGTGCTGTGTGATTTTGTGGAAGTGCTGGATGAGCGCTGGCAGATGGCGGTGGAAGGTTATCTGGGGGGGGCGCGTTTCTCGATTATCGTGGACCCGGATTACGAGGCGGAGGCGATGCGTATCGTACGCAGTATGCCGGGCCGTAGTAACCGGGCGCGGGTGATCCAGGGGGACAAAGCCCGCCGGGATGCCGAGCGTTTGGACGCGCAGAATAAATCCATCGTGGAGTTGATGTCCTTCAGCCACAAGACCGCAGAATATTATCTGCGGGCGTCCTACGGTTCCGTATTGCAGGTGCGCGACGCTGAAGAACTGAAAGGCACCCGACGCGGCCTGACCTCGGAAGGGCTCGCCAGCGGCAACTACAGTATGTGGCGGTGCGATATTGACGATAGTGAGCTGGTGTTTGGGCAGGGTGCGCGGGCGCGGGCACTGGCCGCGCAGGAACGCGCGCTACAGCAGCTTCTGAAAGAGGCGGGTCAAATAAATGAGCAGCAGCAACAGTTGCGTAAACTGGCGCAGGCTGTGCGCAACCTTAGCCCGCTGAAATTGCTGGATGCAGTCGATAGCGCGCTGGATGCCCAGCGTCAGGGCCGCAATGCGGAGCAGGCGCTGTCCAACCTTGATCTCAACGATGGCCTTGAGTTGGAGCAGCAGGCCAACGAACTGCACGATAAACTCGAAGCTGAACGCCAGCAGGGTGCTGGTTTGCAAAAGCTTGCCGGCAAACTGGAGAGTAATCTCGATGGCATCGGACGCCAGCTGCAGGCACTGTCCGCTCAGCTGGATCAGCTGGACGAGGCGCTATCCGATAGCGAAGCCGCCGTGCAGCGTATCGCCCAGATTACCCCGGACTTCGATGCGGAATCGACCCTGCAAAAAGCGGATGACCAGGCCGCGCAAGCCGACGACGGTTTCGATTTTTCCCTGGATGTGGCCGAGTGGCGCGGTCTGTTACAGAAATACAGCCACCAGTTGCTGAAGGCGGTCATGGATTACAACAGCAGCTGCAGTACCGGCGATACCCTCTCATTCGATCCCGATTTTGCCGCAGGTCACAGCGAAGGCCAATTTAAACTGGTTTGTCAGCTGGTGGAGCAGGTGACCGCACTGCGCAATCGCCTGAAAAATAATCTGCTGGTGGACCGCCACGAGCAGCTGCAAGGACTGAAAAAATCCTTTAACACCACCTTCGTCACCCATTTGTGTCACGCGATTTATCAGTCCATCAACGATGGTAAGCGCGTGCTGGACGACTTGAATCTGGAGCTGGAACACCACCGTTTCGGCGCGGATCGCGAGCGCTTCCGCTTTGATTATCGCTGGGTGCCCGAGTTCAAGGAATACTGGAACTTCTTCAAAGCAGTGATTGAATTGCCCAACCTGGGCGAAGAGCAGAGTCTGTTTGATGCGGATCTGGATCCGAAGCATCAGAAGGTCCGCGATCGGTTGCTGGGTATGCTACTCAGCGAAGACGAGCAGGTGGCGCGCCGTGAACTCGACCGCATCAGTGACTATCGTAACTACCGCAACTACGAAATCTACAAAGAGCCTCAGGGTAAGGAACCCATCGCGCTCAGCCAGTACGGGACTGGCTCCGGCGGCCAATTGGAGACCCCAGCCTATATCATTCGCTCCGCCGCGGTGACATCCGCCTTCCGTTTCAATGACGGTAACAGCCACCTGAAAATGGTATTGGTGGATGAGGCATTTTCCAAGATGGACGAGTCCCGCTCCCGCGAGGTGATTCGCTATCTGACCGAGACTCTGGGCCTGCAGCTGCTGTTTATTATGCCCAGCAGTAAGTCGGGGCCTTTCATGGATCTCATCTCGAACCAGTTTGTGTTTAGCAAATGCCCGAGCCCCAAACCTATCGGAGAATTAAACACGCGGGTGTACGTTGACCGCAAAGTCTGTAATCAGGAAAAAATTGCCAAACTCTGGGCCAACCACCGCCACACCATTCGGCAACAGGCGAGCCTGGAGTTTCTGGATTTGCTTGATGAGGTATCTGAATAAACCTCGCATTTCATTATCTCAGCAAAGGCCGGGATCCGGAGCTACCAAGCTGGATACCGGATCAGGTCCGGTATCGCTGTTATGCTCGGACACCGGATCACGCCCGATACGATGAGGAAGGGAGCGGCCTTGCTGGTCATAGATTGAACTTGCGTTTTACATGCCAGTTCACGGAATATATCCCCACTTCCGGTAGTATTCGCCGAATTATATACAGTAATCGCGCATAAGCAGGGGAGGCTTGAATGCGTCAATTTTCGATTTTGTTGGTCTTCGTGGTGGCCTTTGGAGGCGCTGCGGTGTTGTACGAACAGGAGAGCCGCAAGGTAAAAGGGGTGCTGTCCCAGATTACCGATTTGCAGGCAAAGCTCGGTGATATGCAGGCGGAAATCAATCGTCTGAATGCGGAGCTGGAAGCGGTGAAGCTGGCGGATCGCCGCCGCCCGAACCTGAATACCGTTGCCAGCCGTGTGCTCAGGAACGCCCCGGCGGAACCCAGTGCCCCGGTCAGCCAGCATGCGCCTGGGGTGCGCAAACGTGCCCTTGTCGCTGGAGACGTGACTACTACCGGTCCGGCTATTCGCGCGAATCAATCTGAAAGTGACGAGAGCGAGTGGGCGAGGCCATCGGTCGATGCGGAAACCTATGAAGGGCAATCCGAAGCGGAAGCACCGGTAACCGATCCCTACCAGTAACGTTTTCAGTGACCCGGCGGGCGGGCTTTATTCCGTTCTGTCCAGCCCGTACAATTACTTCTGAGCCCGCTGTTGCGGGCTTTTGACATTCTGGTATGGACTGATTTACCGGACGCTAATGCTCGAGGTCGCTATGACGGTTACTGCATTTTATGAATCTCTCACCAGTCAACTGGCTGGTCTACTGACCGGTGAGCGGGATTGGCTGGCCAACACGGCCAATGCCAGTGCGCTGCTCTGGTTGGAGCTGTCGGACATCAATTGGGCCGGTTTCTATTTTCTGCATGGCGATGAATTACGCCTCGGCCCATTTCAGGGTAAGCCTGCGTGCACTCGTATCGCTGTTGGCGCGGGAGTTTGTGGTACCGCTGTGAAAACAGGACAGTCACAGTTGGTGGAAGACGTACACGCTTTTCCGGGACATATCGCCTGCGATGCGGTTTCTGCGTCGGAAATCGTCGTTCCCTTGTATAACGGTGAACGTTGTATCGGAGTTCTCGATATCGATAGCCCGCAAATAGCCCGCTTTACCGAGCAGGATCTCGCGGGTATTGAGCTGTTCGCGCAAACACTGCTCAAGCACTCGGAGTTGCCCGGTAGCTAAGGCGCAGGTGCTCTGGGATGGCGATTATCTGGCGACAGTGCCGCGGCGGCGATCGTTATGAGGTGCGCACCCATGGCGCCTCCGTGCGGTTATACAGTAATGGTGTATTCCATTCCCAGTGGAACCCGAGAGACCCGTTAAAGGGCTCCTTGTGGGAGCTGCTGTTGCTACCGACCTTTTTTCGGCCCCCTGAGCAGGTCAAGCGTGTCCTACTGCTTGGGGTGGGGGGCGGTGCGTTGATTCGGTTGTTGCAGTCATTTGTGGCTCCGGATTCCATTGTGGGTGTGGATATCGATCGCGTACACCTCAATGTTGCCCGGCGCTTTTTCGGTGTGAAAGGGGCTGAACTGATTTGCGCGGATGCCCGCGAGTATCTATCCGGGTGTCAGCAGTCCAAGGCCGCGCAGTTCGACTTGGTAGTCGATGATCTTTTTGGACATGCAGATGGTGAGGCTCGGAGAGCCTTTCCCGCCGATCCGGACTGGTGCCGACAGCTGCTGAATATCCTAGCTCCTCATGGTGTAGTGGTCGGTAACTTTGGCTGTCGCCGGGAGTTGCTGGATAGCGGCTGGCGTACTTCAGTGGTTCGTTCACAGCTTGCGCCCGGCAAGGGCGCCTGGACCTTCGAGCACCCCGAATACGAAAACTGTATAGGTGTTTTCAGTCGTGCTCCTCTCCTCCGTGCCGATCTTCTTCAGTGGGCCCCTTCCGCAATTAATCCCCGCGATCCGTGCCGAAAATTGGATGCCCGTCTGCGCCCGCTTCGGTAGGTCGAACCGGGGGATTTCGATTGGCGGGTTAATGATCCTTGAGTCTATACTGATTTTAGTCAGTTATTTTCCCGGGACCAGTTGATGCGGTACAAGACCTTGGAAGATGTGATCCAGGAGGGGAGGGAGTTCCACCTTAAGTTAAGCCGTCAGTACGAAGAGTTCGAACTACTTTCCGTGAATGCGCGCGCCAGTCTCTTGCTTGACCAGTTAAAGCGCCGGGAGGTCTCCATGACGCATACTCTGGAGAACTTTCGGGAAGATGTGGGGGAGGGGGCGTTGCATACGTGGGTGCAGTTTGCACCAGAGGGGCGTGAGCCTGAGTTACTGCAACGGTTGCGCAATACGGATATCACGGATGTGGAAGCCATTGGGCAAATAGCGATGGACATCGAAATGTATCTGGCGGACCAGTATCGGGATCTGCTACTGGTGGCGGATACACCCAGCGCGAAGCATGCATTGGAGCGATTACTTGAGCTGGAGCAGCTCGAGGAGCATACGCTGTCAATGAATCTGTTCAACCTCAGAGATTACTGATTTGGTTGAGTAGTTTCCGGGGAAGTGTCGGTGATTTATCGCAATAGGCGATAGATACAGAAACCTCTGGCCTTCTCCAGTAACTCCACTTGCTGAAAGCGTTCCTCAGCTTTTTTCCCCAGCGGAATAAATTCATTTACCACAAATAATGCCGTGCCTTTCGGGCGCAGTATACGTGCTGCCTGATCGAGAAAGCGTGTTGTCAGATCACCTTCGACCTGGAACCCCTGGTGAAAAGGCGGATTACACAAAATCATATCTGCTGACGCGCTGGCTATTTCCGATCCGGCATCACCGGGAATGACTTCACCTGGAATCTTGCTCTCAGTGAAGTTTTTTTCACAGGCAAGCAGTGCCGCAGCATTGTTGTCTGTAGCCAGGATGTGCGCCTGCGGGGCCAGTTTTGACAGCTCGCGACTCAAGTAGCCATAACCGCAGCCCAGATCCACCGCGGTAAAAAGAGCGGGCCGCATATGGTCGGCAAGGTGATTGGCCAGCAGGGCACTGCCCACATCGATTTTGTTCCAGCCAAACAGGCCAGGTTTGGAATAGAGGCCATCCAGTTCTATCAGCGCCCGGAGCCACGGGTATTCGCTATCGTCCAGTGGCGCACCGAGTGTCGTGCCAACAGGAAAATTGTTGCGACTCAGATATTCCGTGCCGTGTTTTTGCAGGCTCTTCTGCGTGCCCAGGTACTGAGCTGCCTTTTGCGCGTAGGTCTTGATACCGCTGTTCTTGCTGCCCAACAGAATCAGTTCGCCGTTTTCGCGCAACACGAGCGGTGCGGAATTGATGACATGATGAACCGCCGCCTTTTCCTTGGAGACAGGGTAAATAATCTGCGAGAAATCCGAGCCGGCTTTTGCCAGCTCAAAGTCTGAAAAAATGGCGGTGATTCCACACTGTAGCGCTGCCTGTACCAGATCCCAGCGGTTACTGAGTAGCGTTCCAGAAAAGGAGAAGCCCTGGGTTAGCAGGGCTTTGGCGTTCTCGTCTGCGATCCAAAGGGTGTTCGCGTCACTTTCGCGTAACAGTTGGGAGAGCAGGGCAGGCATAGTTGGATTCCGGCGGAAGTGATCGGAGTGAATCAACCAATACTGGCGATTTCTTCTGGCGTCAGTGGGCGGTATTCCCCTTCCGTCAGCATCTCGTCCAATTGGATCTCACCGATGCTTTCTCGGTGTAGCTCCAATACTTTATTGCCAAGGGCGGCAAACATACGTTTTACCTGATGGTAGCGTCCCTCGGTAATGGTGATGCGCACTTCGTTGCGGTAAAGGATTTCCAGCTTGGCGGGTTTGGTGCGGGTTTTCTCATTGTTGAGCCAGACCCCTTTTTCAAACTTCTCTACTGCATCGTCTGCAATCGGCTCCGCCAAGTGCGCATAGTAAGTTTTGGCGCACTGATGGCGAGGTGAGGCAATGCGGTGGGACCACTGGCCGTCGTCGGTAATCAGTACCAACCCGGTAGTATCAATATCCAAACGTCCGGCAATATGCAGTTTTTGCAGATTCGGCTCGTCCAAGAGGTCCAAAACGATGGGGTGTTCCCCGTCCTTAGTGGCGCACACGTAGCCAAGTGGCTTGTTCAGCATAAAGTAGCGCGGGCCTGCCGCGCTCAGTATGTCCCCGTCCAGGCAAAGTTCATCGGTGTCACTGATTTTTGCGGAGGGGTCGGTTACCGCTACGCCATTGACGGTAATCCGTTCCTGGCGCGCGGCTCTTTTCACATCTGCTCGGGACAGGTCGGTCACCTGACTGACGGCTTTATCCAGGCGCATGGGGGCGGATGCCGATTGTGGTGAAGTGGACTTAGCCAAGTTTTTTCTCACCGGAATCGACGGATTGGTAAATCAGGGTATTGATGGTCATAGGACCTACGCCTCCGGGAACCGGGGTATAGGCTGATACGCGTTCTGCCAGTGGCCCCAGTTCGATATCGCCCACGCCACCCGGGTGGTACCCGGCGTCCACAACTACGGCGCCGTCCTTGATCCAGTCGGCCTTGATAAACTCCGGGCGGCCCACCGCACCGACCACAATATCCGCGCGGCGGATGTGATCCTCCAGGTCCTGGGTGCGCGAGTGGCAGATGGTCACAGTGGCATTGGCGTTCAGCAGCATTGCGGCCATAGGTTTGCCAAGAATCGGACTGCGGCCCACGACCACCGCGTGTTTACCTTCCATTTCAATATCGTACGCTTCCAGCAAGCGCATGATGCCTTTGGGCGTAGCGCAGCCGTATGCTTCTTCACCCATTGCCATGCGGCCAAAGCCCAGACAGGTTACGCCGTCGACATCTTTGTTCAGGGCGATAGCATCGAAGCAGGCGCGCTCGTCAATCTGCTCGGGTACCGGGTGCTGTAACAGGATACCGTGTACATTCGGGTTGGCATTCAGCTCTTCAATTTTCGCCAGCAGCTGTGCCGTGGTTGTGGAGGAGGGGAGCTCCACTTGCAGGGAGTCCATGCCAATTCGGCGGCAGGCATTGCCCTTCATCTTTACGTAAGTGGCGGATGCAGGGTCGTCGCCCACCAGGATAGTAGCCAGAATCGGCGTCTGGCCGCCGCTCTTTTCTTTCATGGCGGCAACGCGGGCAGACAGTTCTTCTTCTGTTTTCTGGGCAAGGGCCTTGCCATCCAGAACCAGTGCAGACATAGAGTTTCTCAACCTGAACAGGGAGTACCGGCGCCATGTGGGCGGGGCACTCATTAGATGTTGGAGCGAGCAGGCTGTCGAACTTAGGACTGCTCTGCTGTGGTAAAGCCGGATTCGGCTCTTTTGTGTACAAACCCTCGTTAATTAGCTGGCTATTCGCCTCGGGTTTGCACGCAAAATAGCTCGAACCGGACTTTCCCTCGCGACGAGCGCCTAAGACCGTCAGCCTGCTAAAGCTTAATTTAGGCGCGGCATTTTCGCACAAGCGGCGAACATTTTCCCTATTCGGTCACTCATAACATCGCCACATTGGCGAAAGGCTAAACTACTTTAAAAAAGAATGGCTTAGCGCCGTTGACACCCTAGGGAGCCGCAAGTAATATGCGCGCTCTCGAACGGGGGGACACCCTCGGGAAAGAAATCGGGGCATAGCGCAGTCTGGTAGCGCGCCTGCTTTGGGAGCAGGATGTCGGGGGTTCGAATCCCTCTGCCCCGACCAATTTACCGGGTTTTCTTGCGCCCGTAGCTCAGCTGGATAGAGCATCCGCCTTCTAAGCGGATGGTCGCAGGTTCGAGTCCTGCCGGGCGTGCCATATCTCTGATAGTGGCTGCGAGCTTGGCAGACTAGTGATGGTCCGCAGCGAGCTAAAAGACGCAGGACTATTCCGGCCCATCAGCACAGCTGATGGGCGTAAAAATCGCCGCAAAGCAGTGCTTTGCACACAGCGATTTTTACCCTGCCGGGCTTTGGGCCAGGCTGGGAGTGCGGTGGAAACATCGCCGTTGTGCAGCCACAGTGTACAACGTTAAACAGCGTTCAATGGTGGCCGTAGCTCAGTTGGTAGAGCACAGGATTGTGGCTCCTGAGGTCGCGGGTTCGAAACCCGTCGGCCACCCCATATTAAGTCCTTGATTTTCAAGGCTTTTCAGAACCCCGCCTAGTGCGGGGTTTTGTTTTTCTGGGCTCAGTGTACGAATTCAGTGTACGAATTATTGCCCCAATCGCCTTTCTGGCGGCTTCCTTTCTGTACGTCTATCCAGCTATTCAGCGGCGTTGTTGGCCGGTTTATTGGCGCGGTTCAGTGAGACTACGCGGTCTGGCGTACGGTTGTAGCGCTCGGCCATGGAGCGGGTCTTGTGGCCGGTGAACTGTTGCACGTCACCATCGAAGTCTGAAGCGGCCTTGATCTTCATATCGTGAAAGCGGAAGCGTTCTTTGATCGCGCCTGCAGCCAGTGCCGCGCGCTGTTCCCGCTGCCATACAGCGTTGAAGCCATCGCGGGTGTAGCGGCGGCCGGTGCGGCTGCGGAGGATATGCGCGGTTTGGATCTTCGCCTCGGTGTTTGTGGCCAACGCGCGGTTCACGGCGTCGCGCAGGGCCGGGCTCCACAGCTTCAGCTGCTGCTTGCCGGTCTTCGCCTGAATGATCAGCAGGCCGTCTTCCTGGATGTGCTGGCGGGTGAGGGCGAGTACGTCCTGCTGGCGCGCGGCGCACAGGTAGCTGATCTCCATGGCGCACTGGTGCATGGTGTGGCCGCGCTGGCCCAGCCAGTCATAGAACGCCTCGAATTCCCAATCTTCGACGTAGCGACCACCTGGTCCCTCTGCGAGGGGGCGCACCACGGTGGTTGGATCCTCGATCGCAACAAAGCCGCGCGCCTTGCCCCATTTCATGATGATGCCGAGGAAAGTCCGCTCGCGGTTGGCCGCGGCCGGGTACTCCGCGCCACGGGCGTCCATGTACATCTGTACCAGCGGGCTGGTGATGGCGTCCGGAGACATCTCGCCGAAGGACTCACGGATCTGCTTGCTATAGCGCAAATAGTCTTTCTGGGTCTCTGGGCTGATGTGCTTGGTGTACTGGGGGGAGGCGAAGTAGAGGTCGATCAGGTCGGCGACGGTGAAGGTCTTCTGCACCAGGTTGGCGAGGTAGCGCTCATAGGCGGCCCACACCTCGGATTTGCTCGCGTCCGGGCCTGTAAGGTGCTGAGTTGGTTCACCCTTCTTGCGGACCCGGTATCCCCCTTTGTAACGCGCCACATGCGGTGGCATCCAGGCGTTTTCTGGATTGCGTTGTCTTCCCATTATTCGAATTCTATTTTTGTGTGCTTAGATCGGTCAGCTGGCCTGTGGCAGCTTGAACCCCGGTGGAAGGTTAGCGCCGTTGGCCGCGGGCGTCGAGGCGCCTCGGGCCAGCAGTGCCTGGTTCACCACATCCCAGGTGAGCGCCGGCGATCCGTCTTTGCGGCGGAAATAGGGCACACGGTTGGCGTCCAGCACCTGCTTCTGGGCTTCCGGATTATCGACCGGTGCGCCGGTGAGGCGGGCGATTTCGGTTTTGGTCAGTAGCTTGCTCATACTGGGCTCTTCTGTCCGGGTTCCAGGTGCCACGGGATGGTGATGTGGCAGTGGGTGCAGTACTTGATCTGCTGGGTGCGGATCAGCACCAGGTGCGGATTGCCGCAGTCCCAGCACTGCTTGGTGTTCTGGCGCCAGGTGGCGCGCTGGGTGTGGCGGCCACAGTTTCCGCAGACCAATTGCTTGGGTGGTGGTTTCTCCCCGGCGAACCACGGTGCTGTGGTTTCTCGTGGATCCGGATTCTGACATTGGCAGGTGCTGTGAAAAATCATCGGCCACCACCTAAAAGACCAGCATCTTCTTGATCAATATCTGCAATTCTCTCTTGCAGATGCTTCCGGCGTTTCTGGTTGTTGAATCGTTCAAAGGCAAATTTGACGAACTCGCCCGCGTCTTCTCCACCTGCTTCGATTTCAAGCATTTCGGACAATAGGGACCAGTCATCATCGTTGAGCCAGTCAATTACTGATTGAATAGCTGAGAAGGGGCCTTGGACATGGCGCGTTTTCATCATGCTGCCTCCTTCATTGGAATTGCTGCCACTGCCATATTCGCCCGCACCAGCGCCTCCGCCAGCGGTGGGCACACGGAGTTGCCGCACTTGGCCACTTGCTGGGTTTTGGTGATGGCGTGCCCGGTGCCGTCACGATCGATGATGTAGTCGGCGGGGAAGCCCTGCGCTTTGAACAGTTCGTGCGGCTCCAGCATACGCATACCGATATCGACGACCTGGTAGGGCTCGCCTTTCACCATCACCAGGCCCATGCGCGCCTTGGTGGGGATGGTGTGCATCGGTTCGTTGAGTGCCTGCCACTGGCCGCCTTCGCTGTAGTACTTCATCAGGAATGCGCGCACTTGTTCGCCGCGGCCGGTACCGGCGTCGCGGGTGAGGTGTGCGGTGACAACCTGATTCTGGGTGCCGCGGGTGGTGATAGTCGGGTAGGGCGTATCGATGTTCACGCCGGTGACGCCACCGAAGTGCTTGGCGAGAAATGCGGTGACCAGTGCGAAGTGTCCGCCCTTGATACTGGCCACTTGCGTGCGCAGTGGCTCGGCGGCGCTCCAGGAGCGCGGGTTGGATCCGTTGGCGTGCTCGGTCAGGAACTGCGCCTGCTTGCCGACGATGTACGGCTCAGGGTTATCGATCACAAAACGCTGGATGCCTCGGGCGATACGGCGCTGGGTGTTCTCGGCCAGCGGGCGTTTGCGATCGAAGATACTGGGGCAGGGAATGTTCCAGTCGATAATGTCCGCCGCGGTGCGGTAGGACTGCAGGCCGGGGCCGTGGGTAGGCTCGGGCCATGTGATCGGCTGGCCGTCGCAGCGGGCGATGAGGAACAGGCGCTTGCGAATGGTGGGCGCCCCGAAGTCGCAGGCGCGCAGCTCGCGGGTTTCCACCTGGTAACCCTGGCGGCGGATGGCGTTCAGGAATGAATTGAAGGTGTTGCCGCGGCGCTTCTTACAGGGCATGTAATCACCGTCGCCGTTGCGCACCACCGGGCCCCAGGTCTTGAACTCTTCCACGTTTTCCAGAATCACCACGCGCGGGCGCACGGTGCCGATCCAGCGCAGCACTACCCACGCAAGGCCGCGCACCCGGGGCGATACCGGTGTGCCGCCTTTGGCCTTGGAGAAGTGCCGGCAGTCTGGTGAGAACCAGGCGAGACCGACCGGGCGGCCCTGGCAGGCTTCGCGCGGATCCACCTCCCACACGCTTTCGCAGTAGTGGCGCGTCTGCGGATGGTTGACGGTGTGCATGGCAATGGCCTGCTCGTCGTGGTTGATGGCGATATCCACCGGTCGGCCGAGTGCGGCCTCGATGCCGGTACTGGCACCGCCGCCACCGGCGAAGCTGTCGACGATGAGCTCACCGAAGTTGAAACCGATCTGGGGTGGGGTGCGGTATTGCATGGTCATGCGCTGGCCTCTGGCGTTTCTGGGCGCCCTTCGTCTAAGCAATACAGCTGAAGGAACTCGTCAACCACCGAAACTTCACCCGCGTAGTATCGGCGGCCCATTTCTTCTAGGTGCTCGCACATTTGGCGGGCGCCGAACTTTATATGTCCGCCAACGCGGTGGAGTATCCCGCTGGCGCTAATGCGCATACCTTCGTGATCCTTTGCCAATGGAGGGCGCTGCGGCTTATCCGGGACAGGAGCGGTGGAGAGCAGGGACCTGCACAGCATCACCAAATACCGACCTTCCAGCGATTCCGGTTCTGGGGGCAGTGAAATCGGCATTTCTTCTGGAGGCCATACTTCAACGCGGCCGTTATCCGTTTCTTTGATGCCCCACTCTTCCGGCACCTTGCTGTCTTGCGCTGGGGAGCGGTGGGCAACTGTCAAGGAATCCTTGACAACTGGACTGGTGTAAAGCGGCTGCAATTCCTGCCCGACAGCTGCTGCCAGCCTGTTAACTTCGGTCTCTTTCGCGGTCCAGATGCGGATATTCCCGTCAACGGTGAATGCGGCCCACGCCACCGGCTCCTGCCCCTTCTCGCTATCAGATGAGGCGAGGGCGGCTTTCCAGCCAGATTTAAAGTTTAGGAATGCAAGCCGCATCAGAAATCCTGTGTAATCTCCATTGGCATCCTTTTCTGGCGGCTCGTTCTGTTCGGCCTCAAAGGCTTCTCTTATTTTTTCGATCACGCTGCCTTCTCCTGCTTTGGGGGAATAATTTCTGCCTTCCATCCCCAGTCTGATAATAAAAACCCTTCCTCTCGCATTATTTTCTTCACCACTTCAATCTCTGGATCGCATAAGGGCTGAAGCTCGTTAACGCGAATGCCCGGGGCTTCGAATACGGTCGCCTCAAGGTCTGGGGTTTTGCGCTTTGAGTCGGGGCGGAAGCCTTCGGCAAATACCGTGACGCGCCAGGTGTGTTTCCCGTCAATTGCCTGGTCAATTTTTTCAGGCTTGTGCATCTTCCGTTCGCGGTTGCGATCGCGGTGGTGGACGCTGAAGCAGGGCTCACCATCACTGTCCTGGCCGTAGGATTCGCGGCCGATCAGAATGGTGCCGATCAGGTAGCGCTGGTCTGCGCGCTGCCGGCGCTGTTGGGTGCTGAGTTTGCGGCGGGCGTTCTTGTTGCGTTTACGGCTCATCCCTCCTGCACCTCCCTGGGCTGCGTGCTGCGCAGGCGGATCCGCTCGGCGTGACGCTGCCAGATAGGGTGGCGCGGATCGTTGGCGGTGTACTTGTTCAGCGGCTGCGATTCGCGGCGGTGGGCACGTTCGCAGGCCAGGTGCACTGCGTGGATATCGCCAGCGGTGACTTCCGCTGGTGGCGGAATCAGGTGGCTGATGGCGCGGGTTAGGGCTGTATAGGTGCGGTGGATGATCATGTTATTTGCCCCAGATGCGACAGCCGCGCATCCATGGCTTGATGCCTTGGTGCATCCAAGTGCTGTACCAGCTTGTCATGTAAAAGCGGTAGCCGCTTGTGAAGCTACGCCAGTAATTGCGGGGAGTGTGAACTTTTCGAAATTGATCTTCGTGTGCCTCAACTCGGCCTTCACTTCTGGAAAGTGTCCAGACTGGGCTCTTTACGCCCTGCGCCAACATCCACACCTGGTTCTTGAAAACGACTTCGTCGCCGAGGTTGTAATTAAAGATCCAGCGAAAAGACAGGCGGATGATGAACAGGCGCCAATAAAGGGCTTTCAGCTTTTGCATGTAATTTTCCCCAAAAATGGGCCCCATACCGGCGGCCCTAACGGTCTGACGATTGCGCGGAGCGCGGTTTAAAATTGTTATCGGTTGAGTGCGAAGGCGCCGAGGTAGATGGGCGCACCGTCCGGTAGGGCGGCGTTGATCAGGCCTTTGAATTCAAACGCCATGGTTTCTTCGTGCTCTTCCAGTTTGATAATGCGGGCTACCAGTACCGGCTGTTTTTCACCGGTGAGGATGCCGACGCGCAGCTGGAAGGTGCGTTCACCGAGATCCTTGTAGGGGTTGCAGGTAAATTCCAGGAAGGCCGGTAGCTGGTCTTCGCTCTTGGCTTCGATGGATTCCATCGCGCTGCGGCTGGCGCCGAAGCTGCGCACTTCTGTATCGCTTTTGGCGGTGGCTTCGATGGTGATCCGTCGGATAGCGGCGATGGCTTTGCTGAGGTTCAGCTCCTCGCCCTGGCTGTCGGTGGCTTTCAGGTGATCGCGCCAGTCTTCCATCCATTCTGCGAAGTCCTTCTGGCTCATGCGCGTGCCGTCGATCTTCAGCAGGCTTTTGAAAGGGGCGGTCTTCACTTCGCACAGGCTTGCGGTGTGGTCACCGTGGCCGGGCTCGCCGTCCAGTTCGTAGAGATTGAAGATCGCTTTGGCGGTCATGCTTTCCGGCTGAACAAATACCTGGGTGCCGCCTGACATTTCGCTTTCATTGGCGTGGTAGTAGGCTGCGAAATCTTCCAGAGAATTGGTTTTCAGGTCGGCGCGGAAGCGATTGCGGTGCTCCTGCAGGTGCTCGATGTTTTGGATATCGCAATTGTTCGGCACGACGACGGCCGACAGGCTTTGCTCTCTCAGTCGCGCGGCGGCTTCAATTGAAGGTGCGTTTTCTTGTATGCACTGGATGGCGCTGGCGTCCATAGACATCAGTTGGTTTCCTTTTGTTTGGCTTCTACTTCGCCGGTTCTAGTAAACATCTGGTGTTGGTTTTCCGGGAAGAAGGTCATGCGGCCGCCTTTGCCAACGTGCATGGCGGTCTTGGTGACGTTCTTCTCGGTGCTCTCGCCGTTGCGGCGGGGGATGGTGTACTTGAGCGTGTGCTGCACGTTCACCTGGCTGCTGCCCAGCAACTGGATATCAAAGTCGATGGTGACCTTGCCTTTCTTCTCGTTGTCGCAAACTCCGGCGGCAACGTCGCTGAGTGCGCGGGAGAGCTTTTCAGCGAATACCCCTGCATCCAGATCGGTGATGAACTCTTCTACGTTGGTGCCCATGGATTCCTCCGTTGTTATGAATGTCGGGGCGGTTAGCTTGCGCTGGCCGCTTCTTCAGCTTCGCGGTCCAGCAGATCGTCGATCCACACCAGGCCTTTGGCGGTGACCTTGGCGGTGGTGTGGTTTACGCGCACCGGGCCGCGGTAGAACTGGGAGAGGTGCGGGTGCAGTAGTCCCTGCTCGACGGCGGTTTTGGTGGGCGCACACTCCATGCCTTGCCGGGTGTGCAGGTAGCCGTGATCGCGCAGTTTCTTGATCAGGGTGTTGCGGCCGATGCCGAGTTGGCGCGCTGCCTGGGTGAGGGTGAGTACCTTTTCTTTGCTCATGCGGCTTTGTCCTCTGGTTGTGCGGTGTTGCCGTGCAACTGCTCGGTGAGCTCGGCTACGTGTTCCCTTAAGATTTCCAACTCCAGTTTTTGCGCATCCTGGCGGCACTTGAGCTCTTCCATGATTCGCAGAATTTGGCTGAATTCACTCACTTGGGCTGCCGTTCCTTCGCGGCGGCTTCACCGGCCAGGCCGAAGTAGGCGGCGCCGTCTTCGTAGTCATCGGGGGTGAACTTGCCCTGGCTGGATCGGGACTGCTTGAGCAGGACCATGAACATCCAGCCTTCCTCTTCAGTCAGGTCTTTGCCGTAGAGTGCATTGAAGGCGGCGACAGTTCTGCCCATTGACTTCTCGCCATCGGGGGCGTCGCGTTGCTCGGCGCGGTCACGCATGTGCTTTGCTCCCTTTTCGAGAAAGGCGGGGGCGCTGTAGTCGGGCTTGCTGCCGTGGTGATGCACCTTCAGCCGCTCCATATCTCTTGTCATTTGCTCGGCGAGATTGCGCGGTGTCACTCCGCAGTTGTCTATTTGGGGGTTCTCGTCGTAGTTGCTCATGCGGCCACCTCGGTACTACTGGCCTTCAGGTGTACCCAGCGGTCGTGTAGGGCCATGAAGCGCTTGTCGCCGTTCTTGATCACGGTGTGAGGCTCGTGGCCGTGGTAGCGCAGGGTGATTACGCGTATTGCATGGCGGTAGTTGTCCGCATCCAGGCGGGCCAGTTCGGCAACCGGCAGGGTGAAGTCGTAGCTATTCCAAGCGCTGAGCAGTACCTGTGCGGCGACTTCGCTGCTGCCGCTCTGGTAGCTCTCAATTTTCAGCAGGGCCTCGACGCTGTCGGCGGCATCGGTGAAGGTCATTGTGTTCATTGGGTTGCTCCTAGTGGGCGGCCCCACCGTTCGCGGATGTGTTTTGCCGCGTGGCGGCGATTGAATGCCGCTTTCACGGCCAGCAGACGGTATTCCATTTCAGCTTCAGCGTTGCCTTGGCGCTCTGCGCGGCGGGCGCGCTTTACCCAGAACTGCTCTTGCTCCTGCCAGTGCTGCTCGATCTCGCTGATTACGCGATTCTGGGTGCTCACGCGGCATCGCCTCCGAAAGGCGGCCAGTCGTTGTTGGGCTGGGTAACCACGCGCACCAGGCGCGGTTTCGGCTTGGCCAGCTTCACGTTGCCTTTGCCAGTCGGCACCGCCATCAGGCCGGTGCTGCGCTCCAGATTGCGCACGTTTTCCACGCTGAGTGCGCTCGGGTGTATGTACACGTTCATGCGAGATCCTCACGGTTGCGGATGCGAATGGTTCGAATGGTGGGGCGGCGCTGGAAGCGGGTGCGCATCTGTTCGCTCGCGTCAGGACCGACGCCGGCGAGGATGGTGGCTACCAGTGCGAATTGGATCAGGCCCTGCTGTACCGCTTTGGCAACGGCGTCGACGGAGCTGCGGGCGTGGAGCTTGAAGAAGCACTCGGCCATCAGGTTGCTGACGTTGCCCACGGAGCACCCCATCGCCGCTGCTGTTTCAGCCTGCGACAGGCCACGCGCGCGGTGGGTGAGCGCTTCGGCTTGGCGTGGTGCCAGGGGGCGGTAGGTTGGGGTGGTTTTGGGTTGCATTTGCGATGCCCTGCTTATGGTTGATAAGCGCAATATAAGCAATCTTATTTTTAGGGTCAATAAGTTTGCTTATATTTCAGTTTGCTCGCTTCAGGGCAGATTTGCACGTTGGTATTCTTGTGATTGCCGTCACAAAACTAATAAGGGGGATACCGGTGGCAATGGATAGCTATGTGTCGAGCTTGTCGTTCGTTGCGGTGGACGTGGAGACCGCAAACTCTGATGTGTCGAGTATTTGCCAGGTTGGGGTGGCAATCTTTGAGGGTGGTGAGCTGAGGGATACTTGGCAGACCTTGGTAAACCCTAAGTCTTCATTCGATGGGATGAATGTTTCCATTCATGGAATTACGGAGAAGCATGTACGCAAAGCTCCGGTTTTCAAAACGATCGCACCAAAGCTTCGAGATCTACTTGAAGGGCGTGTGGTTGTTAGCCATACGGCATTTGATCGATCGTCGCTGACGCGCGCGCATGAGGAGGCCGGGCTAACCGCTCCAACCTGGGAATGGCTGGATTCTGCCAAGGTTGTGCGCCGGACATGGCCGCAGTTCTCCCGGCGGGGTTACGGGCTGGCTCCCGTCGCGGAGCACCTGAAGATTAAGTTTGAGCACCATGATGCGCTAGAGGATGCCCGAGCATCTGGGGAAATACTTCTGGCATGTGCGCATGAGCATAAGTTGCCACTTCCGGATATCGTCAAGCTCAGTAAGCGCAGGATCCCTTTTTCCGAGCCGAAGCTCGCGGCGCAGACGCCCAGAGAGTTGGGCTCCTTGTCTGGTGAAGTTGTAGTGTTTACTGGTTCTCTCAATACGTCTCGTATGGAGGCGGCGAATCAGGCAGGTCTGGCAGGCGCTACTGTGGCGAATAATGTCACCAAGAAAACAACCGTTCTTGTGGTGGGAGATCAAGATTTACTGCGCACGAACGGTGAGGAAAAAAGTGGCAAGCACCGTAAGGCGGAAGAGTATAAGGCGCGTGGGCAGGCTATAGAGATAATCGGGGAGGCTGAGTTTCAGCGACTTGTAGAGGTTGCACCGAAGCCCCGGAAATCCTCGCCAAAGCCTAAACCGCAAACCGCTGCTCGGCCTGCGAAGGAAGCTCCCCCTCGTGCTAGACAGCCAGTTTACCTGGATGCCTCCTCGGGGCCGGTTATTGAGGATGCGAGAGAGGTGGGGCCCGGGTTAGGTCTGGGAATTGTTGTCTTCCCCTACATCTTTGCCTGGTTTCTGCTGAAGAAGGGATACAGTGCGAAGGCAAGGGTGCTGGCTTTTCTCTGGATGGGGTGGGTTGTCTGGACCGCGATGGGCTAATAGATGCGTGTCACTTTTGGCCGGTCATCAGTTCTAAGCTGCTTCTGAGTACATTTGCGTGCTCTGCCGTGAGGGAGCCATTGCGGGCTCTCTCTCTGATTACGTTAATCAGCTCCTGGACCTCTTCGGGCAGTGTGTGGTCCTGCCTAGCACCGTACTGTGTCCGCGGCTCGCTCGTTCCGGGTTGGCTGTGGTCTACTTCTAGCCAACCTGTTTCAAGCTGTAGGCGGCTCTCCAGTTTCCGGGCAACCCGAGCGCTTATGATGGCTGTCCCGTCGAGTAGGCGCTCGAAATCAATGATCCCGCTGGCCGCATCGGCTAATTTTTCCGGTCCTACCTGGGTCAGGAGTGTGTCGATGTTCCTGATTCGGTTGTCTGCCGGGCCATCTTCAAACATGGCTCCTTTGCCAGTAGCAAGCCAGGTAGGGCTTACTTCCAAGTATTGCGCGAGCTGGATTAAGTGGCGACTGCTGTAGGATTTGCCTCGCTCCAGATCGCTCAAGGCTGGCTGGGTGATGCCCACCTCAGCAACTACTTCCCGCTGTGTTTTTTTCGCGGCAACTCTGGCTGCTTTTAGCCTGTCTTTCAGTTCCAGCACGTGTGCAAGCCCCATAGGTTTCGTGAGGGTATGTTATAAGTCGCCCTATATCCCATCTAATAAGTTTGCTTATCGATTGCCTGTTGACGCGCTGATAAGTTTGCTTATATTCTCGCCGCATGAACAAACTTAATCAGGTCGAAGAGGCCGCCAAGAAACTCGTTGAGCACTTCGGTGGCCAGGTGGCTGCGGCGAACGCCCTGCAAGTAAAACAGCCGACGATTAGCAATCTGGTTCGTGGAAAGCACGGCGCTTCTGCTGAGCTTGCGTTGCGCGCGGAGCTGGCAACGGGCGGTGCGGTAAAGGCTTATCAGCTGTGCCCGAAATTGGCTGGGCTATATGGCGGTCGTCCTGAAGAGCCTGAAGAAGTTCGAGAGGCAAGTTAACCGGCCGTGGGTTGGTCGGTGAGAGAAGTACAAAGATAACCATTATCCATTCCCCAATCTGTATTTGTTATGTGGCCATTGTGCCAACGGACGTGGGGCATTGTGATTGATCACTACAAATGGATGTTTATACAGGGGTGCCAGATGGCAGCGAACGTCACTTTGAAAGCGAAGGCCGATATGAGCGCTATCAGCGCCGGCCTCCGCACCTTGGCCGATTTACTCGAACATCGATCCGAGGTCGGCAAGTTCCTTTTCAGCCTGCCGGATCTCGCTGAGCGCCTCTTTTGCGTCAACCATGATAGTTGCTCCGCAGAGGCAGGTGAGCTGGTTCTGTGTTTTGAGCCAACCGATTGTTTTCACAGTCTCGTGGCTGCACTGAGGGCAGGGGACGCTGATCTCGGCGTCATTAAAAACATCCTTTGTCATTCTTCTGATTCCTGTAGTTCGTGAGTGTGGGCTTTCGAGCATAACGGGGATGGCGACACCTGCCCAGTGGTGTGACAGCCGGAGAGACGGCCTTTTCTACGCGCACTGCGCGCGAGTCTTAGGGGGATTTCTTTATGCATGATCAATGTACGCTGGACGATGTGTGCCGGGCGTTGAGTTTTCTCGACCCTGAGTGCGACCGGGATACCTGGGCGCGGCTGGCTATGGCGATCAAGTCGGAGTTTGGTGATTCCGGTTTTGATGCCTGGGACGATTGGAGCAAGGGACACAGTAAGTACCGCGCTGCAGATGCGCGCTCTACCTGGAAGAGTGTGCGCGGTGCTGGCGGTGTTGGCATTGGTACGCTGTTTGCCCTGGCGAAGGAACGGGGCTTTACCTTCGAGCGCCGTGAGCTCACTGCAGAAGAGAAGCAGGCGTGGGCCAAAGAAAAGGCGGGGCGCGAGCGTCAGCGCGAGATTGATGCCCAACGTGAAGAGGCGGAACGCCAGCAGGAGCGTCGGCAGGTAGCCGATCTCGCGCACCTGATCATCGGCGATCTGAAGCCGGTGGGTAGCAGTGAGTACCTGGGACAGAAGAAGATCCAGTCTCACGGTATGAAGTTTTTCCATTCCCCGGTGCTGATCGTGCACAGGGAAGGCGGGCCGGTACGGGTGACCGATCGGGCCGAGATCAATGCGTTTTTCAATATCCCCAAAGAGCAGCAGCCGAAGTTCCACTATTTCAAAAAGGGGTTCTTTGCGCTGCCGCTAGTCGATATCGACGGTAATCTGTGGAACCTGCAGGTGATCACGCCGAAGGGTAAGAAGCTGTTTCTGCGCGGTGGTCGCAAGAGTGGTCTGTTTGCCTGGCTCGGTCAGCCGGATCCGCGTATGCCGTTGGTGCTGGTGGAGGGCTTTGCTACTGGTGCCAGTGTGCGTGAGGCGACGGGTTGCCCGGTGGTGGTTTGCTTTGATTGCGGCAACCTGATGCCGGTGGCGGTGCAGTTGCGTGAGCGCTACCCGGACCAGCACTTGGTGTTCGCTGCAGATGATGACGCGGGTACCAAGGATAACCCGGGCGTGAGCAAGGCGAGAGCGGCGGCGAAGGCAGTGGGTGGTGCGGTCTGGATTCCGTCTGAGGCGGATGCGTTGGAGGACGCCGCGTGACAACAGAAAATAAAAAAGATCAGGGATTGGATTTTAACGATATTCACTGTCGGCATGGCCTCGGGGAGGTGAGGCGGCAGTGGGATCAGTTTATATCTAGGGTCCAGGCGGGCGCTGACAATGTGATTGTCTTCCCGCACCCATCTCAAGCGGAGGCCGCGCCGGTACCGGGTGCTCCGCCGCTGGATGATATCCCGCCTGAGTATTCTGAATCTGAAGCTGCTGAATCTCCCGCACCCTCTGTTGTTGCGGAGGCGCGCGAAATTACCTTTGAGGATGCACTGAAGCGTTTTGCGCTGATTTCTGGCACTACCAAGGTATGGGACGAGCATTTGCATCGTGAACTGAAGGCTGCTGCGTTCCGTGCGGAAGTAGGGCCCAAAGTATGCAAAGAGTTCATGGATTCCACTGAAAAGCGCAAGGTGCTAGAGCTCGATGTGAAGCGGTTTATCGCTGCGCGCCAGGCCGCCCACAAGGGGGCCGGGGGAGTGGGCGAGATGTTGGAGCGGTTTACCTATCTTGAGGTTTCCGATACGGCGTGGGATGCCAAGCGGCGCACGTTGGAGCGATTGCAGGATATCCGCCACGCATATCCCGATTCGTATGACATCTGGTACAAGCACCCGGATCGCCGCATGGTGGATAAAGAGAATCTGGTGTTTGACCCATCGCGCCAGGTGGATCCGGATACGCATATCAATATGTTCCGCGGTCTGCCTCTGAAGCCAAAGCGAGACGACAAAAAGTGTCGACATATCCGGCATCTGCTGTGGCAGTTGTGCAATGAGGATAACGAGGTTTGGGAGTGGTTGATCCGCTGGCTGGCGTACCCGTTGCAGCATCTCGGTTCAAAGATGGCGTCGGCTGTGTTGATGCATAGCTCGGTGCATGGATCGGGTAAGTCGCTGTTCTTTGATGTGGTGATGCGTGCGGTCTACGGTGAGTACAGTCGGACGCTCGGGCAGCAGCAGATGGAAGGGCAGTACACGGACTGGATGTCGAACCTTCTGTACGGTGTGTTTGAGGAGATTTTTTCGCGGTCGAGCAAGTACTCGCACCAAGGATCATTGAAGCAGATGATCACCGGCAAGACAGTCCGGATTGAGAAGAAGTTTGTGAGCGGGTGGGAAGAGGCGAACTATATGAACGCTGTCTTTCTCTCGAACGAGATCCTTCCATTCCCTGTTGAGGGTTCCGATCGTCGATTTCTGGTGGTCTGGCCTGAGAAGAAGTTATCTGAAGAATTAAAAAAGGCGGTACCGGCTGAGCTCGAATATGGCGGTGCTGAAGCCTTTTATGCCTGGTTGTTGGCGGTGGACCTCGGTGACTTCCATCCTCACACGGAGCCGCCGGTAACGGCTGCTAAGCAGAGCCTGATTGACTTCGGCTTGCCGAGCTGGGAGCGGTTCCTGAAGGAGTGGAAGGCGGAAGAGTTGGATGTACCGTACTGTAGCTGCCTGACGAATGATTTGTTTGTGGCCTATGCGATGTGGTGTAAAGAGTCGTATGCTGGTTCGCCGCTGCGACGCGACAAGTTCCTGGAGAATGCTGCCCGGGAGTTGGATCGCAAGCCTAATCGTTATTACGATTCCCCTGGCGGGTTTGGCAAGCCACCGAAAAAGAGTGTTACCGGTACTTTCTTCTTTGTGCACGAGCAGCCGCACGACAAGACCCAGCACGAATGGCTGTCGGAGTGTGTGAAGTATTTCCGGGATCATATCGGTGCCTTTGCGGAGGTAACCCCATGATGTCTCGGAGTGCTTCGGAGGGCATTCGGAGGCCTTCTTGTGACCCCCTCCGAGACTGCAGCCCGCGTCATATCTGCGTTTCAGAGTTTTTCGGAGACCTCGGAGGGGTTTTTCTCGCGCGCGCGTACGCATGTGTGCGCGGATTATTAACTCTCGACTTCCTAATCTATAAAAAATTTTTTCGCGTGCGTGAGGCGTTGGGTATCCGAGTCTCCGAAATTCACACAATATCTAATAACCATGCGGTCTGTAGTCTCGGAGGGGGTATAAGTCCTGTCTCCGAATTGTGTCCGAATGTATCTGAATCAGAAATTAAAACGGCAGGGGGCAATTAGGATGATTGAGCGTGTACATTTTCGGTTTCAGGAGTGGGCTGCTGCAGTGGAGGGTGTTGGCTGCGGGTCTGTCTTGGGGAGTCTTGGCATGTCGGTTGGTTCAGGTAATGCTGAAGGCACAGTGCCGATCAATTCAGATGTGCGAGAGGTTGAGCAGTTTGTACTGGAGCTGCCTGAGGATCTGCGGCGCTCTGTAATGCTTTTTTATTTGCCGCCGTATTTGGGGCACGGTCAAGCGGCGAAAAAGTTGGGTATCTCGATGAGTACGCTTTATCGACGCATTGATGGGGTGCATGTTTTGTTTAATGCGAAGCTGTTGCGCGGTGTTCTACCTAAAGTTTCCTGAAGGGTGTTGACCGCGTGACAATGAAGTGATTGAATGCAGGCAAGCTAGCATTGCTGGCTTCAGAGAAAACCCGGCACCCCCGCCGGGTTTTTTCGTTCATGGACCCCAATCCATCCCTATTCGACGGCGCCCTAGTGGCGCCGTTGCTTTTTCTGGCTAGGAGAAGTCAATGAGTGCAGCGCAGACTGTCGCGGTAGAAGGTGCGAAAGTCGGGCCACCGTTGGCAGTGATGGGGGCAAAGTATTTTGGCATGACGGTTGATGATTGGATTCAGTTGCTGACCGTTCTGTACCTGCTGGGTTTGGTGCTGCATCAGCTTCCAAAGCACTGGCAGGCTGTGAATTCTTTTTGGCGTTGGGCCAAGGGTAAGTTCGGCGATGCGAGTCAGTAAGCGAGTTGCGGCTATTGCTGCTGCCGGTGCGCTGAGTGTTGCTGCGCCTGTCGTTATGCAGTTTGAAGGACTGCGCACAACGGCCTATCTCGACCCGATTCAAATCCCGACGGTTTGCTATGGCCATACGCTGACGGCGTCCATGGGCCAGACGAAGAGTGTTGCCGAGTGCGAGCAGCTGTTGCGGGATGATATGCAACAGGCGCTCACTGGATTGGCCGCCTGCGTTGAACCTGAACTGCAGCCGCACGAATGGGCAGCTCTAGTGAGCTGGTCCTACAACGTCGGTGCTGGTGCTGCATGCGGATCGACGCTGATGCGGAAATTGAATGCGGGCGCGGCGCCTGGTGAATGGTGCCCAGAACTGCGCCGGTGGGTTTATGCCGGCGGTCAACGGCTGGCGGGACTGGTTCGTCGGCGTGAAGCGGAATTGCAACTATGCCTGGGACGCTGAGACAAAAGGTTCTCGTCGCTTTCCTGGCGTTGGTGGTGGCGTTCAGTGCTGGCTGGAAGGTTCAGGGCTGGCGTCTCACGATCAAGCATGAGAAGTATCGCCGTGAGCAGGCGGAAGCGCTGAATGAAGCGCGTGACCTAGTTGATCGGCTTGAATCCCTGTACCGGAATAAAGTGGCGACGATCGATGCGCGCTACACCAAGGAGCTGAAAGATGCACAAGCGGAGAATGACCGTCTGCGCGCTGATTTGCAGCGCGGCGCTATCCGGCTGTCAATTCCTGCAAAGTGCCCCGCAACCAGTGTGCCCGGCAATCCCGGCACCACCGGCAGCACTAATGCAACCAGCAGAGCCGACATTGACGAGCGAGCTGCTGCAGAAATTCTCACGCTCACCGAGCGAGGAGATAAAGCAATCCGACAACTGAGTGCGCTACAAGAGTATGTGCGCTCGGTTTGTATTGGTGGTGAGTGATGCCGGTCAAGGCTAAGACGCCGTGTCGCAAGTGCAAGCGTGCGCATTCCAATAGCAACGGTTACTGCGACCAGCATCTGGATCTGGCGACTAACTGGGGCGCATACCAGAAGCGCCTGGGTGAGCAGGCGAATCGCCGGTACAAAAGCAAAGAGTATTTACGCAATCGCGAAATCGTAAAGCGATTGGCGAACGGGCTGTGCGAGCACTGCACAAAGCTCGGTCGTGTCACTGAGGGCACTGAGTGTGACCACAAGGTGCCGCGATCCCGTGGTGGTTCGGACGATGTCGGTAACCTTCAATGGCTCTGTAAGTCGTGTCACGCACGGAAAACCGCACAGGAAGGCGGCGGCGCAAGAGGGGAGGGGCGGGTCAAATCTCTGTGACCTGATCCACCAACACCGCCGCCATGGTTAAAATTTCATATTGGCTAAATTCAGGTAGGGGGGGTATCCGTTAAGGGTGCTCTCTTGGATCACTATGTCAGCAGGTAGACCTCGCAAAGCACCGCAGCTGAAGGTGCTCGAGGGTAGTTTTCGCAAGGACCGTGATGATCACGGTGCTGCGCAATCAAAACCTGTTGGGCTTCCTCCGTGTCCTGTTTGGCTTCCGCGCACCGCGAAGAAGTATTGGAAGGAGATCGGCCCTCAGCTGGCGAATGCTGGCTTGATGTCACTGCTGGATACCGCTGCCTTCGCTGCCCATTGCGACTCCATGGGCAAGTTCGAGGAGGTGACGCGCAAGCTGAAGACCCTCGATGACATGATGGACACGACTCCTAACGGCCTGCAGATCCAGAGCGCTCTGTTCACGATCCGCAATAAGTTGTGGGACCAGGTGCTGAAGTCGGCCAGCGAGTTCGGCCTGACCCCGGCAGCGGCTAGCCGCGTAAAGGCGCCGGAGCAAAAGCAGATGTCGCTGGGTGGCTTTGAAGACCTGTGAGCAAGCGGTATGCGGACATCGCGCACGGCTATGCCCGTGACGTGGTCTCCGGGAAAGTCATTGCGTGTGAGCACGTTAAACGCGCCTGTGAACGGCAGCTCGCTGATCTGGATCGCGACTGGGATTATTTCTTTGTCCCGGAGCTAGCAGACCGCGTCTGCAAGTTCGTGGAACTGATGCCCCACATCAAGGGCGAATGGGCTGGCAAGAAAATCACCCTGGAACCCTGGCAGGTTTTCATCCTCAGCGTCATTTTTGGCTGGGTGGATGAGCACGGCAATCGCCGCTTCAAAACGGCTTACGTGGAAGTACCGCGTAAGAATGCGAAGTCCACGTTATCGAGCGGTGTTGCTCTGTACTGCCTCGCAGCTGACGCGGAGGCTGGTGCGGAGGTTTACAGCGCGGCCACTACCCGCGACCAGGCGCGCATTGTCTGGGCCGATGCCAAGCGCATGGCCGAGCGCAGCCCTGGGCTGCAGGCGCGCTTCGGTGTAAAGACCAGTGCCCACGCAGTATTTGTTGAGGACACGGCCAGCACGTTCAAGGCGCTGTCCCGAGATCAGGGCGGTAACCTGGACGGCCTCAACGTGCACTGCGCGATTATCGATGAGCTGCATGCGCACAAAACCCGGGAAGTTTTCGACGTTATCGAGACGGCCACCGGTGCACGAGCTCAACCGCTGTTGTGGTTGATCACCACTGCCGGCTTCAACCGCTCTGGTATCTGTTACGAGCAGCGCAGCTACACCGCCAAGGTGTTGAACGGTGCGGAAAAGGACGAAGAATACTTCGGGATCATCTATACCCTCGATGAGGACGATGACTGGACTGATCCCAACTGCTGGGCCAAGGCCAACCCTAACTGGGGTGTCTCGGTAAAACCGGCCGACATCGCGCGAAAGGCTCGCAAGGCCATGGCCATGTCCGCCGCGCAGAATAACTTCCTCACCAAACATCTGAACGTGTGGGTGAACGCCGACACAGCGTGGATGGATATGCGCGCGTGGGATCGCTGCGAATCAACGCGCACCCTGGACGAATTTGAGGGCCAGACCTGCTGGATCGGTCTCGACCTCGCTAGTAAAACCGATATCGCCTCCATGGCGATACTGTTCAAGCGCGACGGCAAGCTGTACGGCTTCCTGCGCAACTACTTGAACGAGGCAGCTGTTGAGGATGGCCGCAACAGCCAGTACTCCGGCTGGGAGCGCGACGGTCGCCTGGTGGTGACCCCCGGCAACGTTACCGACTACGGCTACATCGAGCGCGATCTGATGGAGTTCGCCAGTCGCTTCCGGATCGAGTGTGTGGCCTACGACCCATGGCAGGCCGAATACCTCTCACAGCGGCTCGCTGAAGAGGGGTTGGAAATGCTCGAGTACCGTCAGACGGTGCAGAACATGAGCAGCGCCATGAAAGAGTTCGAGGCGTCAGTACTCTCCGAGCAGTTCCAGCATGACGGCGACCCGGTATTTACCTGGATGGTCAGCAACGTGGTCGCCCATGTGGACGCCAAGGAAAACATCTACCCGCGCAAGGAAATGCCGGAAAACAAAATCGATGGCGTGGTAGCCATGCTGATGGCATACGGTCGCGCCCTGCTGGAGGAAGACACCACCAGCGTCTATGAAACCCGAGGCATTCGCTTCCTATGATTAAACAGCTGCGCAACCTGTTCTCGCCCCGTGCCGAGACCAGCACGCTCAAGGCCCCCAGTGATGACCTGCTGGAATCACTGACCGGGCCACAGTCCGCCGCGGGCAAATCCGTGACGCCGGACACGGCGATGCGCGTGGCTGCGGTGTACTCCTGTGTGCGCCTGTTGTCGGAAACCCTGGCGGCACTGCCGCTGAATGTGTACCGCAAACAGAGCGACGGCAATCGCGAGGTGGCCACTGGTCACCCGCTGCAGATGCTGCTGCACGATCTGCCGAACGAGGAAATGACCTCGATCGATTTCCGTACTCAGCTCATGGCTTCGCTGCTGTTGCGTGGTAATGCCTTCAGCGAAGTCGAGCGCGATCGCGCTGGGCGCCTGCGCGCAGCTTGGCCACTGAACCCCGACAAAATGCACGTGGCTCGCTCCGATCGCACCAATCGGCTCACGTTCGAGTATCACGACAAGGGCATTCAGACGATCCCCGCATCACGCATGTGGCGAATCGCCGGCCTGTCTACCAACGGCATTATTGGTCTGTCGCCAATCAGCCAGGCGCGCGAGGGCATTGGTCTCGCCCTGGCATTGGAAGAGCACGGCGCCCGCCTATTCTCCAACGGAGCGCGCCCCGGCGGCACCCTGGAAGTTGAGGGGAAGCTTTCCGACGAGGCCTACGACCGCCTGCGCACCAGCTGGAATAATCGGCACCAGGGCGGCGCCAACGCGCACCGCACCGCGATTCTCGAAGAGGGTACCAAGTGGAAGCAGATCGGCATGAGCGCCGAGGACGCCCAGTTCCTGGAAACCCGCAAATACCAGCGCAGCGAGATCGCAGCCATCTTCGGTGTGCCGCCGCACATGGTCGGTGACCTCGACAAGGCCACATTCAGCAACATCGAACACCAGTCCATCCAGTTTGTCGTGTACAGCCTGTTGCCGTGGCTCAAGCGCATCGAGCAGAGCATCTTCCGCGACCTGCTGTCGCCGATGGAGCGGCAGGAGTACTACGCAGAGCACAGCGTGGAAGGCCTGCTGCGCGGTGATGCCAAAGCCCGCTCAGAGTTCTACAAAAACCTGTTCAATGTAGGTGCGCTCAGCATCAACGATCTGCGCCGCCTGGAGAATATGAACAGCATCGAGGGCGGCGACGAACACTGGCTGCAAGTCAACACCGCGCCGATCACCGTGCCGCGCTCAGGCAGCGGCAAGACCACCACCGGAGAAAACAATGCGTAAGTGGTATGAAATCAAGGCTGCCGCCGACAATAGCAGCGCCGAGGTCTATATCTACGACTACATCGGCTACTACGGCGTGGAAGCCAAGGCCTTTATCGATGAGCTCAACGATCTGGACGTAACCAGTATCGACCTGCGCATCAACACCCCGGGTGGCAGCGTGTTCGAAGGCAATGCCATCTACAACGCGCTGAAGCGCCATAAGGCGAAAATCACCACCTACATCGATGGCATCGCCGCCTCTATGGGCTCCATCATCGCCCTGGCCGGTGAGAAGGTGGTGATCGCCGAAAACGCCATGTACATGATCCACAACCCGTGGACCAGCGCATACGGCGACGCGCGCGACCTGCGCAAAACGGCTGAAACGCTCGACAAGCTGCGCGAGTCCATGCTCAACATCTACCACGCCAAAACCGGCATCGAAGAAGATGCACTGGTGGCAATGCTGGACGAGGAAACCTGGCTTACTGCCAGTGAGTGTGTGGAGCAAGGTTTTGCTGATGAGACTGTCGAAGGTGTTTCGGCTGCAGCCAGCTTCGAGAAAGACAAATTCAAAGGCTGCAAGCGTGTACCCGAGCAGCTGGTGTCTGAGCCGAAGCAGGCTGCTCCCGCCATCCAGATCAATGGCGATCTCGGCGGGGCCAGCGCTGAGCAAATTGCGGCGGCGCTGAGTAAATTGATTTCCGAGAGCGATCAGTCTCTGGAACAGCCTGCTGCAATCGAAGCAGAACCCGAAGTATTCAACCACCGAACCCCGCTCTACGAGCGTCTCACCGAGATCGCCGAGCGAACCTGAATGCGAGCAGGAGCGTGTCCGCGCTTCTCGCAAATCCCCACCGGCCTTGAGCCGGTTTTTTTATGTCCGAAAAACGGAGAACCCCATGAGTAAATTGCTCGACCTACAGCAGAAGCGCGGCCAACTGGCAGCGTCCATGCGCACCCTGGTGGACAAAGTCGATTCCGCCAAAGGCATGACCACTGATCAGGAAACTCAGTGGAACAAAATGAATGACGATCTTGTTGCACTGGATAAGCAGATTGCACAGCTCGAAAAAATGGAAGAAATCGAGGCGCGTATGGGCGAGGTTCCGGACCCTGCCAATCGCCCGGCCCCGGAGGGCAACACCCCGGTCAATCCGCTGGCCGCCACTGACTACGTCGATAATTTCGAGACGTACGTGCGCGCTGGCATGAACACTGATGTACGTGCCGCACTGACCATCGGCACCGACTCCGAGGGTGGCTACACCGTGCCGGAGTCCTGGTCCAACATGCTGATCCAGAGCCTGGCGGACAACGTGGTCATGCGCAGTATCTGTACCGTGATCGGTACCGGCGAAGACCGCAACTTGCCGCTGGTGGCAGACAATGGTGCTGCTGGCTGGGTCGGTGAAGGCGGTTCCTACCCTGAGAGCGATCCGGCGTTCGCTGGCGCGATCCTCAAGGCTTGGAAGCTGGGTCGCATCACCAAAGTCTCCGAGGAGCTGCTGCAGGATTCTGCGGTGAATGTCGAGGCGGAAATCGCTCGTATCTTCGGCTTCACCTTCGGCACCGCTGAAGAGGCGGGTTTCATTGTTGGCGACGGCACCGACAAGCCCACCGGTGTGACCGTGACCGGTCAGGTCGGCAAGACCGCCGCCAGCGCCACCGCAATCACCTACGACGAGATCGTGGATCTGATCCACTCCGTCCGCGCGGTGTATCGCTCCAACGGCAGCTTCCTGGTGAAGGACGCCACCATGGGCATGCTTCGCAAGCTCAAATCTACCGATGGCATCCCGCTGTGGCAGCCGTCTGTCGCCGCCGGTGTTCCTGACACCTTCCTTGGCCACAAGGTTTACACCTCCGAGGCCATGCCAGCTGTTGCCACCGGTAACAAGTCCATCGCCTTCGGCGATTTTAAGCAGTACTACATCGCAGACCGCGGCGGCATCGTGATGCAGCGCCTGAACGAGAAGTACGCCGATACCGGTCATGTTGGCTTCCGCATGCGCAAGCGTGTCGACGGCAAACTGCTGGTAGCAGAGGCGGTCAAGACCCTGCAGCAGGCTTAAACCTGACGCAGTAGCGCACTGACCGAACAGCGCCCGGTCCGGTACCGGGCGCTTTCACTATCGGATAACCCGGAGAGAACCGATGTCCGCAAAATTCAAACTGGTACTGCTCACCAGCCTGGTAACCGCCTTAGATAGTTTTGCCGCTGGCGACGACTATGAAGCGGGTAACGATGAAGCCTGGCAGATGATCCACGACGGCATCGCCGAGCTGAAAAACCCGAAAGGCAAGAACAAGCAGGAGCCGCCGCAAAAGCCTGCTCGTATCGCCAAGGCAGAAGCCGAGGCTGCCGCGAAGGCGGAACATCAGCTGGAGCTAGTGCCGGTGCACGCCGAAGGCAAAGAGCTCAATGCCGCACTGGAAAAGCTCGCCTCGCTCCGAGCGGCCAACACCAAACAGGGCGAGCAAGTTACCCAGTTGGGCAACACCGTGGCGCAGCAGGCCGAGTACATCGCCACACTGGAAGCGGAGGTGGAAAAGCTCGAAGGCGAGGTGACCACGCTTGAAGAAGAAAAGGTCGCACTACAGGAAGAGCTGGCCGAACTCAAAGCGGCAGGCGAGCAAGCCGCTGAACCGACCGCGCAAGAAGCGGACGACAAAGCTGAAGCCGACAACGCCGGAGGCGAGCAACAGTGATCTTTGATCTGGAGCTGGTGAAAAAGCATCTGATCGTCGAGCACGACGATGACGATGCCTACATAACCTCGCTCTGTGTTGCCGCTGAACAGCAGTTCAATCAGTACACCGGCCGCGTGTTGTATGCCGAGGGCACTGATCTTGGCGAAGCCGAAGAAGGCGCGCTCACGGTGACCGAGAACATCCAGCTCGGGGCAATGGTTCTGGTGGGATCGTTGTACGAAAACCGCGAGGGCGGCGGCGCTATGCCGCTGCCCACCCGTATGCTCTGGGATCCGTACCGATGGCTAAACGTCTGAAGATAGGCCGCCTGCGCGACCAGGTGCGCTTCGAACACTTTACCGAAACCGACAATAGTCTCGGCGAGCCCGAGCGCAACTGGGTGGAATACCTCACCTGTCGCGCAGAGGTGCTGCCGGTACGTACCGGTGAGGGCATTGTTCAAGGGCAGGAGCTCGCCACCAGCGAGGTCACCATCCGCGTGCGCACAAGCAGCCAGAGTCGCGGCATTACCAGCGCCATGCGCGCGGTCTGGGGAGGGCAGGTGCTGGACTTGTCGCCGCCGCGCAAAGTCGCCGGGCGTGACCGCTATCTAGAATTTACCGGACTCAATCGGAGCACCAGCGATGAGTGATGGCAGCAAATTTAATGTGGAAGGCCTCGGCAAGCTAAACAGAGCGCTGCTGGGGCTGGACGCTAAGACCGGGTCTGCGGTACTGCGCCGAGCCGGCCGCCAGGCGATGAAGCGTGTCGAGACCGCGATGCGCAACGGTGCCAAGGTGGACAGCGGTGACCTGCAGGATTCCATCGGCATGCGCGCTTCCACCGCGAAAGGTAAAAGCCGGGATCGCGTGGCTCGTATCACCGTGGGGCCACTCAAAAAATCCAAGGGCCGTGGCGATAACAAGCGTGACCTCCACAACACCAACCAGAAAGCCATCGCGCAGGAATACGGCAACGCCAAGCAGTCGGCCAAGCCGTTTATTCGCCCGGCTCTGGAAAACAATATCGACAGCGTCCTGCGGGACGTGATCAATGAAGTCAGCAACGAGCTCACCAAACTCAAATGATCGAGCAGAACCTGAACACCTGGTTGCGAACCCTGGGTGCCGCCACCGTGCGCCCGTTACTGTTGCGGAAAGGCGACGCGGTGCCGGGCATCGTTTACACGCCGGTGGCCGCACGCGCGCCACTGGGGATCGATGGATCGTCGCGCACCCGAGTCGACCAGATTCAGGTGGATGTGTGGGCGGTGTCCTATCGCGAGGCGAAGGCCCTGGCGAATGCTGTACATGGAATCAACGGCTTCGCTGGCGACTTTTTCGGGCAGCAAGTTGGACTGATCGAAACCAGCACAAATTTTGAAGAGTACGACGAGGAAGCACACCGCTATCGCGTCAGCATCGACCTCACCATATACACCTAATGCGGAGCACCACCTATGAGCAGCAAGGTTGCAACTAAGAAAGTCAAGATTACAGCCCCCTGCATGGCGCGCGGTAAACCTGCACCGGTGGGTACAGAACTCGAGTTGCCGATTGTCGAGGCCAATCAGCTGATTGGTACGCAGCGAGCGCGCGCAGTGGCAGCGCAGCCCGCGGCCGCGCCGGCAGGGACACCAAGCAAAGAATCCAAGTAATCAGGGTTGCCACCCGGATTGCGCCCCATCTCATTTAGACAAGCGAGAGTATAACCATGACACAAGGTTACAAAACGCAGTTTCACCGCAGCGATGACGGCACGGTTTACACCCAAGTGGCGGGCCTGCTGGATATTGACCCCGGTGAAGAATCCCGTGGCTCCGACGACGTGACACCGATTGACGGAACCAGCGGCTACATGGATTTCGATCCTGTTGGCTTGCGCGATGCGGGCGAGGTGTCCTGCATTTTTATCTGGAATGAGGGTGACGCTGGCCAGCAGGCGTTGCGCGCGGACTTCGATGCCGACACCAATGTCAACTACAAGGTGGTTTACCCGGAGGGCACTGAAGTCGAGTTCGTCGGCCATATTACCGGCTGGGGGCAGGCCACGCCGAAGGATTCCAAAATCACCCGCACCGTGAAGTTCAAGATTTCCGGCAAACCCACCGTGACGGCGGCGTAAGTCATGAGCCTCTTCTCTGCGCCGCTGTTAAAGCGGCAAGCCGTCACCTTTGCGGGTTCCGAGTTCGAGTTGTTTGAGCTGAGTGCATTCGACCGCTGTGAATACTTGGAGAAAACCACCGGGCATATTGCGGTGCCGAAGAATGGCGAAATCACACAGCCGGAAATGGAAACGCTCGGCCAGTTGTGGGCGCTGCGGCGTGAGGATGTCAGTGGGAAGTTATTGCTGGTGGCCTATGCGCTGAAACCGGGTCGGGAGGAATCGTTGGATGCTTTGCACAGGGAGTTGTGTTTCAACGTGGCGCCTGAGCAGATCGATGGGTTGTATGTGCCGGCGGCAAAACTTTCCGGCTTGTATGTAGAGCCTGACGTGAGCGATGACGGTGACGAACACGAGGATGCTGAAAAAAAAGGCTAGTGCCGGGCTTTATATTTGCCCGGCAGCTCGCCCGTGATTTCAATCGCCCCGACTATTTCAATATGCTGCGCAGCATGAGCAGCACCGAACTAGATCACTGGTACAGCTACCACCGTGAGAAACCCCTGCACGGTGATGCGATACAGTTGCAGCTCGCCCAGATTGCCGCTGGAACCTGTGGCGGCAAGGTCTCCGACTACATTCCCGAATACCGTCAGCCCAAGTCGATCAACGATCAGATTGCGATTTGGAAATCTATGGCCTGACCTGAGAGAAGCAAATGGCTAAAACTGCGACCATCGCTACGCTCGTTGCCAATCTGGAAATGAATTCCGCCAGTTTCCGCAAGGAAATGGATCAGGCGCGCGCGCGTACAAAAAACTTCACCAAGGACATGCGCAACACGAAGGCGGCGAACGACGGCTTCACGCGTTCGTTGCGCGGTGCTGCGCAGGGCGTGGTGGCCATTGATGGCCCACTGGGTGGTGTGGCTGGGCGCCTGTCTGCAGTGAATGGCTTGGTGACTGGTGGAAGCCTGGCGTGGGCTGGGCTGGGTGTCGCTATCGCTGGGGTCACCGCGGTGATGTACAAGAGTGTGCGTGCTGGCGAGGAGATGGAGCGGCAGCAGCTAAAAATTGAGGCGTTGCTAAAAGCCACCGATAGTGCGAGTGGTCGTACAGCTGCACAGCTTGATCTGCAAGCCCGCTCTGTCGCTCGAAATACCCTCGCAAGTGTGGCTGGTGTTCGGGATGCGCAGGCGGTACTGCTCACCTTCAAGAGTATTCAGGGTGAGACCTTCGATCGAGCCATCTCGTTATCACAGGATCTGGCCGCCGTAATGGGCGGGGATGCCAAGAGCGCCGCGCTGCAACTGGGTAAGGCGCTGGAGGAGCCCAGTACCGGACTTACCGCACTACGCCGTGCCGGGGTCAGCTTCACAGAGGCTGAGAAAGAACAGATCAAGGCGATGGAAGACGCTGGCCGGGTCGCTGACGCGCAGCGCATGATCCTTGCGAAGCTGGCGCAGCAGGTGGGTGGTGCGGGTACTGCTGAGGCGGGTGGCCTATCCGGGCAGGTCGATACGCTGAGCCAGAACTGGCAGGAATTCCTGGAGGCACTGAGCAAGACCGATGAGGCATCAAAAGGTGTAGGTCTGCTTGCCAAGTTTGTCGAGAACCTGCGACGGGGCGTGGCGCCCACAGACTTGGAACAGCAGGAACTCCAGTACAAGAAGCTGCATGCTCAGTACGTTTTTCACCAGCAGCAATTGGCCAAGGCTGAAGCCGATGGCGTTCAGATTCAGATCCAGATTCAGGGCAAGAAGGTCGAGGAATACCGCGCGAAGCTACAGGAAATGCAAAGCGCGCGAATTGACTCTCAAAAGAAAGAATACGCCGATGTGGTTGCTGCAGAAGAGGCGGCTGCAGCGGCTCGTGAACAGGCGCAGCGCGAGCGCGCGGCCGCAGAGCTCTCCCGTCAGCAAGAGGCAGGCGCTGCGCAGCTGGTACAGCTGGATCAGTTTCTCGCAGACAAGCAGGGAAAGCTGCAACTGGAGCACGAAGAGCGGTTGCTTCAAATTGCGAATCTGCAGCTTTCCGAGCAGGAGCTTCAACGGCGCGGCTATGAATCGATTGAATTGCTGAAGGAAGAGTACCGACTGCGGGAGCAGGAACGCTACGAGCTTCAGCTTGAGGAGCAGCAGCGACGTATTGAAGATCGCCACCAGCGTCAGCTTGATGCTGAGCGGCGCCTTCAGGATCAGTTGACCTCCGAGCAGGAGCGACAAGCACGGGAGCGTGCGCGCATAGAAGCCATTGCTGCGCAGGAGCGCGAGCGGATGGTTGGCAATATGTGGACCAATCTTGAGTCGCTGACGTCGAGTAAAAGCCGCAAGTTATTTGAAATTGGCAAGGCGGCTGCGATCGCCAACGCGGTTATCTCCACCTACGAGTCTGCCAACAAGGCGATGACCACGCTGCCCTGGCCCTTGAACCTGGCCGCTGCCGCTGCGACTACCGCCGCAGGCTTGGTGCGAGTTCAGGCGATTCGCTCACAGCAGTTCAAGGGCGGCGCTCAGAGCGCCGCCGCAGGAGTTAGTTCTGATGTAAGTGTTGGGGCCGGCTCGAATAGCACAGCCCCGCGAGAACCCGCGATTGGTCCTACCGAAGAGCGCGAGTACCAGCAGCCGGGAACTGTGGTCAACCTCACCATTGCGGGTGATTTGGTCGGTGACAACGCTCAGACAATTGCTCAGCAAATCACGACCCTAATCGCCGAGCAGGATCTTGTAATCATTCCTAGCGGTAGTCGTCAGGCACAGGAGCTATCAGGGTAGGCCATGTACATCGAGTTTTCCCCCACGCGAATGGTCACCGGTGGTGCCGGCAAGCTGGAAGCGGTGCTGAAAAAGTTTGACGGTGGAGCACCCGTGGTCGAAGGAAAAACCCACCAAGCACTGTCTGGCTTTACGGAAGACACTGTGTACCGGGTTGAGACCGAGCACCAATGCGAGACTGCGCCCATGACATTAACGGATAGTGAGCTCTCCGAGTGGCATGAGTTCGCATCCAGTTGTGGTGCAGGTGAATTTTTTACCTTCGATCCGTTCGGTACGGAGGCCGCACCTAGTGCACCAGCGACCGTGCAACTCAAAAGAAAGTCATTCAAGCAGCAGCGGCGACCTGGGTCGCGCTTTGTCTTCAGCTTTACTATCGTGAAAATCGTGGCCTAGATGCGCAACAACTCCGAAACCTTCGACCTGTACAACACCAGCCCCCAGCGCGCGCTGCGCCTGGTAGTGGTGATTGAATTTCCGACCCCGGTGTACCTGGCGAGCCACGGCGATATTCCCGGCCTGCCCGGCGGCGCATTGGGTGGCGTGCTGGCCAAGGTCAGCAGTACCAGCCAGCGCTTGATACCCGAGCAGGGCCGCGCGGAAATTGGCGCAATCAATTTTGAGCTGGTGGACGTGGGCGGCGTATTCACTGACACCCTGCGCAACCAATTACAGGCGGGACACGGCATCAAGGGCTGCACCGTGCGCCTGTACCAGGGCGGCGCGGGCATGGACTGGGCCGACTTCCGCCTGGAGCAAACCCAAGTGGCGGAGGAAAGCCTGGGCTACGACCACGGCCGTTACCGGGTGCGCTGCCGGGATATTCAGCGGGAAATGCGCAAAGACATTTTTGTACCGCGCAGCACCCGCCTGGCCGCAGACTTCCCCAAGGGCGCCAGCACCCTGAGTGTGTACAGCACTGCGGATTTTGAACCCTGCCCGCACACCGCGAGCTTTGGCGACGCGCCCGGGCAAACCGTGTATTACCTCAAAATCAAATACCAGAATGGCTGGGAAGTGGTGCGCGCCACCGGCAAAACCGGCAGCACCTTTACCGGCGTCACCCGTGGCCTGTTCGGCACCGTGGAATACGACCATACCGTGCCCACGGAAAACGACGACGACAAGGGCATCGAGGTCGAGGAATTTATTTACCTGGAGCTGCCCGCGCCCGCGCTCGCCTATGCGTTGCTCACCGGCCAGATTCTCGGCACCAATGACGTGCTGCCCAGCAACTGGCAACTGGGCATCGACCCGGCCTATGTGGTAGCGGATGAGTTCGAGAATATCGGCGCGGACTGGTACAAGCCCGGCGACTATACCAAGGGCGTGATTCTGCGATTTGATGGGCTGGCCAAAACCGACGGCAAAAAATTTATCGAGCAGGAAATAAACCTGCTGATGGGCGCCTATATGCCGGTGAATGCCGCCGGCCAACTGGGCTACCGCCGTATGACCGGCGTGCTGGCGGACGCCGGCACCGTGGCCACTATAACCGCGGACGACGTGGTAAGCCTGGGCGAGCTGCAGCAGGACCTGGCAGCGCTGCGCAATATTTTTTCCATTCAATGGTCCTGGTACGAGGCGCCGGGTTTTGACGGGCGTTTTCTACGCTCCAATGTGCTGGCGGATGCCGACAGCATCGCCCACCACGGCGAGAGCAAACCGCAAGCGCTGAAATTCAAGGGCTTGCACAACAGCCGCCATACCTTCACTACGTTAAAAAACCGATTCGACGCCCTGCGCGACCGCTTTGCCGGCCCGCCCCTGCGCCTGCGGCTTTCGCTGCTGCCGAGTAATAACGATATTGAAGTGGGCGACGTAGTGCGTGTGGCACTGCCGCAAGTGCGGGATTACACCCGCGACCCCAATGCCAATGTATTGCGTTGGGACTTTGCCAGCGGCAAAGATGGCTGGAGTGCACCCGGTGAGGGAACCAAAATAATCACAGCAGCTGCTGGCGGCGTTCTGTCGGTACAGTGTCTGGCGTTCGATCCCTATATTTTGCGGTCGCTGTCTGTAAGTGAGCGATTTGTGGGTGCCACTGTGCCCTACGCCAAAATCCGCTTGCGCCGTACCAGTACGGAGCCTGTGCCCGCTGGGTCCACCTTTTACTACCGCGACCAGGAGACATTCACATATCGAGGCGTGAACATTGACGCTGAAGTAGAACGTTTCAACGCGCTACCGGTGGGCACCTGGCACGAGATTGTGGTGGACCTGAGTGGCGAGCCAGAATATATGGGCAGCGAGATCAACCTGATTCGCTGGGATATTGGTAGCAACCATGTAGCAGATTGGTCCTACGAGGTGGATTACGTCCATCTTTTGCCAGACATAAACCTGGACGACAAAAGTTTGGACCGGGCTATGGAAGTGCAACGGGTGAGCGTGGACCAGACCAGTGGTCTGGTGCAAGTGGAGCTGTTCGGCTCCACCCAAAAGGCCGCACCGATTACCGATGAGGCTGCGAGCACCAACGCCGAGTTGCCGGACGGCTGGTACTCGGCCGAAGGCACCGCCATGGCCGCCGCGGGCCTCGCCATCGACAGCAGCGGCTTTCTGACCGCCGACGGCACCCTCGACGGCGCCGCCAGCAGCCGCACCATTTACTATTACCTGGGCGACCTGACCATCCCCGCCGGGCGCACCCTGACAGTGACCGATAACGTCGAGCTGCGAGTGATGGGGGTACTGCAGGTGGATGGCACATTGCGCGGCGCGCCGAGTAATAGCGGCGCGGGCTTTCTCGGTTCCTGCCGCGGCGGCGCCGGCCGTGCGGTGGGCAAGATTGGCCCCACCGGCTGGGTGAATACCCGCGGCGAAGTGGTTACCGGGCGCAACGCGGTCATGCCAACTATTGCCATTGACAACGACGGCGGCGAGCTGCTGGGTATCCCCGATGATCTGCGCGGTAGTGGCGGTGCCCGTGGCGGTCATTCTTACCACTACCTGCGTGGCGACAACAGCTGGGAGCCGGCGGGCTTTGGTGGTATTGGCGGCCAGGGTGGCGCTGGGGTTGCTGTAGTCGCGCGCGGTATTGCCTTGGGCGTGTCGGGCAAGATCAACACCAGTGGTGGCAACGGCCTGCCCGGTAACGATAACGGCCCGCAGTATTCCGTGCCCGCCGGTAGCGGTGGTGGTGGGGCCCCCGGCGGCGTGCTGCTGATTATCGACGGCCACCAGAACCCGCAGCCGGTGCTCACCAACAGCAAGATGGTGGCGTGCTATGGCGACAGCCCCAGCAGCCCCGGCAATGCGGGCGCGGGCGGTAAATGCCTGGGCGTGAATGCGGCGCGGGTGTACACCGTACCGAAAAGCCGTACCCCATACCCCAACTATGCGCAGGACCCGGAAATTTCCGCGGAACTGCAGCAGGCGCTGGACGATGCCGCAGCCGCGCAACAGGCCGCCGCCGCCGCGCAGGCGGATGCCACCCAGGCACTGGGCAAACTCGACGACATAGGTGCGGACGGCAAACTGCACCCGGTGGAAAAGCTTCGTGTGCGCCTGATTTACGCGCAGTTGACCGGCGAGCAGGCGGGCATCGACGCGCAGGCGGACCAGCACGGTCTGGTACTGCTGCGCGGCGACTACGACGGCGCACTGGCAGCGCTCGCCAGCTACCTGGGCGGGCTGACCCCCAACTGGGACGACACCAGCCAAGTGACCACTGTCAGCCGCACCCTGTGGGATGCGAACTGGCAAGCAGTGTACGACGCGCGCCAGGCGTTGCTGAATGCGGTTTCCGACGCGCTGACCACCCGCGCCGACAACGCGCAGACCACCGCCGACAACGCGCAGGCGGCGGCCGACAACGCGCAGGGTGCAGCTGATGATGCGCAAGCCACTGCCAACAACGCCTCAAGCGATGCCGCTGCGGCACTTGCCGACCTCAGCGACATCGCAGCGGATGGCAAGCTGCACCCGTCGGAAAAAATCCGGGCCAACCGTGAATATAACGAGATTGTTGGCGAGCAGGCGGGAATCGAGAGCCAGGCCACCAGCCTGGGGATCACCACTGCAAAAACAAACTACAGCAACGCAGTGGCCGCGCTAACTAGCTATCTGCAGGGTTTGAGTCCCACCTGGAACGCCACCAACAGCACCACTAGTATTGTGCGCAGCACCTGGAATACGCGCTGGCAGGATGTGTACGTCAAGCGCCAGATTTTGCTGGATACCATTTCTGGTGCCCTGAAAGTATTGGCGGATAATGCGCAAAGTTCTGCCACCAACGCTAGCAATATCGCAAGTGCGGCGCAGGCTAGTGCGGATGCCGCGCAAGCGGCGGCGGATGATGCGCAGAACGACGCTAGTACGGCGCTGGGTGATCTGGACGACATAGGCGCGGATGGCAAGCTACACCCAGCAGAAAAGCTGCCAACGATTCGCGAATACAGCGCAATCATCAGCGAGCAGGGGGGCATTACTGCCAGCGCTACGTCGTTCGGTATCACCACTGAAAAGACCGCCTACGCCAATGCGGTGGGCGCGCTCACCAGTTATCTGAATGGGCTGAGTCCTGCGTGGGATAGCACTACCACCGTAACTGACATCAGCCGCTCCATTTGGAACAGTAACTGGCAGGCGGTGTACGACGCGCGCCAAGCGCTGCTGGATCGCATCGCTGAGAAGGCGGGATCGCTGGCGGACTGGGCCGAGATTTACGGCAGTGGCAAGCCACAGGATGGCGCCACGGTGGGCGCTACGGCGCAAGAGCGGTTGCTGATTAACTCGATGCGCAATACGTTTTTGGAGGATTTTTCTCCATCCAGTGATTGGCAAAACGTATGGATTAGTAATGGTGGTGGCGACGCGACCGTTGCGCAGTATTCTGGCGGCAGCTCACAAGTGGGAGGTGGTGCGGCGATACTGGGCGATGCTTACGACGGTACAGAGATGGGGCGATTGGTGCCGCCCAAGGATATGCGGGTGCCGTTTGACCCGAACAAGCTCTACCGCATAGAGTTCCGTGTTTACAATTACAACCATGGCGACCTAACAAGAAGGTTTTACCTTGGAGTAAATGGATTCGATGCTGCCGGAAATCTTTGTGGTACTGGTGGGGCAGACAGTTATGGCTCGCAACATTATATCGCGGTCAGCGGGGCTCGTGCAGAGGATCACCTGTTTTGGGAAACGTATGTCGCCTATTTTAAAGGGAACGCTGCGGGTAACGCTGAGTACAGTGGGCTGGTAGGTGGTAACCATATCGGCAACCCGGCCAAGCTGCAGGCCAACGTGCGATTTTTCCAGCCAACTATTTGGAACAACTATCAGGGAAACGGCGGTCGAATGCTGATTGATTACGTCAAGGTTGACGTGATTGAAGTGGAGGACCAAAGCGACCTCCCGATGGTTCAGTCCGACACCGCCAGCGTGGCGCTTTCAGCGGTGTGCACAGCCGTGGACGCGGGCAGCACCGCCACCATCAATGTGGGCGCGCACTCGGTACAGTTTGGCAGTTTTACCGTGGCTTACAGCTCCGGCAGCATTACCGGTCTACAGTTTTCCAAAAAATACTATGTGTATTGCGATGACCCCGGTTATGCCGGTGGCTCGGTAACCTATTACGCTACCACCAACTGGGCCACCGCAAGGGGGAGCACCTATCGGCGATTGGTAGACGTTATCACCACGCCCGCCAATGGTGGCAGCGGTAGTGGTGGGTCAGTGCTGGACCCGGGCGAGTGCGTGTGCGCGGATATGTGGTTGCTGGATGGGCTGCAGGCGGCGGACGCGCGCGCCGGTGATCTGATTAGTGTCTGGGAGCCGGGCGACCAGCTGTGGTACGGACCGATTAAAACCACCAAGTTGGTGGAGGGCATCGACTGCGTGTGCTTGGTCACCGAAAGTGGGGCGGAGGTGCACTGCAGTACCACCGCGCCGGTGACCGACCGCGACGGCGTTGTGCGCCGCGCTCCGGACACCCTCGGCACCTGGGTGGGCGTGAGCCACCACGGCAGCCACACCGTTGCCTGGGAGCGCATCACCCGGGTGGAGCCTATCGGCCAGCGCGCGGTGTGTCGCATCAAGGTGGGCGGTATCAGCTACGCTGCTGGCGTGGACCCCGCGCACCGCATCATCACCCACAACCCGTACTACAAGCCCTGATCCCAAATCCCATTAACTAACCCACACCGCCGCGGCAGGGAGCTGTCGGCCGCGGTGCCCTATTGCCCCAAGGAAAGCCAAAGAGAAATGACCGTGAGCAACGTCACTTATGAAAACGCCAGCGCCGAGGTGACCGGGCTGCAGCCGGGCCAGGTGGCTCTGCGCATTACGTCCGGGGTATTTACCGGCGAGCTGATCCGCGTGCAGGTGCTGCGCATCGAGGAGGACGTCAACAAGGACGGCAACGTGGACCAGTTGAACCTCAAAACCTGTGGTGCCGTCATCAACCCGGATAACACCGTCAAAACAACCTCCGGCGGTCGCGCCATGGAGTGCCCGGCCAAGGTGGACAGCATTCTGGTGGCCGCCATCGCCGAGGGCACCGTGGACCCGCTGGTGCGCCAGGCCGAGGTTACCGACGAATGCGTGTACCGGATGCTTAACCTGGCGGTTTCCATGCAGGCGTGGGAGTCGATCCCCAGCGCCGGCTAAACACCAACCCACCCCGAAAATAACCGAGAGAGAAAAACCTATGCCGAAATTTAAATGGAGCTGGACCAAGGGCGCGGTGGCGCTGTTCCTGGTGATTTTACTGTGCGCGCTGGTGGCCGAGCGCGCCGACGCTCGCCCGGTGGTGAGCCTGGGCCACACCGCCCTCAACAGCCACAACACCGTGGGGGAAATCGGCTGGCAGTTTGGCAGCGCCCACCAGTGGGAAGTGGCCGCCACCGCCATCGGCCAGGGCCACACCGACCGTGGCCGCATTGACCGCAACTGGGTGTATTCAATCAGTCGGCGGGTACAGCCGGGGTGGTCGATCCTGGGGGCAGAAAATTACTACCGCCTGGGCGTGGCCTACGTGGACGGCTCGCCGCTGGTGGGGGATATCAATTATCGGCTGGGGGCAGGGCTGCAATGGAGTGTAGTGGCACTCGAATATTTTCATTACTCGAGTGCCGGGATCAACGATCCGAATACCGGTATCGATGGGATCCAGGTCCGGGTGCCGTTTTAGCTCAGTCTTTCTGGAAGTCGAACAGCTCGCGCGGCTCAACCCCGAGTGTGCGGGCGATGTCTTCCAAAAGATCAAAGCGAGGGCCGTGTATGCCGCGCTCAATGTGGCTCACGGTCTCAACGCTGACATCCAGAAGGAACGCCAGATCTTCCTGGCTGATGCCTCGGGCTTTGCGCAGCACCGTCAGTCGCTGGCCGAATTGTTGTTTTAGGTTCCTTTTCATGCCGCGAGGCTATTGCCCGGGGCGGAAAAGCAACACGTAGTTTAACTACGGTTTTTGGTTTTCGCGTACAGCTTGTGCAGCCCCTCGATCGAGCGCTGAACGTGTAACTGCCAGTCTGTGGGGAGCTGCGCGTAGAGTTTCGCGATGTGGGGCGCGAAGGGGACACGGGCGAAGTGGTGCGCGTGTTCTTTGCCGTAGGCTTCAGCCAGCGAGATACCGACCGCCTCGCACCAGCGAGGCAGGAGGTCGCTCGGTATTCGCTGAACACCGCTCTCCATTTTCGAAATTTGCGATCGCGACAAATTGCCTACGCGTTTCCCTGCCTCCGTTGCGGATAATCCTTGCCGCCGCCTTGCCGCTCTCAACCGCTGACCGATCTTGCCTGGCACAGAACTCAAACCGCCGTACTGTAATGCCGTGAAATGTGCGCGATTATAGAAACACTGGGTGGATAAGTGTTTCTAATTTAGCGCTTTCCAGCATTGGAACTTAATGAATCACTTTAAAAGCGGTAGATTTGAACTGTTTCGCAGAAATTACCGAAACGATGTTCTACGCAGCCCGTTATTCGGTGCAGTTTGGGTATGTCGCGGTCATTGTGGGTGGAATTATATTTTCGCTCTTGTTTGTGGCCTTTGCGTGTTTGAACTGACGCGTTCGCAAATGTGGCGGGGCGTGGAGGGGGCTATCTCTATGAAGTGGTCAGGGGCTGTGATTCCCCTCCGTTCGCTAGAGGCAGTTAAGTATTCCTACTGAATGGAGAATAATAAGATGTTTGCCGCACACGTTAAGCAGCTATACCGAGTGAAGCATCTCAATGTCGGCCTGGAATGGGTCGCCATGTGTCCAGACCAGAATGCCAGGCAGGTGCTGACAGAGCTGGTTGGGGAGGAAGTCGGTGCGGTGATCGCCGGCGCAATTCAGGCTGCCGAAGCTAAAATGCGGGCGGCAAACCATGCAGAGCCGGAAGGCACATCTGGCCAGGGGCCGCAGCCGCTACGCGGCTAAACGCGGCCCCTGGCGGGCGGGCCGAACGGCGGCAGTCGCGCAGGAGACCGCTACGCGGACTCCTCAACGCGCGCCTATGCGCCCCCGTTCGGCCCGCCCGAATCAACCTCAGTGGAGGCGATAATCATGAGCGAAGATGTTCCGGCCTACGGCCCGGACGCTACGCGCCCGGAAATCTACGCCCGCTTCGATGCTGGCTGGTCCCCGCCGGTACCGGTGGAGATCCGCGCGGAGCTGCAAAAAGCCCACCTCACTCCCAGAGCGGCAGCGGCCCTGATTGGCGTTCCCGATCTGGGCGGTTATCTCAGTGGCGACCGTCAGATAAGCTACAGTTCCTGGCGGTTGCTTTGCCTGTATTCGGGTAGTGTCGAGGGGGTAGGGTGACCATTTTCGTGATGCCGCGAAAATAGTGTATGCCTATACAGTTCGGCGGTGTGGTAATATTTGCCGCCTCAAGGCGCCACGCGGGATAAAAGGGCGCTGTTAGTGGGGCGGATTGCCACACTAAATTGGCTAAGTCGTTGATTTTAAATACTTGTCGGCCTGCTTGTGGCTCCTGAGGTCGCGGGTTCGATCCCCGTCGGCCACCCCATATATGACCTTCTGGTCCCGCAAACCCGGCTTTATGCCGGGTTTTTTGGTTTTAGCACTTTATTGTTCTATGGGTTGCCTTTACCTGCACTGGGGCGATCTAGGATAATGCGCGCCAGTTTTAGATTTCCGTCCCAAATGCTGTTGAGTACTTGGCGTCGGAGCAATTATTTATTCGCAAGTTCAACAGTACTTAGGGGAAGAGCGTGACGGAAGTAGTCGAGCGTAAGGCAACCAATGTTCATTGGCACGATGGGGAAGTTACCCGTGGTGACCGTGCTGCAATGCTGGGGCATAAGGGCGTGACCATGTGGTTCACCGGCCTTTCCGGCTCCGGTAAAAGCACCGTTGCGGTTGCAGTAGAGAAAGCGCTGACAGCCCGTGGCGTCCTGACTTACCGTCTCGATGGCGACAATATCCGCCTCGGTATCAACTCCAACCTAGGCTTCTCTGCGGAAGACCGTCAGGAAAACATCCGCCGTGTAGGTGAGATCTCCAAGCTGTTCGCTGACACTGGCGTTGTGGTACTGAGCAGCTTTATCAGCCCTTACGCCGATGATCGCGCCATGGTGCGCAAGGTCCACGAAGAGGGCGACCTGCCGTTTATGGAGGTGTTTGTCGACTGCTCCCTGGAAGCCGCTGAAGAACGCGACCCGAAAGGCCTGTACAAGAAAGCCCGCGCCGGCGAGATCCGTGGCTTCACCGGCATCGACGACCCCTACGAAGCGCCAGAATCACCGGAACTGCATCTGCGCACCGACAAAATGACCCTGGAAGAAGAGGTTGAGGCGGTGATCAAATCCCTGCAGGATCGCGGCATCATTGTCTGATCCTGATGGGTTGCTGTAGGAGTCTGTTACCAGGCTCCTGCAGAGTGGCACGAAAAATTTTCATGGCGAGCCAGTCACGTTCTGTTTCAGGAAAAAGTGCTCCCGCAAATAGGCCTTTCGACATCAACGTTCTTTGATTTCTCCATTCTTTCTGTCTAAATTTTAAACGGCAATCCCTGCCGAATTTTCTTCGAGTAAACTCGCCCGCCAACCGGCCAACGCTTTTCCCGGCGCCACATATACTGTTGCTGTGCCCGCAGTTTTTGATGACGAAAGGCTTCGTCTATTCGGTGCACAGGAATACATGGCGTACGGAGGCGCATATGGCTTGGAGCGCAAGGAATATGACTGCGCGATTTGGAGTCCGGCGAGTGGTAACCAGTGTTGTTGCCGCATTTTTTATACTGCTGGGGTTGGGCATCTGGTTTGTCTATGAAAACCTGCCGCGGTTACCCGGCGTGCCGAAAGCGCCGGTGGTTGGGGTTCCTGCGGGAGCACTGGATCATGCGCCCCAGGCTGCCTACCTGGGGGATCACCCAAGAAAAAGTGGCCGCCCAGCCGAATATTTTCCATTCCCGATTGCCATCGGGGAAAGCGGACCCGTCGAAACCCTGTTTTCGGGGCCTTCCACTTACCCGTTTCTGTGCGGGGAGAATAAGGTCACCAATCTCCAACCGCTGGTGGATAATCACAACGGGGAAGGCATTCCCGTGTTCGCTCTCGACGAGCAGGGGGGGCAGACGGATGAAGTGATTGGGTATAGTCGCGATTGCACTCACGCTACGTCAGTTTCCTATTTCTACCGAAGCGCGGTGGATGGTCAATTTCATCCGCTGGAAGACGCGAATGGGGATATCGATCAGGTTACTGTCAACGGCCGTACCACCGATTTTGTGGTGCGCCTGGAGACCGGCACTATCAACCGTTTTTTCTACGCAATCGCGGTGTTAAAAGGTGATGGCGAGACCGCAGAAAAACCCAATACCAGCAACTGGAACAAGCGGCTTATTTACCAGTTCCGCGGTGGTGTCGGTGTGGGCCGCCGTCAGGGAAATATCGGTCGTAATCACATCGTTGAGCGCCGGGAAGATCAGCTTGCGCGCGGCTACGCCGTTGTGTACTCCACCGCGAATCAGACCAGTAATCACTACAATATCTGGCTGGCAGAAGACACTGCCCGGCGCCTGAAAAAGCAATTTGCCGCACTTTATGAAGAACCTCTGTATACCGTTGGCATCGGCGGTTCCGGCGGCGCTATCCAGCAATACCTGATTGCACAGAATGCTCCAGGTGTACTGGATGCAGCTTTACCGCTTTATTCATACCCGGACATGGTGAGCCAGACCATATACGTATTCGACTGCGAGCCACTCGAATATTATTTCGATGTAGTGGCCGCCGGAAATGACCGTTGGAAAGAGGTCTCCGAGCGTGAAGCGATTATTGGTCTGGCCACCAAAACAGATTTCGATCATCGATTCAAAATCCTGGAAGAAGCCGTGGGGCTCTTTGATAGCCGATACAAGGGCACGGCGAACGGGGCCTCGGAGTGTGTCCAGGGGTGGCGGGGTCTTGTGCCGTTGGTGAACAACCCTAATTTTGTGCACTTCAGTGCGAGCTATGCGGATCCTGTGGCAGAGAAAACCCATTGGACGCATTGGGAAGATCTGCGGAACTTTTATGGCGCGGGGCAGGACGGTTACGCCAACAGTGCTTGGGATAACCAGGGGGTTCAGTACGGCCTGAATGCACTGAAGCAGGGCAAGATCGATATTGATGAGTTCCTGCGCTTGAATGCAACCATTGGTGGCTGGAAAGAGCCCACAGAGCAGGGCGGTGAAAAGCTCTGGTTTATGAATGGAGATGTATTCCCGGTAGAGCTATCGGTGTGGAGTGAGCACAATATGAATCTGGGTGGACTGGACAACCCAGCACCTAGAAGTGTTGCCGATATCGAAGCCATCGAAGGGATATACCGCTCCGGCCACGTATTTCTTGGTGATGTTGAAATTCCCATCGTTGACTTGCGGCACTACCTGGAAGGGGAGCTGGATATGCACCACAGCCTCGCCTCCTTTTCCAGTCGCGAGCGCATTCGGCGAGCGCGTGGGCATGCAGACAATCAGCTGATCTGGATGAGCCACAAAAAATACAACCCGATCGATGAAGCACTCGACATCATCGATCACTGGATCCAGAAAATCGCCGAGAACCCTGAGCGGGGTGTAGCTGGAAATAAACCTGTAGAAGCGACCGATCGCTGTTTCGATGCGAGCGGGAATGTGCTGGCGGCCGGCCCCGGGGTCTGGGATGGTGCCTGGAACCACAAGCCTGAAGGCGCCTGTATGCAACGTTACCCGATTTACAGTACACCCCGGCAAATGGCCGGCGCACCGATAACCGGCGATGTATTCAAATGCGCCCTGCAACCCTTGGAGCGTGCGATCGCCAAAGATACATATGGTGCGGCTACCGGAGCGGTCGTGTCGCGTATTGATGACATGCGGCGGATCTTTCCGGACGGGGTTTGCAACTACAATGAGCCGGATATCGGGCGCCCGAAGGGACCACTTTTCCAGCTGGGTGGGCCGGTTATCATCGCTGGTCAGCCGGTAAACGCCGACTATCGTTTACAGCCAGAGCAGATAGCCGGGGAGCCTGAAGTGGAAGGGGAAATCCTGCCGACGCCCGTGTCCGCAGATGCGCCCCCATCGGAAGATTAGCTCGAAAAATCAACGACTTAGGTTATTAAATAGACGCTGAAAAGTTTTTGAAACTTTTGGCGTCTTTTTTGTTGACACTAACTCACAGTCCGGTAAGATGCGCCTCGCTCTCGGGGGACAAGCCCAGAGAAAAGTCGGAAAACTTGATCGCTTTTAAGCTCGAAAAACAGTTGCCCGAAAGGGTGGTTAGCTCAGTTGGTAGAGCGGCGCCCTTACAAGGCGTAGGTCACAGGTTCGACCCCTGTACCACCCACCATTAATCCGTCGGGAGCGGATTAAGACGACGAAGTCGCCCGCAGGGCGAGTGCCAGGATGGCACGAGTCACTCCTTTAAAGGGAGCACTACCGCGGACCGGTAGTTCAGTTGGTTAGAATGCCGGCCTGTCACGCCGGAGGTCGCGGGTTCGAGTCCCGTCCGGTCCGCCATATACGCAAAAGGCCCTGTTCGAAAGAGCAGGGCCTTTTGCGTATATGGCGGACCTTCGGACTCGAGTCCCCGTTCGACCAAATCGCAAAGCGATGTAGGACGCCGAAGGCGCCCGCAGGGCGAAGGCCGATAGGCCTGAGTCAGTCCCGTCCCGATGTGGCACCTACTGTACTCCTAGGTTCCACCGTCTTTGCAATTTGTCCATTTGTCGAATATATTTAGGTCAAATGTCCTCTAATCCCAACCCGGAGGCAAAATGGCCAACCCAGCCCATACCCCGCAAACCACCGAAGATCAGGTCCTCCTGGAGGCAACCCTCAATACTGCCAGTCACCTGGGCCTGAAAAAGAAAGAGCTCAGCGAGATCATTCATCTGGACGATCGCACTCTGCGTCGCCGCAGTGGCCTTGCCCCACAAAGTGTCGAAGGGCAGCTCGCCCTGTTGTTGGTTCGCGCCTACCGGTCAGCCTTCGTCCTTATGGGTGGAGAGGAGGGTGCTAAAACCTGGTTTGCCACTGCCAATCGTGCGCTGAATGGGGTTCCCAAAGAGGTTGCCCGGCGCATTGATGGTCTCGTGCGTATCGTTACCTATCTCGATGCCATGCGGGGCAAGGTGTGATTGATCTGCGGGAGAAAATCCGCCAGTCGGCTATCCGCCTGTTCGGGCGTCTTTATCGAATCATTGAGTCCCAAGAAGAGGTCGCCACCCGCGGCCTTGTCGACAGCCTGCAAAAGCAGGAGGTTCTGGAAAACCTCCTCGAGCAAAGCAAGCCTGCCAGACTCCCGGGGAGCGAAGATTTGCACTATCTGCTGGCGACGCCATTTCGCTACCCGCCGCTTCCCTGGGGATCAAGGTTTGGTGGCGTCGCCGAGAGCGGTATCTTTTACGGCAGTAAAACCATCGACACGGTACTCGCCGAGACTGCTTATTACCGGCTGCTATTTATCAGCGACATGGCATATCCCCCGCCGAATCCTGTAACCAGCTTCCACCAAGTTTTTTCTGCCAAATACTGCGCTGATCCCGGGGTTCGCCTGCAATCGACAGAATGGCAGGCCTACTGGCCACAGCTCACCCACGCTGCGGAATACCGTTTCTGTCAGCAGCTGGGGACGCAAGCAAGAGCGGTTGGGGTTCAGGGTTTTGAAGCACCGTCTGCCCGTGCCCTTTCTGCTGGTGTTGCGGAGCTGCCGACCGCTGGCGTCGAGGGGGTCAACATAGCGTTATTTGACCCTCAGGCGCTGTTGCGTCGCCCACCCACCATGGAGGCGGAAGTTACCGCTGAGTCTTCGAGCGAGGGCGTCGCCTTCCTGGTCAAGACCGGCAGCGGGGTTCAGTCCCGCAATTTTTCTCGAGATCTTTTCGAGGCATCTGGCCAGATCCCACAGCCCGCATGATCCGCTACCTGACCGAGTTGAGCATGGAAGCCTTTACCGAGGCCGCCAGAAACGTGCCCTATCAGCAGGTTGAGTCCGAACTGTTTCCTGGTGTCGACCTCTGGATCCGCCGCGATGACCTCATCGACCCCATTATTTCTGGCAATAAAGCCTACAAGCTGATTTTCAATCTGCTGGAGGCCCGGGAGCAGGGCAAAGATACCATAGTCACCTGCGGCGGCGCCTGGTCGAACCACATCCACGCCACCGCCGCTGCAGGACAGCGGTTTGGGTTCAAAACTATCGGCATCATACGCGGCGAACGCCCCCCTGTGCTGAGTGCCATGTTGCAGGACACCGAGCGGTTTGGGATGGAATTACGATTTGTGTCTCGCACTATATATAGGAAGAGAGCGGAAGAAGGGTTTTGGGCGCAGTTGGGGCTATCCGGCGAGCGGTATTGGTACGTGCCGGAGGGCGGGGCGAATGAGCAGGGGGCCCGAGGGGTTGAGATTTGGGGGCAGGTGATCCGGGAAACCTGCCCAGTAACCATGGATGAATGCTGGCTGGCCTGTGGTACGGGGTTGACACTGGGTGCCCTAAGCTCGAGCTTGGAATTGTCAATGCCATGCGTTGGAGTAGCGGTTCTCAGGGCAGATAAAAGTATCAGTGATGCGGTACATAATTGGGGGAGCAGGAATCGGCGGGCAGTAGTTCCAGATCCGGAGATAATTACCGATGCGCACCATGGGGGATACGGCAAAACCACCGAATCACTGCGTCGAAACATCCACCAATTAGAGGACTCTACTGGTGTCAGGTTCGACCACGTGTATACGGCTAAGGTGATCTGGGCATTGAAAAAGCGCTACTTAAATGATGCGCCAAGAAGAAGCTATATGCGCCATCGCAGTGTCCTGTTGATCCATACCGGGGGGCTGCAGGGGATACGCGGAATGTATAAAAAATAATCTAAATCATGGTGTTTTTGTTTAAAAATTAATCTGTTTGATCTGTGACTGATCAGGCGCACTCGACCCTGAATCGGGTTCGACTCACCCTTTTCCCTCAGGCATAATCACCTGTCAAATTACCCGCTGATAGATTAGAAATTGAACAGTTTCTGAGTGAAGCGCAAAAACTCAAATAAAACTGCATTGGCCCAGATTCGGGCACCTTGGGGGAGCGGTGTCGGAATTTCAAAATATCGGACTAATCGGCCGAACCGAAAGTGATAGCGCAGTACTCTCACTCAAACGCCTTATGGCGTTTCTTGAGAGAGGGGGCTATTCGGTCGTGCTTGAAAAGAATACAGCCAATGATGTTGCCGGTCACAAAGCCAGAGTTTCTAGTAAAGACAAGCTCGGCGAACTCTGTGATCTGGTTATCGTAGTCGGTGGTGACGGAAGCCTGCTCGCCGCTGCACGCGCCCTGGCCAAATTCAGCGTGCCTCTACTGGGGATTAATCGCGGCCGATTGGGTTTCCTGACAGATATTACTCCTGATGAAATTGAGCAAAAGGTAGGGGAAGTGCTCTCCGGCAAATATATGGCCGAGAGCCGCTTCTTGCTGGATATGTCCGTCACCCGAGATGGTAAGCCAATAGGTAAGGGCTCCTCGCTGAATGATGTGGTGATTCACCCGGGTGAGTATATCCGCATGATTGAGTTTGATCTGTTCATTGACGGGCAGTTTGTATATACGCAGCGTTCAGATGGATTGATTGTCTCCACGCCCACGGGGTCAACAGCATATGCGCTGTCTGGTGGTGGGCCGATTATGCATCCTAAGCTTGATGCGATTGTCGTAGTACCCCTCAATCCGCACACACTCAGCAGTCGCCCAATTGTCGTTGAAGGCAGCAGTGAGTTCAAAATCGTTATTGGCGAAGAAAATACAGCTCATTCTTATGTTACCTGCGATGGGCATGAGCAGGTGGTGACCGAGCCCGGGGACGTCATTCGGATCCATAAAAAACCACATAGGCTGACGTTAATCCATCCGATTGATCACAATTTTTATGAGACGTGCAGATCGAAGCTAGGCTGGCTTACTTAAGTAGCGCGGACGGCTTTTTGGTATCGTTATTCAGGCGAGTCGGGATCACTAATGCACGGAAAAGGTTTTACTACTAGTCATGAAGCAAGTATTTAAGCAGGAAGTAACTTGCCCCAGTTTTACCCGGCTACTTTTACGCATCGGGATTAATTCGTTGGATCCGGATTGGCTTGAGTTGGCATATCTAGCTGAAAGTACCTGTGCGTTTTCATTAAGAAAATATAATTTAATTTGTACGGAGTGATGTCTAGATGTCCCTAAACATTGGTGCGCTACCTAATAGTCACTGGCAGCGCCTTACCCCTCTTTTGAATGCTCTTGGATGGAATCCTGATGATGCGCCTGATCCTGAGGTTTGGTATCAGAGTAGCGAGTTTGCATATGGATCTAATGATGACGTATATGTCCTGTTTTTCGTTTGTCCTGAACAGGCCGTTTCCAACGCTATGCAAGAGCAGCAAGATCTAGTAACTGCGATTGCATCGTGGAGCGATAGTGCTGTCAACATGCTAGAGTTTCGAAAATCTAATCCCGAGCGCGCAATTCTAGTGGATGCCACTGAGGCTTATCGAAAGCCAAAGAAATTTCTCGACAAAGCTGCAGAAAAACTGGGGCTACCTCCAGTCGAAATTATCCCTAAATTAACAGAGCAAGACGATTCGCAGGGGATTTTTCTGATGTTGGCGAGCCAGCTCGTCGACCAGAGTCCGGAGTTACGCGAACTCCGGGACGAGTTTGTCAACAGCTCAATTTTTTTAGGCTCCCATCATCGGTTGTCTCCAGCTCTTGATATTGGAAAACTGTACGAGGAACAGTTGGCTCAACGGAAGGTGGTAGAAGAGAAGGAAATGCAGGTACGAGCGTTGAGTGAAGAAAATGAAATGGCACTTAAACAGCTATTCCGCCTTCAAGAGAGCCTCGAGGTAAAACTCCTTGCGCAAGGCAAAAAGGAGCCCAGTAATCGTCAGCGAAGCAGTTCCAAAACTCGGGAGAGGACTTTGTTAGACAAGTTGGCGGCAAAAATAAAGTCGAGTAGGTTTCTCTGGCAGGCCTCTGGCCCTGTTAGAGCATTGACTAGGCCGTTTCGTAGAGCTTTATCAAGAAGGGTTGGACTTGGCGTGGCTTTAAGTCGAGCTACTAAGGAGCTGGCAGATATGAAGCCGCGTTATCAAGCCCAGAAAAAACGCATCACTGAACTTGAAAATGAAAGAAAGTCTCTTCTTCGTGAATTTGAGGCTTGTCAAGCAGAGCTAAGCGGCCTGAGAAGTGAGTCTACGTCATTGAGAGAAAGTATTGAGAGGCTGGAAGGGTTATTGAACCACGCGGAAAAGTTAAACGGAGCTGAAAGAGAGTATGTTAAGAGTGTTGAGTATTCCTTTGACAGAGAGAAAAGCGCTCTGAATGAACAGATATCTTCCCTTGGCAAAGAGAATGGCGCCCTGAATGAACAGATATCTTCCCTTCGCAAAGAGAATAGCGCACTTAAGGAAGAGGTATCTTCCCTTCGAGCAAAGGTGGATGAGTTGCGAAGAGGGGAAAGTAGTCTGGATTTGCTAGAGTCGAGACTCAGTAGCTTGATTACCAAGGGACTGGTTAATAATTTTATGCAGATAGAGTCATATATTGCCGTCCAGCATTACCTAATCCACGGAGAGCTGGCAATGGACTTCCATGGCTGGCCCATTAGCCCGGATATAGCGAGCTACTTGATCGGTAAATTCGAAAGAAGAAATTATGATTTGATCGTTGAATTTGGGAGCGGTACATCGACCCAGCTATTCGCAAGGGTAATTCAGAATAGCTCCCAAGCCCTTAAGAAGAAAGCTCGAATGGTGGAGCTCGCGGAAGTTGCTACCGGAGGTGATTGTGGCGAGGAAGAGGTCGCTCCCTCAAAAGCTGCGCGTGTAATCTCATTTGAACACAATGAATTGTACTACGATCGGACAAAGAAAGAGCTGGAGCGAAAAGGCTTAGATTCTTTTGTTCATCTAGTGCATGCTCCTCTGGTTGACTACCAGTATCCTCAGGGGAACTTTCGTTATTATTCTTGCGATAAAAGCCTTAAGAATGCTTCTCAAGCAGTTGGTGCGGGTGCGCGAGTCATGGTGCTAGTAGATGGGCCTCCTAGCGATTTAGGGCCTCTTTCGAGGTTCCCCGCTCTGCCCAAATTGTTGAGTCATTTTTCGAACTGTGCGATTGACATTATCCTTGATGACTTCAACAGGCCAGAAGAGAAGGCCGTGGTTGCTGAATGGAAGAAACTTCTTGATGAAAGAAATATCGCGTATTGCGAAGAGAAACCTAAAGTTGAAAAAGGGGCAATCTGCCTTTCTGTAATTAATTGAAGTGTCTTCAAATTTAGCGAGTAAATAAATGTCAATCCTTAAAGAAGCAAATACATTGTTCCTGAAGGGTGTTTATCCCGAAGCTTTGAGGCTATATAAACAAGCAGGTCAACTCTATGGCAATGAGTTAGTTGAGTATAATGTTGCTCTTTGTGAAAAAGCCTTAAACGAAAATTCAAGAGGTCTTTCATCCTCTTCGGAACTCGATCCAATCTCAAAACTATTACTTTCAAATAGTGGTGAACGCCCTATTTCACCAGAGGAAAGGCTGGCATGCTTGGACTTTTATGATGCTTTGAGAAAACACCAATCGGAGAAAGCCCAGCAAAGGAAAGTAAGCCCACTCCCCTCCGATTGGCCTGTGGGATTGACGCTAGCTCCGTTGCCTGAAAGCTCGAATGACTTCGTGTGGCACAGAAGCCGAAAGAGTATCGCTCCTCGCTCTGAAAAAGATGTCGGTATTAGTGTAGTGGTCCCAACGTATAATCGTTCCCGCATTTTGGATATTACTCTGGCAGCTTTGGCAAAGCAGGTTACCGATTACCAATATGAGGTCATAGTCGCTGATGATGGTAGCGCTGAAGATCTGATGCCTTTAATTCGGCAATATGAACGATATTTAGATGTCAAATTTGTTCGTCAGCGAGATTACGGGTACCAGTTGTGCGCGGTGCGCAACTTGGGCCTGCGAACTGCTAGGCACGAGTTTGTTGCGATCCTGGATTGTGATATGGCGCCAAACCCGTATTGGGTGCAGTCTTATGTCGATTTACTCCTTGACGACTCAGACGTGGCACTTATTGGTCCGCGTAAGTATATCGATACTCATGGAGTATCATCGAAAGATATTTTTGGCGATGAGAATTTTTTGTCCAAACTGCCTGAGGTGGTAACAAATAGTGAAGTTGGAAATAGCCTCAGAAAAGGAAAGTCGGTAGATTGGCGTCTCGAACATTTTAGAGAGACAGAAAACCTTCGATTGTGTGATGCGCCATTTCGATTCTTTAGTGGCGGGAATGTAGCATTTGCGAAAAAATGGTTGCATACGGCAGGCTATTTTGATGAAGAATTTACAGACTGGGGAGGTGAAGATAATGAGTTCGGTTATCGTTTGTACCGTGAAGGTTGCTTTTTTAGAGCGGTGGATGGCGGTTTAGCATATCATCAGGAGCCGCCTGGTCGAGAGAATGAAACTGATAGGGCCGCAGGCAAGGCTGTAACTATTGGAATCGTGCAAAAAAAGGTGCCGTACTTCTATCGTAAACATCAGCCTATCGCATCAGCGACGATCAACAAAGTTCCATTAGTGTCCATATATATTCCTGCCTTCAATAGCAAAAAATTTATTGAGCGCTGTGTAAATAGTGCTCTAAATCAAACGGTTACTGATCTTGAGGTCTGCATCTGTGACGATGGATCAACAGATGGGACTTTTGAGCTCCTCAATGAGCTTTACGGAAATAATCCACGGGTACGATTCTTCACGAAGAAGAACGGTGGGATAGCTTCTGCCTCAAATTCTGCTGTCAGGAATTGCCGCGGGTACTACATAGGTCAGCTGGATTCAGATGATTACCTGGAACCCGACGCAGTAGAATTATGCCTGAAAGAATTTGGGCGTGACCCTAAGTTGGCGTGTGTTTATAGCACAAATAGGAACGTGAATTCTGATGGGAGCTTGATTCAAAATGGTTACAATTGGCCGAGTTTTTCTCGGGAAAAATTAACCACGTCAATGATTTGTCATCACTTCAGAATGTTTACTATTCGTGCGTGGAAGTTAACGTCGGGATTTTCAGAGGAAATTGAAAATGCGGTTGACTATGATATGTATCTTAAGTTGAGTGAGGTTGGTCCATTTAAACACATCAATAGGATCTGTTATAACCGTGTTTTACACGGTGAAAATACTTCCATTAAAAAGCTAGCTGTGCAAAAGGAAAACCACTTTAAGGTTGTCAATGAATCATTGAAAAGGCAGGGAGTTCATAAGTGGCGCTATGCTCCTTTGACTGCTGATGATGCATGCCGCAAGTATGTGTTTGATAGTGCGCTGTTTTTCGAGGAGCAGTAGGCTTACGTTAGTTATCGATGCGAGCCTGGGGTTTTCTGGTCAAGAATTTTAAAGAAAGCGATTCATTAATTTCTGAGTAATAGGAGTTATCGTGTATATAGGTGTGATAGGTTGCTTGCCCGAGCTGCCGGGGAAGTTTCCGCTAGAAATGCCTGAAAACTCAGGCAATATGATACATGCAAATGCACCATTGGAGCTTTATAGCTATGCAGTCCACTCCACGCACAATAGCTACAAGTTTTCAGGCGAAAGAAGCTTCAAGGATTTCGTAAACAGCAAATGCTCTCATTTAGTGGTGACCTTGGCAAATACGCTTTCACTAGATAAGCCAGATGGAGAAAAGTATGTGCGGTTTAGGCGCTCTTTGGAACAGTATGAAGTACCAATAGTAGTCTTTGGTCTTGGAATTCAGGCTAAACATAGAGATCTTGAAAATGCATCGCTCTGCCCAGAAGCAGTAGAGCTTCTGCAGTACTTGTCACATCGTGCAGAGGCCCTCGGCGTTAGAGGGGAGTTTACTAAGAGCGTTATTGAGAAGTGCTGCGGTATTAAAAATGTGTTTGTGACAGGCTGCCCTTCACTTTTCTCCAAGCCTCAAGAGCTATTAGAGCTGCAAGAAAATTGCAAGTTAGAGAATCTAAGTGGCAGGCCTAGCTTTAATGTCACAAATATGGGGAGAGAAGACGAGCGTCTATTGTTAGCGAGAGGCATTAGTCATAGCCATTTTTTGGTCGAGCCTGTATCAAAATTTATGCACAAGTTTCATTTGGAACTCATGAAGGGCGGAAACCCGGAACTTCCTGAGTTGCCATACTTCTTGAATGGTATTCGAAAACGCAAATATTACAATATAGATACAGTTGAAGAGATATTTGCCTTCTATCAAAGATATTATCGACTATTTCGAACTACCAAAGAGTGGTATACCTTCAACAAAGAGTGTGTCGCTTACACTTATGGGACTCGGTTTCATGTAAATATGGCTTCTATCTTAAGTGGAAAGCCAGCTTTGTGGCTGACACATGATGCGCGAACAAAGGAATTGGTAGAGTTCTGTAATTTACCATCTATACCTCTCTCTGAAGCAGTAACATGCAGTGAGGATGAAATAGTCCAGCATATTGATTATTCGGATTTTTTTAACAAGATTGGCAGCCTCTTCGACAATTTTAACGAATATTTGAGCATTAATGGCCTTGAAAAAGTTCAGCATGAATTTACTTCCCACTGAATACTTTTGTCCCCTTTGCTAGCTCGCCGACTGTAAGCGACGCGATCAGCCCCAAAGGTTCTTGAGAAGCATACACTCAAATGCGGGGTATTGTTTGAATGTTTCGTGCTGAGCCGTTCACTAACTTTAGTTTTGGAAGGTAAAATATGCTTCGTTCAAGAGCCTTTCTACAGAGTTCCTTGAAAATGACTGTTGTCGTCCCTGTTTGTGATCATTGGCATGTTATCCCAGGCTTATTGGATTGCCTTGAAAAACAAACTTTACCTCAAGATGAATTTCAGGTGCTCCTGATCGAGAATGGATCGAATGAATTTTCCCCGCCTAAGATAAGGGCCAGGAATGTAACCATCTTAACTTGTGAGAAATTGGGCTCCTATGCTGCGAGGAACTTAGGGGTCGTTGCTGCGCAAGGCGAGTGGCTGGTATTCACCGATGCTGACTGCTTGCCTGAAAGCGATTGGTTGGAAAATATTCGTCATCATGTGGGTCATTGTCATGACGAGCTTCAGTTTTTTGCTGGCCGAATTTCCGTCGTTTATCAGACTTCGCCTCCAAATTATTGCGAAATCTATGATGTTCTTAAAGGGATTCCACAACGTCGATATGTCAAGCAGGGCTACGCAGCGACTGCAAACTTGGTAGTGCATAAAAAGCTGTTCGATCAGTTGGATGGTTTTAGTGAGCATGCGTTTTCTGGGGGCGACGTTGATTTTTGCCGTAGAGCTGTTTCTAGCGGGGCTCAGCTCAATTATTTGCATCAGGCCGTGGTAAAGCATCGCGCGCGTACAACATGGAAGGAGATCGCCACAAAAGCGCGACGGATTAAAGGAGGTAAGTTTCGAACTCCGTCAGGAAGAGGACGCGTTCTGACTATCGCAAGGTCGTTGATGCCACCTGCTATCGCTGTCTATCGTTTTGCTAGGGATAATCGCTATTCTTGGCGCTATCGAGGAGTTGCAATTAGCATCCAGCTTGGTTTGTGGATTGTAGAGCTAAAAGAGCTTCTCCGACTCAGTTTTAATAGGGAAGCGGAGAGACGCTAACGTGGAAATGCTGTTTTTCGAGGAGAGCACGATTCAATTGTTAATATCGGCGCCGCTTTTTGGGCGACTGAGAAGCGTGGTTTTCGGTATAGTGCCAGCACTCAAGGCCCGTGTGGCTCTGTTGGAGCTAAGGAAATGTTTAAATTTGGCGCAATGCCTCTAATTGGTGGGTTAAATTTATGATCTCCGAGGTATGGAGTTCTATCCGGTGGAGCGTATCCTTGGCAGCCAAGCTTGCTCGAGTTGAGCCATGGCGGACGTCGCTAATAATTCTTCTAACTATCATTTCCCAGGTTTCAATGCTGCTGGCTTCATTCTTGCCACTGAAGGTAGTGATATTACTTGGGACGGAGACCCTCCCTGTCTATTTGCCGGCCGAATGGAAGGAGATCGGTCGCGAAATATTGATTATCGCGCTTAGCGCGGCGGCGGTTGGCTTCTTTCTAGTTCATCTTCTTTCCCAGAATTTTATTGGAGTGATTACCCAGAAAGCCTCTAAAGAATTGTTGTTGAAGAATAAAAAGATAATCCTCTTTGAAAATCAAGATGAAATTGCAGCCAGTACGTATCAACGTTTTTCTCGAGCGTTATCTGATGGTGTGTTTTCAGTATGTGCATTTCTTGGGCTTGCGCTGTTGTATTTAGATATTGCTGCAATCTTACTTGGCTATCTATTTCTATCGATGGTGATGATTTTTTCGATTTGCAGATTTTCTCAGTCATTTCATGATGCTGTGGGGGAAGATCTCGACAAAAATGCAAAGATTCTCGCTGCTTTTGGGTTCTTTTCCGCTTTCACATTTTTGGTCTCCGATTTTATTTTGTTCCATCCCCCCTCGGTTATTATCGCCATAGTTTCATTACTTTTAGCGCGGCAACTTCTGAATAGGTTCGCTTCTCTTGTTCGAGACGTGGCCTCGTTATATCAGCAGCGAGTTCGGATCAACGCCCTTTTTTTTCATGGCGAGGTGCTGATGAAAGGGCCAGCCTCAGCAGATAAAGGCATTTGGCCACTTCTATTACCCGAGATTCGGTCCAAATGGTGTATCGAGGTTCTTAGTAGAGTCGCTCCCAGCTACGATGGAGCAACGAGCTTTGAATGGCACCATTCAAGTAATCGTACAGCTGGTGTTATAAAAGTGGTGTCTCGGTCGGGCGAGCATGATTACCTGCTCAAGCTCTTTAATGAAGACCGAAAGGCTATTGCCATTCATGAGTCAACTCTCCTGAGTAATGCACCTAAAGGTCTGCCCGTTCCATGCTTCCTGGGGACAGTCAATGTGAGCGAGTTTCTGAGTCTGGTATACCGGATTCCAAAAGACGTAAATTCTCCAAAAGCTAGAGACGTACAACCCCGATTGAGAGACTTGAGGGACTCATTGTTAACTCTCGAGCCGCCAGAAACACTTGTTCATCGATATCGACGCTCGAAGCCATTGTTATGGCAACGGCTTGAGCCTGATTTGTTTAGGCGATTGCTGGTTGCGGTTGGTAGTACTCGGCAGCATGATGGAGTTCTCAGGCTTATCGACCATCTGCCAACCCTAAAAAAGCACTTGAGATCCCTGCCATTGACGGTTACAAATCCTGATTTTACCGGAGCGAACATCTTGGTGGGCGGGCGGGAAGATTTCCCGTTGTCGTTGAATTGGGGACGGTGGTCTCTCGAGCCACTTGGTTTTGGCTGGCCGGTCAAAACTGGGGATTGGCGTAAGCGGGATCAGCTTCATGAATTGGCTCCTGCGATCGAAATGGGGGCCAGTGTGCGCGCATCGTTAATCGATGTTCGAGTGGAGGCAGCTGAGCTTTCAGCTTTGTTAGCCGCTTTGGAGGAGCGCTGTCTTCGGCACCAATTTGTGGATGGGCTAGAACTTGTTGGGCGAGTTATCGAACGTGTTGATTTGTTAGTGGGGGAGTCCATTCGTACGGAGCTTCCGGATAGGATAAGTTTAATTAATAAGACTTCGAGCTTTGGAGCATGAAGAGTCTGGTGGTAGTAAAGCTACTGCTCATTTTCCCAGAATTAAAGATTAGGCTAGCTTTCATTGGTTACCTTTTTGGGAATTGTTGCACTGTTTATAGTGAAGATGACTTGTCTATATGAATAGAAAGCGGGTTTTTTAAAGTGGGTATCCACGTATCTATCATTGTTCCTGTCTTTGAACAGTGGCCCATGGTTCCAGATCTGTTAGATTGCTTGAAGGGCCAAACGTACCCACGGTCACTTATTGAGATTATTTTGGTGGACAATGGATCCAGTGAAGTCATATTGCCAGATCAGCTTGAGCCAAATGTGCAAGTCTTGCGTTGTAAGAAAAAAGGTGCTTATGCGGCCCGCAATTACGGTGTTGCTAAGGCTCAGGGGCGGTGGCTTCTTTTCACAGACGCGGATTGTCTCCCGGGGAGGAGCTGGGTTGCACAAGCCGTAAGTGCACTTGGTGCTGACCGGACTAAGAGAACTTTTGTGGCGGGTAGAGTTGAGTCTATGACCGATAATGGTCAGCCCTCGGTTTATGAGATTTTCGATATGGTCCGGGGAATCCCTCAGGCTCATTACGTTAGGCGGGGTTATGCTGCTACGGCAAATCTAGCCGTTTCTAGAACGTTGATTTCTGAGGTTGGAGGGTTCAACGAGCAGCTCTATTCCGGGGGCGATGCCGATTTCTGTCATCGGGCGAGACGACGGGGGTTTAATATTACCTACGTGGAAGCTGCTGTTGTGAATCATCGTACGAGAACAAGTTGGAACGAGATAGCAACCAAAGCACGTAGGGTTAAGGGTGGGCAATTAACCTGTAAGTCTAACCGATACAAGGTCTGGATATTTATCCGTACGATATTATCCCCTGCGATAACATCGATACGGCTAGCAAGTTGCAGCCAATTTCCATTGAAATATCGTTTGATCGCAAGTTTTGTGTATATAAAAGTTTGGCGTGTTGAACTGTTAGAGCTGATACGTGTTGGTTTTGGCGGTAAGCCAGAGCGCAGATAGTTTTCATGCCATTGTTTACTACATGAAGTTCACTTAGCAAATCTGGCAGCTGGATATGTGAATGTCGCGAGAAATTTATGACGAGGTCAGTGTGATAATGCCCGCCTTTAATTTGGCGGGTTTTTTGGCCTCCTCCATGGAATCTGTATTAAACCAAAGTCACAGAGCTCTTGAGCTAATTGTCATCGATGATTGCTCGACAGATCAAACAAGAGAAATCGCCAACATCTTCGCGGCCCGCGATTCGAGAGTTCGAGTTCTTCATAGTAGTGAGAACCTAGGCGGAGCTGGCGCAAGAAATATGGGGCTACAAGCCGCCAGGTTTCCCTACGTTGCCTTCATCGATGGGGATGATCTATGGGATCCGGAAAAGTTGGCACGTCAGATTAAGGTCGTAAAGGAGCAGGATGCTCAGCTGGTTTATACCGCGATTCAAAAGGTTGACTCGTTTGGTAACCAGTTTGGCGCTGTCCAGAGTGTCGAGCACCATGTAGATTATAGTACCCTTTTGGCCAATCCGTTAATTGGCTGTTCCAGTGTGCTGCTTGACTATAATGCGCTCGGCAGGCCTAAGATGCCGGATATTCGCAAACGTCAAGATTTCGCATTTTGGCTGAAATTGCTCCGAGAAGGTGCCGTTGCAAAAGGGATAGATGAACCGTTGACATACTACAGAGTAAGACCTGGGTCATTGTCATCAAATAAGTTGAGTGCAGCGCTGTATACATGGCGAGTATATCGTGATTTTGAGCGATTACCGCTTTGGAGGGCAATTCCTAATTTTATTTCTTACGCATTCCGGGGCTTTCGAAAGCGGTTGAATCGATGATTGCAGGCAAGATACTAGTCACTGGTGCGAGTGGAACGATTGGTCGGGCACTGTTGAATAGGTTGAATTCAACGGGGGAATCAATGAGCTCTAGCAAGCCTACTCAATTGGGTGTAGCCGTTGGCCCTCATTGGAGACTCGGCCAGCCATTAGGTGGCGCCTTGGATCGCGTGGAGTCGCTAGTGCATTTGGCTGCGCGTGTGCATATTCGGGGTAAGGGGTTTTCGGACAACTCTGGATTTATTAAAGATAATGCTGACGGGGCACTTGCGCTCGCTCAGGAAGCCAGCTTCTATGGTGTAAAGCGGTTTGTGTTTGTCAGCTCTATCGGGGTTTTGGGATCAAATTCGAGTACACCCTTGACTGAAAGTGCACCGTATAAAGCTCATAATGCGTATACTACTTCAAAGGCTTTGGCTGAAGAAAAATTAATGGATTTTGCAAATTCCAGCGATATGGAGTTGGTGATATTGCGCTCTCCTGCAGTCTTGGGCTCTGGTGTTAAAGGTAATGTGGCAAGTCTGGTTGGCGCAGTTAAACGTGGAATCCCGCTACCATTCTCCCGAGTACTTAATCAGCGTCAGTTTGTTGCGGTTGAAGATCTAGTATCCGCAATCGATTTGGCGCTGTCACACGAGGGTGCCCCAGGTGAGATATTTCATGTGGCCAATCCTGAGCGAGTTTCTACACGTGACCTTTGTAAAAGTGTTGCTTCGTGTATTGGCGTGAAGCCTAAATTGTGGCCCATTCCACCCGGTGTTCTGCGATCTGTATCGACCCTTGTCGGTCGAAAATCTCTAGGGGACGGCCTCACTGGCGATCTATTGATCAGCTCTGAAAAAATTACCCGTTTACTTGGGTGGCAGCCTAGGCAATCTCTTGACTCTGCATTATCCGATGCCATTCGGTCAATGAGCTAGCCGGGTCTTTCTGAAGCTTCAATAGTGCTACTGCGAGAACAGCCCAGGAAGTGTTTCGTCCTCTGTTTTAATTTTCTCTTCTATTTCTCGTTTTATTAATCGGCTCGCTAATATCTGTACTTGCTGCTGATTTAGCGGCTTCGGCGGTGTTAGATAGAGGGCTGTTCCAAGTAGCTCCCGAAGCTTATCCAATTCTTCAAAATTTAGCTGGCGGTTGAACTCACTTAGGCTGCTGCCTTTCACCTGCGGCCAACGAGCACCTATCCAATGAACGAGAGCTTGTTGGATTTGGACAGCATCGCCATTTTTTATCGCGTGTCCCAAAGCACGGGTTTGTTCGTCGACGCCGGTGGAGCCCCTGGCGTTGTTGGCTTTCTCGTGGACGCGGTTGCCTCGGCGATAGAATAGATAGAAAACCCAAAGCAGATGCGATGCGATCGCGGCAATGGCGACCTTTTGCCAGAATCCTGGTTCCACCTCGTTGGTGATTGGTGTGCGGGCGCTCGGCAAGCCTGTAGATGTCGCCGCAGCGCTATTCGTTACTGGAGTGCCGCTAACGTTAAACCGAAACGCCGGCAACTGCGTAGCCCTCTGTTTCCCAGTCTTCGTATCCCACCAGGTGATCGTAACGGCCGGTAGCTGATAGCTGCCGGGTTTGGTGGCGACAATGGCCGTTGTTTCAATCCGGCTGCCGGTTATGCCGTTCGAGCCGGGCTGATCTTCCTGCTGCGGTTGATCCGGGTATGTCTTGAGCCCTTCGATATTTAACTTCGGTAGGGGTGGCAGTTGAGCGGCCCTCAAACCTTCCGCTCTGAGAGTGATAATTCGAGTGATAGGCTCGCCCACTTTGAACTCTTCCGGGTCTTTGGACCAGCTCTGAACCAGCCCTAGGCTGGCCGCAGGTAGCCAGTGGCTCCCGCTGTAGCTATCGGGCTTAGGCTCCACCTGTACTGTTTTTGCTTCCGAGCGCAGGCGGATGCGTTGGGCGTTGCGGTTGAACAGGGAGAAGGGGTCTCGTCTGCCGGTCACGGCAACGTAGTTGAGCGCGGGGATTTGTAGCTCGCCTGAGCTTTCCGGGAATACGGCATAGGTCAGTTCGTAGACGGCGTGACCTACACCTTTGATTCTGTGTTCAAAGCGCTGTTCATCCACTTTTTCAATATGCGCACCGGGTATCTGCAGGGGGTCGGTGGCGATGTCGTGCAGGCCTACGGTGGTGTAGAGGCGGACTTTGACCAGGAGCTGTTCCTGTACGTACAGCTTGTCTTTGTCCAGCTCAACTTCCAGAAATGCTTTGCGGTTGTCGCCACTGGGTGTCTGGCCGGCTTTGTTGACGGTGATGGGGATGGCGTCGGAGATCTGGCCGTGCAGGTGCAGGGAGGGGACGAAGAGTTTGCCTTCCTTCAGTGGGGCGAGGATCAGGGTCCACTCGACGAAGCTCTCTGCACGGCCATTGATGACGCGATACTGGTTGGACTGCTGGCGGGAGAGGACTTCGAAGTCCTGTTCCAGCAGGTTGAAGTCTGGCTGGCCGCCGCTTTGGCTGCCACTGTAACGCAACGTGAGGGTAAAGGTCTCGTTGATAGCGAGTTCGTTGCGGTCTACGGACGCGGTCAGGTCCTGGGCGCTGGTTGACAGTGAGACCAACAGGAGGAGTGGCAGCAGGATAAGATAGGCGAGCCGGGTGGATCGTGTGGTTTTCGCGCGTGCGCGCGGTTCGCCTGCAGGCAGGCTCCTACGTGGGGGAAAGGAGTAGTTTTCCACTTGGCTTACCATCTTTGGGTGGCTCCGTTTTCCGGGGGTTGCCATTCACCGGCGCGGTAGGCGCGGCGGCGCTGCAGGCTTTCGTATTTGAATTTTTCGCGCATCAGACCAGCGGGATCGTCTGGGATCTGGCGCAGCCATTGGTCCAGAGCCTGTTGCGTTTCCGGGTCCAGCTCACTTTCCGACTCTTGGGAGTTGGCGTTGGCCTGTTTCTCGGACTCTTCGCCGCCCTGGTTTTGCTGCTGGCTGTCGGCCTGCTGTTCCTGTTGCTCTTGCTCGGACTGGTCCTGCTCACCTTGGTCGGAGTTCTGTTGCTGTTCCTCTTCGCCCGTTTGCTGTTGGTTCTGGGACTGCTGTTCCTGTAACGACTGGTCGGAGTCGCTTTGCTGCTGATCCTGCTGGGATTGATTCTGCGACTGTTGATTCTGTTGTTGGTCTTGCTGCTGATTCTGGTTCTGTTGTTGATCGCCCTGTTGGGATTGTTGGTTTTGTTGCTGTTGTTGCAGTTTTTTCAGCTCTTCGGCAATTTGCTTGTTATGGCGCGCGTCGGCGAATTCCGGGTTTTGCTGGAGGGCCCGGTCAAAGGCTTCGATGGCCAGATCAAACTGGCCCTGTTGGGTTAGGCTGTTACCGAGATTGTATAGGCCCTGTGGGTCAGTGCTTTCGGCGAAGCTTTTTGCCGCTGCATCGTATTCACCGGCGCGATATTGCGCGGTGCCACGCCATTGGGAGTTTTCAAAAATCTCTGCGGCGGCTTGAGGGTTACCTTGTCGAAGAAGCTTTTCTGCCTGCTGGTTTGACGTCTGCCAAAGACCGTTGGCTTCCTGCGCGCTGGTCTCGGGTGCGGCCAGCATTGCCATCAATGGAAGGCTCAGTGGCAGCATGCAGGCGAGTGTGCCTTTGCGGAACAAAAGCAGGGTAAAGGGTAATAGCAGCAAGACCAGCCATGGGCCTTCTTCATTCCACTGATCGAATTCCCGCTCGGTAAGCTCTGCCTGTTGTGGGGAGGTGTCTTCCGGTAGAACTCGGGCAATATCACTGTCATCCACGGTGATCTGGGCGAACTTTCCACCGGTGTTGTTGGCCAGTCGCTGCAGTTCGCTGCGGTCAAAGTTGGCAATAATAATGGAGCCGCTGTCATCGGTAATAAAGCCACTGCCCGTGTTCTTGGGTATTGGACTGCCCTCACCACTGCCAACGGCGAGAATGGAAAGGGTGGCATCGCTATTGTTCACTTCGCTTTTGATTGTGCTTACCGCGGCTTTGTCGATACCGTCCGTAACGGCCAGTAATCGTCCGTGACCGCCCGCGCCGTCTTCCAAGAGTCGCAAGCCCTCTTGAACTGCCATTTCGATATTACTTCCCGGTACGGGCATGATACGTGGCGAAAGAGACGGAACCAGGTTGGCAATGGTTGCGGTGTCATCGGTCAGTGGTGTGACGATATGGGCCTCGCCGGCGTAGGCGACCAGAGCGGTCAGCCCGTCTTTACGCTGTTTCAGGATGTCGAGAATTTTCAGTCGGGCGCGGGTCAGCCGATTGGGTGAGAGGTCTGTGGCCATCATGGACGGTGACAGGTCCAGCAGAATCACTACTGCGTCCTGATTACTGTACACCGGGGTGGGAAGCTTGCGCCAGGTTGGCCCGGCGAGGGCCACAATGGCACAGGTCAGTAGGGTGAAGATAAGTGTGAATAGCCAAGGACGTTTTTCACCGCCTTTCAGCAACAGGTGTGGGAGAAGGTCGGGATCGATGATCTTTTGCAGTCGGCCACTGGCAAACACCGTGCGTGCCAGTGCCCAGCAAATCAGTGCAGCGGGCAGGATCAACAACAGGGTTGCCGGGCGCAGAAAATGAAACTGGTGAAGGTCGGCGAAAAAGCTCACGCGGGTTGACCTCCATTCCGCTTGCTGGCACGTCTACTGTTGCGCAGTTGCAGCTCCGAAACCCCGGAGGTTATCAGCGGTAGAGCGGCCCACAAAAGTGCTGACAGCAGGGCGAGACCCAGTGGCCAGATGTACAGGGACTTCAATGGTCGGTAGGTTTCCGCTTCCTGTTCTACCGGCTCCAGTCGATCCAGCTCCTCATATATCTGCACCAGCTCCTGGGGATTGTGCGCGCGGAAATATTTACCGCCGGTCTGGTCGGCAATGGCCTGCAGGGTGTCGCTGTCGAGATCCCGGGATGGGTTGACCCGGCGCGCGCCAAAACGGGATCCCAGCAGGCCGGGCTGGACCATTTCGTCGGCACCGACGCCAATGGTGTACACGCGCACACCGGCCTGTTTGGCCAGTTCAGCCGCTTTCAGTGGCGCCACGTCGCCGGCGGTGTTGGCACCGTCGGTGAGCAGAATGAGTACGCGCTGATCCGCCGGTCGTTGGGTAAGTCGTTTTACCGAAAGGCCAATGGCATCGCCAATCGCGGTGCCCTGGCCGGCAAAACCGATCTGGGCCTCATTGAGTAGAGTATCGACGGTTTGGCGGTCGAAGGTGAGCGGTGCCTGCAAATAGGCGCGGGTGCCGAACAGCACCAGTCCAAGACGATCGCCTTTACGGCGCAACACAAAATCACCGACCACGTTTTTTACCGCGGTAATGCGCATGGCGGGATTACTGTTCAGGATCATGTCGGGAGTTTCCATGCTGCCGGAAATGTCCACGGCGATCAGCAGGTCGCGGGCGCTGGTGGTCTGGGTAATGGGTTCACCATACCACTGGGGGCGGGCGGCGGCGCACAGCAGCAACGTCCAGAGCATCCACAGCATCAAAAGATTCCAGCGGTTTCCCGCGGCGCCGCCACTTTTTCGCGGCAGTTGCTGGTAATAAGGTACCTTGAGGGCGCTGTTCAAAGGTTCGCTTTTCGGCAGCAGCTTGCGGGCCAGTAGCGGCAGTGGCAACAACAGGAGCACCCAGGGAAGGCCGAACTCAAACATGCTCGGCCTCCTGCGTGCTTGGCGGCTCGGTCTGCGTTTGAGAATTCTCCATCACCTGGTGATTGCGCACCCAATCCAATGCGTATTGCTGCAGTATCTGTAGATCCTGCGCATCCGGTTCCCGCGCGCTATACAGGCTTTCCAGGAGGGCGCGGCGAGCAGGCTCGGGCATGGATGTGTCTGCGGTGGACTGAAGAAATTCGATCCAGCGCTCGCCGGTCAGTGGGCCGCACTGGGCGCGGCCGAAGGTTACCACAGCGACCCGTTTTAGAAGGACGTTGATGGCTTCCACCACCCGCGGCTGCTGCAGGTCGAGCTGTTTCAGCAAGCGGGCGCCTTCGACTCTGTACATTTTCCTCTGACGCTGGCGGCGCAGATAAAAAAATAGCCATACGGTGGCAAAAGCCAGCGCAATCAGCACGCCTGCGAGAATCCACCAGCCGGGCGCCAGTGGCCACCAGCCGATGGGGGCTGGCTCATGGATATCTTTGAGTTGCTCCAGCAGTTGCTGCATTTCCGGTGTGATTTGCGGCGGCTGTTGGGGTGGCTGTTGGGGCGGTATGACCTGCTTGACAAAGGGTCCGAAGGATTTCACGGGTGCCTCCGGCCCGGGGCGGGCTGCCTGTCGCCATAGGTGGCGAGCAAACGCGGCACCACCGGCTGGGTATTGTCAAAGTCCAGTAACGGCAGACGCAGCCGGCGACACAGTTGCGCGGCGTTTTCCCGCATTTCTTCCTGGTGACGGGCGAAAATCTGCCGCAACCCCTGATTCCCTTTTCCTAGAAAGGTGCGCCGCTGGCCGTCGCTGATGGTGACGGCCTGATCCGGCAGTTGCTGTTCCAGCGGATCGGTTACCCGCAGCACCTGGAGGTCCGCGTGTCGGGTGAGTGAGTAAAGCGCCTGCTCGCAACTTTGGTCGAGATCATGACAGTCGCTGATCAGAAACACGGCACTGCCGGGGCGGGCGACACGGCGGGCTTCTTCCAACAGGGTGGACAGTGCCTGGGAACCATTGGCGGGAATCGGGCTGTCCAGGGCGGAGGCGGATTCCACCATGCCGTGAATGGCGGCGAGCACGGCGTGGTGGCTGCGCCGCGGGCGCACGGTGTTGACGTCGTTATCGTCGAATATCAGCGCGCCGATCCGATCCCCGTGTTGCAGGCCGGCCCAACTGAGGGCGGCGGCGATACTGCAGGCCGCAACAGATTTGAATGCTTTCTGACTGCCGAAGAACATGGGAGAGCGCAGGTCCAGCAGAATCACCACCGGGCGCTCGCGCTCTTCCTGAAACAGTTTGGTGTGGGTTTTACCGGTGCGCGCAGTTACCCGCCAGTCGATGGAACGCACATCGTCACCGGGCTGGTAATACCGCACTTCCTCGAAATTCATACCGCGCCCGCGGTAGCGGGTCAGCAGGTTGCCGGCCTGGTCGCTGCGGCTGACTCTGGGTTTGAACAGGCGCAACTGGCGGGCGATATGACGCAGGCGCACCAGTGGTGCTACCTCGGGGTAGGCGCCCTTTAGTTCCAGCTCGTTGTGGTTCAGTGCTTCGACCACCATCAATAACCTAGATCGCCGGGACCAGTTGCAGCAGGCGGCGGATGACGCGGTCGGCATTTGCACCGGCGGCTTCCGCTTCGAAGCTGAGCAGCAGGCGGTGGCGCAGTACGTCTGGGGCAATCGCCATTACATCGTCCGGCGTCACGTAATCGCGCCCGGCGAGCCAGGCGTAGGCGCGGGCGCATCGGTCCAGGGCGATGGTGGCGCGGGGGCTGGCTCCGAAATCGAGCCAGCTGGCCAGTTCGTCGTCGTAGCGCTGGGGTTCGCGGGTGGCGATGATCAGCTGCACGATATAGGTTTCCACCGCTTCCACCATGGTCAGGTCGAGAATTTCCTTGCGTGCCGCGAAGAGGGTTTCCTGACTGATGATGTTTTCCGGGCGGCCTTCACCGTGGCTGGCTTCCGCACGGGCGAGCTTGAGGATCTTGGTCTCCGCTTCCGCATTTGGGTAGCTGAGATTGACCTGCATCAGAAAGCGGTCGAGCTGTGCTTCCGGCAGGGGGTAGGTGCCTTCCTGCTCGATGGGGTTCTGGGTGGCCATCACCAAAAACAGTTCCGGCAGGCAGTAGGTTTTGCGGCCCACACTGATCTGCCGCTCTGCCATGGCTTCCAGCAATGCAGATTGCACTTTGGCCGGCGCACGGTTGATTTCATCCGCGAGGATCAGGTTGTGGAATACCGGGCCGGGTTGGAAATGGAATTCGCCGGTCTCCGGTCGGTAGATATCGGTGCCGGTAATGTCAGATGGCAAAAGGTCCGGGGTGAACTGCACCCGATGGAAATCGCCCTCGATGGCATCTGCCAGGGTTTTGATCGCTTTTGTCTTGGCCAGACCCGGCGCTCCTTCAACCAGGAGGTGCCCGTCGGCCAGCAATCCTATGAGAATCCGATTGACCAAAGCCTCCTGGCCAATAATCTGCTGCTCCAGCCAATCACCCAGAATTTTTATCTGCTGGCGTGTGTCCATATCGTCACTTCTTTTGCCGATTTCCTGTTTCAATACGCTGCCGCGGAGCGGTGGCTATCTATGCTTTTTGAGGTGCCCTCTTATATATAGCCACTTGTCCGAAGTCTGCGGGCAGGTCGATTTTAGCGGCAGTTGGCTGAGAGGCAAATGCCGCAAGGCCTTCCCGCACTCAAAGGCGGAAGAGTAGACAATTATTCTGTCGTTTTGTTCTACCTTGTAAGCGTGTGGCGATGAATGCCGGCGCAAAAAGGTGAATAATACGACAGGTAGATTCAGGCGGGTGGAGCTTGGCACCCGGTGTGCCGGCTCAGATCAATCAGTCGGATGCAATGACGATTGCACCGGGATGGGAGGACGTACGTGAATATGGCGACGGTGATTACCGATAGCCGGGAAGAGCTGCTGGAACAGGTCGGCAGTGTCATTCGCGATAAGCTGGGGGACAAGGCGGGGCCAGTGGAGGCCTTCGCCGAGCAATTTCTGAATCAGTACCCGCTGGAGGATCTGGCGGGAAGGCGGCTGGCGGATGTCTACGGGTGCATATACACCTGTTGGGACTTTATTCAGCAGCGAGGTGGTAGTGAACCCAAAGTGCGGGTGTACAACCCGCGCCTGGAAGAGCATGGCTGGGAGTGCTCCCATACTGTGGTGTGCGTATTGCAGCGTGATATGCCGTTTCTGGTGGATTCGGTACGCATGGAGATCAACCGTTGCAATACGGTGATCCATTCCATCAAAAGTACTGTGATGCAACTGCAGCGGGACGACAGCGGGCGTCTGCAGCATCTGATATCGGCCACCCATCGCCAAAGTGAAGACCGCCAGGATGACCCGCGCATCACCAGCGAAGCGCTGATCTATCTCGAGATCAACCTTGATACTAGCGCCTCCCATGCGTCGGACATGGCGCGGGCTCTGAAAGATGTGCTCGGCGATGTGGAACTGGTGGTCGACGATTACGTGCCGATGCTGGATACCTGTGCGGCCATGGAAGATCAGCTGCAGGCCGGTATTGCCGATAACGACGCCAACCTGGACGAAGCCAGTGCCTTTCTGCAATGGATGCGTGACGGTAATTTCACTTTCCTCGGTTACCGGGAGTATGAATTCTCCCAGCAGGGTGACAAAAAAGTCCTGCACGAGGTGGAGAACCGCCGGCTGGGTATCTTTAAAAAGCTTGAAGAGAGTGCCCAGCCCACTCCCGAGTACGCCTTCAACGAAGGTAAGCAGCGGTTCTATCAAGGCCCGAACTTCCTCACCTTTGCCAAATCCTCGGTGAAGTCCCGGGTGCACCGGGCGGCCTATTCGGATTACGTCAGTATCAAACGCTACGACGACAAGGGTGAGGTAATCGGAGAGTCCGCGTTTATGGGCCTCTACACCTCGCCGGTCTATACAGAGAGCCCGTCCAAAATCCCGATCATTCGCCGCAAACTGGCCTCAGTGATTGAGCAGAGCGGCCTTGCGCCCACCAGCCATGATGGCAAGGCGCTGAAGCGGATTCTGGACACTTTCCCTCGGGACGAGCTCTTCCAGAGCAGCACCCGTGAACTCTTCGACACTACCCATGGCGTACTGGCCATGAATGAGCGCGCACGCCTGCGCCTGTTTATGCGCAAGGACCCGTTTGGCAAGTTTGTGTCGGCCATGGTGTATGTGCCGCGGGACCAGTTTAATAGTGAGGTGCGGGAGAAGATCAGCGACCGTATTGCCCGTGCAATACACGCTCTGGATTCCGATTTCACCACGTACTTTTCCGAATCGATTCTCGCCCGGGTACATCTGGTGTTCCGGGTTGACCCCAATGAACCCGTGGAATTTGATGTAGCGCGACTGGAGGCGCAAATCGTGGATATAACCCGCAGCTGGGAAGACGTATTCCATAGATCCCTGATTGAAACCCACGGGGAGGAAGAGGGCAGTCGCCTGATCGGCACCTATGGCCAGGCATTTCCTGCCGGTTATCGGGAAGACTTTGAACCTCGTATCGCGGTACAGGATGTCACCTCCATTCAGGAGCTGAGTGACAACAACCGGGTAGCCATGAGTTTTTACCAACCGGTAGGCGCGGAACCCGGCAGCCTGCGGTTCAAAGTGTTCAACGTTGGTGGAGGACTGACCCTCTCTGACGTGATCCCGGTACTGGAGCACCTGGGGCTCAGGGTAATGGGCGAGTTCCCCTACACCATTCGCCCTCGCGATAAGCAGGACGTGTGGATGCACGAATTTCATCTGGAATTCGGTCTGCCCACTCGCATCGACGCGCAGGCATCGCGTTCCCTGTTCCAGGATGCTTTCGCAGCGATCTGGGACGGAGTCGCGGAGAGCGATTCCTTCAACCGCCTGGTGCTGGCAGCACGTCTGAACTGGCGCGAAGTCACCATGCTGCGTGCCTATGCCCGCTATCTGAAGCAGACCAAGTTCAGCGCCAGCCAATCTTATATTGCGGCGACGTTGGCGAATCATGTGGAGATAACTCGCAACCTGGTGGCCTTGTTCCGCGCCATGTTTGATCCGCGGATCAACTCTGCCGACCGCCAGGATCAAGCCCGGGTAGAGCGCCTGATCAACAAAATTCACGACGGCCTCGACGCGGTGGACAACCTCAACGAAGACCAGGTAATCCGTCGCTATCTCGATCTGATTCGCGCGACCCTGCGTACCAACTTCTTCCAGCTGGATGAGAACGATCAGCCCAAGGATTACATTGCCATCAAATTCAGCCCGCGGGATATTCCGAATATCCCCGAGCCCCGCCCGCTGTTCGAAATATTCGTCTATTCGCCGCAAGTGGAGGGGGTTCACCTCCGTGGTGGCAAGGTGGCGCGCGGTGGCCTGCGCTGGTCCGACCGCCTGGAAGACTTCCGCACCGAAGTGCTGGGCCTGGTGAAGGCACAGAACGTGAAAAATGCGGTAATTGTCCCCAGTGGCGCCAAAGGTGGTTTTGTGGTGCGCAAGCCGCCGGCCGACAACAGTCGCGAAGCGTTTATCGAGTCGGGTATCCAGTGCTACAAGACCTTTATCCGTGCCTTGCTTGATGTCACCGACAATCTAAAGGATGGCGAGGTAATTCCGCCCGAGCGGGTAATCCGTCGCGATGAAGACGACCCCTATCTGGTTGTGGCTGCCGATAAGGGTACGGCGACTTTCTCAGATATCGCCAATGGCATCGCCGCCGAGTATGACTTCTGGCTGGGTGATGCCTTTGCCTCCGGTGGCAGTAATGGCTATGACCACAAGAAGATGGGTATTACCGCGCGCGGCGCCTGGGTATCCGTGCAGCGCCATTTCCGTGAGATGGGCATCAATGTGCAGACCGAGAATTTCTCGGTTATCGGCATTGGTGATATGGGTGGGGATGTGTTCGGCAACGGTATGTTGTTGTCGGAACATATCTGCCTGAAGGGCGCCTTCAACCATCTGCACATCTTTGTCGACCCGAATCCGGATGCCTCCAGCAGTTACCACGAGCGCAAGCGGTTGTTCGAGCTGCCCCGTTCCAGCTGGGCAGACTACAACCTGAGCCTGATTTCAAAAGGCGGTGGAATATTCGAGCGCCGTGCCAAGTCGGTGAAAATCAGTCCGGAAATGAAGCAGGCATTTGGTATTGAAGCGGATCAGCTGACGCCGAACGAGCTGATCAGTGCGATGCTGAAAGCGCCGGTAGACTTGATCTGGAATGGCGGTATCGGCACCTACGTAAAGGGTACTGCGGAAAGTCATGCCCAGGTCGGGGACAAGTCGAACGACAACCTGCGGGTCAATGGCAATGAATTGCGCTGCAAGGTATTTGGTGAGGGCGGCAACCTGGGTATGACCCAGCGTGGCCGTATCGAATTTTCGTTGAAAGGCGGCCGCTGCAACACCGACTTTATCGACAACGCCGGCGGCGTGGACTGCTCGGACCACGAGGTGAACATCAAGATCCTGCTGGACAAGGTGGTTGCCAACGGAGATCTGACCGAGAAGCAGCGCAATCAGCTGCTGGAGGAAATGACCGAATCCGTGGCCGAGCTGGTTCTTACCAACAATTATGATCAGACCAGCGCATTGAGTGTGGCTGCCTATCAGGTGGGCGACCGTTTCGATGAGTTCCGTCGAGTAATCAATGCCCTGGAGAGTGAAGGGCGCCTGCGTCGTCAGCTGGAATTTATTCCGGACAATGACGTGCTCAACGAGCGCCAGAGCAAGGGACAGTATCTTACCCGCCCGGAGCTTTCCGTTCTGATTTCATATGTAAAAGTGAAATTGAAAGAAGAGCTGCTGGGTGCGGACATCATCGACAACGATTATGTCCAGGCAGCGGTGGAGTCGGCCTTTCCACCGGCGCTGGTGGCGCGCTACAAGGCCCTTGTTTACGATCATCAGCTGCGTCGAGAGATCGTTTCCACCCAGGTGGCCAATGAAATGGTCAACAGCATGGGGATTACGTTCTACCACCGGATCAGTGGCGCCACCGGTGCAGATATTGACACCATAGCCGCGGCCTACATCAGCGCCCGGGATGTTTATCTGATGCCGCAATTCCAGGACGGCGTGGCTCTGCTGGATTATCAGGTGCCGGCCGAGATGCAGCTGCAGTTGATGAGTTCCATGATAGGCCGCGTGCGCCGAGCCACCCGATGGTTTGTGCGCAATCGTCGCGGCGAGCTGGATCCGGCAAAGGAAAGTGCACTCTATCAGGAGCCGGTTCAGCGTGTGATTCGCGCTCTTCCGGAAGTGCTGAGCGGTGAGCCTCTGCGCGAATGGCAGTCTCGTCACGAGCAGCTGATGGCGGCGAAGGTGCCGGAGGATCTGGCATTGCTGGCCGCATCGCCGACCTATCTGTTCTCGGCATTGGGTATTTCGCACACCGCGGCACACAGTGATCGCCCGGTGGAAGAGGTGGCCAAAACCTACTTCGCACTGGCGGACCGCCTGGGGCTCTACTGGTTTGGTAATCAGATTATCGACCTGCCGTCGGAAACCTTCTGGCAGTCACAGGCTCGGGAAACCAGTATGGATGACCTGGATAGCCAGTTGGCCCGCCTGGCCACTCATATCCTGCGGTTGGCCGGGGATGATGGTCTGGATGTCGACAGTGCGGTAGAGCACTGGGTGACCCTGATGGCGCAGTCCATTCAGCGTTGGGAAAGCCTGATGAAAGAGCTGAAATCTTCTACCCAGGGGGATTTCGCCATGTTCACGGTGGCCCTGCGTGAGTTGATGTACCTGGCAAACGCCACCGCGGATCAGGAATCCCTGTTGACCGACTGAGTGAGGGCCGGTTTTTCGTCCGGCCTTAATTCCGTACAATAGCCAAGCCCCATCCGGACCCGGTTCCGGTGGGGCTTTCTCGTATGCAGTGATCTAAAACGAATTCAATCGCCAGGAAGCCCATGTACCAGCATTTACGCAAAGCCCTGTTTGCCCTTGATCCCGAGCGTTCCCATCATTTGTCGATGGATGCCATTGGTGCGGCGGAGCGTCTGGGGCTGATGTCGCTGTTTAGCAAGCCGGTACCGGATGACCCGGTGGAATTGATGGGACTGACGCTTCCCAACCCCGTGGGGCTGGCCGCGGGGCTGGACAAGAACGCCCAGGCCTTCAACGGGCTCGGCGCCCTCGGGTTTGGGTTTGTAGAGGTAGGCACTGTGACCCCGCGCCCGCAACCGGGTAATCCGCATCCGCGCCTGTTCCGCCTGCCCGAGGCAGAGGCCATTATCAATCGTATGGGCTTCAACAACGAGGGCGTGGACTACCTGCTGGAACGGGTAAAGCGCCGCCGTTATTCGGGGGTGCTCGGAATCAATGTCGGCAAAAATTTTGATACCCCGGTAGAGGATGCGGCGGATGATTACTGTATTTGCATGGAAAAGGTGTATGCCCATGCGGATTACATTACTGCCAACGTGTCTTCCCCGAATACTCAGGGGCTACGAGACCTGCAATTTGGCGATAGCCTGAGCCAGCTGCTGAATGCGCTAAAGGAGAAGCAGGCGCAGCTTGCCGCTGAGCACGATCGGTATGTGCCTCTGGCTGTAAAGATTGCCCCGGACATGGACGACGATGCCATTGCACAGGTGGCGAAAACCTTACAGGAGCATGAAATCGACGGAGTTATTGCAACCAATACCACTATCGACAAGTCTTCCGTGGAAAATATGGAACACGGCGCGGAGCAGGGTGGCTTGAGTGGTCGCCCCCTGACCGCGCGCTCCACAGAAGTCATCCGGAAACTGTCCTCTGCTCTCGACGGCAAGCTGCCGATTATCGGTGTGGGGGGGATTTTTGACGGTGAATCGGCGGCGGAGAAAATCCGCGCCGGTGCGACTGCGGTCCAGATCTATTCCGGCTTCATTTACCGCGGTCCGGAAGTCATTCGCGAAGCTGCAGCGGGTATTGCCGAGCTCCACAAAGCCCGTGTAATGGAACGAGCGAAGTAATCCGCAAAATAGCCTATCGAGCAAAAAAAATCCCGAGCCATGCATATCGCGCTGGCTCGGGATTTTCTTACCCAATAACGAAACAAGCACGTGACAAACGTATGCGTTACATTGAGTAAAACCGTTAAGTTTTCAGTGTAGAAGTTGTTGTCGAAAGAGAGGTGATTTCACCACCTGTCCGCTACATACTCTCCATGCGCTGGGCTTGGGCGGCACGCCCGAAGCCACTCCAGATATCCTCTCGCCCCTGTCGCCACCCGTTCACCCATTCCTGGTGTAGTGATCCGTTCTCGTGAGGGCAGCTGTCATGGTTTCTGCCCTGAACGGCAGCAACGTAACCTTTGTGGAAAGCTCTATCGTTCGGATTACGTTTTTGGCGTTTCATAGATGTGATACCTCATTCTGGTTTTCGTGTCGGCCGTACCAACGGAAGGTCCGAGCCGACGTCACTCATTTTCCCCCCTTCCTGATTTCCAGCTTATTGTGGAGCCTGGCCGCTGAGAAGAGCTGCAGTTAACCAAATTCACGCGCCACCGGGAACGAACCATTTTTTATGAAAAGCCACGGGTTTAGGCACAATCCATCTAGGCCGAGAAAAGTTGTCTTGGGCAGGAGCAGAGCGGGCAGAACAGAATCTCCGATTGCGGTATGCTTGCGCCACGAATGCACCGCGTGGCCAGAATGGCCACGCCAATTCTGCCAGAATGGCATTGATTATCACCGCAGGGAAATCGACTGTGATTCTGCGGCCCTGTGAGGTTTATCCCTTGACTGAGAAGTACCAATTTACCGCCACTTGCCCGAAAGGCCTGGAAAATGTCCTTGCAGAGGAGCTGCGGCAGCTGGGTGCGACCGTTGAGAAAGAACAGCCGGCGGCAGTGCGGTTTGTGGGCGATCTTGCCATGGGCTACCGAGTCAATCTGTGGAGCCGTATTGCCAATCGGATACTGTTGAACCTGGGGCAGTCGCGGATTGAGGACGCGGAAGCCTTGTATCGCGCGGTGGCCGATGTGCCCTGGGAAGAGCACATCAGCCCGAATGGCGTGTTATGGGTCCAGTTTTCGGGGACCAATGGGCAAATTCGCAACAGTCAGTTTGGTGGGCAGAAAGCCAAGGATGCGATCGTTGACCGCTTGCGCAAGGTTACTGGTGCACGCCCGGATGTAGACAAGCGCGAACCGGACCTCTCCGTCATGTTGCGGTTACACCGTGATCTGCTGGAAATTGCCATCGACCTCAGCGGCGACAGCCTTCACCGTCGTGGCTACCGCACACATATTGGTGCCGCTCCACTCAAGGAAAACCTCGCCGCGGCTCTTCTATTGCGTGCCGGTTGGCCCAAAATTGCCGAGGAGGGCGGGGCCCTTCTGGACCCCATGTGCGGTTCCGGCACTTTTCTGGTGGAAGCGGCCCTGATGGCCGCCGATGTAGCGCCGGGTCTGCTGCGCGAGGTGTTCGGTTTCGAACGCTGGCTCAATCACCAGAGTGATATCTGGTTGTCCCTGCGCGAAGAGGCGTTGCAACGGCGCGCGGAGGGCCTGGCAAGAGCCCTGCCGGAAATCCGCGGTTACGATGCCGATGCCAAGGTTCTTTTTGCGGCTGAATCCAATATTGCGCGGGCAGGTCTGGACAAACATGTGCGAGTCAGCTGCCGGCCGGTCGCCGCATTCAAGGTGCCCAGTCACCGGGAAGTGACCCCCGGACTTGTGATTGTTAACCCCCCTTACGGTGAACGTCTTGGTGAGCAGGAGGCCCTGCGGGAAACCTATGCCGAACTGGGGCAGCAACTGAAGCGGGAGTTTGGCGGCTGGAAAGCGGCAATCTTTACCGGAAACCCGGAACTGTGTCATTCCACCGGTCTTCGTTCCCACAAACAGTACAAGCTGTTTAATGGCAGCATCCACAGTCAGTTGCTCCTGTTTGACGTACATGCGCAGACTGGGCGTGGGGCGGAAGGCCGCGCGCCACGCTTGTCCGAAGAGGCGCAGATGGTGGCCAACCGCCTGCAGAAAAACCTCCGTACGACGGGTAAGTGGGCGCACCGCAACGGAATTTCTTGTTATCGCCTTTACGATGCGGATCTGCCCGAGTATTCGGCAGCGATAGACGTTTATCAGTCTCTGCAAGGGGAGCACTTTGCGCACGTTCAGGAATATCGCGCACCGGCAAATATACCGGAACAGAAAGCGCGTGCTCGTCTGATGGATCTGGTGCGCGCGACCCGTCAGGTGCTGGATTTGGCCCCGGAAAATATCTCTATCAAAGAGCGCCGCCGCCATAGCCATAAAGACAGTGGCAGTCAGTACCAGAAGCAAACAAACCACAGGCGTGGTGGTCGTAAACGCGATGATCAGAACCCGGAAGGTGCGCGCACTTTCTGGGTGGAAGAGTACGGCGCGAGACTGGAAATCAATCTGTGGGATTATCTGGATACTGGCTTGTTTCTGGACCATCGCCCGGTGCGTCAATACCTGAGCAGGCTGTCCAGCGGCAAGCGGATATTGAACCTGTTCTGTTACACCGCAACCGCCACGGTACAGGCAGCTCTGGGTGGTTGCAGTGAAAGTACCAGTGTGGATTTATCTAAGACCTATCAGGCCTGGGGGCAGCGAAATTTCCGTGAAAATGGCTTGGACCCGTATCGCCATCAACTGGTTGAGGCCGATTGCCTTCAGTGGCTGAAGGCCGCCCAGGACAATCGGCGCGGGCATTACGATGTGGTTTTCCTCGACCCGCCAACCTTCTCGAATTCCGCAAAAATGCAGGGCATCCTGGATATCCAGAGGGACCACCCGGACCTGATTCGCCAGTGTATGGCGTTACTGAATAGCGGTGGTGTGTTGCTGTTTTCCAACAATCTGCGCAGCTTCAAGATGGATGAGAATATCCAGAGTGCGTTTGCGGTGGAAAACCTGTCAGCCAGATTGCTGGACAAGGATTTTCAACGCAATCCGAAGATCCACAACGTGTGGGAAATTCGCGCGCGTTGAGCTGCGCGATCTCATTTGTGTGGTAAAGCTTACAGCTCCATCACCAGGCGGAAACCGACTTCTTTGGAGCGGGCCTGTTCATTGAGGCCGGTGCGGTAATCGGAACTGATGTTACGCAGAGGTTCACGCATTGAGCCGCCACGTACTACCCGCAGGTCGCAGTTTTTCAGCTGAACCGGGCGCGCATCACTGCGGTGATTGGTGAAATCACCGAGGAAACAGTCTTGCACCCATTCACCAGCGTTACCTGCGGTATCGTAAAGTCCAAATTTATTTGCCTTGTAGTGACCAACGGGCGCGCTGGATATTGAAAACAGTGAATTGAATTCACTGGCACATCCACGGCGACAGTTGGCTTTACCCCGTGCGCTGCTGTCGCCCCACCAGTACAGGGCATCGCTGTTCGCGCGGGCGGCATATTCCCACTCGGCTTCACTGGCCAAGCGGTATTTCTGCCCCGTCTGTTCGCTCAGCCATTGCGCGTATTCCTGCGCTTCCTGCCAGCTGACGTTGATGACCGGGCGTGTACCGCGGCCCCACCCCTGGTCTCCGGGGAGGCCCTGCCCCGTGGCTTTTGCGAATCGGTCATAGTCGTTAAACGTGACTTCATGCACGCCGATTGCGTAGGGGCGGCGAATGGTAATTTTGTGTTCCGGGCTGGTGAACGGGCGGGCATTGTTGCCCATGGTAAAGGAGCCCGGTGACACCACCACCATTTCCGGCCCGTTTCCGCCATCCTTCAGCGGCGACTGAAAGGATTTGCCCGGGAAAAACTTGCGCTCGAGCTGCACGGCAAGATTGACATCGGCGCTGCTGATCTCGACCCAACGCCGCACAGTAACGTACCCGGGCTTGCTTACCTCCACATCATAGCGACCTGGCTCCAGGGCGATACCTGGAGAATATCGGGGGACGATATTCATGATCCGGATACGCGCATCCGCAGGGTTGGCGGAAACCATCAGCGCATAGGTGGCAATGACCTCTTCCTGTACTTCAGCGGCCGGTGGTGTGATCTCGGTATGTATTCCATCACCCGCACTGGTATCTGCATCGACGATAACGTGTGATCCCGAGTTTCCGTCGAGGCTTTCTGCTGTGGCGTGGTCTGAGTCAGAATTGCCTCCATCCAGTCCGGTAGCTGTGGTATCGCGAAGCACAGGACGAATCTGATCGGCTGCTGATCCGGTACCTGGCAGGGGTTGAGGCTGGGTTGGGCCCGGCAGGCTATTCACCGATGGCACCGGCTCGACGGATTTGGTGATGTTGGCTGGCAGCAGTACCTGCGATGTCATGTCCATCGCGTTATTCACCAGCCCGGACTCTGTTTGCCACTGAAACTTGTTGCTGAACAGACTGAACAGAATCCAGGCCAGGCAAAAGCTCACTCCGAGCATGCCCGCGAATAGCCAGGAGCGCTTTTTCTCCGGTGTGGCCTGTTGCATGACCTGTTGAATGCGCATGATGGTCTGCTGCTCAGCGCGTGGATTCTGCTGGTGCAACGGCTTGTCGCGCAGCCGGGCCCAGGTCGCTGACAGGCGGTCGGTCAAGGTGCCGTAGAGTGTCATTATCAGAGCGCGCAGCAGGCTGGAGACACGCACCGAAGTGTTGTTCAGCTTGGTGTTCGGCGCCGGAGTTTTGCCATCGAGCGCGGCCAGCAGCTGGTCGATGGTATCAACCACATCCAGGCCTCGCTGGAAGCGCTGCTCCGGGTCTTTGGCAAGAAAACGGTCGATCAACCCCTGGTACAGGGAGTGGCGTGCCGGCAAGCGCGGAATAGGATCGGTCAGGTGCTTGATGGCAATGGCGACCGCTTCTTCTGCCTGGTAGGGCACCGCGCTGGTCAGCATTTCATAAAATACCACACCCAGGCTGTAGAGGTCTGCGCGTCCATCAACCGCGGCACCGCGGGCCTGTTCGGGGCTCATATAGTGCGGCGTGCCCACAACCATACCGGTGTTGGTCATTCGCGTGGTGCGGGCCACCGCCCGTGCAACGCCAAAATCCGTGAGTACCGCGGAGCCGTCCTCGCGGAACAGGATATTTTCCGGTTTCAGGTCACGGTGCACATAGCCTTTTTTACTGGCGTGATCCAGGGCCATGGCGATCTGCCGGGTAATGTGCAGGGCTTCCAGGGGTTCGATGGCGCCCTTGGTCAGTGCGTCGGCCACGGACCCACCGGGCAGGTAATCCATCGCGATGTAGTTCAGGCTGCGGTAGCGGCCGATATCGTGGATGGCGACAATGTTGGGGTGGGAGAGCTGGCCAACGATATTGGCCTCGCGCTGAAAGCGCTCACTGAAAATCGGATCGGCATTCAAAACCGGCGACATGACCTTGAGGGCCACCTGGCGTCCCATGCTGCGCTGGGTCGCCAGATAAACAGTGGACATGCCCCCCTGATTGATTTTCTTCAGGATCTGGTAGCCGGGAATTTCCAGCGAGGCGATGCCGCTGCTGACTACTTCCATTCGCACCCATTCCTTATTATCCGATCAGCAGCTGCCAGGCCGCGTAAACACTTAGCGAAAAAATTATCGCAAGTGTAGTGATTCTGCGGATCAGTGTGCCCCGTGCAAAACGAAATTTATCGGACACAGGTGGCTGCTGGGATGTGCGGAAGTTCCGGTTTTCGAATGTCGGCTGACCATTTTTGTCAGAGCTGTGCGCATTTTCGCCGGCTTCACCTTCAGCATCGTTGTTGGGAGCGCTGATGACCTGCACGGTGATATTGTCGCGACCACCGGCATCCAGTGCCGCAGCAATGAGTAATTCACTGGCGCGCTGGTTATTGGGGTTTTCGGTGAGTACCTGGCAGATTTCCGCGGCGCTCACGTCGTTGCTTAATCCATCGCTGCACAACAAAAGTTTTTGCCCGCTGCCCCAGGAAAAAGAGGCGCGGTCGATCTCGAGGCTCGGGTTTGCAGAGCCGCCGATACAGCGTGTAATGACGTGTCGATTGGGGTGGTTCGCCGCTTCTTCCTGATTGATCGCGCCGGAATCAACAAGCATCTGTACATAGGAGTGGTCCACGGTGAGCTGCTTCAGTGAACCGTGGGGTGAGCGGGTATTATCAGAGGCGGTTGGTTCCTCGCCATGACTCTCTGGCGGGGTCCACAGGTAGGCTCGGCTGTCGCCTACCCAGTAGATATGGAAATAGGCTCCATCTTCCGCAACCACAACGGCGGTAGTGCCCATGGCGGTAGCGCTTCCCTCGTCGCCGGCGAGTAAGGCGTGTGCGCGACGCAGAGCCTGCTCGTAATGGCGATCAGTAGCTGAGGATCGTTGAATCTCTTCGACAACGGTCTGGCTGGCAATTTCCCCAGCCTGATGGCCGCCGAGGCCATCGGCCACCACCCAGACTCCGCGGGTCTCGTCACCCCAGAACGCGTCCTCGTTCTGTTCACGGCGATATCCGGTGTGGGTCGCGCCGGCACTGCGCGTGGTTGCGCGGACGGCGGGTTGGCTCACACCACTGGGGTGTTCCCGTAGGTTGGCTTCACTCACTGGTATGCAACTACCTGTTACCTGTCGTTATTGTCGAAAGCGCCAAACTTGTGGTTTGCCTCTTTCCGCCCCTGAAATCCGTGGGGTGGGGTTCCTTGAGGTAAATCGCGCTTCCATACTAGAGCCTGAGGGCATTGTAAGCTGCAAACGGAATCACAGGCCAATGAAATTGGCCGTGATAAACTGCCGGCGATATTTTCAGACACGCTGAATTTGAAAAATGACCGCCACAGGCCCCAGGCTGGCGGTAATTTGGTGCATCGACACTCGGAGTCACCGGTCTTGCAGTCTCTGCTCAGAGCTGAGCCCCCGTGTCGATCAATGTGATTGGTTAAAAATTGTACGCTTTTTGGCGTCTTCAAGGAAGCCCAAACCATGTTGAAATTGTGTGACGTGAAAGACGCCAGCCAGAGTGTGTGGCTGGTAGCGCCCAAGGTCACCATTGGGCGGGGAAGTCAGTGTGACCTGACACTGGCTGACCCGTCTGTCGCCAAGCTGCACGCTGAGATTCTGGTGGACGGCGAAGAGCTGGAATTGCGCAATCTCTCTGGTGGCGGGCAGGTGACCGTCAATGGTAAACCGGTGGAGAGCAGTTGTGCGGTGTGCCGGAATGACCGGATCCAGCTGGGCAACAGCAATCTCGCCGTGGTAGATCCGAAGGTTACCCGCGTGAAGAGCGCCGGCAACGCGGCCAATGTTTCCTGGGCGCTGCGTGCCAACCATCCCGCCATTGTGGGGCGGGTATTCCCTGTGCGGGAAACCAGTGTGGTCGGGCGCTCCGACGAATGTGACCTCACCTTTGCCATGTCCCATCTGTCCCGCCGACATGCGCGCCTCGAGGTACGCGAAGGCCTGTTATTCGTGGTGGACCTCGGGTCCGCCAATGGCACCTTTCTGAATAACCAGCGCATAACGGAGTCGCGGGTGCGCCGCGGTGATGAACTGCGATTTGACAGTCTCAGCTTCAGTGTTGTGGGTCCGGCGGACGATCTGGACAAGACCACGGTGCGCCAGGCTGTTGCCATGCCGGAAGCGACGCGTCAGAGCGCGACGCTGGATCAGGCAATGCAGCGTGGGCGGCAGGGGGAGCATCGGGGGCTGGTGAGGGAAATTACCGGCAGCGGCGGGGTTTCTCCGGGGCACGCCGGCGGTTCGCAATCGGCTACCGCCGGAGGCATCAGCGGGTGGATCTGGCTGGGTGTGTTGTTGTCCTGTGCCGGTATCGCCGGTTTTATGTGGGCAAAGGGTCAGGGGTTGGTGTAGTCCGTGGAACAACGGGATCTGCTTCTCTACACCACACTGGGCTGCAGCCTGTGTGAAAAAGCCAAGGTGGAAATCTGGCCGCTGCTGGAAAAATATCAGTTGCGGCTCCGCCCGGTGGATATCGCCGATGACGAGACCTTGAGTCGGCTTTTTGGCTGGAGCATTCCGGTGGTTGGACTAGGCGCGACCGACGATGTTCTATGCTGGCCGTTTACCGCTGAAGAGCTGGATGTCTGGCTGGCCGAAAGGCGCGAGTGATCTATCCTCCCCGAACGCTTCTCGGCTAATTTTCTGCATCGGTGCCCGATTGCGGCACTGCTTCACCACTTGGATTCCGCCTCATTCTTGTTGAGCAGGGGAGCTTTGCTGCCACTGCGGTAGGCATAAATTACCGAGTAAGAGAGCACGTTCTGCACATACTTGCGGGTTTCACTGTAGGGAATGGTCTCGATCCATACGTCAAACGGCAGCTGTTTATTGGTGTCTTTCAGCCAGCGCGATACTCGCGTCGGGCCGGCGTTGTAGGCGGCGGCGGCAAGGAAGCGATTGTTGTCAAAGCGGTTCAGTAGCGAGTTCAGATAGTAAGCACCCAGGTTGATATTGGTGCTGGGATTCAGCAGGTCCCAGCTACGTCGGTAGGGAACGCCAGCCTTGCGCGCGGTCGCCTGTGCGGTGGACGGCAGTAGTTGCATCAGGCCCATGGCGCCGGCGTGAGACTTTGCATCGTGACTGAAGTGGCTTTCCTGGCGGGCAACGGCGAGTACCAGATAGTCGTTGAGTGCGGTTTTTTTGCCCATACGTTTGGCTACATCACTGACGATGTCGGAAAACGCCAGCGGAAAACGCAGTTCAAGATCGTCCAGATAATCCGCGGCGAGAATTGACTGGATGGACTTGTGGTACCAGCCCCAGGTGCTGGCAATCTTGCCTGCGGTCATCAACTCTTCGGTGGTCATCGGATCCGTGGCATAGTCCCACTCCCGCCGCGCATGGTAAAACTCACCGATGGCCTGCAATTCACGGGCGCGCTGCATGCCGGGGCGCGCTGCTACTTCATTCACCAGTTTAGGTGTGATCGGCGCCGGGCGATCCACAAAGCTGTAGTCGGTTCCAATGGTATCGGAGGCGAGAAAGCCATAGTAACTGCGTTCCGTCGCGGCCTGCTGGTAAAGCTTCTTCGCCAGCGCCTGGCGCGCCGGGTCTTTCTTATTGGCGTTCGCCAGCTGCTCTTCAATGGCGCGGGCTTTCCAGTACAACCAGCGGTCCAGCTTCTGATCCTCCGCCGGTAGCTGGTCAATCCAGAATTCAATCTGTGCCCAGTCCATTTCTCGGAGTGACTGGCGGATCAGCCATTCGGAGGTGCGCAGGTCGTAAAAGCCCGGATTGTTTTCGATCAGCGCTTCCAGCCCTTTTTTGTCGTCCTGACGGGCGAAGCGCAAGGCGAGATACTGCAGGTAATCGTCGCGCTCTTCGTCGCTGAACAGGTAGCTTGCGCTGTATCGGTCCCACGCCTGGCTGGCTTTGGGGGCGTCCTTGACGGCCAGTCGCCGAAGGCCAATGTTGACGATGTCGCGGTACTCCGGTTCGTCACGGATAAACTTTTTGTATTCGAGGATCTGTTCGGGTTTACGGTACACCGTTCGCATCAGTTCTGCCCGGGCGGCACCGGTTTTATCCAGCTGACGGGCGATATAGGCAGCCAGGTCCAGGTTGCCCGACTGCACCGCGAGGGTATGGCGCTTCCAGGTGCGGGCTGGCGTGAGTCCGCCGTCTTTCATCCATCGCGCGAAAGCCGGGTCACACTCTTTTGGCTGTGATGCGCCCACGGTCCAAAGCTCCGCGATCAGGTCGTACGCCTGCTGCTTGTCGCCATAGCGGGACAGCGCGTCGACGTAATAGCAGCGCAGCTGGGTGCGGCGAACTTTTTCCGGGTCATAGTATTTCAGGTACGCCTTGAAGCGGTCGCGGCCGCCCAGTTCGCGGAGTACTCGTATCCGCATCCAGTCACCGAGCGCGGTGCCCTCATACTTCTCCAGGAACGCATCGATATCGTCATACGGCAGGCGAGGAAGGCGTTTGCTGAGCTCCCAGTATTCGATATAGGGCAGCAGAGGATAGTCTTTCAGCTCTTTCTTGAGCGCGTTCAAGCGGCGCTGGTCATTGTTGGCAATGGCAAGGCGTGCCTGTTGCAGCTTTTCCCGCTGTGCGACGGCGGCCTTGGCTTCCGCGGTATCTGCTGCCCGCGCAGAGGCCGGGCAGGCCAGTAGAACGGCAACCGTGATGGTGAGGCTGGTAAAGAGAGTGGCGAATCCCTTGCTGCCAATCGACATACTGAAAACCCGATTGAGAAATCGCTTATTCGATGGGATGAAGAATAATGCGTAAAATGCCCTTTTTACACGGACGCTGACACAAACTGGGTGGAGCGGTCATCCTGACTTTCCCGTTTCCGATTTGTTTGAACGTCTCAAAGACATTGTAGTGGTTAATTATGTTGCTTCAGTTGGATGGCGTCGGATTGCGCTATGGCGTGCAGGTTCTGGCGGATGGTGTGAGCGCCAAGGTGGATCGCGGTGACCGGATTTGTCTGGTGGGCCGCAATGGCGAGGGTAAATCGAGCCTGCTTAGCCTGATCGGCGGCAAGGGCGACCCGGATGAGGGCGAGATCATTCGCCAGACCGGGATGGTACTCGCCACACTGGAGCAGGCGCTGCCGGAGGATTGCGATCAGTCCGTTTACCGTTACGTTGCCGAGGGCCTGGGCGATGTTGGCGCCTGGCTCGCCGAATATCGCGACAGTCAGAACCCCGATCTGCAGGCAAAGATCGAAAATGCGCACGGCTGGGAACTGCTGGCAAAAATAGACAGCGTGCTGGACCGGCTGGATCTGGATGAGGGTGCGCTGGTGCAGGATCTTTCCGGAGGCTGGCAGCGCCGCGCCGCGCTCGCGCGGGCACTGGTGACGGAGCCGGATCTGCTGATTCTCGATGAGCCGACCAACCATCTGGATATCGCCGCCGTAGAGTGGTTGGAAGATTTCTTGTCCAGCTACCGCGGGGCGCTGCTGTTTGTCAGCCATGACCGCGCTCTGGCCCAGCGGCTCGCCAATACCGTGTGGGATCTGGATCGCGGTATTTTGCGGGTGTTCAACTGCCCGTTTGACCGCTATCAGCAGGAAAAAGAGAAACAGCTGGAGGAAGAGGCGCGCAATGACGCCCTGTTCGACAAAAAGCTGGCCCAGGAAGAGGCCTGGATCCGGCAGGGCATCAAGGCCCGCCGCACCCGCAATGAGGGACGTGTACGTGCACTGAAGGCCCTGCGCAATGAGCGCAAGGCTCGCCGTGATCGGCAGGGCGTAGCGAAAATGTCTCTGGATTCTGGCGAAAAGTCGGGCAAGCTGGTGGCGGAGATGAAAAACGTCACCTTCGGTTTTGGAGGCGAGAATGCTGGGGAGCAGGGCGACGAGGCACCGCTAATCCGCAATCTGAATTTCACCCTGATGCGCGGCGACAAAGTGGGTCTGATCGGCCCCAATGGTGTCGGCAAAAGTACGTTGATCAAGCTGTTGCTCGGGGATCTCAAGCCTCAACAGGGCAGTATCCGCCTCGGCACCAAGCAACAGGTGGCGTATTTTGATCAGCGTCGCGATGTGCTCAACCCCGATCTCAGCGTGGTGGACAATATCGCTGAGGGCCGTGAAAACATCCAGGTCGGTGGCAGCAGCAAGCATGTCATGGGGTACCTTGCCGACTTCCTGTTTACCGGCGTCAAGGCCCGTACCAAGGTGGGCGCCCTGAGTGGTGGAGAGCGCAACCGAGCACTGCTTGCCAAGCTGTTCAGCCAGCCGGCCAATATTCTTGTGCTGGACGAGCCGACCAATGACCTGGACGTGGAGACGCTGGAGTTATTGGAACAGTTGCTGCTGGATTTCTCCGGGACCGTACTGTTGGTGAGCCACGACCGTGCATTTCTCGACAATGTGGTGGAAAGTTGCCTCGCATTCGAGGGCAATGGCGTGGTGCGGGAGTATGTCGGCGGCTATGAAGACTTTGTTCGGCAGGGCGGCAAGTTTCTCAGTGCTGAAGAGCAGTTGAAGGCGCGCAAACAGGCTGCGGAAAATGAAAAGACGCCAGTGGTCGCCCCCTCCATCGACGCAAATAAGCCGGCAGTAAAACCGAAAAAGCTCAGCTACAAACTGCAGCGGGAGCTGGATGCGTTGCCAGCACAGATTGAAAAGCTGGAAAGTGAGATCGCCGCGATGGAGGCGGAAGTCGGTGCGCCGGACTTTTATCAGCAAGACAGTGGTGTGGTGCAGGCGCGCTTACAGGTACTGACGGATTTGCAGGCAGCGCTGGAAGAAGCGTTTGAACGGTGGGCAGAGCTGGATAGCATGTAACCCTTTGATGGTTCACCTTTCCAGGGCGGGTACGTCAGTACCCGCCCTGGAGCCTGTCCGCTCGATTAGTCACTCGGTGGGTGAACCCGTACTGCCAGGACGTCGCAGCCAGCTCCGTGCAATACACCGTTTGCGGTAGATCCCAGCAGCAACGCCAGGCCGTGGCGCCCATGGCTGCCAATCACAATCAGATCGCAGCCGCTTTCCTCCGCCAGGCGGTGAATTTCCGTGGCCGGTTGCCCGAGCACCACGTACTGACGCTCCGCGGGAATATTCAGGCCCTGCGAGGCCTTGCGCAACTGTTCTTTTGCCTGGTTTTGCAGCTGTTCCTGCACTTCAGACAGGTCCATAGGAATGTCGCCGCCGTAAGCGAAAGTCAGTGGCTCGATAATGTGCGCAAGGCTCATTTGCGCGCCGGAACAGGCGGCAATATCGCTCGCGCGCGCCAATACCTGGGAAGATTCCACCGATAGGTCCAGTCCTACCAGAATGTTCTTATAGCCTGACATGGGCTCCTCTCAATCTCCGTTGGTAGTTCACATATCTCATGCGTGAATGTGCGGCAAACGGGTAACAAAATCCGGGCGCCGATGCCTTCACTCAGTCTACTTTAAAAAAACAGACTTGACACAACCGCCCCGTTGCAGAGAAAAATGCGCGCCTCAATTGGGTGTCTCTGCTTTTGGGAGACGCTTTACTGCGCAAATTGCGACCTCTAGACAGGAATACCATCATGGCCAGCTGGGTACCCATCGTAGTCATCATATTCGCCGTAGTGCTGGTGATTGGCCCGGTTATGTGGCTGAAGCCCAGCAGTCGCGATCGTAAGCTTGCTGAATTACGTCACAAGGCTGCCAGTGCCGGTTTGAAAGTGCAAATGCAGACCCTGCCCGCCGCGATAGGAGAGGGCACTGCGGCGACCTACTTTTCCCAGTGGCGTAACCCGCGTCGGCTGAACACCGGGTGGGTGCTGGAAATGCAGCGTATGTCTCACGAAATGCATTTCGAGGGGACATGGGACTGGCGCAAGGGGCGCGCCGCCCCGGAAGCGGCGCAGCCACCGCTGAGGGAGTTGATTTCGATGCTGCCGAGCGATGTCACCGCGATATTTGCCAATGACAGCGGCCTCGGTGTGCAATGGCGGGAGCGCACCGGTGACGTCGGATTCGCAAAAATTCAGCAAGCGCTGGCCGTCCAGCGGCCGGTAATAGAAGAAGCAATAAGACAGCCCACACGCAGCGAGTCGGGTGAGGTTTGAACAGACCCCTGCGAGAGGTGAAACTGGCCGCCAGGCAGATCTGGGCTACTGTTTTAACCGGTTGAACCATCCCCGCAATCGTCGGTCACAGGCGTCAATATGAGTCAGGAATTGGTAACCAATTTGACTCTGATTTTGCCGATTTGCTTGACCACACTGGGGGCGGAGCATATATATTCGCGCAGCGCACCGCCCAATCGGATTCTGGTGCCGGGTGCGTGAGCAGTAAATTTTCTATTAAAAATCAAAAGCTTATGGGTAAATCACTGGTCATCGTCGAGTCGCCGGCGAAGGCAAAAACGATCAACAAGTATCTCGGAAAGGACTTTGTGGTGAAGTCCAGTATCGGTCATATCCGGGATCTTCCTACCGGTGCATCGGCGAAACAGGCCGTGGATCCCAAAGAGCGCGCGCGCCGGGCAGCGGAAACCCGCAAGCTATCGCCGGAAGCGAAAGAGATCTACAAGCGCAAGAAAAGCCGTGAGCAGCTGATCAAGCGCATGGGTATCGACCCGGACCACAACTGGGAAGCCCACTACGAAATTCTTCCTGGAAAAGAAAAGGTGGTGGACGAGCTGCGTAAGCTGGCCGCCAATGCCGACCACGTCTATCTCGCAACGGACTTGGACCGCGAGGGAGAGGCCATCGCCTGGCACTTGCGGGAAGCCATTGGTGGTGATGAGCAGCGCTACCGACGCGTGGTGTTTAACGAAATCACCAAGTCCGCGATCCAGGAAGCATTCGAAGATCCGGGCCCTCTGGATATCGACCGAGTCAATGCGCAGCAGGCGCGCCGGTTCCTAGACCGTATCGTGGGCTACATGGTTTCTCCGTTGCTGTGGGAAAAAGTCGCCCGTGGTCTTTCTGCCGGTCGCGTGCAGTCCGTAGCGGTAAAACTGGTGGTGGAGCGCGAGCGTGAAATCCGCGCGTTTATCCCCGAGGAGTACTGGACTCTGTTTGCGGATACGCAAACCGCCAAATCAGACGCCCTGCGCCTGGAAGTGAAAAAACAGGCTGGTGAAGCGTTCAAGCCCACCAACCAAGAACAGGCCATGGCAGCGCTGAAGGCGCTGCAGTCCAGCGATTTCACCGTAAGTGCACGGGACGACAAACCCACCAGCTCAAAGCCCAGTGCACCTTTTATTACTTCCACGCTGCAGCAGGCCGCGAGTAATCGCCTCAGTTTCAGCGTGAAGAAAACCATGATGATGGCCCAGCGACTCTATGAGGCGGGTTACATCACCTATATGCGTACCGACTCCACAAACCTGAGTGCCGAAGCCGTGGCTTCCGTGCGCGAATTTATCGGCGAGAATTACGGCGAGAAGTACCTGCCAGAAAACCCCAACCGCTACAGCAGCAAAGAAGGGGCTCAGGAGGCGCACGAAGCGATCCGGCCATCTGATGTGCGGGTCAAGCCGAACATGCTGTCGGGCATGGAGCGCGATGCTGAGCGCCTGTATACCCTGATCTGGCAGCAGTTTGTGGCCTGTCAGATGACTCCCGCACAATTTACCTCCACCTCTGTGGTGGTTACTGCCGGTGATTTTGAGCTGCGCACCCGTGGCCGCGTCATCCGGTTCGACGGTTTCCTGAAGGTCGCGCCCGCGCAGAGCAAGAAAGACGAAGATCTGGTGCTGCCGGACATCAAGGTCGGTGAAAAGCTGAATCTGAAAAAGCTGGATCCGAAACAGCATTTCACCAAGCCGCCGGCGCGTTTCAGTGAGGCGGCACTGGTAAAAGAGCTTGAAAAACGTGGTATCGGCCGTCCGTCCACCTACGCATCCATTATTTCCACCATCCAGGACCGCGGCTACGTGCGCCTGGAGAACCGTCGTTTTTACGCGGAGAAAATGGGCGATATCGTCACAGATCGATTGAGTGAAAGCTTTACTGATCTGATGGATTACGGTTTTACCGCCAGCCTGGAAGAGTCATTGGATACGGTGGCGGAGGGTAAGAAAGGCTGGAAAGACCTGCTGAATGAATTCTATTCCGACTTCAGCAAGCGGCTCGAGAAAGCTCAGGATAAAGAGGGCGGCATGCGTCGCAACTCGCCAACGGACACGGATATCGAGTGCAGTAAATGCGGTCGCCACATGCAGATTCGCACTGGCTCCACCGGCGTCTTCCTCGGCTGTTCCGGTTATGCGCTGCCGCCCAAAGAGCGCTGTACCAACACCATGAACCTGGTGTCCGGTGAAGAAGCGGTTGATGCGGAGAAAGACGAAGATGCGGAAACCCGCCAGCTGCGGGATAAGCGCCGCTGTCCCAAGTGCGGCACCGCCATGGATAACTACCTGGTGGACGAGCATCGCAAGCTGCATATCTGTGGTAATAACCCGGATTGCAGTGGATTTGAAGTGGAGAAGGGCACCTTCAAGATCAAGGGTTATGACGGCCCGGTGATCGAGTGCGACAAGTGCGGGTCGGACATGCAGCTGAAATCCGGCCGCTTCGGCAAGTACTTCGGGTGTACTAACGAGAGTTGCAAGAACACCCGCAAACTCCTGAAGAGTGGTCAGCCAGCACCGCCGAAAATGGATCCGGTACCCATGCCGGAACTGGCCTGCGAGAAAGTTGAGGATACCTATATACTCCGCGACGGCGCATCCGGCTTGTTCCTGGCCGCCAGCCAGTTCCCGAAAAATCGCGAGACCCGCGCTCCGCTGGTCAAGGAGCTGTTGCCACATAAGGATGAGATCGATCCGAAGTACAGCTTCCTGTTCTCGGCGCCTACCGAAGACAACGAAGGTCGTGACACCGTTGTGCGCTTCAGCCGCAAGACGCAGGAGCAGTACGTCCAGAGTGAAGAAGAGGGCAAGGCAACGGGCTGGAAGGCGTTCTATCGCGATGGTAAGTGGCAGGTAGATGCCCCGGCGAAAAAAGCTCCGGCCAAGAAAAAGGCTGCCGCTAAAAAGGCACCGGCCAAGAAAGCTGCAGCCAAAAAAGCGCCGGCGAAGAAAAAGGCAGTAGCCAAAAAATCCCCGGCCAAGTGATTGGCCGGGAGGCCGCTATCCGTCATCCCGGCGCATGCCGGGATCCAGAAAATCTGGGAGAAAGACTAGGGGGTAATGCAGTTTGAGTAATCCCTACACCGGTACCGTGGCGTCGGCGTTACGCAAGGCACAGCTGCTGCTGCAGTCCAGTGCCGAAGTGGACGATACGCCTCTCCTGGAAGCTTCCCTGCTGGAGGCCGCGGTTCTGCAATTGTGGCGGGGATACCGGGGGTTTCTGGCGGAGCAGGGGTATCAGATGCAGCTGGGGTTCGCCGCAGGTGCCGAGCCGCAAACGGCTCAAGCGCTGGCAAACCTGGTGGCCCAGCGGGGCAAATTCAGCGGCGAGGCCAGTGAACTGGTCAATCTCGCTGAAAACCCGGACAGCTGGTTTGCAGGCCTCTTTGCCGCCTGGCACAAGTTATGGGTGTTGAGCGCCTCCGGGTCCTCGGGTCATGCACAATCCACCACGTCGGTGGGCGTTCAATCGATGATTCCCGTGCGTCAGCTGGATTCTGCTGAGGTCGCACCAGAGCAGCCTCTGACCCGGGAGCGGGTCCAACAGTGGCACCGGAGCCTGTCCGAGTTGATTCAGCGCCAGCGGGCACACAGTCAGGAGTGGTGAGCGTCTGTCGCGAAACCTATCACCTGCGGCCCGCTGATTAATCAGGCGCCGCTGTGTTACACTGCTCCAAATCACGCGGTTACTGGAGAAGTGAATGTCTACCGAGACTTACGAAATCATTGAGTTGTCCAATGGTGATGTGGCGCTGCGACGCGCTGGTCACAAAGGGGAACCGCTGGTACGTATTCATTTCTCGGACGAGAGCCAGCACTTTCTGCGGGAACACAAGGTGGCGGTAGCCCGCGCCATGCTTGAGGCTGGTATCGAAGCGGTACAGGACATCAATGAGATGGAGCCGGAGCCGTTCGAGGAAGAAGACGTGGATCTGACCGAGCACACCATTCACTGATCATTCTGTGGTTAATTCGCAGACATAAAAAACAGGGCTAAAGCCCTGTTTTTTATATTCGAAATACGAGACACGGAATGTTTGGCGATTTGTCCACTCGGCGAATGCCGGGATCCAGAAAACCTGAGGGCTCGCCGCTTACACCGCCAACATCAGATAGGATTCTGTCGAATCACACCCACCGCCAGACCCTCAATGGCAAAGCTGCGATCCCGCATATCAACTTCAATCACATCAAAGTCCTGGTTCTCCGGCAGCAGTTGCACCGTCGCCTGATTGCCGCGTCGCTTGAAGCGTTTTACCGTCACTTCGTCCTCGATGCGCGCGACCACAATCTGCCCGTTGCGGATATTGTCGGTGCGCTGTACCGCCAGTAAATCCCCGTCAAGAATACCGGCATCTTTCATGCTCATACCATGTACCCGCAGCAGGTAATCCGCCGGTGGGTGGAAAAACTCGGCGGGAATCTCGCAATACTCTTCGATATTTTCTTCCGCCAGAATCGGGTTGCCGGCGGCCACGCGGCCAACGATAGGCAGGCCGCTGTTGTAATCGGGAATACGGATACCGCGGGATGCGCCGGCGATCATTTCGATTGCGCCTTTACGCGCCAGCGCTTTGAGGTGCTCCTCCGCCGCATTGGGAGAGCGGAAGCCCAGCTCCTGGGCAATTTCGGCTCGGGTGGGCGGGTAGCCGGTGTCATCCAGATAGGATTTGATCAATTCCAGTACCTGAGCCTGGCGTGCGGTGAGGTTTGTCATGAGCGCCTTCCTGTTGTCTGTATTTTTATACAGTTGCTGTGATTATATACAGATTTCAGGGGCGCGCAATCAAGTGCCGATTATCCGAAGATTTGGAATCTGTGCCGACGGAGCACACGGTGCTTTGCACAAGTGCCGTACTGTGGTTGCCAGTTATGGCCGGAGTCGGTCAGAACCCCTCGTCGGTACCGGGAAAGGATTCACCCTCCAGGCGATCGATTGCACTCTGTGCAGGGGAGAAAATCGGACTGCGGTAGCCGGCGTCTTCCTCGTCCTGCATTTCATCCGCAACGGTGCCGTACCCGGCGTTTGGATCTTCCGGCGCGGCTGCGCCGATGACCGGCATCCCAGGCCAGTTCTGGAAATCGATTTCATCCAGGCTCCCGTCGACATACTGGATTTCTATGGTGCGCGCGGGGTGGTCTACGGCAACCACTTCGAAGAGGTCGCCTGTGTCGAAATTTTCAAACCAATTGCCAATTTCCGGAGCGATTCGTGCCATGGCATGCTCCTCCTCTATTACTGTTGTGATGTGTCCGCCTTCGGTTCCTTCCCGGCGCTTTCAGAGCCGATATACCCGTTCTAATGTGCCGGTTGCGGGCTTGGTACTTTGGCGGCGCACTCTGTACTGGGGCTTTCTGCGAGGGGCAACGCAATAGCGCAGGTTTCATCGCTGGCGGTATATGCTAGTCTCCGGGTAAAACGAGCGTTTTAATTGTTGGTTTGAATTGGTGTGAAATCGGCATGAGTCAGACAGACACGGTCCATCGTATTCTGGACGCCGCGGAAGTTCTGTTCGCAGAGCGAGGCTTCACGGAGACCTCGCTGCGTACCATCACGAGTACTGCCGGGGTGAACCTGGCGGCGGTGAATTACCATTTTGGTTCTAAAAAAGAGTTGATTCAGGCGGTTTTCGAGCGCTTTCTTACACCTTTTACGGAAATTCTGAATCGCGAGCTGACCCGGCGGGGCGCGGCCAGCGAACCTTTACAGCTGGATGACCTCCTGCAGAGCCTCTACCGCGTTGCTTTGGCCGGTCTTGCCAGTCAGGGGCGCGACCCCAAGCGCTTTATGCGCTTGCTCGGGCTGGCTTACACCCAATCTCAGGGCCATCTGCGGCGATTTATCGTCTCTCGCTACGGTGACAGCTACCGGCGTTTCGCGGGGCAGCTGGCGGCGGCCCTGCCCCATGTCGATCCAGTGACCTTTTATTGGCGTCTTTACTTTATGCTCGGCGCCACAGTGTTTTCTCTTTCGAGCTTTGACGCCATTGAAGCTATCCTTCGGGAAGATTTTGGCGCCGAGAGTAGCTTGGAAGAAACCCTGGCGCGCCTGGCGCCGGCCGCAGTGGCCATGCTGACCGCGCCAATGCCAGGAGTGGGGTCGGGACAGGTTCCGGGGGCTAGTGCGCCGAGGGGCAGTACCGGCGACAACCGTTAATTCATCTTGGAGTTCATGCCGATGTCTAAGCCGATTGGCCCGGTAATGATTGATGTGGAGGGGCACTCCCTCACCGACGAAGACCGCGCGTTGTTGCAGCACCCCCATGTCGGTGGATTGATTTTTTTCGCGCGCAATTTTGAAAGCCGTCCGCAGCTGGAGGCGCTGATTGAAGAAATTCGCGCTGTGCGCCCTGAAATCCTGTTGGCGGTGGATCAGGAGGGTGGGCGAGTGCAGCGCTTCCGCGATTCGTTTACCCGTATCCCGTCTATGCAGGCGCTGAGCGCGCGCGCCGACAAGCAGCAGTTGCAAGATGTGGGCTGGCTGCTGGCCGCGGAGTTACTGGCGGTTGGCATCGATTTCAGTTTTGCACCGGTACTGGATGCGGACGATGACTTCTGTCGCATTGTTGGCGACCGCAGTTTTGCGCAGGACCCACTGCGACTGGCGGAGAAAGCCCGCCCTTTTATGGCGGGGATGCACGACGCCGGCATGGCGACTACCGGCAAGCACTTCCCGGGGCATGGGCAGGTGCTGGAAGATAGCCATGAAGAACTGCCGGTGGATCAGCGCTCCCTGGAAGAGGTTCTGGCTACCGATTGCACGCCTTTTAGCGAGTGTATTGCTGCCGGCGAGCTGGAGGCGGTAATGCCCGCACATATTCGCTTTGCCCGGGTGGATGAAAATCCGGTGGGCTTTTCGCGCTTCTGGTTACAGGAGATCCTGCGCAAACGTCTCAAGTTTGATGGTGTGATTTTCAGCGACGATCTGACCATGGAGGGGGCTGGCGCCGCCGGCGGCTACCGGGAGCGAATTCACGCGGCTATGGCTGCGGGGTGTGACATGGGCGTTGTGTGTAACAATCGCGCCGGTGCAAAAGAGGTATTGGAAGCGCTGGAGGGTTTTACGCCAGATCCTGCATCCAGTCAGCGACTGGAGCGCATGCGTGGCCGTGCGAAAATTCAATCCTGGGAGGTGTTGGAGGCTAGTCCGCGCTGGCAGGAAACCCGTCAGTGGCTGGCCTCCTGGATGTAAATACCGCTCAATCTTTGATAAAAACACAGCGCGTGTTAGTGAGCACAGCAATAAAGTCAGTAGCCAATGGAGTTGTTTGTGGAGTCAGTTATAGCGTTTTTGCGCTCCCTGGTGGGGGATGACCGCTTCTGGATTGCCGAAGTATTCGTCATCGTATTAATTACGGCAACCGCATCGTGGATTCTTGGAATTTTTGTCAACCGGCTGCGGGAGCGCGCCGAGCGCACCGTCAACCCGTGGGATGATGCGTTGGTCAATTCGATCAATCCGCCCGCGTCGATTCTGGTCTGGTTGTTGGGGCTCACGTTCGCCGCCGCCCGTGCCGGTGATGCCACCGGCGCCGAGCTCCTGCTCTGGCTCGAAGGTAAGCCGCGGGCCATCGGGTTTGTCGTGGTGGTTACCTGGTTTGCGCTGCGATTTGCAAAAGAAGTCGAGCAGAACATGGCGGACCCACGCTATACACGCAAACCCATCGATACCACCACGGTACGTGCGATTGGCAAGTTGGTTCGCGCTTCTATTCTGATTACCGCGGCAATGGTTGTCATGGAGCGGCTGGGCTACAACCTCAGCGGTATTCTGGCGATGGGGGGCATCGGCGGCCTCGCGATCGGCTTTGCGGCGAAAGATTTGCTGGCGAATTTCTTCGGTGGTTTGATGATCTATCTGGATCGACCATTCAAAGTGGGAGACTGGGTGCGCTCACCAGAAAAGGAAATCGAGGGCACAGTGGAAGATATCGGCTGGCGCCTCACACGTATTCGCACTTTCGACAAGCGTCCGCTCTACATACCCAATGGGGTGTTTACCCAGATATCGGTAGAAAACCCATCCCGAATGCTGAATCGTCGAATTTACGAAACGATTGGTATTCGTTATGACGACGCACAGAAAATGGCGCCCATCGTTAAAGAGGTGCGCACCATGCTCGAGAATCATCCTGAGATCGATACCAATCAGACCTTGATCGTAAACTTCAATTCGTTTGCGCCTTCGTCCCTGGATTTCTTTATTTACACATTTACCAAGACCACCGACTGGGTGCGCTATCACGAAATCAAGCAGGATGTATTGCTGAAGATTCTGAAGATTGTCGAGGATCAGGGCGCTTCCTGTGCCTTCCCGACATCGACTCTGCATATTGCCGACATTCCCGAGCTGGCCTTGAGCGATCGGCGTGCGGAACCGTCGAGCCCCGTCGGTGCCTGACTTGCGCAAAACCATGGTTGCGCAAGGAAAGACAGGATTGTGCGTCTGGTCTGAATCGGGATTTGGGGCGAAAGAGCATGAAATGTCAAAAAGTGTGGCACTTTCGTTACCAAATTGGTGATATGTTGCGCATTGTGCATGGGAAGTAACATTAATTTCACGTGCAAACCTAGACACTGGCGCAGTTTTATCTAAGAATCGGTAACGACCTGCTCGCGATGTCGAGCAGGTGCTTCGAGACAGTGGCCGGCCTTGCGATATTGGAGTTTTATATCGGGTACGGTCACCGCAATTGGGGTAGGCGAGTCGCCCGCAACCGGGGCGAACGCAATAACAATAAATGAGGTTGGCTTAATGAGTGATCGCGTTACGGGTACCGTGAAGTGGTTTAACAATGCCCGGGGTTATGGCTTTATCACCAGCTCGGAAGGTTCGGAAGATATTTTTGTTCACTACCGCAGCATCCGCGGCGACGGCTACAAGACCCTGAATGAAGGGCAGGCGGTAGAGTTTGAAATGCAGCAGGGTGACAAGGGCCTGCTGGCAGAAGACGTGGTTCCCTGCGAGTAAATCGCAACCTCGTTCAGGTTGGCTTCTGGTGGCGCACCGATGCTGCGCCGCTGACACCGGCCCAAAATAAAAAGCCCACAGGGTAGCAGACTGATACTGCTATTCCGTGGGCTTTTTTGTGCGCTGGTGCCGCGCGAACAGCGCGGCGTGCCATTAATCGGTGAGACCGGCTGGCTCGATATCGTCTTCAGCGGATGGTGTCACCGTGCGCACTTCAATCAATACCCCGAGTTTGGGGTGGTCGATGTAATGCAGCTCGCCACTGCGCAGTCGGCGTTCTTCCTGCAATACCGCTACACGCTTTGCGATTTTTTCCAGCGAGCGGGTTGTGGCGCTCATGGCATCGATTTCGCCATCCTCGCCATGGAATACGGCGCGGTCCGCGCTGGTGCTGAAGCCGCCACTATCTGTGCGGCTGTTGCTGTTCGCTACGGTGCCCTGGCCGGCCGCTGATGTCAGCCCCATGGGTTCGTCGCCCGGCATGTGTACCTGTCGCGCGACAGGCGCACGTGGGCGCGTGGGTACCGCGATACCAGCTGGAGCGCTTTCATCACCCGATGGGAAGCTCCTCTGCGCTGCAGGACTCCACTGGCCGCTATTTTCTGATTGATCTGCCCATTCGCTCAACCACAGATCCGTACTCAGGTGCAGATACCGGGAAACGCTGAGTTTGACGCTGCCTGCCAACTGGTGGTGATCGCCATTGACTTCCCCGCCATCGATCAGAACCGACGGCGCATTGCGCTCGGTTTGCAGCACCTGGCGCCAGGTCTTGTGAAACAGCACCTGGTAAGCTGGGTCACGGCGCAGGGCCGCCGCTTTGTTGTTCAGCTGATTGGCGGCAGGCTGCAGGGCTGGCACCATGGGGTCAGCGGAGGAAGGTGTATTGAAATCGACCCACTTGCTGTCATAGCTGAGCGTAGGGTTGGTTGGCCAGGTTTCCCGGGAGGCGTTCATGCCCTGGGTGCGGCTGAATACCACCATTTCGATTTCAAATTGGGTCCCCGCATAGCCTGCTGCCTGCGCACCGTTCGCACCCAGTGTGAGGCTGGCAGCCAGGCAAGTCGCCGCCACTGCGGCGCCCGTTTTGATGGATTGGGTCAGTCGCTCGGCGACCAAGGTCTTGAAAGTGGTCATTATCACTACCGCGTTTGTTCTAAACCGCTTTTTGGGCTTGCCAGGGATGTACCTGCCAGGGCTCGATGCCCTGGCGAATAATTCATCCATGTTAGCACCCTTTGGCGGCGGGATCTGCCGCCGGTACCGTTATTGCGACAGCTGTTGCAGCACATCGTTGACTTGTTGCAGACGTTGTTCCGGCCCGCTCTCATCGAGTACGAAATTCAGCTGGTTGGCGCCTTGCAGGCGATAGGTCGTCGGGCGTGTCTGCACCAGTTTTACCAGTGTCAGTGGGTCAACATTGGCATTGTCGGCAAACTCGATGCGCCCGCCGGTGGCGGACGCCTCCAGTTTGCGGATGCCCATCTTGTTGGCGTTCAGCTTGATCTCGGTGATGCGGAACAGGTGCTTTACTGGCTCCGGCAGCAGCCCAAAGCGATCGATCATCTCTACCTGCAGCTCCTTCAGGGCGTCCTTGTTTTCGGCATTGGCAATGCGCTTGTACATGATCAGACGGCTGTGTACGTCCGGTAGATAGTCTTCCGGGATGAGGGCAGGCACGCGCAGGTTAACGTCCACGGCGGGTGATTCCAGCGGCTCATCGATATTCGGGGTGCGCCCTTCACGGATGGCCTTCACCGCATGGTCAAGCATTTCCATATACAGGTTGAAACCGACACTCTGGATCTGGCCGCTCTGTTCTTCGCCCAGCAGCTCGCCGGCACCGCGGATCTCCAGATCGTGGGTGGCCAGGGTAAAGCCGGCGCCCAGATCCTGCGCCTCGCTGATGGCCTCCAGCCGTTTCACCGCATCGCCGGTCATGGCGCGCTTGTTGGGGGTCAGCAGGTAGGCATAGGCCTGGTGATGAGAGCGGCCCACCCGGCCGCGCAGCTGGTGCAACTGGGCCAGGCCAAACTTGTCCGCGCGCTCGATCAGGATGGTGTTGGCGGTGGGGATGTCGATCCCGGTTTCAATGATGGTGGTGCACACCAACACATTGAAACGCTTGTGGTAGAAGTCGCTCATCACCTGCTCCAGCTCGCGCTCGCGCATCTGGCCGTGACCGATGCCAATGCGCGCCTCGGGTACCAGTTCCTGAAGCTCCCGCGCGATACGTTCGATACTCTTCACTTCGTTGTGCAGGAAATACACCTGGCCGCCGCGGAGGATTTCCCGCAGGATCGCCTCCTTGATCAGGGCGTCGTCGCGCTCGCGCACAAAGGTCTTCACCGACAGCCGTCGCGCCGGCGGCGTGGCGATCACGGAGAGATCACGGATACCGGCCATGGCCATATTCAGAGTACGTGGGATTGGCGTGGCGGTGAGGTTGAGGATGTCGACCTCCGAGCGCAGGCTCTTCAGTTTTTCCTTTTGGCGCACACCAAACCGGTGTTCTTCGTCGATGATCAGCAGGCCCAGATTTTTGAACTTGAGATCGCTCTGCAGTAGTTTGTGCGTGCCGACCAGAATATCCACCTTGCCGTCTGCCACGCGCTCCTTGATGGCTTCCACTTCTTTGTTGCTGCGGAAGCGGGAAATCACCTCGATAGTCACTGGCCAGTCGGCGAAGCGGTCTTGCAGGGACTGGAAATGCTGTTGCGCGAGCAGGGTTGTCGGCACCAGCATGGCCACTTGTTTTCCCCCGTGCGCGGCGACAAAAGCCGCGCGCATGGCAACTTCGGTTTTACCGAAGCCCACATCGCCACACACCAGGCGGTCCATGGGTTTGTCGGAAAGCATGTCGCCGACCACTGCTTCAATGGCCAGCTGCTGGTCCGGGGTTTCCTCAAATGGGAAGCCGGAGGCGAATTCGCGATACGCCATGCCTGGGTCGCCAAAGGCGTGGCCCACGCGGGCCTCCCGGCGGGCATAAATATCCAGCAACTCGGCGGCGGCGTCGCGCACTTTTTCCGCAGCCTTGCGCTTGGCTTTCTGCCAGGTTTCGCTACCCAGTTTGTGCAGCGGCGCCAGTTCTTCGTCGGCACCGGAGTAGCGGCTGATCAGGTGCAGGCTGGCGACCGGCACATACAGCTTGGCGCCATCTCCATACTCGAGTGTCAGAAATTCTGCCTGCTGGCCGTCAATATCCAGGCTTTGCAGTCCTTTATAGCGGCCCACGCCGTGATCGATATGAACCACCGGTGCACCGATACGTAGTTCCGCCAGATTCTTGACCGCGTTGTCGGCGTCTTCCTTGGCCTTGCGGCGTCGGCGCTGCTGCAGCACCCGGTCGCCGAACAGCTGTGGTTCTGCAATCAGGTTCAGGTCCGGGTCGTCCAGTACCATGCCTTGATCGATCGGTGACACGGTGATCGCATACGGATCGTCGCTGTCGAGGAAGTCCTGCCAGCAATATATGGTTTTCGGTTTCAGTCGAATACCGCTTAGCAGCTCCAGCAGGGCTTCGCGGCGACCACCGCTTTCCGCACAGAACAGCACGCGGCCTTTGTATTCCATTAAATAGGCTTCGAGCGCTTTCAGCGGTTGCTCGGACTTTCCGTCCACCGGCAGGCTCGGGGGTTGGGTGGTGGCGAAGTTGTAGGTGCCTTCCGCCTCCGGCAGCGTTTCATTGGAGAAAAAGGCGCGCGGCAGGCTTTTCAGTGCGCCGTAGAATTCGTCGATATTCAGAAGTACCTGGCGCGGCTCCAGTATCGGCCGGGTCAGATCACCACGGCGGCTCTGGTAGCGGTTTTCCGCTTCCCGCCAGAAGGATTCCACCGGCTGTTGCAGATCGCCCTGGATAAATACCTGGCTGTTGTCCGGGAGGTAATCGAACAGGCTCGCGCACTTGTCAAAAAACAGCGGCAGATAATATTCGATCCCCGCCGGGGCAATTCCGGCGCTGATGTCCTGATAAATAGAGACCGGGCCCGGGTCGCAATCAAACTGGCCGTGCCAGCGCTCGAGGAATTTTGCCAGCGCCGGTTTGTGCATGGGGAATTCACGCGCGGGCAGCAGATGGATCTGCTCGACCTTGTCGACGGTACGCTGGTCCTCGGGATCGAAGGTGCGAAGAGACTCGATTTCGTCATCAAACAGGTCGATACGGTAGGGCAGGTTGCTGCCCATGGGGAAGATATCCATCAGTGAGCCGCGCACCGCAAACTCCCCGTGTTCGTATACGGTGTCGACGCAGTGGTAGCCCGCCTGTTCGAGTAATTTGCGCTGGGCATTGAGGTCAAACTTCTGCCCCTCGCTGAGAATCAGTGCGTTGCCGGCCACGTAATCCTTCGGCGCCAGTCGGTGGAGCAGGGTACTGATTGGCACAATAACGATACCGCTGCCCATTTGGGGCAACTGATACAGGGTGGCCAGCCGGTCCGAGATAATATCCTGGTGTGGGGAGAAGGTGTCGTAGGGGAGGATTTCCCAGTCCGGGAACTGGAAAATTTTCAGCTCGCCGTTGCGGCCGCCGGCATCGCTATCTCGCCGCGGCTTGTTAAAAAATTTCAGCTGCACCTCAAGTTGATGCGCTTCCTGGCTGTTGCGCGCGATCAGCAGAGTGGGTGCGGTGCTGGCGCGCGCGGCATTCAGGATCGCGAGTGCGGCGCCTGCGCCGTGCAGCTGACCCCAGAATTGTCGGTCATTCTGGCTGCGAAATGCGGGTGGGGACAAAGGGGGGAACTGACTCATCTTTCCTTATAATTCCGTGCTTTCTGACCAGTGCCGGCCGGGGAGGAGGCGTATTGTAGCGGCGAACCGTGACCGTTGCAGGTTTGGGGTTCAAAGGGTTGGAATTCACGCAATCCCGGGGTCGTGTTGCGCACCGATGAAAGCCAGGTTTAGCCCGCTGACAAATGTAGTTTAACTACAGTTTTTAGGCTGTTTTTTGCGCTGTTGCGCGGCCTCAGGTGAATCCACATAATTCGCCCGCCTTCGGGGCAGAGACAGAATTTTGAGCCATTCTTGGTGGTGTGCTCGATGAATTTCTCCGTCCCGGGCAAGCCCCAAATTCTACTTTGCAGAGGTGTCTGACTGTGACTCAGAAGCGACCGAAGCCCGCTGACTTTTTCAAGGACTGGAAAGCGCGTGAAGCGCTGGCGGAATCCATGATTCCGATGATTGGTAAGCTCAACCGGGAAAGTAATGTCGGCATTTATATGTACGGCCAAAACCTGGTGAACCGCTCCGTGCTCAGCATCATGAAGGCGCACCGCTTTGTGCGTCAGGTGGAGGAGAACGAGCTGTCTGAGTTTGAGACCTATCCAGTGCTTGAGGCCATCTGCAAGCTGGAGCTGGGCCCGGTGCATATCGACCTGGGCACTCTGACCAACAAGTACATGCGCGACCAGCGCGGCCTGTCCATCGAGGATTTTGTGCGTGAAGAGCTGGCGGACGCTTCCGGCGCTGGCAAGCCTCTGCCGCAGTCTCAGGACGTGGTGATCTACGGTTTCGGGCGTATCGGTCGCCTGGTGGCACGCCTGCTGATCGAGAAGGCGGGTAGTGGTGATGTGCTGCGTTTGCGGGCCATCGTACTGCGCAAGGGCAAGGCGGATAACGATCTGGTCAAGCGCGCCTCACTGTTGCGTCGCGACTCGGTGCACGGCGCGTTCAATGGCACCATCCGTGTGGACGAAGAGACCAACACCCTGATCTGTAATGGCAATGAAGTGAAGGTAATCTACGCCAACTCCCCGCAGGAAGTGGATTACACCCAGCACGGTATCAACAATGCCTTGATTGTCGACAGTACCGGTGTGTGGCGCGATGAAGAAGGCCTGTCCCAGCACCTGGAGAGCAAGGGCGCGGCGAAAGTGCTGCTCACTGCGCCGGGCAAGGGCGACCTGAAAAACATCGTATACGGTATCAACAACGGCGACATCACCCCGGACGACAAGATCCTTTCGGCCGCATCCTGTACCACCAACGCCATCGTCCCGGTACTGAAAGCGATGATGGACAAGTACGGTGTTGAGCACGGCCACGTGGAAACCGTACACGCCTACACCAACGACCAGAACCTGATCGACAACTATCACAAGGGTGAGCGCCGCGGTCGTTCCGCCGCTCTCAATATGGTGTTGACCGAGACCGGTGCTGCCAAGGCGGTCTCCAAGGCGTTGCCGGAGCTGAAGGGTAAGCTTACCGGTAACGCCATCCGCGTGCCGACCCCGAACGTGTCCATGGCGATCCTGAATCTGCGCCTGGGCAAGGAGACCACCAAGGAAGAGCTGAACGACTACATGCGCGATGTGGCGTTGCACTCGCCACTGCGCCAGCAGATCGACTTCACCAACTCCCCGGAAGTGGTGTCCAGTGACTTCGTGGGCTCCCGTCGCGCCTGTGTGTTCGATTCCATCGCCACCATTGTCGATGGTGACAGCGCGGTACTCTACTGCTGGTACGACAATGAATTCGGCTACAGCTGTCAGGTAGTGCGCTGCCTGGAAGATATGGCCGGGGTTCGTTACGAGCTGTTCCCGAAGAAGGACTGAGCGGGCAATCCGCATCAGTGGGGGTAATCGGCAGGGCCGCTGGTCAGGCAGATTAATCCCGCGCCACCCCCGGCGGTCCGGCCGGTGGTGGCGCCTCCAACTAAAGTCGTTGTTTTTTCAGCAAAAATTTCCTCATCTTCGGGCTATTTGGCCCTATCTGCTCTGGTAAACCCCACCTCCCATCCTTATAATGCGCGCGATTTTGCGGGGCTGCTGTGCGCCGGGAATTCTTGCGCAAAGATTGCGGGTTGCGAAGGCAATTGCGGATCTTTGCTTCCCGGACTGTGAGTGACTTCTTCTTATACCTGATAGGTGCCGACCGGCCAGACATGCCGGGACCAGTGGCCGTCGACGTGTGGCTGCTCTTTTCGCGGTCCACCTCAAGGCTTGTGTCAGGCTCTCCAAGGCTTAAGCCCCCGCACCGGGTTTCCTTTTCTTCCGGGCCCAAAAGGTCCAGAAATTTTTAAAACCTACTAAATCTACCAACTTAGAACTAGGCACAGGCGTATGAGAAAGATCCGTCGGGGATTGGATTTACCCATATCCGGCGCGCCCGAGCAGGTCATCTATGATGGCCCTGCAGCCAAAACTGTTGCGGTGATTGGTCCCGATTACAACGGGATGAAGCCCACCATGGCGGTTGCGGAAGGGGATAGCGTCAAACTCGGACAATTGCTGTTCACAGACAAGAAGACAGACGGTGTGCGCTACACCGCCCCGGCCGCAGGCCGCGTGGTTGCAGTCAACCGCGGTGTTCGCCGTGTGCTGCAGTCGGTCGTGATCGAGGTGGAAGGGGACGAGGCAGAGCAGTTCGCCAGCTACAGCGCTGACCAGCTTGCCACCCTGACTGCTGAGCAGGTACGCGTGAACCTGGTGGAGTCCGGCCTATGGACCGCCCTGCGTACCCGCCCATTCAGTAAGGTGCCGGCCCTTGATGCCCAGCCTTCTGCCTTGTTTATCAATGCCATGGATACCAATCCGCTGGCGGCGGACCCGATCGTGGTCATTGCCGAGCAGCGCGATGCATTCGCCCAGGGTGTTGAGATTCTGTCCAAGCTCGCCGACAAGACCTTTGTCTGTACCGCGCCGGACGCCGATATCCCGGTGCCCAGTGCTGCAAATATTCAGCGCGAAGCCTTTGCGGGCCCGCATCCCGCCGGCCTTTCCGGTACCCACATCCATTACCTTCACCCGGTGAAGCCTGGTCGTCAGGTCTGGACCATCGGCTACCAGGACGTGATTGCCGTAGGCAAACTGTTTGAAACCGGCAGACTTTACACCGATCGTGTGATAGCCCTGGGTGGCCCGCGTGTGACCAAGCCGCGTCTGCTGCGCACCCGTCTGGGCGCGGATCTGACAGCGCTGGTCGCTGGTGAGACTGAGGGGAGCGATAACCGCGTTATCTCCGGCTCCGTATTCGGTGGTCGCACCGCAGCTGGTCCTTTGGCCTATCTCGGTCGTTACCACAACCAGGTGAGTGTGCTGGAAGAGGGCCGTGAGCGCCCGATGTTCCACTACTTCACTCCCGGTGCGAACCGCTTTTCCGTGCTGCCGATCTATATCAGCCGTTTTATGAAGAGCAAGCGTTTCAATTTCACCACCAGCACCAACGGTTCCGAGCGCGCACTGATGCCCATCGGGACCTACGAGCGTGTGGTGCCCCTGGATATCCTGCCGACTCAGCTGCTGCGTGCGCTGATCGTAGGCGATACCCAGGTTGCCCAGCAATTGGGTGCTCTCGAACTGGACGAAGAAGATCTGGCGCTGTGTACCTTTGTGTGCCCGGGCAAGTACGACTTCGGCACCATTTTGCGGGACAACCTCACCCGTATTGAGAAGGAGGGTTAAGGATGTTGCGTAAACTACTCGACTCCATGGAGCCGCATTTCCATAAAGGCGGCAAATACGAAAAATGGTATGCCCTGTACGAAGCGATCGACACAGGTCTCTTCCAGCCTGCAGACCGCACCAAGGCCACCGCACACGTGCGCGACGGTATCGACCTGAAGCGCATCATGATCACCGTGTGGGCCTGTGCCATGATTCCGATGTTCTACGGTATGTGGAACGTGGGTTTCCAGGCCAACACCATCATTGCTGGCATGGAAAACGTGGACCTGAGCGGATGGCGTCACGCCATCATCGGCGCACTGTCCAGCTACGATGCCAATAGCGCCTGGGATAACCTGATCCACGGTGCCATGTACTTCCTTCCTATCTACGCGGTGACCTTCATCGTCGGTGGTATCTGGGAAGTGCTGTTCGCGGCGGTTCGCGGCCACGAAGTGAACGAAGGCTTCTTCGTAACCTCCATCCTGTTCGCGCTGACCTGTCCGCCGGACCTGCCCCTGTGGATGGTGGCGATGGGTATCAGCTTCGGTGTGGTGATCGGTAAGGAAGTGTTCGGTGGTACCGGCAAAAACTTCCTCAACCCGGCGCTTACCGGCCGTGCCTTCCTGTTCTTCGCCTATCCGGCGGCCATGTCCGGTGACACCGTATGGACGGCGGTGGATGGCTACACCGGCGCTACCGCGCTGTCTGTACTGGCGAGTGAAGGTCTCCAGAACGGCGCCGTAGGTGTGCCGGCAGGTCAATTGACCTGGATGGACGCCTTCCTGGGCAATATGCAGGGTTCCATTGGTGAGACTTCCACCCTGGCCATGCTGATTGCCGGTGTGATCCTGATCGGTATGAAGATTGCCAGCTGGCGTATCGTTGCCGGTACTCTGCTGGGCATGATGGCCACCGCCACCATGTTCAACTTCATCGGTTCTGAAACCAACCCGATGTTCGGTGTGCCCTGGTACTGGCACCTGGTGGTAGGCGGCTTCGCCTTTGGTCTGATCTTCATGACCACTGACCCGGTGTCTGCTGCCATGACCGACGCCGGCCGCTGGTGGTACGGCATCCTCATCGGCGTGATGTGTGTATTGATCCGCGTGGTGAACCCGGCATTCCCGGAAGGCATGATGCTGGCGATCCTGTTCGCCAACCTGTTCGCGCCGCTGTTTGACCACTTCGTTGTGCAGTCCCATATCAAACGGAGGTTGGCACGTGGCTAATAAAGATTCAGTAAAAGGTACTCTGATTGTTGCGCTGGTACTGTGTATCGTCTGTTCCGTGGTGGTCTCCACTGCGGCGGTGATGCTCAAGCCCACGCAGGAAGCCAACGCCGCGTTGGACATGAAGAAGAACGTACTGTTGGCCGGTGGCCTGATCGAGCCGGATCAGACCAGTCGCAAGGCGATCGAAGAGGCCTTCGACAACGTCACCATCAAGTATGTGGATCTGCGCACCGGCAAGTTCACTGACGAAGCGCCGGCAGGTGGCAGCGGTCGCGCTGCAGCCAAAATCGCCAGCGCCAGTGAGAAGCTGCCGGCGGACCAGGACACCGCAAAGATCATTCGCCGTGAGAACACCAAAGAGGTGTATCTGGTGGAAGAAAACGGTGAAATGCAGCGCATCATCCTGCCTGTTCGCGGCTATGGCCTATGGGGTCAGCTGTACGGCTTCCTCGCTCTGGAAAAAGACCTCAACACCGTTGCCGGTCTGGGTTTTTACGAGCACAAGGAAACACCGGGGCTGGGTGGTGAAGTGGACAACCCGCGCTGGAAATCCCAGTGGGAAGGGAAAGAAGTCTACGATGCAGACGGCAGCGTTGATCTGACCGTCGTAAAAGGTAGTGTGGACCCCAGCAGCCCGAATGCCGAACACCAGGTAGACGGTCTGTCTGGTGCGACCCTGACCAGTAAAGGTGTCGATAACCTGATCAAGTTCTGGCTTGGCAGCGACGGTTACGGTCCCTTCCTGAAAAACCTTAAAGCAGGGGAGGCATAAGCATGAGCAAGAAATTAAAAGATACTCTGCTGGAGCCGGTATTCAACAATAACCCCATTGCACTGCAGATCCTCGGTATCTGTTCCGCACTGGCGGTAACCAGCTCGCTGCAAGTGACGCTGGTAATGTGTATCGCATTGACCACGGTTGTGGCGTTCTCCAACACCGCGGTCTCCCTGATCCGCAAGCAGATTCCAAACAGCATCCGGATCATCGTGCAGATGACCGTGATTGCCTCGCTGGTAATTCTGGTTGACCAGGTATTGAAAGCCTACGCCTACGATATCTCCAAGCAGCTCTCGGTATTCGTTGGTCTGATTATCACCAACTGCATCGTAATGGGCCGCGCGGAAGCCTTCGCCATGAAGCACGGTCCTAAAGACAGCTTCTTCGACGGTGTCGGCAACGGCCTGGGTTACAGTGTGATCCTGATCGGTCTCGCGTTTATCCGTGAACTCTTCGGCGCGGGCAAACTGTTCGGTGTGGAAATCCTGCAAACCGTGAACAACGGTGGCTGGTACGTACCGAACGGCATGCTGCTGCTGCCGCCAAGCGCCTTCTTCCTGATCGGTCTGTTTATCTGGGCAATTCGCGCCTGGAAGCCGGAGCAGGTGGAAGAGGACGAGTTCAAGATTGCGCCCAACTCCAAAATGCCGTTGGCGCAACAGGAGGCCTGATCGATGGAACATTTTATTTCTCTCATCATCCGCGCCGTTTTCGTAGAAAACATGGCGCTGGCCTTCTTCCTCGGGATGTGTACCTTCCTCGCGGTATCCAAGAAGGTCGAAGCGGCGATTGGTCTCGGTGTTGCGGTAATCGTAGTACTGACCATCACCGTTCCCGTTAACAACCTGATTTACACCTACCTGCTGAAAGACGGTGCGCTGGCCTGGGCCGGTTATCCGGAAGTGGATCTGAGCTTCCTCGGTCTGCTGTCTTACATCGGCGTAATTGCAGCACTGGTACAGATCCTGGAAATGTTCCTGGATAAATACGTACCGGCGCTCTACAACGCCCTGGGTGTATTCCTGCCGCTGATTACCGTGAACTGCGCCATCATGGGTGCTTCTCTGTTCATGGTGGAGCGCGAATACAATTTTGGTGAAAGTGTTGCCTACGGCTTCGGTGCCGGTCTCGGCTGGGCGCTGGCGATTGCTGCTCTGGCGGGTATCCGCGAGCGCATGAAGTACAGCGACGTACCGAACGGTCTGAAAGGCCTGGGTATCACCTTCATTACCGTTGGTCTCATGTCGCTGGGCTTCATGTCCTTCGGCGGCATCGACATCTAAGCGGGGAGGTTGAATAACATGGAATTAACGGATATTTATTTCGGCGTCGGCATGTTCACCGTGATCGTGATCGCGCTGGTAGCCATCATTCTGGTTGCCCGCTCACGTCTAGTGAACACCGGTGACGTCAACATCCTGGTAAACGGTGAAAAAACACTCACCGTACCTGCCGGCGGTAAACTGCTGCAGACCCTGGCAGCTAACAATCTGTTCCTGGCTTCTGCCTGTGGTGGTGGCGGCTCCTGCGCGCAGTGTGTGTGTGTGGTAGAAGAGGGGGGCGGTGACATGCTGCCCACCGAAGCTGCCCACTTCACTCCGCGTGAAGCGAAGGAAGGCAAGCGCCTCTCCTGTCAGGTTGCTGTTAAGCAGGACATGAAAATTGAAGTGCCGGAAGAAGTGTTTGGTGTGAAGCAGTGGGAGTGCACTGTGGAATCCAACCCGAACGTGGCCACCTTCATTAAAGAGCTGACCCTGAAGCTGCCGGAAGGCGAAAACGTAGACTTCCGCGCAGGCGGTTACGTTCAGCTGGAAGCGCCGCCCCACCACGTAAAATTCTCCGATTTCGATATCGAAGAAGAGTACCGTGGCGACTGGGAGCACTTCGGCTTCTTTAAGCTGGAGTCCAAGGTCACCGAGCCAGTGGTTCGCGCCTACTCTATGGCGAACTACCCGGAAGAGAAGGGCGTTGTTAAGTTCAACATCCGTATCGCGACTCCGCCGCCGCGCACCGAAGGTATTCCGCCGGGCCAGATGTCTTCCTACGTCTTCAATCTGAAGCCGGGCGACAAAATGCGTGTATACGGTCCTTTCGGCGAATTCTTCGCCAAAGATACCGACAACGAAATGGTCTTCATTGGTGGTGGTGCCGGTATGGCGCCGATGCGTTCGCACATCTTTGACCAGCTCAAGCGACTGCACTCCACCCGTAAGATCAGCTTCTGGTACGGCGCGCGCTCCCTGCGCGAGATGTTCTACGAAGACGATTACAACGGTCTGCAGGAAGAGTTTGATAACTTCCAGTGGCACATCGCTTTGTCTGATCCGCAACCGGAAGACAACTGGGAAGGCTACACCGGCTTCATCCACAATGTGGTGTACGAAAACTATCTGAAGGACCACCCGGCACCGGAAGACTGTGAGTACTACATGTGTGGGCCGCCCATGATGAACGCGGCAGTGATCAACATGCTGAAGAACCTGGGCGTTGAGGATGAGAACATCCTGCTCGACGACTTCGGTGGCTGATCACCCATGATTGGAAGTGACAACACATCCACGAAAGCAGGGCCGATGAATTCGGCCCTGTTTTTGTTTGTGCATCGCGGGTTTTCGTGTCGAGCCAAAGCTGCGCTGCTAATGGTCTTACTGTTTGCGCTGTCCGGGTGCAGCCAGGAAAAGACCGTCTGGAAGCTCTCCGGCCCCACTATGGGGACCGCCTACCACGTCACCGTGGTGGATGCGCCCGGCGTGCTGGATCAGGCAGAATTGCAGGCAATGATCGACGGGGAGCTGGCCGCGGTGAATCAGGAAATGTCCACCTACATTCCCGAATCTGAGCTGATGCGCTTCAATCGCGGCCCGGTGTCTCAACCGGTGGCAATTTCGCCCAACCTGGCGCTGGTGATCGGCCAGGCGTTGGAGATCTATCGCAATAGCGGTGGCGCGTTTGATGTCACGGTTGGCCCACTAGTCAACCTGTGGGGCTTTGGACCCCAACCTGAACCCGAAACGATACCCGCGGCAGAAGAAATCGACGCGCTGCGTGCGGAGATCGGCTCCGATGCGCTGACCCTCGAGGGGCAACAGCTCAGCCGCAGTCGCCCGGTTCAGATCGATCTGTCGGCCATCGCCAAGGGCCACGGCGTAGATCGTGTGGCCGATCTGCTGACTGCGCAGGGAATCGAGAATTACCTGGTGGAGGTCGGTGGCGAGCTGCGCACCGCGGGCGTCAATCCCGCCGGGCGGGTGTGGCGGATCGGTGTCGAGCGGCCATCCGCAGGGCAGGTGGTCCAGAAGCCGATTCAGGTGGCGGGCAAGGGTATTGCCACCTCGGGTGATTACCGCAACTACTACGAGCGGGATGGTAAACGCTATGCGCACACCATTGATCCCCGTACCGGCAGGCCGGTAGAGCACCGCCTTGCGTCGGTAACCGTGATCGCGGATACCTGTGCAATGGCCGACGGCTACGCCACAGCGCTCAATGTGATGGGGGCTGAGGCTGCGTTAAAATTGGCAGAAGAGCTGCAATTGGCGGTTTTCCTGCTGGTCAAGACCGATTCCGGGTTTGAAGAGCGCGTCAGTAGCGCTTTTGCGCCCTATCTAGCAAATCAGGCTGAAAGTCAGGGGAGGTAACCGTGACTATTTATATTCTTGCGTTCATTGTTGTACTGTTGGTCATTACCGGTATGGCGCTGGGGGCCATTGTCCAGAACAAGCCCCTCAAGGGTTCCTGTGGTGGTCTGAACAAGATCGGCATGAAGAAAGACTGCGATATCTGCGGTGGTGACGACGACGAATGCGAGAAAGAGCAGGAACGTCAGCGCCAGGCCGCTCTGGCCAAGACTGCGTCAACGGATCTCGCTTACGATGCAACCGCAAAAGGTAAATCGGACCAGTAAACGGCTGCTCAGGGGCGCCTGCGCAAATTATGGGCGGACACATTCGGATGGAGAAGAGCGCTGCCCGTCGGTCGTGCTCCCGATAACAAACGAAAATTAAAACCAAGACAGTACTTCAATGGCAGATTCCAAATACGATCTGGTAGTGATTGGCTCCGGCCCCGCCGGAGAAGCCGCGGCCATGAGCGCCGCTAAAAAGGGCCTGCGCTCCGCAGTAATCGAGCGCAGCGTAGCGGTTGGCGGCAACTGCACCCACAAGGGCACTATTCCTTCCAAGGCACTGCGCCACTCGGTAAAGCAGTTGATGCGTTACAACACGCAAAGCGTGTTTCGTGCACTGGGTGAGCCCCGCCGCCTCACCTTTCCGCAGGTTATGCGTACGGTGAACAAGGTCATCAACCATCAGGTGGAGATGCACACCAGTTTTTATGCGCGCAATCGTGTAGATCTGATCATCGGTGATGCCAAGTTTCTCGATGCCAACCGGGTGGAAGTGCAGTTGGCCGATGGTGCCAAGGAAATTATTACCGCGGAAAAATTCGTCGTGGCCACTGGCTCTCGCCCCTATCGGCCAGCGGACGTGGACTTTGACCACCCGCGGGTATACGACAGTGACACCATCCTGGATATGGAGCACACCCCACAGGCGATCATTATTTATGGTGCCGGTGTTATCGGTTGTGAGTACGCGTCCATCTTTGCTGCGCTCGGTATCAAGGTCGACCTGATCAACAGCCGTGAGCATCTGCTGGAATTCCTCGACGACGAAATTTCCGATGCGCTCAGTTATCACCTGCGGGATATGGGCGTCACCGTTCGCCACCGGGAGGAGTACGCCAAGGTAACCGGCAGTGATCGCGGCGTGGTGATGGAAATGCAATCCGGCAAGCGTATTTCGGCCGATGCCCTGCTGTGGTGTAACGGCCGCTCCGGTAACACCTCGAGCCTCGGCCTGGAGAACGTGGGGCTGGAAGCCAACCACCGTGGCCAGCTCGCGGTAGACGAGCATTACTGTACGTCTGTTGAGAATATTTTTGCGGTGGGTGACGTGATCGGCTGGCCGAGCCTGGCATCGGCATCCTACGATCAGGGGCGCGCGGTAGCGGCAGCGATTGTCGGCCGTGGGCACCGCGTGATCGAAGACGCGCCCACCGGTATTTATACCCTGCCGGAAATTTCTTCCGTCGGTAAAACTGAATCGGAACTGACCAGTGCCAAGGTGCCATACGAAGTAGGGCGCGCGCTGTTCAAGCATACCGCACGGGCACAGATTTCTGGCGAGCGTGTGGGCATGCTGAAGATTCTGTTCCACATCGAGACCCACGAAATTCTGGGTATCCACTGCTTTGGTGCGGAGGCCGCGGAAATCGTCCATATTGGCCAGGCGATCATGAAGCAACCGGCGCCGAACAACAGTATCGATTTCTTCGTCAATACCACCTTTAATTATCCCACCATGGCGGAAGCGTATCGCAGTGCTGCGCTGGATGGGCTCAATCGGGTAATGCGACTGTGACAGAACCATCGGCAGATGAGTTTCGCAAGCTGATGGAGGGCGTCTTTGAACAGGTGCCCTTTGTCCGCGAAATTGGACTCAAACTGCATGATTTCAATTTTGCCGAACAGACTCTGTCGGCAAAATTTCCACGCACCCCGAAATTGATTGGAAACCACTATCACAATATCCTGCACGGTGGCGTGATCGCCACGGCGCTGGATACCGTAGGTGGCTTTACCGCGATGGTGGCGGCCTATCATCGTATGGGGGGCGCCATTGACTGGGAAGAAAAAGTCCAGCGGCTCACGCGCCTGGGCACCGTGGACATGCGTGTGGACTACCTCAAGCCCGGTCGTGGTGAAGAGTTTATCTGTGCGGGATCGATTCTGCGGGTAGGCAACAAACTGGTGGTCAGTCGTATGGAATTGCACAATGAGAAGCAGGAACTTATTTCAACAGGTACCGCGACCTTCCTGTACTGATTGATCGGGCTCGGCATGTGAACATAAAAAACGCGCTGACTGAAAAGTGAGCGCGTTTTTTTGTGCCCGTGGGGCAGTTTCGCCGATTCAACCCCGATGCTTGGCAACGGTGTGCAATACACGGTCGTACTCGAAATAGACGAAGAAGTCGGCGTACTCCCAGCGGGTAATTGCTGGCTCGCCCACCGGGCCCTGAATGTTGAGCGGTTCACCGAATTCTTCTGTGACTTTTTCCTGCTTTTTGCCGCGCAGGTGATCAGCCTCTGCAGCGTAACCCTGTTCGCCAACGGGAACCTCGACGGTGTCTGCCTGGGTAAATGCGGCGCCTGACAGGGCGGCACAGGTCAGGCTGGCGAGTGTCAGCGTGCGCATGCGATTGCTTGAGAACATTGGGGCTCTCCGGTCTGATTATTGGAATCGGATAATGGACGTTGCCACGATTAAACCAGATATTCTGCCCAAACACGCGGCATTCTTCACGTTTTTCATGTGCCGTGCTGCCCGACGTCTTATCCCGCCGGCTCCAGCCCTGTGCTAGGCTGAATCTCGAACAGGGATAACCGGACAGTCACGGATGAGGTTTGCACACTTCTTCACCAGTGGTGGCCTGCTGGTCGGCACCATCTTTTTCGCGCTCTCGCTGACGCCCTCACTGATTCCGCGAGAGGGTGTCACTCAGGGGGTGATCTCCGGGGTTGCACTGGCGGCAGGCTACGGGGTGGGTGTTTTTCTGACGTGGTTGTGGCGGTTTCTGGAACTGCCTTCGCTGAGTGACAGAACCCGCACCCGGCTGCGCTGGGTGGTCAGCGGGGCGTGTCTGCTACTCGCAGTGGGATTCCTATGGCGGGCCGCCCACTGGCAGAATTCCGTACGCGCATTGATGGGAATGGAAGAGGCGCCTGGCGTCCGCCCCATAGTGATTGCGATGGTGGCGGTACTGCTGTTTCTGGTACTGCTGCTGATCGCCAAGGCATTTCGGTGCTTGTTTTATTTCCTTGCCGCCCGCTTCCAGCACCGGGTGCCCCGACGGATTGCGGGGCTGCTGGCATTGTGCGGCGCTTTTGCGCTGTTCTGGGCAGTGTTCAACAAGCTACTGATTAAAGAGGTGCTGCACCGGGTTGATGGTATCTATCAGCGTCTGGACGCCAGCGAAGCCCCGGATCTGCCGGCACCCACCGGTGCGCTGGCGCCGGGCGGTCCGGATTCTCTGGTGCGCTGGCAGGATATGGGCCATCAGGGGCGACGCTATCTGTCTCTCCGCCCGAGGGCGAAGGATATCGCCGAAGTTACCGGCGACGCCAAGGATCCCGTCCGGGTCTATGTAGGGTTGAACGCCGCCGATACCCCCGCTCAGCGCGCCAAGCTCGCTCTGGATGAACTTAAGCGGGTAGGGGGCTTCGAGCGCTCCTACCTGATTCTGATCACACCCACCGGCACCGGCTGGGTCGACCCGGGTGCCATCAATTCTGTGGAATATCTGTTGGGTGGCGACGTCGCCAGTGTCGCCGCCCAGTACTCATATCTGCCAAGCCCGATCGCTCTGATGACCCAGGATGCCTACGGTCGCGAGACAGCGCGGGCGGCTTTTGAGGAAATCTATGGGTACTGGCGCAAGTTACCTCACAGCTCCCGTCCCAAGTTGTACCTGTTCGGCCTGAGCCTAGGTGCGCTCAACTCCGATCGCTCCTTTGATTTTTACGACATTATCGATGACCCCTTCCACGGTGCCCTGTGGGTTGGGCCGCCATTTCGCAGCGATACCTGGCGTATGGTGACCGCAGAGCGGGACAAGGGCTCGCCTGTCTGGCTACCCGAATTTCGCGGGGGGGCTGTGGTACGCTTCGGCAATCACTTTGAGGGCTACAACCGCGGGGACGCCAACTGGGGCCACTTCCGTATTGCCTACTTGCAGCACGGCAGCGACCCCATTGTGTTCTTTGATCCAAACGCGGCCTACCGCGAACCGGCCTGGATGAAAGGCACTCGCGCGCGGGATGTGTCCCGGGATCTGCATTGGTACCCGATTGTGACCATGCTGCAATTGGCAATGGATATGCACGCTGGGCTCGCCCCGATGGGGTACGGGCACAGCTATGCGCCGCAAGACTATGTGCGTGCGTGGCACCAGTTACTGGCCGTACCCGGTTGGGACAAGGCAAAAATCGAACAACTCAATAAACATCTATCAAAATGGAATCCTCGCTGAGTTATGTCGTCCAAACCTGAGTGCTTCCGACCTGGTATCGGGGCGGCGCATCCGGCTCTAAATACTTGGATTTCTTGGCGTTTTTCCGCTTAAATCACCGTCATGATAAAACCTGTTCCTCTCTATATCGGCCTGCGCTACGTGGCCGCCCGCCGGCGCCAGCAGTTTATTTCCTTTATCAATGGTTTCTCCCTATTGGGTATGGCTCTGGGGGTCTTCGCGCTGATCGTGGTGACTTCGGTCATGAACGGTTTCGATCGAGAGTTGAAAACCCGAATCCTGTCAGTCGTGCCCCATGGGTTTGTGGAGCAGAAAGGCGGCCTCGAAGATTGGCCTGCCATCGCCACTCAATTGCGCGCGCAACCGCATGTGCAGGCCGCCAGTCCATTTGTACGCGGCTTCGCACTGCTTGGTGCCAACAATCAATCCCAGGGGGTGGAGTTTCAGGGCGTCGACCCGGTGGCGCTACGGGAAGTTTCCGCGGTGGGCGAGCATATGCTGGTAGGCAGCCTGGATGGGCTGGAGTCGCGCAGCTACAACATCGTGCTCGGGCGTATTCTCGCGCGTCAGCTGGGTGTCATGCCTGGCGACAGTGTCATTCTCACGCTGCCGGATGTCGTGATTACCCCCGCCGGTATTTTCCCCCGCACCAAGCGTTTTACCGTTGCCGGTGTTTTCTCCGTGGGCGCTCAGGTGGACCAGAATATGGCGCTTATGCACTTGCAAGATGCCGCGCGCCTGCTGCGGATGCCCGGAAAAGTCCAAGGGCTGCAGCTCAAGTTTGATGATATGAACAACGCCCTCGGTCGTGTGCAAGGGTATGCCTCAAACCTCGGGGAGGGGTTTACCGGCGAAGACTGGAGCCACTCCCAGGGCAGTCTGTTCCAGGCGGTCAAAATGGAAAAGACCGTGGTCACCCTGATGCTGATGATCATCGTCGCTGTGGCGGCCTTCAATATTGTTTCCGCACTGGTGTTGATGGTGGCGGACAAGCGTTCAGATATCGCCGTACTGCGTACCCTCGGGTTGACTTCACGTCAGATCATGGCGGTATTCGTGGTGCAGGGCAGTGCCATCGGCATTATCGGTGCGCTGGCTGGCGGACTGCTGGGCACCCTGATTGCGCTGAATCTAACGGATATCGTGTCCTGGATTGAGCAGGTGATTGGTGCGCAGATTTTTGATCCGCGGGTCTTTTTCGTCAGCTTCCTGCCATCGGAATTCCGACTGGGGGACGCCATTACGGTGTTGAGTGCCGCGATCATCATGAGTCTGCTGGCAACCCTGTTCCCAGCGTGGCGCGCCGCACAGATCGCCCCGGCAGAAGCGCTGCGCTACGAGTAACCGCTGTAGTGTCTGGTGGATGCGCTGCGCTTATCCGCCCTGAAACGACGAAAGCACCAAAACCGTAGGGTGGATAAGCGCAGCGCATCCACCAACTGGAAATGAATATAAGATGAATAGCCAAGTGGAAATACACCCGGAAGAATCGACCCCGTACCCGGCCGCTGATGTGGTACTGGCCTGCCGACAGCTTTCCAAATCCTACCGGCAGGGCGCCAATGAACTGGCGGTGCTGCGGGGGGTGGAATTGCAGGTTCCCAAGGGGGAGCGTCTTGCCATTGTTGGTGCATCCGGTTCCGGTAAATCGACGCTGCTCAATTTGCTTGGTGGCCTGGATACACCCACCTCTGGTGAAGTCTGGGTGGGTGGCAAGAACCTGGCGGCGCTCAATGCCAACGAGCGTGGCTGGCTGCGCAACAGCAGTCTCGGTTTTGTCTATCAGTTTCACCACCTGCTGAATGAATTCAACGCGCTGGAAAATGTGGCCATGCCACTGCTGATTGGCAAACAGTCAGTGTCGGAAGCCCGTGCGGCAGCCACGGAAATGCTGCAGGCCGTTGGCCTCGGAGAGCGCCTGGATCACAAGCCCGCGCAACTGTCCGGTGGGGAGCGTCAGCGTGTGGCCATTGCCCGCGCGCTGGTGGCGCGTCCCGCCTGTGTATTGATGGATGAGCCCACCGGCAATCTCGACCGTGCGACCGCTCAGGAAATTCACAAGCTGATGGATCGTTTAAACAGCGAAACCGGCATCAGCTTTGTCATCGTCACCCACGACCCGGATCTGGCCGGTGCGTTGGATCGCTGTCTGCATCTGGTAGATGGCGAGCTGGTGGAAGACTGGAAGCCGAGCGACGGCGTTTAAGGAAAATAATGTTCAAACCTTTACCTGCCTTTATCGGTCTGCGGTACGCAGGCGCCCAGCGCAGCGACGAAGACTCCGCCGGTCTGGTGTCGTTTATATCCGGCCTTTCCATGATCGGGCTGATTCTCGGTGTGGCATTGATGGTCATTGTCATGTCGGTGATGAACGGGTTTGACCGCGAGTTGCGCGAGCGGATTCTCGGCATCATGCCCCATGCCACCGTCTACAACACCAACCCGGATATCAACTGGACCGCGGTACGGGACCAGATTGCCGCTGCCGACGGTATTACCGCCGCCGCGGAAGTGTGGCAGGTGAATGGGCTTGCAAAAAGCGGATTGGAAGTAACACCGTTGCTGGTGCAGGGTGTAAATCCGGAAACTATCGTCAATGTGTCGACGATCGGCGACTTTTTACAGCCGGGTAGTTTTGCTGCACTGACCAGTGACCCCGCCGAGCCCGGCATAATTCTCGGTAAAGGCATTGCCGATAAACTGGAAATCGGTGTGGGCGAGCAACTGTCTGTAATCGTGCCCCAGAGTGCCAGTGGGAATAGTGGCGGTCGTTCCGCAGCACAACTTGCCGGTTTTAAGGTTGTCGATATTTTCCATTCCGGTACCGCACTGGATCATTCCCTGGCCATTGTGGACTGGGCGCAGGCGCAATCCCTCGCCGGTGGGGCAGGGGGAGCCGGTGTGCAGATGCGAATGCAGGATATGCTGCGTTCCTTCTCCGTATTCCAGAGCCTGCTGCATCAACTCCCGGTCGAGGGCTATTACGGCAACGACTGGACTGGTACCCACGGCAATCTTTACCAGGCGATCCAGATGTCGCGCAATCTCGTGAGTCTGTTGGTCTTCCTGATTATTGCGATTGCTGCATTTAACGTAGTTTCCACTCTGGTAATGGTGGTGATCGACAAGCATGGCGATATCGCAATTCTGCGTACCATGGGGGCGAGTACCAAGGAGATTCTGCTGACGTTCGTCAGTCAGGGTGCTTTGGTTGGTCTGGTGGGTGTGCTGGTGGGCGGTGCGCTCGGTGTGCTTGGCTCACTGGTGGTCACCGATGCGGTAGCGGGGCTGGAGTCCCTGTTTGGTATTCAGTTCCTCAAGTCCGATGTGTATCCGGTAGATTATCTTCCATCTGAGTTGCAGTGGGGTGATGTGGCACTGGTGGTCGGTGCCGGCTTCCTGCTGAGCCTGATTGCAACGCTCTATCCCGCGCTTCAGGCAAGTCGCGTGCAGCCAGCGGCCGCACTGCGACAGGACTTCTAATATGTCATGCCGGACTGGGTCCGGCATCCAGAGAATCGAAGTACTGGCTCCCGGGGCAAGCCCGGGATGACGAAAATGCCCCCGTGGCCGGGGGCACATTATTTACTGATGATCTACCCAGAAATCGTAAACAACCACTTCACCGTAGTTGTCCGGATGATCGGTGTAGTCACCTTCCTCTTTGGGATTACTCTGGGTGTAGTTGCCAATCTTGAAGTAGGCATCTCCGTAGTCCAGATCCATCACATAATCGTTGGAACCGTCTTTTACAAGATACTGGCTTGCATTACCTGACAGGAATGCTTCATTCAAATTGCCATCTTCGCTGTAGTAGACGTAGTGCTTGCCATCCACAACCTCAAAGATCACCTCGTGACGGGTGCCGAGCTTGTAGTCCTCTTTAATAGTGACATTGCTTCTCAGCTTGCCACCATTAAAGCTCAGGAACAGATGCTCGCCCTCCAGACGTACAACCAGAGAATCGTCAATGCCCTCGTCCTTGTTGCCGTGGATCTGTGTGGCAACCAGCTCATCCTTCACGATCGGCAGATGGGTAATCGCCTGATCCACATATACGATGTGCTGGCCGTCTGTGGTCCAGTAAATATCCTTGCTGCCATCGGCCACACGCTCGCGAAGCTCTGAGCGAATGTTATCCGAGTTCGGCGTAGTGCCATTGTTACTGCGAACCGGTGCGCGGAAAACCATACCGTCGCCGGCTTCGTTCAGGAAGAAATACTCATTGTTGGGCTCACCACACAGAGTCTTGTCTTCCCCACCGTCGGGGTAAGTGATTTTCCACTGGTTGCAGTTTTCCATCAGGTCAGATGGAACGGTTGCGGAGCCGGAAGAACCACCGCTGCTGCCACCGGACGAACTGCCTGAAGAGCTGGAAGAGCCACCGGAAGAGCTACTGGACGAACTTCCACCAGAGCTGGAGCCGGAATCATTGTCTCCATCGTGTGACACTTCCAGGTTGTAGAAGGAAACCTGCGCGTAGTCGTCGCTGTCACCACCATTGTTCTGGTTGTAGTTACCGGCTTTAAAGTAGAACCAGTCATCGTTGTATTCTTCGGCCCAGAAAACGGTTTGGCGCGCCCAGGTACCATCGGACTTGGTCACGGTTACCGTCATTTCACGGCCTTCCACATTGACCTCGTAGCCAAATTTCTCACCTAGGGCAATACCGTCTTCCACCGGTTCCACCGTAGAGGTCAGACCATACTTGTCGGTATCGGACTCACCAAACAGCGGGATGAATACTTCAGTATCGGAGTCTTCATAGGCCATATAGACCCAGCCTTTGGTGTGGCCCGGTAGTTTGCGGTAATACAGTTTGAAGGGCTCGTGATCCGAGGCGTGAATCTGGCCAACAATCACACGACCCACACGCCACTCGGAATCGGAGTCGTATGTGTCGGATACCCGGTCTACAGAAACCGTGGCCTTCATGTTGCCGTCCACAGCGCCCGCGGCGTTGCGGTCGGAGCTGGAGGCGGTGGAAATGACCCAGTTATTGCCGAGATTGGTAGTGCCTGCACTTTCGTTCAGCATCTCACGCAACTCGGTGCGGGAGTAAGAGGAGGTGGAGGTAGAACCGCCGTTATTCGGGCACTGAAATACCATGGCGCCGGTGTCGCGGTCGGTATAAAACTCATCGGCACTTACTTCTGGTGGGAACTTTTCATCGGCATCCGGATAAGTGATTTTCCAGTTGCTCAAATCAAAGTTTTCATCAGGGTCTGCGGAAGGATCCAGATTGGCCAACGGCAGAGTGCCATCGGTACCGTAAACGAGACAGCCCACAGTAACACTGTCGCCGGAGCTGGAGGTATCGCAATCGGAGGAACCACCACTGCTACCGCCGCTGCTTCCGCTTCCGCTGCTGCCACCGCTGCTGCTACTGCTGCTCCCACCGCCGATCGGGTCGGAGTGACCGTTGTCTTCACTGATGCGGATCTCAGACAGCGAGTTCCAGGAGCTATCGCTGTTTCCATAACCGAGATAGCGTACATAGCGCGCTTCGGTTTCAAACAGTGAGAAGCTTTCCCAGGAAGCCGTGTCGCCGCTGCTTACACCGCCGGAAAGAACGGTTTGCCAGCTGGAAGTGTCATCACTGGTCTGGATGTCAAATGAAAAGCTGCGCTCGTCGCCTTTGTGAAAGGCGATGTCAACACTGCCGATTGTCTGGCTTTTGCCGAGGTCCAGCTGCAGCCACTGGCCACTGCCATCGGCAGACCAGCGAGTTTCCAGGTCATCATCCAGGACGTTGGCCGCGATGTTTTCCGCTTCGCTACCACTGGCGGTTGCGACTATCTCGGGTACACAGGCAGTACAGCCGGGATCTTCAATTTCATCACCGGGATCATCAGAACCGCTGCCGCCGGTAGTGAGGATATCGACTTCGCTGATACTGTTCCAAGCGTTGGCCGAATTACCGTAGCCAACAATGCGTACATAGCGCGCGTAGGAGTCGGAAACTTCGACACCTTGCAGCTCGTCAGAGCTGTAGGGCTGCTCATCGTCGTACACGGTTTTCCAGTTACTTCCGTCAATGGAAGTCTGAATCGTAATGGTACTTGTACGCTCATCACCTTTGAAAAAGGCAATTTCCAGCGAGTCGACGGTGTAGTACTTACCCAGATCATACTGGATCCATTGACCCTCACCTTCGGCTGACCAGCGAGTGGATAAATTATTGTCGAGCGTATTTTCGGGCTTGTTCCCGTCGTGGCTCGAAGCAGTAACATTTACTGGTTCTACGATTTGGCTCATCGCTGCTTGTGAAGCAAACACTAGAGCCGCCGTTGCCAATTTTGTTGGCAACCATTTTCGCGCGTTCATTTTTGATTCCCTTTGGGTTTTTTTAGCGCGCACAATCCCACCGATGAACGCTCAGGTTCACCTATGAAATGTGACGCAATTGTTTTATGGAGAAATTTTTACAAACTGCGAAACCACATTTGTGGCTTTTGTAAAAACGATCAAGTCAGCTCAGGATGGATTCGAGTGGCTTAATCGCTGGCTACATTAGTGAAGTGAAAAAACCTTCGTCAATGAAAATTCTGACAAATTCTCTGAATTGGTTGACCAGTTGGTAAGAAAGGTGACTCGCGTCTAATAAATGGTTTTTTTCGGGGAAATACATCAAATATTAATTGGGAGGATAGTACCAAGTGGGTGCGTGGGACTGGTCGTTTACGAGCACTGGTAAAACGGCGGGAAATAAAAAATTGAGACCTAGTTCGTAAAACGGGTGAGAAGGGGTATCCCGGGCTGAGCCCGGGATACGGAAAAAGTGCCCCCGCTACGCGGGGGGCACGTCACTTACTGGTGGTCAATCCAGTAATCATAAACAACTACTTCACCGTAGTTGTCCGGGTGATCCGCGAGATCTCCTTCGCGATCAGCATTACTCTGCGTGTAATTACCGATCTTGAAGTAGGCGTCCCCGTAACTGTGATCCATCACATAGTCGTTGGAACCGTCACGCACCAGGTACTGGTCGGCATTGCCAGATAGGAAGGCGTTGGCAAGGTTGCCGTCTTCGCTGTAATAGGCGTAGTGCCGGCCATCCACTACTTCGAAAATAATTTCGTGAGTGGTGCCCAGCTGGTAGCCGGTTTTGATGGTGAGATCATCCCGCAGTTTGCCGCCGTTAAAGCTCAGGAACAGGTGATCGCCTTCCAGTCGCAAGACCATAGCGTCATCGATACCTTCACTTTTATTGCCGTGAATCTGCGTTGCTACCAGGTGATCTTTCACCATCGGCAGATGGGTGATTGCCTGCTTCACGTACACGATGTGTTGACCATCGGTGGTCCAGTAAACATCCTTGCTGCCGTCGGGCTCACGCTCACGCAGCTCCGAACGGATGTAGCTGGAGTTTGGCGTGGTGCCGTTGTCGGTACGAATCGGAGCGTAAAACACCATACCGTCGCCCGCATCGTTTACGTAGAAGTACTCGTTGTTGGGCTCGCCGCACAAGGTTTTATCTTCTTCACCGGTGGGGTAGGTGATCTTCCACTGGTTACAGTTTTCCATCAGGTCAGACGGAACAGAACCGGAACCGGAAGAGGAGCCACCAGAGGAACCGCCGGAAGAGCTGCCAGAAGAACTACTGGAAGAACCGCCGCCAGAACTGGAGCTGGAAGAGCCGCTATCGCCGTCGTGGGTAACCTCAAAGTTGTAGAAGGAAACCTGGGCGTAATCGTCGCTGTCGCCACCATTGTTCTGGTTGTAGGAACCGGCTTTAAAGTAGAACCAGTCGTCGTTGTACTCTTCAGCCCAGAAAATGGTCTGACGTGCCCAAGTGCCATCGGCTTTGGTCACTGTCACGGTCATTTCACGGCCTTCGACGTTGACCTCATAGCCCCACTTCTCGCCAAGTTCGATACCGTCTTCTACCGGCTCAACGGTAGAGGTCAGGCCGTACTCGTTGGTGCCGGATTCACCAAACAATGGAATAAAGATTTCCGTATCGGAATCTTCATAGGCCATGTATACCCAACCCTTGGTGTGCCCAGGCAGTTTGCGGTAGTACACCTTGAACGGCTCGTTGTCAGACGCATGAATCTGACCGACAACAACGCGGCCCACACGCCACTCAGAACCGGAGTCGTAGGTGTCGGACACGCGGTCTACAGAGATGGTGGCTTTCATATTGCCATTCACGCCCGCAGCAGCGCTCTGGTCAGAGCTGGAAGCGGTGGAAATTACCCAGTTGTTGCCCAAGCTGGTGGTTCCCGCACTCTGGTTCAACATCTCACGCAGTTCACTGCGGGAATACGATGAGTTGGAGGTGGAACCGCCGTTGTTGGGGCACTGGAATACCATGGCGCCAGTTGCCGGATCGGTGTAGAACTCATTCGCACTGACCTGCGGCGGGTACTCCTCACTGGCATCCGGATAGGTGATTTTCCATTTACTCAGATCAAAGTTTTCATCGGGATCGGCGGATGGGTCCAGGTTGGCCAGAGGCAGAGTGCCACCAGAGCCATACTCCAGGCAGCCCACAGTCACACTGCTTCCGGTGCTGGAAGTTTCACAGTTCCCGGAGCCACCGCTGCTGCTGCCACCGCTGCTACTACTGCTGCTTCCACCGCCCACTGGATCGGTGTTGCCGTTCTCTTCACTGACGTTCATTTCAGTTAGTGAGTTCCAGGAGTTTGAGCTGTTGCCGTAACCCACGTAGCGCACGTAGCGCGCTTCGGTTTCAAACAGAGAGAAGTTTTCCAGCGCAGTGGAATTACCACTGCTGACACCGCCGTAAAGTACGGTTTCCCAAACGGAACCATCGTCACTGGTCTGGATATCGAACGACGAGGTGCGCTGATCTCCCTTGTAGAATGCAATATTTGCACTGCCCACTACCTGCGACTGACCCAGGTCTAGTTGCAGCCACTGGCCACTGCCATCTGCGGACCAGCGGGTGCCCAGGTCATCGTCCAGGACATTTTCCGGACCGTTGCCGTCATCGCTGCTCGCAGTGGCGACCACCGCAGGCTCACAGGCCGGGCACCCGGGATCGCCCGGATCACCGGGGTCATCTTCGGAGGTGGTAATGTCCACTTCACTGATACTGTTCCAGTCGTTAGAACTGTTGCCGTAACCCACAATGCGCACGTAACGCGCGCTGCTATCAGTCACATCAAATGTCTGCAACGCGGCGGTGCTGGAAGGCTGATCGCCGGAGAAAACCGTCTGCCAGCTACTGCCGTCGGCAGAGGTCTGAATATCCAGTGTCGCGGTTCTCTGATCGCCTTTGTGCAAAGCAATTTGAAGCGCTTCGACGGTGTAACTGGTTCCGAGGTCATATCGGATCCACTGTCCGTCACCCTGCGCGGACCAGCGTGTAGAGAGGTTGTTGTCGAGAGTATTTTCAGGTGTGTTGCCATCATCGCTAGACGCAGTGACACCCACAGGATCAGCAGCAAAACTCACTGTCGCTTGCGAAGCAAGCAACAGCGCAGCCGCCAATTTCATAGGCGAGTATTTCTGCACATTCATTACATAATTCCTTGCATTATTGTTTTTCACAGCGCGCACGAACCCACGGACAAGCTTTTGGAGGAAGCTCGCCTAGAGAGTGTGCCGCGCGATGAAATTCATTAAAGAAATTATTACAAACTACGAAACCACGAATGTGGTCATTGCAATAACGATCAAGCCAATAGTTATTATGTGGATAAGGCCTGATCGATATTTACATTACTGAAACGAAAAATCGTTCGTCAATTAAAATCCCGAGAAATTGAAATAATTGGTTGACCAGTTCGACTTTTTCGAGAACTACGTCAAAATCATGATACTTTTTCCGAATAAAATTCTGTTTGAGTGGCGGTGAATATTTAATGGAAACAAGTCAGAAGAAAGGGACGTTCGGGTGGAAAAGGAGGGGAATAAGAAAACAATGTGTGACGCGGGGCGGAGGTGCGAGAGTAAATCTGTGACTGTTTTTCAGCTTTGGTCGAGTTGGGATTTACGTTGAGCGAGGCGCGCTTTCCAACGCTTCACCACTTGCCAGCGCCAGATGGCCTGCATCGCAAAGTACGCGGCGGTGGCAAAGAAGATCGCGAAAATCAGGGAGCCGGAAAACAACGGCAACCAGATACGCCCGACTTCTTCCGTAAGCCACTCCCAGGACAGCTCGATCTTGAATTGCATGGGCGGGGTGCCGAGTATCCATGCGCCAAGCTTGTAAGCGCTATAGAAAATCGCCGGCATGGTGACCGGGTTGCTGATCCATACCAGAGCCATGGACAGCGGCAGATTACAGCGGAACCACAGCGCCAGCAGTGCGGCGATCAGCATCTGGCCGGGGAGGGGGAGGAAGCTGGTAAAGATCCCAACGGCAAAGGCCACCGACACCGAATGGCGGTTCAGGTGGAACAGGTTGGGGTCGTGCAGCAGGGTGCCAAGGAACTTCAGGCCGTTATTGGCGCGCACCTGTTCGGGAGTTGGCAGCCAGCGCCTGATAATACTCTTAGGCATGATGTCGTTCTGCTCGGTACTCTCGAAATTGGGTCCGGTCGGGTCACCGGTACTACATAAGCGGCGGATCTGGTGTTCAATTGCCGACACTTTATAAGGATAGAGTGTTCAGCATAGATTCCGCTGGCGCGGCCCTGGGCCGGCGCGGGCGCTATTATGCCCATATCGCTATTTCAAGACTACCATTCCTGGCCCGAACCCCACGAAGTACCCGGGTTGCGCTCTAATCCCTCCAGATCCGTCCTTATTGTCGGCAAGTTCAGCTCTAAAGTCAGTGACCTGCGAGTCAGTCGCTAAATGACAAAATGTTGACACAATTTGCGGTTGACGCGGAAAAGGTGGGCAAATATCCTGCTTCAAACTAAAAAGTGTCGACAATCTTGGTCGGCATATACCGGCACTCGAATCGGGATAGTGATCACGATGGAATCCGCCAAACACCAGCCGAGCGACACGTCCGGCCTCGCGGCATCAGCGCGACAAGGGGAAGCATCCAACGCACCCGCGGGCAAACCCGCCCGCGGTACTCAGAGCCTGGCTGACCGACTGTTCCTGTCACTGCGTAAAGATATCGTCGAAGGTCGAATTGCCGCGGGCAGCAAGATCAGCGAACCGGAGCTGGCCCGTCGCTTCGACGCCAGCCGTGGCAGCCTGCGGGAAGCGCTGATGCGTTTGGAGTCCCTCAGCCTGATCGAGCGCAAGGTCAATGTGGGCGCACGGGTAGTGGAACTCACCGAGCGCGGCCTGCTGGAAATCTACGACGTGCGCGAGGCCCTGGAAGGCATGGCCTGCCGCCTTGCCGCTGAGAACCGCAGCGAAGAAGACCTGGTGGAACTGCGCCAGATGCTCAACCGCCACGAACAGCAGGAAGAACTGAAGAAGGGCACCGCCTACTACCAGCCGGAAGGGGATTTCGACTTTCACTTCCGGATTGTGCAGGCGTCGCACAATGATCTGCTGATCGACACCCTGTGCAACAAACTCTATTACCGCGTGCGCATGTACCGCTATCAGCTCGGCATGGCCAGCCCCCGCGCGCACCGCGCCTTCCGCGAACACAGCCACATCATCGAAGCCATCGAAGCAGGGGATGGTGAACTGGCAGAAATCCTGATGCGCCGCCATATCCGTGCGTCGCGCAGCAATATCGAAAACAAGCTTTCCCAGCAGAATTAACGCGAAAATTACCAGAGAAGAGGCAGTTATGAGCAGACCAGAATCCGCCGGCGCACGCTTCCGTCAGGCCCTGAAAGACAACCAGCCACTGCAGGTTGTCGGCACCATCAACGCCTACACCGCCATCATGGCGGAGCGTATCGGCCATCAGGCCATCTACCTGTCTGGCGCCGGTGTGGCCAATGCCTCCTACGGTCTGCCGGACTTGGGCATGACCAGCCTGGATAACGTGCTGGAAGACGTACGCCGCATCACCGCCGCCACCCACCTGCCGCTGCTGGTAGATATCGACACCGGCTGGGGTGGTGCATTCAATATCGCGCGTACCATCAAAGAAATGATCCGCGCCGGCGCCGCTGCGGTACATATCGAAGATCAGGTAGCCCAGAAGCGCTGCGGCCACCGTCCGAACAAAGAGATCGTCTCCAAAGAGGAAATGGTCGACCGCATCAAGGCCGCAGTAGATGCCCGCGATGACGACGATTTCTTCATCATGGCCCGCACCGATTCCTTCGCACAGGAAGGACTGGAAGCCGCCATCGACCGCGCCCAGGCCTGCATCGAAGCCGGCGCCGACGGCATCTTCGCCGAAGCCGTGACCGAACTCGAACACTACCGCGCCTTTAAAGACGCATTGAACGTCCCGATCCTCGCCAACATCACCGAATTTGGTAAAACCAAGCTGTACAACAAAGCCGAGCTGGGCGAGTCCGGTGCCGACATGGTCCTCTACCCGCTGTCCGCCTTCCGGGCCATGAACAAGGCCGCGGAAAACGTCTACACCAGCATCCTGCAAAACGGCGACCAGCAGGCGGTTGTCGACACCATGCAGACCCGCGCGGAACTCTACGACTACCTGAACTACCACGAGTTTGAAGACAAGCTCGACGCACTCTTCAAGAAGTAATCGATCCACCTACCGTCATCCCGGCGCATGCCGGGATCCAGAGCGGAGGCAGACAAGAACCACCAACCTGGATGCCGGATCAAGTCAGAGGTCGTCGACAGGCACCGAACTGGTTCCCGGCATTCGCCGGCATGACGAACAACAAACCCAGCGTCATCCCGGGCTCGATCCGGGATCCAGTCAGAGGTCGTCGACAGGCACCGAACTGGATACCGGCATGCGCCGGCATGACGAACAACAAACCCAGCGTCATCCCGGGCTCGACCCGGGATCCAGCCAGAGGTTGTCGACAGGCACCGAACTGGATACCGGCATACGCCGGCATGACGAACCAAAAACGCAAACTGATAGGGGAATTAGAGATGGCAGAGAAAAAAGTTGGCGGAGCAGGCTTGCGCGGCCAGGTAGCCGGTAAAACCGCACTGTCCACCGTAGGCGTATCCGGCTCCGGCCTGACCTACTGCGGTTACGACGTAAAAGACCTGGCAGAAAACTGCGAGTTCGAAGAAGTCGCCTATCTGATCTTCAACGGCGAACTGCCCACCCAGGCCCAGTTAAACGACTACAAGGGCACCCTGAAAACCATGCGCGGCCTGCCCGTAGCCCTCCGCGAAGTGCTCGAGCGCATCCCCGCTGACGCACACCCCATGGACGTGATGCGCACCGGCTGTTCCATGCTCGGTAATCTGGAAGGCGAAGAGTCCTTCGACCAGCAGCAGGACCGCGCCAACCGTCTCCTGGCTGCATTCCCATCCATCATCTGTTACTGGTACCGATACAGCCACGAGGGCGTGCGCATCGAAACCGAAACCGATGACGACTCCATCGGCGGCCACTTCCTGCACATGCTGCGCGGCGAAAAGCCCAACGACCTGCACGCACAGGTAATGAACGTCTCCCTGATCCTGTACGCAGAGCACGAGTTCAACGCCTCCACCTTCACCGCGCGCGTATGTGCCTCCACCCTGTCTGACCTGTTCAGCTGCATCACCGGCGCCATCGGCTCCCTGCGCGGCCCGCTACACGGCGGCGCCAACGAAGCCGCCATGGAACTGATCGAGCGTTTCTCTTCTGCCGACGAAGCAGAAAAAGAACTGATGGGCATGCTCGAGCGTAAAGAAAAGATCATGGGCTTCGGCCACGCGGTCTACACCGAATCCGACCCGCGCAACGCCATCATCAAGCAGTGGTCCGAGAAACTGGCCGCCGATGTTGGCGACGACGTACTGTACCCGGTATCCGTACGCTGCGAAGAAGTCATGTGGCGCGAGAAGAAGCTGTTCTGTAACGCCGACTTCTTCCACGCGTCCGCCTACCACTTCATGGGTATTCCCACCAAGCTGTTCACCCCGATTTTCGTGATGAGCCGCGTAACCGGCTGGGCCGCCCACGTATTCGAACAGCGCGCCGACAACCGCATCATCCGCCCAAGCGCGGAATACACCGGCCCGGAACTGCGCAAGGTAACCCCAATTTCCGATCGCTAATTTGTACCCCGTCATTCCGGCGCATGCCGGAATCCAGCTCCCCTGAACCACCAGCGGGCACTGGATCCCGGACCAAGTCCGGGATGACGAAAGAAATGCCCATCATTCCGGCCTTCCCGTCATTCCGGCGAAGGCCGGAATCCAGCTCCCCCAAACGCGGGCACTGGATCCCGGATCAAGTCCGGGATGACGGGTAAAGAACATCAAGCACCAATCAACCCGAACGGGTGATATACGATGAACACCGAATACCGCAAAAAACTTCCCGGCACAGACCTCGATTATTTCGACACCCGCGAAGCCGTCGAAAACATCCAGCCGGGCAGCTACGAAAAACTCCCGTACACCTCCCGCATCCTCGCGGAGAACCTGGTACGCCGCTGCGAACCCGAAAACCTCACCGCAGCCCTGAAACAGATCATCGAGCGCAAACGGGACCTCGACTTCCCCTGGTTCCCCGCGCGCGTCGTCTGCCACGATATTCTCGGCCAGACCGCACTGGTGGACCTCGCCGGCCTGCGCGATGCGATCGCAGAGAAGGGCGGTGACCCCGCCAAAGTAAACCCGGTGGTGCCCACCCAGTTGATCGTCGACCACTCCCTGGCTGTCGAACACCCCGGTTTTGAAGAAAACGCGTTTGAGAAAAATCGCGCCGTGGAAGAGCGCCGCAACGAAGACCGCTTCCACTTCATCAACTGGACCAAAACCGCGTTTGAAAACGTCGACGTCATCCCGCCCGGCAACGGCATCATGCATCAGATCAACCTGGAGAAAATGTCTCCGGTGGTGCAGAAAAAAGAGGGCCCAGACGGAAGCACAGTGGTATTCCCGGATACCTGCGTCGGCACCGACAGCCACACCCCGATGGTGGATGCGCTCGGCGTAATCTCCGTAGGTGTGGGCGGTTTAGAGGCCGAAAGCGTGATGCTCGGCCGCGCCTCCTACATGCGCCTGCCCGACATCGTCGGCGTCGAGCTGACCGGCACACTGCGCCCCGGCATCACCGGTACCGACATGGTTCTGGCCCTGACCGAATTCCTGCGTCGCGAGCGCGTAGTAGGTGCGTATCTCGAATTCTTCGGCGAAGGCGCCTCCAGCCTGAGCCTGGGCGACCGCGCCACCATTGCCAACATGACCCCGGAATACGGTGCCACCGCCGGCATGTTCGCCATCGACGAACAGACTATCGACTACCTGAAGCTCACCGGCCGCGATGACGAGCAGGTAGCCCTGGTAGAAAAGTTCGCGAAAGAAACCGGCCTCTGGGCAGATAGCCTGAAGAATGCTGAATACGAGCGCGTACTCAAATTCGACCTCTCTGCTGTAGGCCGCAACCTCGCAGGCCCTTCCAACCCGCACGCACTGCTGCCGGTCTCCGAACTGGCGAACCGCGGTATTGCCAAAGAGTGGGAAGAGAAAGAAGGGGAGATGCCGGACGGCGCCGTGATCATCGCCGCGATCACCAGCTGCACCAACACCAGCAACCCGCGCAACATGATTGCTGCGGGCCTGATCGCGCGTAACGCCAACAAGCTCGGCCTGACCCGCAAGCCCTGGGTAAAAACCTCTCTGGCACCGGGCTCCAAAACCGTAAAAATGTACCTGGAAGAAGCCGGCCTGCTGCCGGAACTGCAGCAACAGGGCTTCGACGTGGTCGCCTTTGCCTGCACCACCTGTAACGGCATGAGCGGCGCGCTGGACCCGAAAATCCAGAAAGAAGTGATCGATCGCGACCTGTACGCCACCGCCGTACTGTCCGGCAACCGCAACTTCGACGGTCGTATCCATCCCTACGCTAAGCAGGCCTTCCTGGCTTCGCCGCCCTTGGTCGTTGCCTACGCCATCGCCGGCACCATCCGCTTCGATATCGAGAAAGATGTACTGGGCCACGACAAAGACGGTAACCCGGTGACCCTGAAAGATATCTGGCCGAGCGACGAAGAGATCGACGCGATCGTCAAACAGAGCGTGAAGCCCGAGCAGTTCCGCGAGGTCTACATCCCGATGTTCGATCTCAATAAAGCGGAAGCAGAGAAGGGCGAGCCGCTGTACCACTGGCGCCCACAGAGCACCTACATCCGCCGCCCGCCATACTGGGAAGGCGCACTCGCCGGTGAGCGTACATTGAAAGGCATGCGCCCGCTGGCAGTACTCGGTGACAACATCACTACCGATCACCTGTCGCCGTCCAACGCCATCCTGGCCAGCAGCGCCGCCGGTGAATACCTGGCGAAAATGGGCCTGCCGGAAGAGGACTTCAACTCCTACGCAACCCACCGCGGCGACCACCTCACTGCCCAGCGCGCCACCTTCGCCAACCCGAAACTGTTGAACGAAATGGTGCGCGATGAAAGCGGTGCCGTGAAACAGGGCTCTCTCGCCCGCGTGGAGCCGGAAGGCAAAGTCACCCGCATGTGGGAAGCCATCGAAACCTACATGGACCGCAAGCAGCCGCTGATCATTATCGCCGGCGCCGACTACGGCCAGGGCTCCTCCCGCGACTGGGCGGCGAAGGGCGTACGCCTCGCCGGTGTCGAAGCCATCGTGGCCGAAGGCTTCGAGCGCATTCACCGCACCAACCTGATCGGCATGGGTGTGCTGCCTCTGGAGTTCCAGCCGGGTACTACGCGCGAGACTCTGGGCATCGACGGTACCGAAACCTTCGACGTAATCGGCGAGCGCACCCCAGGCACAACACTCACACTTCTCATTCACCGCAAAGACGGCGAAACCATAGAAGTACCGGTGAAATGCCGCCTGGATACCGCCGAAGAAGTCTCCATCTACGACGCCGGCGGCGTACTGCAACGCTTCGCCAACGACTTCCTCGAAGCCGAAGCAAACGCCTAAACCAAACCCTCGTCATCCCGGACGCGATCCGGGATCCAGAATACCTCGTCATGCCGGACTTGATCCGGCATCCAGTAAAAACCCTCGTCATACCGGACTCGATCCGGTATCCAGAGGATCGAAGCACTGGACCTCGGGGCAAGTCCGGGATGGCGAAAGAACCAAACCGTAGGGCGGATAAGCGCAGCGCATCCGCCATTTTCGCGAGAAGCAAAATGAAATTCGCCCCCCAAATACGTATCCCAGCCACCTACATGCGCGGCGGCACCAGCAAAGGCGTCTTCTTCCGCCTCCAAGACCTCCCCGAATCCGCTCAAACCCCAGGCCAAGCAAGAGACAACTTCCTGCTCCGCGTAATCGGCAGCCCCGACCCCTACGGCAAACAGACCGACGGCATGGGCGGAGCCACCTCCAGCACCAGCAAAACCGTCATCCTGTCCAAAAGCGAGCAGCCGAGTCACGACGTGGATTACCTGTTCGGCCAGGTCTCCATCGACAAGCCGTTCGTAGACTGGTCCGGCAACTGCGGCAACCTCACCGCCGCCGTCGGTGCCTTCGCCATCAACAGCGGTTTTGTCGATGCGGCGCGGGTTCCAGAGAATGGCATCTGCACCGTGCGCATCTGGCAGGCCAACATCAAGAAAACCATCATCGCCCACGTCCCCATCACCAATGGGGAAGTGCAGGAGACCGGTGATTTCGAACTGGACGGCGTCACCTTCCCGGCGGCCGAAGTGCAGATCGAATTCATGGACCCGGCGGATGGGGACGGAGCAATGTTCCCCACCGGCAACCTGATGGACGATCTGGAAGTGCCCGGCGTCGGCACCCTTAAAGCCACCATGATTAACGCAGGTATCCCGACCATTTTCGTCAACGCCGCGGATATCGGTTACACCGGCACCGAACTGCAGGAGGCCATCAACGGTGACGACAAGGCCCTGGCCATGTTCGAAACCATCCGCGCCCACGGCGCGCTGAAGATGGGCCTGATCGAAAAGGTAGAAGAGGCAGCCGCTCGCCAGCATACCCCCAAGGTCGCGTTCGTCGCGGCACCCAAGGGCTATATCGCCTCTAGTGGCAAAGAAGTGGCTGCGGGTGATATCGACTTGCTGGTGCGTGCCCTGTCCATGGGCAAACTGCACCACGCCATGATGGGCACCGCGGCAGTGGCCATCGGCACCGCCGCCGCCATCCCCGGCACACTGGTAAATCTGGCCGCGGGGGGAGGGGAGCGCAATGCCGTGACCTTCGGTCATCCGTCCGGCACCTTGCGGGTCGGTGCGGAAGCAGAAATCGCCAATGGGCAGTGGACTGCTACCAAGGCCATTATGAGTCGCAGTGCGAGGATTTTGATGGAGGGGTGGGTGCGGGTGCCTGGGAGCACTTTTTAGTGCGAGTTCAGGAACCGCCGCAAAACGGTGCATACTGTTTGAACAAGCAGTGAAAGTCGAAATAGCGAGTCAAAATTTGGGCTCGCTTTTTTTGTGCCGAATTTCTTATTGTCCCTTAGCTATAAAGGGCTATGTGCACTCTCCGTTGGATAGAATTTGGCGTGAAAATCACCCGACTAAAGATAAGTGATTGACTCAATTCGTATTTGAAATACGATCGAATACAGTTCTACGAAAAATTAAAAAATCTTGTAGAGCATGATATGTGAATGTATTAATGAATAGTTTGGTGGGTAATTCGGTGAGAGTTTGGGTGTATAGCAGGGTCCTCTTTGCCCTTGCACCGAACTGCCAAGACCGTAAAAGCGTAAGGAGAGATCGCGGATTTACAATGTTCAGATAGAGCGAGCTACAAGTCGGGCTCGCTTTTTTGTTTCTCCAGTCTATTCCGCGAAACTTGAATAATTCGATATTGGCTGCTGTTCCATCAGCAGGTGCTAATGCTTTGAAAATAAAATAGTAATAATGCAGTAGATTTTATTCGCTGTGATTAATAGAACCGTTAGTTGCAATATTGAATAGATGCTCACGTGAAGGCTGACACGAGACGAGATCGGCCGCCAAAATAGACTAATAGTAATTTTCTCAGGGGGATATAGTGATCAATATTAGAATGTGGGCACCCAAGGTTGTGGTGGGGTTACTTTTTTGTTTCTGGGTCGGCGAAATTTTTGCGCAAATTCCGCCCAACTCTCGGCGCTTTCAGATCAATGACTATTACGGCCCCGACGGAAGTGGTGGATATGAGCTCTATCGAGCGCATGGATTTGCTTTACAGAGCGCAGACAATATAAAAACGAAAATATTTCTACTGCCATTGGTTGAAGCACGAACCCACGCGATTGAATTCTACGACGACGATGGTTTCCTATATGACCCAGCCGATAGTCCGAAGCAGCTCGCACGTTCCATTAGCATTCCGTTGGCGTTGCACCAGAAACTACCAAGTAAAGAACATACACCAGCATTTGTTAGCGCACTAAGCGACGGTATCTCTGTGACCAACTATATGTACCCGAGTGCGAAAGCACCTAACGGTATGTCTCTAATTTATCCCCCCGCGCAAGGCCTGGCTCCCCAGTTGCATCAAGCAAACATGGAAAGAGACAGGCTCTTCGCCGAACAACAAAAAATGATCGAGCAGTTTGATAACTATGCGCCGGAGCTTGTAAACCTCTTGGAGCTAGAAATTTCGGTGCGAATTGGGTCTGAGCAAATTTCCGTTGTGTCGTACCCTCATAGCTTTATAACGATGGGTGACACGCTGTCTGTCGCGGTTGAAAACCCCTCAATGTATGAGCAGAACAGAATCCGACAAGGCAAGATGGATGTGCTGGTCGCCTACAAATTCCGTGATGCTAAGACCTCCACCATTTCAGCGCGCTTCGATGCGAAGCGGATTGTCAATAGATTTCTTCGCGAGGTTCAACAGTCTTCAGTGAAAAAGAAGTCGTCTGGTTGGCAGTTTCTCGGATTTGGATCCCGCCGCAGTACCCTAAAAACAGCCTTCAATCAGAGTGTGGATAGTCAGTTTAAAGGCTCAACATCCGAGTCGACTACGATTGAAATGTTTGATGCTGACGACAGCATGATTGAACAGTTCGAGGCGGACTTCTTCCCGGAGCTAAGTCGCCAATCAGTGATAGAGAACCATCTCGAAGCGGCCCGAATTGCTGCGGCATCTGGAAATGAAAAGCTTCGCGATCTGCACTTGAAGTACGCCGATGCGGTTGAAAATAGTAACCCCGATCTGGAAGTGGATGTGGCGGATGCCGTGGCTTCCCTCTCTGCCGGTGATTACGCAGGGTTTTTAGCAAAAGGGGTCCGTTGGGGTGACCACCGGGCCACCGGTAATAGCTCGTTCCGCCGAGTGATAAATGAGCAAGCGGCGATTGACAAAAATAAAGCCTGGAGTCAAAGCCGGACGGTGTCGGTCCAGCGCTCATTGACGATGAAGGCTGATCGCCTGAATACGCGGGAGCAGTGGCCTGACATGGGCATTTGTGGAGTGGTCTCGTATAACTATCAGGTGCCGATCGAACGTTGGAATGGATGGCAATGGGTACAGAAGGTAGGCGTCATGCCCACATGTGTAACTGAGAATGGTCCAGCTCGCTCAGCAGGTATTATTCCTGGCATGATTGTGGCTGATTTTGATGGTGAGCTGTTCACCTCATCGTTGGAGGCGGAGGATTTTCTACGTCGCTATAAACCCGGCGATCGTGTTACGGCAAGAGTGGTTGATTTCCCGCCGGGTCGACCACCGCAGTACACAGATTACGACATCCAATTATCTGCAGGGAAGCCAATCAAACTATGAAGACCTTACGGATTACCGTTCTTACCATTTGCGCTTCGATGACCTCTTACGCAGTCACAGCCCAGGAGGTACCTCGGTGCCACGTGTATGTGGATCGCGCTGGATGGGTGGCGAGTGATGTTTCAAAAGTAGTCAAGGTGCGCTATGACAGTGCCCGTCTATGTGATACGACCCTCAAACACTATGTCTGTTACACCTATTTTGAGAGTCGAGAGGGCTGTAAGAAGGATGACACTAGCCTGGTCGACCTCTTCTTGAAGGATGCACGCGCTGCAGGAAGAGTTGTTGATTGATGCATTGACGGTTGCTCGAGTTCTCTGGCTCTGAGTAGGATATCCGTAAGAGGGTGGATACAGGTGCCCGGTGACTGCATTTGGTTTGGACGCCAATATTAGTGGCCGGTACAAAGTAGCGAATTTTCACAATGCGAAAAAGCGAGCCTCATTTGAAGCTCGCTTTTCTATATGCGTCAGTCGCTGATTAAATCTTAGCCGAATTACATGTTGAAACCACGATGACGGATTACTTAATCGCGACTTCAGTGGGCAAACCTGTGTCATTGACTTAAAACCGAATTCAAATACTATCTAGATCAGAAAAATTTAACGGATATATGGGAAATGTCCGTCGAAACATGGCGCCCCGTTGTGTATGGATAGAAGGCTCCGTCCTTTTTGGCAATCAATTGCCGGCGCTGATATGCCCCAGCGCTCTGTAATCGAGTTGGATATGCAAATATCATTCAAGGAAGTTCGCTTGCCTACCGCCCTAACGCACCATGTGCAGAGGGCGTTATGGCTAAACTGATTCCATCCCTCAGTTCCTGTCTGTCCAGAATGACCTCCGGCGAGAAACGCTTTGCTCGGCGCCTCGAAGCACTGCTGGAAGATGATTACCTCTGTTGGTTTGATATTCCCTTGGGGGGAAAGCGTCGCTACCCGGATTTTATAATTCTGCATCCCGCTAGAGGTATTCTTTTTTAGAGGTCAAGGATTGGAAGGTATCCAGCATCAAACGTGTAAGCCATGCTGAAGTTGATCTTGAAACCTCCAGCGGTCGTAAAACGGTAAGTAATCCGATTGAACAGGCCAGGCAGTGCAGTTATCAAGTTTTGCAGGTACTTGAGCGCGACCCTCAGTTAAAGCAGCTGATGGGAAAATACAAGGGAAAACTGTGTTTCCCCTACGGGTATGGTGCAGTATTTTCCAATATCACTCGCAATCAAATTGAAAAAGGTATCCCAGAAGAATATCGCCAAAAGCTGCTGCCTGGGCACCTATTAATCTGCCAGGATGAAATGTCCGAAAGTGTTACGGCTGAAGAGTTCCAGGAGCGGCTATGGGGAATGTTCAATTATCAGTTTGGCAATAAACTGACGTTACCTCAGATAGATAGAGTTCGCTGGCATTTATTTCCTGAAATCCGTATTGAGGCGGCCCAGGATGATTTGTTTGGTGCGGAGGAGGCCGGTGAAGATATGCCTGAGGCCTCGTTGGCCGAAAACATGCCAGATATTGTGAAAATCATGGATATCCAGCAAGAGCAACTGGCCCGCAGTTTGGGGGATGGTCATCGGGTTGTTCACGGTGTTGCTGGTTCTGGCAAAACGTTGATTTTGGGCTATAGGTGCCTCTATCTAGCGGAGGCGTTAAATAAGCCTATCTTGGTGCTTTGTTTCAACATTACCTTGGCTGCTCGCTTACGTAGCTTTATCGCCGAAAAGGGGATAAACGATAAAGTCCAGGTTTATCACTTTCACGATTGGTGTGGCGAGCAGCTGCGAGCTTACCACGTTGATCTGATCGATATAGATGCTCCGGTTTGGGAGCGTCAAGTGCTTTCCGTGATTAAAACCGTTGAGAAGGGGCGTATTCCCAAAGGCCAGTACGGGGCGGTGTTGATTGATGAAGGGCACGATTTTGAAGCTGAGTGGTTGACTTTAATTTCTCAAATGGTTGACCCAGAGACGGATTCGCTTCTTCTGCTGTATGACGATGCGCAGTCTATTTACAAACGGAAATCAAGCCTTGGGTTTAGCTTGTCGAGCGTGGGAATCAAGGCCCAGGGGCGGACTACGATACTTCGATTGAATTACCGTAATACCCGAGAAATCCTTGCCTTCGCGTATCAATTCGCCAAGGACTACTTTTCTCAAAATTCTGATTCCGAAATCCCTCTAGTTGAGCCTGAGGCAGCGGGTAAGAGTGGTGTTGAACCTTATGTAAAATGCGTTGAAACCCTGGAGGAGGAAATTGAGTATGCGGTACGCTGTTTGAAGGTCTGGAATAGTAAAGGGAAGGCTTGGAAGGATATGGCAGTGCTGTACCCGGGGGGCACTGCTGGGAAGCGGATGGCTGCCGCATTGAAAAGGGAGCGCATACCGTGCGCATGGCTCGCCTCCAGCGAGTATAAAAAGCGCTATGACCCAAATTTTGAAAGTGTCTGCATCATGCCGATTCCGAGTAGTAAGGGGCTGGAGTTCGATACTGTAATTATTCTTGATGCCAGCTATCGATCCAGCCACGAGGAAGATGTTGATTTGGCTGGTGATGTGCGTCGAATGTATGTTGGTTTGACACGAGCGCAGGAGCATTTACTGGTGAGCCACCACCGACGGAATGAGTTGAGCACAATGCTGTCTAGCCGAGGTCGGGTCGGGATTGAGTAATTTATGTAAGGTTATTCTGATTGGGAGAATTTGGTGCCGAAATGGTAATCTGACCCCATTTATTCTTGTTCGACTCCGAGCAAGGACGCAAGTACACAAGCCTCACGTTTCGGCAACTACTATGGGGCTACAGAATGACGCAGAGCCTGAGCCGCCGCGGAAACTGCTGAGACAATGCACCGACGGAGCGCTTCTTCAGGAGCCTTAAAACCGAGTGGGTGCCGGAAACCGGCTACAAGTCCTTTCCTGTGGCTAAACAGGGGAGCACGAGCTATATCAATGGCTACTACAGCCAAATACGTCCCTCCTAAAAGTGATGGGATGCCGCCGAATGTGGCGGAAGAGAAATATTGGAATGCTTAGAACTCGGTGGCCAAAAAGAGTTGACCACTACATGTGGGTAATTCAGAACATTTTAGGTTGGGTTCATGGATAGGAAACCACTAGACACAGAAATTGATCACCACACTGCCAAATTTATCGTGGGATTTATCGCTTTGTCGCTTGCGATTTTCACAGACTTGCTGACGCCCGGGGTCAGTATTAGGTCGATTAGCCTGTCATATCATTTAACGGACAATGCCCGAAATGTATTCGTTGGCTCTCTCTGTGTTATATCGGCTTTTCTCTGGTCGTATAACGGCTACTCCTTGTTTCAAGCTGTCTTGAGTAAATTCGCAGCAATAGCTGTTGCATCTGTGGCATTTTCCCCATGTGATTGCTTTACCGGCCGGTTTGACGACGGGGTAACTAGAGAGGCCACGATGACTGGGGTTGTTCATACGATCTCAGCAATTTCAATGTTCATTATCCTCGCAATCTTTTGCTGGCTTTTTTACCTGAGGGCTAAAGAAAAGAACTCTAAGGAGGCGAAGGCTAGGGGGCTAATTTATAGAGTCTGCGCATCCGTTATGGTTGGCGCTATGGCCGTGCAGCTGCTCGATATTTTGGGGGTAAATTTTAGCGGTATTACTCAGCGGCTGACTTACTACGTCGAAGCGACTGGATTGTTTGCCTTTGGTGTTGCATGGCTGACTGCGAGCCGCATGCTGCCATTTATCACGAATGAGGATGAACGCATAAAAATTGAGCTTGCTGGAAAGTAGGAGGGAATACCCAATTCAGCCGGTTTTATCCCATCCATAAAAAGGGCGCCGAAGCGCCCAACAGAATCTGCCGAATCTTCAATGTCAGAAGGAAAATTTGTATCCCACTGACAAATTGAACATCCAGGGATCATAGATGTAATCCCCGGAATAGGACTCATAAATCGGCTCTACATTTGGTGGCGGTGGTACGTCATCCATCAGCTGCAAACGCATATCGGTCATGGATCGCGCGTAAACCGCGGCGACGTTTACCAGCCAGGCGCTGTCGCGTCCGAAATTGAAGTCCATACCCACTTGCCAGGTATATCCCCAGGAAGATCCCAGATCGAAGTCGCCGCGCAGGCCGAAGTCGGCGAGGTCGTCGCGTGCTTTGCGGCTTAGGCTGCCTTCGCCGAAGTCGGTGTAGCTAACGCCACCACCGATATACGGCTGTACCATGCAGGTCTCATCCAGAGGATAGAATTTCAGGCTTGCGGTGCTGATGTCGGCGTCAAAACTGACTACATCACGAAATTCAACGTTGTCGAATCCCAGAGAGAAAAAGCCGTCAGCGTGACTACTGGTGTGATTGTCGCCGTCCATATAGGCCAGCTCGATGCCCCAGTGCTCGACAGGCTTCCACTCGAGGTTCATGTACCAACCCCATTCGGAGCCGGGATCGACGTTGGCGCGGAAGGCGTCGAAATACTGGTAGGTATCATCGACAAAGCTGACTTCGTCATCGCCCGGTGACATATAGTATCCACCCACACGGACGATAAAGTCCTGTGGGTCGGAGAGGCCGAAAGCGCCGGCAGAGACTGGGGTGGAAAGCGCCAGTGCCAGAGGCGCCAGCAGAGGTGAAAATTTCAACATCCTTTTCATCCGAGGTAACTCCTTTATACCCGTGGAATAAAAAGTGTAATACAGCCAGTTATGGCCTAAAGAACAAACTGCGTACTTTAGGCGCCATGTCGAAAAATAGTCCCCGTCAGTATTCAATTACTTCAAGTTGCGATCCAGAAACTCTTTGATCACCGGAATAATTTCTGCTTGGTGCGTCTCTAGCGCAAAGTGGCCCGTATCAAAAAAATGCACTTCGGCGTCTGGAATATCTCTTTTCCATGCTTCAGCCCCTTCTGGTGAGAAGAAGGGATCATTCTTGCCCCATACCGCCAGAAGGGCCGGTTGATACTTGCGAAAGTACTCTTGGTACTCGGGATATTGCGCAACGTTGGAGGCATAATCGAGCAACAGGTCTAACTGAATATCCGCCATTCCAGGCTTTGATACATGCAGCCCTTCGAGGGTATATCCGTCAGGAGCCACTTTGCTCGTATCAGGCACACCTTCGATATACTGCCATTTGATCGAAGCTGCCGTTGGGAAGTCGTTAAGCGCCTCCCTGTTTTCAGTCGATGGCTCTTTCCAGTACTTCTTGATGGGCGCCCATCCATCTGCCAGGCCCTCTTCATAGGCATTGCCATTCTGAGAGATGATCGCCGTCACCCTGTCTGGATGCTTGACCGCTAAACGCCATCCAACAGGGGCACCGTAATCGTGAACAGCGATGGCGAAGGAGGCGATTCCTTTTTGATCAAGGAACTGATCTACCGTATTGGCAAGGTTGGCGAATGTGTAGTCGTACTCAGTACCTTTAGGGGATTCCGTAAACCCAAAGGCGGGCAGGTCCAGTGCGATTACGTGATAGTCATCAGCTAATGCGGTAATCACATTACGCCACATATAGGAAGAGGCCGCATAGCCATGCAGCATCACCACGGTAGGCGCATCGGGGCTTCCCGCTTCCCTGTAGAAGATGTTGACCCCTTCTACCTGTTCATAATTGAAACTTACTTGCTGCGCCTGAGCATCCGCTTGTACACCAGCGGATGCGCTCCCCATAGCGATACTTGCTGCGAGTAGCGTCGCTGAAGTTGATTTTGATTTCATTTTCGATCCTGTAACCCGTAAGAAGTGTTTTTGCAGGTTAGTTGTGAATGGTGTAACCTGTCAAGCACGGTTTAGATGGTTACGCTTGGTGGAATAGTTGATGTCTTCTTCAGACTTTATTTTTGTGGCAAACAACCTGGCACTAGATTTCCTGAATACAGAGTCATTGGCAGGGGAGAGCGTGGTTGAACGATTAACGAGCGGCGAAAAGGTTTTAGATTGGCTGCAAGAGGCTGCACCCCGATCACTGCGGACCAGTGAGGCTTCGCCCAACCTGCTCGAATTGGCGATTAGGCTACGTGAGGAAATGAAAGAGTGCCTGGGGATGGCAAAGCTGGGGAAGCCTTATGGGGCAGATACCGTTAACTTGATTCTTGAGAAAGGGGCACCAACACCGAATCTGGGATGGGATGATAAATCGGGAAGATTTATTGTTACCGAGCGTTATGGTGCCATCACCGATGAAGTCTTACTGCACCCTATTGCACACGCATTTGTTCACCTGGTTACCGACATCGACTTAAACCTCGTAAAGCAATGTGAGGCACCTGATTGTATTTTGATGTTTCATGATCAGACAAAGTCCCACCGCAGACGTTGGTGCAGTATGGCGCTGTGTGGGAATCGAATGAAAGTGGCGGCACACAGGACAAGGGCACAGCAGAAGTTACGTTGAGAAGTACCGTGATCTGTAACAGTTAGCGGTTTTCTGGTGCGGCTGTGATCATGCTTACACTTCGGGGAGCAGATTTCGGTCCACTCCCTTCTAGGATCGCTGTGTCGACTATCTAGCGCTGTTCGCTTTTCTCGCCCCAACGTACATGGCAAGTAAGCGAAGGCCTATGGAAATCAGAACGAGCATGCTCGGCGCTGTAAGGTCGGGCATGGTTTTCAGTTGCGAGATTTCCCTTTGGATAATCATCGTTTGATGTGGGTTGGACTGATGCTTGGAAATCTGGCTGGTATTTTGTTTCAGTAGTTTATCGAACGACTCAATTTCTCCTGCGAGCATGTCCAGGAGTTCCATTTCGTTTTTACCGTCCGTTGGCAGTTTTTTAATGTCCGTTTTCAGCGCTTTGCCAATTTTTTTCCATTCTTCTGTGAGAAAGGCTTCGAGCGAAGAGAGTGTCCCGAGCTTTGAGTTCACCGACTGATTGGCTCGGTAGGTGTTGTGGCCAGCACTGGCTGCCTTCATTTTGCCAAAGTGCTGTACGTTGTGTTTGGCGGTATTCAGATTGCGGCTGATTAGAGCGAGCTGTTCCAGTGCGTGATTCAGTGTGCGATTCCAGCCGGGATCTTTATCCTTGCTCTTTATCGCTGCCAGTGCGGAGGCCACCAGTCGCTTTACCTGTTCCTTGGTTGCATGTTCGTTAATAGACATATCCATTTATCCTCGTAACGTCTTTGAAAACCTGTTTTGCTTTTTGCACCTGGGACAATCGTGCCACATCAGCCCGTTTGTCAGATGACAACCTGAATTCAGTACCAGGTTGTATTGCCCGAAAGCAGGTGCCCGGTAGCCGCGGGCATTGTTTTTGCGCTAAGCGTGGATTCTAAACTAATTTTGTCTCGATGTTCTTGCTGAAAAGATCTGATTCGCGTGGTGGTTATCATTTTGCCTGGTGCCGTTGATGGCGTGAATAAAAGAGAAGGGAAAGATGAAAGTTATGCTACAAATTGGCGCCATTTGGCGCTCTTCTTATTCGCCGACGGCTTAATCAAAAGGCAGTAGCTTTTCGGTGGTTGCTGCGGCTTGTTAATGGTTTTAATGAGGTGAGCTTGCGGGGAGGGATGGGAAGTATTCGCTCTTGAGCTCAAGCAGCCCACTGCGACATTTATCGAGGGGCTTTCGCGCGTGACCTGCCACAGTTCATTTTGTGTCCATGGCGAACACCATGATGTAACTCGAGATTTTACAGGTCTAAATCACCTGCTCGTATCAGTTGCAAATACTTGTAAATGTGACGGGGAACAGTGACCATATTGCGGCCACCATGGCAACGCAGGCGGTGATACGGCTGATTGCCGAGGTCCAGGGGAGTCTCGGGGCGGTGCGCTCGAGCCAATAGAAAATGCCTACGAGCGTAGCGATGGTAAGCACCCATGCAAGAATCAGCATTGCACGCAGAAATGACATGCCTACAAAGATGGCTTCGTTCAGGCCGGCTGCACAGCCGAACCCCTGAAGGGCGTATACAGCGCTAAACGCAGCAAGCCAGATCAACGGTGCAATGAGTATGCGCAGTAGGTCTCTCATGTGAACAAGACCGGGCTGAGGATAAGCACCAGACAGACAACGCCGATGAGCGCCGCGTAGTTGATCCAGAGTTTGACAATTTCCACTTCGGAGCGGCGTCGGCTGGAAATAAAACCACGACGGATACGGAACACCAGAAAAACGAGCATCAGAATGGCCAGCAGTGCATGAAAAAGCCCGAAAGCGCTGATAACGCAGAGGACCGCGCCATAAGCGTGTTCTGTTGGTAATGGGGTGCGCAATAGGAGGCCGATGAAAGCGGCCGCGAGTGCGCTCAGGCCGAGTAGAGACTGCCAGGTGGGCAGTAAATGGGGCATGCCAGTGGTAGTGCCACTTCTTCGTTGCATAGGCCTGGGTGTCTGGCGCGCGGCAATGATCGCTACTGCCGCCCCGGCAACCCCAATCAGTGGTTCCCAGACCGAGAAGGCCAGCCATTGTGGTGGTGGCCAGTTAGGTGCGATCGTCCAGAGAAAGGCATAGCCAAAGATCAAGGAGCCGAACAGGGTCGCATCGGCAACCATCAAGAAGACGCTACCCCACCATCCTTGTGATCGGTCGGTCTGCATGGCATGCGGGACCGTCTCGCCAAAACCTATTTCCTGGTCCTCTTCATCGGTTTGGCTTCCCAGCCCCCAGACCCACCGCCAGGCGAGGGCCGCCACAGCCAGTACCGCGAATGGTGTGAACCAGTAAATCTTGAACAGCAGCGAAAGAAAAAAGCTTCCAGTCACCGCAGCCATTAGTATTGGCAGCGCTGTATTACCTGGATATACCACGAGACTCTCAGGGTGGGCGTGGGTTGTACTGACCGTAAGCATCTCCCGTCGGCCGTCGCGGGGCACCGCAAGATACCCTTCCCCGCGGGCGAGGCGAGTGGGTAAATCCGGTATGTCGGCGAGCGGCTCTCGGCTAGTCACCCTCGGCAGGCTGGCGAAGTTGTAGGCCGAAGGTGGCAGCATCATAGACCATTCCAGCGTTCCCGATCGCCAGGGGTTGCGTTTGCCCCGTATGGCGACAATGGCGTTAAGCGCTAGATCAAGCAATACCATCGCCAGACCGATTGCGAGCACAAATCCGCCAATGGATGAGATCAAGTTGATCAGTTCCCATCCCGTGTCCGCGTCATAGGTATAGATACGCCGTCTTTGGCCCAGCAGGCCGACCCAGTGCATCGCGAAAAAAGTGCCGTGAAAACCAATAAATACGAGGCCAAATGCATATTCGCCGATGCGAAAAAAACGTCGTCTGCCGGTCACCAGAGGGGCGTAGTAATAAAGTCCCGCCAGAACCGGAAATACAAAACCGCCAAACAATACATAGTGCAGGTGCGCGGTGACGAACGCGGTGTCGTGTGCTTGCCAGTCAAAGGGGACAATCGCCAGCATGACACCGGTCAACCCACCAATGACGAAGGTGGCGAAAAAGCCCAGTATGTAAAGCATCGGCATTTGTAACTGCGGTCGCCCGTGCCACATGGTGCCGATCCAGGCGAACACCTGTACCGCCGTCGGCACCGCGACCAGTGTCGAGGCCGCTGAGAAAAACGCCACCCCCATATGGGGAATACCGGTGGCAAACATATGGTGGACCCAGAGCCCAAAGCTTAAGAAGGCCAGCGCGACGACCGAGGCCACAACCCAGCCATGGCCGAGAAGTGATGTGCGCGACATGACGGGAATGATGGTTGAAATCAGTCCTGCGGCAGGTAGAAAGATAATGTACACCTCGGGATGGCCGAACAGCCAGAACAGGTGTTGCCACAGCAGACTGTCTCCCCCTAGGGCCGCATCAAAAAAAGGTAGGCCGATGGCGCGCTCCAGCTCCAGTAATATGGAGCCGAGGATCAGTGGCGGAAAAGCGGTCAGGATCATCAGGGCGGTGACTAGCGCGTACCAGACAAATATCGGCATTTTGTCCAGCGACATGCCCGGAGCGCGAAATTTTAGAATCGAAACGCATAGCTCTACCGCCGCACAAATCGCCGAGATTTCCACAAAGGTCACGCCGAGCAGCCAGACATCCGTGTTGACCCCTGGTGACGCCGCCGGGCCGGTCAAGGGGGGATACATAAACCAGCCACCGTCAGGTGCAAGGCCAACCAGCATTGAGGTCAGCATCATGAACCCGCCAAAGGTGTAGCACCAGAAACCGTATGCAGTGAGCCTGGGAAAAGCAAGATCGCGCGCGCCGAGCATTTTGGGCAACAGGTAGACCGCGAGTCCCTCAAACGCGGGAATTGCGAACAGGAACATCATCATTGTGCCGTGCATGGTGAAAACCTGATTGTAAATATCAGGCCCCATAAATGCGGCGTCAGGACTGGCCAGTTGAGCCCGAATGAGCATTGCGAGTACACCGCCGACAGCGAAGTAGAAAAACGCCATACCCAGAAACATGCGCCCAAGATCTGTGTGGCTGACGGTGGTAAAGCAGCGCTTCCAGCCGGAATCCGATGCCCAGATTCTGGTCAGTAGGCGATGGCGTTTAAGTGCATTCACATCGGTTCTCCGGCCAGGAAGCGAGCCCAATCAGCGGCGCTGTGGGCCTGCACAATAAACGTATGGCCGGTGTAGCCTTTTCCCGAAAACTCCGCGCTCTGGCCGTGATAGAGCCCGGGTGCGCTTGCCTCAATCCGAAGAACATTGACGTGGCCCGGGATCGCATCGAGCTTTCCGGCGAGGCGGGGCACCCAAAAGCTATGGATTACATCTCGTGTGGTAATGGCCACATCCACGGGACGCCCTGCGGGAATATGCAATACACCTTCGCTAACGTATTCGGGGCGGTCGGTGTAAGTAAACTGCCAGCGCCACTGTTCGGCAATGGCATTGACTCTCACAACCTCATCATCCAGATGCGGAAGCAGGCGCTCGCCCACGACCAGTGCGTAAATAAGCAACGCGGCCAAGACACTCATCGGAAACACCAGACCCAATCCGTAGATCCAAATGCGAATATTGCGACCCAGAGGTTTATCCGTTGGGGGAGTACTGCTGAAACTGCGCCAGATCAGCGCTGCTACAATAATGACAATCAAAGTGGATCCCGCTAGCATGATCCACCAGAGGGTATTTATTTCAGCCGCGGCAGGGCCGATTGGATCAAGCACCGATAAAGATCCCCCGCAGCCTGCCAACATTACGAGCGAAAAAAGTATCAGGGGCTTAGCATGTCTAAACATTCGCCCACGCCAGGCGTAAACCAGCCCGAAGAACCCGAAGACGCCACTGACGAAGCATCGCCCGACGATGCTTTTCGCGATCCTATTGAGGAAATTCCCGGGTATAACGCCACCGAAACCCGCGTCGCCATTCTGGGGCACCCGATTCACGCTATGAGCGTTGCTTTTCCTGTGGCGCTCACCTTTTGCACTTTCGGGGCTGACTGTCTGTATTGGTTTACCGGCGAGTCTTTTTTGGCAAGGGCTGCCATCTGGGCAGCTGGAACCGGGTTTTTCTTCGGCATGATGGCCGGGTTCACAGGCTTGTTTGAATTGTTGCTCGTCAGAGGTATTCGGGCTCGTGCAGCTCCCTGGACCCATTCCATTATTGCCGTGATGTTGCTTTCTCTGTTGGGTGCAAATTGGGGACAACGGCTCTCCGGCTACGAAGCGGGCGTTCTGCCTTATGGCATTCTGATGTCGGCTCTGTCCGTTGTGCTCGTGATCGTAACAGGTTGGCATGGCGGCAAGCTTGTATTTGACTATCGTTTAGGAGTCTCGAAAGGCAGCTGATTATCGCGTGCCTCACGTAGCCATTCGGGAAATTCGATACCCGACAATTCCGGTTTTGCCAACACCAAAAATAAAACTGCCAGCATCGGTAATAGAACAACCAGTAGAGCAATAAACGGTGTTGGTATATGTGTGCGGCCTTTGGTTTCCGCAACCTCTACGATGATGTGCCCAATCCAGGCATGGGCGAAAACCATCAGTGCGACAAAAAATAGCTTGCTGTAAAACCAGGGCTCGAATACGCCGCGTAAAAAAATCAACCAGGTGCCAACCACCACGGTAGTTACTGCGGCTGGAGTGACATAGTAAATATAGGTTTGATGAGTGGCGTGGCGAATGCGCCGATATTCCTCCGCGGTATCCTTTGGATCATGATGCGCAAGCATCAGCGGCAAGGTCACCAGGCCCCCGCACCAAACGATCAGAGCCGTTATGTGCACAGCTTTAAAAAGTGGAATGAGCGCAAACAAAAATTCAATCATGCAGCCTGGTCCGTAAGCTCCGACCAAGCGATACGGGCTCGCCATGCGCCGACGATGATATAGGGCAAAATAGCGGGGACCCACATGATCAATCCTGCCAATTGCTGATCGGCCAGTGGCGTCAGCCCCCACGCCAGAGGGGCGTTGGAATGCGCGGCGTAGAGCGGATTCGGCGCAAATGTCAAAAGAGCACCCAGTAACCCCATCTGCGTGAGCCCTGCGACAGTGAGATAGATGGATTGAATCGCAGGCCGCCGCCTATCTAGCACAATCTGCCAGAACCAGACGGCGCTGAGCAGTAAGCTGGCCTGCATACACCAGTACACACCGACGTGAGACAGCGCCAGGTCATAAAGTGGCGGCGCGTGCCAGATCCAGAGAACTAATGAAGAGACAGTAAACGCTGCGCCGGCGCCTGCAGCAATTCGCTTGGCTGGTGCAAAAACTGCCAGTAGCGGAGCCGCGACAGTAAATAGCAGGACGTGATGAACCACGCGCGCGGAAAACAGCGCTGAGGAAAGCGCGCAGAGCGGGGAGACAAACGTTAGAAACAGTACCAGAGTGGCGGCTATCCCGATGTAGCGTTTAGGTGACCGGTAAGAGAAAAACAGCAGAAGGCCCAGAAAGCACAGAACGAACGGATCAAAATTCCAATGTACCCAGAGGCTTTCCGGCATGGGTGGGTCCCCACAATAGGTGCGGTACAAACTATCCGGACCGATTCCGCTGTTCTTCATGGCGTTGGCCATACTTGCCCAGTTGGTGTCGAGGAATAGTTGCATGGTGTCAATGGCGCCACGTCCTTAGGCGAGACGCTCGGTTACCCTTTTGTGTCTGCAGTTGAGCGCGTTCGCTGTACCCGGTTTCCCGGTGTCCACCCTTTATGGATTCACTTTTTCTGAATCGAATCGCGATCTTTCCTGATCTAGCTAGTGAGTCAGAAGAGTCTAGCACGTCACCCCCCGATGGGCGGCGGCCGGCACTCGAGCGCCGGCCGGGGTCCATGTGGCGATGGGTGACGCCTGTTTATTCGTCCAGTACAATAGGGCTAGTCTCTAAATCAAGCCTCAACCCAGTACAGCCTCTTGCCCCAAGGTTTCCTCCTCACTCGCCACAGCTTTGATCAGCGCAACAGCACCTGTATCCACTACTGGCTGGCTACCCCTGAGGGCCCGGTCAAGCTGGTTATCGAAGGTGAGCGCCCGGTCTTTATGGTCAAGGTGGCGGACCGCACTCAGGTAAGCGAGGTGCTGGCTGGGGTGCCCCATGAATGGCAGCAGCTTGGCTTTCAGACCTTCAGCCGTGAAGAAGCGGCCATGCTGTATTTCCCTACCATTGATGCGCACCGCCGGGCTCAGGCTTTGTTGACTGATCGCGGCATTGAGGTGTTTGAGGCAGATTTTCGGCTTCACGACCGCTACCTGATGGAGCGCTTTGCACGGGGTGGGCTCTACTTTGAAGGTGTGGCCCGTGCCAAAGAGGGCTATACGGAATACCGCAACGTGCGCCTCAAGGGCGCTGAGGTGCAGCCGGGCTTCAAGGTGGTCTCCCTGGATGTGGAGTGTTCCGGCCAGGGTGTGCTGTATTCCATTGGACTTTACGGGCACGGAGTGGAAGAGGTGCTGATGGTGGGGCAGCCGGAAAGTGCCGAAACCAACATCCACTGGGTGAACGACGAGCGGGCGCTATTGCAAGCCCTGGAAGAAAGAATCCAGTCACTGGATCCGGACGTCATCATCGGCTGGGCGGTGGTGGACTTTGACTTTCGGCTGCTACTGAAGCGGGCCGGGCGCTATGGGCTGCGCCTGAAACTGGGGCGCGGTGGTTCTGATGCCCGCTGGCGGGATGGCCGGGAGGGCAACCAGGGCTTCGTGACACTGCCGGGCCGAGTGGTACTCGATGGCATCGACGGGTTGAAGAATGCCACCTACAACTTCGAAAGTTTCAGTCTGGAGTTCGTAGCCCAGACTTTGCTGGGCCGGGGCAAGGACACCGAAGATGTAGATAATCGTCTCGCGGCGATCGAACACGATTTTCGCCATGACAAGCCCAAACTCGCCGCCTACAACCTGGAAGACTGTCGTCTGGTGTGGGATATCTATGAGCACACCCGTTTGTTGGACTACCTGCGGCTGCGGGCTCAGCTTACGGGCCTGGAACTCGACCGCAGCGGTGGCTCGGTGGCGGCCTTTACCAATCTTTATCTCCCCAAACTTCATCGCAGCCGCTATGTGGCCCCCAACCTGCCGGCGGACGGTGGCCTGGCAAGCCCCGGCGGCTATGTGATGGATTCCCGGCCCGGCCTTTACGACAACGTGCTGGTACTGGATTTCAAGAGTCTGTATCCCAGCATTATCCGCACCTTCAAGATCGACCCTATGGGTCTGATTGAAGGGTTAGCTGAGGGGCTGGCGGAGAACGACGCCGGTGAGAGCAGTATCCCCGGTTTTCGCGGCGCGCGCTTTTCCCGCGACAAACACTTCCTGCCGGACATCATTACCAATCTCTGGGCCCAGCGTGATATCGCAAAGCAGGAGCAGGATGCCGCCCGCTCGCAGGCGATCAAGATCATCATGAATTCGTTTTACGGGGTGTTGGGAAGCGGAGGCTGCCGTTTTTACGATACGCGTCTGGCCAGCTCCATCACCCTGCGGGGTCACGAGATCATGCAGCAGACCGCCCGCTGGATTGAGGAGCTGGGCCATCAGGTTATTTACGGCGATACCGACTCCACCTTTGTCTGGTTGAGTGGCCAGCCCAGCCCGCAACAGGCGGATGCGGTCGGTAAGAATCTTGCCAGTGAGATAAACACGCGCTGGCGCAACAAGCTCAAAGACGAGCTGGCGCTGGCGTGCGAACTGGAGCTGGAATTTGAAACCCACTACCAGCGCTTCTTGATGCCTACTATCCGTGGGTCCGAGGCCGGCTCCAAGAAACGCTACGCGGGCCTGGTGGTGAAAGAGGGTGAAGAAAAGCTCGTGTTCAAAGGTCTGGAAACGGTGCGCAGTGACTGGACGGCCCTCGCCAAACAGTTCCAGACCAAGCTCTACGCAATGGTTTTCAAGGGCGAAGATCCGTCCGACTATATCTGCGAGACGGTGGAGAAGACCCGGGCAGGGGAGATGGACGAGCAGCTGGTGTATCGCAAACGACTCCGGCGCAGGCTGGATCAATACGTCAAAAACATACCTCCCCAGGTTCGCGCCGCGCGGCTGGCAGATGAACAGCGCCGCCTGCAGGGGCTGTCACCCAAATACCAGAACAAGGGCTGGATCCAGTACGTTATCACACTCAATGGCCCGGAACCGGCGGAGTACCAACTCTCACCGATTGATTACCAGCACTATATCGACAGACAGCTCAAGCCGGTGGCTGATGCCATATTGCCGTTTATCGACCTCGACTTTGAATCTCTTGTAGATGGCCAGTTGGGCTTATTCGGGCCGGCCGATTAAGCCCAGGTGGACGAAGCCTAGATACCTAATAGGCTGCATACGGTAAATAGTTGTTCCAGTTGCTCCAGGCTAGTTGTTGGACGGTTCTGTTGACGCCATTTGTCTGCATGTAGAAATTCCATCGGCCAGCATTTTTAACGCCAATAACATTTTTGTTTTGTAGGTTGATCGCGGCAAAGTTTGACTGGACAAGTATGTACCTCGCCGGGTCGACACCTCCAATCTTCGACGCGTCGATCAGTTGGGTTACTTCTGTACGGAGGTGGGTTCTCTGGGCGCCGGCAAAAACGCTTAATGGTGTGTTACCGAGGATACTCCGGCTAACTTGCCCATAAGTGGAAAATGGGTGGGGTAACATATGCGCCATAGACAACTGGCCGCCACCCCAATCCACGATGATCAAACTGCAGCCCGTTTGCCGTTCAGTTACCCAAAAGTCGGCCCCAGCAGTGTTCGGTCGGACCATCGCGGTAAATCTGTTTGGGGAGTTGTGAGCTCGCGTTGGAGTGACCACCGCATTCATATAAATGCGTGCATCATTGTTAGGCGCCCCTGGACCAATATTCAGACCTCCCGCTGTCAACGCAAATGGCACTCTCGTACAGCTTGTTTGGTGTCCGCCTGGCAGGCCAACCAGCAGGGGGTTATTTTGAAGTACGGTTTGCGGGTTTTGTTTCAAATCCCTTAGGGCATTGCGGGAATTAATTTGATCCTGTAGTGGCATTTTTCGACCCTTTATTCCTTTAATTGGTTAAAAGATGATATATCGTTCCTGTGTTGCGAGTAAGTCACGAAATGCGACCCTGAATGTGAATCGGGTCAATCGCGGTCGGTCGAGACGGGGCAATGGGCGAGCTTTACAATGCACCAAGCAGAGGTATAAACGATGAGTACTCCCACCAATTACTATTCCATTGGTTCCCCTGGCACCCCCTGGGGTGACGCTGAACGCAGCCAGTGGTTGTCTCGGCAGGCCTGTCAGCGCAGCTACGAATCTGAGGTGTTAGGCAACATCGATCAATTGCGTTCGCGCTTTGATGTGGAAGAGTACGGTCGTCTGGAATATGGCGATGAAAGCTTTCCGCTGATGGCCATTCGCAGCCGCGACTGGAATGACAATCTGCCAGTAATGCTGGTGACCGGCGGAGTGCACGGTTATGAGACCAGTGGTGTACACGGTGCGCTGCAATTCGTAGATCAACATGCTGCAGATTACGCCGGTCGCGTGAACTTGCTGGTGGCGCCCTGCGTCAGCCCCTGGGCTTATGAACGTATCCACCGCTGGAACCCCAACGCCATCGATCCGAACCGTTCTTTCTATGGCAACAGCCCCGCAGAAGAATCCGCAGCTCTGATGCGCCTTGTGGCACCGATCCGCGATCGTGTGGTCATGCATATCGACCTGCACGAAACCACCGATACTGACGAAACCGAATTCCGCCCGGCACTGGCGGCCCGTGACGGCAAACCATTTTCCCCGGGCGGTATTCCCGACGGTTTTTATCTGGTGGATGACAGTGAGAATCCGCAGCCCGAATTCCAGCAGGTGATAATTACTGCTGTAGAGCAGGTGACCCATATTGCCCCGGCTGACGAAAATAACGAAATCATCGGTTCGCCGGTAGTGGCCCGCGGTGTGATCGAATACCCCCTCAAACAGCTGGGTCTTTGCGCCAGCGTAACCAGCGCGCTTTATAAAACCACTACTGAGGTATATCCGGATAGCCCTCGCGTGACGCCTGAACAGTGCAATACTGCGCAGGCAGTGGCGGTGTGTGCGGCGATTGAGTATGCGTTGACACACGGATGATTGTCGGGGGCACGCTCAGTATGTGACCGTTGCGGTAATAGTGTCCTGGTAAGTTCCCGTCGGCTTTGCACCTTGTATAGGCACGCGACCATATACCGTGAGTGACTGGGTGTTACCGTTACCGGTGCTGCTTACGGTGGAACCTGCAGTATCTCCCCAAATTTGGGTACGCGCGGCATCCTGGTAGAGCTGGTAATCGATTGTGTCCGCGCCTAGCTGCATTTTGCGGTTGTTCATGTCGCCGTTATTTCCGCCGTCCAGGGATATGCTGTAGGCACCGTTCAGTGTGCAGGTCACCGATAAATTACTGCTGGCGTCTGTCTGGCCGATACTGGTGACAGAGCCAAAGTCGAGCGGGCTCGCTGAAATGGTGCAGTTTGGTTCGATCTGTAGCTGGGACGTCATGCTGTCCGGCAGAATATATACAGAACTGATCGAAGAACAGCTTTCCAGGGTTAGCCCTTCCCGCACTTCAATTCCATTCAGTATTGACTGGTAAAGGCCCACTGGCTTTCCGGTCTGCCCTGCAAATATACGCCCGTACACCGTTGTTACCTGAGTGCCGCCGAGTACAGTAAAGTCCAGTGTCAGTTGCTGGCCTCCGGGTACATCTCCCCAAACTTGAGTGCGCGCTGCATTCCGAAATAACTGGTATTGAAGGTCATAACCGCCGCTGATCATGCGTCGATCCGACAGGGAAATGCCACCACTGCCAATAGGTAGACTGATACATACGCGCCTTAACAGCAGGCTGCCGAGGGCGGGGCATTGGACGGTGATATTTGCACTTACATCTATCTGTGTCGTCGGTAGGCCGACCATGGCGCCGAAATCCAGAATTGGCGCTACGGTGTAGTTGCATGCCTGCCCCCAGCACTTTATTCCGACCAATAGGAGCATCAGTGGTAGTACGCGTTTGACGGTCAAAGTAGTGCCTCGCAGCGTTCGGGTGACAGTCGAAGCCGAATGAATCCGGGTTTCGATTCGACGCTGGGGCGGGCGGTGTAGTGACACAGGAGGTTTTGTTGTTGTACTTCGATACGTGCACCCGTTGAGATGTCATCCAGGTAGATCTCGCCATCATACCCCACCGGTAGGCCGCGATGTTCGTCTGCCTGGTGGAGGATGGCGTGGCTACCGGGGGCTAGCTCCCGGTTGTGCTGGTCCAGCAGCGTAATTATCGCGGGCTGTAGCTGAGCCATTGGAAAGACAACAAATTGACCGGCATGATCGGCGGGGACTGCGAACTGTTCCAGCTCTGCGACTTGTACATTTGCCGCCAGTTGATCAGGGTCAATGCCGATCCTGTTGCGTTGCCAGCCACGTAAATCGGGAATCAGAAGATAGCCCTTTTCATCCGTGTGACCATAGATGCGGTTTTCACTCAGGACGGGAATATTTCCCATGCCGGTGTACACCAGCGCGAAGGCGTCGTGGATTCGCCGACTGGCGATAAGTTGCCTGTCCATAACGGCAACGCTGCCTCCGGCCTCAACAAAATAGCCGCGTGCACTACGATCCCAGTCAATGCCAGCACGTGCCTCTAGGTAGCGACCACGGGTTTCCACTGCGGCTTGGCCGTAACCGCCGTCCGCGTCACCACCCTGAAGCCACCAGCCCCAGCCGCCATCATAGGGAGTGGTGCGCCGAAGTTGTGCCTGCGGTTCCATTGATCCACCACTGCGACGGTGCGCGCCGACCGCGACGTAGGCCAGGTGCTGCAGCGGAATGCTGAATGTCAGATTACCTCCGGAGCCGGTGTCGTCATCCCGAAACAGCGCAGCAGAAATAGAAAGTCGTCGGCCGATGTTTTGCGTCCAGCTGAGGCTGTGAGTGCTATTAAATTCTTGCGGCAGCAAGCGCTCCCGGTAATCTCGTCGGCGCAGATAACTGTAGGCGAGGCTGCCACGTCCAATCTGGAGCCAGGTGGTGGCACGGTCCTGCGCGTTGAGCCAGCGCTCCGTCAGGGTTCTGTCTGTATCCATATCAGCCAGATCGCAATAGCCCCGGGAGCGGCGCACAGATTGCACATCTATGCCCAAAACCGGGCCAACCCATTGATAGCCCAGGCTGTATTGAAATCCAGATTCATGATGCTCGCGAGGGGCTGTGGAGTTGCTGTAGGCAAGGGCGGTGGAGACCAGCCCCCAGCGCCTGCCCGGTGACCATACGCCTCCGATCCCCGCAAGCGAAAGGTCATGCGCAAGCTCGGCGTGTGCCTCGAATGTAAACGCATCTGAAATACCCTGCAGCCAACTGGCACTGGCTACTGGATCTTCTCTGTAATCATCCCAGCCCCCTGCAAAATCGGTACGCAGTACACCGGCCTCGAAACTGAAATCGCTGAGCCCGGGTGCAAGACGGCGGTGATCGACATAAAGGGGGGCACTGGTTTCTGATGTTCGACCGAGGGCATCGGTTACCACCAGCGTCGCGATCCCGGCCCCGCTGATTCTGGGCAGGGTATTCAGCACAAAGGGCCCACTGTCGATGGCTTCATCATATTGAAGAATATTGTTGACGTAGAGCTCGACGGTCGAGGGAAGGGCAGCGCTGCCATCGAATCGCGGTACCGGTAACGTGATCAGGTCGGGGCGTACATCGAAGTTACGCCGCCACTGAATTCCAGCCATGCGCACCGGGCGAGACCAGCTATGTCCTCCGCTAATCAGGTCACCCGCGGTCCATGTCCACATTCGTATGGGGTCGCTGTAGGTCCAGTAACTATCTAGCCGACGATAACCAACGGCTTCCCCACCGCTGCGACTTACCCCGGCAATCTGCAGGCTCCCGTAACGACCGAACCAGTTTAATGAGGTACCGAGGGACGCGTTGCTTTGCCCCCGCCAGTGCCGGGCGTAGACGTCATACCCGAGCAGCAGTCCGTGATCCCGGCGCACCTCAACCGGTGGCGGTGGCCGGTAGCCCAGTTGCTGCCTGTGACGGAGACTCGCAGGTGCATGGAGAACCAGAGACTGAGTTGGAATATCGTAGCGATAGGAAAGACCGGCCACAGAGTCCAGAGGTACCCATTGGGTCGCGTTTGTTTCCGCTATCGTGAGACCAATTTCGTGAAGGTCCCCGGCGATGACAAACAGCCGGTTTTCACGAAGTTGTGCATGTACGATCAATCCACTGCTGCGCTCACCGTAAAAAGCTTCCAGGTACAAGTCCTGAGTCGACATTGCCTCCGTAGGAAGGTGATCGGCAGCGAGTTGGTGGCGATCGAGAGAGGTAAATGCTTCTGTTGTGACAGTGAGGCTACCGACAAACAGGTAGAGGAGTGCGCGGACTGAGCGGACACCAAGCTTGCTATTGCAGAGGGATAGTGCTGGGTTGTCCATTGAGCAGTGTTTCCAGTCGCAAGGGGTGCGTGGAATTCGATTCAGGTAGATGGGTATTGTCTGGTAGTGTCCAAACCCTGCGACTGCCAGGTAATACGTAGCCGAGTAAACCTGCACTGAGTGGCACAGCCCAACCAGAGTCATCGGTCAGGCGAGTGGCGCCTAGCTGAGCTGCTCGGCCACCGGAATTGAGGCATTCCAATAAGCCCGCGCCTTCATTGATACTGCAGGAAATCTGGGAGGGAAGTGCGTCTCCAGCACGTACAAACAGCGGCAGAACATAGCGCATCCGAACATGGACTTTTGCGTTGTCATCGCGGTTGTTTGATGGCAACTCGTCCACTACCAGGCGGAAATTATGATCTTGCCCCGAAGCCGCTGGCCCCAGCCGTACGATGCGCACGATCTGCTCTGCGCCGGGTGCGAGCTGGACTATCGGCGGGCTTGCAACTACGGCATCACTGGGTGTCAGTTGATCTTCGCCATCAACCTGTTGCCAATGGAATATTCGAACCTGCGCGGAAAGTTGCCCGTCACCGGTATTGGAAAGTCTTAAGCGTGAAGCCTTATCTCTAGCGCCGATCTGCACCAGTATAGGACCTGCCTGCAGTTGACCTTTGGCGAACGCCGCAGCACAGAAAATAGCGCTGATGAACAATATGAACCAACGCAGACGCGCGTGCGGAATCCGCATCTTAGAAGGTTGCCGTGGCGGTGATCGTAGAGTCGTAAGTGCCTGCAGGCTTGGGGTTTTGCCCTGGGCCAGTGAGCCCATAAACATCGAAAGTATCAGCACCGCCCGTACTGGTGAGGTCAATGGTAAACGTGCCGGTACTTCCATCACCGAGAATTTCGGTATTCGCCGCATCACGGTAAAGGTTGAAGTCGATGGTATTGGTACCGTCGTCCATTTGCCTGGTGGTAAATGAGCTAGTGCCGCCTGTCCCTGCGCTGAAGGCAACGCTTACGGGCGCAATACCGGTACAGGTGATAGAGCCGGTAGTGGAGCCGGAAATCGAAGGCGTCAAATCATTGACGGTACCGAAACTGAGGTCGTTAATAGAAATAGTGCAGTCATTTTCGATAGTGATGGATACATCGAATGTTGTTACATCTGTGGCGGAGAACACGGGGGCCGAAAGCAGTAGGGCGATAAGGGAAAGTGTTTTCTTTTTATTCACGATAACCTCAGCTGTTTTTAGACGCTGCCGGAAAATTTTTATGTAGGCTAAAGCTAGCCCAATTCCGGACAGCTGTATGGTTTATCGCGAAAGGTTGGCGGAAAAGATAACCTTAGTTGAGCTCAGAGGTGTCACAGCTGTGAGGTGTACCCGTCCGAATGTGTGACATGGTTCTTGGTTTGGTCGCCTAAACGCTTTTTGGTGATGGCTATCTATTGCGATTGAGTGAACTGATAAAAGCTTTCTTGGGGATTTCTCAGTCACTCGGGGTAGATGTTATGTGCGCATCTGATAGCGCATGATCACAATATCCCGCCCCTGCTTTTGATATGTGTGGAATCTATCAATGATGGCGGAAGGCAAGCCATTTTCTCCCACAAGGGCATAACCGAGTGATTCGTAAAACGGAGTCAGGTGCTGATAGGGGAAGGTAAATGTGCTGTCGTCGTAGGCTTCTGCCATGTGGGTCAGAAGCAGTCGCGCGACGCCTTTACCCCGGTAGCCTTCCGCGACGGCGACACCGGTGAGTAATTGGCTGTCGGTGAGTTTGCGAAGCGAGCCGCAGGCAATGATCTGGTTGGTGCTATCCCGGATTACCATACATGGGTCATGCCGCCGGGCTTTACCGCGTAATTTTTGGTTGCGATAGAACTTATTGGCTAAAGGTATCTCCTGGTCGGAGAGCCATTGGGTAGTATAAAATTCAGTCGATGTATCCAAGCCCATATTTCTTTATGCCACGCGAAACCTGTCCTGACTGCCGACGCCCACTCAAGACGTGCTATTGCGATGACCTGGTGTATATTCCCAGTCATATCAAGGTAATGATCATACAGCATCCTCTGGAGGAGAAGCACCCGTTCAATACCGGGCGTATGGCACATCTGTGCTTACCGAATAGTACGTTGGTGGTTGCGGAGCGCTTGCCTGACAATAAACTAGCTGAGCTGTTGAAGCCCCGATCGGCGCTACTCTATCCTTCCCTGGAGTGGCTCCCGCAAGTGCCGGAGTTAGTCCCAGGGGGACCAGGCGCCTGTGAGCTGGAGCAGCTGGTTGTGATCGATGCGACCTGGCGCAAATCAAAGAAAATGCTCCATCTGCACCCAGTACTGCAAAAACTGCCGAGGGTAAGCTTTGCCGGTGCGATCAACTCAAACTACCAGATCCGCCATTCCTCGATGGAAAACAGTCTATCGTCGCTGGAAAGCATTGCTCTCGCGATGGATGCATTGGAGCCTGAGGGCGGCTTTACGCGGTTGCTCAGACCGTTCGAAAAGATGGTGTCAACGCAACTGGAGCTGGCCCGTTCTCATTCGCGTTAGAAGTAACGCCGTATTTCAAGTTGCAGGTAATCGTCGCGATGAAAACTGAATTCCGGGGATGTGGTATCGATAGAGGAGAATACCCTTGCCTCAATCCCAAGGTGCCAGAAACTGTTCAGCCGGCGTTCGGTTTCGATGGATATAAATCGATTGCCGTTATCGAGGTCTGTTGCGAGTAATGCGAGTACCTCGGTTCCGTTGAAATCATTCAGTGAAAGCCTGAGACCGGCCGCGATATCGTTCTGACTCAATCGTTGGCGCAAGCCTGCGCGATCGTCGAACTGGTACTCGGTAATTATTCCAAGATCAGCACTGCTTCCACCGAGGCCATAGAGAGTATATTCAAACCCACCGACGAAGGCCGTGTTGCGACCGTGCCCTGTCTCATAGACGGATACGGCCTCAAGTTTCAACAGCGTGGCATCCAGTGTGGCTTGGACTTCGAAACCAGTCTGTTCGATTTGCTGATAATGTGGCCGCAACCCCCAAACTTCGCCACTCAACTCGGGCACCAGGAGTGGCGTGCGGCTGGTTCCAGAAAAATGGCTGATACCGATATCCCAGATATCGAAATAATTAGACCAACGCAGCGCCCAATCCACATGACGCTTGCCAGCACTGGATTGAAAGACCGGGTCCGAGTGAACGATAAGTGGAAATCGCAGCCTCGCAGACTCTGATGGATACTCTCTGCTACGAAAGTAGGGAAGCAGGTAACCCTGTAGCGATCCCCAATTTTCTGTCCAGCTCAGCTGTACCATGGGCTGTCCGAGCTTTTCCTCTCCATCCATATCTTCGACAAAATCGTCCTGATTGATAATGTCGACCAGGTGGACAGACTCGGTGACGCCCCAGAATATCTTCTGGACACCGACGGAGACACTGCCGTTTTCAATCGTGGTAAGCCAATAGGCCTCCCGAAGATCAAAGTGGGATCGCTGACTGTCGGCACTATCAAGACGCCCGAATGCTTTGACCTGTATCTGGTGAGCATCTGAGACTTCGTAATACTGCTCAAGCTCTGCAGAAATGGAAGCGGAATGCTCAGATTGTTCTGCGTACAGTGGATTTTGCGGGAAATACCGTGTCTGCGCCGCGAGGTATCCGTCAGTGCTTGCACCAATACTATGGGATTGCAGCAAAAGCAGGGTGAAGGCTCCAAATAGACGGGAATTAACACAAGATCGCTTGCCCGCCGGAAGCGACTTTGTACGCGAATCATGTCTCTCCGTGCGACGCGTCTTATGCGAAATGATCCTACACATGGGAGTACTCAGGGGGTTGAGGAGGAAGACGTCGATTCAGTTGCGCCATTATTCAGGCGAATGGCCCCGAGGGTATATAGGCTTCCCAGGCCGATGCATAGCAGGGAAGACCAGAATAGGAAGGCGGGTCTGACCTGCAATTCGGCAAAATAGGCAGATTCTCCCACGAATAGCAGGGGGACACCGAGCAGACCCCGGGCGAGCAGAATTGCTCCAATTGTGTAGAGAGCAACGCGGGTCAGTGGCAACCGCCGGATGACATTGGCAGCGCCAAAAGCATAAGCAGACCAGATCAGGAGAACGGACGCGATGAACAGCGTTACGATCGCAGGGTAGGTAGACCCGCTTTCTGCCATTCTGGCCATCTCTTCACCGGCGCCCCAGAATCGATACCAATCGGGTCCTCCGATAATGATGAAAATATGAAGAAGTGCTCCTGCGAGAGTGATAACACCGGCGGCGATAAGGGTACTGCGTTGGCTGATCATGGAAAGTCCTGGCATCTACGAAACATCGGATTGATTAGAAGCGCGCTTTATTTCTGATGCTTCATACCGCTGCGATGAAAGGTCGCGGGGTCGAAATCCACACCAAAAGACAATTTATTGGTGGCGAGTATGGTTTTGTTCTTATTCTGTACGTTGACCATGGTTTTCGTATTCGCCCGCCAATAGCGATTCTCATACAGAGTGTAGTCTGATAGCAGTAGCGTCTTGAGAAGGCTATCTTTGCGATCATAATATTCGACCTTGCTCTGGCGCAGATGCTTGGTGTCTAACCAGACTTTCAGTTTGGTATATCCGGAATTTTCGTATTTCGGAATGTATTCGATGACATGGTTCGGTTTTCCCTGAAAGTCTTCCAGTTCCACGTATCGATAGTCGTATTTTCCGATTTCAAATGAGCCGACGTCCTCGTAGGCGAACTCGCTGCCAAGAAATGGTCCGGATTTGTTCCGCGAGGCGATCCGTTTGATACGCCCCAGAGCGGGCATGTAGATCCATTGCTGATCCGGCTCGAGAACGCGGGATATATTCAGAAAGACGGTGCCTTTGACGTCATGTGGTGTGTCGAAAATCGTCAGGCTTTTATCACCATCGTCGGCTACTTCGAGCATCATGGTCCGCAACTCTCGACTGACGCTATTACCATTTTTGTCGAAGAGGGTCATGGTCATTTCTGCGGATGCATCTACCCACCCAGCATCGCGTTGCTTGCTTTCGGTAACGATTGCGAGTGCCTTTTCATTATTTTGTTCCACAGCCCAGGCCTGCCCGGACAGTACTATCGCCAGGATGAGATGCGGGATTGTCTTGTTCCATTTCATGGTTAACCTCACTGTAAACCGTTATTGATTGACTTCAAGCCGATTGAGGCTGTACGTCCACCGGAAGTGCAGAAGCCGCGCGCCTTCTGCGAAGGGTGATGATGAGTAGAGCAGGGAGAACTATGAGGTCAAGCATGAGGGCGATCAGTATACAGACCGCAGTGAGAAGCCCCATCTCGGAATTCACCTTGAAGTGCGATAACGCCAGTATGCCGAACCCGCCCGCCAGAATCAGACTTGTGCTGACGATAGCGCGACCGACATGACGTATGGTGCGGGGAACAGCCTGCTCGATTCCAAGACCGGCGCGCTGATAGCGCAGACAGCGGTACAGAAAGTGGATGGTGTCATCTACCACAATACCCAGACTCATGGCTGCAACAACCGAGACCGCGAGGCCCACCTCACCGACCACTATCCCCCAAAGCCCGAACGCCATCAGCGCCGGAGCGAGATTCGGTAGTAGACTGATGGCACCATATTTCAATGATCGCATCATCAACAACATCAAAATTGAGATCCCGATCAGTGCGAGTGCCGTACCAGTGAGCATTGATTTGATATTTCGTAGACTGATGTGCGCGAACATCAATGTGGGGCTGCCCGCGAGCACCTCAATATCCCCCCGCTGGCTCCACCATTGCTTCGCACGCTCTTCAAAGGCAAGCACCTGCTGAGTGGGTATCGTTGACAGCGTTGCCGAGACCCGTAGGGAAGATTTGTCCAGGCTCATCTGGTTTTTCAGATCCAGCCCATAGGGCAGGGACATCTCGTAGAGAAAGATATATTGCGCGATTTCCTGCTCTGTCTCTGGCAGGCGGGCATAGTGTGGATCATCGCCATGCAGGTTTTTGTTCAGGCGCTTGATGGTACTGAGTAGTGAACTTACATGTGTCACTTCCGGTTGCTCATTCAACCATGTCACGAATTCTTCAACATTACGTAGATATGCGGGGTCATAAACCCCATTCTCCGTGCCAGAATCGATGGCATAGTCGATAAAATAGAGCCCGGTAAGACTCTGTTCTATGGTGTCACTGTCAGCACGAAACTGGATTTCGCGATCGAAATAATGAAGAAATGTATCGTCGATCCGGTTCTTGGGTACTTGCGCAACAAGCGCAGCGACAATGAGTAATCCAGCTGCGGCAATGAGCCCTGGTTTCTGAACGATTTTATGTGCGAGGCCACCCAGTAGCTTGTCTGTACCGCGTAGCGTGATCCCTTGTTGTGTGACAGGCGGTAGCAACCATAGTAGCGTTGGCAGGACGGTCAGCGAGAGAACGCCAGCAAACAGGATGCCCAGTGCGGTGATATTGCCAAGATCCCGAAACGGTGGTGAATCACTGAAATTCATTCCGATAAAGCCAATTGCCGAAGTAATGGAGGTAAGCGTGATCGGCATCCAGTTGTGCGAGAACGCATAGCGAAGCGCCTTCAGCTTAATCCGGGTGTTTTGTAGCTTGTGCTGATAGGACGAAATAAAATGAATGCAATCAGCGATAGCGATGGTCAAAATCATTAAAGGTGCTGAGGCGGAGGGCGGAGTGAGCTGTATGCCAATCCACCCCGCTGCACCCAGTGCCATAAGAACAGATGCGACGATGATACTGGTTGTTGCAAATACCGCGGTCAGCGAGCGAAACAGTGCATAGAGGATGACCAACATCAGCAGTAGCGCACCGGTGATAAGGGTTTCCCCATCCCGCATGGACACTTCTGCGAATGCGTAATCCATGGGAACCACACCGCTGACATAAAAGGCCAGTTGCGGGTGCTCTTCTTCAACACTGCTAATCATCTCTCTCACGGCTTCCATCACTTCTTTCGGCTGTCCCGGTGTGCGCTCATCGGGAAAGCTGATGGTGATATAAAGTGCCGTATGCGCGCTGTCGTTTGACAACAGTCGACCCACAAGCTCTTCCTGACGAAGTGCATCCTGGTTGGATCTTGTCAGGAAATCCTGGGTTAGAGGTTGATCCGTTGGAACCAGGTCTCGTACCGTAAGATCGTCATTTTCCGCCTCACTGAACTGAAAATTGGTAATGGAATCAACCCGCGTCGAGTAGGGTATTTTCCACGACAGTTCGGTGAGTTTATGAATTGCGGATATGGTGGACTCGGTAAAAACGCGATGGTTTTCCGGTGATAGCATGATCATCACCGTATCGCTCTTTACAAAACGGTCCTGAATGGTATCGAACGCTCTCAGTTCCGGGTTCTCATTATCGTAGAAAGCGTGATAGTCCGTATTGAAACTCAGTTTAGGAATGCCTGCGGCGAGCCCAATGACAATGATCGCCAGTAGGGCAAGCAGATGATACCGGTATTTCTTGGTTAAACTGTCCATGTTGTACGCTTTCTGGTCGTGAGTTGGAGCGAAGCTTTGATGTTGCTGGTACTTTAGGCGGGCTGAGCCTTTGTGTGATCAACCGCCTGCAGGCTGGTGGCGGACACTTTTAGTGTTCCGCGGGCACAGATCTTTCCGCTCTGTAAAGCTTGAACCTTGAATTCGCGAAACGCGTCGCTATCACTTACGATCTTGACCCGCAGTTCAAGAGGTGCTCCGGGGAATACCGCTTTTGGAAACTTGATATCCGAGTGCAACAGGACGTATACCTGATCCGCTGCCAGCTTTTGTGTGTCCGTGATGCTTTTTGCTTCCAGTGCAAGGAATGCCGCACAGGACTGTGCAAGGGCTTCGGTCACCAGAACGCCCGGCATAATCGGAAAGCCGGGGAAGTGCCCCTTAAACCAATAGTCGCTCTCACTCACCGAACGTTGCGCGTGTAGCGCAACACCGGGGGAGTAGTCGACAATTTGATCAATCAGTAAGAATGGTTCGCGATGGGGAATCAATTCCCGTATATCGATCGTTTTGTACATTTGGCTTACCTATCGCTTCTGAAAGATCACAAGGCTATGTTGCCCGTCGTCGTCACAGGCAAGGATGCCAATGGTTGACGGTGCTGCAGTAGGTTCCCCGAGTACATACGGAGTAGCTTCCTTTGGAACCTGAAGTCCCTTGGTTAACGTTTCATTAACCCATCCCGCGAAAACAAAGGCATTTGCGCATTCGCCAGTTTGGCCGAGCCATGCTTCGCCATCTATCACGTACTGTGCGCTATTGCTGGCGTACATCGCGGCAGCAAGCGACTTGCTGTCATCGTAGAATTTCGATGCAGAAGCAATGATCAGACAATCGAGACCCGCAGGCAGATTCTTGGTGTTGATCGATTGGTTGATCATTGTCACGACGCTGTTCAGGTCTGGTGTTGGACTGGTGAAAATCGTTGGAATGTGGACTAGCACCTGATCGTCTTCCCGGGATCGACGAACCACGAAACTACAGGCGAGTTCTCGGGGCTTTGAGTGCAGCGACTGATGATAGGGTGAGAAAATTTCTACCGCGCCAATAATTCCCAGATTAATTGACTCGTTCTCTATACTCAGAAACGCGAGATCCAGGGTGTGGGCAAGGCTGGATTGACCTGAAGAAACTGTACAGTTTGGACCCTGGACACCCGCAAAACGGGCGAAATGGCTTGCCACCACATTCGCAAGGGTATTTGGCGCGTGCAGTGGGCTGACATAATCGGGGCCGTGATTCCGTGCACACATGTCGAAAACGAAGTCGTCTTCCAGATTAATGTGCTCACCGGCAAAGAAAACACCAATGGCACCTGGGTCTCTCTGCAGGGTTTCAGCCGATTCCGAATCCTCGAGAAGTTTGCACGCAGTGGAGCTGAATAGCTTGGTTGCAGCACTCAGGTGTCGGCTCTTCCCGATACTTTTGTCTGCGTCATAGTTTGAGAAGGTGCCGGTAAGTGCCCCTGCTCTGACGGCATCAAAGCATGTATTCGCGGAAACCGTTTCCGGGAATTTGACGGTAAAACGTTCAATGGCAAAAGTCATAGGGCACCTTTATTCGTAGCGGCTCATTACAATGGAAGCGACATTGCCACCGAAGGCAAACGCATTGCTTAGCACATGGTTTACTTTTGCTTCTCTGGCATGATTGGGGACGATATCCAGCGGGTAGGGGAACGCGGGGTCCAGGTTCTGAGTGTTTGCAGTGGGGGGCAGTGCCTGCTCTTTCAGTGCCAACACACAGGCAACCGCTTCAAAGCCGCTCGCAGCGCCCATACAGTGTCCGATCAGGGATTTGATGGAACTCACCGGGATTTCATTGAGTGTATCGCCGAACACCCGGTGTAGCGCAATGGCTTCTGACTCATCGTTGGCCCGAGTGCCTGTGCCGTGCGCACTGATATAATCAATGTCCGCTTTCTCGATATCCGCCATTTCCAACGCCTGTTTCATGGCGCGGACGGCGCCGTTACCCTCCGGATGCGGTGCGGTCGCGTGGTAGGCATCGCAGGTGAGGGCGTAGCCAGTAACTTCCGCATAGATCTGTGCGTTGCGCGCTTTAGCGTGCTCCAGTTCCTCAAGCACCAGAAACGCAGCACCTTCGCCTACAACCATTCCATCGCGGTTCTCATCGAAAGGTCGGCAGGGGCCCTTGGTGGACGCATTGAGGCGGTGGAAGATGGTATAGCAGGTACGACTGAATGGGTCCGCGCCCCCCGCCAGGATGACATCATTCCTTCCGCTACGAATGCGGTCGAAGCCGACACCCACGGAGTAGTTTCCGGCTGCACATGCGTTTACCAGCGTTGCAGACCCACCGTACAGCGACAGTCGTTTTGCCGTCTCAGTGCTCAGCTTTGCCGGGCTGAAATTCTCGATATCGGCTTTCGGGACAATCGCGGGGTCCTGATCTTCCTGTAAATTGTGGCGGTCGATCGCCCGTTCAACCAGGTCCTGGTTGCCCATGGTTGTGCCGATCAAAACGCCATAGCGATTTGGCTTGTCCGGGTCGATATCGAGATTGGCATCGGTAATTGCCATACTGGCCGCAGCCACACTGTATCCGACCGCCTGGCCAAATGTCGCGAGACTCGGATCCTTACTTTGTGGTAGTTGCTCCCAGTCTTTGATCTCCGCTGCCAGAGGGCGAGGGTATTTATCCGCATCCAGCTTTGTAAGCCTGTCGATACCACTCTGGCTATCCATCAATCCTCCCCAGAAAGATTGAATCTGACTGCCCAGAGGTGATACCACCCCGATACCCGTAACGACTACTCTTCGCATTGTACTCTCCTTGTGGCGCAGCTGATTGCGCGGGGTAGGTTGTGCTAGGCGCTCAGTCCGCCATCGATTACCAGTGTTTGCCCGGTGATATAATCGGCGTGATCTGACAGCAGGAAGAGCGTGGCCTTAGCCACCTCGCTTACTTCACCAACGCGCCGGGCGGGAATCATTTTTGTAAGCTTTTTCATCGCCAGCTCATTCATCTGATCGACCATGTCGGTACGGATAAACCCGGGGGCGATACAGTTGACCTGAACACCGAAACGAGCCATTTCATGGCTGAGAGTTTTTGTCAGTCCGACCAGGCCCGCCTTGGATGCCGAGTAATTTGCCTGTCCTGCACTTGCCTGAAGTCCACTGACGGAAGAGATAAAAAGAACCTTGGCGTTGTCGTGATGGATCATGTGCTTTAACGCAGCCTGAGTGATAAAGGCACTGCCGCAAAGATTGGTATCGATTACTCGATCCCAGCTTTCCGCTGGCATGGTCATGAAGGCCTGGTCGGCGGTAATCCCTGCATTATTGACGAGGGCGTATAGGCTTCCTTCATTGGCGATTACATCATCCACTACCGCCTGGCATTGCTCCGGATCAGCGACATCCGCTTGCACACCGCGGCAGTACAGGCCCTGTGCGGCGCTGTCGCCCTCGATATCCCGTGCCAGCGCTTCGTTGTTGCGGTAGGTGAATACCACTCTGGCGCCGCTCTGGCTGAGGGCGTCTACAATGCCTTTACCGATTCCACGGGTTCCGCCGGTTACGATGACGGTTTTGTCTTTCAAAGAGCTATACATAGTTCTCTCACGCTAATGTTGTAGAAGCCGGACACCTATCGAAGGTGTCCGGGGACATATTCAGAATCAGGTCGACCATCCGCTTCATGCTGCTGCGATGGAGGCTTTTCGGTACGAATGTCGCGCTAAGTTCATGCCAGTGCCGATGGAGATCCTCGGAGATCTGTTCGCTGCAAGCTGTTTGGCGGATCTTCCGGATACATTGCTGCGTCTGCTCAAGACAGTCGGCGACAATATTCTCGCTGCCCTCAGGGGTAAGTACGCCGTGATGCGCGGTCACTATCTGACGTACAGGGCTCCGGCTGAGCGTGTTCAGGGTTTCCAGGTATGCCGCTGCGTGGTCGAATATTAATGGGCGCCATTGATGCGTTGCTGGATCGAGCTCCCCCAGACAATCCCCGGTGAATAGCCGTTGTCTCTGGAAGTCATAGAAACACACATGATCCGGTGAATGTCCTGGGGCGGCTAAAGTGACGACTGTGAGCCAGGCGCCGGCCACAAAGGACACCCCGAGATCGAGCACCCTACTGGGCATTGCGTTTAGGCTGATACAATCCGTTGACAGAGTGGGCACACCCAGATCCGTATTCAGTCTGCTGATGACTGCACGGGTCGACGCGCTCTGCCAGGCAGCGATCGTTGCTGCACTTGCGACGATTTCCACATTTGGCATAAGTGGTACGACGTAGGGAAGCATTCCACAGTGGTCATAGTGTTTGTGGGATACAAACCAATAGCGTATGGCTTCCAGGGGTATCCCGTGTTCGGCCAACTGCGTAAGAAGTAAATCGCTATCCCGTCCGATACCACCCTCGAACAATGCAAATTCATGGTCATTGATCGGGACGGCATAAACCGATACACCACTTGAACCCAGAATTTTCAGTTCGTCGCAAACCCAGTTTTCACGGCTGTGGCATTTCATGGTCAGGGAACCCGGTACACCAGGCTTCCCCAGGTCGCACCGGAACCGTAAGCGAGACAGAGTACCGTCTGACCAGAGGAGAGTCTGTCCATATTTAACGCCAATGTTGCGGGCAATGAGGCGGAGGCCATATTGCCGAGCTTATGCACGGTTATAAGAAACTTTTCCTTGGGGATGCGTAGTTCCTCTCGCACACAATCCAGTATTCTGAGATTTGGTTGATGACAAATGACATAGTCAATATCGTCGAGAGTTAATTCGTTGTGTTCAAGGGTTTCCTTGGCAAGTCGGATCAGCGTATTACTGGCGTGCTCAAACATCGGGCGCCCATTCATGACAAACTCGGTATCCCCAGCCTCAATCTGTTCTGGACTTAGAAATCGGATACCTGCAGATCCAGGGGCTTTGGTCATCAGCAGATCAAAGTAGTTACCATCAGCTCCTAGCTGGCAGTCGAGCATCCCCGATTTAGCATTTTCACTTTTACGGACAACCGCAGCGGCGGCGCCATCTCCAAGCAGGATGGCCAGATTCCGACCTTTGTCGGAGCAATCCATACGCTTTGACAGCACCTCGCCACAAACGATGAGAATATTCTCGTATTTGTCGTTGTTGAGAAGTGCGTTAGCCAGTTCAAGGCCATATACGAATCCGCTGCACTGGGCCCGTAAGTCCATCGCCGGAACGCAGTCGAGGCCCAGCTTTCGCTGAATCAAGCAGGCCTGGGATGGATCGTGGTGGTCTGGCGATAACGTATTCACCAGCAAAAAGTCGATTTCTGAAGGGCCTATTCCGGAATTTTCCATTGCCTGTATGGCCGCGGGAATCATCAAGTCACTACATGCTTGTCCGCTCGCCGCATGGTGTCTGTAGATGACACCCGTACGTTCGATGATGAATTCCTCAGAGGTATTCATCATTTTGACAAGATCTGCATTTGAAACACATCGATCGGGTATCTTACAACCCATTCCCGCTATCTCTAAAGCCATGAGATTTTCCACTGCCTCAATTATTTGAAAATATTGTCCATTTTACTGGCGAGATAAATGTTGCCTTTCACGAGAAGTTTGCGCGTCAATATCGCTGTCATTCCCTTCAGCTCATTATTCACCAGTCGCAGATAGGAGTTCTCGTCGGTTTCAAAAGTCACATCTGGGTTTTCCCTGCGCCCCTCGAGTATGGCGAACTCACCATTGTTAACGTGGATGCAGAACTCTTTGCCGTTCTCTCCATTGATGATCCACTGATACTTTGCATCTACGCCTTTACTGGCCGCAGGCTGAAAGCGGGCGTCCATGGATTGAATCACTTCATCGATAGAACTTATGCGCTGTGTCATTACTGCTGGCCTCTCGCTAATGCATTATTAATTACGCGCTCGAACCCCTGCATTACCCAGATGTCGTGGTAGTCAGGGTGGTAAATACCAGATTTTACGAAGTAGTGAATGCTTGGCATCACAAGCTGATCATTGAGTTTCTGCCTGTGGTCGGAGTAGAGAATGACATCAAGCAGATGTTCGTGGTCTTTGAAAGCGGGGTCCTGGAAGCCGATCTTTTCGAAGCAATCGATATTTGTGATGCCCTGGTCCACCAGCTGGCGAAGATATACTGCGGTCAACTCCTGAGCTTGGTGTTTGAATGTGGGGTCACTGTCAATGAGGTTCTGAATCATCTGTTGCCCCCACTTGATATGCCGCATCTCTTCTTTCCAGTGGGCTTGCACCACCGCTTTCGCCATCGGATGTACGTAGTCCGCATCGACATCAAGACGTTGATATTCATCTGCTATCCATTCGATGACCATGGTCAGAAATACGGCCATCAAAGGGTATTGCCCGGTACCGGCATTGTCATCGTAGAAAGTCCTGAGAAAATCAGGCATTGGATAGATGTCGCTGCCGTAGTAACGGATGGCTTTCTTGAATACCAGCGTGTGTACGAGCTCTTCCTTGATGAAGTGCTTCATGTAGTCTCTTACCAATGGAAGATCATCGAAGGCACCGTTGTTGAGCTCTTTCATGTAGTACTCAACGACCAGAGATTCGAGATGCACGAATGCTGACCACCAGGTAATCATTTCCTCCTGGGAGAGTTTCTGAATTTCTTCAGGTGTCGCTTTATCCCAGAACTCTGTGCCGTAAATGGAAATACGCTCACGCTTTTTTAGAAAAGGAGGTTCGACAATCTCCATGTCCCAAGGATGATCGTGGAGAGTGCTCATTGATTTTTTTTCAGACGATAGAATGAGACGCTCAGTGACTTTGTTGATACGGTCAATGTTGGCTTGGTGTACGACAGCCTGCTGCGACATGGTCTTATGCTCCTTCTGGGATCGGTTGTCGATTGCGGATGGTGGCGGCGGTAAACCCGAGGCACATGGCGGGTTCGTAACCGGCTCCGTTTATCCAGGTTCCGACAAACTGAAGCCCCTGAAATGGTGGTTTCTGTAGAAATCGCACGTTTCTTTTCGGCGTTGGTTTGTACCCGAAAGAGGACCCACCGTACGAGTTGGTGAACTTTTTACTGGTCTTCGGCGTCGATACGTCGAAATACCGAATGTGCTTTTTGATATCCGGAAAATGTGACGCAAAACGATCGATCAATAGTTGTGCAATCGCAATTTTCCGTTTCTTGTATGTCTGACGATCCAGTTCGAACCAGTCAGACTGATGATCCAGTACTTCGAGTTGGATGACGTTTCCGTAGGAGGAATCGAGTACCGAGTAGTTTGATACCGAAAGCGGCCAGTGCTGATACCGCTCGTCGGATGCGGCGAGTCCTTCTGCGCAGTCCAGGTACTGCGTCGAAGCGAACAGATAGTCGTCTTCTGTTATCCCGATATCCTTCGGCGGTCTGTCCAGTCCGAGATAGACGATAAAGGCACCCAGCCCGAACTCCAGAGATTCCAACTTTTCAGCGAAACGATCTAACTCTGTCGTTGAAGGGCTGAGATCGATAATCTGATTGGGGCAACCGGTGAACACGGTGTGTCCTGCGGTTATGTCGTACCGTCTGGTCAGGCAGCCGGTGACGGTGCCTTCTTTCACCTTCAAGCGGTTTACCTCCTCTCGGACGATCAATTGACCGCCGCGACGTGTAAACTCACCGGCCAGGGTGTCAGATAGCGCCTGTGACGATCCTTTGACAAAACGTTTCTCTGTAAAGAAGAACGTGTAAGCAAAATGGAGGAAGTACAGCGCATCGACTTCATAGGCTTCTACACCAAGATTGATTGCAATTGCACAAAATAGCGTAATCAGTTCCCGGTTGTTGAATAGCTCGCAGAGATAGTCGTATGTAGTGATTCGACTTAGTTTCCGCCCACGCACGATTTCATCCAGACTGAGTTCGTGCTCGCCCAGAGCCAATCGTGCGATCATGTAGTTCTGATAGCCGCAGCCTTTTATATCTGAGACGAAACGCTGTATTGACTCAGCCTCATCGGGGAACGCCTGCAGTAACTGAGCTATGAATTGCTCAGGGTGTGCAGACAGACGAAGGTTTCGCTTTCCGATAAAGATGTTCGTCAAGTGTTCGTAGGTCTCAAAGTCCACAAGGTCAATGAGTCCCGTACGGGTCAACGCATCTTCGAGGTTTCCGTTTTTGCCGAACCCGGTAATCTTGTGAAGACTGCAATCGAATATATATTCGCCTTTACGGGAAAAGTTGGTGGCATAGCCACCAACTTTTGTGTGTTTGTCTATGACAACCACACGTTTCCCGGAAGCGGCGGCTACATTCCCGTAGACCAGCCCGGTAAGACCTGCACCAACGACCAGTTCGTCAGCGAAAATTTTCGCTCGTTCCTTCATTGAACAAATCTCGATCAGGCGGTCGCTGCTTCTTTCGCGTCGACCAGTTCATTGATCAGATCGGCAATGGCCTGAATGGTCACCATTTCTTCATAGCGGGACGGTGGAACCTTTACTTTATACTTTTTCTCCAAGCCTACCGTGATCTCCAGCCCGGCCAGAGAATCCAGGCCTACGTCTTCCAGGTTGTCCTGAAGACCGATTTCCGTGTCTTCCAGCTCGCCGGCTTCGATTGCGAGGCTTCTGATCGTCTCGATAAGATTGTCCATAATGTCACCTGTTTAGAGAAAATTTGGGGGACTCCCCCGGTTAAATTAAATATGTTCAGCAGATAACGATATCGCCGACACGCCACACCTGTGCCGCAAACCCCCATCCCGTCGCCGCGCCAGCCATTACGATAGTGTCACCTTTCTGGATACGTGCCTGCTTCAGGGATTGATGCAGGGTATAGGGGATAGAAGCGGACACCATGACGCCCGCCTTATCCATGGTTGTGAGATATTTCTCTTCAGGGCAGTCGACGCCGGATGCCCAGGCGTGCACGAGGAGGGGAGATGGCTGGTGAAACACGAATTCGCTGATCTTGTCACTTTTCAGATCCGCTTTTTCCAGGGCACGGTGAATTGCGATGGGTACATTTTGCGGAACAAATTCCTGCATCTGCTTCTGGCCATCTTCGTCCAGGGTGAAGTAAAGCTTTGTGGGCGCTGTCTGGCACCCATTTGATGGGAGGCGCCATTTCCCTGTGGCGATCGTGTAATGTGTAGCATCGCTGTGTTGTGCGCTAGCGAGCAGCTCGCCTTCATCGTCACTGACGGTGAGTAGTGTCGCTGCGCATCCGTCGGAAAATATTGTGGAACTTCGGTCGGTGTAGTCCATCATGTTGGAGATGTACTCACAGCAAAGAACGATTGCGTTTCTGACTTTCCCTTGCTCGATGAACGAGGCTGCAAGCTTCTGACCCAGTAAAAAGCTTGCGCATTCCATCTGGATATCAAAGTGCATGGCATTCGTCAGGCCTGCTTCTTCACGCAATACCCGGCTCAATCTCGGATACAGGCGCGGAGCATTGACCGCTTTCACGCTGCCGATATCTGTCAACACAGGGCAAGATGCTGCGCAAATGATAAGATCAATATCCTCAGCTTTCAGATTGTTGGCTTTCAGCAGGCGACTGAGAACGGAGAGTGAAACGGTCAGTTCATTCTCACCGAGCTCGGGACTGAAATAGCCGCGCTCTTCAATGCCCCAAAAACGCCACCACAGTTTTGACATCTCAGGAAGTTCGCTGAAGACCGGATCAGTATTTTTATATCGACGTGCGGGCAGCTGGCTCGCGATCGATGCTATTTTCGCCTTTTTCATGATTTAGCCTGGCTCACGGTCAACGTTACGAAATCAATCGCTGATGCGAATGGGTCATACGAGTAGAGGCCGGTCGCTCCACTATTTGTTTCGAGATTGCTCTTCATCCATTGAAAGAATGTGAAGGGCCCCGCGTTTAATAAATCGCCACCTATCCAGGATTCAATCACGTAGTCGTCGTACAGGTCGCTATTCCGGTTGTGCGTAGAGGTGATGGTGCTTTCGACCGTGTTTTGAAGGTTGGGGTGATAAGCAAAGCTGAACTGACCTTTCTTGTCATTTGCCGATTTGATTTTTGTATTCAGATTGATGCTTAGCGGCTCAATGTCTAGATTGAGGGGATATGTCGCAGCAATTTGTTGCCGATCCGCTTCCAGCAAGGCAATCGCAGCGCCGTCGGAGCTTATAAAACCACTCTCGGGATCGGGATCAAACGACTGATTATTGTCATATCGGATCACTAAAATATTGCTGTAGGACTCGGCGATCGCCAGGGTGTTGATGATTGAAAGTGCTTTGGCGAGGCTTGATTCCATCAGGTCGAAAACGAAAGCCTTGTTCGCACCGATCACACTTTGGAATGGGTGTCCGATTTTTGGCCCCATTACACTGGTATCACCGATCAAGTGGTCTGGCGCGAGCGACAGAGAGACAATCAGATCGATATCATCCGCTTTAACCTGATGCCTGCGTAGAATCCGGGCGGCCATTTGTTGCAGATAGTCCACGCCGATACTGCCGGTTTCAAACCGGGCGTAACGGATCGGGTAGGTATCACTATCACCTGGGTCGACGCTATTAAATGCGGGTTCCGGAAGGTGGCAATCAACGTCAATTACGCGCATTCAGATGTCTCCACAGATTCGGTGTGCTGGCTTGCAATCATCGTCATTTCTTTGCGAACCACTTTCCCGTTGTCATTTCTGGGAAGGGAATCGAGGTACAGAATTTCCACGGGATGCATGTAGGAGTCGAAACGATTCTGAACAAATTCCAGCACAGACCGTGCGGTGACAATCTTCTGATCCGCCACCAGAAACAGGATGGGTTGTGAGGGGGTTGCGCCACCACTTGATGGAACAAGAGCACACTCAAGCAACGAGGGGAATTGCACGAGCAGACTCTGTTCAATAAGAGCCGGAGTCACCCAGCGCCCATTTACCTTGAACATGTCGTCTTCGCGACCTCGATAGTAGTAGTAGCCGTCGGCGTCCATTACAAAGTTGTCGCCCGTCCGGTACCACCCCTGATTGAATTTCTCAGACGTTTTTTCGTGTTGGCCGTAATAGCCGGAACTTACACTATCTCCTCTGACCAGCAGTACCCCTTGTGTGTCGGGCGCAGATATCTCGTCGCCGTTATCGTCTACGAGCATGCACTCGTACCCCGGCAGCACCCGGCCAGTAGCTCCGGCACGGGTGTTTCCCGGGCGATTGGCAAGAAAAATATGTCCCACTTCCGTCGCGCCAATGCCGTCACACACTTCAACGCCCTGTTTCAACCAGTATCGGTATTCGGTTTCGGGAAGAGGGGCACCGGCAGATACCGCGTGCTCGATTGATCTTGCTATCAGGCTCGCATGGCCTTGCAATGCATTGTAAATGGCCGGTACGGCAAACAGCACAGAGGGCATGTATCGGGTGATGTTGTCGATAATTCCTTTGGGTGTGGGCCAGGCATCATCAAGAATAGCGGTGCAGCCTGCGTATAGCGGGAAAAAAAGCGAGTTACCCATGCCATAACCAAAGAACATTTTGGGTGCTGAGTAGCACACATGTTGGTTGTTCAGGCTGAGCAGCTTCCCAGCGACGGCCTCGCAGAAAGCCAAAGTACCTGCAGCGGAATGCATTACCCCTTTCGGTGTGCCCGTAGATCCGGATGTATATTGCAGATAGCAGAGCGCTTCGCTGGATGTCTCATAGAAATCATCCCATTCTGGATTACCTTTCGCGAATCCATACTGCTCAGGAGAGAGGCCATTATCAGCCTGCAAGTCTTCTTCAAGAAGAATGATCTCGATATCAGACCAATGGGGGAGCGTATGCGCTTTTTCAAAGGAGGTCACAATGAACGCGGGGGTCTTCTGCGAAATCATAGCTTCGATGGTTTCACAGCGAATCTTTGGGTTGATGATCGCTGGAACGCCACCTACCGCGATGATTGCCAAGAACATCTGCGCCAGTGATGGCGAGTCGTTCAGCATGATCAGTATGTGGTCACCGGGATTGATCACGCTCTCGAGTTCGCTGGCAAGTGCTCTGACCGAAGCTGAAAATTGTGTCCGCTTTATTCGGCTTTCTTTGTACAGGTACAGTACCTCTGTGGAAGATCTATCGCTGCTTCGAAGGAGTAGCTCGGAGAGGTTTTCGCGGTAACATGGGTTGCTGATCATACGGCAGAGACCTCCGCAGCAGCATCGCACTTACTACTCATCTGTTGCAGTAGTGAAGTACACCAGTCTGTAATACGTTGCTCTGTCTTTTCCGGTTGGCAGTCTTCATCAAGTGCGAGACCGACAAAATGTTTCCCGTCGTCCGTCAGTGCTTTTGAGCTTTCAAATTCGTAGCCCTGATTCGGCCAGTGGCCAATGATCTCTGCTCCTTTTCCCACACATAGATCGTGCAATATTCCCATGGCATCAAGGTACCACTCAGGGTATCCATACTGGTCCCCCAGGCCGAACAGCGCGATTGTCGCATTTGAAAGATCGGTCTCTTCGAGCTCGGGCCAGAGTTCTTCCCAGTCCGATTGTAAGTGCCCGTAGTCCCAGGTTGGTATGCCAAAGATCACGAGATCATAAATTTCCAGGTCGGGAAAACCCGCATCTGAAATCGTGTTCAGTTCAGCGAGATCATCCCCGAAGAAGTCATGTATCTGCTTGGCTGCGACTTCGGTATTGCCAGACGTGGAGTCGAAGTAAATTCCAATTTTCACAATAAAACCATCCGATGGTAACTCTGATGCCCATGGCCACGGTGTGACGGAAAGCGAGTTCGCTTCCCGTGAAAACTTTCCGGGTCCACTTGGCGCGCTGTGTCGATTGATCTGCGGTGTACGCTAGCGAAGTTTTGTTACATAAAAAATTCTTCGTAAAAAAATATTCTCGATAACGTTTTTTCGATGGGAAAAGATTGCTTGAGTAGCAAGGCGGCGCATTTCATCAGGAATTATTTTTTTCGTCAATGCGCAAAAAAATTATTTTCGCGTGTAATGCGGTGAAATGTCGCACCTGCCCAGATCGGGTTTTCGTGAGTTTCAACTTTATGTGGAATTGCGCGCTGAGGCTGTATTGGTACGGGTGTGTTTGTTGTTGAAGATATGTTTCTACTGAAGAGGATGTTTTTGCGTGCTTGACGGTTTCTTGGGTGTTTATCGGTTTCAACTTAACCGGTTTTTCGAGTTTGATAATCCTGGAACCATTGTTCTGGTTTGTTAATCGGTACGCGGGTGTGATTTTGTTTCAGGGTTCTCGCAAGGCGTGTATTAATTTTTTTGTTGTATTAATTTTATGGTACACGTGTCCAATCTGTTTGGTTTTGATCGCTGCGTGCGATGTTTTTCGAGAATTTTATTCGTATTTTTTCTTGCACGCTGGTTCAGCTTTGAAAGCAGCGGAGTTTTTTGCGCGAGACGGTAGCGGTAAAAAATCCAGGTCCATGTGGTGAGTGGCCGAAAATAATGCAGGCGGAATCAGTCTGTCTTCTCTGTGTGCTTGAAGTACGGCTTATAGATAGCGCCACCGTTTCCGATCTTTGGTATGCGACTGGAATACTTAATTGCCGCGAGTTTTACGTGGTTTAGCCGTTCCCCGGGCAGGTGCGCGATTTTCCCGAACATTCTTGAGTAGGATTTTATTTTTAGGACTCGTTTATGTCTTGCAGATATGTACGCTCGTGTCAGATCGGAATCGATCCTGGGTTCGGGTTTTGACTTGATGAGCTTTACCAACTCTGCGGCGTCTTCAAACGCGAGGGAGGCACCCATGCCCAGGTTCGGTGATACTGCGTGGGCAGCGTCGCCTATTCGGAGGAATCCACTATCGCTTAACCAGCACACCTTGTTCTCAGTGATTCGGTCGAATCGGACCTTCGTATGCTCGGTGGTGCTACGACTGACCGTCTCACCAGCCTGGCCGAAACGCTCCAGTATCTGTCGGAGGTCTTTGTTGCTGTATCGGGATTCGTGGTTGAATGCACATGGTTGGGAACTGAGAAATACATAAGCGCGGGAGCTGGTTACCGGGAAGATCCCCAGGCGGTATTTTCCGTTGTGTATTTCGTACGCCCGTTCCTGATCGAAGTTGGTGTCTATCAGCCAGCGCCAGACCCCTTGTGTGGTCTGTTCAATTTTTGCGGCTTCGGGTTCAAACCCGTGAATCCCATCTGTGAAAAGGACACTGCGTGCCTCCACTGTCTCTCCTGTGGAGAGTGTAAGGCGTGTAAAGCTTCCAAACTGTTCGACTGTAACCAGTTGCTGTTGTGGCAGGCAGCGCTTTATGTCGACGTTGCGATACAGCAATCGATGCAGTGTGGAACGTAATGTCGATACGACCGGGTAGCCCTCATAACCTACAGGTTGCTCTGCGATGCTATTGTGTTTGGGCGTTCCGAATACCATGTGGCTGAGGGGTATGTACTCGTTCAACTGCTGGTAATCCACTCCAAGAAGGTGCAGTGCGTGCAACCCTGAAGGGTGCAGGACAATGCCCATACCGTCGGATACTGGGAGTTGTCGCTGTTCTATGAGGCGGTAATCTATGCCCGCGGTTTCGAGTCCGCAGGCAATTGCCATGCCTGCAAGGCCCCCGCCTATGATCGCGATGTCCGTTTTCATACTGTACAGTTCCTAGTGTTCCAGCGCGGATTACTGCGCTACTGCCTTGCTTACAGAATGAAATCACACCCCGTACCTCAAGAGAAGCCTGGTGACTGCCATGAAAAGGTGTACTGCGGGTTGTTCGCTCAAGATATATGGATAGGAAACCGCGCGCTCCTTAACTACAATACGCGGCTATTTTCCCTATCCGAGTTCCCGCTGTGACCATTGCCAACGCTGACCACCCCCGCGATTTCCAGTCTCTTCCTTTACAAAACCCCTTATTGAAGAACCTGAAGGATTTGGGCTACGAGCGACTGACCGAGATTCAGGCGGCGGCGCTGCCGGCGATTGTTGCGGGGAAGGATGTGATAGGGCAGGCCAAAACAGGCTCCGGCAAGACGGTGGCGTTTGGTCTCGGGTTATTGCACAAGCTGAAGGTCGAGCAGTTTCGGGTCCAGTCTCTGGTGCTGTGTCCGACCCGGGAGCTGGCCGATCAGGTGGCGCGGGAGCTGCGCAAGCTGGCGCGGGCCATCCACAACATCAAGATCCTGACTCTGTGCGGTGGTATGCCGTTCGGGCCTCAGATCGGTTCCCTCAAACACGGGGCTCATATCGTGGTCGGTACCCCGGGGCGAATTGAGGACCACCTGCGCAAGGGCAATCTCGATCTGAGCCATGTGGATACGCTGGTGCTGGATGAAGCCGACCGCATGCTGGATATGGGATTCCAGGCGGTGCTGGATCAGATTCTGGCAGAGCTGCCGAAGGAGCGTCAGACACTGCTGTTTTCCGCTACCTACCCGAAAACCATTGATGCACTTGCAACCCGCGTGCTGTGGGACCCGGTCAAGGTGGAAGTGGCCGCGGCGCACACCAAGAGCACCATTGAGCAGAACTACTACCGGGTGGAAAACAATGAAGCGCGCCCTGGGGCGCTGTACCAGCTACTGGCCAGTTACGATGCCTCGTCAGCGCTGGTGTTCTGCAATACCAAAAAGGAAACCGAAGAAGCCGCGCAAGCGCTCAAGCGCGCAGGCTTTGCCGCGCTGGCTCTGCACGGAGATATGGAGCAGAAGGACCGCGACCGCACCCTGGCGCTGTTTGCCAACGGTAGTGCCTCGGTTCTGGTGGCAACGGATGTGGCAGCGCGCGGGCTGGATATCGAAGAGTTGCCGGTGGTAGTGAATTACCATCTATCCCGTGATCCAGAGGTGCATGTGCACCGCGTTGGTCGTACAGGACGGGCAGGGCAGAAGGGCGTGGCGCTCTCAATGGTAAGTAAAAAGGAAATTTACAAGCTGGAACGGCTGGAAGAGCTGATGCAGCAGAAAATTACTCTGCTGGAAGTGCCCGAGCTGTCACGGGGATTTGCGCCGACACGTCCGGTGATGTCCACGCTGCAGATTGACGGTGGCAAAAAACAGAAGGTGCGTGCCGGTGATGTTGTGGGTGCCCTGACCGGCGATGGTGGTATCGATGGCACTCAGATCGGAAAGATTCAGCTGTTCGATTTTTCTACCTTTGTGGCGGTAGAGCGGCCCGTGGCCAAGAAAGCACTGAGCAAGCTCTCTGCCGGAAAAATCAAAGGCCGAAAGTTCCGCGCACGTATCGTCGGTGTTTGATCATTTTCACGTTCGGAGCACCCCATTGCACACTGGTTCGTGGCAATGGGGAGCTATCCCATCAAAAGCGCAAACGAATGCCCAGCGCGCCATCCACGTCGAAGCCTTCGTAGTAGTCCACATCGCTAAATCCGTAGTGCGGTACTGCCTGAATGTAGGCCTCGAGGCTCGGTGCGATACCAAAGCTCAGGCCTACCGGCAGGCGGATACCGGTCTGGTAGTAGTCGCCATTCCCGTCACCGTCCCGATAAAAGCCGCCCGCATCGATGTAAGCATGCATGGTGCCCAGATTGTTGCTGAAGTTCTGCAAGCGCATATCAACGGCGATGGCGTCGCTGTTGAAAAAGATCGAAGTTCCTCGCAACTGTGCGGTCACGCCCAGCCCCAGGTCGTGGGCGACACCGAGGCCAACCCCTGTCTTGTTGGCGGCGAAACTCGGGGCGCTGATGGCAGTAATCAGAAGAGGGAGGACGATCTTGTTCAGGTGCTTAAAGAGCTTCATGGGTACCTCTTAGGTGGAGATGAATAAGGTGGCGAGTATAGATGCGGCGCCTGGCGGTGCTTTGCGGTGGATCACAGTTGCGAGAAGGCCGGCCGGTTCTAAGATACCTCGGATCAAGTCCGCAATACCTGAGGTATCACGGATTTGGTCAGAGGTCCCTTAATATTCTGGCAAGACGAAGCGGGGAAAAATCGGGATAATGCCGCGGCTTCGCTTGGCCATTTATTGTCCCCATTCAGCCCCAAACCGGTAGTTTCCATGGAAATCAGCGTCAACTTCCTTGATAACCTGCGACTTGAAGCCAAATTCGATGACTTCACGGTCATCACGGATCAGCCGATCCGGTACAAGGGAGACGGTTCCGCCCCCAGCCCGTTCGATTATTTCCTGGCTTCATCGGCCCTGTGTGCGGCCTATTTTGTCCGGGTGTACTGCCTGGCACGGGATATTCCTACCGACAACATCCGCCTTTCCCAGAACAATATCGTGGACCCGGATGACCGCTACAACCAGATCTTCAAAATCCAGGTGGAATTGCCGGAGGATATCTCCGAGAGGGACCGACAGGGCATCCTGCGCTCCATCGACCGTTGTACCGTGAAAAAGGTGATCCAGACCGGTCCGGACTTTCAGATTGAGACGGTGGAGAATCTGGCGGAGGACGCCCAGGCGCTGCTCATGGTGGAGCCGGACGCGGAGCATCAGACCTTTATCGAAGGCAAAGATCTACCGCTGGAGCAGACCATTGCCAATATGACGAAAATTCTTGCCGACCTGGGTATGAAGATCGAGATTGCTTCCTGGCGTAATATCGTGCCCCACGTCTGGTCTCTGCATATCCGCGACGCAGCCTCGCCCATGTGTTTTACCAATGGTAAAGGAGCGACAAAAGAGAGCGCTCTGTGTTCTGCGCTGGGCGAATTTATTGAGCGATTGAGCTGCAATTTCTTTTACAACGATCAGTTCTTTGGCGAGGAACTCGCCGATGCCGAGTTCGTGCACTACCCGAATGAAAAGTGGTTTGCACTGGAAGACGACGACGCCTTGCCTGCGGGCATTCTCGATGACTACACCCGGGCGATTTACGATCCGGAAGGGGAGCTGGGCGGTTCTAACCTGGTTGATACCAATTCTGGTCGTGCCGACCGCGGTATCTGTTCCCTGCCGTTTGTGCGCAAGTCAGACGGCGAGTCGGTGTATTTCCCGTCCAACCTGATCGAAAACCTGTTTCTTAGTAATGGTATGAGTGCCGGTAATACTCTGGCGGAAGCCCAGGTACAGTGCCTGTCAGAAATCTTCGAGCGGGCGGTGAAAAAGGAAATTCTGGAGCAGGAAATTGCGCTGCCGGATGTACCTAAAGAGATTCTGCAAAAGTACCCGGATATTCTCGAAGGTATTGAAGAGCTGGAAAAGCAGGGCTTCCCGATTTTGGTAAAGGACGCCTCTCTCGGCGGCAAGTTCCCGGTGATGTGCGTGACCCTGATGAATCCGCGCACTGGCGGCGTGTTTGCGTCCTTCGGTGCGCACCCGAGCCTGCATGTGGCACTGGAGCGCAGTCTGACCGAACTGATGCAGGGCCGCAGCTTTGAAGGTCTGAACGACGTACCACCGCCGACCTTCAATAGCCTGGCGGTGACCGAGCCGCACAACTTTGTCGAGCATTTTATCGATTCCACCGGTGTGGTTTCCTGGCGTTTCTTCAGCGCCAAATCCGATTATGCATTTGTTGAGTGGGACTTTACTCCGAAAACCAAGTCCGGCGATCACGGAGATACCAACCAGGCCGAGGCGGAACGCCTGTTCGCAATCCTGGAAGACATGGGCAAGGAGGTCTATATGGCCACCTACGATGACCTGGGTGCATCGGCCTGTCGTATTCTGGTACCCGGCTATTCCGAGGTTTATCCGGTAGAAGACCTGATCTGGGATAACACCAACAAGGCACTGGACTACCGCGAAGACATTCTCAACCTGCACCGGTTGGAAGATGACGCGCTGGAGGAACTGGTTGAACGACTGGAAGAGAGCCAGATCGACAACTACGAGACCATCATTACGCTGATTGGTGTGGAATTTGATGAGAACACCGTCTGGGGTCAGCTCACCGTTCTGGAGCTGAAGCTGCTCATTTACCTCGCCCTGCAGCGTCATGAAGAAGCGCTGGAGCTGGTGGAGACCTTCCTGCAGTACAACGACAATACCGTTGAACGCGGGTTGTTCTATCGTGCGGTGCAAGTGGTGCTGGAGATTGCGCTGGATGAGGATCTGGCGTTGGAAGATTATCGCTATAACCTGAACCGGATGTTTGGTGAGGCCACCATGGATGCGGTGGTGGGCTCAGTCGATGGCAGCCTGCGTTTTTATGGTCTGACGCCGACGAATATGCAGCTGGAAGGATTGGACAAGCATCTGCGCTTGATTGAGAGCTATAAAAAGCTGCATGCGGCGCGGGCGGCTAGGTTCCAGGGGTGAGTGCTGGGGGCGGAACCGGTGGGGCTGGATTCCGGCCTTCGCCGGAATGACGGGAGGTACTATTTCTCTCCCCCGTTACCCCCGCGAAGGCGGGGGTCTAGGTATTTTGGAGATATTAGTTAAGTCGGTGTGAGCCAATACGATCAGTTCAGGCTCGCCGCATCTTCCGATTGCTCAGCCTGATCATTTTTCTTTACGTATCCATCCTCATCCAGCTCAACAATCGGCATGCCCAATTCCGCGATGCTTTCGCGAATATTGGCCGCATCGCCAACCACCACAATCGCCATATTCTCAGGTTCGAGCATGTCAGTAATGACCTTGTTCAGGGTTTTGCGGTCGGTCTCTTTGAGCATGGCGCCTTGCTGAGAGCGGTAGTCCAGTGGCAGGTCGTAGCGCAGGATGTTGTTCAGCAGGCTGAGCTTGTCGCCCGGGGTTTCGTACTTGCGTGCTTCCTGTTGGCCGATGGCGGAACGGAGATAATTGAACTCGCTTTCGGTCATGCCTTCGCTGTCATACTTTGCAAACTCTTTGATTACTTCGTGCAGGGCATCTGCGGTTGTTTCCTTCTTCACCTCTGAGCTCATCATGTATTGGCCTTCCTGCGGCTCTCCAATCAGGTACGAGCGGGCGCCGTAGGTGTAGCCTTTGTCTTCGCGCAGGTTGAGGTTAATGCGGCTGTTGAAGTTGCCACCCAGCGGGAAGTTGCCGAGGTAGGCCAGGTAGTAATCACCCAGGGCATCGTAGGGCAGGCCATGCTGGGCAACGCGCAGGCTGGACTGTGCCGCGCCTTCTTTGTTTACCAGGTAGACGGTGCGACCGTTGATTTCCGGTTTCTGCAACGCGATGGCCGGGCGTACCGGTTGTGCGGTTTTTAGCTTTGCCAGCCCTTCCAGAGACTTGATGATCTTCTCGTGCGGCACACTGGTGCTGACGGTAACTCCACTCAGGTGGGCGGGAAAGTGGGCCTTGTAGTACTGCTTGACATCATTCAGGGTAATCTGCTCGACAGTGTCCGGCAGGCCGGCATCCGGGAAACTGAGTGGGTGTTCGGCACCGCGCATTACCGCACCAACCGCTCGGGTTGCCAGCCCTTGAGGGGTTTTGCGGGCTTGTTGCAGGCCTTCAATGGTCTGTTGCTTGATGCGGTTAAAGTCTTCTTCACTAAATGCCGGCTTGAGTATGCGCTCCATCATCAGAGGCACTGCGGTATCCAGATGCTTGGCCAGAACATTCAGGGTCACAGTGGTCTCGTATTGACCACTATTGACGCTGACACTGGCACCCAGGCGCTTCAGGGCTTCGGTAAACTCGGCGGCACTGCGCTCGGTGGTGGCCTCGCTCATCAGTGAGGTCATCAGCGAGGTGAGGCCGGCTTTTCCACGGGGCTCATCCCGTTGACCAAAATCAAATACCGCACGCACGGTAACGGTTGGCGTCTCGTCATTGGTTACCGCCAGCAGGCGAACACCATTTTCCAGTTTTCCATCCTGAATCTCGGGCAGTTCCACTTGCGGGTTTACCCCGGGAGTTGGCTGTACACTGCGATCGAAGGTGTCTTTTACGGGGCGCAGGGCGAGGGCTTCTCCGTCATCACCGTAGGTCTCCGGGATGGTGCGCTTCCACTGGTAATTCTGTTCGGCCGCGGCCATTTCCGGTTTGCCGTTAGGTACCACACTCAGTAGCACGGCAGGCTGCTTGGCGATGTACTCTTCAAACACTCGGGTGACGTCGTCGGTGGCGACGGACAGGTAGGCTTTGATCTCTTCGTCGATGCCTTTGGGGCTGCCAGTAAAAGTCTCAAAGGCGGCGAGGGTCGAAACCTTGCCAGAGACGGATTGCAGGCCAAATACGCGACTGGATTCATAGCCGGCCTTGAATTTCACCAGGTCATCCTCGGTCACGCCACGACTGGCAAATTCGGTGAGGGTGTCGCGTACTGCCTGTTCCATTTCCGCCAGGGTTTCACCGGAGGCGGGGTTCTGGATGACGATAAACCACATCTCACAGGCCAGTTCCTTGCAGGAATGGCTGACACTCGCGGACACGGCGCGACCGGTTTGTACCAGGCGCTGATATAGCATGGAGTCCTGGCCCTGACCGAGAATCGCGGCGGCGGCATCCAGTGCCGGCTCGTCCTCATGGCCGTAGTAAACCGTAGGTACCATCATCGCCAGAGCGGGCAGGTGGATATTATCTTCCAGGGTGACGTAGCGATCCGCATCGAGTTTGGCCGGTTGTTTCGGCAGGTTTTCCACTTCCGGGCCGGCGGGGATGGGGCCGAAGTACTTGGCCACCCATTCCAGGGTTTTGGCTTTGTCCACGTCACCACCGATGGTGAGCACGGCGTTATTGGGACCATACCAGCGCAGGAAGAAGCGTTTCAGGTCGTTGAGGTCGGCGCGATCGAGATCCTCCATCCACCCGATCACCGGCCAGGAGTAGGGGTGACCATCCGGGTAGGTGGTGGCATACATGGTTTCCAGGGCGCGGCCGTAAGGGCGGTTGTCCACCCGTTGACCACGCTCGTTCTTCACCGTTGCGCGCTGGACTTCAAATTTTTCCTGGGTGACCGCATCGAGGAATACCCCCATGCGGTCGGATTCCAGCCACAGTACGGTTTCCAACTGATTGGCGGGTACCGTCTGGTAGTAATTGGTACGGTCTGTGTTGGTGGTGCCATTCATGCTACCACCGGCTTCAGTGATGATGCGGAAGTGTTCCTCATCCGCCACATTGACCGAGCCCTGGAACATCATATGCTCGAAGAAGTGGGCAAAGCCGGAACGGCCCGGATCTTCGCGATTGGAACCCACGTGGTAGGTGACATCCACGTGCACCAGTGGATCGGAATTGTCTTCGTGCAGGACGACGGTGAGGCCGTTGTCGAGTTTGTACTTGCTGTAGGGGATGGCGATCTCGGCATCGTCACCATCGAAGGTCTCAATCAGGGTAATACCGGGGGGTAAGCTGGCTTGTTGCATAACTTCCGCGGACGCTTCGCTTGTGGCGGAGGTCTGCGGGGATTCAGGATCGGTGCCCTTGCTGCAGGCTACCAGAAGTGCGGATGCGAAAATCAGTGCGATTTTTGTGCGATGCATGATGGTAGGAGACCTTTTTATTTTCAGAATCTCCGATCCTAGCACAGGTGGCGGAATGTGCCGGAGCGAGTAAATGGTCCGAGGCGATAATCCGTATCGCCTGACGCAGTATTCTTCGCGTGAAAAACGGCAAAGGGGCGCGACCCTGAGGTGGTGCCCCTTTTGGCAGGAAACGGTATGGCGCCTCCGGCAAATACCGACTACCGCTCTAAATCAGAACTTGAATTCCGTACCTACGCCAACGTAGCTGCGTGCGTAATCATCCGCGGCGGTTTCATCGGTGTAGAAGGTAAATACCTTGGCAGCTTTGGACAGCTTGTAGTCCAGTCCAAGGCTGAATGTTTCGCCATCGGTTTTCACGATATCAGACTGGCCGTACTGTGCTTTCGCGGTCCAGTTATTGATTTTGTAAGCGACAGAGGTCATCCATCCGTCCTGCTTACTGTTGTCTGCTCTTTCCTGCTCTTCGTAAAGCCCGCCGACCTGCACATTACCAAAGTTGTACTGCGCAACCATACGCGCAACATTCCAGTCATTGGCCTCTACATCCATGTCATAGGCGTAGGCCAGGTAGACACCGTTGTTATCGTACGCAAATGCAACGGAAGTACCGTTGTCGCGGGTGTCGATCAGCGCACCCTCGTCGTCGAGGATTTCGGCCTCTTTATTGCTGATGTACGCTGCTGCCACTTGGAAGCCACCAAATGACGGAGTGGTGTACTGCAGATTGTTGGATTCGCGGTTGTCGCTTTTGGTGATCAGGCTTTTAATATCGCCTTCCAGGTCGTTGAACAGATCTACTTTCTTCTGTGCAATCTTCAACGGCGTATCGAATTTACCGCCGATGACCTGGCCGAAGTCGCCTTCGAGGCCGGCAAAGATATTGCGCTGGGTGAAGGTGTCACCTTCGCCATCCATGTTGACCTGGTATTCCATTTTGTAGATGCCCTTGATACCACTGTCTAGGGGCAGCTCGCCTTTTACACCGAGGCGAGAGGCATTGCTTTTTACGTCGGTCGTTGCGCCGTCACCTTCGTCGTTGGACTGAAAGGAAGCGTTGGCTTTACCGTAAAAGCCAAAGATTTCCGCGTTGGCGAAAGAGGGAAGTACTGCAACCAGCGCGAGCGACATGGCGGTCTTTTTCATGGGGGCTCTCGTAATGTTTGTAAAAAATGAACGCTGTGTGTTCTTGAGTTGCGCGCAGTTTGCTGCGGAAATGTTACAAAGATGTGAAATGTGAAAATAAAGTGAATAAATTGTTACTACTGCGCTTTATGCGTGACAGGTATGGCAGTTAAATCGGAGTGAAAGCGGGGGGAGTTCCCACAGGGACGGGGCATGGGTCGATGACAGGGATCAGGTTGGACGACCGACCAAATATTTTGTTGGGGCTATGGGCCTGTGCAGCGGGCATTGGGCAGGTTGCCTACTGGCCGGAATTGCCCGGGTCTCAGACCGTGGCTGGAGCAGCACTGCTCGGCCTGCTTGCCGTCACTCTGCTACTGATGCTGAGCGGCGTAAGGCCCGTTACAGTCAACCGGCGAGTTGTGCTTCTCTTCAGAGTCGTCCTGCCATTCTTGTTCGGGACATGCTGGGCACTGTGGGCAAACCACCAGGCACTGGAGCGGAGGCTACCTGAGTCACTACACGGTACCGACCACACCCTGGAACTGGAAGTGGTTTCGCTGCCACAAGCCGCGCCGGCGGTTTCCTTTTTCGGTGCGCCCCGGGCGGCCACCGGTGGGTATCTGGATGCGCGCTTTCGCGCCCGTGTTACTGATGGAGAAGATGCCCGCTTTGTTGGCCGCATTTTACAACTCGGCTGGTATCGGATGGCTCCGGCGGACGCTGAGCGTCTTGAGGCCGGCAGTCGCTGGCGGATGCGAGTGCGGGTCAAACAGCCCCGTGGTAGCGTCAATCCCCATACCTTCGACTATGAAGCCTGGCTGCTCGAACAGGATATTTTTGCCACGGGTTACGTGCGCGATCGTGATAACGAGCCGCTGTTTCTCAGAGCCGGTGCGGGCCTCAACCGCATTCGGGAGGATCTGCGCAGTCACCTGGATAGCGGGGCACAGCTACAAGAGCTCGCGTATAAACAGGCGCCGCTGATGCGTGCATTATTGCTGGGCGACCGCAGCGGAATTGATGAGGCGACCCGCAAGCTCCTCCAGAATACGGGTACTGCGCACCTGCTTGCGATCTCTGGGCTGCACGTGGGAATGGTGGCCGGGTGCTTCTTTTTATTTGGAGGCGTTCTGGGGCGCACCGCCGCTGTGCTGGGCGCTATGCGGGCGGGCAATCCTGTGTACCTGGGCGGTGCCGCCGGGTTATTCGCGGCGTTGACCTATACGCTGATCAGCGGGGCTCCACTGTCTGCCCAGCGGGCACTCGTGATGGCGATGGTGGCACTGGGGGCAGTCGTTCTGCGGCGCCGGTTTGACGGTCACCTGGGGCTGGCGCTTGCCCTGTGTGGCATCCTGTTCTGGCAGCCACTGGCGGTACTCAATGCTGGATTCTGGCTGTCGTTTATCGCAGTCGGCGCCTTGCTGTTACGTTTTCAGGGCAGGGTGCGGGTAGACGATCGGCCGATGCCCTCCACAGGCTGCTTGTCGCTCGGTACAAGGTGGCGTACCTGGCTGGTGAGTGGTGTCCACAGCCAATGGGCCATTGTCATTGGTATGTTGATACCCTCAGTGTTGATTTTTCATGGGGTAAGTCTGAGCGGGCTTGTGGTCAACCTGTTCGCGATTCCCTGGGTTGGCCTGTTGATCTTGCCTCTGATTCTGGTGGGTGCTCTGTGTCCAGTGGAGCCTCTGGCGGCGGGAATATGGGCGCTGGCCGACTTACAGTTGGGCTGGCTGGTTGCCTTTCTCGAATCCGCAGACCGAGTTGCCCCCGGCTGGTATGTGCTCCCGGTGCCCGGGCCCTGGGTCATATTGCTGGCGGCCGTTGGTGGGGTGCTGCTGGTCATGCCGCCGGGTGTTCCGGGGCGGGGGCTTGGCTGGCTTTTGATTCCGGCCATTGCCGTTGGCGGCACCGGCTGGCAGCGGCCGCTGCCGGACTCTTTCGAGCTGACGGTACTGGATGTGGGGCAGGGCCTGGCGGTTACCGCTGTCAGCGGGGCGCATACGGTTATCTTTGATACCGGTGCGAGTTCCGCTAGCGGGTGGAGCGCGGGCTCGAGCATAGTTGCGCCCTACCTCCAGGCACAGGGCCGGCAAAAGGTCGATGCGCTAATTGTCAGTCACGGGGATCGCGATCATGCCGGTGGTGTAGGCGGGGTGCTGGAGCAATTGGAGGTGGATAATGTGGTCGCGCCGGGCAGTCTCGGCCAGCGCTTGCTGGCGAAGCCTGGGTCGCGTTCTTGCCGCGCCGGGCACACCGCTCAATATGGCAGTTTCTCAATTCACTGGTTGTGGCCGCGCACAACATCGGTGAATGGTGAGGAGAATGACCACAGCTGCGTCGGTCTATTGCAGTGGAATCATGTGCGTATCCTGCTAACCGGTGATATTCCCAGCCGGGTAGAGATGCAATTGGCTGCGCTATACCCCGATCTGCCGGCAGTCGATCTTCTCATTGCACCGCACCACGGCTCGCGTACCTCCTCCTCAGCGGCGCTGATCGCGTGGGCGCAGCCGTCCCTCGTGGTGTTCAGTGCCGGCTACAAACACCGGTTTGGACATCCGCATCCGGATGTGACTGCGAGGTACCGGGCGGCCGGTGCAACTCTCTTCAACACCGCGCAGGAAGGAGCCATTCAGTTCCAATGGGATGATACTGGTGGGCTGGAGATTACACGGGCGCGGCAGGGGGGGCGCTTTTGGTATCAGCATCACAGCGACAAAAAAGATAACAATCAGATACTTAGCCACCGCCAATAGCTGTGGTAGAGTTTGGCGCTGTAGTGCTGAACGAGTGCCGAATGGCTCGGCCTGGCACCGGAGTTTGCAGGGGATTTCTCTGTAAAGCTCTCGATAAACCATAAGAATCCCGTACGCAGTCTGGGGCACAAACGTGTTAGAAATCATCAAATCCGGCGGCTGGCTGATGCTGCCAATCCTGCTTTGTTCCGTTGCCGTTATCGCCATCTTTATCGAGCGCCTGTGGACGCTGAATGAGCGCAAGATTGCGCCGCGGACCCTGTTGGGGGATGTATGGGGCAGTCTGCGAAACAACGAGTTGACCACAGAGAAGATCAAGGAACTGCGCGATTCCAGCCCGCTGGGGCGCATCTTTGCTGCGGGACTGTCCAATTCCAAGCACGGCCGTGAGGTCATGAAGGACAGTATTCAGGAGGCCGCCAGTCAGGTGGTGCACGACCTGGAGCGGTTCCTGAATGTGCTGGGCACCATCGCTGCCGTTGCCCCCTTGATCGGTCTGCTCGGTACCGTTGTGGGGATGATCCAGGTGTTTACCGCCATCATGCTGGAAGGCACCGGAAACGCGGGTGTCCTTGCCGGTGGTATCTCCCAGGCATTGATCACGACGGCCGCTGGCCTGAGTGTGGCGATTCCGGCGCTGATGGCGCACCGCTACTTTCAACGCCGCCTGGATAGCATTGTGGTCACCATGGAGCAGGAAGCCGTCAAGCTGGTGGACGCGCTGCACAGTGACCGTCGTATCGAAGCCGCCTGAGCCCATAGCCAGACATTCAGGAGCGCTCGATGCAATTCCGTCGCCAAAGCCAAGAGCAGGATGGGGTCAACCTCACACCACTGATCGATGTGGTGTTCCTGCTGCTGATCTTCTTTATGGTGTCTACCACCTTTACCAAGGAAAGCCACCTGAAACTGAACCTTCCCGAGGCTGCAGGGCCCCAGGCGGAAGTGCCGCCGTCCACCATTGAAATTCTGATCAATGCGGACGGTTCTTACTCAGTGGATGGGCAGGCGCTGATCAACAAGAAGTTGGTTACTCTCAAATCGGCACTGTCGGAAGTTTCTGCTGGCGAGTACAATCGCCCGCTGATCATTACCGCGGATGCCACTGCCGAACACCAGTCAGTGGTTCGCGCCATGGATGCTGCTGGTCAGCTGGGATTTGTGCATCTCAGCATTACCACGCGGCAGCCTGACGAACAGTAATCTATAAGTGTTGATGCGGGGCGGCGACTACGACGCTCCGCTAGCCCTTTCGTAACGACCCGCCCGCAATCTGCGGGCGGCGTCGTTTGATGGGGCGGCAAACACACGACCTGATTGTTTATGGAAAAATCTCCGCAACCGGCCCGTACACCGAAAAATGGAGCCAGGACCTACCGTCGCCTGCTCTCGTATGCCGCACCACACTGGGCGGTGTTTGTGGTCGCCGTCTTCGGTTTCCTGCTGTTCTCCACCATGGAAGTTGCCCTGATTGCGGTGACGGAATTGCTGCTGGATGCGGTGGGTGCTGGCATCGATACCGGCCGTGGCTTCCTCTCCAAATACGTTGCCTCTTATTTCCCCAATGGCCAAATGCCACAGGAGACTGCTCGCTGGTTGGTACCGATGGGGATGCTCATCATTATTGTACTGCGCGCGGTAGGTAATTTTGTGGGCAGCTATGGTCTGGCGTATGTCGCACGTGCGGTGATCCACCAGCTGCGTTCCGAGCTGTTCGAAAGTATCGGCCGGTTGCCAAGCAGCTATTACGACCGCTATACCGGCGCTTTCCTGATTTCCAAGGTGGCGTATAACGTCGAGCAGGTCACCAACTCCATTACCAAATCGCTCAAGACGATCTTTCGCTCCTCGTTTACCGCGATCGGATTGCTCACCTACCTTCTGATGGTGAACTGGAAGCTCACGCTGACCTTCTTTCTGTTTGTGCCGATTATTGCGGCCATTGTCGGCATTGTGGGCAAGCGTTTTCGCAAGCTCAGTCATCGCATCCAGAACACCATGGGGGACGTTACCCACGTTACCCAGGAAGCCATCAACGGCTATGAGGTGGTGCGTATGTACGGTGGGCAGAAGTATGAAAACGCGCGCTTTCAGGCGGCGAGCAATGCCAATCGTCAGCAGTTTATGAAACTGGTGGTTGCGGATAACGCAAGTGTGTCGGTGATTCAGATTCTTGTGGGGCTTGCCACAGCGGTGCTGGTCTGGTTTGCGCTGGCCCCGGGGATGGTGGAATCCATGACCGCCGGCGTGTTTGCCTCATACATCGGTGCGGCGGCGTCCCTGGCCAAGCCGATCCGAAACCTGTCCGAGGTGTACGCGGAAATCCAGAAGGGGATCGCCGCCGCAGAAAGTATTTTCGAGGTGTTCGATGCCCCCAAAGAGCCGGCCGAAGGCGACGCGGTACTGCCGCAACCGGTGACCGGAGAGGTGACATTTGAGCATCTCGGTTTCCGCTACAGCGAAGACGGCCCCGAAGTGCTTTCGGACATTAATTTCACTGTGCGCGCGGGGCAGACGGTGGCCCTTGTGGGGGCATCCGGTTCGGGCAAGACCACGCTGGTCAGCCTATTGTCGCGGTTTTACGAACCGACCAGCGGCCGGATACTACTGGACGGGGTCGATATCACGCGCTTGCCGCTGGCTAATCTGCGCGCACAAGTCAGCCTGGTTTCCCAGAATATCGTGCTGTTCAATGACACCGTGTACCGCAATATCGCGTACGGGGAGCTGGAATCGAAGTCGGATGCCGAGGTGCAGCGGGCTGTGGACCAGGCCCACGCGCGCAGTTTTATCGAGGAGTTGCCACAGGGGCTGCAGACGGTTCTTGGTGACAACGCTCAGATTCTGTCCGGCGGTCAGCGCCAGCGACTGGCTATCGCGCGGGCGCTGCTGAAGGATTCGCCACTGTTGATTCTGGACGAGGCCACCTCGGCCCTCGACAACACTTCCGAGCGGCATATCCAGGCCGCGCTTGCCGAGGTGATGAAAGACCGTACCACCTTTGTGATCGCCCACCGGCTCAGTACTATTGAGAACGCAGATTGCATTCTGGTCATGGATCAGGGGCGCATTGTGGAGCAGGGCAGCCACAGCGAGCTGCTTGCCCAGGGCGGGCGCTACGCACTCCTGCTGCAACAGCAGAATATGCAGGGCGCGGGTTGAGCGCCACCAAATTGTTGAATACATCGCATCAGGGATAGGGGGCGCAGAGCGCAATGTCGCTTGAAGACTGGTTAAACAAACGCTGGTACCCGGCCACTGAAGGTGGCGACGATAACGGCACCCAGTTGCCACTGCTGGCACCGCTGGAACTGGCGTTTCGCCACGGTAGCCGCTGGCGCAAGCAGCGCAATAAACCGGCGCCGCTACCGGTGCCGGTGATTGTGGTTGGCAACATCACCGTGGGCGGCGCCGGCAAAACACCACTGGTGGCCGAACTCGGCCGCTGGCTGAAGGAACGCGGCCGTAAGCCCGGGATTATCAGCCGCGGCTACGGTGGTCGCGCCAAGCATTACCCCTATGATGTCACCGCCCAATCTCATCCCCTCGAGTCCGGTGATGAGCCGCTGATGCTGCACCTGATGACCGGTCTGCCGGTTATGGTGTCACCAAAGCGGGTTGAGGCGGCGGAGGCGCTGGTTGAGCAGCACGGTTGTGATGTGATCCTTTCCGACGATGGGCTACAGCACTACGGCCTGTGGCGCAGCATGGAAATCTGTGTGGTGGACGGACACCGGGGGCTCGGCAACGGGCACCTGTTGCCGCGCGGGCCCCTGCGGGAGTCGATCGAGCGCCTGTCCAGTGTGGATATGGTGGTCGTCAATGGTACCGCCGGTACCCTGGCGGAGTCCCAGTGTGGCGACAAGGTCGACTTCACCATGCACCTGGAGCCGGCGCGCTGGCATCAGTTCAACCTGGACCAGACCTCCACTCTCAAGCTGGAATCCGGCCCGGAAGTGGGCCCGTGCCACGGAGTGGCGGCGATCGGCAACCCCCAGCGCTTCTTTAACGCCCTGCGTGCGATCGGTTTCACTGTGATGGAGATGCCTTTCCCGGATCATCATCAGTTCTGCCAGCAGGAGCTGCAGCTCGACGGTGTAACACCGGTCATAATGACCATGAAGGATGCGGTGAAATGTCGCGATTTCTGGCAGACCCACTGGTGGGCGCTGGAGGCACGGGCGCAGCTTCCCGATCTGTTCTATCAACGCATACACCAACACCTCGAGAGTTTTGACGCCCCATGAGCCGTATCGCCGATGACCTGAGTTTTGACGTCATTATCCCCGCCCGCTATGGGTCCAGCAGGCTGCCCGGAAAACCACTGGCTGAAATTGCCGGGAAGTCCATGGTGCAGCGCGTTTACGAGCGTGCCAGTGAAAGTGCGGCAGAGCGGGTAATCGTCGCGACCGATGATGATCGCGTGGCCGAGGCGGTGGCCGCTTTTGGTGGTCAGGTGTGTATGACCAGCTCCGATCATGCCTCCGGTACCGACCGCCTGCAGGAAGTGGCGGTCAAGTTGGGGCTCGCGGAGGAGCGGATTCTGGTGAATGTGCAGGGGGATGAACCGCTGATTCCGCCTGCGGTCATCAACCAGGTTGCGCGCAACCTGGCGGATAACACCACTGCTGGTGTGGCTACCCTGGCGGAGCCTATCGAATCCGTCGAGGACTTCGTCAACCCAAATATCGTCAAGCTGGTGTGTGAGGAAAGTGGTCTGGCACGCTACTTTTCCCGTGCGCCCATACCCTGGCCCCGGGACGCATTTGCCGCGGACAGGTCTGTGCTGCCTGAGGGGCTGACCCCCCGTCGTCATATTGGCATCTATGCTTACCGTGCGGCCCTGTTAAATTTGTTTGTAGGCTGGCCCATGGCACCGTTGGAGCGGATCGAGGCACTGGAGCAGTTGCGCTTCCTCTTTAATGGACAGCCGATACATGTGGCGGACGCCTGTGAGGCCGTGCCCGGGGGAGTGGATACAGAGCATGACCTGGCGCGGATGCGCAGTCTGTTCCGCTAAGCGTTGCCTGCGTCAAGCGCACGTATACCGCTCGGTACCTCCGCAAAAAGATTTCGCCGGTACGGTCAATTCATATTCTGGTAGTGCATGATTCAATCTGATATCGACCTGCAGCCTTTTAATACCATGACGATCGCCGCGCAGGCCCGTTACTTCTGCTCGGTGACCTCTCTAGAGCAGTTGCGTGACGCTCTGCGGTTTGCCCGCGATAGGCAGCTTCCGATACTGCCCCTCGGTGGCGGCAGCAATATTGTACTTACCGGGGACTTCCCCGGCCTCGCATTGCATCTTGGCATGCTCGGAGTAGACCTTAGGGATACTGAGGATGGGGTGCGAGTACGTGCAGCGGCAGGGGAAAACTGGCACCAGCTGGTAATGCGTACTGTCGAATCCGGGTATGGCGGACTGGAAAACCTGGCGTTGATTCCCGGGAACATCGGTGCGGCACCTATTCAGAATATTGGCGCTTACGGAGTGGAGCTGAAAGATCACTTTGAGCAGCTTACCGCCATGGAGATCGCAACGGGCGAGCTGGTGACCTTCACCGCGCGCGAATGCGCTTTTGGTTACCGTGACAGCCTGTTCAAGGGGGAGGCCAAAGATCGCTACCTGATTTGCGAGGTAGTGCTCAAATTGCACCGTGGCTGGCAGCCGCGGATTGATTACCCCGCCCTTCAGCAACACTTTGAGGCGCACGAGACCAGCCTTGAATCCTTGACCCCGCAGCAGGTCGCGGAAGCGGTGATTGATATCCGTAACAGTAAGCTTCCGAATCCGCTAGAAATACCGAATACCGGTAGCTTCTTTAAAAATCCCGTGGTGTCCGAGGCTCAATACACGGCCATCAAAAAAACATACCCGAACGTCGTCGCTTATGCAGCCGGGAACGGATGGAAACTGGCCGCAGGCTGGCTCATCGATCAGGCCGGCTGGCGTGGCTTTCGGCGTGATGGGGTCGGGGTGCATGACCGCCAGGCACTGGTGCTGGTGAATCCGGGGCACCGGGCAGGGCAGCAGGTAGTCGATCTGGCCCGTGATATCGCCGAAGACATTCAAGTCAAGTTCGGGGTGACCCTGGAGCCGGAGCCGCGGTTTTACCCGTAGAGCCCGGGGGATCGCAGCAATGCCGCTCACTTAAGTAATTTTGTGGCGGCGCCGCTACCGGATGCGGTCTTGCGAGACACGCCGTAAACCCATCCCTGGGGCTCTGCACCGCCATCCCTGGCGGTGAAGGTCTCACAAGACCGCACCCGATATCGTCACCTTCGCCCTCAGCTACGTTAAATGAATAGTAGTACGGGGGGTGCAGGGGTTCCGTAGTGGGAAATGCCGGCCTTGGAGCGGCATGGGAAATTTTCTGCTGTTTGTGTGGGTTAAAACAATAGATAACTTCGCGTTTAGTTGCGTACCACTTGCTTTGCAATGAGACACTAGTCTGGTATGTTTTCTGAGGGCTCTGTGGATGGATCTTTGCGGGACATAACTCGCTGAGCAATAACAAAAAATTCGATTTTGTGCTAGCTGATTTCAGTAGGAAAATTTTGCGCAGAATCGGCTGATAATCCGTGGTTGGGGCTAATTTGATAAAAGTCTTAGTGGTAGACGATCACGACTTGGTGCGTATGGGTATTTCCCGCATGCTGGGAGATGTCGATGACATTCAGGTTGTCGGCGAAGCCAAAAGTGGTGAAGACGCACTGGCATTTGTCCGCGAGACGGAAGTGGACGTCATTTTGATGGATGTACGAATGCCCGGAATGGGGGGCCTCGAGGCTACCCGTAAATTGATTCCCCGCTTTCCCAAGGCGAAAGTCATTGCGGTCAGCGCACTGGACGACGACCTTTTCCCCAGCCGGCTGATTCAGGCGGGGGCCTCCGGTTACGTCACCAAGGGCGCGGATCTGGAAGAAATGGTGCGGGCTATTCGCTCGGTAGTCGCCGGCGAAACCTATATCAGTTCGTCAATGGCGACCAAACTGGCCCTGCGCAGTGTCAGCGGTGGCTCATCACCCTTCGAAGATCTTTCCGAGCGGGAGTTGCAAACGGCGGTCATGATCGTCAACGGTAACAAGGTGGCAGAAATTGCCGAAACCCTTGCGGTCAGTCCGAAAACCGTCAACACCTATCGCTACCGGATATTTGAAAAACTGGGCCTGCATTCCGATGTGGAGTTGACCCTGCTCGCGGTCAAACACAATGTGCTGGACCCGGAAGAGGCTGTGTAGCGGCAGCAGGTATTTGGCAGCGGAAGCGTTTAGCGCGAGCAGATAGAATCGGTGCATCATGGTGTGTTGTTAGAACAGGGGCCTTTCCGGCCCCTGTTCTGTTTGGGTGGTAGTAAATTTTGCATGTTCGACAGTAAGCGATTTTTATCGACAGTAACCCGTAAACCTGGCGTCTATCAGATGTTTGATAGCCAGGGAAAGGTCCTGTATGTCGGCAAGGCGAAGAATCTGCGCAATCGTCTGGGCAGCTATTTCCGGGCCACCGGGCTCACCGCAAAAACCATGGCACTGGTGGAGAAAATTGCGGATATCGAAGTGACGGTTACCCGCAGTGAGACGGAAGCGCTGGTGCTTGAGCAGAGCCTGATCAAATCCCAGCGGCCGCCCTACAATGTGATGCTTAAGGATGATAAGGGGTACCCTTACATCTTTTTGTCGAGCAAAGATACCTTTCCGCGCATTGCGTTTCACCGCGGTTCAAAACGTAAGAAAGGTGACTATTTTGGGCCTTTCCCCAACGCATCGTCGGTGCGTGACAGTCTGAACTTTCTGCAGAAAACCTTCCGTATTCGCTCCTGTGAAGACAGTGTCTTCGCCAACCGCTCGCGCCCGTGCCTCCAATATCAGATTGAGCGCTGCACGGCGCCCTGCGTCGATTTTATATCGGCGGAAGACTACCAGGCCGATGTGCGCCACGCGCAGATGTTCCTTGCCGGTAAAAGCGACACGATTATCCGCGAGCTGGCCGATTCCATGGAACGGGCCTCGGCTGCGCTGGAGTTTGAAAAAGCCGCGCGCCTGCGCGATCAGATCGTCGCATTGCGTCGTTTGCAGTCGGACCAGATTGCAGAAAGTGCCGGTGGCGATGTGGATGTGCTCGGGGCGGCGACTTCTGGTGGCCTGTGCTGTGTGCATGTCCTGTTTATTCGGCAGGGGAGGATTCTTGGCAGCCGTAGCTACTATCCCAGTGAAAAGCTCGGTCTGGAATCTTCGGAATTGCTCTCCGCGTTTATCCCGCAGTTTTACCTCGGTGCGAACCGCGAGATTCCCCGTCAGATCCTGATGTCCGAATCGCTGGAAGATGGCGATGCGCTCCAGCAGGCGCTGTCAGAGCAGTCTGGCAAAGATGTTCAGTTGGTACACAAGCTGCGCGGTAATCGTGCCTCCTGGGTGGAAATGGCCCAGCAGGCCGCCAGCCAGAACCTGCAAAGTCGTACCGCGTCGCAACAGAAGCTGCAGGACCGGTTTGAGAACTTGCAGGAGGTGTTGCGGTTGGGGGAGTTGCCCGAGCGCCTCGAGTGCTTCGATATCAGTCACTCCAGTGGCGAAGCGACGGTGGCATCCTGCGTGGTGTTTGATACCGGCGGACCGGTCAAATCGGATTATCGGCGATTCAATATTGAAAATATCACTGCGGGGGATGATTACGCGGCCATGGGGCAGGCGCTGCAACGGCGGTACGCGCGATTATCAAAGGGGGAGGGCCGCTTCCCGAATATATTGCTGATCGACGGCGGTAAGGGGCAGGTACGGCAGGCCATTGATACACTCAATGAGCTGGGGGTCACCGGTGTCCAGATTATTGGTGTCGCCAAAGGCACCACCCGCAAAGCGGGGTTTGAGACGCTGCACGTGGTGTCCCAGAATCGCGAGCTGGTGCTGGAGTCCGATTCCCCGGCTCTCCACTTGATTCAGCAGGTGCGGGATGAGGCGCACCGGTTTGCGATTACCGGCCACCGCCAACGGCGGGACAAGAAGCGTCGCGAGTCACCCCTAGAGGGGATTCCCGGTGTCGGGCCTGCGCGCAGGCGTGCATTGCTGCACCACTTTGGTGGATTGCAGGAAGTAATGCGCGCATCGGTCAACCAGCTGGCCAGTGTGGAGGGGGTCAGCCGCAAGCTTGCCCAGGAAATTTACTCCACTCTGCACAATGAGTAATGTAAAGAAACCTCTTGGCGTTTATTTTTTGGATGCGGATTGCTAAGTTACGCACTGCCGACGAAGTGTGTTCAGCGAATGTAAAAGGACCAGCATGACCCTTGCCAATCAATTGACCCTGCTGCGCGTAGCGCTGATTCCGGTATTTGTGCTGGTTTTCTATCTTCCCTACAAGTGGAGCTATATTGCCTCTGCGCTGATCTTCTCCATTGCCGCCGCAACAGACTGGCTGGATGGATATATCGCTCGCAAAATGAACCAGAGCACGCCGTTTGGGGCCTTCCTGGACCCGGTGGCCGACAAGCTGATGGTGGCCACTGCACTGGTGCTGCTGGTGGATCTGCACAATCATCGTCTGTTTACCATTGCCGCTGCCGTGATTATTGGCCGTGAGATCGCTGTGTCTGCTCTGCGAGAGTGGATGGCGGAGTTGGGGCTGCGCAGTAGTGTGGCGGTAAACTATATCGGCAAGATCAAAACTACGGCGCAGATGGCCGCGATCATCGTGCTGCTCGCTTTCGATGTACAGGAATTCCCCGTTATGGAAACCATTGGCTACATCCTGCTATACGTTGCCGCGGCCCTCACGCTGTGGACCATGGTGGTTTATCTGCGTGCCGCCTGGCCCGCATTAAGTGGCGACGAAACCACCAGATCCTGAGTGGCTTTCGCCTCGCCCGGAAGTGTCCGGGTCGAGGCGGTCACAAATTTCACTTTACAGTACTGGCGCTAATTTTCGCGCCTCATATCTTCGGGTACGATAGTTCCATTCGAGCTTTTATACGCCAATGGAGTTGTTGTGCCGCGTCCTCAAGCTTTCGCTTCTTCCTGTTCCCTTATCGCCTGCCTTTTTCTGTTACCCGGTTTGCTGTGTGCCAGTGCGATGGTCTCTGCCAGCGAAGGCAAGTATCGCCGCAGCGAATGGCTTCCCCGGTGGTCCGATGCCGACCGGGACTGCCAGGATACCCGGCATGAGCTGCTGATCCGCTATTCCCTTGCGCCCATCGCTTATACCGATGATCGCGGGTGCAAAGTGGCCAGTGGCTTATGGATGGACCCCTATACCGGGAATTTCTTTGAGTTGGCGTCAGATCTCGATGTCGAGCACATTGTGCCGCTTAAATGGGCGCATGAGCGTGGCGGCGCCCATTGGCCCCGTGAAAAGAAACGTGCCTTTGCCGAGGACCCGGATAACCTGTGGCTGGTGGATGATGGACGCAACCAGAGCAAGGGGCATAAAGGACCGGACCAGTGGATGCCGCCCTATGGCCCCGTGCGGCAATACTACCTGCGACGGTTTATGGCCGTTGCGGAGAAATACGGGCTTCAGGCAAGCCCTCAGGAGTCCCGACTTTTTCTGGCAATGCTGGAGGACTCTCACCGGGGTTAATTTGGCAGTACCTCTAGAATCTCACTGAAGCGGTCTTCGATGGGGTAGGGGGAGGCAGACCATCCAAGCCTGACCACAACTGCATTGTGGGAGGGCGCGATCATCAGTTTCTGTTCCCGGTTGCCGAGCATAAACGCGCTGTCTTCAGGTAATTGCGGGTACAGCGGTGGGAGCCGATTGGTGCGGTTGTTCAGCCACAGCTGAAAGCCGTAGCGCGGGTCATTGTCACTCCGGTTAGGGCTTAGCGCATGGGAAAGCCACATCGGGTCCAGAAATGGTTGTGAGCCGTACGCGTTCTCTAAACCCTTCAATAATGTGCCGCCAATTTTTGCCCAATCCCGCGCAGTGGCGTACCCATAAGAGCTCGCGATAAAAACCCCGTCATTATCAAGTTCCAGTATCGCGCTGGTGAGGCCGAGCGGCTCCACAAACTCTTTTTTCCAGAAATGTAGGGTCGCTTCTGTACCACCGAGCGCTCGATGTATCCAGCGTGCCAGCAGGTTGGTGCTGCCCGATGAGTAGGAAAAGTGGCGTCCCGGTGTATGCAGCAACGGTCGTTGCAGGGCGTAGCGGGAAGCTGGCAGGGTGCCAAACAGCATGCGAGTGGCATCGCTGCCGGGGCGGTAGGTTTCGTCGAAGGCGAGCCCGTCGCACATTTGCAGAAGGTGTTGGAGGGTTATCTCGCTACGGCGGTCGTTCTGCCATTCCGGAAACAGGCTTAAAGAGGTGGAGTCTGCGAGACCGAGCGTCTCCAGGCGCCCGAACAGTATTGCCAGCAGGCTTTTACTCATGGACCAGCCCAGTAGCGGTGTGTGCGCGGAAATACCCAGCCCGTAGGCTTCCGCCTGCAATTGCCCCCCCTGAGTTACCAGGAGAGCGCGGGTATCCAGCCCTGACTCGTGATCGTGGTGTAGTTGGCTATCCAGCAGTTCCTGCAGGGCAGGATTGCTTGCCTTCCATTGGTAACCACATTCATTCTCGGATTGTTTGGGGTAGTGATCTCGGTGCGACGGGGGCTCTATGAGTTGCGCGGGACTTTGCTGGTGAATCAATCTGCAACCCTGAAGTGGGTGAAAGCAGGCTTTGACACTGATGAGGTTACCAATTTTTGCGCAAGTAATGTCTCGACTCTGATCAATGGATACCAGTGCGAACAGCGGTGAGTAATTCCGCAGGTCACGGTGGATACGCTGAGGTGTAAATCCCGAGATATGGTGAGCGGAGCACGCCAGTTTGGCACTCATGTGCAGTAAGGTATAGATGGCATCGCCGGGCAGTCGCAGCAATTGTGATATTTTTGTTTCCGGGTTCTGAAGCCCGAAGAGCAGGGCGGTAGCCGCAATGATCGCGACTGCGCAGAAAAGTATAAATATCATTTGCTTCCGAAAGGCGTGCCGCCACAGCAGGTTGCGATGAACAAGGTTGCCTGTGAAGCTTAGGAGAAAACGGAAGGTGGTGCCCAGAGCCGGACTTGAACCGGCACGTCCCAAAGGACGGGAGATTTTAAGTCTCCTGTGTCTACCAATTCCACCATCCGGGCAGATAGGGCGATCGACAGATGTGGAGGAAGTCTGCCGATTGGATCAGTCTGAAAATCAGACCGGAGGAAAATGGAGGCTAGGGTCGGAATCGAACCGGCGTACACGGAGTTGCAGTCCGCTGCATGACCACTCTGCCACCTAGCCATAGGTGTCGCTTGAAGCGATGAAAACGTCGCGGATTCTAGCGGAATGAGAGCAAAAATCCCAGCGTTTTCTGATACTTACGCGCGCCAGGGCGTGTAAGAGGGCGCTATTCTATGGTTTGCCCGCGATTAGTCAAGGCCATTTCACGATCTCGTGAAAACTGTTTACATAGTGACCTGTGGACTAGTTTTGCGCCGCTAATGCGGTGCGTAATAACTGGATGAAATGGATCGGCGCTATCTATTGCCAATTGTTCTAAATTAATTGGCCATCCCGCTGGCAATCCACCGGACCTGGCCAATACTGAGAGTAGCTGGCTAGCACACATCTCCCCCCACGTCGTGTTTAGTAGTGCCGGCCGGGTGTCTGCCCCCATACGGACACCCAGTGTGTTGTAAGGATGAAATCCTCCAAGTTTCACTCCTAATGGTCTTGGCCCTGACGCTCTCCCCCCCCCCGTCGTCAGGGCTTTTTTTTGCCTGTAAGAAATGTCCGGTCCAACTGCGGCACGGGCTCACCTGCGGCCTGTTCCACCAGCTTGCGGAATTTTTCCAACGTTATCTCTCCGCGCTCGGCGGCCAGTGCGGTGACGACTTCATCGAGATTACGTTTGCCCCTGCTGGATTTCTGTATCTGTTGATCGATCTGGTGGAGCACCACCGTGGCCCGAGCAGTGATAGGTCCGGAAGAGCGCTTGACCAGTAGATTGGGGGATTCTTCGCCCCATTCCGCCAGTTCTTCGAGGGCCTCCTGGTAGCGCCGTTCACTGATGCCGCCGGTGCGGCGCAGTGTCTCGAGGGAGTAGTACTCGGCAATACCTTCCACGATCCAGTCGCTTTCCTGGTCCCCGCGGATACCGGTACCCACATGGACCAGCTCGTGCAGCATGCTGCTCGTGCGGTTTCCGGAAATCAGAGGTCGGTCTGCGTGCATAAAGAGGGAGCGAGTCCCTGATAGGCCGCCGCGCCACATGGGATCATCCGCCATGACGATCAACAGTTTGTTTGGGAACTCCGGGAACACCTTTTTGAGCTCGGGCAGCGTCCAGCCCAAAAACGCGAGTGTGTCCTGGCGACGAAGGCCTATGCCGAGGGGGCCGGCGATCACGGTGTCGGTACCATCGATAATGTCCTGTCGGCTGCCGATCCGCCCTGAGATCATCCAGCCTTTAGGGCGAATAAAGCGTCGTCCAGGGTCTTTCAGCTGGAAATTGCCATTGTCGTCTTTGGCGTAGGGCGCGAGTGTATTCCAGTTCTCCGGAGTGTTTACCTGAAGCGTCGCCCGTGACTGAAGGGACTTGGGCGCGCGCGCGGAGATCGGCGGGATCAGCTTGTCGCTGCGCAGGATCGTCCACTTCTCGGTCATCAAGGAGTCGTAATTACCGGACGATTTTTTTTCGTCAATTTTGAAACGGTACTCGATTTCACTGTGATCTTTGCCAGGTTTCCAGATGGCTTTGTCACCATCCAGAGTCACACTATCCCCGGCGATTTTCGAATGGCGCTCCGGGTTGAGGTGCAGGGTCAGCTGACTGGGGAGTGCGTCGCCGGAAACCGCGATCCGGACATGTGCGAAATCCTCACCCGGCTTCAGCTCGACTTCATACCGAACATCGTAAATTGATTCGGCTGCCGAATGCGCAACAGGTATGAAAATGCTGAGAAATAGGGCCATTACGCCCAAAAATGCGTATCTAGGAGAAGAGCAGGTGTTCCAAAAATGATGCATGAATACGTTCTGGCTCTGTTGAAAAGTCTTGGGTGAATTTGCTGATATGACAGTGCATCCTGCAAACAGTGCCCGAGGGTAGCGCGCAATCTTCCCGGACGCGACCCTGCGCACAAATTTCAAATCAAGCTAACACTGACATTAAAATTCCCGGGATTCGTCAATTGAAAATGCGCAGACGCCTAATGGCGTGGGTACAATCGCAAACCGGTGGTACAGGATTGTGCAGCTAAAAAGATGGGGAATTGAAAGAGGGAGGTAAAATGGTCGGTGAGAGAGGATTCGAACCTCCGACCCCTTCGTCCCGAACGAAGTGCGCTACCAGGCTGCGCTACTCACCGACTTGTACAGCATTGTGTGACTCCGTTGCGGAATCCGCTGCGGCTTCCTGCAGAAGCGGGCGGCATTATAACAGCCGATCCGCTTCTGTAAACCACTGATTTCACTTAATTTTAACTCTCAGTGGCGCTCCGGCACCACCGGTGATTTTACTTATTGATCTTGCGGATCAACCCTTCCTGGGTGGTAGACGCAACTAGCTTTCCGTCCCGCGAGAATATCTGGCCGCGGCAGTAACCACGGGCGCCGCTGGCAGAGGGGCTGTCGGTTACGTAGAGGAGCCAGTCGTCCGCGCGAAAGGGACGGTGGAACCACATCGCGTGATCCAGACTGGCGGGCATCAGGTGCGGATCGAACAGGCTGATAGGGTGTGGCTGCAGAGCGGTGCCTAACAGCGCCATATCTGAGGCGTAGCATAGGGCGCTGCGGTGCTCGATGGGGCTATCGGTCAACTCGCTATCCACTTTGAACCAGAACATACAGCGAGGCTCTCGCACGGCATTGTCAAAATAGCTCATTGGGTCGATAGGGCGAAAGTCCACCATGTACCTGCGTTGGTTCTGGGCGGCGCCTTGCATACCGGCCTCTTCTGCAAGCTGCTGGGTGTTCTTCAGCTCTTCCGGCTGAACCAGTCCATCAATGGGCATATCCGCCTGGTGATCAAATCCCGGTTCTTCGATCTGGAAGGAGGCGGACATATTAAAGATGGCTTTGCCGTTCTGGCGGGCAACTATTCGGCGAGTGGTAAAGCTACCGCCGTCGCGGATGGGATCGACGTCGTATATGACAGGCTTCTCACTACTGCCCGGCCGCAGAAAGTAGGCGTGTAAAGAGTGAGGTAGGCGATCCTCAACGGTCCGCGCGGCCGCCATCAGTGCCTGCCCGAGTACCTGGCCACCGAATAACACTTTGCGGTAGTTTTCGACATGCTCCCGGCTACGGAACAGATTGGTATCCAGTTGTTCGACATCAAGGAGCTTGCTTAACTTTTCCAACATGGGCGGTTACTGCCTGTCTGAATGGGGTTGTTTGATGTGTCGCCTAGTGCTCTCGCAATTGGCAGACCGGAAATATTAGCAATTGCGTCCAGAATGGCCATTGCCGAACTGATCAAAATTGATTTCCTTGTCTTACGGATTTTCCCTGTCGGCACCTGCTCCGTTATCGTGCCGGGCCACCGGCGATTCATCGGTTTTGAACGAAAAAAGATCAGTGTGACTGAACTATAAGCGCTAAATTTAATGAGAGGAAACGGGAGTGGCACCGTGTGATACCCGCCAAACTGCGGAAAATGTGCTACTGGCGCGGGTTTTTCCTGTCAATTAGGCGCAAAGTCCCTTGTAGAATTTGGGAAATCCTTTTCCATTCCGGGGGAATTGCCTATCATTCATGAATGAATAGTCAATTTCAGTCTCCACATTCACGGACAGCTAAGGTCGGAAGTATGGATAAGGCAAAAGAGAAGGTTCAGCGGTTCCGCGCGCGGGAGCAACGTATCCTGGATGCGGCGTTGGAGCTGCTGCTCGAGCATGGTGAAGAGAAGGTTACCGTCGAGCAGATCGCTGAACGGGTCGATATCGGCAAAGGCACCATCTACAAGCATTTCATCTCCAAAACCGAGATCTATATGCGCTTGTTGATGGACTACGAGAAATCCCTCACCGAACGCCTGAAAAGCGCCGTTGCCACCGCCGAGCAGGGCGATATTACCGCTCCGGCCCGTGCCTATTTTGAGTCTCGTATGGCCGATCCGGCGCGCGACCGCCTGTTCCAGCGCCTGGAAGAGAAAATCATCGCCCTGAACCTGGCGCCTGAGATGATCGCCGAGCTGCATGCTCTGCGAAATTCCAATGCCTCCGCCCTTAACCGGGTGTTTGAGCGTCGTATGGAGCAGGGGGTTCTGAAGAAGGTGCCCGCCTACTATTACTACTCTACCTATTGGGCGCTGGTACAGGGCGCCGTTGAGCTCTACCACTCCAAGTCTTTCGCCGACGTTATCGAAGATCGCGAGGGACTGATGGAGTTCATCATGGATGTGGGTGTCCATATTGGTGATATCTCCAATCGCCGTCACCTCAGCGGAACCCAGGCCTCCGAGCCGGCACAGAGCACCCCGAGCACCCCGGGGAGCAGTTTTGGCTGAACCGCTCTTCCAGCAGCTGCAGAAACTGCAGGACGAATTCCAGGGGCACCCACCGGTGTCCTCCTGGGACCCTGATCTCTGTGGCGATATGGACATGTTGATCCGGGCGGACGGCCGTTGGATTCACGAAGGGACCGAGATACAGCGCCAACCATTGGTGAAGCTGTTTGCCAGTATCCTTAAGAAGGAGGGGCGCCACTATTACCTTGTCACACCCGTGGAAAAGTGGCGTATCCGCGTCGAAGATGTGCCTTTTCTGATTACTCAGGCGGCGCGGGAAGGTGAAGGGGTCGATGGCCAAATATTGCTCACCACCAATACCGCAGACGTTATACCGCTGGACAAAGAACACCCACTCTCGCTTAAACCTTATGGCGACCCTCCGCAACCGGTTCCATACGTGGAGGTCCGCAATGGGCTTCAGGGGCGAATGTCACGGGATGTTTACTATCAATTGATCGACTGGGCCGAGCCGCGCCAGCCCAATGAACCACCGGCAAAACTGTGCCAGTTGTGGTTGCTAAGTAAGGGCGAGGAATTTCTTCTCGGCCAGTACTAGCGGTTTTATCAACAGTGAAACCTGGAACCTGTGTACCGGCTGCCACTTTTTTAGACTCGTTGTTGTACGTTTTTTGCTCCCTCGAGATCTCTTTGAAATATCTATGAAATCAAGCAGAAATATTGCGGAAACATAAGTTTAACATTGCAGTGTTTTTGAATTGATTTGCCGCTTTTTTTCTTCGCGTCTTTCATTCGTAACAATTTCGCAACACTCCATTCCTAGACTCCCCCTCGTCCAAAATGCTTTGGCCGATAAGAATTTTTAAATCTCGGATTAATTCACTTCATCCTTGTTAGGGGGATCCATGAAACTTGCATCCAACAAGCTGCTGCTGGCAGCTGCGATTTCTGCTGTGCTGGCTGGTTGTGACAGCGGCGGTATCACCATTGCTCCGGAAAATAACGACAATTCCGTGACCAACCCAGGTACCGGTACTCCGACTACCCCCTCCGACAACCCTTGCGCTTCCTACGAGAAAGCCGGTTCTGTTAAGCAGGGCGAATTTGATGCGGAAACTGGTAACTGTACCTATAGCGCAGCGTTCGTTGACTCTGGTAACCCGCTGACTGTCGATCTGGTTATCTCCAAGCTGGATAACGGTGGTGCGCACGTTTTTGAAGGCAGCCTGTTCGTAGGTAACAACTACGATGACGACACCACCATGGCTGCCGCTGGTATCGCTGAAGGTGGCGACGGCGCGAAGCTGACTGTACAAGCCGGCGCTACTGTTGCTTTCCCGAACAGCACCAAATTCATGGTAATCAACCGTGGTTCTCAGCTGAATGCTGTGGGTACCGCGCAAGACCCGATCACGTTTACTTCTCTGTCTGACGTTGAAGGCACTGTAGGTGCCGAAGATGTACAGCAGTGGGGCGGCATGGTGATCAATGGTTTCGGTATCACCAACAAGTGTGCCTACGACGCCGAACTGAAAACCTCTGAATGTCACGTACTGGCTGAAGGCGCTGCCGGTAAAGACCAGTCCAACTACGGTGGCGACAACAACGACGATAGCTCTGGTCACATGGAATACGTTCGCGTCAAGCACACCGGTGCTGAGGTTGCCAACGGCGACGAGCTGAACGGTATTACTTTCAGCTCTGTAGGTGCCGGCACCATCGTTAAAAATCTGCAGGTTTACTCCACTTACGATGACGGCATCGAAATGTTCGGTGGTGCGGTGAGCTTCGAGAACTACCTGGCCATGTACGTGCGCGACGACTCCATCGACATCGACGAAGGTTGGAGTGGTTCCATCACCAACGCCCTGGTTATTCAGAGCGAAACCGATGGTAACCACTGTATCGAGTCTGATGGTATCGGTTCTTATGACGGTGAAAATGACTACTCCGCGCTGATCGCCGCTGGCCTGAACAGCCGCCCGAAAATCGACGGGCTGACCTGCATCATCTCTGCTCAGGCCGAAGGTACTCACGATCCAGGCGCTGGCTGGCGTTTCCGTGAAGGCATCTTCCCGATGATCACCAACTCTATGGTTGTTGGTTCCTTCGCTGCGGATGAAAGCGGTGCGGATGGTAACAACTACTGCCTGCGCGTAGACAGCGTTGAAACTGCAGCTGCTCTGGAAAGCGGTGAGGCTCAGATCGAAGGCAATATCTTTGCCTGTGCCGACAAGACCAAAGGCGAGCAAATCGGCGGCGTAGACCTGGCAGAGTGGGCCGAAGCCAATGGCAACACCTTCGCAAACGTTGCTGCTGACGCTGCCCTGAACCCGACTGCCGCTGCCGACACCGGTCTGCAACTGCTGGAAGGCCCTCTGTCTGTGTTCTCTATCGATGCCGAGAGCATGATGGTTAACGACGCTGCTATCGCGATCAGCCCGGTAGTTGGTGCCACCGACGGCTCTGATGATCCTGTTGCCCGCGCGTACTTCGGTGCCCTGAGTGCCGGTGGTACTGACTGGACTGTTGGCTGGACCTACGGTCTGCACGAAGGCAGCCGCGCTCAGGCGCTGTGGTTCGAGCAGCAGTAAGTGCTTAGCCGGTCGGGAAGTTAATTCCTGACCTGAAGGGCGCCGCCTTCACATTCTGGAGTCGGCGCCCTGTTTGATTAAGAGTTCAGGAACGATAAGAGGCCTGGGAAATGAAAAAGAACGACACGTTTCAGAGAGCGCCGCTGGTATTGGCTATCGCCACGGCCTCAGTCATTGCTCCTAACGCGTTTGCGCAGGTAGAAATGGATAATGTTGCTGGCCCGCAGGCGCAGCAAATTGAAGAAGTTATGGTTCAGGGGCGCCTAAAAGACTCGGCAGAAATGCTGGTCAGCGAACGCCTGGAAGAAGAAGTGGTAACCGATATTCTCGGTTCCGAAATGATTGGCCGGGTAGGGGATTCTACCGTTGCTGCAGCGCTGCGCCGGGTGTCCGGCCTGACTCTGGTCAACGATAAATTTGTATACGTGCGCGGTCTGGGTGAGCGCTACTCGAGCACAACGCTGAACGGGGCGACGGTGCCGTCGCCAGACCTGACCCGAAGTGTGATTCCGCTGGATATTTTCCCCACCTCGGTAGTGGATTCCCTGGCGGTACAGAAATCCTACTCCGCTGATCAGGCGGCGACTTTTGGTGGTGGTAATGTAGATATCCGCACCAAGGGTATCCCCGATGCGCTGACCTTCTCTGTAGAGCTGGGTAGCGGCATGAACTCCGAAACCGACGGTGACGTATTGTCCTATCGCGGAGGTGACGATGACAGCTTTGGTACCGACGACGGCACCCGCGCGCTGCCGACCGAACTGACGGAAGCCCTTCAGCGCTTCAAGGGCCGTCTTGGTGTTCAGGACATCCGCAATGTCCTGGAGCAGGAAGGTAACGAATACGGCTCCGCATCTGAAGCCATCGCCGCGGCACAAGATATCAACCGTCAGCTGGCCAAAAGTCTCAATCGTGACATCGCCATCGAGGAAGATTCCAGCAATCCGGACATGGATGTAAAAGGTAGCATCGGCAACCGCTTTTACATCAGTGATGACTGGGAAGTGGGCTTCTTGGCCGGTGGCTCCTACAAGAGCCGCTGGCGTGAAGAAGAAACGCTCAAGCGTAGCTATGGCTTCCCGGAAGAACGTATCGATACCGAGCAGACTTCAACCTACTCTGTGGACCTTACTGGTAATCTGAATGTGGGTATCCGCTACGCGGACGAGCAGGAGGTTACCCTTACCAGTCTGTATCTGCGCAACACCGACGACGATACTTCTGTGCGGGATTTCTTCAATGAGAACCGCCAGGTTTCCGACGGCCGTGGTTTCCGTGAGTACACCCTGAAGTACGAAGAGCGCAATATGCTGGTGAATCAGGTCAAGGGTAGTCACCTTGCTGGTCCAGCGACTAAGGCGCTGGTGCCGGGTGGTCTGCTGAACTGGGCGCCGGACGAACTGGTGGTTGACTGGTTCTACTCTGACGCTACTGCCGAGACCGATATTCCGAATGAAGTTTCAGTCAGTGCTGACACGGTCACCAATACCCAGGGTGAAACCGTTGCCTCCAGCGTAAGTACTGGTGTGAACAGCTCAGGCTTCCGTTTTACTGAATTGGAAGACCAGGTGATCAACTATGGCTGGAGCACCACGCTGCCGCTGGAGTTCTCCACATCAACTCTGGAGCTGAGTGGTGGTTTTGCCCGCACCGAGAAAGCGCGCTCCTACAAGCAGACCGAGTTCCGCCTTGGTTCCTTGGGTGGTGATTCCGATTCCCTGAGCGGCAACTTGGACGACGTATTTGGCGATGCCAATATTGACGATGCCGAAAATAATTTTGTTTTTGACCGCGCGGGTGCCAATAACCAGAGCTACATCGCTGCGACTCTGACCGATGCTGCCTTCGGTAAGATGGACTGGACCTGGAACGAGACCTGGCGCCTGTCTGCCGGCGCGCGCTGGGAAGAGTACAATCAGGTGGCTTTGGACTGGAACCCCTATGGTTACAGCCTGGACGATCCGCAGATCACCACAGATCCGGAAGAGCTTGAGCAGGCAACCTACGCAGAGGATGCGGTGTACCCATCGTTGTCTCTGACTTACATGGGTGCGCTGTGGGCGGATACTTTCCAACTGCGTTTTGGCGCCAGTAAAACCGCGGTTCGTCCGGACTTGCGTGAAATCACCGATGCGATCTACATCGATCCGATTACCGATGAGCAGATTCAGGGTAACCCGAACGCGCGCCCATCAGAGATTACCAACCTCGACGTTCGCGGTGAGTGGTACTTTGACAACGGCGATAATCTGACGATCTCTGCGTTCTACAAAGATATCGTTGACCCGATCGAGTTCTTCGAGTTCGCTTCCAGTGATACCAACATCGCCCGTGAGATCGTAAATGCGGAGTCTGGTGAGATCACCGGTATTGAAATCGAAGGTTTGAAGAGTCTCGGGTTTATGGGGGAGGTGATGGACAGCTTCTTCCTGCAGGGCAATGTCACCGTTCAGGAAACTGAGCTGGTTGCCGGTACCGAAGCCGATGCACCAACCAGTCCGGTTCGTGAAATGACTGGTGCATCCGACTACGTCGTGAACATGTTGGTGGGCTTCGATTCCCCCGATGGTATGCACTCCGCAACCCTGGGTTACAACGTTTTCGGCGATCGTCTGTACTTGGCTGGCCGCAATGGCGCGCCGGATGCGTACGAGCAGCCATTCCATTCTCTGGACCTGACTTATTCCTGGTACCCCACTGCGGAAATTACGGTAAAAGCGAAGGTTCAGAATCTGTTGGATGAGGCGATTGAGATCGAGCGTGCGGACGTGATTGTCTTTGAGCAGAAGCCCGGTCAATCTTTCGCCCTGAGTGCGCAATACCAGTTCTGATCTGAAATAGAAGAAACCACGAGCAACCTGGAAGTTGTAGCGGTAATAAACCAACAGGGAATGCTTGATAAGCCGGGCGCTGGAAACAGCGCCCGGCTTTTTTCGTTGTGTACCCACGAGTTTTCCGGTTTTCAGGCATAAAAAAGGGGCGCCAGAGACGCCCCCATAGGTAATGTGATCAGCTGATTACATATTCGGGTAGTTCGGACCACCGCCACCTTCCGGTGCGATCCACACAATGTTCTGCGTCGGGTCTTTGATGTCGCAGGTCTTACAGTGCACGCAGTTCTGCGCATTGATCTGGAAGCGCTTGCTGTCACCTTCCTCGATCACTTCGTACACGCCGGCAGGACAGTAGCGTTGTGCCGGCTCATCGTAGATCGGCAGGTTGTGATTCAGCGGGATGTCACTGTCTTTCAGGGTCAGGTGGCAGGGCTGATCTTCCTCATGGTTGGTGTTGGAGATGAACACCGAGGAGAGTTTGTCGAAGCTGAGTACGCCGTCCGGCTTCGGGTAGTCAATTTTCTTGCAGTCCGCGGCTGGCTTCAGCTGGGCGTGGTCGGCTTTGCTATCGCTCAGGGTCCAGGGCAGCTTGCCCTTGAACAGGTTGATATCAATAAAGGCGTAGGCCGAACCGAGAATGTTGCCCCACTTGTGCTGCGCGGGCCCGAAGTTGCGCTGCATGTGCAATTCCTTCCAGGCCCAGCTGTTTTTGTAGCGTTCGCTGTAATCGGTCAGCTCGTCGCTGGTGCGTTCCGCAGCCAGTGCTTCCGCCACGGACTCCGCCGCCAGCATGCCGGACTTCATGGCGGTGTGGTTGCCCTTGATCTTGGCGAAGTTCAGGGTGCCGGCGTCGTCGCCGATCAGCAGGCCGCCGGGGAAGGTCATTTTCGGCTGGGACTGCAGGCCACCTTTGACAATGGCGCGGGCACCGTAGGCCACGCGTTGGCCGCCCTCCAGGTACTGCTTGATCACCGGGTGGTGTTTGTAGCGCTGGAATTCATCAAACGGACTGACATGGGGGTTGCTGTAGGAGAGGTCGGTAATCAGGCCCACAACCACCTGGCTATCTTCCAGGTGATACAGGAAGCCACCACCGGCAGAGCCGGACTCGTCCAGGGGCCAGCCGGCGGTGTGTACGACAAGGCCCTGCTGGTGCTTGTCGCTGTCTACTTTCCAGATTTCCTTGATGCCGATGCCGTAGTGCTGCGGGTCGCGGTCCGCATCGAGGGAGAACTTGGCGATCAGCTGTTTACCCAGGTGCCCACGACAGCCTTCGGCAAACAGGGTGTATTTCGCATGCAGTTCCATACCTGGCATGTAGGAGTCTTTCTCCTCACCGTTCATGCCAACACCCATATCGCCGGTAGCGATGCCTTTTACCGAGCCGTCTTCGTTATACAGCACTTCGGCTGCGGCAAAGCCCGGGAAGATCTCGACCCCCAGGGCCTCGGCCTGTTCGGCGAGCCAGCGGCACAGGTTGCCGAGACTGATAATGTAATTGCCTTCGTTGTGCATGGTGCTGGGGACCAGCATGCCGGGCACCTTTAAGGCGCTTTCCGGTCCGCGCAGTACATATATATCGTCGCCATTGACGGCGGTTTCCAGTGGCGCACCACGCTCTTTCCAGTCGGGGAAGAGCTCATTGAGGGCGGTGGGTTCGAATACAGCGCCGGAGAGAATGTGCGCACCGACTTCAGAGCCTTTTTCTACAACACACACGGCGATGTCTTCGTTGATCTGACGCAGCTTGATTGCGGCGGCAAGTCCGGCAGGGCCCGCGCCGACGATGACTACGTCGTATTCCATTGACTCGCGTTCCACAGGTCTCTCCTCAAACAGGTTTAATTATTCACCCGCCGAATTATGGCAGGCAATTTATAGGTAGGCGGATTATATCGGGCATCGCACACCCCCACCAATTGCGTAAATTTTCATTTCTGCTGGCAAATACTGGCGTATTTTCGGGTTGTTGCACCCTGGGGATTGGGCGTGTTTATGGCTTGAAATTGATCTTGTGAATGGCTGCTAGGCTTACTATTCGACTATTGATTTTGGTCTGTGAAAGGGCCAACATACACGCCGCTCAAACGCTTGTTTGAACTGGAGGCTGGCTCGCAGGTGCCTTAAAACACTCGCTCCGGGTGGTTTGGCAGGGCCGCTGAAACACTCAGCCGCGAGGCTGCGCGAGTTACCCATGCCGCAGGTCAGCGCCGTTACGGCAGCAGGCTGTGGCCTTTATGTAGACTACTGAGACGGGATTTTCATGAAAGTTCTTGTAGCCGTGAAGCGCGTTGTCGATTACAACGTGAAAGTTCGCCCTAAGGCGGACGGTTCAGATGTGGACACTGCCAACGTCAAGATGTCCATCAACCCCTTCTGTGAGATCGCTGTAGAAGAAGCGGTTCGCCTGAAGGAGAAGGGTGTGGTTAGCGAGATAGTCGCTGTATCCATGGGCCCGAAGCAGTGTCAGGAACAGATTCGTACCGCCTTGGCTCTGGGTGCCGATCGTGGTATTCAGGTAGAAACCGATGCTGAGCTGCAACCGCTGGCAGTGGCCAAGTGCCTGAAGGCGCTGGTGGAAAAGGAAGAGCCCCAGCTGGTTATCCTGGGCAAGCAGTCCATCGATGGAGACAACAATCAGACTGGTCAGATGCTGGCTGCACTGACAGGTATGGGGCAGGGCACGTTTGCCTCTGAAGTCAATGTTGAAGAAGGCGCCGTCAAGGTGACCCGTGAAATCGACGGTGGCCTGCAGACTGTCGAGTTGACCCTTCCGGCGGTGGTGACCACCGACCTGCGCTTGAACGAGCCCCGCTACGCCTCCCTGCCCAACATCATGAAAGCCAAGAAAAAGCCTCTGGATGTGACCAATCCGGAAGAGCTGGGTGTGGATATCGCCCCGCGCACCAAAACCCTGAAAGTTGAGCCGCCAGCAGAACGTCAGGCGGGCATCAAGGTTGCCGATGTTGCGGAACTGGTGGAAAAACTGAAGAGCGAGGCGAAGGTAATCTGATGAGTATTCTTGTAATTGCAGAACACGATAATGCGGAACTGAAAGGCGCCACGCTGAACACCATCGCTGCGGCCAAAGCCATTGGTGGTGACATTGATGTGCTGGTGGCGGGCAATAACTGTGCCGCTGTCGGCGAGGCGGCAGCCAAGGTTGAGGGTGTGGCCAAGGTGCTGGTGGCGGACAATGCTGCATATGAGCACCAGCTGGCGGAAAACGTCGCCAAGCTGGTGGCAGATCTTGGTAAAAACTACAGCCACGTACTGGCTCCGGCGACAACGACTGGCAAGAATATGCTGCCGCGTGCCGCAGCATTGCTGGATGTGCAGCCCATCTCTGACATCATTGCCGTAGAAAGCGCCGATACCTTCAAGCGCCCGATTTACGCAGGCAACGTTATTGCCACGGTTCAGAGCTCCGATGCCATCAAGGTGGCGTCTGTGCGCGCTACCGCATTTGATCCGGTTTCGGCTGAAGGTGGCAGTGCTTCCGTAGAGTCCGTGGATATTGTTGACGACGCGGCGGTTTCCAAGTTTGTCGGTGAAGAGCTGGCGGAATCCGATCGTCCGGAGCTGACCGCGGCGCGCGTAGTCATCTCCGGCGGTCGCGGCATGCAGAATGGTGACAACTTTGAGCTGCTGTATAAAGTGGCAGACAAGCTGGGGGCTGCTGTTGGTGCATCCCGCGCCGCGGTTGACGCAGGCTTTGTGCCGAACGATATGCAGGTCGGTCAGACCGGCAAGATTGTGGCGCCGGACCTGTATATTGCGGTAGGTATTTCTGGCGCGATTCAGCACTTGGCGGGCATGAAAGACTCCAAGGTAATCGTGGCGATTAACAAGGATGAAGAAGCGCCGATCTTCTCCGTAGCGGATTACGGCTTGGTGGCCGACCTGTTCGATGCGGTGCCGGAGCTGGAAACCAAACTGTAACAATCAGTTCATATACTTCACTCCAAAATAAGAAGGGCGGCCACAGGCCGCCTTTCTTATTTTGTGTGAATGTTGGGACACTGTGCCGGATTTTGCGGCCAGTAATGCTTTACTTGCCTGTTGGTTATTCCTTAGCCTATGCAGGCTGGAACATTGCCTTTCTGGGGGGAAGCCCCGAGAATAGGCGCCCAATAATTAGAATCATGCTGTTTGTGACGGGTTTCATCATGTCATTGGTCAAGCGCACATTATCGTCCGCACTACAGAATCCGGGGGCTCCCGGAAGTAGTGCCAAGAGAGGGCTACTCGCTACTGCGGCGGTGGTCGGCGGCTGGTTTGCCGTGAATCTGATGGCCTACGGGCACCTCGCGGTCCCCGATGACGGTTCGGACAGCCTGTTAGTCGAGCGGACCACCCGCTCTGTGGCGCAAAATGCCACCACAACTCTTCCCTCAACGGCATTTTTTGGTGTCGCTCCGGTCAAAAAGGCGGAAGAGCCTGAGATCGACCTGGCCAATATTCCTATCACCCAATTGAATCTGGTGTTATCTGGCGTGCTGAGCAGCAGCGTCAACGAGCACGCCAGTGCCTTGATTGCGGAAAGGGGGAAACCCGCTGAGCGTGTTTTTGTAGGACAGACCTTGCCGGGGGGCGCCGAGGTCTACTCCGTTGAAGTCGACCATATTATCCTTCGCCGTAACGGGCAGATGGAAAAATTGACCTACCCAGATGCGGAAGGTCGCCCGACTGTTCCCAAACAGTACGCCAACTATGCCCGCCAGGCGGCCAAGGTGATCAGTGCCAACTCCAGTGGTAGTCAGGCGGATAAGCAGCAGTCCATTCGCGAACGCCTTGAGCAGTTGCGTGAAATGGCTCGGGAGCGTCAGGGGGCGCAATCAAGCCGCTGACGACTTCGCCAGCGAACCGGTGAGCGAATGGGGATTTGGGTATTCGCTTTGCTTTCAAGACCTAACCATTTAACGACCAGATAAGAATTAGAGTCAGATTCATAATGATGAGCGTGTTACACCGACGACTGGTTGCAGTCGCCATGGGTTTTTTGTTGTCTTTTTCGGTGCTGGCTCAGTCTTCTCCGGAGAGAGTGACACTTTCTCTCGACAACGCCGATATTCGCGACCTGATTAACTGGGCTGCGGATTTCACCGGCAAAAACATCATTGTTCACCCCAATGTAAAGGGCAAAGTGACCGTGGTTGCGGGTGATCCCATGACCCACGCCCAGGCCTTCGACGTTTTTATGTCTGTGCTGCAGGTGAACGGCTTCAGCCTGGTGGAGCAGGGGGATGCCTGGAAGGTCGTGCCCGACGCACTGGCCAAGCAACAGGCCATTCCGGTTATTGACGAGCAGACCCGGGCGCCCGGTGAGGCGCTGGTGGTGCGCACGGTCAAGGTGGAGAATATCTCCGCTGCACAGCTGATCGCCATGCTGCGGCCGTTGATCCCACAGACCGGCCACCTGGCGGCCTACGCGGATACCAACACGCTGATCGTCGCCGACCGGGCCGCAAATATCGACCAGATAGTACGGCTTATCAAACAGTTGGACCGTGCGGGGGCTATCGATATTGAGCTGGTTGCTCTGGAATTTGCCTCCGCCAAAGAGGTCAAGCAGGTGTTGAACGAATTGTTGCAGGGCGGTGGTAAGCAGGCCGGTAACGATGTGCAACCGTTGCGTATCGCCGTAGACGAGCGTTCCAACAGCATTCTTCTGACCGGCGACCCGGTCACCCGCACCCAGCTCAAGAAGGTCATCCAGCGCCTCGACCAGCCGCTGGCCGGCGAGGGTAATACCGCCGTGGTCTATGTGCAGTACGCCAGCGCGGTGGATCTGAAACCCATTCTCGAAGGGATGAGCGGCAGTATCCAGAAAACCGAAAAAGATCAGCAGGTGGCGGATGTCGAGGTCAGCATTCAGGTGAATGAGGAACTGAATGCGCTGATTCTTACCGCGCCCCCATCGCTGCTGGAAACGATGAAAGGGGTAATTGCCAAACTGGATGTGCGTCGGGCACAGGTTTTGATTGAGGCGATTATCGTCGAGGTGACGGAAGGCACTGGTAACCAGCTGGGAATCAAATGGTTGGCAGGTAATAACGACGATATTTTTGCCGGATTCAATAACGATGTGGCGATTGGCGATCCGGATGGGGACAACACCATTGAAGTCGACGGAATTCCTATCAACCCGGGGTCTTTGGACCCATTAAACCTTGTTGGAAGCGGGTTGAACCTTGGGTTCCTGAGTGGCACCGATGTTCGCGTGGCGATAAACGCAATTGCCAGCGAATCTAACGCGAATATTCTGTCGACGCCGCAAATCATGGCGCTGGACAATGAAGAGGCGGAGATTCTGGTGGGCCAGAACGTGCCGTTTATTACCGGGTCACAGTTGACCACTGGCAGCAATAACGACCCCTTTCAGACTGTCCAGCGTCAGGATATCGGTACCATCCTCAAGGTGACCCCGCGAGTGAATAACAACAACTCGGTTACTTTGGAAATCGAACAAAAGGTTGAAAACATCGCCCCAGCAGCGACAGCTTCCGGTGAAGCCGTAGACATTATTACCAGTAAGCGTGAAATCCGCACCAAAGTGTTGATTGATGATGGTGCTATTCTCGTGCTGGGTGGTCTTATTGAAGACAATGTCACTGAACTAAAGAATAAAGTTCCGTTGTTGGGGGATATTCCCGGGATTGGTCGCCTGTTCCGGAATGCCCAAAAAGATGTAAGCAAAACCAACCTGATGGTGTTTATCCGCCCGCGTATTCTCAGTAATCAGATTGCCGGTTACGAGGAAACCCGTCGCCGCTACCGCGATATGCAGGAGAAGCAGCTGCGTATGCGTGATGATACCAGCCGTATCTGGGACTGGAATCGGGGCGATGTGCTGCCTGACCTGCTGCCACCTGCAGCAAGTTACGAGCAGGAATCTCAGGAGCCTGTTCCGGTGGAGCCTGAGGGCGTCAAGTAATGGCGGAAGTGGTACTGAAACGCCTCCCATATGCGTTTGCCAAGCGGCATCAGGTGCTGCTGGCGGACGTTGAGGGCACTCCGGTCTGTCAGTATGTAGCGCCGCTGAACCCTTCAGTGCTGGCGGAAGTGCAGCGACTATGTGAAGTGCCGCTCGGGGTAGCCCCGGTTGACCTGGAAACATTCCAGCAGTCGCTGCAGCGGGAATATGAAAACCGCGAAGGCGGTAACCTATCCGATGTCGAAGGGCTGGGCGAGGACCTGGATCTTGCGGCAGTCGCCGACTCCCTGCCGGAGACCGAGGACCTGCTGGAGCAGGAAGACGATGCGCCCATCGTCAAGCTGATCAATGCCATTTTTGCCGAATCCCTCAAGCAGGGGGCTTCGGACATCCATATCGAAACCTTTGAAAAACGCCTGGTGGTGCGCTTCCGGGTGGATGGCGTCCTGCGGGAAGTACTGCAACCGCGTCGCGCACTTGCACCATTGCTGGTTTCGCGGATCAAGGTAATGGCGAAGCTGGATATCGCCGAAAAGCGTGTTCCTCAGGACGGCCGGATTTCCCTATTGATGGGCGGCAGGGAAGTGGACGTGCGTGTATCTACCATGCCGTCATCTGCCGGTGAGCGGGTGGTAATGCGTCTGCTGGACAAGCAGGCCGGTAAAATGGATATGCGTCAGCTGGGCATGGCCGAGCGTGACCTGAAGGTTATCACCGAGCTGTTGAGCCGGCCGCATGGCATTCTGCTTGTTACCGGCCCAACGGGTTCCGGTAAAACCACCACTTTGTATGCCGGCCTCGCCAGTATCAATAATCGGGAAAAGAATATTCTCACCGTGGAAGACCCGGTGGAATACAACCTGGAAGGGGTTGGCCAGACCCAGGTAAACACCAAGGCGGATATGACCTTTGCCCGTGGTTTGCGTGCCATTTTGCGTCAGGACCCGGACGTAGTGATGGTGGGTGAGATCCGCGACCTGGAAACCATGCAGATTGCCATTCAGGCCAGTTTGACCGGTCACCTGGTGCTTTCCACCCTGCATACCAATACCGCTCTGGGTGCGGTCACCCGATTGGTGGATATGGGGATCGAACCGTTCCTGCTCTCTTCGAGTATTATCGGCGTCTTGGCCCAGCGTCTGGTGCGGGTGTTGTGCCCGGATTGCCGACAGCCTCATGCGGCGGATGCCTTTGAGCTGAGAATGCTCGGTATTCCGGAAGATGGGGAGGCGACCATATATCGGCCCGGTGGCTGTGAAAAGTGTAATCACAGTGGCTACCTCGGCCGAGTCGGTATTTATGAGCTGGTACCGGTCAACGAGCGTTTGCGGCAGATGATTCACGATCGTGATTCGGAAAGTGCGCTGGTGAGTGAGGCTCGTAAACTCGGCCCCAGTATTCGCGATGATGGTATGGCCAAGGTGTTGGCTGGAATCACTTCACTGGAAGAAGTGCTGCGGGTAACCCAGGAGTCCTGACATGGGGGCATTTGAGTACACGGCACTCAATAGTGGCGGGCGCAAAAATCGCGGCACACTCGAAGCGGACAGTGCAAAGGCCGCGCGCCAGCAATTGCGCGCGAAAGGCCTGATTCCCCTGGAGGTCACCGCAGCGGGTGACTCCTCTCAACAGTCCACGGGCAGTTTTCTCAGTGGTAGCCCCGGGCTTGGTATCAAGCCATTAGCCCTGCTGACCCGGCAGATCGCAACCCTGCTGCGCGCCGGCATTCCGCTGGAAGAAACCCTCAGCGCTATCGCTAACCAGACCCGTAACCAGAAGGTGCGCCGCATAGTGCTGGCGATTCGTGCCAAGGTGCTGGAAGGTCACAGTCTTGCCCAGGCGCTGGGCAGTTTCCCGCGGGCGTTTCCCAAACTCTATCGCGCGACCGTCGAGGCGGGGGAACACTCCGGGCACCTGGACGACGTGCTGGAGCGGTTGGCGGATTACACCGAGAGTCAGCAGCAGTTTCGACAAAAAGTGCAGCTGGCACTGATTTACCCCATCGTACTGGTGGTGATCTGTGTGCTCGTGGTAACCGGCCTGATGGTGTACGTGGTTCCCGATGTGATCGAAGTATTCACCGGTACCGGGCAACAGCTGCCAATGGCAACGCGTATCCTGGTTTCGATCAGCGATTTTATTTCCTCCTGGGGCTGGATTATTCCTCCGGTGCTCGTGTTGCTGGTGGTGGGCTGGCTACTGCTTCTGCGCCAGCCGGGTTTCCGTTATCGCTATCACCACCGGTTGCTGGAAATGCCGGTGATCGGCTGGCTGGTGCGCGGCGGCCAGAGCGCGCGTTATGTCGGTACTCTGGCGATTCTGACCGGCAGTAGTGTGCCGCTGGTGCAGGCCATGGGTATTGCCAGCGGGGTCATGGGCAACGATTTTCTGAAGGAAAGACTACAGACTGCACAGAAGTTTGTACGCGAAGGTGGCAGCCTGCGGCGGGCACTGGAGGACGTGGAGTACTTCCCGCCGATGATGACCTATATGATTGCCAGTGGTGAGTCCTCCGGGACACTGGATGAAATGCTGGAGCGCGCCGCGGAGAACCAGGAGCGGGATCTGCAGGGTGCGGTTACCGCGTTTGTCAGCCTGTTTGAACCGCTGATGTTGCTGGTGATGGCTGGGATTGTTTTGTTTATCGTAATGGCAATCATGATGCCGATTATGAACATGAACCAGTTGGTGGTCTGATTTGCTTCCGAAGCGGAACAGTGGTGCCAACGGATTTTGAACACGCGAGGTGAGAAATGAAAAATTTGCGTAAGAGCCAGGGATTTACCCTGATTGAGATCATGGTGGTGATCGTGATCCTCGGCGTATTGGGTGCGCTGGTCGTGCCCAATATCATGGGGCGTACCGGGGAGGCTCGAATCAAGGCGGCCACCGTTGATTTGCGTGCCATCTCCTCCCAGCTGGACCTGTACCGCATGGATAACTTTGTCTATCCAAGCTCCGATCAGGGCCTAGAAGCACTGGTAACCAAACCATCCGGTTTTCCCGAGGCCAAAAACTGGGTTGAACCCTACCTGAAGCGCGTGCCCAAGGATCCGTGGGGCAACGAGTACCAGTACATCAGCCCAGGCAGCAGCGGTCCCTACGATCTGTTCAGCCTGGGTGCCGACGGCAAGCCGGGCGGTGAAGGTGAGGCCGCGGATCTGTTTGCTTCCGAGCTGTAAGCCCGGAGACTGATTTCGTTATGCGTGTGCCGTCCCGCCGCCAACGGGGGTTTACCCTGATCGAGTTGCTGGTGGTGATTTTCATAATCGCTACCCTGGCGGGCATGGCGACGCTCTCACTTCGCAGTACCGATAGTCGAAATTGGACCGGAGAGGTCCAGCGGCTGGCAAATCTGCTGCAGTTGGTGGCTGACCGCGCATTGATCGATAAATCCCACTACGGTGTGGTATTCGAAGATGATCGCTATCAGGTTGTCCGCTATGACTCCTCCGCGCTGAGATGGCAGGAAATCGATGTCGCCGGTGTGGCCAAGACCTCCAGTGCCGGTCGGTTTATGTCCCATGAGCTGCCATCCAATATGCGTCTTGAAGTGCTCTCGCAGGCAGAACTTCCCGGTGCGGACAGCAACAGCAGTTTTACGCCCAGCGGCCGCTCTAATAGCGCCAAAGACGATAAAGAAAAAGAGGTAAAGCCTCAGTTCGCGGCCCTGTCCAGTGGTGAAGTATTGCCGGTGGAAGTGGCATTCTTTCTGATGCGCGATGGCGACGTGGCTCGCGGCGCGGTCATTTCCTATAGCAGTCTCTACGGTATGCAGCTGGAGTGGCGGACCGATGACTACTAAGCGGCCCACGCTGCGAGCCCGGTCTGAATCCGCGCGTGGATTTACCCTGGTAGAGGTGCTGGTTGCCCTGGTGATTTTTGGGGTGATCGCCGCGAGCGTACTGAAAACCATGCAGGATAGCGTGCGACAACAGGCTGCACTGGAAGAGCGTCTTACCGCGAATCTGGTGGCGCAGCAGGCGCTGGCAGAGATTCGCCTACGCACCGACTGGCCTCCCTTGGGTAAGAAAACCGAGCGGGTATTACTGGCGGAGCGGGAGTGGGAGGTCACCGCGGAGGTCAAGTCAACCAGTGAACCGCGCATGCGGCACATCATCGTTCAGGTGGGGTGGCCGGACAAATCGCCGCTGCTTACCATCGATTCCTGGGTGGCGGAGTAACATCACTATGCGGCTCCCAACCAATCCCCACAAGCTGTCGAATCGGACCCAGTCAGGCTTTACCCTGATTGAGGTTACGGTAGTGCTGGTGATCGTCTCCATCATCGGCATCGGCTCCTATTCCCTGTTGGAAACTTTTTTTACCACTGACCGCGCGTTGAACGCCCGTGCCGACGAAATGCGCCGCCTGTCCATGGCCATGTATCGGCTGGATGATGACCTGCGACAGTTTACCGCGCGGCCGGTGAAGAATGGCTACAGCGGTTACGAGCCGGCGTTTCTGGGGCTGAGTAACGAATTTGAGTTCACCCGCCTTGGCGCCGCGAACCTCACCGGCGATCCCCGTGGCAATCTGCAGCGGCTCCATTACGGCATCGGCTATGCGGACGAGGATGATGACCGGTACGAGCAGGCGGAAGACGATACCGCGCTGCTGCTGCGCAGCCGCTGGCGAATCCTTGATCGCGGCCCGGATTCCGAGCCGGTAGCCGAGCCGGTATTGGACGGTATTATCGAGTTGAATGTGCGATATTTTGATCGGGATACCCAGACCTGGTTGGCCCAGTGGCCACCGGCTTCGTCGGGCACCACACCCGGTGCGGTGGATCTCCGATTACCTCAGGCCATCGAGGTTACGCTGTTGACCCGGACCGGCGGTGAGATGCGTCGACTGTTTTCCCTTCCGGAATATACCGTTGTTTCCGCAACCGGTAGCAGCGGTGGCAGTTCCGGGGGTGGCGACGATGATGACAGCTCCGGTAGTGGTGATGACGACCGCGGCAGTGACAGCGGTGATGGTTCGGACGAGGAGCGCCAGTGAAACCCTCTTCCTATTCTGAAAACACTCGCCACCGACTTTCCAGAGGGCTGCTGCGCGATCAGCGGGGTGTGGCGCTGATTACCGTACTTCTGGTGATGGTTATTGCAGTGGCGGCAGTGACGCACGCGGTGACTCGTAACCGCCTGGCGATTTCCCGTACCAGTGCCATTCTCGCCAACACCCAGTTGGCGGAGTTCGTACACGGCGCCGAAGCCTGGGCGAAAGTGACTCTCGAGAAAGACTTTGAAGAGGATCGCGAAGCCGCTAATGCCAGTGACAATCTACATGAGCTCTGGGCTCAGCATCAGACCGAGTTCAATCCTGGAAACGGTAAAATTCGCATATTAATCAAAGACTTACAGGGATGTTTTAATGTAAATAATTTGACGGTTCCCGCGAGCTCAAGCAGTTCCGGGTCCGGCGGGAGTGGTACCGCGGGCAGTGGCCCCGGGCCGGTATTGCGGCGCCTGGTGAGTAATCTGGGCGGGCAGGCAGATATGGCACTGGCCATCGAGGATTGGCTTGACCCCGGTGACACACCACTGGCTTCCGGGGGGGAAGATACCGGCTACCTCGGCTTGGAACTGGCCTATCGCACACCGGATACCCTGATTACCGATGTTTCCGAACTGACTGCCGTGCAGGGTATGGAGCCTGAAGTGTGGCATCAACTGCAGCGCGAGCTCTGTGCGCTGCCGGAGGCCGGGACTCCCGTTAACGTGAACACAGCGTCTGCCGAGCTGTTATCGGCAATGTTTCCCTCCGCCGATATCGCGAGTCTTATTACGCAGCGGGAATCCGGTGTGATGTTCACGCAAATGTCCGAGCTTTCCCCGTTCAACATCTCCGGTGGGGGGGATCTGGATTTCAACAGCGCGTATTATGTTGCGCATATCGCAGTGCAGCTGGGCCTGGAGATGGGCACCGAGCATCGCCAGTATTGGGAGTCGATTCTGAAACTCGACACCACCACAGGAAAAATAAAAGTCATACAGCGCCAGCGGCGCGAATTCTCCGGGCAGTTTTTGCAGGAATTATTGGGGGTCTAATTGAGCCAGGAAGTAAAACTATTGCGGCTGCGGGAGCCCGGTGCCGGGGCCCATAGCGGTGACCAGGTGCTGGGCTCCGGGGCCGTTGTGCTTGAGTACTGGCACCAGAAGCAGTGGCAACCCGTAGCCGTTGATGAGGACTTTGTGCAGGCGTTCGCCAGCGAGGCGGAGCCAGTGGTAGCGGGTAGTGTCGACGCGCAGGTTGCGGTACCCGAAGCCGAGCCGGCTCCGGGTCTATCGCTGGAGTTTGAGCCGGGTGAGCGCGGTGTTCTGCTGGTTCCCGGCACCTGGGTCTGGAATGGGCTCGAAACGGTACCCCGCGCTGCCCGCCGGCAGAGTCAGGCTGTGGGCTATATGGTCGAGGAGCAGCTGGCCGAGGACGTCGAAGATCTCCATTTTGTGTGCGAACCGGTGCAGGGTGAGCTGTGCAGCGTGATGGCGGTGGCAAGCCTCAAGCTGGCAATTCTGAAGTCGCAGTTCGAGCGGCTCGGATGGCCGGTCACCGTTGCCATCCCGGAGTACCGTCTGCTGGCGAATACGGGCGCTGAGTCGGCAGTATGGTTTGATGGAGAGAGGGTGCATTTCTGGCACGTCAGTGGGCGCGGGCTATCGGTAAACCGGCCGCTGGCGGGCGTGATTGCAGAAAGCCTGTTCGTCGCCGATGCTACTGCCCCGGGCGCTGATAGTGGTGGGGCTGAGCTTGCCATAGAAGCTTCAGATTCTTTGCCGCTGCGCGTGATGGGTGATGCAACGGAGTTGGAGCGTGCCACCCTGGAGCAGCTCGGCACCGCGAACGTGGTGGATGAAGCTCCGGAAGACCAGTTTGTGGGTACCCTGGGCACATCCGTACCCGGAAATCTGCTCTCAGGCCCTTATCAGGTGGCGTTGCAATCTGCCGAAGGCCCCTGGTGGAAGAAGCCGGCAATTGCGTTGGCCGCATGTTTTGTATTGCAACTGGTCTTTTTCGTCGGTGCGGGCACCTATTTCAAAATCAAAGCAGCGAACGCAGAGGCCGCTGCACGGGACCTGTTTTCCGAGATCTTCCCCGATGATTCTCCCAGTGCGGATCTGCGCCGTCAGATAACCGGTTACCTTAATCAGTCCAGCGGTGGCGGCGGCGAGTTCGCCGGTCAGTTACAGCAGTTGAGTTCGGTTTGGGGCGGTGCCAAGAGTGGCGAACTCAAACTGCAGTCGCTGCGCTTTGACGGCAATCGCGGGGAGCTGGTACTGCAGCTGCGCGCTGCCAATTTGGGCCAGTTGGACTCCGTCGTCAGCAAGTTGGGGCAGGGGCAGTTCAAGGCTGAGCTACTGGCTGCCAACGAGCTGGAAGAGGGCGTATCCGGCCGGATTCGTCTGCGTTAACCGCGATCACGAAGAGCGAATATGAAGCAAACATTGGAACAATGGCGACTGAAGTGGCTCGCTTTGCCGCCCGGGGATCAGCGCGCGCTGGGAATTCTGGGGCTGTTTCTCGGGCTGATGATCATTGTGTTCGGGCTGTTCAGGCCCGCCCAGTCCTATTTCGATAACGCGCGGGCCGATGCCGAGGCGGCGCAGGAGCTGGTGCAATGGATTGAGCGCCAGCGACCGCAGCTGGAACGGGTGCAGCGCGCCGGTGGTGGCCAGTCTGAGGGGCGAGGGACCTTATTGCAGCGGGTAACTGCGGCGGCCGACAATCACAAAGTCACCATCAAGCGGTTTGAACCAGAGGGCGATCGACGTATTCGTCTGTGGGTGGATGAGGCGCGCTATCAGGATCTGCAGCCGTGGTTGAATACTCTGCTGCAGCAGCGCTTTACCATTCGCTCTGTCAGTGTCGATGCGTTGGCTGAGGAGGGCATGGTCTCTGCCCGCCTGACCCTGGAGCGCTGATACCTTCCTTTATTTTGACTATTCGCCCAGGTGCTGTATGCATTTTGGGCGACACTTCTTTTTTTTCTGTTGGTTTTTGCCTGGTTTTCACTTTTTTTGTCGATTATCTGGAATCCTGGATGGGCTGCGGTTTTGTATCGGCTGATGGATTTGCTCCCGGATGGCGCCATTTTCTCTCTATACTGATGGGTATTGAGAAGAAATAGAGGTCAAGCATGTTGTTGAGAAATGCCGAAGGTAACCACCTGATTGATGTGGCCGACGTGGTCACCCTGACCAATCCGTACGAACTGACCGTTGTCGGTCGATACCTGTGGGGCGAGGAGATTCAGGATCCAGAAGTGTTTGATAAAGAGCAGTTACGCTTTTTGTCGGGGGAGTCACTGCCGCGTTGCTGGCAAGACAGCCGGTATCGGGACCGCGAGGTCCGTCGTGTGAAATGTGGCACCCGTGTCGACGATAGCGACTATTATCAGGGCGCGTAAAGTGCACCCTGAAAACGGGGTATCCGCTCTTGGGGCCCGCGTTCGATCTGCCCGAAAGGTACATGGTTAAGCGTTGCGACCTCCTATACAATACGCGCCAATTTTTCGCCGGTAACACGCCGGGATAAGTGGTAACCCGGCCGCGACCGGGAATTACGCGTGGAAGAGGTGTCATGAGCTTCGAGCTGTTTGAAGAGTACTCCCTGATTGTAGGTATCGGGGGCCTGATTCTGTTTATGGTGTTTATCGTCTGGAATCTGGCGAAGGAGTCCAAGGCCGGGCGCTTTGGCACCTTTATTCTCTTCACCGCACTTGGGCTAGGCTTGCTGGGCTTCCTCGTAAAAACCGTATTGGTCGAAGTCATGGGCCTCGGCCAGTAACAGGCCATTGCAACGCCTCGACATTTCCGTCACAGGGAGCGTTCGCCGGAAATCGCTATGCCGTTATTTGATCACCCGGAACTCAAAGTCCAGAAAGATCGCCGTGTATGCCGCAATACGGATACCCGGATAGCCAAGTACAGTCGCCGTGGAATGCTGTTCACCATGGTGGCGTTTGCTATTGCCGTCGCCATTGGTGAGCTGAGAACCATCGCGCCCAAATTGGTACTTTCCCTGGCGATCGTATTGGTACTGGTCACGCTGTTCCGTGCCTATTACGTTTTTCGCTTCGATAATATTTACGCCACGGGCCCCAAACGCTGGCGCCATCGCTATTTCCTGGCCTCAACACTCGGTGCTATGTGGTGGGGCGTTATCCTGCTGAGCCATGTATTCCTTCTCGGCTTCTCACCGGCCACCCAATTCCTCTGGCTTTATACAGTGGTGTTCTGCGCCAGTGTGGCCTCGGTGTTTTCCCCCTATCACCGTTTTCTGACCTGGTTTCTGGCCGGCTCATTGGTACCCGCGGCCCTTCAGGGGTTTATGACTGCGGATATTCTCGGGGCTATTTATGGCGCGTTAACGCTGGCCTTTGTGTGGCTGATGGCGCACCAGGCTAGGCGCGAGTCGGAGAATTACTGGGATCGCGTGGCAGCCATGCAGGCATTGCAGCAGAAAGCGAGCAACCTCGCCGCCGCGCGTAAGCATTCCGAGGCCGCGGTAGAGGTGACTAATGAATTTCTCGCCAATGTCGGGCAGGAATTTCGCAGTCAGCTGTCAGACTCTTTGGGAGCCCTGGCTTTGCTGGAGGGGGATCGTCTTTCCGAGCGGCAACGGGAGTGGGTGCGACTGGCCAAGAACGCCTGCAATCAACAGCTAAAGCTGGTTGATAATGTCGGTATGTTTACCCGAGTGGCCCGCAAAGACATTCACCTGCGACGCGCGCCGTTCAATCTTGTCCGAACCATAGAGAAAGCCTTCAAGTTCGCCGCGCGCGCTGCCCAGCGTCAGCGCCTCGAGTTCAATTTTCAGATCAGTGATGAGCTGCCGGTCATGGTGACCGGCGACAACCGCAAGACCGCACAGCTGATTCGCAACCTGGTTGACTCCGCGACGGTAATCGCCGAAAGCGGTGAGCTGTGGGGGGAAGTCCTGTTTGAGCAGGTGGGGACCGAGGAAGGACAGTTGACCCTCAAGCTGGTGGACAACGGTCGCGGTGAAATCCTGCCGGACGAGTCGGAACTGTTCGGTGCATTCTCCCGTATGGACACCACCCAGGTGACCACTGGACTCGGGCTGAATATCGCCAAGGGCCTGGCGGAGGCCATGGGGGGTTACCTGCAGCTGCACTCATCTGACGAGGGCAATCGTTACCAGGCGGTGATCAAATTCGAAATCGAGCCGAACCAGCGTATTTACCTGCAGCCAGACCGGCGTCTCCAGGATACCGAGATTCTGCTACTGCATCAGCGCGGCCTGTTCGTGGGTGGTATCGTGCAACAACTGAAGTCGTTTGGCATGGAGGTGTCCTGCGAAGTCTGGGATGACGGCAGTACCGCGCCCATGGATGAGCTGCTGCAGTTTATGGAGCGCGGGCAGCTGGTGGTATTGGCACCGGCGGCTGGGGATGTGCAGATGTTGAGTGGCGTAACCCAGGTGATTACTTCAAATAAGGCGGAAGGTACCAAATTCCCCCTGTTGTGTCTGGGAGGTTATGGGCACAAGCTGGAGTTTTCACCGCTGGCTGCGGCAGACCCTGAGGCGCAATATCTGGCCCGTCCGGTGACGCGCAAAGAGTTTCACGATGCGTTGGTACTGCGATTGTTCGGTGGTCAGAAAAAAGCCAGCCGGCGGGTGGTCAGCCAACAATCTGCAGTGCCCCGCAAAAACAACCTGTTACTGATCGAGGAGTCTCGACAGCACCAGGGGGTGACCGAGGAAATGGTGCAGGCATTGGGGTATCAGGTGCAGGTGGTTCCGTCCGTCGAAGAGGCACTGCTGTTGCTACCGGAGAACAACTTTGACCTGTTACTGGTGGATTGCCAGCAGAACACTGGTCACAGCGCGGAGATTATCGAGCAGCTGCGGTTGTGGGAAAGCGAATATTCCACCGACGATCGCTTGCCGATTGTTGCATTGACCAGTACCACGGAAGAGCAGTTTGAGGGACGTTGTCTGGCAGCGGGAATGGACGATTTCCTTACCAAGCCGCTGAGTAAAGACAGTCTGGCGGAGACACTGGAACGTTGGCTCGGCGAATAAGCTCATCGCGAAGCAGTTAAAAAAATGGCCTGTCATTGACAGGCCATTTTTTGTTTTGCGGAGCCGTAACTTTCCGGCTCTGCAGGGGCTGGATCAGAAGTTGTATTTCAGGCCCAGCTTCACACGCCAGGTAGACTCAGCGGCCTCGAAACGGCTGTAGTTGCGCGAATCAAATCCGCCGAACGGTTCGTCGTAAACGTACTGCCCGTCTTCATTGACTTCGAAATCGAACAGTTTGTTCTGCGGGAACTCCAGATCGTATACCTTACCCCAATCGTCATTCAGCAGATTGGCAAAGTTATCGATGGTCAGGTACACCAGGCCGCGGTGCTCCGGCATAAAGCCTGGGACTTCCTGGCTGATTGCCAGATCCATGGTGGTTACCCAGGGCATGTTGTCGGAGTATTTGTCTACAAACCCACCGGCATAACCATCGACACCGGCGGCACGGGCCATTTCCATGATTTCCGCGTAGCTCAGACCATTCTCAAAGTCCACGTTGGGGTCATCCGCGCCGGACGGGATATAGGCCAGGTACACATCGGAGTCGTCGAAACTGGCCTGATCGCCGAAGTGTGCATCGCGGTAGGAGTCCAGGGTCCAGGAGAACGGACGTCCAGAACGGCGCTCCATGAACAGGTTGAAGTTGGTGGCGTAACCCTGGATGAACTCGGCGCGGTAGCCCAGATTCAGAACGAAGCGATGCTCGATTTCGTAGTAGGCAGTGCCTTCCAAGGGCTGGTTGCGGTTTTCGGTCACTTCGTACTGGAAGTTGGATTCCGCCGTGGAGCTGGTACCCGGATTCACTTCGGTAATGTCCTGATTGGTGTAGGACAGGTTGAAGGAGAGGCCATTGTCAAAGGCTTTGTCCAGGGCGGTGGACCAAATGATACTGCGGCCACCATTGTCGACGTTGGTCAGCTCCAGGTCGTAGTTGCCTTCGAACTCGGTGCCATCATAGATGCTGTCCCAGATAATGCGGTCGCCGATACGCTTGCCGTTATCGACCCGCGACAGGTCGCGCCAGTACACCGCATTTTCACGATCGACGTACATGACTTCGGTGCTCCAGCTGAAGTCATCACCCACGCCCGGAATTGCAAACACATAGTCCGCAGCCAGCTGGTAGCGCCAGTCGGAAGGAAGCTCGAAGTCTGGATCGATGGTGTTGGTGCTGCCGGCACCGGGTTCCAGGGCGTCCAACGCCGCCTGAGGGACACCGGTGAAATCGACGTCGGAAGGGTCAACATCGGTGCTGTAGTAAGAATCCTTGGTGGTGCCGTCGTTGGTGTAGGCATTGGATACCCACACCAGCGGCATGCCGCCGCTGAAGCGTCCGACGCCACCGCGCAGGGTCAGGTCATCCTGAACCGCCCAGTTAAAGCCGATGCGCGGCAGGAAGATGTCGCGTCCATCCAGGTTTTCAGTGTTGCTGAAACCATAGGTTTCCACAAAATTATCGTTCTGGTTGGGGGCGCTGTCGATGCTCAGGGTCTCGTAGCGCAGACCGGCCACAAGCTCAAATCCGGCGAATGGCTCGAAGGTGGCTTCACCGTAAAGGGAGTAGGTGGTGCCATTTACATCGTAGGCAATATCATCGATGTTGTTGGTGTAGGCGTTGCTGTACTCGAGGCTGGCGACTTCGCGGTTTTCAAACGCGTCGAGGTCGTCAAAGGTCCAGGTGCCCCGTGCATCGCGGCCGTAGAGGTTGTAGTTCCAGGTGTCCTCCAGTTCCGCACCAAAGCGATACTGGACTTCACCGGCCAGGTAGGTGCCGTGTACGCCAAAGTTCCATACTTCGTTGGCCAGCACGTTAGCGTGGCGGTTTTCATCCGCACCGGCGACGATATACCCATCTTCGGTCTGGATATTGATTTCCCCCCAGCTGGAGCTGGTCAGGGAGGCCTGCTCATAGTCCTTGTAGGACAGGTTCACCTCAGTGCTGAATACATCGCTCCAGTCCGAGAACAGGTGCGCGGTGTAGTAGGTGGTGTCCTGGGCCATGGTCCACAGGTTGGAGCCTAGATTCAGGGTGGCGCTGCCGTCGGTGTAGTTGCGCGCGGAGCGGGTTTCCTGGGTGCTGTAGGTGAAGTCGGCGCGCTGGTTATCGGCGATATTCCAGTCCAGTTTTACCAGAACCTTTTCATCGCTATCGGGATCAGGGGCAGATCCTGCAGTGTCATTCAGGCCGTATACATCCTGAAGAATCGCCAGGGCGCGGTCGCGCTCCGCTGGGGTTACATCGTGATTGGCGAGGGTGTTCAGGTCGTAATCAAACGCGACTTCTTCTTCCCACTTCTCATAGGAAGAGAAGAAAAACAGTTTGTCCTGGACCAGCGCGCCGCTGAAGGTCGCACCGTAAGTCTCTTCTTCGTTCTCGATATCGATCTCAGTAACCGAGCCATCGGTGGGCAGTCGGTCGTCTTTGGCAGTGCCAGTCCACGGCGTATTTTCGACGTAGATGCTGCCGTGATATTCGTTGGTACCGGATTTGGTCACCGCGTTAATGTTCCCGCCGCCAAACTTTCCGATACGGGCATCGAATGGTGCGAAATCCACGGAGATCTGCTCAACCGCATCCAGGGAGATTGGTGGGCGGTTGGTCGGGTAACCGTTGGACTGCAGGCCGAACGTATCGTTGATACCCACGCTGTCGATGGTGAACGCGTTGTATTTCGGGTTGGAGCCCGCGATGCTGAGCTCGGTGCCATCGGGGCTGACCACCGCCAGTGGGTTGGCCCGGATGACTTCCTTGAGATCGCGATTGAAGGTTGCAGCGGAGGAAATCTGGTCTTCACCGAAAACACTGCTGGAACCGCGGTTCTTTGACAGCAGCGCCTCTGCCGTCACTACAACCTCTTCAAGTTCATTCACTTCCACGTCATCGCTATCGAGGTCGATGGGGAGGACTAAGGGATTGCCCAGGGAAAGATAAATGCCGTTAACCGTCTCATCACCAAAATCGGACTCAACGCGCACGGTATAAGGACCACCTACACGCAGGCCGGATGCAGTGAAGCGGCCAGCATTGCCACTTTCAATAACGCTCTGGGTATTGGAGGGCTGGTGAATGATGGTGAGCTTGGCATTTTCGACGGGTTTCCCCCCATCGCTGGTAACTACGCCACGAATGGCCGAAGTCGTCTGTTGCGCGCTGGCGGTCGGTGCGATTCCCAGTGCGGAGATTACCGCTGCGGATAGTAGCGCAACCGGAAAGGCGTTGCGTTTTACGGAACTGATCATGGAACTCTCCTAATGTGTACTTCTGGTTGCCGTGCGGGCGCACCGTATCCTCGGTATCTTTCCCGCGGGCCTGAATGTGTATCTCGTTCATGTAGGTCTCGGTCTGCAGTGCAGCCGGCCGAACATTCGGCGCGCCCATTGTTGTGGAGAAGTCTTGCAGCGGAGTGAAGAAAATATTTCCGAATTGTCGCAAACGGGTGACAGATACTCTCTATCTATCAGCGCAATTGGTGGAGCAAATTACCTGGAAATAAAAGTGCAATGATGTCCGAGCTATGTCCGATGTTGAGGTAGGCGCTGGCCATGCAGGGCAGGGCGGCAGATCAGGATCATTTTGAGCCGTTGGAGAGTGTAATTCGTGAAGGGTAGAGTTCCGAGGGTGTCGCCCTGTGCGCTTCCATACGCAACAGGGCCTGAGGTCGGTGCCGCGCGCGGCGCCACAATGCAGATGGCTTGCGCTTACATGGACCGCTGATCGATCCGCTTGCGAAACTCTTCGCTGGTTTCCTTCCGCTCGGAGTAGCGATCGGTAAAGTAGTCCCGCTTGTCTTTTAGCAGGTAGGTAAACTTCATCAGCTCTTCCATTACGTCCACTATACGGTCGTAATACGAGGAAGGTTTCATACGGTCGTTGTCATCAAATTCCATCCAGGCTTTGGCCACCGATGACTGATTGGGGATGGTGACCATACGCATCCAGCGGCCGAGGATGCGCATTTGATTGACCGCGTTAAAAGACTGAGAGCCTCCACACACCTGCATCACGGCGAGAGTTTTTCCCTGGGTGGGTCTCACGCCTTGCATGGCCAGTGGAATCCAGTCAATCTGGGCTTTCATGATTCCGGTCATGGCACCGTGCCGCTCTGGCGATGACCACACCATCCCGTCGCACCAACTGGCGAGCTCGCGCAGCTCCTGCACCTTGGGGTGGTCAGCATCCGTATCATCCGGCAGCGGCAACCCGGAAGGGTTGAACACACGGGTCTCTGCGCCCAGGCGATTGAGGATTCGTGCTGCTTCCTCCGCGGCAAGCCGGGAGAAAGAGCGCTCTCGGAGTGAACCGTAGAGCAGCAATATCTTTGGCGCCGACTCTTCAATCGGCGCGGTTAGTTGACTTTTGTCGGTATCCTGAAAGCACTCAGTTACCACGTTGGGCATATCCTGTATTGGCTTGGTCATACTTCCTCTCCCACTTTTGTCGCTGCAGGCACATCGGCATTCCCGTCGAACCAGTGCCGGGTGCGGTTGGCAATTGCTACCAGAGACAGCATGACCGGCACTTCTACCAGTACCCCAACAACGGTTGCGAGTGCTGCGCCGGAGTGTAGGCCAAATAGCGAGATGGCTACGGCCACGGCCAGTTCAAAAAAGTTTGATGTACCGATCATACACGCGGGCGCGGCGATGTTATGGGGCAGCTTCATTTTATGCGCGGCAGCGTAGCTGATGGCAAAAATGCCATAGGTCTGGATGAGCAGTGGAATGGCAATCAGCAGAATGGCTAGCGGATTATCGATAATGGTTTCGGCCTGAAAGCCGAACAGGAGAACGACGGTGGCGAGCAATCCGGCCACGGAGATAGGTTTTACCCGCTGCAGAAAATTGTTGAGTCGGCTGTGATCATTCGCCTTGTCCAGGGCGCGGCGAGTGAGTATTCCGGCGATCAACGGTAGTAGCACATACAGCACCACGGACAGAATCAGTGTGTCCCAGGGTACGGTGATATCACTGACACCAAGCAGCAGTGCGGCGATCGGTGCAAATGCGAAAATCATGATTACGTCGTTGACGGAAACCTGCACCAGGGTGTAATTCGCATCGCCACGAGTGAGCTGGCTCCAAACGAATACCATGGCGGTGCAGGGTGCGACACCCAGCAGAATCATGCCGGCAATGTATTCCGATGCGGTTTGCGGATCGACGAGATCGGCAAATAGGACGCGAAAGAACAGCCAGCCAAGCGCGGCCATAGTAAACGGTTTGATCAACCAGTTGATGACCAGGGTAAGGGCAAGGCCCTTGGGTTTATCACCCACATGTTTGATGGATGAGAAGTCCACCTGCACCATCATCGGGTAGATCATGACCCAGATAAACACTGCCACAGGTAGATTGACGTGTGCGATTTCCATGCCCGCGATTTGCTGGAACAACCCCGGGGCCATGTTTCCCAGAATAAGGCCGGCGAGAATGCACAATCCAACCCATAGGGACAGGTAGCGTTCAAAAATTCCCATTTTCTGCTCTCCTGATGGTTACTGCCAGTTGCTCACTCTTCGCCTTGAATCAATGCCTGGGCGGCGTCACGAAGTTCTGAGCCATACTTTTTGTCCAGGTTCTGCTCGAGCATTCTTTCTACCCGTTTCTGGATAATATCGATCGTCTGATTGAATGCCTGTGCCAGCTCTTCTTCGCTGCCCTCAAGCTTTGACGGATCTTCCAGCCCCCAATGGACCTTGGTCGATTCCCCCAGCCAGATCGGGCAGGCTTCACCGGCGGCGCTGTCGCATACCGTTACTACAAGGTCTGGAACCCAGCTTTCAAATTCGTCCCAGGACTGACTTTTCAGGCCATCTGTCGAAATACCCTGCTCGGCGAGGTATTTGAGGGAAAGTGGGTGTACCTCACCACTGGGCTGGCTGCCCGCGCTACGGGCTTCGATGCGACCCTGGCCGAGGTGATTGGTAACCGCTTCGCTCAGAATGCTGCGGCAGCGATTGTGGGTGCAGATATAGAGAATTTTCATCGGTTGTACTCTTAGTAGAGAAGGTCAGTGGATATTCAGTGCGGTGACTTTCGCAGTCAGATTAAAATCGTGGACACTCGTTTGACCGGTCAGCAGCAGTTGTTTGCACCACTGGGGCGGTCCTGCATTTCGTTCAATGCCTGTTGGTTAGGTTGGATAAAGCCGGTGTTCCCGCTTAGCGTCTGCTGTAGCACCTCCGTTACCCAGCTCGGAAGATCCGGCGCCAGACGGTAATACACCCACTGGCCGCGACGTTCATCCCGCAGCAATTCGCAGTTGCGGAGCTGTGCCAGGTGGCGAGAGATCTTGGGCTGGCTCTGGTTCAGTGCGCACATCAACTCACAGACGCACAGCTCTCCCTCACTGGCGATCAGCAAAAGGCTGCGCAGCCGAGTGTCATCGGCCAGACATTTAAAAACGGATACCGGGTTCATCGGGTACTCCAGGCCCCTGGGGGGGCTTCTATGCGGATTGCAGGTAGGATATTCGAAATAGCATATATATGCAAAAGCATATATTAATGCCTGAATCTACCCGCTGGAATGAACGTGCTGGGAGGAGGGCGCGGGGATGCTGCTGGAGGGGGAGGTAAGGCGCACCAGGCAGGCTGGTGCGCACTTGTGTCCGTTTGGTCAGATATCAAATTCCGCCCAAACTGGTGCGTGATCGGAGGGGCGTTCCATACCGCGAATATCGTAGTCGATACCGGTATTAACGCAGCGCTCGGCAAGCATCCGCGTCGCCAGAATCAGGTCGATACGCAGTCCGCGGCGGGGTTCGCGGTCAAACCCTCGGCTGCGATAGTCGAACCAGCTGAACAGGTCATTGGTCTCCGGATTCTGCGCGCGGAAGGTGTCTACCAGCCCCCAGTTGTGAATCTTCTCCAGCCATTCCCGCTCCTCCGGCAGGAAGCTGCATTTGCCGTCACGTAACCAACGTTTGCGATTGGGCTCACCAATGCCGATATCCAGGTCGGTCGGCGAGATATTCATGTCGCCGATCACCAGTACCGGCGCCTCCTTGTCGCAACTTTTGTTCAGGTAGGCATCCAGGTCCGCGTAATACTTGCGCTTGGCCGGGAATTTAACCGGATGCTCACGATTTTCGCCCTGGGGGAAGTACCCGTTGATAACCGTGAGCGGTTGCTCTGCACCGATATCAAACTGGCCAGCTACGAGGCGGCGTTGCGCGTCATCGGTGTCGGTGGGGAAACCGTATTGCTTTTTGATAAATGGATAACGGGAGAGAAGGGCAACGCCGTAATGGGTTTTCTGGCCGAAGTAAATCACCTCGTAGCCGAGGTCGCGAATCACATCTTCCGGAAAATCCTCGTCGGTAACCTTGGTTTCTTGCAGGCCGATGATGTCCGGTGACTGGGTTTTTACCAGTGCTTCCATCTGGTGCAGGCGTGCACGGATACTATTTACGTTAAAGGATACAACTTTCACTTTTCCCTCCCCCGATCAGTTTTATTAAGCGGTCAAAAAGCCAAAGCCCGCGGCTCGATATGAGCCGCGGGCTTGGTAATGTTTTTCTCAGCCTGGCCACCTTTCTTACAGCGGTCTCAGGCCACTTTGGTTGGGGCGAACCCGACTCAGTCGAAGTTGGCTACTTGCGGCGAGTTCGCGTGTTTCTTCAGGCCGATAAAATCGGCCATGATGTAGCCGGCTTCATTCAGTACCGGATCATCTTCCAGGGTGATTTCAGTAGGGCCACCTACTGGCGCAGTGTCGTCTGACTCACTCTTCTCGTAGGCTTCAAAGCTTTCGTAGGGCTCCAGTCCCTTCGCTTTGCGGCGCTCGTTTTCCATGGCGAGAATTTCCTGATTCAGGTTCTCCCGCTCTTGAATGCGCGCTTGCTCATTGAGGGATACCGTTTTGCGATCGGCACGCTCGGATTGATATTCGAACTGTTTGCGCAGGAAGACGAAGTCGGGGTCGGCCGCGGTGCGCTTTTCGTGTTTTTTCGAGAGCGCCGGTACCATGTCTTTCAGATTAAAGTACTTGGCGTGACGCACAGCGTGGATACGATCCCAGGGCAGGGCGGTATCGTAGGCACTTTCACCCACCTGTTCGCTGTCAATCAGCTGTGGCATGGCGATATCGGGCATTACGCCAGCGTGCTGAGTGCTGTCGCCAGAGACCCGGTAGAACTTCGACTGCGTGATTTTCAGCTGACCTTCTTTCAGGGGCGCCATGGTCTGCACGGTGCCTTTACCGAAAGACTGGTTTCCTACCACCAGACCGCGGTTGTAGTCCTGGATCGCACCGGCAAAAATTTCCGAAGCGGAAGCCGAGAGACGATTGATCAAAACCACGAGTGGGCCGCGGTACATGGCGCGTGAGCGCGAGCGGTTATGGCGGGAAATCTGCTCATTAGCGTGGCGAATCTGTACAACCGGACCCTGATCAATGAACAGGTCGGTGAGCATGGTGGCTTCCTGTAGTGAGCCGCCGCCGTTGTTACGCAGATCCAGAATGACACCGTCCACGCCTTCCTTCTGCAGTTCGTCCAGCAGGCGTGCTACATCACGAGTGGTACTTTTGTAGTTCGGATCGCGGCGACGGTAGGCTTCAAAGTCGATATAGAATGTGGGCAGGTTAATGACCCCTACCTTGTAATTCTGCTCACCGTCGGAAAACTCGAAAATCGCTTTCTTGGCTGCCTGGTCTTCCAGTTTCACCTTGCTGCGTTTGATCGTGATGGTGCGGTGGCTGCCGTCGCCGCCTGTGGGGATGGTTTCGAGGCGTACATAGGTACCTGCGGAGCCACGAATCAGGTCCACCACATCGTCCAGGCGCCAGCCCACAACATCGACCATTTCACCATTCTGATCCTGGCCGACGGCGACGATCTTGTCGTTCGGCTTGATTTTACCGGTGCGGTCAGCCGGACCGCCGGCGACCAGGCGTGCGACCTTGGTGTACTCATCTTCCATCTGCAATACGGCACCGATACCCTCCAGCGAGAGGGACATGCTCATATTGAAGTTCTCCAGGGAGCGGGGAGACAGGTAATTGCTGTGGGGGTCGTATAAACGGGTGAGCGAGTTCATGTAGAGCTCGAACACGTCGTCGCTGTTCTGTTGGCTGAGGCGCTTCAGCTGGCCTTTGTAGCGGCGCTTGAGCAAATCGGCGATTTCATCATCGCTTTTGTCGGTGAGACGCAGATTCAGCACGCTGCTCTTGAGACGCTTGCGCCATAGGTCGTCTGCTGCACTGATGGACTGGGGCCACTCGCTTTTTTCCCGGTCGAGCTCCAGGGATTCATCCTTGGTAAAGTCGAATTCGGGCAAGCCATTTTCCAGCTGCGACACGATATTGTTCAGGCGGTCTGATATGCGCAGGCGGTAGCGGTTGTAGATATCAAAACCGCGGTCCACGTTGCCCGCGCGTAAATCGTCGTCGAGCTTGGTGCGCCACTGGCGGAATTCATCGATGTCTGAGGACAGGAAGTAGCTTCGGGTGGGGTCGAGGCTGTCAATGTATTCGTCCCACAGGCCGGCAGACATCTCATCACCGACTTTCAGTTTGTTGTAATGCAGCATCTCGAGCTTGCTGACAATCTCGCGGGCGGTTCCACCCTGGTCTTCGTGGGGTTTGAGCTCTTCGGTGTCAGCGGCCAGGGCGGCCGGTGAAGTCATTACCAGGAGAGAGAGGGAAAGGCCGGAAATCAGCGCGGCTATTCGATTGCTAAGCATAAGGAGTCTCTTTATACGTCCTACTTCAAGGCGTCCCACTGTCATTTTCCCGAAAGGGGGCTTCCGGAGCAGTGGCGACTTATAGCTTAGGACAAGTATAAAGGCTGAAAGCTCCGAAAGGCATGAAATGCTTCTTGAACGAGGCGAAAGGTTCCTGGCTCAAGGCAATGGGAGGGAGGAATTTCCCGCCAGTCGCGTTGGCATGGTGAAAAATTACTCAGATTCAACCTTTGCTTCTGCCAACTCTGAGGGTGCCGCAGCGGGATTCTTCCTCAGGTGGGCGGAATTTTTCAGCATTTCCAGCATCGCTTCTACATGACGGGCACCGACTTCGGCAATGTTGAATGCCTCCGGCTTCATCAACCACTCCTGCAGTAAACCGATAATTCCGGCATGTACCAGCGGAACCGCGACCTCCACATCCAGATCTGAGGGCAGTTGCCCCACAGTCACCGCCCCCTGGATCAGGGTGCGCAAGCGCTCGGTGCCTTCTGCGTGACCCTCGCTGCAGCGCTGGTGAATCTCACCATTTTCCGGGACCCATTCGCAGCGCAGCAGAATGATGGCGAATATGCGGTGCCATTGCTCGTTCGACATAACCTCCCGGTACATGAACAGGCAGCGGTTCCTCAGTTCCCCCAGCGGATCGCAGGATTGATGGGGCGCCTGACACAGGGACTCGTCCGGCAGCTGAATGCGGTCGGCGAGGGCGCTGAACAGGTCCGCCTTGTTCTGGAAGTGGCCATAGACTGCGCCGCGGGTAACGCCCGCGAGTTCGGCGATCTCGGTTAGGGAGGGGCGAGAAACGCCCCTGCGGTCGAAGACTACCACCGCTGCATCCAGAATCTTTTCGCGGGTTTCCAGGGCGTCTTCTTTGCTTCGTTTGGCCATATCGAATCCTGATGAAAGGTACTGCGCGACGGGGTTCTGGCGCATCGCTAAGATGGCCGATCTTACTTTACATTCATGAATGAATAAATAGTTGATATTCATTCATGAATGTATTTAAATCGCCTCAGTTGCCGGACTGTCGCTGAAAGTCAGGTCAGTCCGGCAAGGGTTTTTCATACTTGCCCCTATGGGGCCAATACACTGAGCGGGTCTTTCAGTCACCCCGTCACGCTCTTCTACGACCGCCGCTCAGGTTCGCCTGAGGGGCGCCGTTTTTCCTGTTATCAATCGCGGTGGTGCCATGTGGCACCGGTATGGACGCAATCAAGAGGTCGTCATGTTGCACAAAAAGAAGTCGTTGATCTCCGGCAGTCTGTTGCTTGCCGTAGCGCTGCTAGCAGCCTGCGGAGAAAAACAGCCCGCCATGCAGGGACACACGCCGCAGGTCACCGTCGTCACGCTGGATACGCAGCCAGTCACATTGACCCGACAGCTTCCCGGTCGCACCAGTGCCTTCAAGGTGGCGGAAGTTCGTCCCCAGGTGGATGGCATCGTCAAGGATCAGCTGTTCAAGGAAGGAGGGCTGGTGGAAGCCGGCAGTGCTCTGTATCAGCTGGATGATGCCCGCTACCAGGCGGATTATGACAGTGCCAAAGCCTCTCTGGAGCGTGCCCAGGCCACACTGAGTGTCTCGAAGCTGCAGGCAGATCGCACCCAAGAACTGGTAAAGACCGGTGCAGTGAGCAAGCAGGACAACGACTCCGCCATTGCTGCACTGCAACAGGCGAAAGCAGATGTCGCATCGGCGAAAGCCGCGGTTCAGCGCGCCAAGGTGATGCTGGATTTTGCCCGTATCAGTGCACCGATCAGCGGCCGCATCGGGATTTCCTCAGTGACTCAGGGCGCACTGGTGACAACCAATCAGGCGGCACCGTTGGCAACAATCCAGCAGCTGGACCCGATTTATGTGGATCTCACCCAGTCGGTCAGCGAATTGCTGAATCTACGCAAGGCACTGGCCACGGGCAGTATGCAGGAAACCGACGACCTGCCCGTAACCATTCTGCTGGAAGACGGCAGTCCCTATCCCCACGCTGGAAAACTCGCATTCTCTGAAGTGAGTGTGGACCCGAGCACCGGCAGCGTGCGCCTGCGGGTAGTGGTGCCGAACCCGGATAACCTGCTGTTGCCCGGCATGTACGTGCGCGCATCGGTAGGTAGTGGTCAGCGCGACAACGCGGTACTGGTTCCACAGCAGGGTATTGCGCGGGATCCGAAGGGTAATACCACTGCCATGGTGGTCGGCGAAGGCAACACTGTGGAAGTGCGTCCGGTTCAGGTTTCCCAGACCGTTGGCAGCAACTGGTTGGTGGAGAGTGGTTTGAAGGCCGGTGATCGGGTGATCGTCGAAGGTCTGCAGAAAATCCGCCCGGGGGTGGTGGTAAATCCGGGAGAGGCGGCAGCCCCCGCACCGGTGGATCTGCCGGCGCCCAAAAATGAAACTGCAGGTAAGCCGCAGAACGACGCCAGCAAGGGGTAATTGAAATGGCAGGTTTCTTTATCGATCGCCCGATTTTTGCCTGGGTGATCGCCATCGTCGTGATGCTGTTTGGCAGTCTCGCGATCAGTAAATTGCCGGTAGAGCGATACCCGGATATTGCGCCACCGGTGGTCTCCATTACTGGTGCCTATCCCGGTGCCTCGGCGAAAGTCATCGAAGACTCGGTGACTCAGGTAATCGAGCAGAACATGAAAGGCCTTGATGGCCTTCTGTACATGTCGGCTACCAGTCAGTCTATTGGTACTGCGGAAGTGACTCTGACGTTTGCCAATGGTACCGACCCAGATATTGCCCAGGTACAGGTTCAGAACAAGCTGCAGCTGGCGATGCCGCTGTTGCCGGAAATCGTACAGCGGCAGGGGCTCACCGTCGGCAAGGGCCGGGCGGGCTTCCTGATGGTGGCGGGTTTCGTGTCCACTGACGGCAGTATGAAGAAAGAGGATATCGCCGATTATGTGGTATCCAATCTGGTAGACCCCCTCAGCCGGGTGCCTGGTGTGGGCAGCATTCAGGTGTTTGGGTCCAAATACGCCATGCGCATCTGGCTGGACCCGAACAAGTTGGATGCTTATAAACTGACACCTACGGACATCATCGCCTCGGTACAAAACCAGAACTCGCAAGTTGCGATTGGTAGCCTGGGTGGGACACCGGCAGTAGAGGGGCAGCAACTCACCGCAAGTATCACCGCGCAAAGCCGCATGCAGACACCGGAAGAGTTTCGCAATGTCGTGTTGCGGGCAAACTCCGATGGATCGGTATTGCGCCTGGGGGATGTCGCGCGGGTTGAAATGGGTACCGAAAGCTACGACTTCCTGACCCGCTACAACCGCGCGCCCGCTACCGGTGTGGCCATCTCCCTGGCGACCGGTGCCAATGCGCTGGAAACAGCCGAAGCGGTGAAGCAAAAGCTGGCAGAACTGGAGCCGAATTTCCCCACGGGCCTGAAGACGGTTATTCCTTTCGACACCACGCCGTTTGTTGAGGTGTCTATCAAGGGTGTTATCCAGACACTGGTTGAGGCGGTTATTCTGGTGTTCCTGGTGATGTTGCTGTTCCTGCAGAACCTGCGCGCTACCATTATTCCCACGATCGCGGTTCCCGTCGTGCTGCTGGGTACTTTTGGCGTTCTGTCGGTACTCGGTTTCTCGGTGAATATGCTCACCATGTTTGCGATGGTGCTGGCGATCGGCCTGCTGGTCGATGACGCCATCGTGGTGGTGGAAAACGTCGAACGTGTGATGCACGAAGAAAAGCTGTCGGCGAAGGAAGCCACCAAGAAATCCATGAAACAGATTACCGGTGCTCTGATCGGCATTGGTGTTGTGTTGTCCGCGGTATTCGTACCCATGGCGTTTATGGATGGCTCGACGGGTATTATTTATCGCCAGTTCTCTGCCACGATTGTCGCCGCCATGACCTTCTCGGTCATCGTCGCCATCGTACTTACCCCAGCGCTCTGCGCCACCATGTTGAAGCCCGGTGACCACGGTACCAAAAAGGGCTTCTTCGGCTGGTTTAACCGCAACTTCGATCGCAGCGCGGCATCCTATCAGCGCGGTGTGCGGGGCATTCTTGCTCGCAGTGGGCGCTTCATGGTGATCTTCGCACTACTGAGCGCGTTGATGGTGTTTCTGTTTGTTCGCTCGCCGAGTTCCTTCCTGCCGGAAGAAGACCAGGGTGTGCTTTTCTCACTGGTACAGACACCGGTGGGCGCGACCCAGGAACGCACTATGGAATCGGTTGAGAAATTGGAAAACCACTTTCTCGATAATGAGTCCGATCTGGTTGAATCTGTTTTCTCGGTGCAGGGCTTCAGCTTTGCCGGAAGTGGCCAGAATAACGCCATGGCGTTTATCAAACTGAAGGACTGGGACGAGCGTGAGGAGGAATCGGAGCAGGCTGGTGCCGTCGCCATGCGCGGTATGGGTGCCCTGAGTCAGATCAAGGACGCCATTGCCTATGCGTTCTCTCCACCCGCTTTGCCGGAATTGGGCACCTCGGCCGGCTTCGCCATGTATCTGAAGGATAACGCGAACCAGGGGCATGAGGCGCTGATCAATGCCCGCAACCAGCTGCTGGGTATGGCTGCCCAGAGTCCTCTGCTGGCCGGTGTGCGCCCGAATGGTCAGGAAGATACGCCCCAATTCAAGTTGAAGGTTAACAATGCCAAAGCGGCGTCGCTCGGCGTGTCCATTGGTGATATCAACAACACCCTTGGGGTTGCCTGGGGTGGCCAATATATCGATGATTTTATCGATCGCGGCCGGATCAAGCGCGTGTACATACAGGCCGATGCGCCGTTCCGTATGAACCCGGAAGACTTCCGTCTATGGTCAGTGCGCAACAGTAACGGTGAGATGGTCCCGGTGTCTTCCTTCGCGACGTTTGACTGGGATTACGGTTCGCCGCGTCTTGAACGCTATAACGGCGTGCCCGCTGTGCAGATTCAGGGGCAGGGTGCACCTGGGGTGAGCTCCGGTGACGCCATGGCAGAGATGGAGCGTCTGGTCAGCCAGTTGCCGGAAGGCTTCGGCCTTGAATGGACCGCACTGTCTTATCAGGAGCAGCAGGCCGGGTCGCAGACCACGTTGTTGTACGCGCTGTCGGTATTGATCGTATTCCTGTGCCTGGCGGCACTCTACGAAAGCTGGACGGTGCCCACCGCCGTGCTGCTGGTGGCGCCATTGGGTATTCTCGGTGCGATCGTCGCCAGTAACCTGCGCGGTTTCGAACGCGATATCTATTTTCAGGTGGCGATGCTCACGACCGTGGGGCTTACCAGTAAAAACGCTATTTTGATCGTGGAATTTGCCAAGCAGAACCTGGAAGCCGGTATGGAGCTGATTGAAGCCACAATGGCGGCGGTACGCGACCGTCTGCGCCCGATCATTATGACCTCGCTGGCCTTTGGTCTTGGTGTGTTGCCGTTGGCAATTGCGTCCGGCGCGGGCTCGGGTGCGCAGCAGGCCATCGGTACCGGCGTGCTCGGTGGCATGATTGTGGGCACACTGCTGGGTATATTCTTTATCCCGCTATTTTTTGTCGTGGTACAGAAGTTGTTCGGCAAAACGGTGGCGAGCACCGAAGGCGAAAATTTTGTCGGTAAGCTCGGGATCGAAGCGGAGCGCGCCGAGCGACGCTCAGAACCCGCGTAGACCGATGTTAAGTCTGTAAACCTTTGGCCGGGCATCGCGAAAGCAGCCCGGCCTTTTTTGTGTTCGGCAGTTACGTCTTGCTCAACGTACGATCGCCACAGATTTGATCTGGGCCCACACGGCAGTGCCTTTTTCAAGTTCAAGCAGGTGAGATGATCGCCGGGTAATCCGCGCAATAACACAGGAATGCTTTTCACTGCCCGTTATGTTGCGGGGGCGCAGTCGCACCAACACCATCGCCGGGTCTGAATCTGCGGATACTTCATCCACACACATTGGTAGCCGGTTCAGGATGCTGGATTGCTGATCTTCCTCCAGGGTCAGGCTTACATCCCGCGCGAGGATTCGAACGCGAAGCTGCTCACCAACGGACTCACCACTGTCTCGTAGCCACAGCTCGCCGCCTCCAAATCTTGCGCGCATCAAATTCCACTCAGGGTTTCGGTCCATGACTTCTGCACCCAGCAATACCCCCAGGTCATCGCCTACCTGCACCGGGAAATCCGTGCGCGACAGCAATTCGGTGGCCGCACCCGCGCACTGGATTCGGCCGTTCTCCAGAAGCAGTAAGTGGTCGGCAAGACGGGCAATTTCCTCGATGGAGTGACTGACATAGAGAATGGGTATGTCGAGGGAGCGATGCAGCTTTTCCAGGTAAGGCAAAATTTCCCGCTTGCGGGCCTGATCCAGTGCCGCAAGCGGCTCATCCATCAGCAGAAGCTCGGGTTTTACCAGTAGTGCGCGGGCAATGGCAACCCGTTGCTGCTCACCGCCAGACAGGGCATCTGGTCGTTGGGAAAGTAATGGTGCTATCCCCATCAGTGCCACGATTTCATCGAATTCTTGGTCGGTGACCGTCTGCGCGGCACGCTTGCGGGCGAATGACAGATTGCCTTCGGCGGTGAGGTGTGGGAAGAGGCTGGGTTGCTGAAATACATATCCCAGTGGACGCCGGTGAACCGCAAGCCTGCTGTCGCGGCTATCCGGTGACTGCCAGCAGGTGCCGTTCACCAAAAGACTGGCATTTTCACAGGGCTGCAGGCCGGCGATACAGCGCAGAAGCGTGGTTTTTCCTGAGCCCGATGGCCCGAAGATACCGGTAACCCCATGGCCGGGTATTTCGAAATCAACGTCGAGTGTAAACGGCTCGCCGCCCGTGCTGTCCCGTAGCGGCAGTAAGAAACGTCCGGCGATCACATTTTGTGGGGGGCGCTTGTTATGGGCCATACCGCCACCTCAATGCTGCGTGGCGACGCTGCAGAGTGTACAGGGCCAACAGTACGGTAAATGAAAATACGAGCATCGCCGCAGAGAGCCAATGCGCACGGGCATACTCCAGCGCTTCGACATGATCGTAAATCTGCACAGAAACCACGCGGGTTTCGCCGGGGATATTGCCACCGATCATCAAAATAACGCCGAACTCGCCCACGGTATGCGCAAAGCCCAGCACCGTTGCCGTAACGATACCGGGTTTCGCCAGTGGCAGTGTGATATGCCAGAAGCGGTCCCAGGGGCCAGCGCGCAACGTAGCCGCGACTTCCGCGTGCCTGCGGCCCTGGGCTTCAATCGCATTCTGAATAGGCTGGACGACAAAGGGCATGGAGTAGAGCAGTGAAGCAAAAACCAGACCGGCGAAGGTAAATGGCAGCGTGCCGAGCCCGAGGGACTCGGTAAGTTTCCCCATGGGGCCTGCGGGGCCCATAAAAATGAGCAGATAAAATCCCAGCACCGTCGGCGGCAATACCAGCGGCAGGGTAACCACGGCGCTCACCGGGCCCTTCCAGCGGGATTGGGTGTTTGCCAGCCAGTAGGCCAGCGGAGTGCCGAGGATCAACAAAAGCAGGGTCACCGTTCCGGCGAGCTTTAGCGTCAGCCAGATTGCGGTGAGATCGGATTCACCCAGCATCTACTTTCTCCACCGGGGTCTGTGTTGGGGTCCCAACCCGGTAGCCGTAGCGTTCAATAATACGCTGCGCCTGCTGTCCCTGGAAAAAGGCCCAGAATGCGTCCGTTGCGGTGCGCCTTCCCTGTTCTCGGTCACGCTGCAGAATAACCGCATCCTGACGAATGGGCTGGTGCAAAGTATCGGGCACGATCCACCCAGAGCCCGCGGTCAGATTACCGTTGAGAAATACCTGTGACAGCGCGATAAATCCCAGTTGCGCATTCCCACTGGCGACGTATTGATACGTTTGCGCAATGTTTTCACCCACAACCCGTTTCGCCCTGGTCTCGTCTTCGAGTTTCAGAGCGTGCAATACCTCCATAGCTGCAGCGCCATAAGGGGCCAGCCTCGGGTTGGCAATGGCGAGATGGCGAAAGGCGCCAGATTCGAGAGCCTGGCGCTCACCGCCGGCGAGCGTGCTATTTGCCGTCCACAGAATAAGTCGGCCCCGCGCATAAGTAATACGGCTGGCGGGATCGGCGGATCCCGCGCTAATCAGATAGGAGACTTTGTCCTGGTCTGCAGAAAAAAAGGCTTCAAATGGTGCCCCGTGCTGAATCTGGGCAAGCAGTTTTCCGGAAGAGCCGAAGGCGACGCGCACCCTATGCTCGGAGGTGGACTCAAATGCCGTTACGATCTCGGTCATGGGGGCGGAAAAATTAGAGGCAACGGCGAGAGTGATCTCTTCAGCCAGGGTAGCAGAGCATCGCAGAAGTGCCGACAGTGCAACCAGTGCGACGCTCGCCCGGCTGATCATCCGGTACTGTATAGGCCTACTCGCCACGACTGCTCTCCTGGCCGCACTGATGGTGAAGTGTAAGAATGTAGCGCATTATACGACTAAATCATGTGGTGCCCGCCATGGCCATCCCTTACGAGTATTACCGATGACCGACAGTACGCCCGATATTCGCGACAGCACAGGCCATACCCCTGAGCCTGACGCGGTAGGAACCGCGCTGCAAGACCCGCAGTTCGTCACCGAGCTGCGTCAGCAGATGCTGAAGTTCGCCCGCTTGCAGCTACGGGATGACCATCTGGCGGAGGATGCTGTACAGGAAGCTTTGGCGGGTGCACTCAAGAACGCGGACTCTTTTCGCCGCCAGTCGGCGTTGCGAACCTGGGTGTTTTCTATTCTCAAGTTCAAGATCACCGATCTTCTGCGCTATCGGCAGAAAGTCATCGCCACCAGCGAGCTTGGGGACGATGAGCACCGGGAGCAGGAGTTTTCCGAAATTCTGTTCAATCACGCCGGGCACTGGCACAAGGCTGAACGCCCGCGCGATTGGTCTGGTCCCCAGGGAGGGGTACACAGTGACCATTTCTGGCGGGTGTTCGATGCATGCCTGAATGGGCTACCAGAGCAGCAGGCGAGGGTATTTATGATGCGTGAATTTATCGAGCTGGAGTCGGATGAGATCTGCGATCAGTTGTCACTTTCGACCAGCAATCTGCATGTCATTCTGTATCGTGCGCGCCTGCGATTGCGAGAATGCCTGGAAAATGGCTGGTTTGACTCGAACGATCGTGGGGAGGCAGCGTCATGATGAACTGTAAGCAGGCCACGCGATTGCTATCTGAACGCATGGAGCGGGAGCTGAGTCCACGGGAAAAGTTGGGTCTCAAGGTACATCTCATGATGTGCCGCGGTTGCCGGAATTTTGGCCGGCAGATGGGCACACTGCGCGACTTGGCAAAGGCCTACGCTAAATCTGACGCGGGTCAGCGGACCGATAAACAATCCGCTGATTCGGGCTCCGGGTCCGATGGCGGCGAGGTCTAGCTCCCGGAGACAGGCAGGACCGGTGCCTCGGTGACCGCAGATTTGGGGCCGTACCAGAAGCGGTAAAAATCTTCGGTCACTTTTTGCTCGATGTCGGTGGCGTCTTCTCGGGGACAGAACAGGGTGATGGTGAGTACATCGTGCCCGAGCTCGCTGGTGGTGATCTTAATCTTGGGTTCGGTACCGGCGAGATCGACCCCCATGCGACTTTCAATCAGTTTACAGTAGCGTTCTGCTACATCTTTGAACGACTCGCAGTGTTCCAGAACACGCTCGGTAATAAACGCTTTAATGGCAAACGGGTTCTCGCCTTTGCTTTCGCGCACGATCGAAAATGTGTGCTCGATATATCGGCGCATAAAGTTCAGGTTTTTCACCGGTTGGGAAAAGAACACGCTGTTTGGTACATACAGTGTGGTTCCTGTGTAGCCGTTGCCCAGACCGTGCGGGTCGATCTCCAGCAAGGTTGTGCTCAGCCAATTATTGTCGATCACCTCACCAAATTGCTCGCCAATCTTGACCCAGTCGCCAATGGTAAAGGAGCGCATGCCGGCCTGATAGATACCTCCAACCAGGCACTGCACCACGTCACGCAGCGCAATTACGATTGCCACAGAAAAGGCGGCGATAGACAGGGCAAAATTGCGCAATTCGGACACCCAGATCGCAAACAGCCCGATCACCATGATGAGATTGCCGAAATTGTGCACCATATGCACCCGCCGGCGAATATCCTGACGGGCCCAGCTGGTTTTGCGAAAAGCGTGTGTCAGCAGGTAGCGGATCAGAATTATGCCGGCGATTAACACCAGGCTCCAGGCTAGTTGGCTGTCTAATAAAGGGCGAATGAATTCGCTGTTCATGAAGGGCTCGGTCAATCGGTAATCGGTAGGGTTTGCCGCCAGTGCCATGGCTTCCTCCGGCAGAAACAATCATTGCCAGGTCGAGAGCCTAAGTATGGCGTGCAGGTTTGGGGTGGGCGAAATTTCAGGCGGCAGTGTAGCCGATGGGAGGAAAACGCCGCAATGCTTGTTGCTGGGAAAGGCTCAGGGGATGGCTCTGGTTTTGGGGCTCATGGCCCCGATTCGCGTTCCAGTTCCGCTAGTTTCACGGCCAGGTTTTCCATGAGGGTGCTGGCTGCGTTGTCTGTCATCCGCTGTCCCTCCTCAATATATTCCCAGACCGTCGCATCACTCTTCCAGCCGCCCTGTTTCTTGATCAGCTCAAAGTCTACCTTTGCCCGGGCCGCCGAAGTCGACATGCCGCGCCGGAAACTATGACTACTCAGGGCATCGACAAAGTCGAACCCGCAGGCGGTCGCAAGCTGTTTAAGGATGTGATTCACCGCCCCAGGATTCAGAGGCTTTTCCTGAACCCGGTCCCAACGTGTAACGGCGCGAAAAACCGGGCCCCGTTCAATAAGTGCGTGCTCCAGCCAGCGTCTGAGCGCCCTCAGGGGGCAAACATCCGGCGTGCCAAAGGGGAGTGCGCGTTCCATACCTTCTCCGGTTTGGTCCGTTTTTGACCGGGGTAAAAATACGATGAGGCCATCTTCTTCCCACCTCAGATCTTCCACCCGGATTGAAACCAGCTCGCTACGGCGAAAGGCTCCGAAATAGGCCATCAGCACCAGCGCCAGGTCCCGGCGGCTTTTATGGCTTTCCGGGCTGCTACGGATATGTCGTGCGAGGGCGGCAATATGTTCCGGGCGGAGGGCTTTGGCCTTCTTCTTTGGTTGTGCGTGCAATCGGCGAATACCGCGCATGGTTTTCTGAATCAACGGATCGAGTGTGGGGCTGGCGATGCCCTGGTAGCGGTGCCATTGCCCGATAGCGGTCAGATGCAGATCCAGGGTACGGGGGTTGACGGTTTCAGCGCGCTCCAGCAGGTAGCGGACCAGGGCATCGGTGTTGGCGGGAAGGCGCCCGCCCCATTTTTCGAACTGGCGGATCGCAGATCGATAGGCACGTCGTGTACTTTCCGATGTCGCGGCATTCAGATATTCCCGCAGCTGAGGGTGCCGCGCGGGTGTGGTACTTGTCTGTGTGGCAGGGGTCTTTTCAGTTATGTGCACCTGGGCTAGGGGCTCGTCGTCGCTAAGCATTATTGACCGCTGGATGTTGCGCGAAGGTAGCGTTGTACCGGCGCTATGTTGAAGTCGTGGCTTTATTAAAATAAACCGATGATAAGTTTAATTATCGTCGGTTATGGTGTGGTTATCAAAGGTTGATTATCGATTCGAGAATAATGTAATAATACGTAACATGTAATGCGGTACGAAATAATTCCGAAACCTGGAGAGAACGAAATGGCGCGGTCCGGCGTGGGATATATCGACATTGCCAAAGCGGCAGAAGCGCTCAAGCAGCGCGGCGAAGAGCCCACCGTAGACCGGGTGCGGGCGGAGTTGGGAACGGGCAGTAAAAGTACCATCGCACCGCTGTTAAAACGGTGGCGTACCGAAGTTCAGGGTGAGGTGATTGACACCGGTGATCTGCCGCGAGAGCTGGTAGATGCGCTAAAAGAGTTGTACGGGCGTGTGCGGGCTCAGGCTGATCTCGAGGTTGAAAAAATTCGCGAGGAGTCGGAGCGTATTCAGGGAAATCTTGAGCAGGAGCTTGCACAGACCCGAAGTGCACTGTCGGTACGGAGTGCTGAACTGGAGCAACTGGAGCAAAAGTTGCAGGTGTCGGAGGGGGAGGGCCGCAGCCTGTCCCGACGCCTCTCAACAGCGCTTTCCGAGCTGGAAAAGAGTGAGTTTCAGCGCGATGAGGGGGCGAAGCGCACTGAGGAGCTGAAAGCGACGGTTGAAGAATTGAAGGCAGAAAATCGGGATATCCGCGAGCATTTTGAGCATTATCAGCAGCGTATGGCAGAAGATCGGCAGCAGGAGCGGGATCAGGCGCGTCTGGTCGCGGACCAGCTTCGCCATCAGGTCGCGAGCCTGGGGGAACAATGCGCGCAGCGTGAGCGCAGCATTGCGCAGCTGAATCAGCAATTGGAATCGGCGCATAATCGTTGTCGTGAGCTCGAAGCCGAAAGGCAGCTGTTGATCGCCGATGTCGAGGTGCAGCGGGGGAAACTCGCAGAGACTGAGCGATCGCTGCTCAGTCTGCAGCAGCAGCTCCAACAGAAGAGCGCGGAGTGTGAGCAGCACTTGGTGCAGGCCGGCGCGCTGGACGCGCAATTGTCGGCATCCATTCGTGAAGTGGAATGGCGGCAGTCGCTGGTCGATAAGCTCGAAATCGAGGTGTTGGCACTGCGAGATGCTGTGGAAACACTGAGGCAGGAAAATCGGGCGGCTCTTCAAGAGAAGGCGGAACTGCAAGGCAGGTTCAGGCAGCTGGAGCAATCGCTGGCTGCGGCAAGTTCAGCGTAGTGCCCTCTTTTAAACCCTATTGACCACTACCCACAAAACCAAAAAAAGATAAGGAAAGCCCATGGATGAGCCACGCGAGCACCAGCTGAGCATGAGCGTATTGATGACCCCGGATATGGCCAATTTTACCGGCAAGATTCACGGAGGTGATCTGCTCTCGTATCTGGATAAGGTCGCCTATTCCTGCGCCAGTCGCTATGCGGGGCAGTATGTTGTCACTTTGTCGGTTGACCGGGTGGTGTTTCGCCAGGCGATCAATGTGGGAGAGTTGGTGACCTTTCTCGCGTCGGTCAATTACACCGGCAATACATCGTTGGAAGTCGGTATCAAGGTGGTCACTGAAGATATCCGGACCCGCGTTGTCCGTCATACCAATAGCTGCTACTTCACCATGGTGGCGCTGGACGATAATGGCAAGCCTACGCCGGTGCCGCCTCTCAAGCCAAAAACCGTGGTCGAAAAGCAGCGTTTCGAAGCGGCCATGTTGCGCCGCAAGCTGCTGCATGAGCAGGAAGCGGCACACGATGCGATCAAGGAAAAGGTGCGTGGTTTTCAGTTTGAAAGCTGACTCGCTCGCTACGCGGATCAGTTCACCGCGTAGCGCATTTCCTGGCCAGAGGGCAGGGCAGTGATATCGAGAAAGTAGGTCATATAAAAATGCATGGCTCTCGCAGCCTGCTGATCGGTGTCAAGTAGGGCGCTCAAAGGCGGGTGAAAGGTGATGAGGTGGGCCATTTCCAGATGGTAGTCCGCGCATTGGCTGGGCAACGCGTCGGCAAGTACGGTGGCGATTTGACGGGCAACCAGGGGCGCGCTGCCGAAGTCCGTCAACACGCGGGTCATGCGTCGGCAGAAGCGCTCTCGATGGACCAGCTCCGGCGCGAAAAGTTCAATAGCGAAATAGATTTGTTGGCCGATAGACATAAAGCTCCCCCCGAGTAAAACGAGCGGCGCATCCTAGCGTTTACGTAGTCCGGAACCTATACGATATGGGCGCTTTGGCATGAATCGGCTGCCAAAATTTGTAACCAGTCGGTCATAGGATGCGGGCAACGCCAGTTCCACCAGTTGCGGGGGCGTCAATGGCGCCAATTGCCACCGTCTAGGCCGAAATCCAGCCTCCCACAGCTCCGCCAATGACTGCCAGCCGGGGCGGGAGCTTCCAGAATACCGGGGTGACCACTGCAGCGAGTTCCAGCGCGAAACCCTGCGAGCGATGAATCGCTAGGGCTACAGATTCCGGTACGGTCCGGTACGGATAGAATATACGGGGACAACCAGGCGTCCCGCAGCTATTCAACTTTCCGCCCCTTGCCACTTTCCGCTCGCACCCGGTTTTCCGTCTGTACATAGACCGTATCGGTTGTAGCCATGCTGGAATGGCCTAAATCTTCAGATAGATCCTTGAGTGCGCGGCCGCGCTCAACTTCCATGCTCGCGCCGGTGTGCCGGAGCCAGTGGGTCGAGGCCTCACGCAGTTTGCGCGCGCTGTCTTCACCCTCGGCTTGGCGCATATCGTCGTAGGCGCGATCGAATACCTGCTGGACGATCCGTGCCAGCTGCCGTGCTGTCATGCCGCCCTGACCGCGGATTTTTTCGACGATAGGGTGGTTTTCACCGGTGACGGGTAGGGGGCTTAACCCTCGGTAATGCCGGTAGCGCTTCAGGTACGGAATAAAGCTTGGCGGGACCGTGATATCCCTTAACTTGCGCCCTTTTCCGTAAATTTTCAGCCACCAGTTACCATCGGAATCCTGCCAGAAATGGCTCATCAGCGGCGACCAGGCGCGACGCTCGGAGAGCTCGGAAATCCGCAGAAACAGCGTCTTGAGCGCACAAATAATAAACAGGCTGCGCTCATGGATGGGATCTTCATCGGCCATCGTGTGTGCCACATTGAAGACATACTGCCACTGCGCCTCGGTTAAGCGCCGGATTTCCTTGACCTGGGCATCTCTGATGAAATGCCGGCAATCACCCTTGGCGATCTGCGCGGGGTTTCCATACAGGTATTCTTCGTTCATCAGGTATTTGTAGAATGCGATGATGCCGGTAAAAATCCCGGTCAGAGTCTGCTGCGATGGACGGTATTTCTTTTTGTCTGGTTCTTCATCGGCAGCCGGACGGTTTTTGGGTAGCTTGAGCCGAAACGGCGCCCAAGCAGGATTCTGTACGTAGCGGCCATTCGTCAGCTGAAACTTTTCGTGATTCGCGAGGCAAATCCAATCTACCGGCGGCTGCCAGCAGAAATCGGCGTACTCGAGGATGTCAGCTTTGCGCAGTCGGTCCATGGGTCTTTGCTTGATCTGAAACACCCATAACAGGAAACGCTCAGTTTCATTACGAAACCGTGTGTAGGTGTGTTCAGACTTGTTGCGGCCGATATAGCTGAGAAACTCCTGGCCCCAGAGCCAGTGTTCCATCCACCAGGATTCACCGGATGCCAGGTAGTCTTTAAGATCCGGGAAATCACCAAAGAACGTTTTGTCTGGGCTGACGGGCTTGAAGCCTTTGATGGCGTCATAAGTTGGGTACAGCGCGACGGGTTTCGGGATCGCCATATCTGGAGCCTGAGCGAGGTTTTTGTTGGTTTATGGAGCCAAAAGCCGATTCTAACCGCTTCCATATATATTGTCGAACACTAAACAGTATTGGACATAACTGAAGCCCTCTCCGTATAAGGCCTGTAGCCTACCAGTTAGAAAAACAGCAAACCTACGTCACATTGGCACATGGCAAATTAGCCACGCGGCGGGTCTGGATACCTCGAAAAGCACAAGTCAAAATCAGCCGATTCTGGCTTGATCGCTTCCAGCTCTGACCATATTTCCAAGATCACCGATTGGACCTGGCTGGCCTGCTCAGCTGATCCAGTTCGGGCCTCGATGGTTGGTCGATCCAGCCCGGCAAAAAACTCTCGAGCCGATGCAATTTCATCGGCGAAAAACGTAAATGTACTCCTTCACTTCCAACCCCTTAGTTCTAAAATATCAACAAAACGATGACTTGATTTAATTTTGGCTAAAATTTCCAGAATACCGGTCGCCCCTCTAATAGTGGCGCATTGGACCGCGCCACGTTAGCGGAACACATAACTCGCTACGGTACGCTCGCAACGATGGGAAAACCTTTTAGACCGTGAAATAGATTAAACCGTACTACGAAGTCCACTATTTATCGATTTTAGATATGCACTGAACGCAGGTACAGAGGCGATTGCGAGAGTCGCGATAAGCACTGCGCCGACAAGCTTCAAGGTTTCGCTTGTTAGCGGTGTCGCGGTCAGATAAATGCCAAAACACTCGTTCACCAATGGCTCCAACAGCCACTGACCGGCCAAGACCGCAGAAAATGCGCCTGCGGCCCCAAGCAGTACCACCAATAGCGCCTCCGCCTGAATCAGCAAAAACAATTGCAGCGGCCCCGCGCCAATCACCCGTAGCAATGCAATCTCCCTGCGCCGTTCACGCATGGATGTAAGCAACATGATGCAAAGGCCAAGCAACGCTGCAAGAACCACCATGGCGGAGATCAACAATAATATTTTCTCTACCATACCGAGCATTTGCCACATCTGGGATAGCGCTACGCCGGGCAAAATGGCAAGTAGCGGTTCGCCGCGGTACTGATTGATCTGTCGCTGTAGCTGAAAGGTAGCCACGCGGGAAACCAGCCCGAGCATAAATGCAGTAATACTACTGGGTGTCAGATCCGTATGTTCCTGTGCGTGGGGTTTGTGTACCGCTTCCATCCCTTCGAGACTGATGTAAAGGGCTCGATCCACCGGAGTGCCTGTGGCTTCGAGTATCCCGCTGATGATAAATGGGTGCTCTTCGTGGTGGCTGAAGCTGGTACTTCCCAGCCCGTGTGCGAGCACCAGGGAGTCTCCCCGTTCATATTTCAGCTGTTGTGCCACTGCGGCACCGAGTACCACATCGTGTGTTTCTGAGAAAGGGCGGCCACTGGCAAAGGTCAGCGCCCTGCTCTGGCCATATTGGTAGTGACGGAAAAAGTCATCGCTGGTACCCACAACCCGGTAACCGCGGTGAGAATCACCAAGGGAAATCGGAATCGTCCAGGCAATGCGTGGCTGCTCGGCTATATCGCGATACGCCTGCCAGGAAATATTGTTACTGGGTGTGCCGATGCGAAATACACTGTACAAGAGAAGGTTGATCTCGCCGGTGCGCGCGCCGACGATCAGGTCTACCCCAGAGACGGTGCGATTGAAGCTATCACGCGCTTGGTTGCGAACCTGTTCGACCCCGAGAAGTACCGTCAGGCTCACTGCGACCGAGAGTACCGCGAGAAGCACACTACCGCGGCGATGCATCAGGCTGCGCCAGGCGAGTTTAAGCAACATCGACGGCCTCCGGTTGCCAGGCCTGGTTCAGTTCTCGCATATCGGCGGTCACTGCAAAGTGTTGTGCCAATGTCGTGTCGTGACTGACAAAAATCAGTGTGTTTTCCGTGCCGGCGTAGCTTTCCATCAGCAACTGTACAAACGCATCGCGGGCATCCCGGTCCAGTGCGGACGTGGGTTCGTCTACGAGTAACAGTTGAGGCTGGTTGATGAGCGCGCGGGCAATGGCCACGCGCTGTTGTTGTCCCACACTGAGTGCTTCTGCGGGGCGTTGTAGCAGGTTATGGGGCAGCTTCAGCTGCGCAATCAAAGCTGCTGCCCGTTCGCGCACGTCGCCGCCACCGCCAAACTGCGCCGCAAGGCGGAGATTATCCATCACGCTGAGATAAGGAATCAGATTGAACTGCTGAAATACCACACCGATATGCTGTGCGCGATACTTGTCGCGTCCGCGATTACTCAATGCATTCAGTGACTGCCCGAAAATCTCTAGTTGTCCCTCCCCTTTCTTTGCAACCAACGTTCCCGAAAGTAAGTTCAGAAGCGTGGATTTGCCGGAGCCGGAGGGACCGCGCAGGAATACGCGGCTTCCCTGCGGCACTTGCCAATCGGCAACGTCCAGCACAGGTGCCGTGTTCCCGTAAGCAAACCGGAGGTTGTCTATGGCGACGGCGATGGCTTTCATGGCACCGCTGCTACCGGTAATTCGCCATTGCGCAGGCAGGCACTCTGATGCTCTGCTTCCCCTTTTAATACCGGCACCTGTTCGGCGCAGACCTCGGCTGCGTGGGGGCAGCGGGTGCGGAAGACGCAGCCACTTGGGGGATTGATCGGCGAAGGCAGATCCCCTTCGAGTAACTGAATCTGTTTGTCTTTTTCTTTTTTCGGGTCCGGAATCGGCACCGCAGACATCAATGCCTGGGTGTATGGGTGCCTGGGGTCGGCAAAGAGCTTGTCCTTGGTGCCGGCCTCTACCGCATTGCCGAGGTACATGACGATCACACGGTCCGAGATATGCTTCACCACGGACAGATCGTGGGCAATAAAAATCAGCGACAGGTTCATTTCCCGTTGCAGTTGCTTGAGCAGGTTGACCACCTGCGCCTGAATCGAAACGTCCAGCGCCGATACCGGCTCATCGCAGATAATCAGTTTCGGGTCGAGAATCAGTGCGCGCGCAATACCGATGCGCTGGCACTGCCCTCCGGAAAATTCGTGCGGGTAGCGGTTGACCAGATTGGGCAGCAGGCCCACTTTCTTCATCATAGCCTGCACTCTTTCGCTGACCTGCTCCCTGGGAACGTCCGGGCGCAGGGTGCGTAACGGTTCGGCGATAATATCGCCGATGGTCATGCGCGGATTGAGTGAAGCCAGGGGATCCTGGAAGATCATCTGTATGTCTTTGCGGGTGGCGCGCAGGGATTTTTCATCCAGCGCGGTGAGATCCTGGCCGAGCCACAAGACGTTGCCATCGGTCACTTTGGTAAGCCCGATAATGGCGCGCGCCAGAGTTGATTTACCGCAGCCGGACTCCCCCACAATACCGAGGGTTTCTCCCGCGTAGAGCTTCAGGTCCACACCATTCACCGCCTTCAGGTTGGCGGGTTTGGTCCACGGCCAGGCGTTTTCCTGCTTGATGGAAAAGTGCACCTTGAGCGCCTGTACATCCAGCAAAACTTCGTTGTCGGTGTGTTGTATATTCCGCATCAGCTGGCCTCCGGAATTTCGGCTAAATCCGCGTGGCAGGCACGCATGCGCGTTTGCTCGAAAGAGGTCAGTGCGGGGGCCTGCTGGCGGCAGTGCTCCTGTACCCGATGACAGCGTTCCTGAAATGGGCAGCCGCTGGGCAGGTTGAGCAGGTTGGGCGGATTGCCGGGTATGGTGGGTAGTGCACCCTCTTCTGAATCAAGCCGAGGAATCGCCTGCAGCAGCCCCTCGCTGTACGGATGGCTGGGGCGGTAGAAAATATCGTCGGCGCTGCCGTATTCCATGGTGCGCCCCGCATACATGACCAGAACCTTGTCACAGGCACCGGCCACAACGCCGAGGTCGTGGGTAATCATGATGATGGCGGTATTGAAATCCCGCTTCAGCTCGTTCAATAGCGTGAGAATCTGCGCTTGAACCGTCACATCCAGTGCGGTGGTGGGCTCATCGGCAATCAGCAGTTCGGGCCGGCAGAGCAGCGCCATGGCAATCATCACCCGCTGGCGCATGCCCCCGGAGAACTCGTGGGGATACATATTGAGGCGTTTGTGTGCCTCTGGAATCTTTACCGCATCGAGCATCTGTCTGGCTTCAGCGAGGGCGTCCCGTTTGCTCAACCCCTTGTGTTTGATCAGCACCTCTGCCAATTGATTGCCCACTTTCATATAGGGGTTCAGGGAGGTCATTGGGTCCTGGAAAATCATTGCGATTTTATCCGCGCGAATCTTGTTTAGTTCGCGCTCCGGCAATCCCAGGATTTCCTGCCCCTTAAAATTGGCGCTGCCGCTGACGATCCCGTTTTTGGCCAGTAGCCCCATCATGGCGAATACGGTCTGGGTTTTGCCAGAGCCGGACTCCCCAACGATACCCAGGGTCTCCCCTACATCGAGAGAGAAATTCAAATCATTGACAGCAGTAACGGCGCCCTCTGGTGTGGTGAATTCCACACGCAGGTTTTTGACGTCGAGTAAGTTCATGGGCACCTCTCTAGCGATCTTTCGGGTCCAGCGCATCGCGCAGGCCGTCACCGATAAAATTGAAACAGAACAGGGTCGTCACCATAAAGAGCGCGGGCACAATCAACTGCCAGAGGGCGATCTCCATGGTCTGGGCGCCCTCGTTCATCAGTGAGCCCCAGGAGGTCATGGGTTCCTGAACACCCAGTCCCAGGAAACTGAGGAAGGACTCGAACAGGATCATCTGCGGCACCAGCAGCGTGGCATAGACCGCGACGATGCCTAGTACGTTGGGAACAATATGCCGGGTAATCATGGCCCACTTGGATACCCCGTAAACGGTGGCCGCCTCGACGAACTCCTTGCTTTTAATGCTCAGGGTCTGACCGCGCACGATCCGCGCCATATCCAGCCAGCTGACTGCGCCAATGGCGATAAAGATCAGCAGGATATTGCGACCGAAGAACGTCACCAGTAGGATGACGAAGAACATAAACGGGAAAGAGTAAAGAATTTCCAGCGTACGCATCATGACACGGTCGGTGCGACCGCCGACAAAGCCTGCGGTGGCGCCGTAGAGGGTGCCAATCAGGACCGCCACCAGTGCCCCCATCACACCCACCATCAGCGAGATGCGTCCGCCCATGGCGGTACGTACAAACAGGTCGCGGCCGAGTGAGTCGGTGCCGAAGTAGTGGCCGGAGGCCAGTGAAGGTGCGGCGTGCATTGCGCCCCAGTCTACTTCATCAAACGCAAACTGGCTCAAAGCCGGACCGATAAAAACAAACAGCGTGACCAGTGCAAGAATGATCAGGCTGGTCAGGGCGGCGCGGTTATTGAAAAAGCGGCGGCGCGCGTCGTCCCACAAGCTGCGGCCTTTGACTTCCAGCTGTGTAGAAAGGTTTTCAACCGCTTCTCTATTGGCAGTAGTCGATAACATCAGAGTGACCTCAGCTTACGCGTAGCGGATTTTGGGGTCGACCACTGCGTACAGAATGTCGACAATCGCATTGAAAGTGATGGTGAGCGCGCCGACCAGAATGGTCAGGCCCAATACCATGGAGTAGTCGCGGTTGAGGGCGCCATTGACAAATAACTGGCCGATTCCGGGTAAACCAAAAATGGTCTCGATCACCACCGAGCCGGTGATAATGCCCACTAGCGCAGGCCCCAGATAGGACAGCACCGGCAAAATGGCCGGCCGCAGTGCGTGGCGCACGATGATATAGGGCACGGACAGGCCCTTGGCTTTGGCGGTACGGATAAAATTGGAGTTCAGGACCTCAATCATACTGCCGCGCATAATGCGCGAGATGGAAGCGATGTAGTACAGGGACATCCCCAGCACCGGCAGCACCACATACTGGGCCGCTCCATTGTGCCAGCCACCCGCGGGCAACCAGTCGAGCCAGATAGCGAAGATCAATACCAGTAACGGAGCGAGTACAAAACTGGGTATCACCACTCCGGCCATGGCGCTGGTCATGATGGTGTAGTCGAGCCAGGTGTTCTGACGCAGCGCGGCGATGGTGCCGAAGCACACCCCGCAGGTGACCGCGACAATAAACGCAAACAGGCCAATCTTGACCGAGACCGGCAAGGCCTGGGCCACCAGCTCGTTCACACTGAAGTCTTTGTATTTGAAGGATGGACCGAGATCACCCTGCAGCAGACCACCGAGATAGCTGAAATATTGCTGGTAGACGGGCTTGTCGAAGCCGTATTTTGCCTCGATATTCGCCATCACCTCTGGGGTCATGGTGATTTCAGCGGAGAAAGGATTGCCGGGCGCAAAGCGCATCAGGAAGAAGGAGACCGTAATCAGAATAAACAGTGTGGGAATCGCTTCCAACACACGTTTGGCGATAAATCTCAACATATGTGATTTCTTTTATCGTTTTTGTTGGCAACTTACTTGTTGTGAAATGCTTCCTTACTTAAAAATACCCGGAACTTCCAATGAAGCTCCGGGTATTCGGTTAGTGTTCGATGATCCACATATCTTTTGAATAGTAATTATCCAGCGGGTCTGCGGCATAGCCACCCACGTGGGGCTTGACCATATGCTGGATTACATACTGGTAAATCGGTGCGATGGGCATATCTTCAGCGAGAATTTCTTCCGCCTTCGCGTAGTACTCCGCGCGTTTAGCCATGTCCATTTCTTTCGAGCTTTCCGCCAGAAGTGCGTCGTAGCTGGGGTTACTGTACTTGGCGTAGTTACTGCCGCCGTCGGTCAGTAACAGCTTAAGCATGGTGGAGGGCTCATTGTAATCGCCGATCCAGCCGGCGCGGGCGATATCGAAGTCGGTATTGGCGCGGGTGGAGAGATAGGTCTTCCACTCCTGGTTTTCCAGGGTGACGTCCACGTGTTCCAGGTTCTGCTTCCACATGGCACTGATGGCGACGGCCACTTTTTTGTGGTTGTCATTGGTGTTGTAAAGCACGCTGAATTTGAGCGGGTTCTCCGCGTTGTAGCCAGCTTCGGCCAGCAACGCCTTGGCCTTGGCGATACGATCGGCTTGAGCAAGCTGGCTCCAGGGCGTCGGTGGTGCATCAAACCCTTTGACCACGCCGGGGGTCAGGTGAAATGAAGGTTCTTCGCCACGGCCCATAACCTTGTGAGCCATGATGTCGCGGTCGATGGCGTAGGCCAGTGCCTTGCGCACGCGAGCATCGTCGAACGGTGGCCGTGTGTTATTGAACTCGTAGTAGTAGGTGCCGATATAGGGGGTGGTTTTCACTTCATTACCCCGCTCTTTTTTCAGGCGGTGGATATGCTCTATGGGAATGGAGTACGCGAAATCAATCTCACCGGCTTCATAGCGCTTTAGCTCCGCATTGGGCGAAGCAATCGGGAGGTTGCGCACCTTGTCCAGTTTTACATTCGCCGCATCCCAGTAGAGATCATTTTTTACGTACTCGATACGTTCATTTACCACCCACTCGGTGAGCTTAAAAGCACCGTTGCCCACGTAATTCCCTACCCGGGTCCATTGATCCCCGTGTTTCTCCACGGTGTCTTTGTGCACCGGTGAGGTAGAAGCGTGTACGAGCATGGCGACGAAATATGGTACCGGGGCTTCCAGGACGACCTTGAGAGTCTTTGGATCCAGCGCTTCTACACCGAGGTCCTCAGGTGGCTGCTTGCCTTCACTGATGGCCTGGGCGTTCTGGACCTTGGCGGCGGCGAGATACCAGGCATACTTCGATGCAGTAGCCGGATCGACGAGGCGGCGCCAGGAGTAGACGAAATCATTGGCGGTGACCGGGTCACCGTTACTCCATTTGGCGTTTTCGCGCAGTTTGAAGATGTAGGTCTGGTTGTCGGTGGTGTCCCAGCTCTCCGCGACCGCCGGGCGGACACCGCCGTCGGGTGCGGCGATCACCAGTGTCTCCAGAAGGTCGCGCACGAGTGCGGATTCAACGGTACCGGAAATCTTGTGTGGATCCAGGGATTCGGGCTCCGAGCCACCACCGCGTACCAGGGTCTGATCTGCGGCCAGCTTGGTGGGGTCGAGTGCTACGGCGGGAGTACTGGATCCAGTGCTGGAGTCAGAAGGACCACCACAGCCGGCAAGGGTGAACAGGGCTGCCAGTGCAGACCCCAGATACCAGGTACGGCGATGATTGGAAGATTGGTTGCGTCGCATCATTTATTACTCATTCGTTCTTTTGGAACTTGGATTATTGTGTGCTTGGCTCTGCGGGCGATCGGCCCGCCGATTAGAGTTTATACCGCATTTGTCGCGAAAAGTTCTGCTCGGGCGCTCAATTGTGATCCAGGCGCCCAAACACGCCGGAGGTGCAAAAATGCTGCCAACTCGCACCGGTAAAATAGAAGGAGCGTATGTTTCTACCCGCGGCCTGCGGCTACCGTTTCCTTAACCAGCGCGAGAATGTACGATGCAACATATCGCAAAACACCAGACATTTACACGCCATGCTCATTAGAAATAACAGAACCGGCCGTTCACTTTCGCTCACCCTCATACTAGCAGGCGCCCTGGGTGTTGGTTGTAGTGATGAAAACAACGAGGCGGAGGCTGGGAGCGACAGTCAGCCGACGTCTACCGAAAGCGCGCCTGATAAGGCCGAAACCGCTGCCAAACTGGCGTCACCGGCTGATGAGAGCACTGTGGACTACCGGGAGATCAAATGGGAGGAACTGATCCCCCAGGAGGATCTGGATGCCCTACTGAATCCGCCAGAATACTACGCAATGATTCCCGAGGGCTCCGATGAGGATGTATTCCCCACCGAAGAGCCTCTCACCATCGACGGTCCTGCCAGTGCCGAGATGGCGCGCTACCAGCAGGCGCTCCAGTCCGCCAAGATCAAGCCAGAGTTCGATCAACAGCAGGTACGCATTCCTGGCTTTGTGGTCCCCCTGGAGTTTGATGACGACCAGACCATTACCAGTTTCCTGCTCGTGCCCTACTTCGGCGCCTGTATGCACCTGCCTCCGCCACCGCCGAACCAGGTGATTTATGCAAAGTTCCCCGAAGGGTTCCAGGTGGAGTTTCTCTACGACCCGGTGTATATCGAGGGCGAGTTGCGCACGCTTCCGGAAGATACCGAGCGTGGCAACGCGGCGTACACGATAAATGTGGCACGGGTGTCTGCCTACGAAGAGTAATGGTTTACAGTGTCCGTGGGATCTGCGAAGAGTGGTGGTGCAGGATCGGATTGGGGTTGGCGAGGTCGATCACGTAGCTGAATCGTGCCTCGAAATTAAGCAGTTCACCGTCAACGGCGAAGCGCCAGTTGTAGATGCCCCCCAGGGTGTACTGGTCACTTTTCATTTCCTGAACGGTCAGGGTCTTTTCGTGGAGCGCAATGCTTAGTTCAGGGCGACTACCCAACTTTTCAAAGTAATCCCGCAGTTTTTCCGGCGTATTTAGTATGCGGTTTGAAAACGTTGGGATCAGCACGGCGTGCGGGTCATACAGGTTTAGCAGGCTCTCTACGTCTGCGCCATTAACGGCCTGCATCCACTGATCAAGAATATCCTTGGGGCTGTGTTTCTTCATTTAAGCTTCCTTAAAAATCATTGTCTGCTGTTCGCTATCCCTTGGCTTTCGGCCTGTGCCTGACTTGCTGACTCGCCCCTGAGGGCGGGCTTATCGCGAGAAGTTTCGGTTGTTTCCGGATTCTACGGGCATTATGATACGTTATATCGTTAACGTAAAAGCCTGGCGGATTGTGAGCCGGATGAGGATGGAATGCGCTCTCTCGATATTGCCGAAAACGTCGCTGGTGCGGCGGCCGCCTCTTGTCTCTTGCCACGGGTTACACCAGTCGGGGCCGGGGTTTCCCCTGCCGTAGCACCACACAATGATAAGGGCCAGTCAGTCCAGTCGGTCTCTCGCCGCGCGGTATTTACACCCACGCCAGATGCATTTGGGGATATCTACGAGGACGACGTGCACCTGTCGGTCTGGCAGCGCCAGCTCAGCCCGGCACTGACTGCAGAGTGTGAAGCCTTTCTGGATCAGAAAGGCTTCAACAGTCATCGCCTGGTGGTGCCAAAGGTAAAAATCCAAAACCTGGGCGACGTGATACCGGGTCTCGATGCGTTCCCGAATTTATGCGCGGATATCGAGCTGCTGGCCGATATGTTCACTTGCCTGTTTGATCTGAGCGCCATTGGCATCCGTCTGAGTGTGCTGAGCGACACCATGTGCCCGCGCTTTCATGTGGATCGGGTGCCCTGCCGCCTGATCACAACATATTCCGGTGTGGCGACTGAATGGTTGCCCCACGATCAGCTGGATCGCACCAAGCTGGGTGCCGGCAGCGGTGGGCTCAGCGATGCGGAAAGTGGCCTCTATCCCTTTACTCAATCCATTCAGTCACTGGCTGCTGGCGAGGTAGCACTACTGAAAGGCGAGCTGTGGGCGGGCAATGAAGGTGCGGGTCTCGTGCACCGATCCCCAGCCGTCGAGCCTGGCAGCCAGCGCCTGATTCTTACCTTTGACATTGCGTCTTCTGACGACTGATTCTGAACGATTTGTTTCAAGGACTGATAATGAAAAAAACCGCGATCTCGCTCGCACTGATGACCATTTCCGGGCTGGCCAATGCCCTATCCGGCCAGGTGACCGATGCCGCCGGCAACCCCATTAGCGGTGCGGCGGTAGAGGTGACGGGTACTCTGTTGCAAACCCGCACCGACGAACAGGGCCGTTTTTCGATCGACACGGCGAGCGGAGCAGCGAACGAACTGCATATTAACGCACCCGGTTACAGTCACCAGACCCTGCGTCTCGAGAATAGCGATGCGGCGCCATTGGTTATCACGCTGCGTCGCTCAGCAATCGAGCAGATTGATGTGACCGCAACGCCGTTGCACACCTCCACCATGGAATCTGCGCAGCCGGTAACCGTACTTGCCGGTGACAGTCTGCGCCGCAAGCAGGCGGCAACGCTGGGGGAAACCCTCAAGAACGAAGTCGGCGTGCATTCGACTTATTTCGGGCCTGTGGCCAGCAGCCCGGTTATTCGCGGACTGAGCGGCCCCCGCGTGCTGATCACCCAGAACAGCCTGGATGTGAGTGATGCGTCCCGCGTCGGTCCGGACCACGTGGTGGCCACAGAGGCGCTCACCGCAGAGCAAATCGAAATTCTGCGCGGGCCCGCCACGCTCTTCTATGGCTCCGGTGCCATTGGCGGTGTGGTCAACGTGGTTGATGACCGCGTACCCGCTTCCAGTGAGTCCAAGGGCGCCTTTCAGTTTGGGCACAGTACCGTAAACAGCGAGGAAGACGCTTCCTTTGCGTATACCGGGGGCGGCGAGCAGTTTGCGTTTCATGTGGACGGTTTTACGCGCAAGGGAGATAACTACGAAATTCCTGGCGCTGCTGAACTTGAGTCCGACCATGACCATGAAGAAGAGGCGCATGGAGAACACGAAGAGCACAGTGTTGGCATTCTGGAAAACAGTGCCTCGGACAGCAAAGGCTTCAACCTCGGCGGTAGTTGGTTGCTGGACAACGGTTTTATTGGTTTGGCGTATGGCCGTCTGGAGCGTGTAAATGGTATTCCTGGTCACAGCCATGCCCATGGGGACGACGAGCACGGCGAAGAGCTGCACGAGGAAGAATACGTAGAATCCGAGATGCACGCCCATGAGGAAGAAGCGGAAGTGCTCTCCGATCTGAAGCAGGACCGCTGGCAGCTGATCAGCGAACTGAGCCTGGATAACAACCTGTTGAGCGGCGTGAACACGCGCATCGGCTACACCGATTACGAACATGTTGAAATTGAGAACAACACCACTGGCACCTTGTTCCAGAACGAGACGGTGCAGGCCCGTGTGGATCTGTTGCTGCAGGAAATGTCCGGCTGGCGCGGTGCCGTCTCTATTGAAGGTAAGTCGAGCGACTTTGCCGCAGTTGGCGAAGAGGCTTTCACCTCGCCCAGTCGTACTGACACACTCGCGATTGCTCTGATGCAGGAAAAGCACATGGGAGATTTCCTGTGGCAGCTCGGCGCCCGTGTCGAAAAGGTCACCATCGAGGCCGATCCCATTGCCTGGGAGTCTCATGAGCATGAGCATGAGCATGAGCACGATGAAGAACACGAAGGGGAAGAGCACGAGCACGAGCACGAAGAGCGTGCGCTGCTGGAATTCGACGAGCTCGATTTCACACCTTACAGCGTGTCCGCAGGTGTGGTGTGGGATTTTGCCGCAGACTACAACGCCGGCTTATCTGTGACCCACGCTCAACGCGCACCCAGCGCGTCAGAGCTCTTCTCTTACGGACCACATATCGGCACCGGTAGCTTTGAGGTGGGTGCACTGTTTGACCTACACGTTACCGACGAACCCCTCTTCGATTACGGCAACGCTGTTGAAGAAGAGGTATCCAACAACCTCGATCTGAGCCTGCGGAAGCACTCCGGCGACATCGGCTGGGTGGTAAATCTGTTCTATAACCAGGTGGGCAACTTTTTCTACGAGCGCGACACCGGTTTCACCAGCGAAGATTTCGAGTCGCACGCTCATGAAGAGCATGACCATGATGAACATGCGCATGAAGAAGGTGAAGAGCACGAACATGCCCACGACCACGGCGCCCTGCCCGTGTATGTCTTCGAGCAGGCAGACAGCGTGCTCTACGGTATGGAAGCACAAATGGCGTGGCAGTTCTCCGAGCCCTTTACCCTGACCCTGTGGGGCGACAGCATCCGCGGCAAACTCAAGGATGGCGGTAATCTCCCGCGGATTCCTCCAGTACGTCTCGGTGGACAACTGGCCTACGCCCACAATGGCTGGGAAGCCGCTTTCGGTGCTTCCCACTATTTTGAGCAGGACAAAGTGGCGGATCTGGAAACGGCTACCGATGGCTATACCCTGGTGGACGCAGAGCTGGGCTATACCTTCGCTAGCAACTTCGGTGACATGACCGTATTCCTGAAAGGTCACAATCTCACCGACGAAGAAGCCCGTGTACACGCTTCCTTCCTGAAAGACCGCGCCCCGCTTCCGGGCCGTAGTTTCAGCCTTGGTATGCGCGGCACTTTCTGAACGATTAAATATTTCTCGAATTTGACCTGAGCCAAGGTCAGGGAAAAGGAAAAAGTAGTAATGAAACCAACAACAGCAGCGACACACAAGATCGCCATTGGTCTATCTGCAATGTGTACCATCCACTGCCTGGCGTTGCCGCTGGTACTGGCACTGGTGCCCAGCATGGCGGCGCTAGGCCTCGATAATGAGGCCTTCCACCTGTGGATGGTGCTGGCAGTTATACCCACCAGTGTGTACGCCCTGACCATGGGGTGTAAGCAACACAAGCGTTACCGCGTTGTTGTGCTGGGCGGAGCCGGCCTGGGATTACTCGCCACCGCGGTTCTTCTGGGTGAGTCTGCCGGAGAACTGGGTGAGAAGCTGCTGACGGTTGCCGGTGCCAGCCTGGTAGCATTTGGACACCTGTGGAATTACCGCCTGTGCCAGCAGCCCTCTGACTGCGCCTGCCCCACCTCCAGTAACGGTTAAGCGAGACAGGCGATGCTACGGGATTATTTTATCGCGCTCGAAACGCACCCCAAGGATGCCCCTCTGGCGCTACACGATGTGATCGAGCAGTTGGCATTTAATGAGCAGGGATTGATCCCGGTCATTACTCAGGATGCGCAGAGCAAAACGGTTCTGATGTTCGCCTGGATGAACAAAGAGTCCCTGCTTGCCACCATAGAGACCCAGCGCGTTACCTACTGGTCCCGGAGTCGCGAGCAGTTGTGGGTCAAGGGCGAGACCAGCGGCCATGTGCAATCCCTGGTTTCCATGGCCTTCGATTGTGATGGCGATGTGGTGCTCTGCCAGGTAGAGCAGCAAGGCGCCGCCTGCCATACTGGACGTCGGTCTTGTTTTTACCTGCAGGTCGATTCGGAGCAGCGAAAAATCTGGGTAACCGGAGATCCTGTATCCGTATGACCTCGACATTGATTAAGCATGCGCGATTGGTCAACGAAGGCGATGTGATCGATGCGGATGTTCGTATTGTCGGCGAACGGATCGCAAAAATTTGCGCGGAAATCGCCGCAACGCCCGGTGATCGCGTGATCGACGCAGGCGGCGCCTATCTGCTGCCGGGCATGATCGACGACCAGGTGCACTTTCGGGAGCCCGGCCTTACCCACAAAGGCACTATCGCCAGCGAATCCCGAGCAGCGGTTGCCGGCGGCATTACCAGCTATATGGAAATGCCAAATGTAAACCCCGCCACCACCACCATTGAAGCTCTCGAAGACAAGTACGCGATAGCTGCCACGAGTTCGGCCGCCAATTTCGCATTCTACCTGGGCGCTACAGAGGACAATCTCGAACAGATCAAGCGGCTCGATCCGGCCAGGCACAGTGGTGTAAAAGTCTTTATGGGTGCCTCTACGGGCGACCTTCTGGTAGAACACCCGGAGGCGCTCGATATGATTTTCCGTGAGTCGCCAGCGCTGATCGTTACCCACTGTGAAAGCAGCCCGATCATTCGTCAAAACCACGCGGCATTACGACGCTCTAAATCGGTGCTGACGATCGAAGATCACCCAACGCTACGTGATACCGATGCTTGTTTTGCGTCATCTTCCTACGCGGTTGATCTGGCGAAGAGATACGGTAGTCAATTACATGTATTGCATATCACCACGGAAAAGGAGTTGGCTCTTTTTGAGCCCGGGCCGGTTCAAGGCAAACAAATCACCGCAGAAGCCTGCGTACATCACTTGTGGTTTTCCGACGAGGATTACCCGCGTCTCGGCAACCTGATCAAATGTAACCCGTCCATCAAAAGCCAGCGCGATCGCGATGCTTTGATTCAGGCACTACATAGCAATCAGATCGACATTATTGCTACCGACCATGCGCCCCATACGTGGGAGGAAAAGCAGGTCGATTACGAACAGGCACCCGCAGGACTGCCCCTGGTGCAACATGCCCTGCTGACCTTGATGGACCACGTGAAACACGGACGTATGAGTTTGGCGCAGGTGGTCGAAAAAACGGCGCACAACCCGGCGATTCGCTATGGCGTGATTGGCCGAGGTTACCTCCGCGAAGGCTACTTTGCCGACCTGGTACTGGTCGATCCAGACACAGCTACCTCGGTATCCAACGGGAACACCTTATATCACTGCGGCTGGTCACCGTTTGCGGGACACGATTTTTCTTCGCAAATTGTTGGCACCTGGGTCAATGGCCGACAGGTCTACAGTAGGGATGGTATTGCCGCAGCTGAAATAGCCGCGATGCCCCTTTCTTTTGACCGCTGAGAACCCGTGCTTCAAACACCCATAGGTCAAGGGTGGCACACCAAGGCCCCTCAACACATCGTTGACGGGCTTAGAGTCTTTTGAATCTTCAGATTTAGGCAAGAGTTACATGCAGTTTACCGGATCCCTCCCCGATATCGCCAAAACCCAGATTGAAACGGGAGCCTACCCGTTGCAGTGGGTTGGCATGGAAGGTATCGCCGTTCCCCTTACTCTCTCTCTGGCTGGCGGCCAGGCGCAGGTGGTTGCCGCCACAGCGAATGTGTATGTCAGCCTCGACGATGCCGCCGAGAAAGGCATTCATATGTCGCGGCTACATGCGATCCTCAACGAGCTGGCCGCGACCAATTGTGACAAAGAGGGCCTGGATACACTTCTGGCGAAAATGGTCACTTCTCAATCGGGTATCAGTCAGAGCGCAAAGGTCGATCTGGCTTTCGACCTGCTGTTGCCCAAAGCTTCACTGTTAAGTAATCAGACCGGCTACCAGACCTATCGCGTAGAGATCAGCGGTCAATGTTGCAATGGTGTCTATGACTATGGGTTGCAGGTAACTATCCCCTATTCCAGTACCTGTCCCTGTTCCGCGGCACTTTCTCGACAACTGCTGGCTGAAGCGCTGGACAAATCGTTTACGAGCGATCAGGTAGAGAAGCAGGAGCTATTGACACGTGTACAGGCCGCGAGTGTCGCCACGCCCCATAGCCAGCGTTCCTACGCCTATTTGAACCTGACATTGGGCGACAATGGCTGGCCAACCCTGTCTTCACTCATTTTCAATTTCGAGGAAGTGATCGGGACGCCGGTTCAGACCATGGTCAAGCGCAGCGATGAACAGGAATTCGCGCGCCTGAACGCGAATAACCTGATGTTTTGCGAAGATGCGGCTCGAAAAATCAAAGCGGTACTGGAGCAGTCGACCTGGGTAAAAGACTACTGGTTCAAGGTTGAGCATCAGGAAAGCCTCCATGCGCACAACGCTGTAGTGATCGATCGAAAGGCTTGTATCGATTAATCCCCTCTAAATTATTTGAACTGTGCCACGAGTGCGGGTCAACAACCGAGAAGTGAAAGACCTATGTTCGATGCATTAAGACCATTCCACTAGAGAGCAAGACATGGAATCGGCGAGTTGCTGTAGCAATGAAAGGTGTTGCGCGCCGCAAGCACCCGTCACACGTTCCACACCCAAGGTTGGGCGCAATGACCCCTGCCCTTGTGGAAACGGCCGGAAGTTCAAGAAGTGCTGTGGAAAGAATATTTTGGGTTGAAACAAGCATTGACAAAAGAAGGAATTATTTTTGGAAGCCATATTTACTCCGCAGAACTATCAAGAGTGGCGGCATTGCATCACGGTCACCTGTGGTCTGGAACTGACAGAAGCCTTTATAAACAGCCGCATAACGTCACTGAAGAACGAGTCGGATTACATGACCAAGCGCTTCGTCGAGCTGTATGGTGAGGCGCGACGACAGCGCACACTCGAGTGGTTTGTGCGCGCGAGTGAAGAAATAAAGCACCCCAGCCTGTAAATCCAAAGTGCTGCTGGGCAACAAAACCCTAGCGCTTTTTACCCTATCTTATTTGGAGTCACTCCAATGACTACGCAATTACCAGTGACGGTATTATCCGGTTTTCTCGGCGCCGGAAAAACGACGCTGCTCAATCAGATCCTCAACAACCGCGCGGATATGCGCGTGGCGGTTATCGTGAACGACATGAGCGAAGTCAACATTGACGCAGCGCTCGTGAACAATGAGGTGCAGTTAAACCGCACTGAAGAAAAACTGGTGGAGATGAGCAACGGTTGTATTTGCTGCACTCTACGGGAAGATCTGCTGGTCGAGGTCACCAAGCTGGCGAAAGAAGGCCGTTTCGATTGCCTCGTCATCGAGTCCACCGGTATTTCTGAGCCCCTGCCGGTGGCTGAGACATTTACCTTCGCTGATGAAGATGGACAGAGCCTGTCTGAAGTTGCACGCCTGGATACCATGGTCACCGTGGTGGACGGCGCAAACTTCCTCAAGGACTATCACACAGCGGAGCCCCTGAAAGAAGCCGGTGAATACCTCAGCGACGAGGATGAGCGCAATGTGGCGGATTTGCTGGTGGATCAGATTGAGTTCTGTGACATCCTGTTGATCAGCAAGGTCGACCTCATAAGCAGCGATCAACTCGAGGAACTAAAGGCCGTCCTCCGGAGCCTCAACCCCCGCGCGGAAATTGTGCCGATGCAAAAAGGCAATGTGCCTATTGAAAAAGTATTGATGACCGGCAAGTTTGACTTCGAGCAGGCACAACAGGCACCGGGCTGGCTTAAAGAAATGCGTGGCGAGCATACGCCTGAAACCGAGGAATACGGTATCAGTAGCTTTGCCTACCGAGCGCGCCGCCCTTTCCACCCGCAGCGACTATTCGACTTTTTTAATGACCCCCAGTTGAGCGGACGCCTGTTGCGTTCAAAAGGTTATTTCTGGTTGGCCAGCCGCCCCCACTATGCGGGCACCTGGAGCCAGGCCGGCGGAATCGCCCAGCACGGTGCAGCCGGCTATTTCTGGGCGGCAGTACCACGGAATGAATGGCCGGAAAATACCGAACAGCAACAGTATATTCTCGAGAATTGGGAAGAGCCCTTTGGCGATCGCCGTCAGGAGCTGGTGTTTATTGGTCAGAACCTTCCTGAAGAATGGATAAGGGGGCGACTGGATGAGTGCCTGCTGAATGACCATGAGATGGACGCAGGTGAAATAGTCTGGCGTACCATGCCTGATCCGTTTCCTGCATGGGATTAATGCATCACTATTATGGTGATTCGCATCAAACGGTACCGGACATTTTAGTAGAAAGTAAAAGCAAGAAAGCGGGCCATTGGGCCCGCTTTTTACGTTCAATTCACGTCGCTTTTACATGCACTTCCAGCACACGTTAGCCTTCTGAATTGAGACCACGGCGCTCAAGCAGCGCTTCAGTGGTGGGTTCCTGGCCGCGGAATTTGACATAGGATTCCATCGGCGGACGGGAGTTTCCGGTTTCAAGGATATTCTTGCGGTACCAGTCTCCATTCTTACGCGTTAAACCACCGCGCTCTCTAATATACGCGAAGGCATCGGCGGCCAGAATTTCACTCCACATGTATGCGTAATAGCCGGCAGAATAGCCACCACCGATAGAATGGGCGAAATAGGTGGACTTGTAGCGTGGCGGTACTGCGGCCAAGTCAACACCATGCTTTTTCAGTGCCGCTGCCTCAAACTTTTCTACGTCTTGAAGTTCCGCGTCCGCTGGTAGTGCGTGCCACTCCATATCCAGCAAGGCTGCAGACATATACTCCAGAGTGTCGAAGCCCATATTGAAGTTTTTGGCTTTCTGCACCTTCTCCAGTAGCTCTGCCGGAATAGGTTTGCCGGTTTTGTAGTGGTAAGCGTAATTCTCCAGTACTTCCGGTAATCCGGCCCAGTCCTCCTCAAAGGTTGACGGGAACTCGACGAAATCGCGGGATACGCTGGTGCCAGCCAGGCTGGGGTAACGGACATTGGAGAACATGCCGTGGAGACCATGACCCAATTCGTGGAACATGGTAGTCACGTGGTCATAGCTCACCAGCGTGGGCTCGCCCTCCGGGCCTTTTGGAATGTTCATGACATTCACCACCACGGGCTTCTGCTCAAGCAGTCCGGACTGGCCAACAAAAGAACTCATCCAGGCGCCGCCACGTTTGCCATCACGGGCAAAGTAATCCGCATAGAAAATAGCCAGGCTTTTGCCGTCGTGATCAAACAGTTCGTATGCCTTCACATCGGGATGGTAGACCGGGAGATCCGGGCGCTCTTCGAAACGGATACCGTAGAGACGGTTCATGGTGTAGAACAGGCCGTCGTTCAGTACACGATTGAACTCAAAGTACTCACGTACTTCCTGTTCATTCAGGTCGTATTTATCCTGACGGACTTTTTCAGCGTAGTAAGCCCAATCCCAGGGCTGGGCCTCAAAGTCGCCGCCTTCACGCTCGATCATCGCCTGAATATCGGCCTGTTCGGCTTTCGTATTGGCGACAACTGCCGGAACCATGGAGTTGAGCATGTTAAGCACACTTTCTGGCTTTTCCGCCATAGTGTTGGTCAGCTGGTATTCTGCCCAATTGTCGTAGCCGAGCAGCTCGGCTTTCTGTGCGCGGATTTGAACCAGGCGCTGAACGATGGGGCGGTTATCCAGTTCACCGGAGGTACCGCGGTTTGCTGACGCTTCCCAGATACGTTGGCGGAGCTCCCGGTTGTTCAGAGAGGCGAGCACCGGTTGGCGGGTGGTATTGGTGATGCTGATCAGATATTTTCCGTCGTGGCCAGCGTCTTTCGCTGCTTCCGCAGCCGCTTTAATGGCGCTTTCGGAAAGCCCGTCCAGTTCGCTCTTATCGTCCACGACCACCGCTATTTCCTTGGTGATCTTAAGCAGGTTCTGGCTGAACTGGGTAGTAAGAGTGGAATGTTCTTCGTTTAGCGCACGAAGTTTCGCTTTTTCCTCCGCAGACAGCTTGGCACCGGCTTTCACGAAGTTATCGTAGTACACTTCCAGCAGGCGATCGGACTCGGGGTCCATCTCCAGAGCGACACGCTGATCGTACAGGGCAGAAACGCGCGCAAACAGATCATCGTTCAGGTATATGCTATCCCAGTGCGCGGCCAGCTTGGGAGCGAGTTTGCTTTGCAGCGCGCGACGGGCTTCATTGCTATCGGTGCCGGAGAGGTTAAAGAATACTCGAGAAACACGGGTCAGTAGCGCACCGGATTTCTCCATGGCGACAATCGTGTTCGCAAAGCTCGCTTTCTCGGAATTCTTGGCAATTGCATCAATTTCCTGCAAATGCTCACTCATTCCCTGTTCAAAAGCTGGCTCGAAATGCTCATCTTTAATCTTGCTGAAGTCTGGCGCCTGGTACTGCAGAGGACTTGCCTTGAGTAGCGGGTTGTTCTGGACGGCGGCAGCGGTGACGTCGCCCGCTACCTGCGCGTTTTCCGCACCCGTGACTTGCTTATCTTTGTTGGCAACTGACTCAGGTGACTCAGAACAGGCCGTGATTGCCACGATTGCGACCGCGAGCAGAGATTTACGCATGTGTTTCTCCGGTTTCGATGTTGTTGTAGAAGTCCAGCCAGCTTGAGCTGAAATTCAACGGGTAATGAGATGTATGTTCAGTACTCTAGGGATTGCCAGCTGCTGTTGCGATCAAATACCAGAGATCGCACCTTGCCCAGCCCCTCGACATTTACCTGATTGACCTGGTCCGGCCAATAGTCCTGCAGGGCATCAAAGGCGAACCAAAGAGCCGAGAAGTGCTCTGGACGTGGTAACTCCTGGTATACCCAGATAAATTTACCGTCAACTTCCTGACCGATTGTATCGAGCGTTAACGGTTCTCCTTCTGTCACGCCCATACGGAAGTGTCCGGTGACATAGCGTCCGAACTGCTCCTGGGCATCCTTGTTCTCGGTAAGGTAAACCTGTTTTCCCAGTAATTCACTTAACGCGTGTTCAGCATCATGCACATAAAACCGGTGCATGATTTCCACACTCTGGGTCTGCTCGTTAAACACAACCCTGGTGATTGCCGTTTTCATTTGATGGGCCTGCACACTGCAGGCCATCCATACAGCGAGTAAAACAAACAGAATCCGCATGGCGCCCTACTTCCTGATTACTTCTGGTGAAAACCCGGCTTGGGTTCTTCCTTTTTCGTTTTGGAGTCGTGCATGATGTCACGATAGACCGGGTCGGTGCGCTTCTCTTCCTTGTAGATCTGTAGGCGTGACTTGTTGATGCGGCGCGGAAAGTGGTTGTTGTCATTATTGACATCCGCAGTTTCCCAACGTGGGTCAACCACTACCTGAGCCAGAGCTTTATCCGTAACCACCAGTTTGGATACGGCAGCTGGCGAGCGACGCCAGATCTCTGCAGGGATGTAACGCTCTTCCACGCTGCCATCTTCAAAAGTGAGTTCCAGTAGAATCGGCATCACCAGACCGCCAAGGTTGGAGAAGTCCATGACGTAATAATTTTTGTCTTCGTCCAACGCGCGCTTCAGTGCATCACGCTCCCAGGGCTCCAGGTCTGCCAGCATCTGCGCGTATTCATTGCGTTCTTTGTTGGTGACGGTGAAGCGGTCATTTTCGTCGTAGAAGTCGCGGATGTCCTTGTTTCTTTCCAGCCAGGTTTTATTGCCGGCATCGCGCTCGCGTTTTTCGAACAGTGGCTGCGGTTTGTCGGCCTCCTCCTGACGGCGGCGCTCAAAGTCGATATCCGGGTTCAGGGTGTCGAGACGCAGTTGCCGCACATTATCGATACTGATATCTACGTGATCGGTGGTATAGAACCAGCCGCGCCAGAACCAGTCCAGATCTACACCGCTGGCCTCTTCCATAGTACGGAAGAAGTCAGCCGGTGTTGGGCGTTTATACTGCCAACGGGTGGAGTACTCCTTGAACGCGTAGTCAAACAGTTCACGGCCGAGGATGACCTCACGCAATATGTTGAGGGCCGCTGCAGGCTTGGTATAGGCATTCGGTCCCAGGCGCAGTACAGAGTCTGACTGGGTCATGATTGGTACCTGAATATCGGACTTCATATAGTCGACGATATCCCGGGGCTCTACCCCCCACGGCATTTCCGGATCCCACTCGCGACCGGCGACGCCGTCGAGGAAGCTGTTCAGGCCTTCATCCATCCAGGTCCACTGGCGCTCATCGGAGTTGACGATCATGGGGAAGTAGATGTGCCCGATCTCGTGAATCACTACACCGATCAGGAAGCGCTTTTCCGCCTGGGTCCAGGTGCGGCTGCCGTCTTCATGCAAAGTCGTGCGCGGGCCGTTAAAGGTGATCATGGGGTATTCCATGCCGCCCACAGGGCCATTTACGCTCTGTGCAACCGGATACGGGTAGTCGAACGAAAAGCGCGAGTAGACCTCCATGGTGTGGATCACGGACTCGGTAGAGTACTTTTTCCAGAGTTCACCGCCCTCTTTCGGGTAGAAAGACATTGCCATTACTTCTGGCATGACGTCTCCACCTTGCTGGTAGCCGCGGGCATCCCACATGAATTTGCGCGAAGAGGCCCAGGCAAAATCACGGACGTTGTCGGCTTTAAACTTCCAGGTTTTGGTTTTGCGCGTACCTGCTTTCTCGTTTTCCAGCGCTTCCTCTTCGGTGACGATAAACACCGGACGCTTGGCTTTGCGGGCTTTCTCCAGGCGATCGCGCTGGGTTGCGGTCAGCACGTCCTCGGGGTTCTGCAGGCTGCCAGTAGAAGACACGATATGATCGGCCGGTACGGTCAGGTTTACTTCGTAGTCGCCGAACTCAAGGGTAAATTCACCGCGGCCGAGGAATTCCTTGTTTGTCCAGGCTTCATAATCGGTATAGGCATGCAGGCGCGGGAACCACTGCGCTAGCAGGAAGATATCGTTGCCGCCGTCTCGGGCATCATCGGGAAAGTGTTCATACCCGGAACGTGCGGAAACCGCATCTTCTTCCAGGATATTGAATGCAAAATCCATGCTGAAGGTAACTTGTTCGCCTGGCTTCAGTGGTCGCGCCAGGTCCACACGCATGTTGGTGCCGACGATGGTGGAGCGCAGCTCGGTGCCACTGGCATCCTTTAAATTGCTGATCGTGTAGCCCACTTCATTATCGGCAAGCCATTGCTGTCGGCGCAGCTCACCAAAGGTAATCCCCGCCGGTGCCTCAGGGGACTCGGCGCGGGTGCCGGGGCTGCCGAATGTGACTGTAGTCTCGGCGATGGAGTCCGGGCGGAAGCGGTTCTGATCCAATTGGAACCACAGAAACTTGAGCGTATCGGGCGAGTTGTTGGTATAGGTGATGGTCTGGCTGGCGTTTAGGGCGCGCTTGTCTTCATTCAGGCGCACATCGATGCGGTAATCTACCTGTTGCTGCCAATAGGCGTGCCCCGGTTCTCCGCCGGCATTACGATACACGTTCGCGGTGGGGAGCAATTCGTCGAGCTGACGAAACTTATCGCCGGTCACGTTCAGAGGATCTGCGGCCTGCGTCAAGGCTGCTGGGGTGAGGGTGAAGAGCGCCGCGGAAAGGCGTGCGACAAGTTTGAGGCTCATTGGGTGGTTTCCGGCTATATCACATCGATGTTACATCATATCGATGTGTCGCCGAAGGGCAACCATGCAATATATTGTTTTATCGCAGAATCAAAGCGTTTCACCCCGGCAGGGTCGGAATGGTCGTTACTTTATCTTGCATATGGCCGCCCGGTCAAAATAAGAAACTGTTGGAAACCTTCACCACTCTATCGGGCACTATCGGAGACGTTTGTTCTGGATTCGAGCAAGGCCGCCTCGATGGCATCCCAGTCCAGCTGGTCGGCGTTGATCATCTCCACACGGCTTTCCAGAGTGTCATCCAGCTCCATAATGCTCAATACATCGTCCGCTTTGTTAAAGCCAAAAACGCCCTCCTCTGTGATAAATACCCCTTTGATGCGCTCACTCATTGAACCACTGATCAGCGAGAAGAGTTTTTCGTATACGAACACAACCGCAGGGTCAAAGCGCCAGCCACAGCTGTGATAACCCTCGCCGCTGTTTTCGGCCCTGCGGTACCCACATTTGGGCAACGGCTCGTCCTCCAATTCTGGCGGTGGAGAGTGATGATGATTTTCACCTTTGTCTGGGTGCTGGAAGGTACTCGCTGCCTCTAGCCAGTCGGGTTCTATTTTGCCCTGTACCACGGTCTGAAGTGGCTTATCGGAATCCCCTGGAAGAAACGTGAGATAGCGCCGCAGGTGCTCCAGCTCGTCCGCTTCATACAAATCGGACTTGTTGGCGACTATCAGGTCGGCCACTTCAATCTGCTGGCGGAAAGTCTCATTGCATAGATAACGCTCATCCATGATGTGGCGTGCATCAACCAGCGTCATCGTGGCGCGCAGGTCCAACACGTCGCTTCGAACCAGACTGGATAAGGATTCCAGTACTTCGCGTGGGTGTCCTAGCCCGGTGGGCTCGATCAATAACCGGTGTGGCCGCGCCTTTGTAAGTAACTGGTTTAGCGCTACCTGCATGGGTAACCCGGCAGCGCAACACATACAGCCACCGGGCACTTCGCGGATAAAGATTTCACCTTCTTGTTCCGAGCCAAACAGTGCGCCGTCTATACCCACTTCTCCAAACTCGTTGACCAGTACCGCCCAGCGTTCATTTTCTGGCCGGTTTGCGAGCAAATGTTGGATCGCCGTAGTTTTTCCCACACCAAGGAATCCGGTAATTACATTGGTCGGGACTTTTTGAATCAATTTAGGTGTCGGCACAGGTAGGGCTCCGTTGGGCACAATCGGCGCAAAGGCAGTCAAGCTCTAACTGAGAGGACTGCAATTGGAAACCGGCCTCTTTTACCGTATCGCGAAGGGCGGTGATGAGGTCGGACTTGATGGCGATCTCACTCACTTTATTGCAGCTACAACAGATTAGAAATTGAGGTGTTCCGTGATGGTGACTGCAGTTGATATGGGCACAGGCAAGAAATTTGTTTTCGGAATTGAGCTTGTGGGCGAGATTTTCGTTCGCCAGGAAATCCAGCATGCGGTAGACCGACATTGCGGGTATGGGTTCACCGTAATCCTGACTGTATTGATCCACTATATCGTAAGCCGACAAAGGCTTTTGTGATCGCAGCAGTACCGCGAGCACATTTTTACGTTTTGCAGTCAGGCGGGCCCCCGATGCCCGGCAAGCAGCTTCGGCAGCGCTCAAGGTTCGGTTGATCTGAGTAGGGTTCATCGGCTATTTCATTTGGAGCTTAGGGCTTTTTGCGGTAAGAGTGGTTGCCCCCTGCTTGGTGGCTGTCAGCCACTGCGCATTGATTGTATGAATTTCACGAAAACGCGAAAACAATACAACGTTGATAGTATCCAGTGCGGCTACATTATCGCACCGATAATGGTAAGCCGCGCGAAAGCTTGCATGTGTAGAGTGAATTTCATGCGCATCGGAATGATCCGTGTGGCCGGTATGGTGGGCGTGATGTTGGCCTGCATCTGTGTGTGGCGGCTTGACTTCTGCACTCTGCAACTGGCACTCAGTGCCTTCGAACTGCAATAGCTGGTTTGGTGCGGCAAGCTCTCCAGAAGCCACTGCCAGCGCCTGCTCTTGTTTCTGATTTTGCGGCACATGCTCAAACCCGACCAGGTTGGCGCCGGGAGATTCAAATTCAATATGAAGCTCGTTACCGTTCACAGCTATAGCGAGTTGCGCTTCGCCATGTACATGGGCGTCCTGTTGTGCACTAGCCACTATTGCCACCAATGCAAGAGGTAGAAGGAACAACTTTGGTTGATTGGTCACGGTAAAGAGCCTCACGGTGATAATGCCCTGTGTGGACCCGGAAAGTATCCGGGCAGTACAGACAGACCTATAGGTAAGAACACTGAGTTAAGAATACTTGCGCCATGCTTATGTTACACCATATCATCTGGTGACAAGTATAAGCAACAGCAGTGACGCTCACCCCTATGCCACAAATCTCCGAAGACGAACTTTTGAAAATGCCTGCGGAAGAGTACATGAATGACCAGCAGCTGGCGTTCTTCAGGCATCGATTGCAGTTACTTAAAGAGGAAACCCGCGCTGAAATTGATAGTGCCCGCGAGGCCATCGCTACCGCAGATCTGCATGCAGCGGATGAGCTCGATCGCGCGGTAGCGGAAGAGGAAAACCGTCAGTGCCTGCGGTTCACGGAGCGAAAATACCTTTTACTGCGCAAGATTCAGCGCTCTCTGGATAAAATCGATGACGGCAGTTATGGCTATTGTGAGGTCAGCGGCGACCCGATCGGGCTGAAAAGACTACTGCTGCGCCCCACGGCCGAGCTCTCCTTTGAGGAGAAATCCCGCCAGGAACAACAGGAGCGCAATTTCCGCAAACAGCGGTAAAATGCGGTCGCAGCTCATTACAGCCGCGACCCTGTGGGAATGCCGTTACCCCCATCAGTATCGTCTGTCGGTACCGCTTTCTATCGTTCCGGCTGCCGCGTCAGCGGCGCTTGGCCTGCTGGAGCAACTCAGCCAGCTCTGTGACATTGTCCACCACATAATCCGGTGCCGCAGCCAGTGGGTAGAGTGCCTTACCAGGGCGTGCGATAAAGGCGGTCTGCATGCCCGCAGCCTTCGCGCCAGCCACATCCCATCCGTGTGCAGCCACCATCAGCGCTTCGTCTGGCTGTACACCCAGCTGTGCCAATGCCCAGCGGTAAGCTCGTAAATCGGGCTTATAGATCTGGATATCTTCAATGCTGTAACGTGCCTGGAAAAAATGCGTCAAGCCGGCATTTTCAAACTGGGTCTTGACGCCGTTGTTGGAAGAATTTGTCAGGCTGACGAGTTTGAACCCCTGTTTATTCAAGGACTTCAGCCCCGGGACCACATCCGGATGGGGTGGCAGACTGAGCAGCGGTGTGACGATTGCGGTCTTCGCCTCCCCTTCCGAGAGCTCGATGCCATTATTTTTGGCGACCATCATCAGAGAGGCCACCCCAATCTTACCGAAGTCGTGATAATCACCGGTCACTGTGGTAACCAGCGAATTATGCAGCATGGTGGAAAACCACAGTGGCAGCAGCTCTGCTCGATTCTCCAGTGCCTTACCGACCGACGCGCGCATGGACTCCAGGTCCAGTAGTGTCTCGTTCACATCAAAGACGATGACTTTCGGCAGCTTCTTCGCTGCAGTGGATGGTTTATCCATACCTGAAACCTCCTGTGCGATAGCGGATGCTGAAAAAGTCACGAGCGTTACAATGGCAATCTTCTGTATTAATCGATAAATTTTCATAACGGTTACATTATTTGCTGTATTTGGTTTGACGCCGACGCTGGAGAAATCCTGCGGCGCCGTTTCGAATTAAATCCGTGTCGAGGGTTAAGCTTGATCACAGAGAGAGCGCCCAATCGGGCAGAATACCCAGTGCAAACGCCTCCAGTACTTTGTCCAGTCCCGTCAGCACCATTAGTCCAAGAACGAGTAGCAGTGCCCCCAGTATCTTTTTGCCACGGCCGGCATTGGTCATGATGTTCCCACGCCAGCGGTCCAACAGCTTGCCTGACACGTATGCGGCTGCCAGTAGCGCGGCCGCCGTGCCAATGCCAAAGGCGAACATGACCACGAACGCTAAGGGGATCTGTTGACCGACCGATGCCAGGGCGATGGCCGCGCCTAGCGTGGGCCCCACGCAGGGTAGCCATACCAGGCCCAATAGCGCCCCCACCAGAAACTGTCCCCCAGCACTCGTGTGGTCGCCACCGCCACTATTGCCGAAACGTCCGGTCAAGCGGGACAGTTGTCCGCTCAACCAATTCCCCAATTGCGGAAACAGTAGGGTCAGCGCCACCAGGATCAGCAGTACCGCAGCAAAGTTACGGTAGGCGACAGGATCCAGGCCAAGATTAATGAGGAGGAGCGTCAACACGGTGCCGGCCACGGCGAAGGCGGTTGCGAGCCCGAGCGCCATAAAAATGGGGCCAGTGCGGCCACCACTGGCTGCGGAGGTCATGACGACCGGGACCAGTGGCCACACGCATGGGGACAGAATGCCGACAATGCCGGCGATCAACGCCAAGGGTATGGCGGCCAGCTCAAGTCCCATCACATGTCGCCTTGTGCAGCGGCAATCGCCTTATCCAGCTCTCGAGCAATGACCTCAGGACGGGTCTCCGCCACACTGAACCATGTCTGCTCTTCGCCGGCAAAGAGAACCAGTGTGGACTGGCGCGGTGCGCGAAAATGGCGTACCCACTCCTTGTCTTGGTCGAAATCCACCACCAGTACATGAAACTGCTTATCGGGATTCTGCGCACGATATTGCTTCAGCACTTCCTGCTGCTTCGCGCAGGTTGGGCACCATTCGGCAAAAACATCCACCAGGACCACCTCTCCGGCGGCCTTCAGTTGGTTAAATCGTTGCTCGGAGAACGGCTCTTTCTCCTGGGCGAATACGCTTGCGGTGAGGCCCAGAAATAATATGAGGCCAGAAATGAGTGATTTCATTGGGTGTCCTTATTAAACGTGGTGAAAATTGATCGGATACAAACAGTGCTGAATGTAGCTTTATTTGAGCGGCCGCTCAAGTTTGAGTTCCGAGGGATGTGAACGCTTTATCGACAAATCCACTCAGTTGATCGTTGTCACAGAGGGGGAAAGGAGACTTACAGGGGGGCGTGTCTTGCGCGGACACTAGAGATACTGTTCACACCGTTCAGGAAACCGGATGTTGTTGCGCTGGAAATACTGACTGCGGAACAAATTACTCTCTATCACCGGCCCGGTAGACGCCGCGCGCAAAATTCGTTTCCAAGCCAAATCAGCTGCCGACGCAACGGGCATTTATTTTCTGGACGCTTGCCCGGCCCGTGCTGATGCCAAATGGCGGCATACCATTTCCATGCCATCCAGAAGACGAAAGGTATGTCGCTGGATGATATCGGGCGGGACGTGGTAAAGGTTGCCATTTTTTACCGCGCTCAAGCCCGGGTAAGCTTTCCAGTCATTCAGCCACTCCGGGCGAGCATCGCCCATGCCGCTGGCGATAATTACGTCAGGATCCCGTTTCAGTACCGATTCGATACTGATTTTGGGTGCCAGCACGACGGCATCGGCAAAGGCATTGTGGCCGCCGCAGGCTTCGATCACATCGCTGATCAGGTGGTCACCATTCAGCGTCTGCAGGGGATCGTTCCAGACCTGATACAACACGCTGATCTTTGCCTGGCTTTCGTGGGCCTGCCGTAAAGCGTGCAGGCGATCCAGCCACTGTTTCGTTGCCCGATCCGCGATTTCTCCGGTGCCTGTCAATTTCCCAAACAGGCGAACGTTGTGCGGAATATCCTCCAGCGTGCGGGATTCGGTGACGAACACATTGAAGCCAAGATCCCGTAGCTTCTGAATCATTTCATCACCGTTTCCAGAGCCCCAGGCAACAATGAGGTCCGGCTTGAGTGCCAGCAGCCTTTCATAGTTGATGGATTTGTAATTGCCGACTTGTGGTAACTGCCGTGCCGCCGCGGGGAAATCGCTGTGACTTATCACGCCGATCAGCCGGTCGCCCGCCCCGGCGCTGTAAAGGTTTTCTACGATGTGCGGTGCCAATGCCACGATACGTTGCGCGGGTTGGGGAAGCGCCAGCCAATGACCGCGCGCATCCAGGACTCGCACTGGCTGCCCGGCGATCGTGCTGGAGGTACACAGGGTCAATAGGAGTCCGATGGTACGCACCAGCCCTGAAGCGAGAGAAAATCTGTTTCGCTTGGTGGGTTTGTTTAGCTTATTGGACATGAGACCGACCCGAAACGTTATTCATTTGCTAAAACCAGCGGCTTACCGGTAATTGGATGTGCAACTACAGTTACCCCGTAACCATACAGCTTCGATAGGATCGCGGCGGTAAGCACCGTTTCTCCGTCCCCATAGGCCATACAGCGCCCCTCTTTCAGTGCGAGGATACGGTCACTGTAGCCACTGGCGAGAGCGAGGTCGTGCACCGTCATTATTACCGCTACGCCGCGACGGGCGAATGCTCGGACCGCTTTCATCATTTCGTACTGGTGGGCGATATCGAGGCTGGTAGCGGGTTCGTCGAGTAGCAGCAGTCGATCGCCAACGTCTTCGGCACACCAGATTTGCGCCATCACCCGGGCCAGTTGTAGGCGCTGCTGTTCGCCACCGGACAGTGTCGTGTACAACCGGGCAGCCAGATGCGTGACATCTAGGGCCGCCATGGCTTCCATACAGATTTCCTGATCTCGGGCGATACCGGTGGTGTGGGGATTGCGACTGAGTGCGACCAGCTCAAGGCCGGTAAATGCGAACGACAGCGGATTGTGCTGCGGCAAAACCGCTAGCTGGCTGGCCCGCGCCCTTGGTGAAAGGCGTTCAATGCTTGCGCCTTTAAAGTGGACCTGTCCACGCGTCAGCTGCGCTTCACCACAAATTGCCCGTAACAAGGTGGACTTGCCCGCGCCATTTGGGCCTATCACGCACACCAGTTCTCCGGCATTGATATCCAGGTCGACACCGCTGACCAGTTCCCGCTGGTCTGCACAGACCGTGACATTTTCTGCATGCAACAGGGCCATCAGAGCGACTCCCGGCTTTTTCGAAGCAGTGACACAAAGAACGGGACTCCGATAAGCGCCGTTATCAGACCGACTGGAATTTCCACTGGCGCGATGATGGAGCGCGCGAGGGTATCGGATATGAGCAACAGGCTCGCACCGGCAAGGGCGGAAAGTGGCAGCAGTTGCCTGTGATCCGGCCCTACCCACAATCGCACCATATGCGGGACCACCAGGCCGACAAATGCGATGCTGCCGGCAACCGCCACCGAGGTGCCGACACCGGCCGCAGCGAGCACAATCAACCAGGTTTTGGTTTGCTCCACATCCACTCCGAGGTGCCGCGCCTGGGATTCTCCCAGTAACAGCACATTGAGAGACGCGCCGAAACGCACCATGGTGGCAACCAGCCCGCAAAGAATCAGCAACATCAGGAATGCGCGGGGATAACTGGCTGCGTCCAGACCGCCCATGCGCCACAGGCTGATACGGCGCAGCATTTCATTATCGGCAAAATACTCCATCAGCCCGGTAAGGCTGGCAGAAAACGCGGTAACCGCGATCCCCATCAATAGCATGGTGGCTACCGAGGTGCCGGTTACTCCTTTGGCAACGTGATAGACCAGCGCCACGGCCACCAGCCCACCGCAGAATGCGGCAACGGACACTACCGGTAAACTTCCAAACGCCGATGCCACTTGCGCGCCCAGAAGAATCGCCAGGCTCGCGCCGAAGGACGCACCCGCGGTGACGCCGATCAGTGATGGATCCGCCAGGGGGTTTCTAAAAAGCCCCTGCAACATGGCGCCGCAGATGGCCAGCACCGCGCCCACTGCGGCCGCGAGTAAGGCGCGCGGCAGGCGGATTGCCTGGACAATATCCGATGCCAGCCCTGCTTCACCAAACCCCGTCAGCGCACCGATTACCTGTGCAAATGACAGGGAAACAGCACCAATTGCCAGGGCAGTTATAAAACTCAACCCGAGCAAGCCGGGCAGAAACCACCTGGCGAATTTGAGACTGCGACGGCGAGCGAGAGTCATCGGCCCTCCTCAAATTGCTCTAGCCAATCGCGATTCATGTGCTCGCCGATGGTGTCCGCAAGCCGGTTCAGTTGTTGTTCCCGGTGCGCGTGTAGATCGAGTGTATTGGTGCCTTGGAGGCCGGCCCAATTAAGGAGTACCTGTTGCGCTGCGGGCGTGTCGAAAAGTCCGTGGACATAGGTTGCCAGTACCTGTCCATCACTGCTGATCGCACCGTCCGGACGAGATTCGCCGTCTTCTGAAACCAACTGTACTGCAGGCTGCTCCAGTGCCGGCCCTTCGCTGATTCCGCAGTGGATCTCATAGCCTTGCAGCGACACTTCAGAATGCGAGCCGTCGATGGAGAGAAGCCCGCTCACGTTTTTCAGTGCCTTTTCTGGCATCAAGGTGGTTGCGAAATCCAGGTAACCGAGCCCCGCTTCGCTGCCCGGCTCCTCTTCAATACCTTCGGGGTCATGCACGGCTGTGCCGAGCATTTGCAGCCCACCGCAAATTCCGAGTAACTTGCCTCCGTAGCGGAGATGCCTGTCCAGCTGCTGTGGCCAGTTGTTTTCCTTCAGGTGCGCGAGATCGGCGCGCACATTTTTACTGCCGGGAAGTATGATCAGATCGCAGGCAGGAACCGGCTCGCGAACACTGACAAATTCAAGGTCCACGTCCGGATGCAATCGCAATGCATCGAAATCTGTATGGTTGCTGATGCGTGGCAGCACCGGCACGATAACTTTAAGTTTGCCCGAGGTACTTACCTGCTGCGTGCTGATGGCATCTTCCGCATCGAGATAGAGGTCGTGTAAATAAGGCAGTACACCGAGTACCGGTTTGCCGGTGTAGTCTTCCAGCCAATCAAGGCCGGACTCCAATAGTTTGATATCGCCGCGAAACCGGTTGATGACGAAGCCAATAACCCGGTTGCGTTCGGATTCGGAGAGTAATTCGAGGGTGCCAACGAGATGGGCAAAGACGCCGCCGCGGTCGATATCGGCGATCAATATCACCGGGCAGTCTACCGCTTCGGCAAAGCCCATATTGGCAATATCATTTTCCCGCAGATTGATTTCCGCCGGGCTGCCAGCGCCTTCCACCAGAATCAAGTCATGCTCGTTGTGCAGGCGGTTGAAGGAGTCGAGTACGGCAGCCTGTGCGGTGGCTTTGTAGTGGTGGTAATCCAGCGCCTGCATATTGCCGATTGCCCTGCCCTGAATAATCACCTGGGCACCGGTATCGGAGGCGGGTTTTAGCAGTACCGGATTCATATCCGTGTGGGGTTCGACATTGCATGCCAGTGCCTGCAGCGCCTGGGCGCGACCTATTTCACCACCATCGGCAGTCACCGCACTGTTCAGAGCCATATTTTGTGGTTTGTACGGCGCCGCGCGTACACCGCGCCGAACAAAGTAACGGCCGAGCGCCGCGACCAGGGTACTTTTACCGGCATCGGACGTGGTGCCCTGAACCATCAATACTGACATGGTGGTCCGCCCGCTAGAAGTCCACGCCTTTGCGGGCCTTGATCCCCGCTTTGAACGCGTGTTTGACATCTTTCACTTCGGAAACCGTATCCATCAAGGCCTGAAGTGCACTGCCGCCACCACGACCGGTGACAACCACACTCTGCTCCGGTGGTCGCTGTCCGATTGCATCCAGTACTTTCTGTTCGTCCAGGTATTTGTAGGCGAGCATATAAGTCAGCTCATCCAGTACTACCAGATCGTAGCTGGCGTCGGTGAGCATGTTTACCGCTTCTACCCAGGTTTTTTCCGCTTCCGCCATATCGCCGGTGCGGTCCTGTGTGTTCCAGGTAAAACCGGTGCCCATCTGGTACAGAGTGACCTGTGGGCACTGATTCTTGATATACAGCTCTTCACCGGAAAGTTGCGCGCCCTTGATAAACTGCACAACGCCCACCTTCTGCCCATAACCAAGGGCGCGCATGACCATGCCGAAAGCCGAGCTGGATTTCCCCTTGCCATTGCCGGTCAGCAGAACCGCGACACCGCGCTCGGTGTCCGCCGCGGCGATATGGGAATCCACCTTGGCTTTCTGTTTCTGCATGGCCGCTTTGTGCCGTGCATTTTTCTTCTGCTGGTCGTCCGACATGGTCACCTCTTTGGGTCTAAAACGGCAAACGCGGGTTTAGAAGCTGAATTCAACACCGGCATAAGCCGCGACACCGGCAGTGTTGAAGCTGGCCACCTCAACGTAGTCTTTGTCGGTGAGGTTTTCACCGCGAACATACACGGTGGTAGCAGTGTTCAGCGCGTAACGCACACTGGCGTCCAGTACCTGATAATCATCCATGCTGGATCCGTCGATATCCACCCCATCGGCACTGGAGCGCAGATTCACGGCAACGCTGAGTGCGCTGGTGGGCTGATAGGTAAAGCCGAGGTTGGCCAGCTGTTTCGGGCGGCGCGGGCGCGGGGTGTCGGCGACGGTTTCCGAGTCGGTGTAGGTATAGTTGGCGGAGAGCATCAGGGTCTCGGTGACCTGAGCATCTGCAATCAGCTCCACTCCCCGCGACTGGCTCTCGCCACCGCTTTGCAGGTAGCCGGTGTAACCAACCAGGTCGAAGCCGATCTCATTTTCAATGATCTGGTCAAAAAGCACCAACTCCAGGTGCAGTGTATTTTCCCCGAAGTATTCAATACCCAGATCGACACCGCGACTTTCCTCTGGCGTGAGCGGTGCCAGGTCAGGGTTGTTTTGCGAGCGGTTGTAGTCAATCTCAAACAGGCTCGGTGCACGGAAGCCGGTACCGTAGCTGGCTTTCAGTTTGATCGCCCCATTTGCAACCTGATCGATCAGGTAAGCGGTACTGGCTCGGAAACTGTTGTGGCTGCCGAAATCCGAGTTGTCGTCGTGGCGCAGACCGAGGGTAAAAAATAGCTGTTCAGCGTAATTGCCCTGGTATTCCGAATAAGCCGCCCACTGATCGCGGCTCATATCGCGCACCGAGTCTTCGCGGCGCTCAAGTCCATAGATAAGCGCCTGGTTGCCACTCAGGTCGACATTTCCATTCAGATTCAGCTTTTGGATATCGCCCTCGGTATCGTAGGAAACGATACCCGCGGTGTAACTGGTGCGATTCAGGTCGGCTCGGGAATAGGAAAGCTCCTGCTGGCCGCTTTCACCATTGCGAGCAAGGCTGACGCGGGCATTTTGCTGGCTGAATGCGTCGGAGCACACATCCTGCGTTACCGGCCAACCACAGCGGTCGTATTCACTGGAGGCATCCACATCGCGTACTACCGCGTCCAGGCGCCATTGCTCGGAGATATTCCAGCCGGCGCGGCCGTGCAGTGTCTCGTTGTTGTAGCCGTCATCGTCCTGCAGCTCGGTGTCGTTGACGCTGGTATTGAATCCGGCGGTGTGTGCCTTGGCGGCAGAGACGAAATAGTCTAGAGACTCGGTGCTCCCGCCGGCACTGGCGTTGTAGCGTCTTGAATCGAAGCTACCGCCTTCGGCGCTCACATCAATCTGGTGACCGCTTTCTTCACGGCGGGTGGAAATATCCAGGACACCGCCGGCATCCGCGCCGTAGAGCATGCCCTGTGGGCCGCGCAGCAGCTCAACACGGCCCAGGTCATTGGTGAGAATATGCTGGATATGGGCACCGCCCTGGGTACTGGTCGGATCGGAAATATCCACGCCATCAATACGCACCAGGGTACGGAAGCCATCCTCACCACGCACACGCAAGGTGGTTGCCTTACCCATGCCACCAGAGTTGGAAACAGAAACAGACGGAACACTGCGTAGAACATCCGCCAGCGAAGCGAAACCGCGTGCCTTGATATCAGTCTCATCCAACACAGAGACGGAAGTGGCCACCCGACGCAGTGGCTCGCCCTGACGGGCGCTGACGACGATGATGGTTTCCAGGTCGGGAACCGTACCTTCAGTCACAGATTGGGTATCGGTGGTATTGGCGAACGCCGGTACGCTGGCAGCCGATGCAACGGCCCAGCTCAATAGAATCTTATTCAAGGTTCAACCCCTAAGGACAAATGCACATGGGATCGAGGGAGGAATAGCAATGCGGTGCGCGCACGCGCGGGAGGTCGTATTGCAGGATGGTAGCCCTCCGCTCCATCGTGATTCGATCAGAGGCCGGTATCGGGCTTACCGCTCACCTATTCAGGGACAGAGCAGATCACCGTTGCGGGGGCAGCGCCGGATTTCCGGACTTCCCGTTTAACCTTCTCAGCCGGTATTGAGCCTTGCTGGGCTCAGGGCAGAAGGCACCTCGTATCGCGGTGGCGAAATTAGGGGAATGGGTCCGGAAAGTCAAACTTTCCCGGTAACTGCCGCTACTTGGGCTGTAAGAAAAGCAGGAATAATCGACTCCAGCCAGTACACGGGCTTCCACAGGCTTCCGCTCACAAAACCTACATGCCCTCCCTGCTTGCTGATTGCCAGTGTGACCGAAGCACTGACGTCAGAATCGGTAGGAACCGCTTTCGGCGATACAAACGGGTCGTCGAGTGCGTGGATCAGGCAAGTAGGACGTGCAATGTTACTGAGGAGAGGCAAACTCGACGCACGTGTGTAATAGTCATCGACCCCGGTGAAGCCGTGCAGGGGCGCGGTGAAGTGGTCATCAAAGTGACGGAAATTGCTGAATGCACGAGGGTGGTCTATTGGCGGCATCTTGCGAGCCAGCTCCAGGTCCCGCGTCTTACGCGTCAGACTCTTTTTGAGGCTGTCGAGCAGGTGCTTCTGATAGACCTTTGAAAACCCGGTATTCATCTGCTTGCTCGAAAGGTGCAGATCCAGCGGCGCAGAGACAGAGACCGCGGCAGTCAGTGGGCTTTTATCGCCGTCTTCACCCAGCCATTTCAGCAGAACGTTGCCGCCTAGGGAGTAGCCGACAGCCATGAGCGGCGTATTCGGGTAGTGTGCCGTGAGTCTACCGGCTAACCAGCGCGGGTCGTCACTATCCCCACTGTGGTAGGCCCGGGGCAACCGATTTGGAATGCCGCCACAACCGCGAAAATGCATGACCGCAACCTGAAACCCGGCAGAAATCAACGCAGGCATCAGCCCTTGTATATAAGGGGATTCCACCGAGCCCTCAAGACCATGTAGGATCAACACAATGGGGCGACCGGGGTCATCTTCGAGGCGCACCGGGGCGTGTAATGCAATACGATCCCCATCGGGTGTTTCCAGCCATTGTGCCTGAGTGCGCACCCAGGGTTTTGAGCGATGGAAAACCGGAAAAACGGTTTGCAGGTGGCAGTTTGTGAGTCCGATACCTGGGGTAAAGGGCTGTTGTAAATGCGGGTGATCCCTAGATACGGGCGAGGTAGACGTGGAAGAGTTCAAATTGCGCGCAGCCGTAACAAAACATAAGTAATTGCTGCAAAGGGTATCCCCTGTCGGACGGCGATTCCAGCCCGGCAGGGGTTCTTTCCCGGGTGATGCTAGCTGGCTTCCGGTGCAGTCACTTTTTCGTAGAAACGGTATTCACCGTTGGACTGAATGGCATAAACCACATACGGCTCAAAGTTCTTGCCCCGGTACATGCCAGGGCTGCCCTGCGGCATTCCGGGTACCGCTAGTCCGATACTCCCCTTAGGGGGATTTGCCAGGAACTGGCGAATCAGCCGCGCGGGTACGTGACCTTCAAAAACATATTGATTGTTCCATACGCCAGTATGGCAACCTTGCATACTCGGTGGGATTTTCCACTGCTGTTTGACACTGGCGGTATCCAGTCCATTCTCACTGGTTACGGCAAATGCATTGCCTTCCAGATGTTCGATCCAGTCATTGCAGCAAAGGCAGAAGGGTGATTTGTAAACGGTAATCTGATTGCCCCCGAAGGCCGCGGCATCCCCCGACCGTGTATCGCCAGTATTTGATGCGCATCCACTCAGTAAAGAAAAAAGGAACACGCACCACAATGTGGGCTTTACCGCTTCAAATAGACTAAACAGCTTCGGCATAGTAAATCGCATAATGTTGTTGGTGATCGGTCCAGTACTGCTGGGGCTGAAATCCGGTTGATCGCAACAACTCTTTCAATGCTGCCAGCGTATATTTATGGCTGTTTTCCGTGTGGATGGTCTCGCCTTCATCAAAATGAAACTGCCGGCCACATACCTCTACCGCTTGCGATTCGAGGCTGACAAGATGCATTTCCACCCGACGGCGCAGGCGGTGATAAAACGCCCGATGTGCAAAAGCGTCGAGATTGAAGGAACCATCCAGTTCACGGTTGATGCGGCGTAACAGGTTTTTATTGAATGCTTCGGTAACGTGACTACTGTCATGGTAGGCCCTTTCTAGTACCACGGAATCCTTCACCAGATCCGCGGCCAGTAGCAACCCATCACCCGGGCGCAACTGCTCTGCGAACAGGGACAATAGCGCGTGGGCCTGTTCCGGAGTGAAGTTTCCGATAGTGGATCCGGGGAAAAATACGACTTTGCGCCCGGGAATTTCTGGGAGCTCCCGCCAGACACTATGACTGGTAAAATCCCCAACGACTGGTCGAATTGGCAGCTCCGGCGTACGGCGCTGTATACGTTGGCGTGCGGCCAGCAGAATTTCTGGAGAAATATCCAGAGGAAAGTATCCGGCAGGTGACAGCATTGCCCGCAGTAATGGCTCCGCTTTTTCACAGTTGCCCGCCCCAGGCTCAATCAGGGTGACTTGCGGGCCTATAGCCTCTGCCATTGCCTGGATTTCCCGAGCGAAAATGTCGGCTTCTGTGCGGGTCAGATAATAATCTTGCAGGGTGCAGATCTCTTCAAAGAGACGCGACCCCACCTCGTCGTACAGATATTTACAAGGCAGGGTTTTCTGCGGTGCAGCCAGGCCGGCCAATACGTCCTGCTCAAATGCCTGAACTATGGCAATTCCCTGTGCCGCCATATTCATAGTCCATCTCCTGCCAGGCGGATTCCGGTAAATTGCCAGGCCTGGTGCGGGTAAAAGAAGTTCCGATAAGTGATTCGGATATGGTTGCGTGGTGTCACGCAGGAACCACCGCGCAATACCATCTGGTTACACATGAATTTACCGTTGTATTCACCAACCGCATCGCCACTGGCGCGGAAGCCGGGATAGGGTTGATAGGCGCTGGAGGTCCATTGCCAGACATTACCAAGAAATTGCGCGCCGTCCGGCGCACCATGGCCGAAAAGTTCCTCCTGCTCGCTCACCGGCCGGAAGTGTCCCGATTCCAGCATATTGGCGGTGCGCTGTGCATCTTTGTGGCAGTGTAGCCAGGCGGCGATTTCCCACTCGAACTCTGTGGGTAGTCGGTACCCTGACCAGCTGGCGAATGCATCGGCTTCGTAAAAATTTAAGTGGCAAGCCGGCGCATCCAGGTCAATTGGGCGCATCCCGCCCAGGGTGAAATGTAGCCATTCACCATCCTGTTCGTGCCAGTACAGCGGCGCGCGGCGGCCGGAACGGGTAATGTCCGCCCAACCATCCGAGAGCCAAAGCCGCGGTTCTCGATATCCGCCATCCTGCAGAAATTCGAGATACTCACGGTTGGTTACCAGTCGTGTGGCGATGCGAAAGGCGGGTTGAAATCGCTGATGGGCAGGACCTTCGTTGTCAAAAGCAAATTGTTGGCCGTCGCTGCCCAGGGTGTAATTGTCCTCAGGGATGCTCAGCCAATGCCGGTCGGCGATCTCCTCTTGGTCATCGCCTGCGAAAATATCTTCACGGTAGCTTGGACGTAGCGGATTGATCGACAGCGCGTGTTTGATATCGGTCAGCAGCAGCTCCTGATGCTGCTGTTCGTGGTTCAAACCGAGCACCAGCAGATTGGCCAGCTCTGCCGTGACCTCTTCCTCTGTCAACCAACGCTCGATCTCACAATCGATGAAATGGCGGTAGTTCTGTACCTGAAGCAGGCTGGGACGGGATAACAGGCCCCGCTGTGGCCGGAAAAACGGTGTGCCCAGAGAGTTGTAATAGGAATTGAAGAGGTGGTGAAAATCGCGATCGAATGGGTCGTAGTCAGGCGCATGCGGCTGAAGGATAAAAGTCTCAAAAAACCAACTGGTATGCGCCATATGCCACTTTCCGGGGCTGGCATCGGGCATGGACTGAAGTTGCAGGTCTTCAGCAGACAGCGGTTCCGTGAGCGCCTCCGTCTGTGCGCGCACGCGTTGATACTGGGACAAGAGTGCGACACGCTCATCGAGGCTTAGGTCGCGACCCTCGCTTTCGCTCCAATAAAGCGCGGAGTGACTATCGACTTCCGGCATTGTAATGGCGGGATCCAACTCTGAGGTCAGGTTCATTCCATGTCCTGAGAACTGCATTAGATGCTCTTGATCATACATCCATTGCGGTGGATTCCCATGTCGGAAGTCACTTTGGCGCAGCAATCGGCGCCACTTATTCCCGAAACAATACTACCCTGCCCCAATACGCAAAAAGGGCCGGCAGAGCCGACCCTTTCCAGTGGCGCTAAGCGCCGGTTCGCAGACTGCGTCCGTGCTCAGAAACGCACGGTAAAGTCTGCACCATACATGCGCGGCATAAAACGCCAGGCCGGGCTTGCACCAATGGCCGCACCGGTACCGCCATAGCCACCAGCAATCTCCTCGTCGGTTACGTTCTGAACCCACAGGGCTGCAGAGTAACGGTCCGAAGCGCTGTTCCAGCCTGCACGCAGGTTCATCAGCTGGTAGTCCGGAATGACACGGGCCGGGTCGCTGATGGAACCAACACGCTCGTCGGTCCAGTTGTAATCACCGCGCAGTACCACGTCACCGCCGGCCGCCAGTTCCCAGGTGTATTCAGCCATCAGGTTGAATTTGTTCTCCGGGGTGCCGACGCGAGGCTGGCCAACACGAGAATGCTCCTCTTCCGTTTCACCAATCGCTTCAATGATCTGGTAGCGGGTGTACTCGGTGTCGAGGAAAGAGTAGTTACCGGCGATAAACAGGCTATCGGTCGCTGCCCACTGAACTTCAAATTCTGCACCGCGACCTTCGGCATCCGCATTGCGCAGGTAGTAGTTCGGAATCGGCGCACCTACGAGATCCAGCTGCTGCAGGTTCTTGTAGTCGTACGCAAATACGGAGGCGTTGAAGCGCACGGCGTTGTCAAACAGGCTGCTCTTCAGACCAATTTCCAGGTTGGTGACACCTTCCTGATCAAACGACGGGTCGATGCCTGGGGCGGCACTAAAGCTGTTGAAACCACCAGCTTTGAAACCGTCCGCCAGAGAGACGAAAGTCATCACGTCGTCATTCCAGCGGTAATCCAGAACGATACGGCCCGAGAGATCGCTCCAGGAGTCGCTCAGATCCTGACTCAGATCGGCAATACCATTGTTGTTGAATGCCATACCGAAGCGCTCGGCCGGAATACACGGCGGTGCTACGGCGTTATCGCAGGACGGCACCGCTGGTAGAGGCATCTGCATCATAACGCTGCCATCGGGAGCCATGATGTCAACCAGTCCCCCCGCAAGCGCGATTGGCAGCGTATTCTGGTAGGAGCTGACGATGGAGAAATCTTTCTCGTCGGCGGTGTAACGCGCACCGATGGTGAGATCCATCCTGTCGGTGAGGCTCCAGGTGGCGTCACCGTAAATGGCGGCGGAGCGGTAGTCTCCGGTGTTGAGTACCGACTCGTTCCATGGCGTGTCAGCCATTACCCACGGAGTGATGCCCGCCATCAGCTGCGCAGCCATCTGCTCGCGATTCAGCATACTGGCTGTGATACCGGCAGGCGCGCCCAGGCTGGTCAGTAGTGCGTCGGCCTGGCCGGACTGTACCATCAGGTCGTAGAGGAAGGTGGACACGGCCGCACCCTCAAAACCACCAGCAATCATGGCCTGACGCTGCTGATAAGCCATTTCTTCCACTTGGGTCGTGGTCAGGTCCAGGCCCAGTGCGTCCACCTGTGCCTTCACCCCTTCATACACTGCGAAAGATTCCAGAGAACCGGCGGTGAAGTAAGCATCGGTAGTGTGCTCCAGCTCTTCACGAGAGTAGGACGCACCCAGGGTCCACTTCAGGGTGTCGGTAGCGCCGTTCAGACGGAATTCCTGAGAGAACTGGGTCTGATCGTCGAAGTTGGCTGAGCCGAACATGTAGTCCGGGTTCGCGGTACCGTCTTCGTCCTGCTGCAGATGGGCTTCAAACCCACGGTAAGCAGTAATAGAAGTGAAAGTGAAGTTGTCGAAATCGTGTACCACCGACAGGGAGGTGCCCCAGGAGTCACGGTCTTCGATAGTTGGAGTATCCAGCGCGTAGTCACCGAACACATCAGTGCCGCCGGCCTCGGCCTGCAGCGATGGCACGATGGAGGTGCGCAATGCACTGCCCTGATCCATTACTCCGTATTCAGCACGCCACAGCACTTCGGTACTGGGAGTCGGCTCCCACAGCAGGGAGGCACGGTAGGTCTGGGTATCGATGTTCCCTACTTCGAAATCGTTCGCCAGGTTATCGGCGAAAGAGTCGCGGCGATTGGTGGATGCGGTAAAGCGGCCGTAGAGATTATCTGCGAGTTCGCTATTCAACAGCAGGTCAGAAGATACGCGACCGTAGTTACCGGCGGTGAGGTTCAGCTCTGCGGTATTTTCAGCTTGCGGCTTCTTGGAAATGATGTGAATGGCACCACCGGTGGCGTTTCGGCCAAACAGTGTGCCCTGCGGGCCTTTCAGTACTTCTACACGCTCAATGTCCGCCAGTGGAATCTCGGCGCCGGCGCCACGGCCGGTGTACACGCCATCGACATATACGGCTACAGCGGGGTCAGAGCCCACAGTGAAGTCGCCGGTCTCGATACCGCGCACGCTGTAGGTAGGCTGCAGAGGTGTGTCGTTGTTCATTTCCACACCCGGGGTGAATTTACCGAGGTCGGTAAGGTTTTTCACACCCATGGCCTTCATGCTGTCTCCGGTAAAAGCGGAGATGGCAATGGGCACGTCTTGCAGGTTTTCCGCGCGCTTCTGCGCGGTTACAACCACCTCTTCAATTTCTGCGGCGTAAGCAGCACTGCTCATGGCAGTGGTTACAGCAATGGCAGCGGAGAGAGTGGTCAGGGAAAAGGAACGGTTTTTTCCGGACTGATCGGCGTTGTACATCATCGCGTCCTCGCGTTTGTAGTTATATGAAAAGCGTGATGGAAATTGGTCGTTATTGATAGTTATGTTGGGCCATCTTACGTGTAGCTCGGTCCCAATAAAAGCTTGTTGTGACCTTTTTCTTGTGACTGGTCAGTTTTGCAGTATTTCAGAGTGGAATTTTGCGCCTACATGGCGCATAACGCTACAAAAAAGTGATAACCGTGACCGTATAGTGTCCTTCGGTAACCATTTAAGCGGCCTCGTATACTGATAGACTCACTGAAACAGCGGACCGCACCACTCTGTAATTGAGTGCCGGCTGTCCCAAAATAACAAAACCCAACCAACCTTCGAGAGACCTCGCGATGTTGACCCTATCCCCCTGGCCACGACGCCTGTTACGCAGTGCTGTTGCCGCTCTTGTCCTTTTGTTACTTGTTGTAGCGGCCACCGGGATCTGGCTGCGCCAGAGCCTGCCGATACTGGACGGCGTGCTGGACACCGGGGCGCTGTCCAACCCCGTGACCGTAGAGCGGGATTCACAGGGTATTCCTTTCATCCAAGCCGAGCACCGCACCGACTCCGCTTTCGCCCTCGGTTTTTTACATGCCCAGGAACGTTTCTTTCAGATGGACCTTCTGCGGCGCAATTCGGCAGGTGAACTGGCTGAACTGGTAGGTGAGGCCGCACTGCCCCATGATCGGGAAATCCGCGTTCATCAATTCCGCGAGCGTGCTGAGCGCAATGTGGCGGCAATGCCCGATGACCAGCAGCAGATCCTTATGCAGTATGCGGCGGGTGTGAACTTTGGCCTTGCGGAACTTGGGGCAGCTCCCTGGGAATACGCACTATTGCAGGCACAGCCCCGTGAGTGGGCCCCCGCCGATAGCCTGCTAACCATATTCAGCATGTACATGACACTGCAAAGTAATACCGGAAATTTTGAGCTCCGTGACAATGCTCTGGCGCAGTTGCTGCCAGAAGACCTCTATCATTTTTTTGTGCCCAAGGGGGGGATCTGGGACGCGCCACTGATTGGCGATGCCCGTGGCCCCCTGCCCTTGCCCCAGACCCATATCGCGTCGCTGGTGGAAGATGGAGAACCCATGGCTTACGAGCCGATGGAAAGTGAAGACATGATCTTCGGCAGCAATAATTGGGTCGTAGGTGGGGCGCTGACCGAGCATGGGGCGGCCATCGTGGCAGACGACATGCATCTGGCGATCACCGTGCCAAATATCTGGTATCGCGCAGGCTGGAATGTCCCTGGCACCGACTTCGAAATGCGCGGCGCCACCCTACCCGGCGGTCCGATCATCGTTGCCGGCAGTAATGGCAAAGTAGCCTGGGGTTTCACCAATACCACTGCCGACTGGGGTGATCTGATCCCCCTGGAAATTTCCCAGAACGGAGAAAAATATCGCACTCCGGAAGGCTGGCGGGCTTTTGATGTTGTTGACGAGCCCCTCGCCGTCAAAGGTGGCGTAACCGAAGTGCTCAAGGTGCGAAAAACCATCTGGGGACCGGTCGTCGGCGAGGATTACACGGGCAACCCACTCGCCTACCGATGGGTGGCTCACGACGTTCAAGGTGCCAACATGAATCTCCTTTTGATGGAGGTAGTCGAGACCACCCGAGAGGCTATGGACCTGGCGCCGGAACTCGGTATACCCCATCAAAACTTCGTACTGGGCGACAGCCTGGGTAATATCGGCTGGACCGTTGCTGGCCCGATCCCCCGTCGCGTCGGACTGGAAGGCAATCGTTCCGTCAGCTGGGCGGACGGCACCGCCTACTGGGATGGGTACCTGACACTGGCAGAGCAGCCGCACATATACAACCCGCCCTCTCATCGTATCTGGACGGCCAACTCGCGCACCATGGATGGCGAATATCTTCGTGTAATGGGTGACGGCGGCTACGCCCTCGGCGCTCGCCAACAGCAGATACGCGACAATCTATTCGCGAAAGAATCCTTCACCGAACAGGACCTCCTCGACATTCAGTTGGATGACCGCGCTGTATTCCTTGAGCGATGGCAGCAACATCTGGCGGCACTGCTGAAAGACAATGGGGGTTATGCAGATGTTCTTGAACAGGTAGAAAACTGGGGCGCCCGCGCCAGTGCGGACTCCGTGGGCTATCGCATCGTCCGCAACTTCCGCCTGCGCTTTATCGACCTGGCGACCGCACCGGTACTCACTTATATGAAGCGCTATGACGAAGGCTTTAAATTTGGTCGCGTAAACCGCCAGGTGGAATACCCGGCCTGGGAAATGCTTTCCGGCGAACCCGCACACCTGCTGAACCCGGAATACGAAAGCTGGCACGACCTGAAAATCGCTGCTCTGGATCTGGTTCTGGAAGAAATGGCTGAAGGCGGCCTGCCCTTATCCGAGCAAACCTGGGGCGTGCAAAATTCCGCTAAAATCCAGCACCCGCTGGCCCGTGCGGTCTCCGCTGTAAACTGGTTCACCGCCATGCCCGCCGACCCACTCCCCGGCGACTCCCATATGCCCCGTTTCCAGTCCGCGACCAATGGTGCTTCTGAGCGACTGGTTGTCGCACCGGGCCACGAAGAGCTGGGTATTTTCCATATGGCCACCGGCCAGAGCGCGCATCCGCTCTCTCCATTCTTTGGTAATGGTCACCGGGACTGGGTGGAAGGTAAGGCCTCTAGTTTTACTGAGAAATCCGCTGCCTACACACTGACTCTGCAGTGAGTGGACCCTAATTAATTTTGTGGCGGTGCTGCTACCGGGTACAAGCTTGCAAGACACGCCGTGAACCCATCCATGGGGGCTCTTCCGCGAGGTCCCTCTCGCGGAAGGTCTTGCAAGCTTGTACCCGGTATCAGCACCTTATCGTCGAATTCAGAGAAATTTCAGGCAGTTTCGTCGAGGATCGCAAAAGATAGAAAGGACGTGAAAAGTCCAAGGCCGAGGATAAACGGCAGCAATGGAAAGCAAATCATCAGCAAAGATGCGCCGATCCAGAGATTCTTCACCCAATTGCGTTTGATCTTGTAAGCGCGGGAATAGCGGCGCAGGTGGCTGTCGTCTTCGTCAGGCAGCGCGATTTCACTTTCTCGAGGCAGAAAACTGCGCACCAGAAGAGTGCAATAAAAGCAAAGCAACATCCACAGCATAAAACCACCATAGGCAAACATCCCTTTCAGTATAGATAGGGGTTTGCCAATGGTTAGTGGACTGGGTGCCTAAGCTGTAGCGCGCAGACAGAGAGCTTACTGGTACCAGCCGAGGCTCTCACGCAGCTTCACCACACCGCCGATGATCGTCAGCGCAGGTGCCTCCACTTGATGGGTCTCCGCCAGCGCCGGCAGGGTCTTGATTGTGCCGACAATCACCCGCTGATCCCGTGTCGTACCCTTCTCCACCAGCGCCGCTGGTGTATCCGCATCCATCCCGTTGGCAATCAACTTCTCGGAAATGGTGGGAAGACCCGTCAGACCCATATAGAACACCAGTGTCTGATTTTTGGTGATCAGCTCTTCCCAGGGCAATACCAGATCGCCCTGCTTCAGGTGGCCGGTGATAAACCGCACTGACTGCGCGTGATCCCGGTGGGTCAGAGGAATACCCGAATAAGCAGAACAGCCGATGGCGGCGGTAATACCGGGTACCACCTGAAACGGTACTTCCGCTTCCGCCAGCTTGTCGATTTCCTCACCGCCGCGGCCGAACACGAAGGGGTCACCACCTTTGAGCCGCAGAACCTTCTTGCCCTCTTTCGCCAGATCCACCAACAGCTGGTTGATGTCATCCTGGGGCACGGAATGGAACTGCTTCATTTTGCCCACGTAAATACGTTCTGCATCCCGGCGCACCAGTTCCAGTACCTCGGTAGAAACCAGTCGATCGTAGAGTACGACATCGGCCTGCTGCATCAGGCGCAGGGCACGGAAGGTCAGCAGGTCCGGATCACCGGGGCCGCCACCCACCAGGTAAACCTCACCGCTGGGCGCCGGTTTTTGTTCCCAGCGCTGCAATTCTTCCAGCACCGTCTGCTCGGCTTCCGCCTTGTGGCCACGCTCTATCTGGCCTACCACCGGACCATTGAACACCCAGTGCCAAAAATCTTTGCGCTGGGCCTCCGGCAATGCGATTTTGACCTTGTCGCGCAGGCGCCCGGCCAGTTCGGCGATGAGCCCCAGCCCGGGGGAAAGCAGTGTTTCGATTTGTGCGCGCAGCATGCGCGTGAGAACCGGTGCGGAGCCACCGCTGGAGATGCCGATGGCTACCGGTCCGCGTTCGACAATGGAGGGAAAGGTAAAGGTGCAGTGCTCTGGTGAGTCGACCACATTCACCGGCAGGCGACGTGCGCGGGCGTCGGCAGACACTTGGGCATTCACATCGCCATCGGCGGTGGCGGCAACCACCATTTCGGCGTTCTCAAGCAATTCCTTGCGATAAGTGCCAACGATGTATTCACCACCGCTGGCCATGACCAGCTGGCGCAACTCGTCGGTAATATCCGGAGCCACCACCAGCAGGCGGGCCTCCGCCTTGTTGAGTAGCCGCGCTTTGCGCGTGGCGATGGAACCGCCCCCAACAATGAGACAGGGACGGTTTTTCAAATCAAAAGCGAGAGGCAGGTAACGCAAGGTCTTATTCCATACTGCTTAGCCGATCTTGGTTGCGCCTTTCATATAGGGGCGCAGTACTTCCGGCACCTCGATACTACCATCGGCCTGTTGGTAGTTTTCCAGTACCGCGATCAGCGTACGGCCCACTGCAAGCCCGGATCCGTTCAGGGTGTGCAGCAGTTCTGGCTTGCCCGTTTCCGGGTTGCGCCAGCGGGCTTTCATACGCCGGGCCTGGAAGTCCCCCATCAGGGAGCAGGAAGAAATCTCACGGTATTTGTCCTGAGACGGAATCCACACTTCCAGGTCATAGGTTTTGGTTGCACCAAATCCCATATCGCCACCACACAGCACCACTTTGCGGTATGGCAGGTTCAGTTTCTGCAGAACATTTTCTGCGTGACTGGTGAGCTGTTCGAGCGTGTCCATGGACTGATCAGGGCGGGCGAAACAAACCAGTTCCACTTTTTCGAACTGGTGCTGCCTGATCATGCCGCGGGTATCGCGCCCGTGGGAGCCGGCTTCTGAGCGAAAGCAGTTGGTGTGGCTGACATATTTGTGCGGCAACTGATCGGCATCGACGATCTCATCGCGGTACAAATTGGTCAGCGGTACTTCTGCGGTAGGAATGAGGTAGAAACTACGCTCGTCCTCCAGTTTGAACAGATCTTCCGCAAACTTGGGCAGCTGGGAAGTTCCGTACAGGGAATCGCTATTTACTATTACCGGCACATTGGCTTCTGTATAGCCGTGCTCTTCTACGTGAAGATCTAGCATGAACTGTGCCAAAGCGCGGTGCAGTTTTGCTACCTGGCCTGTCATGACCGCGAAGCGGGAGCCGGTAATCTTGCTGGCTACTTCAAAGTCGAGGCCGCCCAGATTGCTGCCCAGGTCGACGTGATCGCGCACTTCGAAGTCGAAGCTGCGGGGTTCGCCCCACTTGGCGACCTCCACGTTATCGTCTTCGTCTTTGCCTTCCGGTACAGACGCGTCCGGTAGATTGGGTATTGCCAGCAGGATTTCATCCAACTGCTGCTGCAATTCTCCAAGGGCCTGCTTGGCTTCGTTCAACTGCCCACCCAGAGACTCCACCTCTTTCAACAGCGGCGCGATATCTTCGCCGGCGGCTTTTGCGCGGCCAATATTCTTCGACTTGGTATTGCGCTCGTTCTGCAGGGCTTCGGTGCGCACCTGCAGTTCCTTGCGCTGTTCTTCCAGTTGTTCCAGCTTTGCTGTGTCCAGCTGCACGCCGCGCTTGGCCAGGGCTGCAGCCACATCGTCGAGTTGGGTACGAATGAGTTTTGGGTCGAGCATGATTAATTGATTACCGCGTTACAGATATTTCATTCCCAGTGTGACGGCGGCTGCGGTCGCCCCCAGACACACCAGAAAGCTGACCGTCACATAGGCCAGCGCCGTTAAAGGCTGGCCATTGTGCCACAACAGCACAGTTTCCAGCGAGAAGGTCGAGAAGGTGGTGAGAGCCCCGAACAGACCGGTCATGATCAGCAGGCGCCACTCGTGACCGAGCGCACCTCGCTCGACGATCATCACGTAGGCGAAGCCGATCAGCAGTGAACCGAGCACATTGACAATCAAGGTGCCCAGGGGAAAACGGTGTTCAAACACCGGGTAGCTCCACAGGCCGATCAGGTGACGCATGATCGCGCCCACCGCGCCACCCAGGGCAATTGCAATCCACTGCATTGGATCAGGTCCTTTTGTTCTTATCGGGGTCTATTCAAGGGCCGATTCGGGTCGTGACACACGCCCGTTGAGACGAAGGGCGATTCTAGCGCTTTTCCCGCTCCGGGTATCGTTGCCGGCCGCTGCTTCGGTTGAGTTCCCTTAACTTTTCCATCTTTTCACTGATCTTCAGCTCAAGCCCCCTTGGCACCGGGTCGTAATATCGCCGACTGGCGATGGCCTCAGGGAAGTAGTTCTCCCCTGCCGCGAAACCGTCCGGTTCGTCGTGGGCGTAGCGGTAGTCGGCGCCATGGGCCATTTCCTTCGCCAGCCTGGTAGGCGCATTGCGCAAATGTACCGGCACTTCGTAGCTTGGCTCGCGACGAATATCGGCTAACGCACGTTTGTACGCGCTGTATACCGCGTTACTTTTTGCAGCGACGGCGAGATAGGTGATGGCCTGAGCGATGGCCAACTCCCCTTCCGGGCTACCGAGGCGTTCCTGGACATCCCAGGCATTCAGGGCTATCTCGAGGGCGCGGGGGTCGGCGTTCCCAATATCCTCGCTCGCCATGCGTACCGCGCGACGGGCGATATACATTGGGTCGCAACCGCCATCCACCATGCGCGCAAACCAGTAGAGCGCTGCATCCGGGTCGGACCCTCGCACCGACTTGTGCAATGCCGAGATCTGGTCGTAGAAAAAATCCCCGCCCTTATCAAAACGGCGCACGTCTGCGGTCAGCACTTCCGCCAGAACATCCTCATCAATCACCTGCCGGCTGCCCTCTTCTCGCGACAGATCGCAGGCAATTTCCAGCAGGTTCAGTGCGCTGCGTGCGTCGCCGTCTGCACTCAGGGTGATTTTGTTCAGGATCTCATCGGATATCGCGATGTTCCGGCTGCTAAGCTCTTCATCTTCTGTAAGCGCGCGTCGCAACATCCCCGCGAGCTCATCCTCGCTCAGGCTGCGCAGCAGATAGACTCGGCAGCGGGATAACAAAGCGTTATTCAGCTCGAACGCCGGGTTTTCGGTGGTGGCGCCGACAAAGGTTACGGTGCCCTCTTCCACGTACGGCAGAAAGGCGTCCTGCTGGGATTTATTGAAGCGATGCACCTCATCCACAAACAGGATCGTGCCTCGGCCGCTCTGGGCAGCATGCTGTTCAGCCTCCGCCACTGCCTGACGGATCTCCTTCACCCCGGCCAGCACGGCGGAAAGCGTCGCAAAACGCGCATCGCACTCCTGGGCGAGCAGTCGTGCGAAGGTGGTCTTACCGACACCGGGTGGCCCCCAGAGCACCATGGAATGCAGCTGGCCGCGCTCCACCGCCTCACGCAGCGGCTTACCCGGACCCAATAAATGCGTCTGGCCCACATAGTGGGCCAGAGTGTCGGGCCGCATACGTGCGGCCAGGGGCTGATGCCGGCGCGGTGACCGGAATAAATCATTCATCGCGAATAACGTCGGTACCCTTTGGGGGTTTGAAGTTAAAGATGCCGGATGACAGTTTTGGGTTGGCTTTGAGACCATTAAAGCGGATATCGGTAGTCTGCCCCATGCCATCTCGCACGGTCATTGCCGAAGGCAGGCCCTTGCCGTCGAAACGGATCACCATAGATTTAAACGGTGCCGATGCCCGCTTTGGGGTCAGATAGTAAGCGCCCTTTTTGTTTTCGACATTGAACGAGCCCCGGATCTCTTCAACCTTGCCGCCCAGCAAAAGCGCCGGGGTTTCTTTCATGCGGCTGTCTACCGGGCGGATCGTTACCTGCTCCAGATCCGGGTCGTACAGCCAGAGCTTCTTGTTGTTGGTGACAAGAAGCTGCGGGAAGGGCTCGCCGGTCTGCCAGCGCAGGCGGCCCGGCCGCTGAACGGAAAAATTGCCACTACTCTTCTGCAGAGTTTTACCCTTCTGGTCTTTCAGGGTCTGACTGAAATTGCCGGAGATGGCTCCCAGGGGCTGCAGCAGGCGGCTAAGCTCTTCGCTGGCGTCGGCGCTTGCCTTAGCCGTACCAAAGGTGCAGCCCAGTGCGATCAGGAAAATGCTCAGTGTGCGTTTCATTCGATGCCTTCCAGTTTGCTGATCTGTCCCTAAAGCCTAGTCGGACCCGGGTGAACCCGGCCTGAACCTGCAGAAAATCTATATTGCGCTCAGTGGTGTGCCATCAGGGCGGTGGCGGCGCCAGTACCTCGCGGTTACCGTTGGCTTGTTGCGGCGACACAACCCCAGCCGCCTCCATGGTCTCGATCATGCGGGCGGCGCGATTGTAGCCGATGCGCAATTGGCGCTGAACCGAAGAAATGGACGCCTTCCTGGATTTGGTCACAAAAGCCACAGCTTCGTCATAGAGGGCGTCCGCCTCCGGATCCTCGTCCCCTCCCTCTGTCGCCATTCCCGGCACGGGAATGCTGTTGTTGGAGTCATCAACAATGCCGTCAATATACTCAGGCTCACCACGGCGGCACCAGTCTGCTACAACCTGGTGCACTTCATGGTCATCGACAAAGGCACCGTGCACCCTTATGGGCACTGCGGTGCCCGGCGGCAGATATAGCATATCCCCGTGACCAAGGAGCTGCTCAGCACCCCCCTGGTCCAAAATGGTGCGCGAGTCAACTTTGGAAGAAACCTGGAACGCCATACGCGTGGGTACGTTCGCCTTGATCAGACCGGTAATCACATCCACCGATGGACGCTGGGTTGCCAGCAAAAGGTGGATGCCGGCCGCCCGTGCTTTCTGGGCAATCCGTGCGATCAGCTGCTCAACCTTCTTACCGACGATCATCATCATGTCGGCAAATTCATCGATCACAACCACGATCGCCGGCAGCGGCTTGAGGTGTGGGCGGGTTTGCTCCGCCTCCGGGACGCTGGACATCGGGTCTGGCTGCCAGGTCGGATCTTCCAGTGGCTCACCTTTGGCTGCCGCTTCCTTTACTTTGCGATTGAAGCCGGCGAGGTTGCGCACGCCCATTGCGGCCATCAGCTTGTAGCGCCGCTCCATTTCACCCACACACCAGCGCAGACCATTGGCTGCGTCGTTCATATCGGTTATTACCGGCGTCAGCAGGTGCGGGATTCCCTCGTAGACCGAGAGCTCGAGCATTTTCGGATCCACCAGGATCAGGCGAACCTCATCGGGTGTGGATTTGTACAGGAGGCTCAGCAGCATCACATTGATGCCCACAGACTTACCGGACCCGGTGGTACCGGCCACCAGTAGATGTGGCATCTTGGCCAGGTCCGCAACCACCGGCTGCCCGGCGATATCGTGCCCAAGGGCCAAAGTCAGTGCGGAACTGGATTTTTCATAGACCTCGGCGCCGAGTACTTCGGTTAGGCGCACCATCTGACGGTTTTCATTGGGGATTTCGATACCCACCACCGATTTTCCCGGAATCACCTCGACAACCCGCACACTGATTACCGCCAGGGAGCGCGCCAGGTCTTTCGCGAGGTTGGTAATTCGGCTGACTTTTACCCCTGGCGCAGGCTGAATCTCAAAGCGGGTTACCACTGGCCCAGGCAGTACGGAGACGACCTCTGCGACCACGCCAAAATCTTTGAGCTTCAGCTCCAGCAGTCGGGAAAGTGCCTCCAGCGCCTCGCGGCTAAAGCCGGCCTTTTTGTTGTCATCAGCCGGGTCCAGTAGGGAGAGTGCCGGTAAGGTTCCGGTGACCGGCCCTTTGAAGAGCTCGCCCTGCTTTTCTTTTACTGCCCGTGGGCTCGGTTTGGGGGGGGGTGCCGAAGGGGCAATCTGTGGCGGCTGGCGCTTTGCGGTCCGCTGTTTTTCTTCTTCTACAGCCGCTTTGCGCACCACGATAGCTTCACGGGCTACCCGCTGCTCCTCGCGCGCTTTCTTTGCTCGAGCCAACCGATTGCCCAGCCAACTGAATACAAACAGGACACTTCGGCCGATATCTTCGAAAAGCTGGAGCCAGGACATTCCGGTAAATACGGTGACCCCTATAGCAAAGGTGGCCAATAACAGAATGGTACCGCCCACGTAGCCGAGCCCGTGTTCCAGGGCAGAGGAAACCGCAGCACCAATAATTCCCCCATTGGAAAACGGTAATGGCTGCGCGGATTCGGTGAAACACAGGGTGGCTATACCGGCGCCGGCCACAAGCAGCAGTAGTAGGCCGGCTACCCGCAGTGCGAACAGCGGGCCGTGAAAACGCGCATTCCTGTCACGTAGAATCCGGTATGCCCGCCAGCCGATCAGCACGGGAAATAGGTAGGCCATCCAACCCAATAGTGACAGGCAGACATCGGCGAGCCAGGCACCGGTTGGTCCGATGGCGTTCGAGATATCGCGGCCACTACCAGTATGAGACCAGCCGGGGTCCTGCGGGCTATAACTCAACAGGCTGATGCCGACAAGTAAGGCGCCCGCCAGCAATGTAATCAGGGCGCCCTCGCGCACGATGCGCGCTATCAGGGATTCCGGAATTTCGGCCCCGGATTCGGTTTCACTCTCAGCCTTCAATGGCCACCTCGGCTATTTCTTTCTTCATGAAGGGCGCGCTGAGCGCTGCTCTTCAGGGTATCTGGAGGTCTGTGTACTACAGGCGTGCGGTAAATGCTACCGTGAAGCAACTTGATAAATCACTTTAAGTTATTATTTTAACTTAAAAAACAATAACTTATGTGACATACCTCCAGTACTCTTAATGTCCCGCGCAACACCATCCCGGAGGAAGGATGCCGTGGCAATACGGTCAACCTATAAAGAGGTGCAATGATATAAATTAGATCAAACTATTTGGTCAGCATGGCGCCATCCCCTATCATTGCCCGCGAAATTAAGCGGGTACCGTTACAAGCGACCGCTTCCCTTCACCGATACTGGAACAATGGGTTCCAGGCGGCTGCAAAAGGGCTTGCTACACGGCGCCGTAGCAATACAAATTCCAATTCCGAAAACTGAAGTACAGTGAGTTCTGATATGAGCAATCATCACCGCCTGATCATTCTCGGTTCTGGCCCGGCTGGGTATACCGCCGCGATCTATGCAGCACGTGCCAACCTGAACCCGGTGGTGATCACCGGTATGCAGCAAGGTGGTCAGCTGACCACTACCACGGAAGTTGAGAACTGGCCGGGCGGCGTGCACGATCTGCAGGGCCCAGACCTTATGGTTCAGATGCAGCAGCACGCCGAGCGTTTCGACACCAATATCATTTTCGATCACATCCACGAAGTGGACCTGAAACAGCGCCCGTTTACCCTGAAGGGTAACGAGACCTATACCTGTGACGCCCTGATTATCTCCACCGGCGCCTCCGCCCAGTACCTGGGCCTGCCCTCAGAAGAAGCATTCCAGGGACGCGGTGTGAGCGCCTGTGCCACTTGTGATGGATTTTTCTATCGCGATCAAAAAGTGATCGTGGTCGGCGGTGGCAACACGGCAGTAGAGGAAGCCCTGTACCTGTCCAATATCGCGGCTGAAGTCACCCTGGTGCATCGTCGCGATGAACTGCGCTCCGAGAAGATCCTGCAGGATCGTCTGATGGAAAAAGCACAAAACGGCAACATCAATCTCTGCTGGCACCACACCCTGGACGAGGTCCTCGGTGACGACAATGGCGTAACGGGGGTTCGCCTGAAGAACGTTCAGGATGGCTCGACCAAGGAGCTGGATGTTTCCGGTGTTTTCATCGCCATTGGGCACAAGCCGAACACCGATATTTTTGAAGGCCAGCTTGAAATGAATGGCGGTTACATTGTGGTAGAAAGCGGCCTGAACGGTAACGCCACTCAGACCTCTGTGCCCGGCGTGTTTGCGGCAGGGGATGTATCCGACCATATTTACCGTCAGGCGGTTACTTCTGCGGGTACCGGATGTATGGCGGCACTGGATGCTGAGCGCTACCTCGACGCCCAGTAACTTGCGCCGGGGCGTTTCCAGGAAGCGCTGACACGGTGTTATAAAAGGCGGCTCTTGAGCCGCTTTTTTCGTTTCAGGCCGTATCAGGTGGATAAGCGAACTGCATGGATGACATCCTTACACTACTGGACCCCGACCGGGTTGAGTTTCCCTGCACCAGCACAGCGCTGGCAGACCCAAATGGACTGCTGGCCGTGGGCGGCGATCTGACCCCGGAATGGCTATTGGCGGCATATGCCAGGGGTATCTTCCCGTGGTTTTCCGACGACCAGCCAATTCTCTGGTGGTCACCCTCCCCACGTTGCATAGTCCGCCCTCAGACACTCAAATTTAGCCGCAGCCTGCGCAAGACTATTCGTCAACAGCGCTTCGAGATTACCTTTGACCAGGCATTTGAGGATGTACTGCATGGATGTGCTGCCCCACGGTCTGACGATTCAGGCACCTGGATCACAGATGACATGCGCTGGGCTTATACGGAGATGCACGCGCGCGGCCATGCGCATTCGGTAGAAGCCTGGCAAGACGGTCAGCTGGTTGGCGGCCTGTACGGGCTCAGTATTGGTCGAGTGTTTTTTGGGGAGTCCATGTTTCATCGGGCAGCGGATGCATCCAAGGTGGCCTTCGCCCATCTGGTACGCCAGCTCAGGCTGTGGGGCTGCGAACTGATCGATTGCCAGGTCAGCAATCCGCATCTCGTCAGCCTCGGCGCGGAAGAAGTGCCTCGAGATGAGTTTGAGCAATTGTTGGTAGAGGGCGTCACCCAGGCTTCATTTCCCCACCCCTGGCCCGCAAAAGCGGGCCCCGAACTATTTGCGGCCGACTAGCAGGTCAAAGAGCGGCGCAGAATGTTTGAGTTTTTGCTGACCACAAATTACCCTCGGGTCTAGTGATACCCATCAATTGGCGGAGAGAGGACAGGCGTGGCAAAGGCAGACCATATCCGTGTCGAGCAGGCGGCAGACCAGTGAGCCAATACTCTCAATTGGATTCCGTGCGCCTGTTGGCAACCATGCCGCACCCCTGCGGCTACCTGGATGGGCAGGAAGCCACAACAGTGTTTGTCGATCCGCAAACCACGGTGGACCAGCGCCTCTACAGTCGCCTGTCTGAACTTGGTTTTCGCCGTAGTGGCAACTACCTGTACCGCCCTCAGTGCACGAGCTGTCAGGCCTGTGTGCCCGCGCGGGTGCCGGTGGAGCTGTTTGTTCCGAATCGAAATCAGCGACGCTGCTGGCGTCGCAACCGGGACCTGGACGTGTTCCATCGGCAGGATATAGATACTGACGAGCACTACGCACTCTACGCGCACTATATCGAGCAGCGCCATCGTGATGGGGAGATGTACCCGCCCAGTCGCGAACAATTCCGCAGTTTTCTGAATAACGCATGGGGTAGTACACGGTACCTTGAGTTTCGAGCCCGTGACCGCCTGGTGGGGGTTGCGGTAACGGATGTGCTCAACGGCGGCGTATCCGCGATTTATACCTATTTTGACCCCGACGAGGTCAAGCGCAGCCTGGGTACATATGCGATCCTCTATCAGATCGAATGGACCCGTCGTCTCGGATTGCCAAGCCTGTATCTGGGTTACTGGATACGGCAGTGTGAAAAAATGGCTTACAAAAATCAGTTTCAGCCGCTGGAATACCTGGTGGACAACCGCTGGACTCTCAAGTCAGATCAGGCGGACTAACGCCCTCTCCCCCATTTATCCAGCAAATCCCGGATTCACTTGGCCTGCGGGCGCTTTTCGTGCAAAATGCACGCCCGTCGCACCGCCGGCTTTGGCGGAATAGCTAGTACACATCAATCAAAGGTTGCTGCCGCATGGCAAAAGACGATTACATTGAAATGGAAGGCGAGGTGATCGACACCCTGCCCAACACCACATTCCGCGTAAAACTGGAAAACGGACACGTGGTGATCGCGCATATCTCAGGCAAGATGCGCAAAAATTACATCCGTATTCTGACGGGTGACAAGGTCAAGGTAGAGCTGACCCCTTACGACCTGAGCAAGGGCCGCATCACCTACCGCGCCCGCTGATTGTCAGATAGCAATTTCTCGCGGAATTGCAGCTGCAATAAAAAAGCCACCTCATGAGGTGGCTTTTTGCGTTTCTGGGTGGCTGACCGAAGGTCAGTGGAGTGCCGGAACTGCAGTCCTGATCTTCAGCTGATCATCTTCGACGGTAACTTCAACCTTGCCACCGTCTTCCGAAAGCTCACCAAAGAGAACGGCTTCCGCCAGCGGCTTGCGCAGCTTCTCGCGAATCAGGCGGGCCATTGGCCGCGCCCCCATCTTCTCGTCGTAGCCGTTCACTGCCAGCCACTCGCGGGCTTCGTCGTCCACTTCCAGTGTCACGCGGGACTCGTCGAGCTGGGCTTGTAGCTCGACCACAAACTTATCGACCACTGTTTTCACTACGCCGATATCAAGCGCACCGAACTGGATGATGCTGTCGAGGCGGTTGCGGAACTCCGGAGTGAACATTTTCTTGATCTCCTCCATGCCGTCACTGCTGTGATCCTGATTGGCAAAGCCAATGGAGCGGCGACTCATGACTTCCGCGCCGGCATTGGTGGTCATGATCAGAATAACGTTGCGGAAATCTGCTTTGCGCCCGTTGTTATCGGTCAGCGTACCGTGATCCATTACCTGCAGTAGCAGGTTGAACACTTCCGGGTGTGCCTTCTCGATCTCATCCAACAGCACAACACTGTGGGGGTGCTTGGTGACCGCGTCAGTAAGCAGGCCACCCTGATCAAAACCAACGTAGCCTGGAGGGGCACCAATCAGACGGGAAACGGTATGGCGCTCCATATACTCAGACATATCGAAGCGAATCAGCTCAATACCCATAACCTGCGCTAGCTGGCGGCACAATTCGGTTTTACCTACACCGGTAGGGCCGGCAAACAGGAAGGAGCCAATGGGCTTCTCTTCTGCACCAAGCCCGGCGCGCGCCAATTTGATTGAGGTGCTGAGTGCCTCGATTGCCTGATCCTGTCCGAAAACAACCATTTTCAGGTTTTCGTCCAGCTTGGCGAGTGCTGCCTTATCCGACGCAGAGACGCTCTTGGCCGGGATGCGGGCCATTTTCGCGACCACGTTTTCAATTTCCGTGACAGTAATGGTGTCGGTTCGTTGGTCGGCGGGCAGCAGCGCCTGATAAGCACCCGCCTCATCAATTACGTCGATTGCCTTATCCGGTAGAAACCGTTCAGTAATATGACGGTTGGCGAGCTGCGCGGCAGCCTCAAGCGCCGAGTCGGTAAAGCGCACCTTATGGTGATCTTCGAAACAGGATTTCAGGCCCTGCAGAATTTGTACGGTTTCTTCGACTGACGGTTCGTGTACGTCAATTTTCTGAAAGCGACGGGAAAGCGCGCGGTCTTTCTCGAAGATGCCGCGGTATTCATTGAAGGTGGTTGAACCGATACAGCGCATCTGACCGCTGGACAGCAGTGGCTTCAGCAGGTTGGACGCATCCATTACGCCGCCAGATGCGGCGCCAGCACCGATTATGGTGTGAATCTCATCGATAAACAGAACCGCGTGCTCGCGTTTTTTCAGCTCCGCGAGCAGCGCCTTAAACCGCTTTTCAAAATCCCCGCGATACTTGGTGCCCGCAAGTAACGAACCCAGATCCAGCGAGTAAATGGTGCTTTCTTTTAGTGGCTCGGGTACTTCGCCATCTACGATTCGACGCGCGAGGCCTTCGGCGATTGCGGTCTTACCCACCCCGGATTCACCAACCAGCAATGGGTTGTTTTTACGCCGACGCGCCAGAACCTGGGTTACCCGCTCCACTTCCGGTGCGCGCCCGACCAGCGGATCAATGCGCCCCAGTATCGCTTCTTGGTTGAGGTTGGTGGCGTAGCTCTCAAGCGGATCTGAACCGCCCGACTCCGCGGCGCTGCCGAGATCCTCATCCACCTGCTCCGGAGAAGGATCGGGGTTATTGTGCGTGTTATTGCCACCCGAGCTTACGCGAGAAATACCGTGGGTGATATAGTTCACCACGTCAATGCGGGCGACGCTCTGCTGCTTCAGGTAATAAACTGCCTGACTTTCCTGCTCACAAAAGATGGCTACCAGCACATTGGCCCCGGTAACCTCTTTTTTGCCAGACGACTGTACGTGAAACACCGCGCGCTGAAGCACTCGCTGGAACCCCAGGGTGGGTTGAGTTTCACGCTCGGAATCATTTTCAGGAATAAGCGGCGTGGTTGAATCGACGAATTCGAGCAGCTCCCGGCGAAGTGCGCTCAGGTCTGCTCCACAGGCATGCAGGACATCTGCCGCAGATTCGTTGTCCAGCAGCGCCAGCAACAGGTGCTCAACGGTCATAAACTCGTGGCGTTTCGCCCGTGCACCTTTAAACGCTAGATTGAGCGTTACCTCTAAATCCTTGCTGAGCATCTAAACCTCAAAAACCTTACTGGCCAATGTCGTCCGGATTGTCGCTGAGTACACCCGGCATTCCTGAAGTGTTGCCGGTTTCCCGGCGGGTTTGATGTCACCGGCATACCCGCCAGCGATCTCGAAAGCCTCTTCAACCCTCCTCGCCGCGCTCGTCGCCTTCATCTGCTTCGATCTCGCACAGCAATGGATGTTCATTGTCCCGCGCAAATTGATTGACCTGCGCGGCCTTGGTCTCCGCTATATCTCGAGTATAGACACCGCAGATCGCTTTTCCCTTAGTGTGCACCTGCAACATCAGCTGAGTGGCGCGCTCACGATTCACGTAGAAAAAGAGTTCCAGTGCTTCGACGACAAACTCCATCGGTGTGTAATCGTCGTTGAGCATAACGACCTTGTACATCGGGGGGCGCTTGAGTTGTGGCCTGGCTTCCGCAAGTGCAGTGCCCCCGCTCCCCTCATGAAAATCAAAGTCGTCATTATCAGGACCTTGATTCGAGTGTAGTTTAATGATTTGTGAATTTCCCATAGCGCTAATCAATCAATCTTCAGGAATCAGTTCACAGTGCTGTCACCGAGTTTTCTCTCGCTCAACGCGAGCGATACCAGCAGCTCGGTATCAGTCACTGCGTTCAACATGGCAAGCGGGCATTGTAACCGCAAATGGTGTGCCGCACATTGCGTCGAATGGTATTCACTTGACAAGCTCTGGACTGTTGGCTACAAGAGATAGTAACCACGCCATGTGGTTAGCGAAGGTACATAAATAATCGTACAAATGATTTTGCACGAACCAATCAGCGCATGAAGCGCGATAACAATAATGACAACATGTATAGGCGGCCTGCAGTCGCCCCGGCAATATTAGAGGGATTTCGCCATGCCTACCGGTACCGTTAAGTGGTTCAATAACGCCAAGGGATATGGATTTATTCTTGCTGACGAAGGTGGAGAAGACCTGTTTGCGCACTATTCAGCGATCCAGATGGATGGGTATCGCACCCTGAAGGCTGGCCAGCAAGTGCAGTTCGACATCATTCAGGGTGACAAGGGTTACCATGCGGCGAATATCAGCGCCGTAGATGCATCCCGCGCGGCACCCAGCCCAGCGCCTGCTCCGCAGACTGAAGCGGTCAGGGAGCAGGAAGCCGAAGAAGTTCTGGACTAACGGCTTACTGCAGTGCGGCGGCTGTCGTCAGCTTCCGCGCCTCCCGAACGATCACTCTGGTGTTGACCAGAGCCCCTTCCGGCTCGTTCAGAGCCAAGTTCCCTGACGCCCATACAGTGGCACACTCGTTCCACAGTGAATGAGTGAAGCGGACTTATATTTCCCGACACAAGAATTAGACATAAAAAAGGCCCCGCACCTTTCGATGCGGGGCCTTTTTCATTTCAGCTCGACAATCAGGCCATGTGCTTGATTACTTCGTCGCCGAACTCAGAGCAGGATTTCAGCTCAGCGCCGTCCATCAAACGCTCGAAGTCATAGGTAACGGTCTTGGCTTCGATAGCGCCTTCCATACCTTTAACGACCAGCTCGGCCGCTTCGTTCCAGCCCAGGTGACGCAGCATCATTTCTGCTGACAGGATCAGGGACCCCGGGTTTACCTTGTCCTGACCAGCGTACTTCGGTGCAGTACCGTGGGTCGCTTCGAACAGGGCAACTTCGTCAGACAGGTTGGCACCTGGCGCGATACCGATACCGCCTACCTGCGCAGCCAGTGCGTCGGACAGGTAGTCGCCGTTCAGGTTCAGGGTGGCGATTACGTCGTACTCGGCCGGACGCAGCAGAATCTGCTGCAGCATGGCGTCGGCGATTACGTCCTTAACCACGATTTCCTTACCGGTGTTCGGGTTCTTGAAGCTGCACCAGGGGCCGCCATCGATCGGCTGAGCGCCGAACTCTTCACGGGCCAGCTCGTAGCCCCAATCGGCGAAGGCACCTTCGGTGAACTTCATGATGTTGCCTTTGTGCACCAGGGTCAGGGAGTCGCGGTCCTGATCAATGGTGTACTGCAGGGCTTTGCGCACCAGGCGCTTGGTGCCTTCTTCGGAAACTGGCTTGACACCGATACCCACTTCTTGCGGGAAGCGGATTTTCTTAACCCCCATTTCTTCCTGCAGGAACTTAACCACTTTCTTGGCTTCGTCGGTACCTGCTTTCCACTCGATACCGGCGTAGATGTCTTCGGAGTTCTCACGGAAGATCACCATGTCAACTTTGTTCGGCTCTTTTACCGGAGAAGGTACACCGCTGAACCAGCGTACCGGACGCTGACATACGTACAGGTCCAGCTCCTGGCGCAGAGCAACGTTCAGGGAGCGGAAGCCGCCGCCTACTGGGGTGGTCAGCGGGCCTTTGATGCTGACAACGTATTCCTTGATGGCTTCCAGGGTTTCTGCCGGGAACCAGTCGCCGCTGTAGGTTTCAGCCGCTTTTTCACCGCAGAAGATTTCCATCCATGCGATGGCTTTTTCGTCGCTGTAGGCCTTGCTTACGGCAGCGTCGATCACTTTGCGCATTACCGGGGTGATATCCACGCCGATGCCGTCACCTTCGATAAACGGAATGATCGGGGTGTTCGGTACGTTCAGAGAACCATCTGCGTTGACTGTGACTTTTTCGCCGTTGGCCGGCACTTGGATATGACCCATTAAGTTGACTCCCGTAACTCTTTGACTAAACGTCCGGCTTTTTCGGGGAAATCTCGGCATAATGCACCAGAATTCCGCGGCCGGTCATGGTTGCCGCCCATTGTTTGCGCCGTTGCACACGCCGAGCTGGCTAAAAATCGGCGGGATTATACCAACATCCGCCTACTTTTGTAGTTTCATTACATCCGGTGCAGGATGACTCAGAATCAGGGCCACCACAGCGGGCATAACCAAGGCGCGAACATAGGACTGAGATGAGCAAACTGATCCTGCTGAACAAGCCCTACGGGGTACTCTGCCAGTTTACCGACCCGCAAGGCCGCCCGACCCTGGCCGACTTTGTGTCCGAGCCCGGTGTGTATGCGGCGGGCCGCCTGGATTTCGACTCAGAGGGACTGCTGTTACTGACCGCCGACGGGCAGCTGCAACACCGCATTGCGCACCCAAGCAACAAATTACCGAAAACCTACTGGGCGCAAGTAGAAGGTGAGATCACCGACGACGCCCTGCTGCGACTGTGTCATGGGGTTTCGCTGAAAGATGGCGATACCGCGCCGGCCCAGGCCCGAAGAATCCCGGCTCCCGACCTTTGGCAGCGCCATCCCCCGATCCGAGAGCGCAAATCCATTCCTACCTCGTGGGTCGAGTTGACCATCAGCGAGGGGCGAAATCGCCAGGTGCGGCGCATGACCGCCGCGGTAGGCTTCCCTACTCTGCGCCTGGTGCGGTGCTCGATTGGAAGCTGGCACCTCGATGGTCTGGCACCCGGCGAATACCGTACGGAACAGGTAAAAATGCCTGCCACCCCGACCAAGCCCCGGAAATCCCACCGCGGACCACCGGCAGCCGCACGCGGCAAGCGGAATCCGCGCCGCGCACCAGGGGCCAGCCCTGCGCCGCGCAACGGCAAGCCACGCCGGTAACAATCCTATGAAGAGCTAGGCTGCTATAGGCTGGTTATAAGATAGGAGCTAGTAGGAGCTAGAATCGGACCCGGCGGTCTGGGCTGCGCGTACAGGCGGTAGTGTTGGAGCATCAATCGCACGCTGCCCAGGGGAAATTGGTCACTGAACCCAATCGCAGGTAAAATGCGCCCCCATTTTCCCGTCCCAGTGTGGTTTTGCGGGGGTGCGGGTTGAAATCCCGCCCTCCCCCCTCACTGAAAGACCCGGTATTTCATTCAGATTCGGTATCAGTAGTGTCTTTAACGCCTAAATCACCTCTACCTGCGGGTAAACGCGTCATCGTCGGCATGTCCGGCGGGGTCGACTCTTCCGTGGCCGCCCTATTGCTGCTCCAGCAGGGCTACCAGGTGGAAGGTCTGTTTATGAAAAACTGGGATGAAGACGACGGGACTGAGTACTGTACTGCCAAACAGGACCTGGCAGATGCAGAATCCGTTTGCGCGCGGCTCGGCATCAAGCTGCACACGGCGAACTTTGCTGCCGAATACTGGGACAACGTATTCGAGTATTTCCTGGCCGAGTACAAGGCTGGGCGGACCCCCAATCCTGACATTCTGTGTAACCGGGAAATCAAATTCAAAGTGTTTCTCGAATACGCAGAAATGCTTGGCGCCGACGCGATCGCTACAGGGCACTACACTCGTCGGATTGATCGCGACGGTCACACCTTTCTTGCCAAGGGGCTGGACCCAAACAAGGATCAGAGTTATTTCCTGCACGCCGTGGGCGAAGCGGAGTTTGCAAAGTCGCTGTTTCCCCTGGGTGAGCTTGAGAAGCCAGAAGTCCGTCGCATTGCGGAAGAGAACGGTTTTATCACCCACAGCAAGAAAGACAGCACCGGAATCTGCTTTATCGGTGAACGTCGCTTCAAGGATTTTCTTGAACAGTACCTGCCGGCGCAGCCCGGTGAGATGCAGACGCCAGACGGCGAAGTCATGGGTCAGCACGCGGGGTTGATGTACCACACTATCGGTCAGCGCCAGGGATTGGGAATTGGCGGCGTCAAAGGTGCCGGCGATCAGCCCTGGTATGTGGTTGGTAAAGATTTGACCCGAAATGTACTACTGGTTGCCCAGGGAAAGCATCACCCGCTTCTCTATGCTACAGGCCTGGAAGCCACCCAGGCACACTGGATTAATGGGGCTCCGCCGGCGCAAAAATTCCGGGCAACGGCAAAAACCCGTTATCGGCAGGATGACCAGGACTGCGAAGTGAGCCTGGGTGAAAATGGTCAACTTAGCATTGCCTTCGATCAACCCCAGCGTGCCGTAACACCGGGCCAGTCGGTGGTGATTTACCAGGGGGAGATCTGTCTTGGCGGCGCCGTCATCGACTCGGCCACCGGCGTTGGCGATGTAGAGAGTGATGGCCCCGAACACGCTCCGAGACCGAGACGTAAGCCGATAGCCAATCAATCTGCAGGGAGCGACTTTTGAGTAATTGGCGAGATCAAGCACTGGCTCTGGCTGGTGTATTCCAATCAGCAATTCTCGTTGAGCGGCTGGCCAAAACGGGCACAGCCCCCGCCGACCAGATGGAAACTGCGATCTACAGTCTGTTTCAGCAGAACCCCGAAACTACGGAGGATGTGTTCGGCGGTGTCGAGAAGCTATTGCCCGGACTGCGCGCCGCGCGACAGCTGATTGCCACACGCAATCACCCGGAATACACCGACTGTCTGCGCTACGTGCTGTCGATACTGTACCTGCAACGACAGCTGGCGAAGAAACCAGACTTGCTATCTATTATTGGCAGCCGCCTGGAAAAGGCGCAGTTACAGATGGACCATTTCGGAATTGGCCATGAAAACGTGTACGCCAACCTGGCCAGTATTTATAGCGATACTCTGAGCACCTTCCGTTTCCGTATTCAGGTCCTCGGCGATTTCAATTTTCTGCAACAACAGCGTATTGCCAACCAGATTCGCACCATGTTGTTTGCCGGCGTCCGCTCTGCCATGTTGTGGCGCCAGCTGGGCGGTCGTCGCTTACACCTGCTATTCCAACGGAAAAAACTGATCGCCGAAATGGATGCATTGATATCCAAATACGAATCCCTGGAACACTGATTTTTCACGTTTACGCCGGACGCCTGATCCGGCAAGAGCTCACTACCGGAGAGACACAATGACTGTCGAGCTATCCGCACTGACCGCGGTTTCCCCCATTGATGGACGCTACGAAAGCAAAACCGCTCCCCTGCGCGATATTTTCAGCGAATACGGCCTGATCCGCGCGCGCGTGGAAGTTGAAGTGCGCTGGCTGCAACAACTTGCCCGCCATGAAAAAATTAACGAAGTGCAACCTTTCACCGGTAACAGTAATCAGATTCTGGATGACATCGTTGCCAAGTTTTCGGTAGAAGATGCCGAGCGTATCAAGGAAATCGAACGCACCACCAATCACGACGTGAAGGCGGTGGAGTACTTCCTGAAAGAAAAAGTGAAAGGCGACGAACAGCTGAATGCTGTGAGCGAGTTTATTCACTTCGCGTGCACCTCTGAAGACATCAACAACCTGTCCCACGCGCTGATGCTGCGTGCCGGCCGCGATCAGGTGTTGCTACCCGCAATGAATCAGATTGTCAGTGAGATCGCGACACTGGCAAAAAACTTTGCCGACGTCCCTATGCTGTCGCGCACCCACGGCCAGACTGCCAGCCCCACCACGGTTGGTAAAGAACTGGCCAACGTGGTTGCGCGTCTGCGCCGCCAGGTAAAGCAGATTCACGAAGTGGAACTGCTGGGTAAAATCAATGGCGCCGTGGGCAACTACAACGCGCACCTGTCTGCCTACCCGGATGTGGACTGGCAACAGAACGCCGAGGAGTTCGTGACCTCTCTCGGCCTTTCCTGGAACCCCTACACCACCCAGATAGAACCTCACGACTATATTGCCGAATTGTTCGATGCTATTGCGCGCTTCAACACCATCCTGATCGACTTCGATCGCGATATCTGGGGCTACATCTCTCTCGGTTACTTCAAGCAGAAAGTGGTTGCCGGCGAAGTGGGCTCGTCCACAATGCCGCACAAGGTGAACCCCATCGACTTCGAGAACTCTGAGGGCAACCTGGGGATCGCCAATGCCGTTTTCCAGCACCTGGCGGCCAAGCTGCCGGTTTCCCGCTGGCAGCGGGACCTGACCGACTCCACCGTGCTGCGCAATATGGGTGTGGGTGCTGGCTATTCCGTGATTGCCTACGCGGCCACCATGAAGGGCCTGGGCAAACTGGAAATCAACCGCGCACGCCTGGAAGAAGATCTGAACAACGCCTGGGAAGTTCTGGCTGAGCCGATCCAGACCGTTATGCGCCGCTACAACATCGAAGAGCCCTACGAGAAGCTGAAGGCGCTGACCCGCGGTCAGGGCATCACTAAAGAAACCCTGGCGGCGTTTATCGATGGCCTGGATATGCCGGAAGAAGCCAAGCAGTCTCTGCGCGAGATGACCCCAGCTTCCTACATCGGTAATGCCGTGGCCCAAGCCAACAATATCTAAATTCCAGAAAACGACCGGGAGCGTAGCATGTCAGCGTCGGGCCAGAATACAGCAGTACAACCTCTGACCCACCTGGGCGATATGCCGGTGGAGACTTTTTTGCGGGATTACTGGCAAAAAAAACCTCTGCTCATTCGCAATGCGTTTCCCGGGTTCGAAACCCCCATTACCGGCGAAGAACTCGCTGGTATGGCGCTGGAAGAACAGATTGAATCCCGTCTGATCGAAGAGCGCGGTGCAGATGGCCCCTGGCAACTGCGCAGTGGCCCCTTCACCGAAGAAGACTTTTTCGGACTGCCGAAATCCCACTGGACGCTGCTGGTGCAGGCGGTGGATCAGTGGATTCCGGAAGTGGCGGAACTCAAAGATCACTTTCGCTTTATCCCGGACTGGCGTCTCGATGACGTGATGATCAGTTACGCCGCCGATCAGGGCAGCGTCGGTCCCCATTACGATTTCTACGACGTGTTCCTGCTGCAGGCAGAAGGCGTGCGACGCTGGCAACTGGGCCCCAAGGCGGATGCCAGCAGCCCGCGGGTAGATGGCACACCGCTGAATATCCTGCGCGACTTTGAGGCCGAAGCCAGCTGGGAGCTGGAGCCCGGCGATATGCTCTATCTGCCGCCGCAGTTCAGCCACTGGGGTGTAGCCGAGGGTGGCTGCACCACCATCTCTATTGGCTTCCGCGCCCCGTCAGCGCGCACCTTGCTGGAAGACCTGGGCGGCGAACTGGCCGCGCATCTGCCCGAGCATATTCGCTACAGTGACCAGGATCTCGCCCTGCCCGCGAACCCTGCAGAAATAGACCCGGCCACGGTCGCCCGAGTCCAGGGACAACTCAGTGAATGGCTGAAGCAGCCGGAAACCATCGCCCGTTGGTTTGGCGCCATCATGACGGAATCCAAATACCCGGAAACGGTCGCCCTGGATGCCGGCAGCGCGGAAGACTGGCGCGAGCAACTGGAGGAAGGTGGCACCCTGATTTTGAATCCGGGGTCCCGCAGCGCTTTCTCCCGCCATCCGGAACTACTGTTCGTTGACGGTGAGCCCTTCCCTGCCCCGTTACTATTTGCGGAAGCCTTTTGCGATTGCCGCACTATCGCCAGTCTCGATATCTCAGCATATCCGCAACTGGCCATGGAAAATGGCTTGATCGACCAACTGGTTTCTCAGGGCAGTCTCATTTACCCTGAGCAACTCGAATACGACGATCAGGATGATGAGTAGGAGTTCGCTTCATGAGTCTGTTTGTACGCCTCGCTGATTGGCAGACGGACCGGGATGCCATTCGCAGTATCCGCCAGAAGGTCTTTGTGGAAGAGCAGCAGGTGCCACCCGAACTGGAGTGGGATGAACTGGAGGAATCTGCCCAGCACTTTCTCGTGTATCACGAAAACAAGCCCATCGGCACAGGCCGCCTGACGGATGGGGGCAAGATTGGTCGTATGGCGATTCTGAAGGATGCCCGGGGTCTCGGTGCGGGCCTTGAGCTATTGCGTCGAATCTGCAAATTTGCCGCTCTTTCCGGGCAAAAAAATGTGTACCTGAATGCCCAGGTACAGGCCATCCCCTTCTACGAACGCGCTGGCTTTGTCGCTGCCGGGGAAGAGTTTATGGAGGCGGGTATTCCACACTTGCGCATGGAGCGCACCCTCAACGAGAAAGAACCTTGCGCAAACCTCGATGACTGGAACCGCTGACCGACGCAAACAGCTTCAGGCAGGTGCCTCGCCGAATTGCACCGCCGCAGTTGAGCTGGACAACAGCAGTGCCTGTGCACAGGCGCTCGTCCAGCTGCTATCTGAGAGTCGCCGCCGTGTGCGAATATTTTCGCAACACCTTGCACGTCCCCTCTACCATCAAAAAGATTGCGTCGAAGCGCTGTCTCAGTTCGCCCGTCGCAGCCGTCACGCACGCGTAGAAATTCTGATTACTGACAGTGATCCGCTGCTGCGCCAGCCGCATCTGCTTGTCCCTTTGATACAGCGACTCGATAGCCGTATCAGTTTGCGGAAAATACAGAACAGTAGTGAGCCCAGCGATTGGGAATTTGCGATTGCCGACGACCGCCAAAGCCTGATGATCGTCGACGCGCATCAGTGGATTGGCCAGCACCGCGCCGACGACCCGGTGAGAAACCGCAAGCTGCAGGATGTATTTGAGCAGAGCTGGCTGAATGCGCGCCCAGACCCCGCCTTTCGACGCTTCGTGCTCTAGCGCACCCCACTTGGAACGACAGGGATCTACGGTTCCATCAACCTACTCAAGTAGAAGCCCCGCGGTAACGGGGCTATGTATTTTCAACAAGCATGTGCCGTGACAGACAGGCGCCTATCGCTGGCTTGCTTTGAACTCGCGACGGCGGCGATGTAATACCGGCTCGGTGTAGCCGTTGGGCTGAGCGCAGCCATCAAACACCAGTTCACAAGCGGCCTGGAATGCAATGCTACGATCAAACTCAGGCGCCATCGGACGATATGCTGGGTCCGATGCATTCTGACGATCCACCACGGCTGCCATGCGCTCCATGGTTTCCCGAACTTGCGCCTCTGTACATATGCCCTGCTTCAGCCAGTTGGCGATATGTTGCGATGAAATCCGTAATGTCGCGCGATCCTCCATCAGTCCGACATCGTTGATGTCCGGCACCTTCGAGCAGCCAACCCCCTGGTCGATCCAGCGCACCACGTACCCGAGGATACCCTGTGCGTTATTATCCAATTCGCGCTGTATTTCAGCATCACTCCAACCGGGGCTCTCTGCGACAGGCACCGTGAGGATGTCGTCAAGACTCGCACGCTGGCGGCTTGCCAACTGGTCCTGAACGTCTGCCACCTTGACCTGGTGATAGTGAAGCGCATGCAGGGTAGCGGCTGTCGGGGAAGGAACCCAGGCTGTATTGGCACCCGCTTTGGGGTGTCCGATCTTGGCTTCCATCATCGCCGCCATCTGATCGGGAATCGGCCACATGCCTTTTCCTATCTGCGCGCGCCCCTTCAGACCTGTGGCGAGCCCGATATCAACGTTCGAGTCTTCGTAAGCGGCTATCCATTTCGACTGTTTCATTTCGCCCTTGCGGATCATCGGGCCAGCCAGCATCGAGGTATGGATTTCGTCGCCCGTACGGTCGAGGAATCCGGTATTGATGAAGACCACCCGCTCCTGCGCTGCGGCGATACAGGCCTTGAGGTTCACCGTGGTACGCCGCTCCTCATCCATTATGCCCATTTTGAGCGTATTGCGCGCAAGTCCGAGGGCGTCTTCAACCCGATTAAACAGAGTATTTGCAAACGCAACTTCTTCGGGGCCGTGCATTTTGGGCTTCACGATGTAGACACTGCCGGTGCGGGAATTACGTATTGGACCTTCGCTGCGTAAATCGTGCATCGCAATGAGGCTGGTAATCATCGCGTCGAGGATGCCCTCTGGCACCTCGTTGCCGTCCGTGTCGAGGACTGCGTCATTGGTCATGAGGTGGCCCACATTACGCACGAACATCAGGCTGCGCCCCGGCAGAGTGAACTCGCCACCTTCAGCGCCCTTGTAATCCCGGTCGGGGTTCAGGGTGCGCACCACGTCGCGGCCACCCTTTTTCAGTGTTTCCCGCAGGTCACCTTTCATCAAGCCCAGCCAATTGCGGTAAACGATGACCTTGTCTTCCGCGTCCACTGCGGCAACCGAATCTTCGCAATCCATAATGGTGGTCAGCGCCGCTTCCATAAGGATGTCTTTTATCCCGGCGCTATCTGTTTTCCCAATGGGGCTGTCGCGATCGATCTGGATCTCGAAATGTAGACCGTTGTGCTCCAGCAGGATGGCTTCCGGTGTATCTTGGGCACCGCGATAGCCGCGATACTGGCGACTGTTTTGCAGGGTTGATACTTTGCCGTTTTGCAACTCGGCTTCCAGCAGAGACCCGTTGATCCGGTACGCCGACACGTTCCTGTGGCTGGCGCCATTCAGCGGTGCCGCCTCATCGAGAAAATCCCGTCCGAACTCTATTACTTTACCGCCGCGTACCGGGTTGTATTCTGCGGATTTCTCCGCGCCATCAGCCTCACCGATTACGTCAGTGCCATATAGCGCATCGTAAAGGCTTCCCCAGCGCGCATTGGCCGCGTTCAGCGCATAGCGCGCATTCATGACCGGCACTACCAGTTGTGGACCAGCCATTGAAGCGATTTCCGTATCCACGTTTTCAGTTTTTGCACTGAAGTCGGCCGGTTCGTCTACCAGGTAGCCAATTTCTTTCAGAAAGGATTTGTAATGATCGAGGTCACGATACCCTCTCGGGTTGTCAGCGTACCACTGGTCCATCTGCGCCTGAATCTGATCGCGTTTAGCCAGCAATTCACGATTGACCGGTGCCAGGTCGTTGACGATTTTCTCGAATTCCGCCCAGAACGCTTCCTCTTTGACACCGGTACCCGGAATCACTTCATTCGCGATCAATGCGTGCAGTTCTGTGGCGATCTGCAGACCGCCGATACGGACTCTTTCCGTCATGGTTGACCTCTTGGTACTGGTGGAGTGCTGCGGCATTCTAAACATGGCAACACTCATATCACTAATTTATCGCTGGAATCTTCACTATTCGGGAAATGAATTTTACTCTAGGCAGCCTATAGCTGTCGGCCCACATCCAGAATCAATCGGCGCATCCAGCGGTGGGGGGCGCTCTGCTGAAGCAATGGGCTCCAGGCCATTTTCAGCTCCAGGGGCGGTATTTTCAGAGGGGGCTCGCGCAGAACTACCCGTGGATTACTCGACGCCAACTGGGCCATTCGTGTCGGTACAGTGACGATCAGGTCACTCTGCTCCGCGAGCAACATGGCAACCTGATAGTGGCGCGTAAATACAGAAATGTCGCGCTTGCGCCCGAGTCGGCCGATGGCCTCATCTACCCAGCCCAGGCGTTGCACATCTTCGGGATTAACTCCCACGCCAACGCCCATACCGGTTTTACTGACCCAGATGTGCTGGGCCCCCAGATAACTCTCAAGATTGTAGTCCTGCAATATCGGGTTATCTGCACGCATCACGCAGGAAAAGCTATCGCTCCAGATGGTGGCCTGGTGAAAGCTCTGGGGCATGGAGTCAAATCGGTTGATCACCATATCCACCTTGCCCTGCTCAACATCCACGAAACTCACGTCCGACGGGGTCATGATGTCTAGACTGATACCGGGAGCCCCTACCCGCAACTGTTTAAGTAAGGGAGGGATCAATGTGGATTCAGCGTAGTCGCTCGCCATGATCCGGAAGGTGCGGCGAGCATCCGAAGGTGTGAAATCCCGATTGGGCTGGATAACCTGATCAATGGCGGCGAGCGCCTCTCGCACCATGGGTTGCAGTTCCATGGCCCGTTCGGTGGGCATCATGCCCTCGCGGGTACGCACCAGCAGTGGGTCTCCAAACAGTTCGCGCAGGCGCTTCAATCCATTGCTCATGGCGGGCTGCGATAACCCCAGATGACTCGCCGCACGGGTCACGTTGCGTTCCCGTAACAGTACGTCCAGGTATACCAGGAGGTTGAGATCGGCTCTTTCCAGATTCATCGGCACACTCTCTACCGGGCTTCTTTTCCCGGTGGTTTGTTGTGGTTTTTTGGGCGCTCCGGTCATCTATTCACGCTTTGTATAGTGAGAATAATGACAATAAATTAGCCAAATTATGCCAGCACTCCTAGGATACGCACAACCTATTCGCAGTCACCGTTCAAGGGAAAATTGCCATGTCTAGCTACGCGAAAGAGATCGAAACAGCCGCCAAGCTGTGTGACGCCAACGGCAGCACCTGGGATGCCATCAGCCCGGAATCTGTTGCCCGCATGCGCTTGCAAAACAAGTTCAAAACCGGCCTGGATATCGCGCGTTACACCGCAGACATCATGCGCAAGGACATGGAGGCTTACGATCAGGACACCTCCAAATACACCCAGTCTCTGGGATGCTGGCACGGATTTATCGGCCAGCAAAAAATGATTTCCATCAAAAAACATTTTGAAGGGAATACCGATCGGCGCTACCTGTACCTGTCCGGATGGATGGTTGCTGCCCTGCGCAGTGAATTCGGCCCCCTGCCCGACCAGTCCATGCACGAGAAAACCTCGGTAGCCGCGCTGATCGAAGAGCTCTATACCTTTCTGCGTCAGGCGGATGCTCGCGAACTGGGCGGTTTGTTCCGTGAACTGGATGCGGCCCGTGAAGCAGGAGATCAGTTGAAGGCCAAGGCCATCCAGAACCAGATCGACAATCACGTGACCCATGTGGTACCGATTATCGCGGACATTGATGCGGGCTTTGGTAATGCTGAAGCGACCTACCTGTTGGCCAAGAAAATGATCGAGGCGGGCGCCTGCTGTATTCAGATCGAGAACCAGGTTTCCGACGAGAAACAATGTGGCCACCAGGACGGTAAGGTTACCGTGCCGCATGAAGACTTCCTGGCGAAGATTCGCGCAGTGCGTTATGCCTTCTTAGAATTGGGCGTCGATAATGGTGTTATCGTTGCCCGTACGGATTCTCTGGGGGCGGGTCTGACCAAGCAGATCGCGGTTACCAAAGAACCGGGCGACCTGGGTGATCAGTACAACAGCTTCCTGGATTGTGAAGAAATTGCGCCGTCGGACCTGAAAAATGGCGATGTGGTTATCAACCGGGAAGGTAAACTGCTGCGTCCGAAGCGCCTGGCTTCCAACCTCTTCCAGTTCCGCAAGGGCACCGGTGAAGCGCGCTGCATTCTCGACAGTGTGACTTCCCTGCAAAACGGTGCCGATCTGATCTGGATCGAAACCGAAAAGCCGCACGTTCGCCAGATTGGCGCCATGATGGACGAGATTCGCAAGCAGGTACCAAACGCGAAACTGGTGTACAACAACAGCCCTTCGTTCAACTGGACACTGAACTTCCGCCAGCAGGTGTTCGATGCCTGGAAAGAAGAAGGCAAAGACGTTTCTGCGTACGATCGTGACAATCTGATGAGTGCAGAGTACGACGACTCCGAACTGTCCAAAGCCGCGGACGAGAAAATCCGCACTTTCCAGGCGGACGCGTCTCGCGAGGCGGGTATCTTCCACCACCTCATCACTCTGCCCACCTACCACACTGCGGCATTGTCTACCGACAACCTGGCCAAAGAGTACTTCGGTGAAAAGGGCATGCTTGGTTACGTTGAAGGCGTACAGCGCAAGGAAATTCGCCAGGGCATCGCCTGCGTGAAGCACCAGAACATGGCCGGCTCGGATATGGGCGATGACCATAAAGAGTACTTTGCCGGTGAAGCAGCGCTGAAAGCGGCCGGTAAGGACAATACGATGAATCAATTTGGCTGAGCCGATTCACCTCTATCCCTGAGAATCGTTTCATTCACTTCCGGGCCGCATAGCGGCCCTTTTTTGTGCCTTAAAAACCTGTTTCTGCTTCAGTCACCGCTTTCCCGGTCAAGTCGCACGCTGGACCCCACTGTTCAGATACGGTCATCGAACATTGGCGGAAAAATGAACTAGGCTTTTAGTCTGATCACGCAATCTGTTCGCGGCGCTTATGTCTATTGAGTCTCCTGTCAATGGTTATGTCCTCGTCCTCAATTGTGGGAGTTCATCACTCAAATTTGCACTGATTGATCCCTCCAATGGTGATGTCACCCTCAGTGGTATCGGCGATGCTCTGGGGCAGGAAGAACCGGTGGTCAGCTGGGAAGTGCACGGGGAACGGCAGTCACATCCCCTTTCGGCAGGTGCCCGCAACACAGAAGCCATCCAGTATCTTGTGGACGAGATACTGCACTCTGCGAGTAATCTGCTTCAGCGTATTATCGCTATTGGTCATCGTGTGGTACACGGCGGTGAAACATTTTCCGGTTCCGTGCTGATTGATGACTCGGTAATCCGTGCAATACGGGACTGCGTTGCCCTGGCACCGTTGCATAATCCAGCGCATTTACTCGGAATTGAAGCGGCGACCAAGGCCTTTCCCGATTTACCCCAGGTTGCAGTTTTTGATACCGCCTTTCACCAATCCATGCCTCGGTATGCTTACATCTACGCCCTGCCCTACGCCCTGTATCGCGACCACGGAATCCGGCGCTACGGCATGCATGGTACCAGCCACCGTTTTGTCACCGACCGCGCGGCAAAACTTCTTGCGATACCCATCGAAAAAATCAATCTTATCTCTGCTCACCTGGGTAACGGTGCTTCCATAACTGCCATCGCGAGTGGAAAAAGCGTGGACACCAGCATGGGGCTTACGCCACTGGAAGGCTTGGTGATGGGCACCCGTAGTGGTGACGTGGATCCGGGGCTACTTATGCACCTCGGCGCTCGGATGGACTATTGCCTGAAAGAGATCAATGACCTGCTAAACAAGCAAAGCGGACTGCTGGGTATTTCTGAGCTCAGCAACGACTGTCGCACCCTGGAGCGGGCGGCGGCCGATGGACACGAGGGAGCGCAGCTTGCGCTGGATATCTTCTGTTATCGTCTCAGTAAATATATTGCTGCGTATCATGGCGTGCTACCAAGCGTTCATGCTGTAGTCTTCACCGGCGGTATCGGTGAGAACTCTTCCCTGATTCGGGAGAAAGTTCTGCAACAGCTCAGCGGGCTTGGATATTGTGTGAACCACACCGCGAATGAAAAGATGCGGTTTGGTGCCGAGGGAACAATTCACAAAGAAAGTGGCCTGCAGCCCGATAGGCCTGTGATGGTGATTCCCACCAATGAAGAGTGGGTCATCGCACAAGATGCCGCGCGGTTGATAGCACACATCGAGGGGCCCTGAGAATGCCCCGTACGATAATGCTGGTGCCGATAAGTGCCGGTGTCGGTATTACCTCGGTCAGCCTCGGAATTCTGCGCGCGTTAGAGCGGGATGGCATCAGCGTAAGCTTTTATAAGCCGATTTCCGAAGCGGTAAAACATGAGCGCAATCGAGACCGAAGCAATGAGATCCTTCGAAGGGCATCAAATCTGAAAGTGCCCGAATCTTTCAGTATGCAACACGCGGAGTCGATGATTGGTCATGACGACCTGGCAGACCTGCTGGAAGAAGTGCTGTCCCGTTATAACGATCACGCGCATAAGGCCGATGTTGCGATTGTCGAGGGCCTGGTGCCCAATGCCGAGAACCAATTTGCCAGCCTGCTGAATCTGCAGATAGCAAAGACCCTGGATGCAGAAATCGTTCTTGTGGTATGCCCCGAACTGGATTCAATCCAGCAGTTGAAAGATCGACTGGAAGTTGCCTTGACCACATTTGATGGCGCCAGCTCCGGGCGGGTGGTGGGCTGTATCGTAAACAAGGTAGGAGCTCCCTCTCAGGTCCCGGACGCGCCGGGGGCAGATATTACCGGGGTATTCGAGGGCCCACGAGTACGTCGTGGGAGCCTCGAAATTCTGTCTCTGTTTGGCAAGAGTCCACTGCCGATTATCGGGTGCATTCCCTGGAATGCCGAGCTGGTCGCACCAAGAGCGAAAGACCTCGCGGACCACTTCCAGGCAGAAATCATTAACTACGGTGAACTGGAGAGTCGACGACTGCACAGTGTGACCTTCTGTTCCCGCTCCTTGGGTAATATGATCTACCGATTTGAGCCGGGTTCCATGCTGGTGTCCTCGGGGGATAGGCCCGATGTCATAGTCGCAGCCTGCCTTGCGGCAATGAACGGCATCAAGATTGGCTGTCTATTGCTGACCGGTGGTTACCACATTGAGTCACAGGTCCGTAAGCTGTGCGCACCGGCGATGGAAACCGGCTTACCTGTGATACTGGTACAGAGCAATACCTGGCAGACTGCGCTGCAGCTGCAATCCTTCAACACTGAAACACCCACCGACGACATAGAGCGCATAGAAAAAGTACAGGATTTCATCGCTGGTCATCTCGACAATCACTGGCTGGAGTCACTGGGCAAAGATTCCAATCGACCGCGGCGTCTTTCTCCCCCCGCGTTTCGTTACTACCTGACAGAGCTGGCGAGACGTGCCAACAAGCGGATTGTGCTGCCGGAGGGCGATGAGCCGCGTACAGTGAAAGCGGCACTTGTTTGCGCCGAGCGCGGCATAGCGCGCCCGGTGCTGCTCGGTGACCCAAAGGAGATTCACCGTGTGGCGGAGCAACAGGGAATTGCCCTCGCCGACAAGGTCGAAATCATTGACCCAGAGAGCGCCCGCAACAAATATGTGGACGCGATGGTTGAGCTCCGCAAAAACAAAGGACTCACCGAAATCGTCGCCAAAGAGCAACTGCAGGACAACGTGGTACTCGGTACTATGATGCTGGCCGAGGGTGAGGTTGACGGACTGGTTTCCGGTGCCGTGCATACCACCGCGAACACCATTCGCCCTGCGTTACAACTGATTAAAACCGCACCTGGTGCGTCCCTGGTCTCATCCGTGTTCTTTATGCTTCTGCCGGATCAGGTGCTTGTCTACGGAGACTGCGCGATCAACCCGGACCCAGATGCAGAGGAGCTCGCAGATATCGCCATTCAGTCTGCGGATTCCGCCGAGGCGTTCGGAATCGAGCCCCGGGTAGCCATGATCAGCTATTCCACCGGTACGTCAGGGTCCGGTAGTGACGTCGATAAAGTGCGAGAAGCAACCCGATTGGCTCAGAATAAAAGACCGGACCTTGTCATTGATGGTCCACTGCAATACGACGCCGCCATTATGGAAAATGTCGCCAAAAAGAAAGCGCCAGATAGCCCGGTGGCTGGCCGTGCGACGGTATTTATTTTTCCGGATCTGAACACCGGCAATACAACTTACAAGGCGGTACAGCGCAGTGCGGATCTTATTAGTATCGGTCCTATGCTTCAGGGAATGCGCAAGCCCGTCAACGACCTGTCCCGCGGAGCCCTCGTCGATGACATTGTATATACCATTGCACTAACCGCTATTCAGGCGAGCCAGCAAAATGCCTGACTTCGGCGGAGGATACCCTGGTACACATCACGCGCTCACAGTGTCAACACTCACAGCAGTCTCCCCCAGAGGACGCCGCTCGTCGTAGAACCGGACCAGTGCGCCAGCCACGACATAGGCCTCAAGGCGATGCTCAAAGGTATCGGTACGGTTGAAGCCCATACGTTTCAGACAAGCGTGGATTGATTGAAATTCTGAGGCCTCACTCTTACAGGCTTTCAACCCTTTGCGAAGAATGGGCCACAGCTCCCAGAGCTTACGCCCTTCTTCTTTGACTGCTTTCAGAGCCACGGCGAGTCGCGCCTCTTCTTCAGTCAAATCGGTGCCCAGTGGGTAATACGGCAGCAGGCTGAGCCGGTGCCCCTGTCCAAACACGGCGTGTAGTTTTTCCGGTGTATTATTGGTAAAGGGTTTGGGAATACAGCAGTCGGCTTCTACCTTTCCCGCATCCCGGGCCTTGCCCAGTAACTCCTGTTGAAAACGGGAATCGGTGATGCACAGCATCGCTACAATCACATCGCGATCGGTCTTGCCCCGAAGATCCGCCACGCCGTATTCGGTTACCACAATATCTCGCAAATGCCGGGGAATTGTGCAGTGGGGATACTCCCACACGATGTTGCTGCAAACACGACCGCCAGAGTGGCGTGTACTGGGTACGGCAATGATGGAGCGCCCCCCGGGTAGTCCGTGCGCCTGTGCGACGAAGTTATACTGCCCCCCCACTCCACTGACGACCTTGCCATCTTCAAGGCCATCGGAGATGACCGCTCCATTTAGCGTCACCATCATTGCAGAATTGACGAAGCGAGCATGCTGTCGCTGGGCAATCTTGAGCTCGGAGCTCTTAAGCATGTCATTGATATAGTCGATGGCGGTCATATTGATTCCCGCCATATCACCAGTCGGCATCGTCCGCAGGCGCTCGTAAAGCCGGGTAGACCCCAGGTAAAAACCACCGTGCAACCAGGTGCCGCCTTTTATGGCGTTCCCTTCACAGGTACCAAGCAACCGCTTTCGGCCGCTGGACGAATGGAGATCACATTCCTCCATTTCGCCCCCCTCATCGAGGAAGCGGTGTCCGCGCCAACTGTAGGATGGATCGACAATACCCACCTCTTGTAGAAATCGTGTATCCCCTTCACTCAGTGGGCTCTTGATTCTACCGACATCACGTAGTGCCAATAGCAGTGCCTCATCAACGGTCTCTGACACCCGCCCCTCATTCAGGAGTTTTTGAAGCGCGGTATCAGGATAGACATTGCGCACCAGTACTCCGGCATCGCGCAGATGAAAGAAGCCTTCCGGAACCATTTCACTGGCACCGTACAAGCCTCGCTGGAATCGACCGGTCTCCAGAGGTAGATGACAGATGGTTGAAGGAGACTCGGCCTGTAGCGCCTCGAGAATATCGATAAAGTCGGTGTTTTTACGTTGGCGCAGCGCCAGAACATGGCATACCGCATCACCCAATGCGCCGATACCGACCTGCAATGTGCCGCCATCTTTCACCAGTGCGGCAATATGAAATGCCAATGCATACTCCGTCAGACGAACCGGTGCATTGGGCGCAGGAAAGATTTCCTGGTCAAAAACGTCGCCAGCGAGCAAAAAATCGAACTTACTCGCCGGAACACGTGCATCGCCTCCGACAAATGGAAGCTGAGGGTTAATCTCACCAACCATTGTGATATGGCCATAACGGCGCTCCTCGGCGAGCGCAAGCAACGGCAGAGTGAGATCTGGGTTGGAGCTCAAACTCAGATCACCAGAATCGTCCGGTGCCGGAGTCACCATTTGCGCAACCACATTGACACCCCGGTCGAGAAGGTCTCGGGGTACATGGGTGTAGTTTGAGCTCACATAACTCTGTTGGGCGTTGGGTGAGTTAAGGAAACTCCCAGGTTGCATGAAGAATTCACATACTTCGACATTTTTCGGTAACAGCCCACGTCGACGCGCCTGATTGTAGGCAAGGTCCTGATAGTCGGAATAAAGTCGGTCCAGCAGTGGCTGTACAAATCGCCGTTCCAGCTCGCTATGGCCGGATGGTCGCTCCAGTGTCAGCGCAGTAAAAATCGTCAGGGAAATTTCGGGATCCACTTCGGCCCGTGCGTACAGGGCATTAGCAAAATGATTCGCCTTGCCAATGCCCAGCGGTAGCCCCAGAACGATGCGTTTGCCAACTTTTTCCAAAACCGCATCAACACAGGCCTCTGCCCTGTCAAAGCAATCCGGGGCTGAAACATTAGATGCCATGAGCGCCTCGTACTGGTCAACCCTTGGCGGTTTGCTCGCCGAGGGAACCGAAATGGTCAACCTGAATTGCCTTGTCCACGGCCTCTGCCGTCGATTTTATTTGCGCCGACTCTTCATCATTGATGACACCCTTCGTCCGTGCTTGTTCCACAGCGTCCACGCTGAGCGAGCGGATACCGGCCTTTTTCATTTTTTCACGGATTGGGGCGGTCTCATGACTTTTCAGGAATGCCTGTTCGACCACATCAATACCATCGCCAGGATTTCCCAGGAATACCCCCTGGGTCAGGCGGTCGCGGGTATCAGACGGTTCCATAATCAGGTTGGCACAGGCTCGCGCCTGGCGGTCCGATGCGGCACGAATACTGTGCCCCCAGGGCATGGTAAGGAAGTGCATGAATTGCCCGACAAAACGTACAGGGAAGTTATGAAAGACTTCAATCAGGCTGACTTCGATATTGTGAAAGCCTGAGCGCATGGCAAATTCCAGTAATGGCCGGTCTTCTTTCGGACTACCGTCATCGTGAAAACGCTTGAGTGTGCAACTCATCAGATAGAGCTCACTCAATACATCCCCCAGTCGGGCCGATATCATTTCTTTCCGTTTAAGTTCGCCGCCAAGTGACATCAGTGAAATCTCGGTGACCAGGGTAAGGACCGCAGAATAACGATTCATTTGCCGATAATATTTGGCGGCATCGCCAACCCCCTTGGGGCTGCTTGCGAACAGGCCGCCGGTCCAGCCATGAAACATGGCACGGCCGAGGGTCTTCAATTGAAACAGGAAGTGTTTCGGCAGCAGAGCATCCAGTTCCTTCACACCCGCATCATTGTCAGGGTTGGTGGCAGCCTCCATTTCCTGCAGCAGATATGGGTGACAACGAATGGCTCCTTGGCCAAAGATCATCAGGCTGCGGGTTAAAATATTTGCGCCCTCGACGGTGATGGCGACCGGTACTGCCCGATAGACATTGCCCAGGTAATTCGACGGGCCGTCAATGATGGCCTTACCTGCATGGATGTCCATGGCATCATTTATGGCCTGTCGTAAACCGTTGGTCGCGTGGGCCTTCATGATTGCCGACACTACGGCGGGTTTACGACCCTGGTCCAGTGCGCGGGTAGTGGTTTTGTGCGCGGAATCCAGTACATAGGCGATACCGGCAATTTCCGCGAGACGACGCTGTACACCCTCGAATTTCCCGATCGATATACCAAACTGCTCGCGAATATGGGCGTAGGCACCGGTCGTACGGGCCGCCAGTTGCGCACCGCCGGTGGACAGGGACGGTAGCGAGATGCCTCGTCCGGCGGCCAACGCACTCATCAGCATGTGCCAACCGTGACCGATATTTTCTTGCCCGCCAATAATCCATTCCATCGGAATAAAGACATCTTTCCCCCAATTCGGACCATTCATAAACGCCTGCATTGCGGGTAAGTGGCGCTGACCGATGGTTACACCTTCTGTATCCGTGGGTACCAGGGCAACAGTAATACCAAGTTCTTCTTCTTCCCCCAGAATATGGTCCGGGTCATATAGCTTGAATGCGAGGCCAAGTACGGTGGCTACCGGGCCAAGGGTGATATAGCGCTTGTGCCAGTTCACGCGCATCCCCAGTGTCTTTTCACCCTTGTAGTCGCCGTAGCAGACCACACCGTGATCGACCATTGAAGCTGCATCGGAGCCAGCCTCCGGGCTTGTCAGGCCAAAACAGGGGATATCACGCCCGTCCGCCAGGCGTGGCAGGTAGTGCTGCTTCTGCGCGTCGGTGCCGTGGGCCATCAGTAACTCCCCGGGTCCAAGAGAGTTGGGCACCATCACTGTGACACCCACACTGGTACTGCGGGTAGAGATTTTCGTTACGATCTGCGCATGTGCCGTCGGGGAAAAGCCGAGACCGCCGAACTCCTCCGGAATGATGATCCCGAAGAATCGATTTTTCTTGAGAAACTCCCAGATCTCTTCGGAGATGTCGTGATCTTCATAGGAGATTTGCCAATCGTCGATCATCTTGCAGAGTTCTTCCACCGGCCCCTCAATAAAAGCCTGCTCTGCATCTGTCAGAGTCGGCGGCCCCATTTCGAGCAATTGATTCCAGTCCGGCTTACCCGAGAGCAACTGGGCATCCCACCATACCTCCCCCGCTTCCATCGCCGCACGCTCTGTGTCGGATATGGGCGGAAGAACCTTTTTGATCCACTTCAATAATGGGGCTGTGATCCACTTCTGACGCAGGGTACTCATTACTTATCCTTGTTGAAGTATTGATTGCAGTGCCAACGGAATGACAACAGACAGCAACTGATTTAACCGCTGCGGCGCATAAGTTGACCGCTGCCGCTATGTGCCGCGCTTGCTTGCAACTATAGGCAATCAATTACGGGTATGGTGAATATCAGGCAAGTGCCAGAGTGCCAATGCCGCAGAAAATAATCAATGCTGCGAAGACACGCTGTAGAGAAAAACGCTCGTTAAGCAGGAATACGGAAATGAGAGAAGCAAATAGGATACTCACCTCTCGGGTTGCGGCAACCGCCGCCACAGGCATCATTGATGTTGCCCACAACGCGATACCGAAGCCACTCGTGGCAAGAACACCGGAAAGTGAACTTCGCAGGAAGTGTGCTCGGGCAAAGGCGAGCCCTTTCAGAGGACGTGTCAGGAGGACCGCCAGAATGATTCCGCCTCCGGAGAGAATTTCTAGCCAGGCCACGTAACTGAGTGGGTTTTCGACACTGCGTACGCCCGCTGCGCCGAGAGTTGTATAGCCAGTAATGGCGATTCCGGTGCCAACGGAGTACAGGATGCCCATTCTGCTCACCCGCAGCTCCTTCATGATGAGTGCGAAGATACCGCAGGTCACCAGTAAGATGCCGGTCAGTTGCAGTGGCTGTAACGATTCATCAAGAAATAGCAACGCGGCAGTCGCCACCATAAGCGGGGTCACGCCCCGGGCAATAGGGTATGCGGTACCGTAGTCCAGTGCGCGATAGGACCGGGATAACAGGAAGAAATACAGATACTGAAAAAACGCTCCGCCGAGCAGGTAACCCAATGCGTTGTGCCCGGGAAGGGGTAGTTGTGTGGCAAGTGCAGCGCCTACCAGAAGGCCGACACTGCGGATCATCGCCAGCTGCAGGAAACCTTCTTCACTGTGTTTGACCACCGCATTCCATACGGCATGAGCAAGCGCAGACAGCAGGACCAGCGCAAATAAAGCAGATTCTGATATTTCCAAATTACATAAGCGGTTGGGGAGAAACTATCACACCGTTATTATCGGCGTACAAATACTCTCCAGGTTTAAAGGAGACGCCGCCAAAAGTCACCGCAATATCCCGTTCCCCGATACCCTTTTTATCGGTCTTCATTGGGTGGCTTCCCAGCGCCTGTACTCCTAACTCTAGACCAGAAATCGCATCCACATCGCGTATACAACCGTACATCAGAATCCCGGCCCATCGGTTCCGACACGCCTTTTCGGCCAGTATGTCACCGAGACAGGCCCTACGCATCGACCCTCCAGCATCCACCACCAGTACTTTGCCAGTACCATCTTCCGCCACCCGCTCACGCACCAGTGAGTTGTCTTCAAAGCATTTGATCGTGACAATTTCCCCGCCGAATGCTTCCCTGCCCCCATAGTTGATAAACATGGGCTCTACCACCTGAACCAGATCGGGAAATTCATCACACAGGTCTGGGGTAGATATCATTTTTTGGTTCATGGCAGGCTCCTGAGTCCAATCATCGTTCCTGAAGGTCATTCTATGTGGTGCCGATCATACATATTCGGCCAGCACCTCATCATAGCGATTCTCCCTTCCGGCTACAGCGCGGCAACAAAAATGCCGGGTATTACCTCTATGGATAATACCCGGCAAACAGGTCCCGCAGGCTTCCGGGAATTTCTATCCCATGGATACACATTTCCCGGTGCGGATTGCCAATAGGGAATGCAACTCAGTAACTGACCGTTACAGGCATACCGACACGTGAATACTGATAAAACTTACGCGCCATGTGCGGCGGCATACGCACACAACCGTGTGACGCCGGATAGCGGGGAACATGGCCGGAAGCATGCAGACCTACCCCGCCATTGAAGCGGATATAGTGGTTCATTTTCGCTCCACGATAATAGGTTCCCGCCGGGCGGCGATGCTTGCGCGTATCAACATCTGCCTTGACGACACGGCCCGTGCTCCGGTCCACATAGCTACCATAAATACTTGAGCGGTGATTGGGACGCTTGGCTAATACACGAAATTTCCCGGGACTGGTACGGAAACCCTGTTTACCGGAAGAAATCAGTGATACGCCGACCAACTTGCCGCCTTTGTAGAAGTACGCCTTCTGTTCACTGAGATTGATACGAATGGACGGTGCACCGGAAGAACTCGCCGCAGCCTGATCGTCAAACCAGTTTCCTCCGTTGTGCGCCTCGGCGAGTGTCGGCCAGAGGCTCCCTAGCAGTGTCGCGGCGAACAGCAACGCGGCAGCTACAAAGCGGCGCGAGACGCCCGCTGAAATTCGCTCGGTTGCCCCTGCTTCAACGGCCACACCCCCCCCGGAATGTTCTAGCGTGTATTGCCCGTCTTGCGCGCGGGTGAAAGGCTCTTCATTGGGAGAGAACAGGAAACGTCTAAGCATGATGGCACCTCGGTCAGTACTTCAATAGAAGGTTTTCTCGGTGAATAACAGCAATCGAAGCCTCCGCAGATCACCGCATTACTGCGCTGCTTTGTACGGAAGCTTGTTCGATTTTATTGATCGTACTTGCCGTGCTTAGATTGATTTAATAGAGCTTTTGCCGGTTTTATGGAATTTGGCAATGCACTTAGACTGCGATAAACGTCGCCACAAGCCCGTGGGGTCGGTTTCGCCGAAGTCCATTTCGTCCGATGTGGCGTCAACGTGGAAATATTTCCTAATTACAGGCAAAAAAAAAGCGACCAATTCGGTCGCTTTATCGTGCTCAGGCCGCGAAAACCGGGTCTGATAAGTACTTATCTCGCCATTGCGCGCATTCTTTGCGTGCAAATAAGGTTAGTCAGGGGCATAACCCTCCTACTTCGACTCATCCGCGCTTCGCTGATTGGCGAGATACAGCCAGGTATCCACTGCGGTATCCGGATTCAAGGAAACACTGTCAATTCCTTCGTCCATCAGCCACTGAGCGAAATCTTTGTGGTCCGAGGGACCCTGCCCGCATATCCCCACATACTTTCCAGCTTTTTTACAGGCCTGAATCGCACGAGACAGGAGCATTTTCACCGCCGGGTCACGCTCATCGAACAGTTCTGCCACCAGTCCGGAATCCCGATCCAGCCCCAGAGTAAGCTGAGTCAGATCGTTGGAGCCGATGGAGAATCCATCAAAATACTGCAGGAAATCTTCTGCCAGCAGGGCATTGGACGGGAGCTCACACATCATGATGATCTTGAGGCCATTCTCTCCGCGCTTCAGCCCATTTTCTTCCAATAACGCCACAACCTGGCGGGCTTCATCTGGCGTGCGCACGAAAGGCACCATGATCTCCACATTGGTGAGTCCCATTTCGTCTCGAACTTTTTTCAGCGCCTTGCATTCCAGGGCAAAGCAGTGACGGAAGTCTTTGGAGCGATAGCGCGCAGCACCGCGAAAACCGAGCATCGGGTTTTCCTCGCTAGGCTCGTACATCTGGCCGCCCAACAGGTGAGCGTACTCATTGGACTTGAAGTCCGACAGCCGCACAATAGTGCGATTCGGCGCAAACGCGGCGGCCAAGGTGGAAATACCCTCGACCAGCTTTTCGACAATAAAATCTTCCGGCGAGGCGTAACCGCCAATGCGGTTGCGGATATTCTGTTGCAGGTCCTGTGGCAGCCGGTCCAGCTCCAGCAGTGCCTTCGGGTGAATTCCGATCATACGGTTAAGAATGAATTCCAGACGCGCCAGTCCGACACCCTGATTCGGCAAATTGCTGAAAGCAAAGGCACGGTCCGGATTCCCCACGTTCAGCATAATCTTGAAAGGCAGATCGGGCATATCGGTCACTTCGGTGAGGGAACGCTCGAAATCCAGCTGACCGGACATTACGAAGCCGGTATCACCTTCTGCACAAGTTACGGTGACCGGGGTCCCGGTCGACAGTTTCTCGGTGGCGTCACCACAGCCAACGACCGCGGGAATACCGAGTTCCCGGGCGATAATCGCCGCGTGACAGGTGCGGCCGCCGCGGTTGGTAACGATCGCACTGGCCTTTTTCAGTACTGGCTCCCAATCCGGGTCAGTCATATCGGTTACCAGGACGTCGCCGTCCTGCATCTTGGCCATGTCCTCTACCGAGTCGAGTACGCGCACAGGGCCGGCTCCGATACGCTGGCCAATGGCACGGCCCTCGCAAAGGATGTCGCCACGCTCCTGCAGCTTATAGCGCTCGATACTGGTACCGGTATCTCGCGAGCGTACGGTTTCCGGGCGTGCCTGCACGATAAACAGCTTGCCGGAATCGCCATCTTTCGCCCATTCGATATCCATCGGGCGCTGGTAGTGCGCCTCGATCTTGCGCGCCTGATTGGCTAGCTCGGTGAGCTCCTCATCGGTCAGGGCAAAACGCAGGCGATCCACTTCCGGTACCTGTACGGTTTTGACCGAGCGGCCGCATTCGCCACTCGCGTCGTATATCATTTTGATGGCTTTACTGCCGCGATTACGGCGCAGTATTGCAGGGCGTTTGGCCTCGAGCGCAGGCTTGTACAGATAAAACTCGTCAGGGTTCACCGCACCCTGCACTACGGTCTCTCCGAGACCGTACGCGGCGGTTACAAAAATCACGTCGCGGAAGCCGCTCTCGGTATCCAGTGTAAACATGACCCCAGAGGCGCCTGTTTCACTGCGAACCATATGTTGGATGCCAGCCGACAGGTAAACACCTACATCCGCGTATCCCGTGTGTACGCGATAGGCAATAGCGCGATCGTTGTACAGGGATGCAAAAACTTCCCGAACGGCCTGGAGAACCGCGTCGATCCCGCGAATATTCAGGAAAGTTTCCTGCTGTCCAGCAAAGGAAGCATCCGGCAGATCTTCCGCGGTGGCGGAAGAGCGTACGGCAACGGCGGTCTCACCGCCCCCCAGGGCCTCATACCCTGCGCGTATCTCTTTCTCCAGCCCCGCCGGAAATGGCGTGTCCAGCAGCCACTGACGAATTTCTTCACCGGCGGCAGCCAGTGCGGTTACATCGTCGACATCCAGTTCCTGCAAGCGCTCGGCGATGCGGGTATCCAGTCCTGCAGAGGACAGGAATTCACGAAAAGCTTCGGCAGTAGTGGCAAACCCGCCCGGTACGCTGACGCCGGCACCTGACAGGGAGGAAATCATCTCACCCAGGGATGCGTTCTTACCGCCGACCTTGTCGACGTCCGCCATGCCCAGCTTCGCGAACTCGATAGTGTAAGTGGTCAATGGATTGCCCTCTGCAACTTCTGTATTGGCGGCAGATTATAAGGAAGGGTTTTGTAAATAATACCCCGCAAACGTCGGTGAAATGGTCGCTTTTCTGTTGTAATTTTTCTACAAACGCACTTTCTGGATGACCGCCCCCAGACGATTCGCGAACATTGAGTCTTTGGTAACTTCAACCGCTTTGTCTTGGATTCGTAAATCACCCTACGAGTTTTTTGGTATTGTTGAACTTGGCGATTTCACGATTACTCTCTATACAACCATCAAGCGACCTGCCCATGAATCAACCTACCCGTTTCGGTACCTGCTCCACATTTGATACCCACCCGCCAAAGCGCACTGCCTTTTTTATTTCCGATGGGACGGGCCTCACGGTAGAGGGAATCGGGCACAGCCTATTGGCGCAATTTCCCGACCACCAGGTGGAACAGGTGACTGTCCCCTACGTAGATTCTGAAGCCCGGGTCAAACAGGTACTGCAAAGAATCGAACAGGCCGCCGAAGAGTCCGGGCTACAACCCATTATCATCACCAGTATTGTTTCGGATCATATCCGCGGGCAACTGCACCAGAGCTCGGCGCTGATGCTGGATGTTTTTGAAAGCTATCTCGCACCTCTGGCGAATCTGTTTGGGTCCGCGCCCAATCGATCCGTCGGGGTTTCACACGGTATAGCAGACAACAGCCGCTATACGGCCCGTATCGATGCCGTGCACTATGCCATGGACAATGACGATGGCCGTCGCACCCGCGAATTCGAAAGTGCCGATATTATTCTTGTCGGGGTATCACGCTCGGGTAAAACACCAACTTGTCTCTATCTGGCCCTGCAATTCGGCCTGCGCGCAGCCAACTACCCCATCACAGAAGAAGACATGGACAGTACATCCCTACCAAAAATCCTGCGCCCCTTTCAGCACAAATTGTTCGGCCTCACAATTGACCCCCGGCGCCTGATGAGCATTCGTCAGGAGCGACGTGCGAATAGCCGCTATGCCTCACCGGAACAGTGTGAGTTTGAGGTGCGTCAGGTTGAACAGATGCTGCGCCGAGCACAGATCCCTTTCTTGGACGCCACCGAGCTCTCCGTCGAGGAGCTCGCCACACGCCTGATGTCTCAGGCAGGAATTGAGCGCAGAATCAGCTAACTTTTGTCAATGGCGACAAAAAATACTCCGATTGCGCACCCGCTTGACCGCTGCCATTCCCGTTCGTTGGGCTAAACAGGCAAATTGGAGTAAAGTAGCGCCACCCAAGGGGCCGCCCCGGACAGATCCTTGCGTCCGGGGTGTTCATTCCGCGTGAAGTTTGGTTGACGTTTTGCAGATCATTTCCCTGCCCTATTCCCGCAATATCGGCGCGGCACTAGCCGTGCTGGCCGACCTCCCATACCCGGTCTGGCTGGATTCCGGCCTCGCGACCGCGCGCGGGGGGCGTTTCGACATCATAAGCGCAGATCCAATCGCTACCCTGACACTTTCCTCCAGTGATTCAGCACCATTCGCGGATCTTGATGACCTTGTGTGCGAGCTGGCGCCACAGGAGGCTGACCAGCAGATACCCTTCTGCGGTGGTGCTATCGGCTACGCCGGATACGAGCTAGGAGCCAGGGGGAACTTCCTGTCCGCAGATGAGCGTCCCTCACCGCTACCCGCCGGCTTCTTCGGCCTGTACAGCTGGGCAGTGATCGCCGACCATCAACTGGGCAGTGCGCATCTGGTGTTCCACCCGGCCTGTACCGATAGCCAGAAACGGGATCTGCGCCAACGCTTTGAAACAGTCGCTTGGGATGCACCGGCAGCACACAACGACTCGTTTCATCTGACAAGCCGGTTTCAGCATGAGTTCACCGCAAAGGAATATGCCAGACGCATTGCCCGTATTCTGGAATACATACAGGCCGGCGACATTTACCAGGCCAACTTTACCCAGCGGTTTCTCGCAGAATTCGAAGGGAACCCACTAACCGCATATATGGCATTACGGGAAGTCGCTGCTGGGCCGTTTTCCGCATTTCTGACGGTCCCCGGAGGGGCGATCCTCAGCCTATCACCGGAGCGATTTATCCTGCAGGATGGACGCTTCCTACAAACCGAACCGATCAAGGGCACCCTTCCTCGGGCCATTGATGCGGTAGAAGACGCGGCATTCGCTAGACGCTTGCAGGAAAGTGTAAAGGATCGGGCGGAAAACCTGATGATCGTGGACTTACTGCGCAATGATTTCGGGAAAGTCTGCCAGCGTGGCAGCGTGCGTGTCCCTAACCTGTTTGAACTACAGAGTTTTGCGAATGTGCATCACCTGGTAAGCACCATTACCGGTCAGGTTCCCGACACACTGGAGTTCGCAGACGTAATCCACGCATGCTTTCCCGGTGGTTCAATTACCGGTGCCCCCAAGCGCCGCGCCATGGAAATCATTCGTGAACTTGAATTGAGCCCGCGCGGGGTGTATTGCGGGAGTATCGGTTATCTGAGCAGCTGCGGCCGAGCCGATACCAATATTGCCATTCGCACCCTCACCGCCAGCAATGGTGAAATAAGCTGCGCGGCAGGCGGTGGCATTGTGGCGGACTCCATTCCCGAAGCGGAACACCAGGAGTGCCTGGATAAGGTGCGCATCCTGCTTGAAACACTCGAATCGCGATTTCATTGACTTTCTTGCTTAAGGTGAAATCGCAGTTATATCGCTATCGCCCTTCGGTATTTCCCTGATACCTGTTTCCTTGCTAGATTCCGCGCCATTCACTGGTAATACCATAAAAGCGACTCGGTCCGGCCCAAGACTGCCAGTCCGGATCCGGCTTACAGTATAAGGTTATGTGCAATGCGAATTACCCTGGTAAAGAAAATCCTCGCTGACGGCTCCCCTTGTGGTAAATGCCGAGACGTGGAGGAAAAGCTGAAGGAAAACGATCAGGAAAAATATCTGGATGAGACGTTGATTGCCGACGAGCGCGACCCGGAGAGTCCAGGTATGCAGCTGGCACAACGCCTGAACGTCCAGCGCGCGCCATTTTTTGTCGTAGAGGAAGAAGGCAGAGAACCGGAGGTTTATACCGTGTATTTCAAATTTGCCAAGGAAGTACTCAAGAACCTGTAATGTATTCAGCGCGATAACGCGCAAAGCCGGGGCGGAAATGATGGGTGCCGGTTTGCCCGAGGTTGATTCGGACTGCGCCCGCACCCTGCAAGGCAACTGCGATCTCCCAAATACCGTTTTGGCACCGCCATAAATGGCGGTGCGGAGCGCAAGGTGCGGTGAAATGGATTTACGGCGATTGAAGCGTTAGAGAACCGACTCGGAGCCGGCAGATTTCAATCAATAGACCGGTAGATCTATATGGGAAAAGAGCTCATCCACTTCCGCACGGGAGGACGCCTGGGCCGCCTGATCGATCAACTCACGGGTAAGGTGCGGCGCGAACTGCTGAATAAATTCGTACATAAAGCCACGTAGAAAAATCCCCTTCCGGAAACCGATTTTCGTTACGCTGGACTCGAACAGTTCGCTTGCGTCCAGCGCCACCAGATCACTATCCTCATCTTCCACTGCCGCCATATCGGCGACAATGCCGATACCCAACCCAAGGCGCACATAAGTCTTGATCACATCGGCATCCGCCGCGGTGAACACCACTTTGGGCGACAGCCCTTTTTCGAGGAAGGCCTCATCGAGTTTCGAGCGTCCGGTGAACCCAAACACATAAGTGACAATCGGATACCTGGCGACGTCTTCCAGAGTCAGCTTGGACAATTGTGCGAGCTCGTGGCCCTTGGGGACCAGAATACAGCGGTTCCAGCGGTATACCGGCATCATCACGAGATCGCTGAACAATTCCAGCGCCTCGGTGGCAATGGCGAAATCCGCGGTGCCATCTGCGGCCATTTCTGAGATTTGCATCGGAGTGCCCTGATGCATATGCAGGGACACTTCCGGATAGCGGGCAATAAAAGCCTTGATTACCGTGGGCAGCGCGTAGCGCGCCTGGGTGTGGGTGGTAGCGATGGCGAGACTGCCACGCTTGTCGTTGCTGAACTCCTGCGCTACCTGTTTGATATTCTCAACCTTGCGCATTATTTCGCCAGCGGTCTTGAGGATCGCCTCACCGGCCGGCGTTACGCGGGTCAGATGCTTGCCACTGCGGGCGAAAATCTCGACACCCAGCTCATCTTCCAGCAATCGAATCTGCTTGCTGATTCCAGGCTGAGAAGTAAACAGACTCTGTGCGGTGGCCGACACATTGAGGTCGTGATGAGCAACTTCCCAGATATATCGCAACTGCTGCAGCTTCATAGCCTCTCCCTGTCCATTGCTGGCAATTTGTGCAAAACAATCGGCCCGATCAATTTTGCGCCAGCGATTGGTTATAAAAACTCTGCGACTTTATGCGGGAAAAGCATAGCAGCGAAAGTTACAGCGGGCCAACAGAACGTGATATGCACATCAGAAATGCGAGCAAATAGTTACGAAAAGTGACCCGCAGTGGTGAGATATGTGCCGCTTATGGAAATTTGGCGGGAATATATTCTAGTCAAAGGCGGTTAGTTGCCCTGATTGGCTATGCCGTGGGGCACGTGCCCGGTAGCGACATGGGCGGCGGCGGATGCACAGTGGGTCGGCTGATCATCAAAAAACACGTCTGCCCCGAATGCACGGAGGAACTCACCTTTGGGTAGTCCGCCGAGAAACATGGATTCATCGATGCGGATATTCCATGCACGCAGGGTGCGAATCACCCGCTCGTGCGCGGGCGCGGAACGCGCGGTGACCAGAGCGGTACGGATGGGACAGTTCTCCGGTGAGAACTCCCCCTGAAGATGTTGCAGCGCCTCGAGAAACCCTTTGAACGGGCCTCCCTGCAGCGGCTTTTTCGCAGATGCGCGCTCGGCGTTGGCAAAAGCGGCCAAGCCATCGCGCTTGAAAATCTGCTCCGCCTCGTCGGAAAACAGGACGGCATCACCATCAAATGCAAAACGCAGTACTTCATCGCCCCGCTGTCGGGCACCACCCGGGATCAGTGTCGCCGCGGCAATCCCCTGCTCCAGCGCCCGCCGCACATCCTCACCGTCGGTGGAGAGGAACAGATGACACCCAAAGGGAGCAATATACCGATAGGGGCTGCCACCATTACAAAAGGCCGCGCGACTGATGCTCAGGCCGTAATGTTCGATAGAGTTGAAGACCCGAAGGCCGGTATCAGCGCTGTTGCGTGATAATAGAATCACCTCGACGCGGGGTTCACCGGAAAGCCGTTCATTGATCTGCAAAAACTTTTCCACCAGGGAAAAGGCTTCGCCCTTGGGCAGAATGTCATTTTCACGCTCAATCTGATACGCAGAAAACGCATCGACGCCCTGCTCTTCAAATATCTGGTGACTTTCCCGCAGGTCAAATAACGCCCGCGAGGAAATGGCAATGATCAGCTTGTTGGGTTTCGTACTATTCACAAAGCCACCTCAAGGTGCTTCTACATCGTCCAGACCAGAGGGGAATTCATCATTGCGATGCGGCTCAAGCAGCACCATCAGCATATTGAGCAGATCTTCCCGCGTCCGTTCAGAGCGCACACCAACCTGATTGACCACCACCAGTAACATGGCGTGGCAGGTCTCCAGGGTGGCGCGCGCCAGGCGATTGGTTTCATTGGCAGGGCAGGTAAAGCCCAGGCGGCGGAACATATCCATCAGATGGTTGATGACAAGCTCATCGTGGCGCTCGTCCAACTCGTGCAGTTCCGGTACCCCCCACATCGCCTGAACGAGAGGAAGCAGGCCCCGCTGCTCGCGGTAGACAGATACCCAGCGTGTAAGCAGGTCATCGAGAAATTCCCGCAGGCTGAGCTGCTCCAGATCACTGGCCGCAAGCTCGTTCAGGCGCTCGGTAAGGCTCGCCAGCCACTGCTCGCCCATGGCATACAGAATGGCATGTTTGTTGGGGAAATAGTGATAGACCGACCCAACCGAGACACCGAGCTCTTTGGCGATCAGGATGGTAGTGAGATCATTCAGACCCACCCGCTCTAGAAGCTGGCCAGTGGTATCCAGGATCTGACGGGCACGCTCGCGGGCCCGGGCCTGTACCGGCTCTCTTCGTGGCGACAACTGGTTTCTGCGGCGATTCTGTTCTGCGCTCGACACTTCCGAATTCCCTACTTGTGACAGTCCTTTTTAACACAATTGGGGCAGTGGCTCACTAAAAAAGGCCGGCATCGCTGCCGACCTTTCGCCCATCCTGTGAGATGAGTTTTGGTATCAGAACCGGTAATCTACACTGACGCCAGCCACTCGACCGCGAGAAGGGTCGGTCTGGGTGGCGGGCAGGTTGTAATCTGCCGCCGCATAGCCCCAGTGGTAGTACTCCTCCCCGGTCAGGTTTTCCACGTAGATACCGGCAGTGAGATTCTCGCTCGGCGCGGTAATGGAAGCGCGAAGATTAACCACGCCACGGCTGTCGAGTTTTACTTCCTCGGTATTTGCCAGGTCGGCAAACTGTTCGCCAGTGAAGTTGTATTCACCGGTCAGCGCCAGGGAACCAAAGCCCAGATCCGTGGTATAGGTCAGTGCGGTAGCCGAGGAAAATTCAGGCGCAAAGGCCATCTGATTACCATCACAATCTTCGCACAGCTCTTCTGGTGCGCCAGTGAAATCGGTGTTCATCCAGGCAACACCCATATAGAGATCGAGGTTATCGGTAATCAGCCAGCGCGCGTCGACTTCCAGCCCTTGCCCCTCACTCTCACCGACGTTGCGGGTCACAGCAGCCGCGCCGATAAAGAAGGCCTGCTGCAGGTCTTCGTAGGTGTACTGAAATGCAGCCGCATTCAGGTGCAGGCGATTGTCCAGCAAGCGCGCCTTCACGCCCAACTCATAGGAAAGTACCTGCTCTTCATCGAAACTGTTGGGCTCTGCATTGCTGCTATCGACAGTCCACTCATATTCCTCCAGCCAGGCGTCTTCGTCTTGTGCAAACGCCGGGTCTGTGACCCGATAGGTCAGGTAGTCAAAGCCACCGGATTTATAACCGGTAGCAACGCTCGCATAAGCGGTGATGTTATCCGAGAAGTCGTGGTTCAGGGTGGCACGGCCGGATACGTTGCTCCAGGTATCGTCGCCAGTGATTGGTCCGTCGGTGAACATGGCCTGATAGTTCCAGCCGCCGGTCCAGGTGTCTGGCCACGGAGAATCCACGGTATATATTTTGCGGTCCTGGGTGTATCGAACGCCCAACCCAAGGCTCGTGACATCGCTCAGATCAAAGGTGGTGTTCGCGAACACCCCCCACCCGCTGTACTCGCCGCGGGTATAGGACTCCTCGATGGACATGCCATCGCCCACGGAGACACCACCGGGAATGACCATGCCCGCTGTCGGTGCGTATTCCCAGGGGTCACCACCGGTCCAGAATGCATCATCCATTTCTTCTGGGTAAGCCAGCGCCAGCTCCGCACAGGTCATGGAGGAGTCTACATCCAGCTCGTAATCCACTTCCATGGCACCAGCGCAGATAAAGTCCTCTGCATCGACGCCGGCGAAGTAGGCATCCAGGTCTTCCTGGTAATAGCTCGCACCCAAGACCCAATTAAACGGACCGTTGTTATCCGAGGTCAGACGAAATTCCTGACTGAAAAAATCTCCAGTCTGATCGCGCACGAAGGTGTCGATGGTATCCGCAGTACCGTCAAAGTCTTCGATATAAGTGTAATTATGTGTTTTGTAGCCAGTGATGGAGGTAAACGTGAGAGCGTCCATCTGGTGCTCAATGGTGAGGATTGCATCACCGATTTCCGATTGGTCTACGCCTTGCTGGTCGTTGTAGACTTCATCGAAGTCGCTGTCGGTACCCAGTGCCCGGTAGATAGTGCCGTCACTGATTCGATCTTCATACTGACCAAGAAAGGTTACGGTGGTGTTCTCGATTCCGTCGTACACCGCAGTAAAGCGCATGGCATCCACTTCACTGGCGCCTAGCTTGCGGCCACCGGACAGGTTTTTCACATGCCCTTCTTCTTCCTGATGAACTCCGGCAATACGCACAGCAAAATCTTCGCTGACCGGCATGTCCAGGGCGCCTTCGAAGTCCAGGCGGCCATATTGACCGGCGCTGACTGACACCTCCCCTGCAAAGGCCTCTCCGGGCTTTTGCGTCGTCATGGAAATAGCGCCAGAAGCCGTATTCCGACCAAACAGCGTACCCTGTGGCCCCTTCACCACCTCGACCCGTTCGAGATCGTACATGGTGGGCGCCGCACCGGAGCGACTTTGGTAAACGCCTTCCAGAAATATCCCCAGGGCCGGATCACTACCCGAGCCAAAGCCGTTATTGTTCACACCGCGAACGGAAACAGAGTCGAAAAAGCCATCCGTAGTTTCACCAGAGATTCCCGGTGTTATGGCAAATAGATCTTTAAAGTCACTGAGGTTCGCACTCTTGATGGTATCGCCGGTAAAAGCGCTGACCGACATTGGGACGTCTTTCAGCGATTCGGCGCGCATTTGCGCGGTGACGGTTACTTCTTCGATCTCGGCTGCCGTGGCGCCACTGCTAACAGTGAAAATCATTGCGCCGATAGTGGTAGCCAGCAGGTTTTTTTTGGCCATGAACGACCGGTCTGATAGCGTCATCGTAACTCCCCGTGGGTTATTTTTATCGGGTTTGTGTCCAGTGATACCGCTTAGGACGGCCCCAGTAATCAAACTGCTCGGTCTGTTATTCCACAAACCGAACAATTATTCAACTTTATTTTTTGACCCCGAAAACCACTGGAAACACGGTGCCGCAACACCGGGACACCGGCGCTGTCGATGAAGCCGCGAACTGTAGACTTCCAGGATCCCTATCGCCCCAACTTGTCCAATAAGCTGTAATAGAGCATTCCTGCTACCAGTCCTGGCCAACGCAGCAGTGTCCCCCCCGGGAAACTTGGCGTTGGAATGCGCGACAATATATCAAACCTCTCTTCGGTACCGGCAATCACTTCCGCAAGAATTTTTCCGGCAAACGTCGCTGTCGGCACACCGTGCCCAGAGTACCCCTGGCTGTAGTAGACGTTCGGTTCCAGCCTGCCAATACTCGGCATTCGATTCATAGTGATCGCCAGAGTACCGCCCCAACCGTAGTCAATCTGCGTACCGGCCAACTGTGGGTAGACCTCCAGCATGTACTTCCGTACAAACCCGCGAATATCTCGAGGAAAGCGCGATGAATAATTTTCGCCGCCGCCGAAAATCAGACGGTTGTCTCCGGACAATTTCCAATAATTGATCACGAACAGCGTGTCTTGCAGCGCGTAGTCGTTCGCTATCAATTCTCGTGCCAGCTTCTCCTCCAGAGGCTCTGTGGCCAGCACAAAGTTGTTGATGGGCATAATACGCCCGGCCATACGCGGCTCCAGTTTGCCCAGGTACCCATTACAGGCAAGGACGATATTCGCCGCACTCACCCGCCCATGCTCTGTGGACACTACGCAGGGGCTGCCGCTGACGTACCCTGTGACCCGACTGTGTTCAAAAAACAGGACACCTGCGGCCCGCGCGGCATCGGCAAGGCCGAGCGCATAATTAAGTGGATGCAGGTGCAACGAACCGGAATCTATCTGCCCGCCGAAAAAGCGATCCGAACCGACGAGATCAGCCACTTCGTCCCGGTTGGCGTATCGCATGTCCTCATAGCCATAACGCTGGTTGAGCAATTCGACCTCTTGGCGGAGCTCGGCCTCGTGACTCTTTTTGGCCGCCAAATGCATAATGCCGCGCTTCAGGTCGCACTGGATACCGTGCCGGTTTATCAGGTGCTCCACGAGTTGCACCGCTTCCAGGCCCATATCCCACAGTGCTCTGGCGGTATCCCTGCCCAGCATTTTTTCGAGCTCTTCCTGACCTTTGCGCTGACCAACACCCACGTGGCCGCCGTTGCGCCCGGAAGCCCCCCAGCCCACGCGCTCCGCTTCGAGGACAACCACCTTGTATCCGCGCTCGGCAAGGTGGAGCGCGGACGAAAGGCCGGTATACCCCGCACCAATAATGCACACATCCGCTGTCACCTCGCCCTCCAGGCACGGGTATTCCGGAGTGGGGTTTGCACTGGCCGCATAATAGGAATCGGTATGGCCGTGCAATCTGGTAATGCTTCCGCTAGCGGACATCGAGTATCTCCAAAATCATCCTCGCTAAAACCGAATCATTATTCGGTATTTGTTGAATAATAATTCGGTTTCTTGCCATAATCAAAGTCCGGATGAAAAATTTGCGGTACGCCGGAAATCATCCTTCGCCACCCACAGAGGTTTAAGCTACTGTTTGGCGAAGTTGGCACGATAATCAAATACAAGCCTTCCAATCACAAGGTGTAACATGGACAAGATAACCCAGTGGCTCGCGGAACATTCGATCTCCGAAGTCGAGTGCCTGGTACCGGATATGTCCGGCAATGCGCGGGGTAAATTCACCCCGACGGACAAATTCCTGACCGAAGACAGCCGCCTGCCGGAGAGCATCCTGGTTCAGACGGTGACCGGCGACTATGTAGACGAGCATAATGAACTGGTAGACCCAGCAGATACTGACATGCTGCTGGTACCCGACCCGGACTCAATTCGCCTGAACCCCTGGGCGAACGAGCCTACCGCGCAGATTATCCACGACTGCTACACCCGCGATGGTAAACCGCACCCCATCAGCACCCGCAATATTCTCAAGTTCGTACTGGACAAGTATGCGGAACAGGGCTGGCAGCCAGTGGTCGCTCCAGAAGTTGAGTTCTACCTCGTCAAACGCAATCTCGACCCCGATGAAAAACTCTCCGCCCCCGTAGGACGCTCCGGGCGCACGGAAAAAACCCGCCAGTCTTACAGTATTGATGCGGCCAATGAGTACGAGCCAATCATCGAAGACATGTACGATTTCTGCGAAGCTCAGGGACTAGACGTGGACACCCTGATCCACGAATCCGGCACCGCACAGATGGAAATCAACTTTCTGCACGGCGATCCACTCCGGCTTGCCGATCAGGTATTCACCTTCAAACGTACGGTACGTGAAACCGCCCTGCGCCATGGCATCTATGCCACTTTTATGGCGAAGCCCATGGAAGATGAGCCTGGCAGTGCCCTGCACCTCCACCAGAGTATCGTTGACAGCAAGACCGGGAAAAACATTTTTGTAAATGAGGACGGCTCTGAGAATGAGCGTTTTATGCACTTCATCGGTGGCATGCAAAAATACACCCCGGGGTTTATCACGTTTTTTGCTCCGAACGTAAATTCTTATCGCCGTTTCACACCGGAAATGGCTGCGCCCACCAGCCTGCACTGGGGCTATGACAATCGGACCACCGGGCTGCGAGTACCAGACAGCTCACCTCAGGCAAAACGCCTGGAGAACCGCTTCCCCGGTGCCGACTGCAACCCCTACCTGGCGATTGCGACTTCGCTCGCCTGCGGTTATCTCGGCATGATGAACAAAGTCACACCAAGCAAACCGTACACCGGCGATTGCTCATCAGAGCCCATCACCCTACCCCGCACTCAGGAGCATGCGCTCAGCCTGTTGGCAGAATGTCCGGAAGCCGTCGAAATGTTTGGCGATACCTTCGTTCGCGCCTGGGCTGCGATCAAACGGGATGAGTACGAGGAATTTAACCGCGTAATCAGCTCCTGGGAGCGCGAGTACCTGCTGCTCAATGTCTGATTCATTGGCACCCCTAAAATACAAAAAACCCGGCATTTGCCGGGTTTTTTGTGCCCTGGTAATTCGAGCAATTATTTGTGGCTGGGATCTTTCCAGTAGTCCTTGACCGTATCTTTCATTTCCCTTGCGAGGATAGAAATACCAAACAGGTTTGGCAGTGTCATTAGCACAATCGCCACTGCGGACAGGTTCCAGATAATCGTCGTATCCTCGATCGCTGCCCAGAAGAAAGCCACCACGTAGACCAACCGGTACGGCATTACTGCTTTGGGACCAAACAGATAGATCATGGAGCGGTCACCATAATAGGACCAGGCGATTGCCGTCGAGAAGGCAAACAGCAGAATCCCGAGGGTAACAATGTAGCTTCCGTACTCTCCGAAGAACCCTTTCTGGAAGGCCCGGTTAGTCAATGCCACCGAGTGCAACAACGAATTACCCCAGACATCGACATTCGGATTTACCAGGCGGCCGCTATTGACGTTGAGCACACCGGAGAAGTTGTCCCCGCCCACTCGGAATTCCACGTCTTCGGCAACGGAGCGAGAGTTGAGCACAGTGAACTCATCTTTATTCAGAGGTAGGCCGTCGGCGACCACAATAGTCCCGGTGTATGGCTTAACATCGCTGCTCTGATTGCTCAGGAAACCAAACAGCTGTTTTACATCTGCCTCATCTTTGTCGGTATAGGTACCGGCAACCACCATCATATCTGCGCGTTCAAAGCGATTCATATGCTTCTCGGTCCAGACCCCCGACGACAGAATCACCAGACCGGTCAGGGTACAGATGATCAGGGTATCAATGAATGGCTCAAGCAGTGACACCATACCCTCAGATACAGGCTCATCCGCGCGTGCAGCGGCGTGGGCAATGGGCGCTGAGCCCTGCCCGGCTTCGTTGGAGAAGAGGCCGCGGTTTACGCCGCGGTTAAAGGCGTAGGCGAAGCTGGCGCCGAGGAAACCGCCCATGGCCGCACTGCCATTGAAGGCACCGGCAAAAACGGCAGAAAAGGAGGGGATGATGTTCTGGTAGTTGTACAGGATAACTGCCAGCGCGCCCACGATGTACAGCACAGCCATCACCGGCACAATGGTTGAGGTCACTTTGGCGATACGCGTAATGCCGCCGATAATCACCAGACCGAGAAGAATCGCCAGCACACCGCCGGTCAGCATCTTGCTCAGACCAAAGGTATCATACATGGCCTGGGCAATATTATTGACCTGCGGCAAACTGCCGGTACCAAATGAGCTGATTACCGTCGCGATGGCAAATATGACTGCCAGCCACTTCATGTTTAACCGTCGCTCCATGTAGAACATGGGGCCGCCGGCATAGTAACCGTCCGCTGCCTTAATTCGATATTTATGAGATAGGGTTACCTCAACGAACTTTGTCGTCATACCGAGAAATGCAGTGACCCACATCCAGAACAACGCGGCCGGCCCGCCAAGGAAGATCGCGAGCCCCACTCCACCAATATTACCGGTACCTACGGTACCCGACAGTGCGGTGGATAGCGCCTGGAAGTGGGAGGTATCCCCCGGGTCACCTGGTTTATCGTATTTACCCCGCACGATCTTGATCGCGTGGCCGAAGTAGCGGATCTGAGGGAAGCCCAGATACAGCGTGAAGAAAAAACCGACCCCTAACAGTACCCAGGGAAACCAGGCCGCTGAACCCAGCAACCCATCCAGGGTTAGCAACAACTGATTGAATGATTCCAAATCAACCCCCACAGCTCTTATTTTTTGATTGAAAAACAGTCAGCAATATGCTCGACGCAGGATCCGCCGAGACAGATTCGGGCAGTTTTTCGATATCGTTCTCTCGGTGAGAACACCGATTTTTATTACTCGACCGCCCCGACAATGACGCTGAGGGTAGCAGTTTCGCCAAAATGAGAACAGTAATCCGCCAATCATCAGCAGCATAGTCCTGTTTTCTGCCAAAAATTCGATTTATCACCAAATTTTTCGCTAAAACAGAGAATTCTGTCGCGAAACAGAACCCACGCCAGGCCTTGATTGGGCATCGAACAATTGGCCGTGTTTACTCAGTGCCAGGTTACTGACTAATTTTCAGCCCAACTGCTTTTAAAACCATCTCGCTGAGGGAATATTCCGAACTGCCCGCCAGTGTGAACGAACACGAGATTTTTGCTGCCTCGATACCGCCCGCGCTTAATCTCAGCCAATAATCCATGAAACGCTTTGCCGGTATAAACGGGATCCAGTAACAGCCCCTCTTGCTGAGCCAGTAGCGCAATGGATTGGTAAACCGATTCAGTGGCCAGTGCATATCCCGGACCAATGTAATCATCAATCACGTGTATTCGATCTTCGTCCAATACAAATCCGGCACCGCCCGCTCCGGGGTAGCGAACCTTCCAGTCCGCAATATCCTGCACGACTTTGCGCAAAAAATACGCTTCATCGTCGCACACCGCGTACCCCGTGACCTGGGTAGCAACACCGAGTAACTGACAACCGAGAGTCAACCCGGATTGAGTGCCACCACTACCGGTTGCACATATCAGGTGCTCAGGCTCAAACCCTGAGGCGCGACAATCGGAAATAATCTCTTCTGCACCGGCGATATATCCCCAGATCCCCAACCCATCGCTACCACCGGTGGGAATACAGAGGGCGCGGCGCCCTCGCTGCAAATAATGTGCGCTCCACTCTTCAAACAGGTCGGGGAGTCGCGCGAGATATTCCTTTAATGGGTATAGGGATACACGGGCCCCTGCGAGAAAATCCACCAGAAGGTTTCCGTCGGGAGCCGACGCCTCAAGGTCTGTACTGCGACCGGCTCGCAGCAGGACATGCGCCCGCAAACCGGCTTTGGCCGCAGCCAAAGCTGTCGCCCGGCAGTGATTTGATTGCTCTCCACCGCAGGTGATCAGTGTATCGCACCCCTGCGCCTTGGCTTCCGCGATAATGAACTCCAGTTTGCGTAACTTATTACCAGACATTGCGCTCTCGGTAAGATCGTCCCGCTTCACCCAGATCCTGGGACCTTCGAAGGGATAAGAGAAGGTTTCGCTGATGCGATCGAGAGGTTGTAACGGCGTCGGCAAATTCGCCAGTGTCTCTCTGGCGGGGTATTTAATCTTCACTATTGACCTCCTCAGGGCAAATTGCAGGTCGCCAGCCAGTCTCACGGCATATCAGGGTAAGCCAAAACCAAAAAAACCCGGCCTAGCCGGGTTTTGATCGAGATGAAGCCCAGTCGACAGAGTGTGATAAACACCTTCAGTCGGCTGGACAGCTTCAGATATTCTTGATGGTGCCCTTGGGCAGTACCGCGTGTACCGCGACTTTCTGGAATTTGAGCTGCATATTCTCAGCGACTTCCAGAATCAGGTAATCGTCGTCCACCTTTTCAACCCGGCCCAGCATTCCACTGGTCATTACCACTTCATCCCCCTTCTTCAGGGCACCCACCAATTCCTGGTGCTCTTTCTGGCGCTTGCGCTGCGGGCGAATGATAAACAGCCACATAAACACAAACAGGCCACCGAACATCAGCAGAGTGATCAGCGGGTTGCCCTGAGGAGCCGGAGCGGCCTCTTGTGCCATTGCGGCAGGAATAAAGAAATCCATGGTCTAAACCTCAATAGAGTCAGTCAAAATTCTGGGGCCAACTCTAACGGCTTTGACAAAATGAGGCAATCCAGAGCACCGGAGTTTACCGGTGCCCTGAACCACGTGATGCGAGGTAAAAGTCGGACAGGGACGACTTAGAAGCGCTGTCTTACCTGGCGGCGATAACCGGTTGGTGACATACCCGTCCAACGCTTGAATGCACTGGTAAAGCTGGTTCTGTCAGAAAAGTCGAGAATACGGGAAATGCCGTCGACGCTGAGTGCAGTGTCTTTAAGGAAGTGCACTGCATGGCGGAAACGAACATGATCACGCAGAGAGGCAAAACTCAGGTTGTGTTCCTGCAAACGGCGCTGCAGCGTCCGGGTAGACATACTGAGGTCAGATGCCACCGGGCGAATTGCCAGAGATGCCTTTCCAATCCGTTGTTCCAGCACATCGATAACTCTTGCAGCAATACCGAAGCTGGTCGCCTCCGGCGGTGCCAGCAACTGGTCGAGAATGTTCGGATCTCCGGACAGTCTGGCCTGTTGCAGAGGTTTATCTTCCGAGAGCGAAGCCTGGTCTGGCTGAATATGATTCATGGAGCTGCTCCTTGATGGGTTCCTTGAGCCGCGGTTATTGTTCTACGCCCGCTTCCTGCGAGTCCCTATATACCACCGCCAGCGACATTGCCGACTTGAATTGCGGTTACAAATTCAACAATGACTGACTACTACCTGGGTGCGGGGCGCACCTGAAAACAGGCGATCGAAGCCTACCCAGAGTGAACACTTTTTGTACTACTTCCTCGCACCACACCCAATCGCTCTGGGCCAAACGGTTGAGCGGCGCTCCTTTACACAAGCCAGTATAGACCATATAAGGATAATGCAAGGGACGACAGGCAATTTTTTTTAAACGACGCACAAAACGGCCGTGCCGCCACCGCAGAGAAGACCCCCGGACCTAACCAATAAGGGCTACCCAGGGATCTCTAAGGGCTAAAAATCGTCCAGACCAAGTACTGGAAGAAGCCCCTACTCGCTTATTCCAGGTTCTCGTCGATCCAGCTCAGCACATCATCGTGGTGGGACTTAGTTTTCACCTTATCCATGATGTGCTGTAAGCGACCCGCCTTGTCGATAATAAAGGTGGTACGGATCAGGCCCATGTACTCTTTACCCATAAATTTCTTCAGACCCCAGCAACCGTACTTGTCGGCGACCTTGTGGTCTTCATCTGCAAGCAGATCAAAATTGAGCTCATGTTTATCAATAAACTTCTGAAGCTTGGATTCAGGGTCTGGGCTCAGACCGAAAACCACAGTGTCTCGCTTGGCAAACTCTTTGGCACTATCACGGATTCCACACGCCTGGGTGGTACAGCCTGGTGTCAGTGCCTTGGGGTAGAAATACAGCACCACATTTTTTTCGCCGCGAAAGTCTTTCAACGCGACCTTTTCGCCATTCTGGTTATTCAGCGTAAATACCGGTGCGAGATTACCGATCTTAGGATGTGCCATATGCCGCCCCTCTGATTAAATTCACTATTAGGACTGTTTCTCAAGGTAAAAAGGCCCGAGGTTTCCGCCTCGGGCCCGGCATTATATAGAACTCATATCCCGCTGCATCCGTGTGAGGAAACCGATGATCGAAGTTACACATCGGTTATTAGTCGCTCGGAAATCCTTAGGCAGCAGGGAGTCTGATCAGAGATTACCTAAAAGTCCTGCAAACGAAAGCTCTGTTCTTTGCGCGCTCGCAAGCCACAATCCCCCAGCTTTTCAACCAGTGCGGCTTTTTCAGCGTCCGTCAGGAAGTCTCCTATTTCCAGACAACCTTCCGGACCGGTGAAAGTGACACAGGACGGCTCCGCCGGGGTTGTTCCCATTCTCACCAGCACCGCAAGGCTGTGGCGATCAAATTCCGTGTGATACACCGGTCGCTCAAGATTCCCGCGACTGCTATCCAGTACTACGCGATCATCACTGATTCGGATCACCTCTCTGCGGGTACCTTCCATATATACATACCCGAATAGCGCGCCCAGCAGGAGAATTTCCAGCCCGGCAAAAGGAATTACCATCCAGGCACCGGCGAAAGCGAATGCAATACTGATTCCGAGCGACACCGCAACCAACGAGATGAACACCCACAGGTTTCCGGCAAATGACAGGGATTGATTGGGCGCGAGGAGAATACAGGCCCGGCGCCCACGCGCGCCGCCAACTTCTTTGACCATGGGTACAACTTCCAACATCCATCACTGTGATACTTTCAGTGTAGGACAGCGCAAAATTGAACCAAGAGTCACGGCGGCGGGCTCTGCCTTCTATACTAAAGCCGCACTGCAGACCACAGCGACTCTCCGGCCATCGCATATTCACCACCTGACCCGTGGCCGCCGCACTTGCACTTCTGAGGTTTGAGGGGTGGATTTTCCGGCACGCAGGGGGCAAGATGCCGCCGGATTGCGCGACCAAAAGACGCGTGTAACAACCGCGCAGCCTGTGGTTCTTATACCGACAGCAATGCCCCATCGGCAGGCGCGAACGACAACAAGAGCACCATCATGCAAGTTGAATCCATTGAACAGCTTTTAAAATCCAGCCAGCGGGAAGGTGAGACCGCCCGAATCCAGGGCTGGATCCGCACCCGCCGGGATTCCAAGGCGGGCCTGTCTTTCCTCGCCGTACACGATGGCAGCTGCTTCGATCCGATCCAGGTGGTCGTGGAAGCGGACATCAACAACTACCAGTCTGAAGTGCTGCGCCTTACCACCGGCTGCGCCGTGGATATTGAAGGCACTATCAAGGCCTCCGAGGGCAAGGGTCAGGCCATCGAGTTGCTGGCAACCAGCGTGACCGTTGTTGGCTGGGTCGAAGACCCGGACACCTACCCCATGTCGCCCAAACGTCACACCATGGAACACCTGCGTGAACACGCCCATTTACGACCGCGCACCAACGTCAGCGGCGCTGTAGCGCGGGTGCGTAATTGTATCGCCCAGGCGGTACACCGCTTCTTCCATGAGCGCAGCTTCAATTATGTACATACCCCCATCATCACCGCATCTGATTGCGAAGGCGCCGGTGAGATGTTCCGGGTCAGCACTCTGGATCAGACCAACCTGCCCCTCACCGATAAGGGAGATGTGGATTACAGCGAGGACTTCTTCGGCGAAGAGACTTTCCTCACGGTATCTGGTCAGCTCAATGTAGAGAGCTACTGCCTGGCCCTGTCCAAGGTGTATACCTTCGGGCCGACTTTCCGCGCTGAAAACTCCAACACCACCCGCCACCTGGCGGAGTTCTGGATGGTGGAGCCGGAAATTGCCTTTGCGGACCTGGCGGACTGCGCCAATCTGGCGGAGGAAATGCTGAAGTATGTGTTCAAGGCGGTGCTAACGGAGCGCGCCGACGATATGGCCTTCTTCGCCCAGCGCATCGACAAGGAAGCCATCACCCGCCTGGAAAACATCATCGATAACGACTTCGCGCGTATCAATTACTGCGAAGCCATCGAGATCCTTGAGAACTGCAAAGAGAAGTTCGAATTCCCGGTTTCCTGGGGAATCGACCTGGCGTCTGAGCACGAGCGCTATCTGGCCGAAAAACACTTCAAGAAGCCGGTGATCGTGCTGAACTATCCGAAGGACATCAAAGCCTTCTATATGCGCATGAATGACGACGGCAAGACGGTGGCGGCGATGGACGTGCTGGCACCGGGTATCGGTGAAATCATCGGTGGCTCCCAGCGCGAAGAGCGCCTGGACAAGCTCGACGCACGCATGGACGAGATGGATATTCCCAAGGAGCACCTGGACTGGTACCGCGACCTGCGTCGCTACGGCACCGTGCCCCACGGCGGCTTTGGTCTGGGCTTCGATCGCATCGTGTCCTACGTGACCGGAATGGGTAACATCCGCGATGTGATCCCCTTCCCGCGCACACCCCGCAATGTGAAGTTCTGAGGTTTTGACCTGGTGGATGCGCTGCGCTTATCCACCCTACGCGCTACGGGCAATCACACACCCGTAGGGTAGATAAGCCGAAGGCGCATCTACCAGATAACTCCGGCCAAAAACGCAAAAACCCGCACCTGAAACCAGGTGCGGGTTTTTTGGCTTCTAACTTATTAAAAAGTAAAAAGCTTACGGCAGCAGGTGCGCAACAGCGTCACGCTCTTCAGCCAGCTCGGTCTCGGTCGCAGTCATTTTCTCGCGGGAGAAGTCATTGATTTCTACGCCCTGAACAATTTCCCAGTCACCGTTCTTGCATACAACCGGGAAGGAGTAGATCAGACCTTCCTGAATACCATAAGAACCATCGCTGTATACACCCATGCTGGTCCAGTCGCCTTCGGCGGAACCCAGCGCCCAATCGCGCATGTGGTCGATGGCGGCGTTGGCCGCAGAAGCTGCGGAGGAAGCGCCACGGGCCTTGATGATGGCGGCACCGCGTTGCTGTACCGTCGGGATGAAGTCGGTTTCGTACCACTCCTGCTCGACTTTGCCCATGGCGTCTTCGCCGTTGACCTTGGCCTGGTGCAGGTCCGGGTACTGGGTGGCAGAGTGGTTGCCCCAGATGGTCATGTGGGTGATGTCATTCACGCTGGAATCGGTCTTGTTCGCCAGCTGAGTCAGGGCACGGTTGTGGTCCAGACGGGTCATGGCAGTAAAGTTGCGCGGATCCAGATCCGGCGCGTTGCGCTGGGCAATCAGTGCATTGGTGTTCGCCGGATTACCGACAACCAGCACTTTAACATTGCGGGAAGCGACTTCGTTCAGGGCCTTACCCTGCGCGGAGAAGATAGCCGCGTTGGCTTCCAGCAGATCCTTACGTTCCATACCAGGACCGCGCGGACGGGCGCCAACCAGCAGTGCGTAGTCTGCATCTTTGAAGGCAACGGTCGCATCGTCGGACTGCACAATACCGGCCAGTAGCGGGAAGGCACAGTCTTCGAGCTCCATGGCAACGCCTTTCAGCGCTTCCAGTGCGGGAGTGATTTCCAGCAGCTGAAGAATAACTGGCTGATCTTTACCCAGCATTTCGCCGGAAGCGATGCGAAACAGCAGCGAGTAGCTGATCTGACCGGCGGCGCCGGTAACTGCAACACGAACAGGTGCTTTCACGATGTATCTCCGTTGTTTTCAGGCGCCCGCATTATAGGGCTTTGCAAATTAAATGCATTATCCTTTGGTCTGATCCTCGCGAAGAATTCAACCGAATCTGTCAGACCAAACTCCGTCAGGCGCTCGGGTAGCGACGTTTTAACGCTTCATACAGCTGATCACTGAAATTTTCTGCTGTTGCGTCCAAAGATTGAACAATCTCTGCTAGATGCTCATTGTCTTCCCGACCTTCCCAGGTTTTTACGTAGCTGCCGTCTTTGTAGCCGTAGTCCTGGCGGAGCTGGTTATGCGGTGATGTTTTTCGTATGATCGAGTGAGTGAGTGAGTGAAAACCTCTGTATTTTACGCTTATTTTCCCCAAAAAAATGGGGCTTCCACATACGGAAATGAACATACGATTAACTCTGCCTATAAAGCGCCACAAATGCCGTGGTACGGAATACGGTTTTTGATAGCTTGAATCAATGCCTAACTTCACTGCGGATAGATATTGCACGTTTGCGACAAAACACCTGACACTTCTACGATGCTTAGTAGCATAGGTATTAGCGCGAAGTCGCTTTGTCAGGTTACTAGCCTAAAAAATCAAACATAAGAGCCTAATGCAGCATTGGCCAGAGGTATAGCGGTACAGTATTGATGAGTCCTTTTCGAATTTTGAGGGGTTTGGGGCGGGCCTCAATGCCCAGTGCCAGGCACTGGTCGCTGCCGTGCGGCGGTGGACCAGTCTGCCCTGTTGCGCGGGTATCGCTCCCACTCGCACCTTGGCGAAGGCCGCCAACCACTTGGCCAAAACACTGGGTGTTTCTGGTGGTGTACTGCAGATCATTACGGACTATCACCGTCAGCAGCTGCCGGTGGAAGAAATTTGGGGGGTAGGCCCCCGGCTGACGAACCGACTGGGAGCGATGGGAACCATGACCGCTTGCGATCTGACGACGGCCCTTGAGCCGACGCTGCGGAAGGCGTTTTGAGTAACCATGGAGCGGACGGTGCGCGTCGGTCATGCTGACCGATCTTGAATGCACGCAGAGCGCTCAAACTGACCTTTTCGGCGCTGAAGATGCACTGAGGGTGGTAGCGGTGAATGAGTGCCTGTCGGCCATCAATGAGTGCTTTGGTCGGGGATCTGTTTCTTTTGCTACAGCAAAGTTGTCTACAGACTGGATGATGAAACGGGAACCTCTTTCGCCTGCTTACACAACGGATTATAGAGATCTGCCCGTTGCTCGGATCTGTTAAATTGCGAGAGCGTAGGCGGGGTTTTTGGAATGCTTAGACAAAATACTGTTATGTCTTGCAAAAAATATACATACACCGTTGTTCTTGAGTGTCCTGCTAGTGGCGAAACCAAAGGGAAAATCGGACGAACTGATAACCTCTTTATGCGCCTTAGAACGCTTGAATCAGAAAACAGTATGAAGCTGGTTTCTAGAAAATCGACGTACTACTGTGCCGATATTGAGTCAGACCTTTTGATTGCCACCGTTCAGCACTCCCTGGGCTCTGAACGAAGTGAATACCGCACGATTAGGGGTATTCAGGCCGCAAGGCGAGTGGCAAATAAGGCAGGCTATCAATCCTATCGGGTCAGTTCCTTTTTGAAAGCCCACAGGGAGACACGTGACGCCGGAAGATCGGAAAAGTTTGCACTGCAGATGGAGGCTGAAAGACAGGAGGAAATCAGAAACCTGAACTGGCAGCAAGAGCGGCTGAAGGTGCTAGAAGCTCAAACCCAGTATCTTCCGCATCCGACTCGATCTATATGGAATCGGCATGACTGGAAGGCGACCGGGACGAGCAGAATCAACAAACTCCGGCTGCGTCACTCGGACCTGATTGATAAGCTTACCCATCTGCGCCTTACAGCTTGCGAGCTTGCGAAAACCGTCGTTTCCCCCATAGTTGCCCACTATTTGCAGCCGTGTCCCATTGACGATTCGGATTTATCAGGGAGGTACCAAATTGTTTACGGCTGGATGCCGTTCGATGAAGGGTATCACCGTGGGGATTTGGAGATCACCGAGGCCCTTGTCTTGTACTCACCATATTGGCAGCGTGGTGGATCACCATATCCAGAGCAGAGAAGCGCGACATGTAGAGACTTTAAACGGTTTGACCTGCTAAGGGGGGCGAAGGTGGAGCAGCTGGCCAGCGTTGTGCGGGAATGTATGCGTGTCCAGGATGAACTTTTTGACCTTAGGTTTCAGATTAAATAGCTTGGCTTCGTCACCTGAGCACTCAATTTAGCCACCAGTTCCCATCCGAATCTTGCCAAAAGTGACTCATGATAGGTGTCCACTGAGAACGTTCAGAGAGTTCTGAAATTCGCAGAAACAAGGTTTTCAGCGCACAAATAACAAACAGGCTGCGCTCATAGATAGGGTCTTCGGCGGCCATGGCCAGTGCTACATCAAACACATATTGCCACTGTACTTCGGTAAGCCTACGAGCTTCTTTCACTTGGGCATCTTTAATGAAATGGCGACAATCTGGCTTAGCAATTTGTGCAGGATTGCGATATAGATGCTCCTCGTTCATCAAATACTTATAGAAAGCAATAATCCCAGTGAAGATGGAAGCTAAGGTCTCCTGGCCTTTCTGCTTCTCGCTGGCACCACATTGTTTCACCTGTTTGAAACTCGTCTCAGCAGGATCGTTTCCAGGCGCTAACTAACAGCCCATTCGTTAATGATCGTCCAACCGCCCAGACCACCCAACACTTGCGGCATGAAGGAGGGATCAGAGACCCGGTTTGGTGCCGGTTACAACGTGCTACCTGTGTTCAAGAGGCGGCTCAATGCCAAGAAGCTGATCACGAAACCCAATTCAGATGTCATCTACGCGCTCTCTTACGCAACTGCAATTGGGTTCCAGGCGATTTTGAAAAAGTAAAATGACTATCAGTTGCCTGCTACCGCAGCGATAGTTGCCCAATTCGAAAGTATCCCACCCGTTGATTCCAGTAGTTGGGCCGCTGACCCCGTTAATAACGGAATGCCCCTGGAAGCTTTCATTCGCTCCGAGTCGTTAAATTTCAAGAAAGGTATGACTGCTCGCAAATGGATCAATATCTTTTTCTACTTCCAAGGTGTTGCCAGCGTTGATGATAAATGCGCCGTCAGCCCAAGCAATGACGTTATCTATTCGATGGGAATTGATGCAAGTGGTATCTCATGTAACCGCGGGTAGTCTCCAGTTGAAATACTCGGGAACCAAATTCATAATCAATTCATGAACCACCGGAACACCTACACTCTGCGAACTTTCATGTTCCTGCTTTTGCTGGCCGTAGGGCCTCTGCAAGCGCAGGCGGTATTCGCATGTGCCATGATGGATATGCCGGTGCACCAGAGCTGTTGCTGCGACGACCACCGTGCGGATGACGCATGTGGTGGTTCAGACGGCGATTCAAACCTGATGCCGAGTAAGAATCCCTGCTGTGAACGCACCATTCAAGTGAGTGTCGACGAGGATTCGAAAGAGGACAACCCGATAGCGAAACCAGCGGAAGTAAGATCCGATGTAGATCCCCCGCAGACCAGCGCTATACCACCCGTTGACTTTGCTCTGTTGACACAAAGGCCACAACTCGCGGCCTATACACCCCCGCCTCCGGCTTCCCTATCGGGATCCCGCACTTATCTAGTCACCCAGCGCTTGCGCATTTAAAACCCTCCTTCTAGAAAAACCCGAATTCCGGCCACCTTCGGAGTTCGGGCGCGTTGCATTGTTAACTTGTAACCAACAGAAGGAGACGGGCAGTGCCTGCCAACTCTCTCAATTTCTCCATGTGCAAGCTGCGGGGCGCGCTGCTGGGCATGGTCCTGGCATCGGCGCCTGGTCTTGCGCTGAGCCAAGCATCGGCAACCGATGACGCAGCCAACCACCCACTGACCCCATCGGCGCTCGCGGCCTGGGCGCTGGAGGCCAACCCCGGTTTGGCCTCCGCCGCCGCCAGGGCCGAGGCGGCCGCCTTCCGCATCGATCCGGCCGGCTCGCTGGACGACCCCATGCTCGGCTATGCCGCCGCACCCAACACCGCCGATTCGCCCCGCGGCCTGCAGCAGAAGCTGGATTTCAGCCAGAAGATTCCCTGGCCCGGTACCCTGGCCGCGCGCGAGGCGGCCGCGCGCCACCAGGCGCTGGCGGCGGAGCGCGACCTGGACGCGCTGCGCCTGCAGGTGATCGCCCAGGCCAAGGCCGCCTACGCCGAGTGGCGCTATATCGACCGGGCCCTCACCATTCACCACCGCACCCAGTCCCTGCTGGATGAGCTGATTTCCGCCGCGCAGACCCGCTACGCCGCCGGCCGCGCACTGAAACAGGATGTGCTGCAGGCGAAGGTGGAACGCGCAGATCTGGACAACCAGCTGCTGCGCTTGCAGCAGTTGCGGACCAGCGTGCGCGCGCGCATCAACGCGTTGCTCAACCGCGCCGCGGACGCACCCTTGCCACCGGCGGCGCCCTTTTCCCCTCCGGCACCACCGCTGCCCCTCGCGACCCTGAGCGAGCAGGCACTGGCACAACATCCGGAGCTGGCGCGCCTGGACGCGCAGATCGCCGCCGCGGAGAGCCGCATCACCCTGGCCGAGAAGGCTTTCTACCCGGACTTCCAACTGGGCGCCGGCTACAACGAACTCTGGGACGCCGCCGACAAGCGCGCCGTGGTCGGCATTTCCATCAACTTGCCGCTGGACAGATCCAAGCGCCGCGCGGAGCTGGGCCGCACCCGCGCGGAGCTGCAGAGCGCCGAGTGGTCCCTGGCCGACAGGCGCGCGGCGCTGCTCGCGGACCTGAGCCGGGCCCACGCGGAGGTGGTCGAGGCGCAGTCCTCAGTGGCGCTGCACCAGCGCGAGCTGCTGCCGCTGGCAGAGGATTATCTCGCCGCAGCGCTGGCCGACTACCGCGCCGGCAGCGGCGCCTTCCTCAATGTGATTACTGCCGAGCAGCGGCTGCTCGCCACCGAACTTTCCGCGGCGCGCGCGCGCGCCGACTACACCAGGCGCCTGGCGGAACTGGAGCGCTGGAGCGGCAATGCCGCCCAGGTGTCATCCATAGCGGCGCCGTCCATGGGAGTGGAAAAATGATTGTGCTCAAAAAACACCAATTCTGGCTTGCCGCGACCGCGGTCCTGGCACTGCTCGCGGCTGCCAACTACTGGCTGTTCTCCGGCGGCGACAGCGAAGCGCCGGCCGCCGCCAAAAGCCAGCTGCCGCGCTACAGCGCCGGCGGCCTCGAGATAGGCGTGGGCACCGAGCCCACCGCGCCGCAGGTGGGCGACAACACATTGATCCTGGAACTGCGCCAACCCGGCGGTGAGCCGGTAACCGGTGTGGCCATCGAGGCATTCGCGGAAATGCCGGCCATGGGGCAATGCCGGCCATGCGCGCGCCGGTGGAGCTACAAGAAACCTCCCCCGGCCAATACCGCGGCAAGTTCAACCTCTCCATGCGCGGCGAATGGCCGCTGACCATCCGCTTCGACGCACCCGGTGGGAAAGCCGTACGCCTGCAGTTCGATCTGGCCACCGACCGCGCGGAGATGCCCATCGCCGCCGGCGGCGAGCCCGCCGGGGGGGCCGCAGGACCTGGGAAAATGGAAAGCGGTATGCCGCGCTACCGCGCCGGCGAGCTGGAGGTTGCCATCGACATAGACCCGGGCACCGCGCGCGTCGGCGACAACACGCTGTTGCTGGAACTGCGCGGCACAGACGGCCAACTGCTCGCCGGCGCCCAGGTGCAGGCCCACGCGGAGATGCCGGCCATGGGCGCCATGCCCGCGATGCGCGCGCCGGTGGACCTGGCGGAGACGTCGCCGGGCCAGTTCCGCGGCGACTTCAACCTGTCCATGCGCGGCGAATGGCCGCTGACGGTCACCATCAGCCACCCGCAGTACGGCGAGAAACGCCTGCAGTTCGATCTGGCCACCGACCGCGAGGGCCTCGCCATAGCCGCGGGCGCGGCGCCGGTCGACGCTGCCGGCGCGCAGATGGCGGAGGGCGGCGCCGATGTCATCACCATCGACAACCGCCGCCGACAGATGATCGGCGTGCAGACAGGCGAGGTTGAGAAACGCCACCTGGTCAAGCCCATCCGCACCGTGGGCCGGGTGACCTTCGACGAGCGGCTGCTTTCCAAGGTGGTGCTGAAATACGACGCCTTTGTCGGCGACCTGAAGGCCGACTATGTGGGCACGCAGGTGGAGAAAGGCCAGGTGCTGTTCACCATCTACAGCCCTGAGCTGTTGGCGGCGCAGCAGGAATACCTGGATTCCCTCAAACGCGCCCGCGGCCGCGGCACAGAAACTCGAGATGACCTGCTACGTGCCGCGCGCCAGCGACTGGCGCTCTGGGACATGATGCCGCAGGAAATCAGGGCGCTGGAGGAGCGCGGCTGGCCCCAGGAATATATCCCCATCTACGCGCCGCGTTCCGGCACCCTGATCAAACTCAATATCGCCGACGGCAGCGCCGCGCGCGCCGGCCAGACACTGCTGGTGGTAGCGGACCTGTCGAGGGTGTGGGTGGAGGCCGAGGTGTTCGAAGCGGACCTGGATCTGGTATCCGCCGGCACTCCTGCCGATATTACACTGCCCTACCTTCCCGGGCGCGAGTACGAGGCGCAGGTGGAATACGTCTACCCCTATCTGGAAGGCAAGAGCCGCACCGGGCGCATCCGCCTGACCCTGGACAACCCAAAGGGGGAACTGAAGCCCGAGATGTACGCCGAGGTTTCGCTGCAGTCGGATCTGGGCCAGCGCCTGAGCGTGCCCGAGCAGGCGATCATCGTCGCCGGTGACAGCCGCGTGGTGTTCGTCGACCTGGGCGGCGGCCGCTTGCGGCCCACACGCATCGAGACAGGCCGCAGCGCCGGCGACTATGTCGAGGTGCTTGCGGGACTCAAAGCCGGCGACAGGGTGGTGACCTCGGGCAACTTCCTGATCGCCGCCGAGACACGCCTGAAGACGGGGGTGCAGCAATGGTGACGAACGATCAAAGGCTGAATCACGGCCCGCTGGAAAAACTGATCGGCTGGTCCGCGCGCAACTGGCTGATGACGCTGATGCTGGTGGCGATAGCCGCGCTCTGGGGCTACCGATCGCTGATCAAGGCGCCGCTGGACGCGATTCCGGACCTGTCCGATGTGCAGGTGATCGTCTTCACCGACTGGCCTGGGCGGAGCCCGGATCTGGTGGAGGATCAGATCACCTATCCCCTCACCACCACGCTGCTCGCGGCACCCAACGTACGCTTCGTGCGCGGCCAAAGCATGTTCGGCCTGTCTTTCGTCTACGTCATCTTCGAAGACGGCACCGATATGTACTGGGCGCGCTCGCGGGTGCTGGAGTATCTGAATTCGGCCGCGCCCAGGCTGCCGGACGGCGTGCGCCCGACCTTAGGGCCGGATGCTACCGGTGTCGGGTGGGTGTACCAGTATGCGCTGGTGGATAAGAGCGGCAATCAGAGTCTGGCGGACCTGCGCAGCCTGCAGGATTTCAACCTGCGCTACGCCCTCGAGTCTGTGTCGGGAGTTGCGGAAGTGGCGTCGGTGGGCGGTTTCGTCAAGGAATACCAGATCAACGTCGACCCCAATAAACTCGCCTCCTACGGCATCCCCCTGCACAAGGTCACCATGGCCGTGCGCGATTCCAACCGGGATGTGGGTGGGCGTGTGCTGGAAATCGCCGGCCACGAGCAGTTTATTCGGGGCCGCGGCTACGTGAAATCCATCGAAGACTTGAAGGAAGTGGTAATTGGCCTCGGCGACGGCGGCGTACCTATCCGCGTGGCAGATGTCGCCAATGTCAGCCTCGGCCCGGCCATGGCACGGGGCCAGGCTGACCTCGATGGTGAGGGCATCACCGTGGGCGGCATAGTGGTCATGCGCTACGGTCAGAACGCCCTGGACGTGATTGAGCGGGTCAAGCAGCGCATCGAAGTGCTGAGAAGCAGTCTGCCCGATGGCGTGGAGATAGTACCGGTGTACGACCGCTCCAGCCTGATCCAGCGCGCCATCGACACCCTGAGTCACACACTGATCGAAGAGATACTGATCGTGTCCCTGGTGATCGGCCTCTTCCTGATGCATGCGCGCTCGGCCTTCGTCGCCATCATCACCCTGCCGATCGCCATTCTGCTGTCGTTCATCCCCATGTACTACCAGGGATTGACCGCCAACATCATGTCTCTCGGTGGTATCGCCGTGGCCATAGGTGCGATGGTGGATGCAGCTATTGTCATTATCGATAACGTCCACAAGCGGCTGCAGGACGAGAAGCTAAGTGGTGAGCCCAGAACCCGCGCCATTATTTCAGCGATGCAGGAGGTGGGCCCGAGCATTTTCTTTTCGCTGCTGATCATTACTGTGTCCTTCGTCCCTGTGTTTGCGCTGGAGGGGACCGAGGGCCGGTTATTCAAACCGCTCGCCTACACCAAGACCTACTCCATGTTCTTCGCCGCGCTGCTGTCAGTGACCCTGATCCCGGCGTTGGCTGTGCTGCTGATCAAGGGGCGCATCCGCGGCGATCGCAGTCGTTTGAACCAGTGGCTGAAATCGGCCTATGCACCGGTGGTGAGATTCGCGGTGCACTGGCGCTGGCCCGTGGTGATCGGCGCACTGCTGGCTCTCGTGGCCACGGTGCCCATCTACCGCAGCCTCGGCAGCGAATTCATGCCGCCGCTCAACGAGGGCAGCATCCTCTACATGCCCACCGCACTGCCCGGTATTTCCATCGAGGAGGCTACGCGGGTTATGCAGACCATGGACCGGGAACTGAAGAAATTCCCCGAGGTGGAGCGGGTCTTTGGCAAGGTCGGTCGCAGCACCAGCCCCACGGACCCGGCGCCGCTGTCAATGGTGGAAACCAATATCATGCTCAAGCCGCAAAGTGAGTGGCGCGAGGGCATGACCTGGGACAAGTTGATCGGCGAGATGGACGCCGCCATGCGTTTTCCCGGCATGCCCAACATCTGGTGGATGCCGATCCAGACGCGCACCGAAATGCTGGCCACCGGTATCCGCTCGGCGCTGGGAATCAAGATATTTGGCCCCGAGCTGATCACTATCGAGCAGACCGGCGTGGATATTGAGCGCGCGCTGCTCGAGGACCCGCGTACCGCACCCTACACCCGCAGCGCCTTCGCCGAGCGCGCCACCGGCGGCTACTTCCTGGATTTCGATATCGACCGCCAGGCGGCGGCGCGCTTCGGTCTCAACGTGGACGATGTACAGGCGGTGATTGAAGCCGCCATGGGCGGCGCCCGCGTCAGCGAGACGGTCGAGGGCCGCGAACGCTACGGAATACTGGTGCGCTATGCGCGCGAATACCGCGACAACCTGGAGGCCCTGAAACGGGTCTTCGTCACCACCGCCACCGGTGCGCAGATCCCCATCACCCAGGTAGCGGATATCAGATTCCGCACCGGCCCACCAGCGCTGCGCAACGAGGACGGGCAGTTGGTCAGTTTCGTGTTCGCGGACGTCAGCGACGAGATCGGCATCGCCGACTATGTCCAACTGGCGAAACAGGTGGTGGGGGAAAAGGTGCAGCTGGCACCCGGATATCGCCTAGAGTGGGCCGGACAGTTCACCTACTTCGAGCGTGCCAAGGCGCGTCTCAAGGTGCTGGTGCCGCTTACCGTGTTCGTGATCTTCTTCATGCTGTTCATGCACCGCAAATCGATGATCGAGACCCTTGTGGTGATGACCGCACTGCCGTTTTCGCTGATCGGCAGCATCTGGTTGCTCTCGGCGCTGGGCTACAACCTCTCCGTGGCGGTGGCCGTGGGCATGATCGCGGTGGCCGGCCTGGCGGTGGAGCTGGGGCTCTTGATGATGCTGTACCTGGATATTGCCTGGCGTGACTACCGCGGCCAGGGGCTGCTCAAGAGCCGCGCGGACCTGACCGCGGCCATAGTGACCGGCGCCAGCCACCGCATTCGCCCCATGCTGATGACCGGCTTGGCGCTGTTCATGGGCCTGGTGCCGATCATGTATTCGAACGGCAGCGGCGCCGACGTGATGAAGCGCATCGCTGCACCCATGCTCGGCGGTGTGGGCTCAGCCCTGATTCTGGTGCTAATGGTCTTCCCGGCCATCTTTTCATTCTGGCGCGGCCGGGGACTGCCGGCCCTGGTAACGGGGCCACAGAAGCAGGAAACCGGCAACAATGAGGAAAGGCAGTAATCACAACCCAATCGAGAGAAAGGTGAACACCATGGAACAGCATACTCTGAAAGCCGTCCTGCTAATGGCACTGATGGCGCTTTCCCAGCGCTGGTACTGGCGCAGGGGATGATGGAAAACCACGGCATGATGATGAGCGGCTGGATGATGTTCGCCTGCGGCCTGCTGGTGATATTGCTGATCGCGCCGATGGTGCTGGGGATACTGGCGCTGCTGAAGTACCTGCTCGGGCGCAGCCAGTGAAGTGGCGGGTGGAATGGGCGGACTGATGGCGGCAGCGGCGATTACTATCTCCTACTGGATCGCCGTGCCCACCGCCGTCGGTTACTGAATTTCGCTACACTCCGTCACCTGACGGAATGCCGCTTTTTCATTTTTTATTGTTTCCCGCGGCGCCGCAGCAACCACTCTGCAATTGCACCGGCGGACACGGCATGGTGCCGTAGGAGCAGTAGACACAGCAGTCGCCGGGCAGCGGTTTCAGCAGCAAGCGGCACTGCTCGCACTCGTAGAACCACTGGCAGGCGTCGGTGGGCATAGTTTCTGTCTTCTGGTGGCCGCAGTGGGGGCAGGTGATTTGCGATTGCAATTGCACTTGGCTCACTGCGCGGTCTTCGCGGCGAGTGTCGACGGAAAACCGGCATTGGTGGTGGCCTTGACCAGCGCCTCAGTGCTAGTGGCACTTTCGTCGAAGGTCACCACTGCGCGCTTATCGTCGAAGCTGACTTCCGCCTTGCGCACGCCCTCGACCTTGTCCAGTGCCTTTTTTACAGTGATGGGGCACATGGCACAGTTCATGGTCGGCAAATCCAGGGTCACGGTGCGCGTTGCGGCCTGGGCGGACAGGCTGGCGGTAAGCAGGGTCATGGCAATCAGGATGTTTTTCACGGTGCTTTCTCCTCGGTGTTGTCTGAAGCGATGGGTAGATCAGGCGATCCACGGAATCCAGTAGTTACTTGTCACCAGCAGGGCCGCGGCCAGTGCCGCCAGCACGAATAGGATCTGGCGACGACGGCGTACCCATGGCGCGGTACAGGCGCTGTCCGGCGCGCAGGGCCCGAACACCTTCCAGCCGGCCCAGCCGAACAGTGTCAGTACCGCCAGGATAAACAGCGGGCGGTAGGGCTCCAGCAGGGTCAGGTTGCCGATCCAGGCACCGCTGATCCCCAGGGACAGCAGAACGAAGGGGCCGGCGCAACAAAGTCCGGCGCCGATGGCGGCGGCGATACCGCCGATCAGGGGTAATCGGGTGTTGTCGGTGGGCACGGCCTCTCCCTCTTCCAGTAACTCATAGGCAGATTTTAGAGGCCGTACCACCGTACGGAGTCAAGCGTCCGGCAACAGCGTTTCGACGATGGGGCAAGGCCCATGGCTGCGATTGGCCTTACAGCTGCGCACCAGCCTGTCAAGGACCGCCTGAAGGCGCTGGAGGTCGGCAATCTTGGCTTCCACTGCCGCCAACTTTTCCGCGGCCATGGCCTGCACCTCGGCGCATTGCCTGCCGCCCAGCGCCAGCAGACCCGCGATCTCCTGGAGCGTGAACCCCAGCTCCTGGGCGCGTTTGATAAACAGCAGTCGCTCGAGGGTCGCCCGCGAGTAAGCTCTGTGGCCCTGTGCGGGCTTTGCAGGCTGCTCGATCAGGCCTCGCCGTTCGTAGTAGCGCACCGTCTCCACATGCACGCCGGCGGCCCGCGCCAAGCGGCCAATGGTCAGCGCTTCGTTGCCAGACATGGTTCCACATGCTCCTCATTCTTCTTCTGCACTATGGCAAAACCGTGACGTCCGTCCACCAGTTGCAGATTTCCCCGCGCAATCAGCCGGGCCAGGAAGTAACGCACTGCGGTTGAAAGCATCTGTGGCCGCACAATCCAGTTGGACGCTCTTTCTCTGGAAAGGATGAGCCAACCGCTTTCGCGGTTTTGGCAGAAAACTCCGTAGAGTACCCCTCTCTCGCCGTTCGGCTGGGAATACATTGATTAGACCCAAGGCTATATATGTCAGCATAATAAACGCTCCGGGCAGACGCCGCTGCCAACGTCTTTTTGAGGTCAATCAACCGAGGAACTATCGATCTTGATTCTGAAAACAACGGGACTTTATGTGGTAACAGCCCTCGCTGAGATCACCGGCTGCTTTCTGCCCTACCTTTGGCTGCGGAAAGGCGGGCCGATATGGCTGCTGATTCCGGCAGCGATGAGCCTGGCGATCTTCGTTTGGTTGCTCACATTACACCCAGCCGCGAGTGGTCGCGTCTATGCAGCTTACGGTGGCGTTTATGTGGCTACAGCGCTGGTCTGGCTTCGGGTCATAGATGGAGTAAAGCTGTCCGCCTTCGACTGGATAGGCGCCGGCGTTGCATTGCTTGGAATGTCAATCATAGTTCTGGGTTGGCAAAGCAAAGGATAGCGGACCACTGCCAGCCTCCTCAACTGAGTGCGACATCGCCAATCTATAGAGCTTCCTAGACTTTTCTTCCGCTTGACGCCCCGCAGAGAAGTCACGTTGTGCTTCTGCAACTGCTTCGGAATGGACCAGACTAGTAGGGGTTTGGGCGATGGACTGTCTGTCTGTAGTGGTCAACTTTTTAGGCCACTGAACTCTGAGCATTCCAATATTTTTCTTCCATCATATTCGGCGGCATTCCATCGTTTTTCTGATGGGGTCGTATCTGGCTGTAATGGCCAATGATGTAACTTGTGATTCCCTGTTTAGCCGAAGGGAAGGACTTGTAGCCGGTTTCCTGCACCCACTCTGCATTGAGACTTAGGAAGAAGCGCTCAGTCGGTGCGTTGTCCTAGCAGTTTCCGCGGCGGCTCAGTCTATGTGTCATTCTGTTGCGCCACAGCAGCTGTCGGAATGCGAGGCTTGTGTACTGGCATCCCTGGTCCGAGTGGAACAGAATACCTTCAGGTAGTCCTCGTGATTCATAGGCCATCGTTAGCGCCTTTTTAACTAGGGCGGTATCAGGCGACACCGTTAGCGCCCAACCAACTGGCTTACGCGTGCAAAGAGTTCTATTACTACCGCCAGATACGCCCATCGAGCGCCGGTCCAGATATATGTAATAGGTTCTGCGACAGTTGGCACAAGGTCTGTAGCGGCACCGAGATGCCCGCCAATCAGCACCACCGCCCCCCCCAGCACCCGATCCAACTCGCTGGCATTGGTGGGAATGCGGGGCAGCTCGCCGAGATCGAGCTCAGACAGTTTCTGCACCTTGCCCTGCCCCGCGGCACTGGCATCTCCTAGGGGCAGGGCCGGATCAACCTGGTGGGCTACCACCTGTGAGAGGGCATCTCTTTCGACGAAACCCTGGCCGACGGGACCCCCCTAGCTGTTCTACTACGCCATGCACCAGCTACCGGATACCACGCTACTGCATGTGGCGCTTGTCGAAATGGGTAATGCGGACATCCACCGCGGCATTGATTGAGATCAGTGCTGCGAGCAGGTGGCCCATTCAGAGGCTCCAAATAGCCAAACCCAACCAAGGATTAACCATTCCTTAGGAAGCTCATCCTCCAAAGCCGGGCAATGTGGGCGAGGCATATTGGATGTGTCGTAATTTTGATTTAACCACTCCCCCTTCCGGCCCCCTCACTTCGGCGCGGACAACTTGTACATACAAGTGATACCACTTAATCTCGAAGGCAATCAGATGGAATAACACATAAGTCTCTGACGCCCATGCCCTTTGACCTGACCCGCATACTGCTGCTGTTAATGACGCTGACCTTGAACGGTCAGGCGTTTGCGGCGCCCTGCGGATCCCGGGATGCAGGAAGCGGAGAGCATCACCAGACCGCTACATCGGCCCGGATAGAACAATGCGCCCAGGGCGCTCACCAGCATCACTGTCACCAGGGCGGTGACACAGAGGCCGCTGAGCCCTCGCCGGCAAGCAGCTGCGAGCAGGCCTGCAGCTGCTGCCCCGGCCACTGCGCCAGTGCCATTCCCGCCGCTGAACACACAGAGCCCGCCCGTCCCATCATCACCAGTATCACGCTTTACAACATTTCCCACAGCGCCCCGCTGCCCGAAACCACCCTGCGTCCACCCATTCTTCTCTGACACGGGATCAGTGTGCCCGGGATAAATGTCCGGGTCATCCGCAAAGCGCCAAATTTCTGCGCCACCGCGTACTCCCGCCTGTCGACACCATTTCCATCAGCCTCCGCGACGCCTCGAGCCAAATAGTGCATCGCAGCAGCGGACACGACGAGAACGAAAAGTCTCCCAGAGAAGGACAACAACATGAACGCAACAAGCTTCAGACTGACGAGAACCCCGCTTTTTATCGCCCTCGCCACGGTGGCCACGGGTTTCACCTCCATGGCTTCTGCCCAGCAAGCGGGTGAAACCGCGCAAAAACAAATTGAAGAAGTGAATGTCACCGGTACCCGCATCAAGCGCGCCGACATTGAAGGCGTGGGCCCGGTCACCGTACTCGATGAAGCCTCAATTGAAACCACCGGCTCCAGTTCCCTGGAAGTGCTGCTGCAATCGCTGCCGTCCGCAGCGGGCTTCGGCGGCAACCAGACCAACGCCTACTGGACCTCCAACGGTTACGGCACTGCCCAGATCAACCTGCGCGGCCTCGGCACCAACCGCACCCTAGTGATGGTCAACGGCCGCCGCGTGGTAAATGGCGGTACCGGCGCCAACAGCAGCGTCGATCTGTCGATGATCCCGATGTCCCTGGTTTCCAGCATTGAGGTGCTGAAAGACGGCGCCTCGGCCACCTACGGCGCCGACGCCGTGGCCGGCGTGGTCAACCTGATCACCAAGAAAGAATTCGACGGACTGGAAATCGAGGGCAAATACGGCCAGACCGCACTGGGTGACGGCGAGGAAACCGTCCTCGACCTGACCTGGGGCGTGTCCGGCGACCGCGGCAACCTGATGGTGAACATGAGCTACCAGGACAACCAGGCCTCACCACTGGACGCCCGCGTCCCCTGCCCCCTGAATGACGACAGCGAGTGCAGCGGCAGCTCCTCCACCATCGGCGGCCGCGCCACCCTGCCCGCAGGCGCAGTGCTGGCAGACGGCACCGTGCTGACCGAAAACACCCGTATCAACTTCAACCAGGATCCGAATGGCGACGGCGATTTCTACGAGCGCTACGACGGGCTGAAACACGGCTTCAACTACAACCCCTACTTCAATGCCGTGCAGCCGATCGAGCGCTTCAGCTTTACTACCCTCGGCAACTACGAGATTTCGGAATCCGCCACCCTGTTCACCGAGCTGATGTACACCAACCGCCAGTCCGGCCAGCCGGCCTCTCCCGGCAGCCTGGCCGACATCGCCTACAGCGCGGACCACCCCACCAACCCCACCGGTAGCGATTTCGTGCTAGAACGCCGGCGTCTATTAGAGAACGGCGCCCGCGATTTCTACCAGGAAGTGGATACCTGGCGTGTGGTCACCGGTATTGAAGGCGATATCAACGACAACTGGGGCTACGACGTTGCGCTGAACTGGGGCCGCAACACGGCCACTGACGGCATCGCCAACAACATCAACATGCAGCGCGTGGGCGAAACCCTGGATACCAGCCTGTGCGGCATGAACGGCATCCCCTGTGGCGACTACCTGGGTTACGGTGATGTCACCCAGGAAGTGCTGGATTACATCGTATTCAGTCAGGAAGGCACCGGCGGCAACGAGCAAAAGAGCGTGAGTGCCAACATCAACGGTTCGCTGATGGAATTGCCCGCGGGCACCCTGGGCTTTGCCGCGGGCGTCGAGTGGCGTGAAGATAGCGGCTGGCGCCAGCCGGACTCTCTGGTTCAGGCGGGCTACGCGCTAGGCAACCAGGAAGATCCGATCAGCGGTTCTACCGAATCCCGCGAGGTCTACGCCGAGGTACTGGTACCGCTGCTGGCGGACCTGCCGCTGGTGCAGTCGCTGGATATGGACCTGGCTGTGCGCTACTCCGACTACGATCTGTTCGAGGGCGAGGACACCTACAAGGCCGGCCTCAACTGGCAAGTAAACGACATATTGAAAGTGCGCGGCACCATGACCACCGCCTTCCGTGTGCCGAATATCCCGGAGCTGTTCGGCGGCGTGTCCGAAGGCAACCTCACCACCACCGATCCCTGTTCCGACTATGCCTCCCTGGATCCGTCCAGCACCCTGTACCAGAACTGTCAGGCAGCCGGTGTACCGCTGAACTACTCCCAGCTCGGCACCACCATCCTCACCGACCGTGGCGGCAACCCCGACCTCACCCCGGAGAGTGCAGAGACCTTCACCCTGGGTGTGGTACTGCAACCGCTGGACGGCCTGTCACTCACCGTGGACTACTTCGATATCGAGATCGATGACGCCATTCGCGAGGTGTCCGGTTCCACCAAACTGGCCATGTGTTACGAGTCTGCGGGCCTGAGCCACGCCTTCTGCGCACCGGACCAGCACACCCGCAACCCGGTCAACGGTGATGTGAATTACCTGTCCACACAGAAGTTCAACACCGGTAACGAGATGATGCAGGGGATCGACTTCGGCGCCCTGTACGACTTCGACATGTTTGGCTTGTCGCACACCGCTGACTTCAAGGCGTCCTACCTGAAGGAATATGAAACCACCGCGTTCGATGGCGACGAGCCCTTCGTGCTCGACGGTTTCATCGGCAGCGGCAACGGCGGCTTCCCGCACTGGCGCGCCAACGCGTCACTGACCACCCGCGGCAACCAGTGGAGCAGCACCTACTCGGTACGCATGATCGGTGAGGGGGATGACTTCAATGCGGACAGTGGTATCGGCTCCAGCATGCCCAACATCTTCTACCACAACGTGCAGTTCAACTACGACATGAACGACGCGCTGCGGATGAGTGTGGGTATCGACAACCTGTTCGACCAGGGGGCACCGCGGGTAGCCAGCTGGACCGACGGCAACACCGACACCATGACCTACGACCTGGCCGGCATGCGCAGCTACCTGCGTATGACCTACCGGTTCGACTGAGCCCCCTGAGACATTCACAGCGGCGGGAAGTACACTCCCGCCAGCTGTGTATTTTCTCACCAGCTGTATCTGAGAAAACACCCGAGAATAAAACCAATGCAAACGGCAACCCTTTCCAGAAAGGTCCACAAGTGGCTATTTCTGTTTGTCGGCGTCCAGGCCCTGTTGTGGACCCTGAGCGGCGTTTACATGGTGGTGATGGACCTGGACTTTATCCACGGCGATCACCTGGTCAAAAACCTGCGCGAGCCACTGCCGACGGAGCAGGGCACCCTGGCGCCCACCCAGGCATTACTCGAGCGCTATAGCGGGGTGAAATCCATCCAGCTGAAAGCGCTGCAGGCATCCCCCTACTACGTGATCCTGGCCGCGGACGGTGCACACCTGGTCGACGCCCGCAGCGGCAGCGAAGTCTCGCCCATCAATGGCGACCGCGCCCGCGCACTGGCGGAGCACTACTATTCCGGCAGCCTGCCGGCGGCATCCGCCGAACTGATTACCGACAATCCGCCCACCGAGCTGCAGTCCCGCGCACTGCCCCTGTGGCGGGTCAATTTTGACGACCGCTACGGCACCAGTCTCTATATCAGCCCGAATACCGGCGCACTCGTCACCCGCCGCCACAACTACTGGCGCGCGTTCGATTTCTTCTGGATGCTGCACATCATGGATTACGAGGAGCGGGCCGATATCCATAACCCGCTGCTGCTGATCGTCACCCTTGTCAGCCTGACCGGCGTTCTCGCCGGCCTGATCCTGCTGTTCTACAGCTTTGCGCGCAGGGAAAAAGCAGCCGGCACCGCGGCCGCGACGGGAGGTGCACAATGAATTTCATCAAAATCGCGCACAAATGGCTGAGCCTGGTGATCGGCGTGCAACTGGCACTGTGGCTCGCCAGCGGCCTCGCCTTTGCGCTGCTGGATTCCAATATCGTCAGCGGCCGCCATCTGGCCGAGCGTCAGGAGACCACGCCGCTCTCCGCCGGCACATCGCTGGTACCCCATAGCGAGATTGTCGGCCTTTACCAAAACGCCGGTAGCAGCGTGGTGGATATCCGCCTGCAACCGGGCTTTGACCGCCCGGTGTACCGGGTAGAGACCGATGCAGGGATCGAGCTGCGCGATGCACAAAGTGGCAATCCACTGGTGATCGATGCTGCCCTGGCCGTGGCAATCGCCGCGCGCGACTATGCCGGCGACGACAGCCTGATCGGCAGCCCTCAGCGTCTGCCACAGCCAAATATGGAATCCCGCCGTCACGACGGGCCCGTATGGCGTGTCGATATCGTGGATGAAGGCAATACCAGCCTATATATCTCCGCCGCGGACGGCCGCGTAATTGAGCGCCGCAACGACACCTGGCGGCTGTTCGATATCTTCTGGATGCTGCACATCATGGACTACACCGAGCGCCAGGATTTCAACAACCCGTTCGTGGTGATTTTCGGTATCGGTGCCCTGCTGCTGTCCATTTCCGGCTGTGTGATGCTGTTTTCCAGCTTCTCCCGCCACGACTTCAATCTGCTGGCCAAACTGCGTGGCAGCAAAGTTGCAGTAACCCTGCTCGATCAGGCTGCCACCCCGGTGCAGAAGCTGGCCTTGCCGAGCGGCGTCAACCTGTTCGACGGCCTCGCCGCCAGTGGCGTGCAACTGCCCTCGAACTGTGGTGGCGGCGGTAGCTGCGGCCTGTGCCAGGTGCAGCTCGACGCCGACGCGCCGATCACCAGCAGCGAGAAGGTCCTGCTGTCCGCAGCGCAACTGGCAGCCGGCCAGCGCCTCGCCTGCCAACAGCGCGCAGTGGCCGCCACCCGCCTGACGCTGGATGACAGTGTGTTGCAGGCCGGCGCCTTCACCGCCGAGGTACAGGAGACCCGCTTCCTGACGCCCTTCATCAAGGAAATCCGGTTGGCGCCCCGAGGCGAGCGCCCGTTCGGCTTCCGCGCCGGCGGCTTTGTACAGGTCGAGATTCCGCCGCACCAGCTGCGCCTCGTCGACACGCCACTGGATACACAGTACAGCAATGACTGGCAGCCCTGGCTGGGTGCCGCCGGCAGCAACCACACAGCACCCCTGCGTCGCTCCTATTCGATGGCGAATGCGCCAGAGGAAAGCACCAGCGCGAATGAATCCATCCTGCTCAATGTGCGGATACAGCCCCCCCCCGCAGGACGGGAAACCCTGCCCGCAGGTGCCGGCTCCAGCTACATGTTCAATCTGCAGCCGGGCGACCAGGTCCAGCTGAGCGGCCCATTCGGCAGCTTCCATGTGCAGGACAGCGAGCGCGAGATCATCCTGATTGGCGGCGGTGCGGGTATGGCACCGCTGCGCTCGATGATTGTCGACCAATTACGCAATCACGGCACCCAGCGGCCAATGCGATTCTGGTATGGCGCGCGCAATCTGCGCGAGGTGTTTTACGCCGAACTGTTCGATGAACTGGCGCAGCAGCACGACAACTTCCAGTGGCAACTGGGCCTGTCGGACCCGCGTCCGCAAGACACCTGGCAGGGTGCGACCGGCTTTATCAGCGATATCGCCGCGGACAGCTATCTGCGCCAGCATCCGGATATCGGCAATTGCGAATTTTATCTGTGCGGACCGCCCGCCATGCTGCGCGCAAGCATCGCCATGCTGAAGCGACTCGGCGTGCGCGAAGAACAGATCGCGTTTGATGATTTCGGCAATTAACAGGAAAAACGGCGCGCACCGGAAACCTTTCGGTACGCGCCGTTGTCCACTTGCCATAGTGACTAGAAACCCCTAACCTTCGGGCTTCCATCAAAAACCAGCTGACATGCAAAGATTTATCGCACGGATCATGGCAACGCTTATGTTGCTGTCTGTCTTCGGACAGGCGGCCGCACAGCCGTGCGCGGAAATGTCAGCGCCGACGATGGCCAAAGCTACGGTCATGGATATTGATTCCGATATCGACATCCAAGCGGGTCACCACCAGGCGGTGGATAGCGCGCAGACATCCGCACATTGTGGAGATATGCCTACCGCTCCGTCGCCCAGCGGTACTGATCGCTGTACGCAGTCCTCCGATACCGGTGTGAACACCACGGGCGGCCTCTGCAGCGCAAGCTGTACTTGTTGCCCCAGCCACTGCGCCACCGTTTTGCCGCCAGTGGAAACGGCCGGCATCCCCATGCCTCGCACTTCCCTGCAAGTAACCTACCGGGATCTCGCCTCATCTGCCGAGCCCGAATCCCTGATCAAACCACCCCGGTCTGCCTGACCCGGGGATCCCTGCGCGCCGACTGGCGCACTTTTCCTCATTTCAAACTGTTGCGATAACCGCGCTCCGAGCTTTGTCATCGCACGCGTTTCGCTGTCGCCCGCACTCGCACTGTCGAAACCGGGCCCAGCACCGTTACCAAAACAGTGCCGTCACTCAAACGTGACCACTACGAGGTTGGAATTGATTTATGAAACAGAATATTTTTCTGCGCAGCCTGGCCATTTCCGCACTGCTCGCATTGACCGCCTGCGCCAAAGCCGATTACGACCACGACCACGATATGAGCGAAGATAGCGCTGATGTCGCGGCCGTCGCCCCCATCGTCTCTACACTGACCACCTATAAAAGTGCCACTTGCGGCTGCTGTAAATTGTGGGTGGAACACGCCGCCGACAACAGCCTCGAAGTCGACGCACAGAACGTTTCTGACCTGAATGCCGTCAAGGACAAGTACCAGATTGCCGCGGAGTTCCAATCCTGCCACACCAGTGTGTCGCCGAACGGCTATGTTTTCGAAGGGCATATCCCGGCGAAACTGATTCGCCAGTTCCTGCAGAATCCGCCCGCGGGTGCCCGTGGCCTGGCGGTACCCGCCATGCCGTTGGGCAGCCCCGGCATGGAAGTGGGCGACCGCTTCGCCCCCTACAAGGTGCTACAGCTCAGTAAAGATGGCAGCACCACTGTATATGCGAGCATCGATCGTTTTGAACAACAACACTGAGGTACCGATGAACAAAATCCGAGAACCCCAGATTGCACTACCGCCCCTGTCACGGCGGCGCTTTGTCACCGGGATCGCCGCGGGCGCGGCACTATTGGGCATACCCGCGGGTGCAAGCAGCGCCACACCCCGTGCCAACCCTACACCGCAAACGCTGCGCGGCAACCAGTTTGATCTGCACGTGAATTATCTGCCGGTGAATTTCACCGGCCGCGAGCGCACCGCAGTCGCCACTAACGGCTCGGTGCCCGCCCCGATCTTGCGCTGGAAAGAAGGTGAAACGGTGACCCTCAATGTCACCAACCATCTAGCACATGATACTTCCATCCACTGGCACGGCATCATCCTTCCCACGGGTATGGACGGTGTGCCCGGGCTCAGCTTCAACGGTATCCGCCCCGGTGAAACCTTTACCTATCAGTTTGAACTGAACCAGAGCGGCACCTACTGGTACCACAGCCACTCGGACTTCCAAGAGCAACAGGGACATTACGGCTCCATCGTTATCGACCCAGCAGAGCCCGACCCGGTCGCCTATGATCGCGATTACGTGGTAATGCTCTCCGACTGGAGTGACGAATCCCCCCACGACATTTACGCCAAGCTCAAAAAAGAGGGGCACTACTACAATCGCCGACGTCGCACCGCCGGCGATCTGTGGGATGAGATCCGCCAGAAAGGGGTCGCCCAGACATGGCAGGACCGCAAGATGTGGAACGAGATGCGCATGTCCGACCGCGATATCTCCGACGTCACCGGTTACACCTATACCTACCTGATGAATGGCCAGACCCCAGATGGCAACTGGATGGCGCAATTCAAGCGGGGAGAGAAGGTCCGCTTGCGCTTTATCAACGGCTCCGCCATGTCGATTTTCGATATCCGGATTCCGGGGCTGAAGATGACGGTGGTGGCGAGTGACGGTCAGAACATCGAGCCGGTTACCGTGGATGAGTTCCGCATCGGCGTAGCGGAAACTTACGACGTCGTAGTTGAGCCGGTGGACGACCGCGCCTATACCCTCTTCGCCCAGACCATCGACCGCAGCGGTTTTGCCCGCGGCACCCTGACACCGCACCCGGAACTGCGCGCCGAAGTCCCGGCGATGGATTACGCCCCGGTCCTCACCCACCGCGATATGGGCATGGATCATTCCGGCCACAATATGGGCGGCATGAATGGCATGGGCCACAGCGGCCACGATATGGGCAGCATGAACGGCATGGACCACAGCGGCCACGACATGGGCGGCATGGACCACAGCGGCCACAACATGGGTAGCATGGATCACAGTGGCCACGATATGGACAGCATGAGCGGCATGGATCACTCCCAGCACGCCGGCATGCAATCCGGTAACGCCGGGCAGTACAGCCTGCACGGTGGACGCCCCGAGCTCGGCGGCATGCAGGGCGTCTGGTTTACCGATGGCCTGGGCCGCGCCGGACACGGTAGCAACAGCCCCATCGTGCACCTGCCCAGCGAATACCGCTACGGCGTGGATATGCGCTCAGAGATGCCCGGCAACGGACTGAATGATCCCGGTATCGGCCTGCGCGATCACGATATCCGCTACGGTCGCCGGGTACTTACCTATGCGGATATCCGCAACCTTACCCCCACCCTCGACAGGCGCGAGCCCACCCGCGAGCTGCAACTGCATCTGACCGGCAATATGCACCGCTACATGTGGTCGATGGATGGGATCAAGTTCAACGATGCCGAACCCCTGATGCTGAAATACGGCGAGCGTATCCGCATCACCCTGGTGAACGACACCATGATGACGCACCCCATTCACCTACACGGCATGTGGAGTGAACTGGAAACCGGCGACAGCGAGTACATCCCGCGCAAGCACACGATCATTGTGCAACCGGGCTCCAAGATCAGCTATCTGGTGACTGCCGATGCCTACGGCCGCTGGGCCTACCACTGCCACCTGCTGTACCACATGCCCGGCATGTTCCGCGAAGTAAGAGTGGTATGAGGACGATGCAAATGAACAGAAAAACCCTACTGGCATTAACCCTGGCGGCGCCGCTGGCGCACGCCGCGGAAGAATCGCACACACAGCACACCCATTCGATGCAGGACGATGAACACGCGGCCCATCAGCACATGGGGCACGGCTATCCCGCACCGCAAGAGGACAGCGCAGCCGCTGCATCGAACCTCCGTCACGCCCCCAACGAACCCGATCACGTAATGGACCACGAGGTGCTACTGACCAAGGTCACCATCGACCAGCTGGAGGCACGCGAGGACGACGGCAGCGCGCTGGAAGGCAGCGTGTGGTTCGGCGGCGACAAGCACAAGGCATGGTTCAAGACGGAAGTCGAACGGGCGGAAGGCGAGACGGAAAAAGCCGAATTACAGGCACTGTACAGCCGCGCCATTGCCCCCTACTGGGATATCCAGATGGGCGTGCGCCACGACTTCGAACTGGAAAGCGACAGTCGCAACTGGGGCGTCCTTGCCCTGAACGGGCTCGCGCCCTACTTCTTCGAGGTCGACACATCGCTGTTTGTCGGCGAAGACGGGGACACCGCCCTACGTGTGGAGGCCGAGTACGAGCTCCTATTCACTCAGCAGTGGATTTTAAGTCCGGAAATTGAAGTGAACTTCTTCGGCCAGAACACACCTGGAACCCATACTGGTTCCGGACTTTCCGACGTCGAGGCCGGTCTGCGCTTACGCTATGAATTCACTCCGCAGTTTGCACCTTATATTGGCGTCAATTACGAGAAGAAATTCGGTAACACCGCGGACTTCGCCCGTGACGACGGCGAGGCCACCAGTGAAATGACCTGGGTAATCGGGCTGCACGCCTGGTTTTAGTCAGGTAATCGGGACTTGTAATTTATCGCACTATAAGGATCCGCGGACTTTCCTCTAATCCAGGCAGAACTCAAGCTCGGAGAATGGACCGCGGATCTTTTAAAAAACTTGGAGATAACTATGAACACCTTCAACAAGCTGCTCTGCACTTTCACCCTCGTCGCCGCGAGCACCGCTCAGGCCCATGACCCTAGCATGCATAAGGAAAACACAGAAAAGGCAAACTGTGCTGCGATGAAGGAGATGGATCACTCGACAATGGATGCCGATGATCCAGTCATGCAGGCGATGATGAAAAAGTGCGCAGAGCAGATGCAACATGCGGAGCGAGACACTCACTCTGAGCATGCTCATCACGGTGAAGGCCATCACCACGAAGACCCGCCGAAACCGCAAAAGCTTGAAGAGAAATAAGGATTGGGGGGCGACAGCCCCCTTTCCTATTGGAGGAATATTTTGACAGCACTAAAGACACTGCTACTCACAATTCTGATTGTAGCCGCTGGACTACTAACGTTCGTCTACTCCGGCAGCTACCCCATGGGCGCCGACGTACCGCACACCAAATTCACCCACTGGCTGCTGGAGACTCTGCGCGAGAAGTCCATCGCACGCGCATCACGGAACGTGCAGCTACCGGAACTCAAGGACCCGGAACTGCTGCTTTCAGGCGGCGCCGACTACAACGACATGTGTGTGGGCTGCCACCTGAAACCGGGAGTGACAGAGAGTGATTTCAGTCTCGGCCTCTACCCGGCACCGCCTGACCTCACCAAGCCGGGAAGCGGCGACCCGCAACAACGCGTGCGCCGACAATTCTGGATCATCAAGCACGGCGTCAAGGCCTCCGGTATGCCCGCCTGGGGCCCCACGCACGACGACGGGCGCATCTGGGCTATGGTGGCATTTTTGCAGAAGCTGCCCGACTTGACGCCACAGCAATACCAGATCATTACTGCACGCGATGAAGAAGATTCAGGTCATCACTGACAGGAAAAATTGAACTGCTAGAACTGTTCAAATCCATTCACACATTAGGATTCTGCATCATATTCAGCGCAGTTGCGCTGAATATGGCTCACGGCGACAAGCCGCAAGCGGAAGTAGATCCGGCACTGTTTTCCGAGCTGGAAACCTTGGTGCTCACTCACATGGGCGACGACGGGAAGATCGTGCATGTGCACTGGTCCAGTAAATAAGAAGAAGGTTTTTTTTCGCGGTCGTGGGCCGCTCCTGAAAAAGCTGTAGGAGCAGCCCATGACCTAGACCTTCGCCTACACCAGAATACCCTCTATGCCACCACCAGAGTCCCGCGGTACATCTGCATCTGACAGGTAAAGGGGTATTCCCCCGCTTCCATCGCCGGTAGTTTTACCTCGGTCTCCTCGCCAACCGCTAGCTGCGCGTTTACATCCAGATCTGCGAACACCACATATTCGGCGCAGGGGCTAGGATCCTCTCGAAGGAAGTGCAACGTAGTTTCCTCATGGGCGGGTACTTGAATTCGCTCCGGCTCATAGACCCCATCCTTGACCATAATCACGGATGCGGCGGGAGCCACGGCCGCCGGCGCCGCCCTTTTACTCAACCAGAACCACCAGACGATGCCAACGATCAGTGCCAAACCCAGCAGATTGATCAACAAATTCATGCGTTTATCTCCGAAGGATTGAATAGGCGCAGCCGGTTGGCATTGCTGACCACGGTCACTGACGAGAGTGCCATGGCCGCACCAGCGATTACCGGGCTCAGCAGGTTTCCAGTGATCGGATACAAAAGTCCAGCGGCGATGGGAATACCTAGGATGTTATAGATAAAGGCACCAAACAGGTTCTGTTTAATGTTGCGTAACGTCGCTCGCGAAAGCTCGATCGCGTCAGCCACGCCGTGCAGCGATGAACGCATCAGTGTAACGTCGGCGGTCTCGATCGCTACGTCGGTGCCCGCGCCAATCGCAAAGCCGACTTCCGCACGCGCCAGCGCCGGAGCATCGTTGATGCCATCACCGGCCATACCTACGTGCCCGCCCTTCGCCTGCAGATCAGCGATAATGTTCTCTTTGTCCTCTGGCAGCAGTTCCGCATGCACCCAATCTATACCCAGCTGTGTCGCCACCGCTTCTGCGGTGGCTCGGTTGTCACCGGTGAGCATCTGGATTTCAAGGCCGAGGCTTTTCAAGCGCTGAATGGCGGATCTTGCGTCTGAGCGCAGCGGATCCGCCACCGCGATCAAGCCAGCAGCCTTGCCGTCGATCGCCGCGTACATGGCGGTACGTCCCTTGCCAGCCAGTGCTTCGACGGCCGCCTGCCAATGGTCGACATCAACATTTTCACGCAGCATCAGTTTGCGGTTACCGAGCAGCAGCTTGTGACCATCCACCTCTCCGCGCACGCCGTGCGCAATAATGGCCTCAAAGTGCTGCACCGTGCTCAGGCGTATACCCCGCTCTTGCGCCGCATCTACTATGGCCTCCGCTAGCGGGTGTTCCGAGGCCTGCTCCAGACTTGCCAGCAGACGCAGCAACTCGTCTTTGTCGCCTTCGGTTTCGAGGTCGGTAACTTTGGGAGTGCCCTCGGTCAGTGTGCCGGTTTTATCTACCACCAGCGTGGTCAGTTTACTCGCCTGCTGCAGAGCCTTCCCGTTACGCACCAGCACGCCGTGTTCTGCACCCTTACCAACGCCGACCATTACCGACATGGGTGTGGCCAACCCCAGTGCGCAAGGGCAAGCGATAATCAGCACTGAGGTGGCCACCACCAGCATATGCGCGACCTTGGGCTCCGGCCCCCAGTTAAACCAGACCAGTGCTGCCAGCACGGCGATCACCATCACTACCGGCACGAAGACCGCGGAAATCCTGTCCGCCAGCCGGGCTATGGGCACGCGCGAGTTCTGCGCGTTCTTCACCATCTCAATGATCTGTGCCAGTCGGGTCTCGGAGCCGACTTTTTCCGCAGTGAACAGCAGGGTGCCATTCTTGTTTAGGGTGCCGGCGGAGAGAAAATCGCCCTGTGCCTTCTGCACCGGTACAGGTTCGCCAGTGAGCATGGACTCGTCCACCAGGCTGCTGCCCTCAAGCACAGTGCCGTCCACAGGAATCTTCTCACCAGGGCGCACCCGCAAACGATCTCCCAGCTGTACCTCATCCACCGGCACATCCACCTCTTCACCGTTATGTAGCACTCGCGCACTGACGTCTTGAAGTTGCAGTAGTTTTTCAACAGCCGCGCTGGTGCGGCCTCGGGCTCGCACCTCCAGTGCCTGACCCAGGTTGATCAGCCCGATGATCATGGCACTGGCCTCGAAATAGACGTGGCGTGCCATCTCAGGCAGCAGCTGCGGCGCCACCACTACCAGCATGGAAAACAGCCAGGCTGTGCCGGTGCCCAGTGCGATCAACGTGTCCATACTTGCATTGTGGTGGCGAAAAGCCTTCCAGGCACCGGTGAAGAAGTGACCGCCGCAATATATGAGCACCGCAAGAGTGGCAAGCCCCACAAGTCCCCAGGCAACCTGCTGCACCGGCGCATGCACTGACATCTCGCCAGTGATCAGCCCCCAGGCCATCAGCGGCAGTCCTAGGGCCAGAGCCAGCCCTGCGCGCCACAGTAAGTCTCGGTAATGTTTTTGGTCCGCCTCGCGTTGCTGCTCGCGCAGCTCACGATCACTGACAGTCGTCAGCTCAGCGCCGTAGCCGGCTTGCTCGATCGCCAACACGCAGGCACCCGTATCAACCCGGCCCCACACTGAGGCAGTTTTCTCGGCTAGGTTTACCCTCGCCTGTTTCACACCTGGCACTTGGTTCAACACCGTTTCAATCTTGTGGACACAGCTGGCGCAGGAGGCACCGTGCAGGGTAAATACTTTTTTACTCTCAACCATCTTCCTATCCTAAGTCGTGGTCAGTGAAATGCACTCTATGAGGTTGCCGCTACGAGAAGGCAAGTTCCAACGCGAATTACTCGGCGCGCTACAATTCCATACGCGTCTTGCCTTCGCTTGTCGCTTGCCACTCAGTACGACAACCTTCCTCACGCCAGCCAACATGTATGGTTGGCTTATCGCTTCAATCTTTTTCACGATTCACACTCCCTAAAATCAAGAATTCATGACCGCAAGCGCCCCAGCCTCGCGCTGAGGCGCATGTAAAAGTTGGTTTGCTAATCGTGATTAGCGTTGGGGCCGCCATGGACAATCCGGTACAACAGAGGTAGCACAAACAGCGTCAACAGCGTGGAAGAGATGATGCCGCCGATCACCACCGTAGCCAGCGGCCTCTGCACCTCAGCGCCAGTGCCGGTGTTGAGCGCCATGGGCACAAAGCCAAGACTTGCCACCAGTGCAGTCATCAGTACCGGACGCAGACGGATCAGGGCCCCGTCAACAATAGATGACAACAAGTCGCCCCGTTCCCGCCAAAGTTCACGGATAAACGACAGCATTACCAGGCCGTTCAACACGGCAACGCCCGAGAGTGCGATAAAACCCACCCCTGCGGAAATGGAGAGCGGCATACCGCGCAGCCAGAGTGCCAGCACGCCGCCGGTCAGCGCCAGTGGCACGCCAGTGAAGATGATCAATGCGTCCCGCAATGAGCCGAAAGCGGTCACCAGCAGCCCCAAAATAATCAGCAAGGTGACTGGCACCACCAGTGACAGGCGCCGACTAGCGGACTCCAGCTGCTCAAATGTACCCCCGTAATCCAGCCAATAGCCCGGCGGCAATTGCACGTCACTGGCAATCCGTTGCTTAACTTCCTCAACAAAAGAGCCAAGGTCACGCTCGCGCACATTGGCGGTAACCACCACACGGCGCTTGCCGTTCTCGCGACTGACCTGATTGGGGGCCGGCGCCATCTCGAGGTCGGCGACCTCCGCGAGTGGCACGAAGCCGCCAGCGGGAAGCGGCACCGGCAATTCGCCGAGCCGATCCAGATCGCGGCGAATATCTTCCGGCAAACGTACCACCAGCTGAAAACGGCGGTCGCCTTCATAGATTAGTCCTGCGCTTTCACCGCCGATGGCGGTGGCCACCAGATCCTGCAATGTTTGCAAGTCCAGGCCGTAGCGTGCCAGCTGAACGCGTTTCGGCACTACCGACAATACCGGCAGCCCCTCCACCTGTTCGACACGGGCGTCGGCGGCGCCATTGATGCCCTCCAGCACGGCGAGAATCTCCTTCGCCGAGGCCACCAGCTGATCCAGGTCATCGCCGAACACCTTGATGCCGAGATCTGCCCGTACGCCGGAGATCAATTCGTTAAAGCGCATCTCGATCGGTTGGGTGAACTCGTAGTTGTTGCCTGGGAGCTCGCGCACCGCAGCCTCGATTTCTTCAATCAATGCATCACGGGACTTGTCGGGATCCGGCCACTCACTCCGCGGTTTCAGTATCACGAAATTGTCGGCTACGTTCGGCGGCATCGGATCGGTGGCCACCTCCGGCGTGCCAATCTTGGCGAACACCTTGTCCACCTGGGGAAAGGCTTTGATGCGCTGCTCAAGGATTTCCTGCATCTCCAGCGACTGCTCCAGGCCAGTGCCGGGAATGCGCAGTGCGTGGAGGGCGATATCCCCCTCGTTGAGCTGCGGAATAAACTCAGAACCGAGGGTAGTGGCGAGCCAGGTGCAGAGCACCACCAGACCGGCGGCTGCGGACAGAACCAACCAGCGTACTTTCATCGCAGCGAGAAGCAGTGGCCGATAGAGATTTTTCGCGGCCACGATCAGGAGGTTTTCTTTTTCGCTGATCTTACCGGTCAGGAACACAGCCACTGCTGCAGGCACCACCGTTAGCGATAGTACGAGTGCCGCCAATAGCGCCATCACCACTGTGGCCGCCATCGGATGGAACATTTTTCCTTCCACACCGGTAAGCGAAAAGAGCGGAATATAGACCACCGTGATGATAAGTACCCCAAACAGACTCGGGCGGATCACTTCGTTAGTCGCGTGAAACACCAGCTCCAGCCGATCCTGCAGCGGAAGCGTATTGCCGTTGCGGCGCTGGGCCTCTGCCAGCCGACGAATGGCGTTTTCAACAATGATCACCGCCCCGTCTACAATCAGGCCGAAGTCCAGCGCACCCAGGCTCATCAGGTTAGCGGACACGCCCGTCTTCACCATACCTGTGATGGTGGCCAGCATTGACAGGGGAATTACCGCGGCGGTGATAAATGCCGCGCGCAAGTTGCCCAGCAGAAGGAAAAGCACCGCAATCACCAGCAGAGCTCCCTCTACCAGGTTTTTCTGCACCGTATGTATGGCCTTGTCCACCAGTGTGGTGCGATCGTAAACAGCCTCCAGTCGCACACCTTCAGGAAGGGACGGTTTGATACTCTCAAGTGCCGCCGCCACGTCCCGGGCCACGGCACGGGAGTTTTCCCCCACTAACATCATTGCGGTGCCAAGCACCGTCTCCTTGCCGTCACGGGTGGCGGCACCGGTGCGCAACTCCTTGCCTATGGCTACTTCGGCAATATCAGCAACTTTTACGGGTACGCCATCGCGGTTGGCCACGACGACATTTTCGATATCGGCGATACCTTTAAGCTGGCCCGGCGATCGCACCAGCAGACGGCGGCCGTTCGACTCCACAAAACCTGCGCCGCGGTTGTCATTGTTGCGCCGCAAGGCTCTGATCACCTCTTCCATAGTGAGGTCAAAGGCCAGAATTTTGCGCGGGTTTGGCATTACGTGGTACTGCTTGTCAAAGCCACCGATGGTGTTCACCTCGATGACCCCAGGAACCAGTGCCAACTGTGGTTTGATGATCCAGTCCTGTATCTCTCGCAGTGCGGTCGCATCATAAGGACGGCCGTCCGCCTGTATCGCGCCCGGCAGTGCCTCCAGCGTATACATGAATATCTCGCCGAGTCCGGTGGCGAGTGGCCCCATCTCAGGCTCCAGCCCAGGGGGCAGCGCACCCTTGATCGCGCCGAGACGAGCGTCGATCAGGTTGCGGGCAAAATAGATGTCGGTACCCTCTTCGAACACCACCGTCACCTGTGATAGGCCGTAACGGGAAAGTGAGCGCGTATAGGAGAGGTTTGGCAGCCCCGCCAAGGCCGTCTCCACTGGGTAGGTGATGCGTTGCTCCGCTTCCAGTGGCGAGTAGCCCGGTGCCTCGGTATTGATCTGCACCTGTACGTTGGTAATATCCGGTACCGCGTCGATGGGCAGCTTCTGGTAGCTCCAGATACCGGCGCCGATCAATATCAGTACCAGCGAAAGCATCAAGTAGCGCCGCTCAATAGAGAGGCGCAGTATGGCTTCAATCATGACTGTCCTCCGTCAGTGGGCGTGGGCTGCGCCAGACTTTTCGATGTCGGCTTTGATCAGGTAGCTGTTGGCAGTGACATAGCGCTGGCCGAGCTCCAGGCCATCCAGCACCTCGGTCACGCGACCATCGGAGCGGCCCAATTGCAGCGGGCGCGCCTCGTAGTTATCGCCGACCTTAATGAATACCACCATCGAGTCTCGCAGCGGCTGCAGCGCGCGGTTTTCCACCAACAGTGGCACGCGCACCCGGTCAACGAGCACCTTCCCTTCCAGCATCAGGTCCGGCGGCCAGTTGAGTTTGCGGTTGTCGATGGGAGCGCGGGCGAGCACGAAGGGCTGCCCCGGCGTGCCCGGTACGAGATTGGCGATCTGTGTCTCCACCTGCTGCCCGTCGGCGCTGAGCGTCACCGTCTGGCCGCGGGCAACCTGTGCCCGCTGCGAGGGAAACAGCCGAAGCTCCGCCCACAACTGGTCATAGTTGGCAATGGTAAATAACTCGCGCTCGCCGCTGTATTCGCCGCTGCTCGCCTGTTTATCGATAACCAGCCCGTCGATGGGCGAAGTAATCGGGTAGACCTGCAGGCTGTCGTTGGACTCCACTTCTGCAAGCTTCTGTCCCTTCCGCACCCGGTCGCCGATCTCCACCGCCACCGACTTGATTGGCCCCGGAAAGCGTGCACGCACATGGCTTAAGCTGCCGTGGGCCAGTGCCGTATCACCGTAGAGGGTGAGCGATTGGCTGATTTCCCCTGGGCCAGCAACCTCCGTCTTGATACCTACTTTTGCAGCCATCTCGGAGGAAACCTCTACGCGCCCCTCGAAAGATTCATAATGCCACGCAGCACGCTCCTCGTTCCGAGACAGCAAAACGTCTACTTCGAACGAATGCGGTTCCTCTACGGCACCTTTGGCGAACCAGTAACCATCTGCCGGTAAAAAATCGAAACGTTCCACCTTGCCATCCAAGCGCGTCAGCTCCACCGCCAGACGCGCATCGCCTGCGTTCGACAGAGCTTTGCCATTTTCCAAAATCCAGGCTCGGAATTCTGGGGTACCACCGCGCTCGAAAAGTAATAATTCCACTTCAAGGTCACCGTCTTCAAATAGTCGACCTCCATTTTTCCCAGTTACTTCTTCATGCTCACCGTGCTGTTCCCCGTGCTCTTCGGATGGGGACGCTGTGGTGCTCTCAGGCGCAAAGAGAGCGGCCAAGCACAACAGCAGAGTGATCACCGGCACTGCAGCAATGGGGTCTTGCAATCTATTTCTTTGTTTCATGTGCATTCAAATCTTTTCTATTTAGTTGGCTCGACGTCCGCGGACAATAGAGGTGCGGCTGTCATCTGCTCTATTTCCGCACCAAAGCGCAGTGCTGCGCTGGCCGCTTCGATTTCGGCCCGGCGCGCACCTATCAGCTCCTCGCGCGCCGACACCCACTCCAGATAGGAATAACGGCCACGAAGGTATGCCCGCTCCACTTCTATTAGAGCTTCACGTAAAGTTGGCACTACCTCATCGCGCAATATCTCTACCGACATCACTGCCTGCTCACGTCCGCTGACAGCACGAAACAGTCGACTTTTCAGGCGCAATAGTGCCGCTTCGCGCTCAATAGCTACGCGCTCTCGCTCAGCAACAGCGGTGGCAATGGCCCCGGCACTACGACGAGCGGGAAATAGCGGCAGCTCCACCCCTGCGACCAAGGTGGTTTCACCGATTTCCCGGGAGTGCCGAATACCAGCAGACCAACCAATATCCAGGCTCGTTTGCGCCTCGGCCAAACGTAGCTCCGCGTCGCGCAACCGCTCTTCGGACGCGAATCTGGCAATGGCAGGGTTCTGCTGGGCACGACTGAAGAGCGTGGCAAAGTTTTCCGAGGGCGGAAATCGGTAAAGCTCACTGGAATCTAAATGGAAAGAGGAATCTTCCCCTCCCCATAACGAGGCCAACGCCAATTTGTGGTAATCGACCAGTCGCTCTTCTGAGTAAATTGCCAGGCGAGCACGGGAAACGGCGGCCCTTGCCCTTAGGCTCTCGGATTTAGGGGAAGCGGCCGCGTTTACACGGCGGTTAACAGCTCCAAGAGCATCTTCCGCGAGAGCTGCAGACTCCCGTGCCAAAGCCAAGCGCTGTTGCGCAGCCAGCACTTCTATGTACCGGCGAATCACGCTGCCTAATAGATCCAGTGCTTTCGCTTGCTCCTCGGCCAGCAACAAATCCTGACGAGCAGAAACCGCACCTACACGCGCAGATAGCTTGCCACCCAGTTCGATCACCGATGAAAGTGAAACGGTGAGCTCAGCGTCATCAGCACCACCTTCACCAGCAAAATTTTCGAGTTCGGCGCCTAGACTCACCGGCGGCCGTAGGGCCGCAGTTGCCGCTTGACCGGCAAGCGCTTGTTCGCGAAACCTAAAAACGGCCAATTCAGGATTTTGAGAGAGTGCGCGATCAATCGCCTCGCTCAAGGAAATCTGCGGAAATTGCTCAGATTCTTGAGCCTGTGCATTTGGCAACCACAAAATCAGCTGCAACAAAAAAATCGTAGCAAGCCGAAAGTGCACGCGAGTGACGCGCGCAAAAATAAACAACATTTGGGTTCTCCCAAGTCATTTCTTGAAAAGCGCGCAATTAATAAATATTTGGCACGCAAAAATTCAGGACGTAACTCAGGCTTTGGGAGGACGGAAAAGAGCGGAAAAATACCCGGAGGGAAAAGAAAGATTAATTACTTCCCGCAGAGAGATGCTGCGGATAACAACGAAACGTGTAATCTGACCAAGAATACCAATCACACCAATTCCGTGACAATGGCAGCAATGGTGGCAAAAGTCGGGGCCATTGGGGTGTGAAGCTGATCCCGACTTGACCTTCGAATCTGTTAGTTCTTGAGGAAAATCCACTCCTTGTTGCCCATCCTGATGATGAGGAGGAAGATGAGTGGCAATATTCTGCAGCTCTTCGTGGCTATCATAGAACGCAACTGCTGTCTGGAAGACCAGCAGTGAGATCAGTAGATAGCAAATTCGAGCGTAGTTCATTGCAGGGAATCAATGGTCGACTAGAACGTGCGACAATTTAACAACATACACAAAGAAATTCCAATTCCAGTTAGCTCACCTCAGCTGAGTGGCAACCGCACGCGGATAATCCATGTAAAATTTGACAGGAACCTATGGATTGTTCTCCCGAGCACTGGCTCCTTAAATCCCGCAGCTGTTGCCGCAACTGCTCCAGAGCATTCATTCGACATTCTATAGAGCCTATGTGCTCATCAATCAATTGGTTGATTCCAGCACAGCTCTTACCCGGCATCTCGCGAAACCGAAGTAACTCGCGGATATTATCCAGTGACATATCGAGGGAACGGCAATGCCGTATGAAGCTTAGCTGCTCCACTTGCGATTGACTATAGAGTCTAAAATTCCCCCCGGAGCGCGCTGGCGTGGGTAGCAGCCCCATCTGTTCGTAATAGCGCACTGTCTCCACCTTACATCCCGCCAGCCCAGCAGCCTCACCGATCCTATAGCTCATGATTGCCCTCTTGACTCTATAGTTGCTAGAGGGATTCTAATCCCAGTACCACCCACTGGCTACCGAGTACCCTCATGAAAAAACCGGAATCAGACAAATGTTGTGCCGGCACGAAGTCGCCCGACCTTGCTTCTGGTGAGCCCTCCTCCGCAATCGAAATAGGTGGTGAAACGACACGCCTGTTGATCGCCAAGATGGACTGCCCGACAGAGGAGAGTCTCATCCGCGGCAAGCTGTCTGGCAGGGATGACATCTACCACCTTGACTTCAATCTGGTTCAGCGGACATTAGAAGTGCGCCACGCCGAGGGTATGCAAGATGAGCTACTCGCCTTGCTGAAACCACTGGATCTGGACGCACGACTGGAAAATGCCGGCGAAGCAGAGACGGCTCCACCGCCTGCAGCGGCCAATTGGTGGATACTCGGGGGGGCTGCCATCGCCGCAGTGGCTTCTGAAGTAGTTTACTGGCTACAGGGAGGTAACAACTGGCTTGTTATGCTGCTGGCCCTCGCGGCGATCGCAAGTGGCGGCCTCAAAACCTACAAGAAGGGCTGGATTGCGCTCAGGAACCGCAATCTGAACATGAACGCACTTATGTCAATTGCGGTTACTGGCGCCCTCCTGATTGGCCACTGGCCGGAGGCCGCCATGGTGATGGTGCTGTTTACCTTAGCGGAACTGATTGAAGCAAAGTCGCTGGATCGGGCACGCAACGCTATTCGCGAATTGCTGGCACTTGCCCCGGAAACCGCAACGGTACAAGCGGAAGACGGCAGTTGGGTGGAAACAGATGCAAAGCAGGTTCCTATCAGTAGCCGTGTACGTGTGCGGCCAGGGGAGAGAATTGCACTCGACGGCGACGTCCTTGACGGAGAATCCGCTGTCGACCAAGCGCCGATCACTGGCGAGAGCTTACCGGTTGACAAGGCTCCAGGCGACCAGCTCTTTGCAGGCAGCATCAACGAGTCTGGAGCACTTGAGTACCGGGTCACTGCCGCGGCAGATAATTCCACACTCGCGCGGATCATCCACGCCGTGGAAGCCGCTCAAGGTAGCCGAGCACCGACCCAGCGTTTTGTAGATTCCTTTGCGCGCTGGTATACACCACTGGTTCTAGTGGTTGCAATTGCAACAGCAGTGGTGCCACCTCTATTGTTCGGTGGCGCTTGGTTGGAGTGGGTCTATCGCGCCCTCGTACTGCTGGTCATTGCCTGTCCGTGCGCTCTGGTAATCGCTACACCTGTGACCATCGTCAGCGGCCTTGCTGCTGCGGCCCGGCAAGGTATCCTGATCAAAGGTGGGGTCTACCTAGAGGAAGGCCGGCGGCTACGCTGGCTGGCACTGGACAAAACGGGCACCATCACTCGTGGCGAACCCTCGCAAACCGACTTTGAGCCTTGGGCCAAGAATGACGCCAATGAAGTTCGCATACTCGCAGCCAGCCTGGCCGCGCGCTCCGATCATCCTGTATCTATGGCGATAGCCAGAGCCGCACAGGATGACAATATTGCGTTGCGCGAAGTGAGAGCGTTCTCAGCCTTGGCTGGTCGCGGAGTCAAGGGTGAAATTGACGGCGAAAACTTGCACCTCGGCAATCATCGACTCGTCGAAGAGTTGGGCACCTGTACCAAGGAACTGAAGCAACGCTTAGGCTCACTGGAATCACAAGGTAAAACCGTAATCATGCTGGTGGGCGAGACTGGTGTACTAGCAATTTTCGCCGTGGCTGACACGGTAAAAGATACGAGCCGCGAAGCGATCGCAGAGCTGCACGATCTGGACGTAAAAACCATAATGCTAACCGGGGACAACCCTCATACTGCCGAGGCCATCGCTAAGCAGGTTGGCATAGACCGCGCTCAAGGCAACCTGCTACCACAAGACAAATTGCAAGCAGTGGAAGCTCTGACAGAACATAGCCACACGGGCATGGTCGGCGATGGCATCAATGATGCGCCGGCGCTCGCGCGCGCCAATATCGGTTTCGCTATGGGAGCAGCTGGCACCGATACCGCTATCGAAACCGCCGACGTCGCTCTCATGGACGACAACCTAAGTAAGATCGCTACGTTTATCCGCTTATCTCGAAACACTTCACGTATCCTGAAGCAGAATATAGCGCTCGCTCTGGGCATCAAAGCAGTCTTCCTGCTGCTCGCGTTTACTGGTCAAGCATCAATGTGGATGGCAGTTTTTGCCGATATGGGGACCAGCTTGCTAGTGGTATTTAACGGATTGAGGGTCATGCGACAATGAACGGTCTGACTTAGCGCTTGCAACAAATACAGGAATCTTTCGCACCACAATACATCGAACAGAATATGATAGTGAGTAGGCCTGCCACACCCCGCGCGAATAGCGGCAACAATTGAGATCCTGTCGGCTGATCAGCTTCAGCTTGAGCCATTCAAACTACAACAGATCCCTTCACCGGGCCGACGAGATCAGACCAAGTTGCCTGGTGATGCATTTAGCTGCTTAAGAAGCTCCAACTGCCGTTTCTTAGGAAGCTTGTCGATTTTACAAATCAGCTCGGCCAAGACATCTGATTCGCAGAAAAAGTACGCTACCGGCACACCCAGTTCTTTGCCGATTCTTTTGAGCATCTGGTAGTCAGGGCTGTGTCGCCCCTTTTCGTAATGCGTCATCCGGCTACTGGCCGAGCCTGGCTCAATGCCCAAGCGAATACCCAGCTCTTTTTGGCTGATATCTTTCGCGGTACGCGCTTGGAGCAGGCGCAACGGAATGGGGGAGGAATTGGGCAAAATACGAGCATCTACGAGTTCTCTGGGACTTAGATTGTCTAAGTATATGGGTGTCCGGTATACTTAGGAATCCTAAGCGCCACTATCTCAGCTGTACACTTAATGACCTACTCGATTGCGCTCCCCCATGACTCCATCAAAAATTAGGCCTGAACTACTCGACTTGTTGGTTTCGGGGAAGTTTGACACTTTCACCTGCCCCGCACTTACTCAGGCCTACTTTGCGTTACCTGGCTGCACCAGCCCAACAAAGCGCGCAGCGAGTCAAATTGTTGCGCGGGCGGTCAAGACCCTGAAAGTCGATAACTTGGTTGTGAACACCTCCGCTGCATCCGCGAGATCCAAGCAGTACCAACTCACCGCAGATTTCTATCGGATCTTCTCCGTGACGCGCGGCAATACGGTTCCGGCGTCTGAATCCAACACCACAAATGAAAATTTTCACTCGATACTTGAGGGAAAATTACTTGAATACAAAGTCGAGCTTCTGGAGGCTATGGGGGAAGTCGAAGAGTATGAGGAGTTAAGTAAAACCGCACCCGAGAAAAGGAAACAAATCCAAACGCTCTACGATCGAGCGCGTGACCAATTTTCTAGAACCCAGGGGCGAGTCAAAGCTATTGAGGCCGTTCTCGCTGAAGTAAAGCGATCCTAATCAATGCAACTAAGAAAATGGCAGTCCGAGTGCATATCAAGTGCGCTCGAGCATTACAGTACAGGTGAAACACATTTTCTGTGCTTGGCAACACCGGGCGCCGGGAAAACAGTGATGGCATCCACCCTAGCCAATCAATTATTTGACTCAAATCTAATAGACTTAGTAATTTGCTTTTCTCCTTCTGTCGTAGTGGCTGAGGATTTTAGATATGAGTTGGAGCAAATTACCGGCAATCGCATTGACGGATTGCTTGGGTCTTCCGGATCTTCTCTGACATACCAGTCATTACGTAATCTCGGAGAGCGATTTTGGGCCATTTTTGAGCACTACAGAGTCTTCGTAATCTTTGATGAGATCCATCACTGCGCGGGCAACAGTATTGAGTACTCAAACGCCTGGGGTGAAAAAATTATTACCCATATACAGGGTCGCGCGTCTTATACATTGGCACTCACCGGAACCCCCTGGCGATCAGACCAACTACCCGTAGTCCTGGCTAACTATTGCGATGAAAATCATCTGGTTCGCTGTGATTACCAATACGGCCTCAATGAGGCAATATTAGATAGTGTGTGCCGAACGCCAGTTATGATTGCTATTGACAACAATCAAGTTCAGTTTCAGCGCGACGATGACAGCAAGCAATATCGCTCTTTCAGAAGTTTACTCACCGAATCAGACTGCACTTATCAGGAACTATTAGAAAGTCCAGAATTAATTCTATACTGCTTGAATCAAGCCAACCAGAAATTGGATTCGTTACGGAGGAAAAGGCCAAATTCGGGTGGGTTAATAGTTGCCACATCAATTGCCCACGCCGAGAAGATACACTCAATTCTTGCTGGTGAATTAGGTGAACATGCCGACATCGTGACGCACAAAAATGAAAATTCCATATCTACGATCCACAACTTCAAGAAATCAGATAGGAAATGGATCATATCGGTTGGCATGATCAGCGAAGGAACAAATATCCCCCGCCTTCAAGTATGCTGCCATTTAACCCGGGTAAAAACCGAACTGTACTTCCGCCAAATCCTTGGCAGAATTCTGCGTTCCTGTGGCAGCCCTAATGAAATTGGGTATATGTACTTTCCTGCAGAACCAACACTAATGGAGTACGCAGAGCGAATTGAGAGTGACATCCCAAATACCGCCACTTTAAAATCATTTCTTTCAAAAGCTAATGAACAAGTAAGCTCAGTCCAGGCTCGCCCCAGATCAAATGTAAATAATCAGAAATCGGGAACTGTCAGTTTTTCCCCTCAAGAGCCGGAGGTTGTCTACTCGACGGTAAGAGTTAACGGCAAAAGGCGAGATTTGGAACTGCCGATTGACGCCACATACCAAGATTCAGACTTATCAAGAAACTATTTGAGATCAATAAACATATCTGGAAATTTCATTCGCAAACGGTTATCGCCGCAATTGGCCAAAAGCTATTGACAACCTCAATTACGACATATCAATGCGGTAGACTGCCTTTATTCGTCTCACTGTCGCTCGCTTGTGAATTATCGAAAGCGGAAACTTTCAGCCTTCAATCAACCGCACGAATTTTTCATGAGTCTATTTCTCAACGTTGACAGGAATCTTGCGGGCCGGGACTTTGTCGTCGGCGATGTGCACGGCCACTTGCAGCAACTGCATGCGCAGTTACAGGAGGTCACCTTCGACACATCTCTCGACCGTCTATTCTGTCTCGGGGATCTGATCGACCGAGGCACGGATAGCGAAGCCCTCCTCGAAATGATTGATCAACAAACCTTTTTCAGTGTTGCTGGCAATCATGAAGCGATGATGATCGCCGGGTTCGAGAACCCCGAGACCGCTGCCAGGCATCGCGCTAACGGCGGTGAATGGTTCTACACGCTGCCGCAGGCTCAGCGGCAGCACTTAGTGAGCCAGGCCAGACGCTGGCCTTGGGCCATTGAGCTGGATACCGGCAGCCAGCGTATCGGGCTAGTCCACGCCAATGTTCTCGGCGGTAGCTGGCCACGGACTCAGCTCGCCCTGACCGCTATCGAAGAGGCCTGGTCAGCAGGCATATCACTTGAAGACGACGAGCGAGTGGCGAGTACCGCAGAGCGGTTCTTGTGGGATCGTTCCCTAGCGAGCCAGCTGTATAGGCATCTGCTCGGCCTGGGCAATGCAAAGCGTACTCTGGCCGATTACAAACGATTATTCCTGGAGCGTATGGACACAATTGACCATGCGCAACCAGAAGCGCTTGCCCCATTTCAGATCAGCGGCATCGATGCACTCTACCTTGGCCACAATTTCGTGCCGAGGCCAGTCGCCGTGGGCAACTGCCACTTTCTCGACACTTATCGTGGAGCGCAAGGCGAGCGGTTGGCTTTGGTTTGTGTCAATGAGTTTCCAATCTCCCCGTCCGGCACATCTGCGGTTCCAACCAAATTCCGCCCTGTAATTTAGTATGCCACTACATTCTGGGTTTTGTTTGGAACTTCGCATCCCGGGCCAGATTATTGCCGGCGAGCCCTATTTAGATTCCGACACACTTTGTGGTTCGGGATCATACTGGCAAAATGCCTGCAGACAAGATCGCTGCGAATGATTGCTAGTATTGCGCCAAGCGATTAAATTTTCGACGGATGCAACCGCACTGGAGCTTTGAGGTACACCTAGTAACTCAAAAACCTGTTCAACACTTGACAGCACGTAGCCACCTCTACTTCTTTTCGTTTATGAGAATCTCGCAGATGATTCTAGCCCAGGTCTCAAGGTTGTATTCTCCCTTGAGGAGCTCTTCCGGGGCTCTAAAACCAATCGATCTGAGCTGCTCTTCGGCAGACTCTACACCTTCACCATCCAATTCATGAACATAAATCATTGCCATATGTACACGATCAACCTCTGTTTCATCACTACAAATCATTTTTGGAAGACGACGGGACCGAATAATTTTCGAGGTTAATTTAACTTCTTCTGCTAATTCTCGCTCCATAGCTTTAGCCAACGACTTCCCGATATCAATGACGCTCCCCTCAAAGACGATATCTTCCATATCCCAGTGACCGCCTACTGCTGCCGCGATTAGGTTATGGAGCCTAGATTCCCCACCTGATGTTGTTCGCTGGTAGATCCAAACCTTCCCATCGTGAGTAAACACCGAAATAGGCAGAACCTGCCGAAAATCTTCATCCTTCTCCAAAGAAGCTCGCTGCCCGAGCATTAAGTCCTCAAGCCGCAATTCGTATTCGATCAGTCCATTTTCTCCATGGGCTGCCTTAGAAGCCTTAACACAAACGATATGCTCTTGATGTTTCACTTTTTATTACCTCTTTTAAAATCAACTTCCCAAGCTTTCTTGGTTTCAATATTGTAGTCAGGACATTATCCTAAGTACATTATCTAACTAGCTGAAACTCATATATTACTTCAAATCAATTCGAGTCGCTTCTTAATATCCAAGGGTAGACTCTGAACTGTACGCTCATAAACAGCATCAATTATCTTACTAGTATTGTTCTCATCATGTTCTCTCTGGGCCTGCACTGTCCTCACCAGCTCCTCCTTAGATTTCTGCCTCAGCCCTCCGTTTAACTTTGTATATTTTCTGTCAACTAGAGATTTGAGAGCATCATTCCTTTCTTTCAGAAAATCATTCAAATGAATTGAGTAGCTTGCACTATGGAACAAAGGCTGCGGCTTTACACCACACAACCTAGCCACCTCGGCTTTTGATATTTGATATGTCGATTTCTTTCCGAGCTTCGATTTCGACCCGCATGTTCGAATGTAGTTCTGCTTCGCCTTAACCAGATCCAAAACAAGGCAATAAGCTCTGTACGAACTATTTTTGGTATCTACCCATGCTGGAAGCGATTCAATACATTCTTCTTGGACGACATCATCATCCAAGAACCTAGATAAGTAGTCTTCATTGCTCATACTCTAAAACTCCGCTTTCAAAAGCCAAAGGGCTGCAATTTAGCGCTAGCTCAATAGATTCCTCCATATGCATGATGAAAGCCTCATATCTACAACTGTCACGACTTCTTTCAGAAAGCTCCCTTACACGCTGCAGCGCCTGCTTCACAACAGGGATGTGCATTTCCTTAATGAATTTCGGTAGATTTGGGTTTCTACACGCGTCTATGTCAGGTTTGATATAAACCACAATCCCGCTGAAATTTCCCTCAGAAATACTAGCATTAACACAACCTAAGCAAAATTTAGGTTCCGCGTTTTGTCTCTGAGGGAAACCGTCAATAGAACATTTCGCACTATTCTCTGTGCCTATGCGCAATAAGCAAGTTCCCCAAGGGTTAGACTTTATATCGATCACCCTTTCCTCACTGATGCGCTGGCAAAACTTTTCATAGTCTTGTACTGAATGGACCTTCGTAGACCTCACTGATCTCGTCAAGAAGCGGTCAAAGCCACCTGCAAATGAGTGATCGTTACTGGAAAGTGCATGTAATTGCTGCCTAACAATACTGTTTATGACAGTACGCTTTGCAATTGAATATACCGCTTTGGTTTCCTTGTCTCTTAAATAGGACATGAAAAACGACTCATCCAGGTGTTTAAAATTTGCGCGAATAAACTTACCAACATCTCCTCTATATCTTCTGAGAACCGCCTCAGCCCATATATGGCGAAAAGCATGAGGTGTTGGATAAGGAAGATCGGCAAGCAACATACTGCGTATTTTTGCCACGGCTTCCGGCAACAACTTGTTACTATCCTCCTTTATGAAGCGAAGCCATTCATCAGGTAATAAATCTTCGAAAGATCGACAGTATTTCTGCTCCAAATCCCCTTTTGCATAAGACCGACAGATACCCGCAACATCCTCCAGAATCTCATACACCGGTAGATTGCCAATCAGGAATTCTTTCTGCTCTTTACTAGAGAAAAAACTGTAGTTCAGAACAAAATCTTTCCAGACAAAATCAGATCTTCTTGATATATATTCAGTCGAACGATATATCCTATCCGACTTCTTTTCGTCAAAGTAAGCTACTGGCTTGACCTCTTCAGCAAGGTTTAAGGCGTTCAGTTGGGTTGCAATTAGATATGTAGAAAGGGTCACCTCTCTATCAAGCTTTGTGTCAGAGGATGTCTTTGGTACAGTCCAGTGGACATGAAAACGGAATGGTGTGTATAGGCCATCCAAAACATCATGGTTTCTTTCCACTTTGATACTGCTGAGAGGAAAGCCGAACTCACTCCTTCGCCAGCCAAGTAATCCAAGCAACAATATAGTCCCGCAAGACTCTACGAATAGTAAACCTGATTTCAACTTCCTCAAACCATCTTGCTCAGAATATTGGCAAATACTCTCCGACTGCTTCCGACAAAAACTACTGGTTTCTGCGCGGTCGCCAGTGAGAGTTACTCGATTTGCGCCTACAGTTTCCAAACAAATATCTTTGAACTGCGGAAATGTAAGATTTGGCATCTCTGAGTTCGCTGACAACGCAGAGCTATACTCAGAAAAAATTTCTTCAGCCGATTTGACCTCATTCCCGCTAAACAATGAAAAGACGACTGAGCGGACAAACTCTTGAGTATCGAACCTCTGCTCAAGCCCGGATATACTAATTATCTGGTTGATTACATCTATCTTGTAAGCACAAGATAGATGTGCGTAGCTGTTGAATATAGCTACAAATCTTTCGTTGAATATATCGTAAATTAAATCCCTGTTGCTTAGCCTAAAATATCGCTTCACATATACATCTGGAAAATTCTCAGGTGTATCACCGAGCAAAAACTGAGCTACAACAGAGCCAATGGAAGCCCAGTTCCCCATTCCTAGCCGCGCCTTAACCTCATCTTCTATCGTATATAATGTCTTGCGCGCGGCGGCAGCGAATTGAAAGTGTTCGTCGAATTCATTTGCGCAATGATCAATATAATGCTTACCAATATCCAATCCCAGGAAGTTAAACGACCCACCTTTACGGTAATCAGCGGCTGTCACACCAAGGTGGCTTCTGCACGCCTCATCAAGGGCAGAACGGCTTTTAATTGTAGATATAGACCCAATTGGCCGATCTGCGCCAAAAGCCTTTAACGATCTAGAAAGTCCGTCGAGACCGAGCCTTGCGATAACTGCCGGGCCCGCAGCAGATAAGGAAGGCGTCGCACCATCATCAGTGAATCTCTTGAGCAGTAGATATCCGTAGAATTCAGACAAATTTGAAGTGTCTACCACATCAGTTTTAGATTCTTTAAAGTAAGAAAATAAAAGAGCTAGAGATTTAACTGACCTCATGGCAATGGCATCTACACTCTGCGTTCGTTCAAAAATCAATAGCCACAAGACCTTACCCATCTCTTGAACGGTCAGATTGATCTTTTCGCCCTTATAATCCAATACGGGACTATCCGTATAGTCGCAATCCGGATGGTCTAGCACACGGAAGTCCACCAAACGTTTACTTCCTAGATCCCAAGTGCTCTCATGAAATGTTGTGTCGCCTGTCGCACCCGCAAGAAGAAGAAGGTCATTCATACTCTTAAAAAATGCGTTTCGAGGACTTAAGTCGTTTTCTTTCTCGATGATGACCATGTATAAACCTATGTATGGGCACTAAACAATGGAGGTAGTGTCCGGGAGTATTTGTCGTATAACCCCCTGCCTTCGACTTCGCTCTTAAAGCGGCGATCTTGAAAAAGTTGCTCAATCCACTCTGCTGTTGGGAGCACAGTTAAAAACAAATAGTCAGGCGAGTGCTTGAGTATCATCCTGTACTTTTGGCGTACTTCGGATAGATAGTGAAGAAGCTTCAGCACCGTCTCCGGCGTATCCACCATGTGAATGGCATCCCCCACCCTGCTTGCCCGAGAAACTGAGATAACCCCAAGGTCGTCAACTCTTCCATCACTTTGACCAGTGACAAGTTTCAATCTTGCCGTCACTTCGTCTTTCTTTCTAGTAATATAAGAAGCTGCCTTTGTGTATTCACTATTAAATACTTGCCTCTCAGACTTTGATGCACGGAAAAGGTTTACCGTGAGATCCTGCATTACAGCTCTTGTCACACGTCCACAATTGTTGAGCCATTCCTCATTCGCATCAGTGAGATATGACTGCCTTTCAGTGCTATTTGTATGAGAGTGATAGTTTACTAGGCTTGACGGATCAAATTGGTCCGAACCTGAATGTACAGCCGAGGTTTTAATTACGGATGGCCCAAACAAGCTCTTCGGAGCAGGAAAACAAACCTGTTTCTGATGAGAGTATTCTCCATTTTCCATAATAGACAACATTGCGTCTAAGAATACTGTTGAAGCTGAAAAAGCACTCAATTTGGATTCAATCTCTTCTCTCAATTCACACTGCATGAATAGAAAAATCTGGGCAGTAAATCTTGATGTACAACTCAGCCTCTTCCATGCTTCAGACAAGCATTGATCATCCATTCCGCGTTCGCTAATGAATTTCAATAGACACCGGCCAAGATTGGTGTTGGCTTTAATATCCCTCGTGGAGTGAAAAGTCCCAGATCTACCCTTGTGGTAGTCAAGCTGGATATGTGTAATCTTCCCATCACGACGAGTCAAAAACCGAAAGTTTTTCCGCTTCAAGAGAGAAATATCTGAGGCTTGAACCGTTTGCGCGGCCATTATCCAATGAAAGAAAATATGCTCGGCCCAACACGCCGGGACAACACCTTGCTCTCGTGCCGCGTAACGCGACAAGTCACGCAAAAACGGGATACTGAAAAAAAGTAGTAAATCGCTGCATGCAATAGTAATCTTGCTTTTCCTTAATGCGCCATCACCATTCATGCTTCTATTTTCAAAAAAAGCATTACAATAGAGACTCCAATGACTTGGCATTGTGCAGGTTTGTAAGAAAATTCTTATAGCCCTATCAAGCCGTGGGCTATGCCCCTCAAAAGAATGATATCGACCTCTCAATAGTTCAAATAGACATTCAAAGTTCTTCCTCATGTGCATCACATAGTCGTTATTATTATCAAATGAGTCTCTAGTCTTCTCTACTGGGATGTCAGCCTCTCTTATGTTCGCCTCACGAAAGAATCGTATCAACTCACTCTTGCATTCTTGGACCTCATAGAATGTGACTTCAACAGCCACATTAAATGAGTTAATGATTGCCTTAGGCGAGGCCAGTCTAGAGTATAAGTCATGACCGACACCTACATCCTCCCTTCTCAGCCATTGCATTTGAGAGAACCAGCCCGTTAGCGACAAGTCCCCTGGATCTGAATGTGGGGCGGCCTTTACTTTGGTAATCATATCCAGATGGGACAACTCTGAATGGGAAAGTAATTTACTGTAATCTTCGTCCGTTATAATTCTGATCAGGGAACGTTTGAGAAAATATAGGCCCACACTCTGAGGCTTAACCTTGTTGATATTTACTCTATGAGTCTCAAAGAGCTTTAGGATATCAACCCTCCCTGATTCCTTAGCACCTTCATTTGTAATGAAGCTTATAAATTTGGGGATGACTATATGACACTCTTTACGATCAAACGCGGAAGCCTCGTCATTATTGAAATTTGTATATACAATCCTGTGCAAGGCGCCGAATATCAACTTAACTACAGGCGTTGAATTTGCGTCAATCGAAACCCGCCTTTTCTTTGAGGCCCCACATCTTGGGATAACAAAAGACATGGCCTCGATTACAAATGGATAATCCTTTGTCTGCTTCTTTGATTCAAGCTCAGCTTCCATCAATGATTGCTGATCAAATAAACTATCATTAATATCACGTGAAGTTAGTTCGTCAGCATCAAGCATTACACAAGTCCTTCATATTGCATCTTGATGTGACAAGACCTTATATAACTTCTAGTTGTCACTGGAGCTTTACCGTCAGCCGCGTTATGCCCCAAAAGTCGCGCCACAGTCAGATAAACCTGTGACGTTGGTGTGACATTATCCACGGCCATACCATTATCGGAAGCGTACTCATAGAACTTATCAGTGCCATAAGAGTGGCGGAGTACATGCCCTGTGTGATCTTTCTCAAGCATCTGCCCCTCTACAGGCAGCAAACCCGCTTCTTGCTTGGCCAGGACTTCGTCTCTAGCCTCTTTGAATATGCGGGAAGCTCTTCCTTCATCAATAGGGCTACCTATTTCGGAAGGAGAGTTATTTACAAAGAAACTGTTGTGTTCCGTCATTGGTCTCTCCGTTTCGAAATATTCCCTCATCCTCTGCAGTAGTGATCTATGAATATAAATTGTACGAGATCTACCCCCTTGGAACCTTACCCCCTTGGTGTATATACCCTGAAGGAAGTACTCGAATACATCTCGATCTGGATCATTATCCATTTTCTTGAATAGAGACATTAGGCCTAGGTGTTTTTTTCCGCCAACATGAAAATCATTAACCAAAAGACCGAGGTTTTCTTTGGATCTTAAACCCAGCTCCCCTCCTGTGCGAAGCAATAGTTCATCACGAATTGATTTCGTATTTCTGTAAATAATAGATCGCAATTCCGGAGTTAAATACTTAACAGCAGTTCTAATCTTCTGTTGTTGTCTAGCTTTCTGCTTCGCATTTGAACTTACATATATGCGTTTTATCTGTGCAAAACCTACTTTAGCCAGATAGTTGTAGTATGCATTTAATGCCATTAAGTGCTGCTGTACTGAAAGCAGACTCGCTCCGCGCTCACCAATAAGCACGTCAGCAACATAGTAATTTATCAATCTGTCTGGGAGATTGTGGTGAGTAGCAAGTGTTACGTGTTTACTAGTCTTTGAGTAGTCTTCGACCCAGCAAAGGAAAGTACTGAGTCGCTGCAAGATGATTTTTATGGTACTTGGTGAGACGTCTTTCTCTGCGAGGCTCCTAGATACGAAACCGCGTCCATCGCTGGAATCGACAGCTTTGTATACATGAGCATTCCTATGAAGGGCATGAGAAAAAAAACAAGGAAGGAGTAGCGGCTTCAATTCATCGTCCGCGAACAGGGTTGCCCCATGAGCCTCCGAATAATATTTTATCATCCACCACCATCCATACGGTATTATCCACAAGCAATGGTACGCATAAGTACTTTATGGCTCAACAACAACATACGTTTTTTTCAGCTTTACCACAGTGCGTAGTTAAGCGGTTCAGTACTTTTTTGCCGACATAACGCCGGTAAAGTTCGTCGAAACCCATTTCGCAACCGGCCATTAATTGTGCAAACCCCGGCAGGTCGAACTGCTTGGTCGACAGCGTGTTCAGGGTGAAGGCTTCCAGGTTCTCGCGGAAGTCCCCTGCTTCCAGCGCTGCCGCTTCCAGTTGCTGCTGCATTTTGCTGGCAACTTCTTCCGGGGAACCCTGCTGCAGCTCCAGGCTAAGGCCAAAATGCCAGATATCGACCAGCTCCAGCTTGACCTGCTCCATTTCAGGCTGCTGCTTTTTCCACCACTTCCAACCGTAGTGATCCAACAGCTCGGCACTCTCCACCCAGATGGCGCGGTACCAGGCAAAGTTTTGTGCACGCCAGTTTTCATTGACGACGGTGTTGATGGCATCTTGCAGGGCCAGCATGGACTGCAATTGTTGTTGTGACATGGTGATTCCTAAATGAAATACGGCGCGCTGGCTTCAGACCGCGCGGGGGAATAGACGATGGAAGTTCGCGGTGGTCGCTTCGGCCAGCTCTTCATAGGTGAGCCCGCGCAGGTCAGCAATAAATTCAGCCACTTCGCGTACATAAGCCGGAATGTTTGGCTTGCCCCGGTATGGTACCGGCGCCAGGTAAGGTGAATCGGTTTCCACCAGCAGGCGATCCAGGGGTACCTGCTTCGCGACGTCGCGCAACGCTTCTGCGTTCTTGAAGGTCACGATACCCGACAGGGAAATGTAGTAATTGAGATCCAGGGCCTGCTTCGCCATTTCCCAGGATTCGGTAAAACAGTGCAGAACACCGGCGTGTTCGCGACTGCCGTGGGCCCTGATCAGATTAATGGTGTCCTGCCGGGCATCGCGGGTATGCACGATCACCGGCAACCCCACTTCCCCGGCGGCCTCAAGGTGAGCGATGAAGCTCTGTTGCTGTACCTCTTTGGTCTCGGTGCTGTAGTAGTAATCGAGACCTGTCTCACCCAGAGCAACAACCTTCGCTTTTGCAGACAGCATTTTCAGCTTGTCGACGTCGGCCAGCCCGGACTCCACGTCCAGCGGGTGTACACCCACCGAGCACACTACGTCTGGGTATTTCGCAGCGATGGAAACCACCTGATCGACATTCTCCAGGCTGATACCGACACACAGGAATTTTCCGACACCGCGGCTCCGCGCAAGCGCCAGGACATCATCCAGGTCTCCGTCGAATTTATCGAGTTTTAGCCTGTCCAGGTGACAGTGAGAATCTACCAGCATCAATCTCTGCCTTTCGGAATGTGTGCGAGCGGGGAATTATACAGATCGGCCCCATAATGCGCGCGCTGCGGCATGGAGCCCGGGCGGAAGAGTGGACTTCCGCCACACTGGAATGGACGTTTACAGCGTATGTGTCGGACGGCTGGACTCGAGCGAGCCCGCCAGCAGAGTTTCGATCTTACCCTGGGCCATATTTTCTTTGTCGCTGAACTGGATACCGATCCCCGGGGTGCGGTTCCCCTGGGCTCCACCCGGTGTGATCCACACGACTTTACCGGCTACCGGCAATTTCTCGGGTTCATCCATCAGGCTGAGTAACAGAAAGACTTCATCTCCCAGGTTATAAGACTTATCAGTATTGATAAAAAGGCCACCATTTTTCACAAACGGCATATAAGCTGCGTACAACACGGATTTGTCCTGGATTTTCAGCGACAGAATACCGTTGCGGGCACCGCCCCCCATACCTTTCATAGTTGACCCCGTATTAGTCATCCAACGAGCCCGGCGCATCCGCCGATCTCTATTCCGACATGACCTTTGGTTGTTATTTGATCGCCGATTCGGCTATTGAGTGCGACTCAAGCAATCGACGGATACTGAATTGTCGCCTTAACTTACCCCGATGGCCAGTAACCTGTCCACACCGGCTGTGCGCTTGGCACCTTCCGACGCTAGCGAAACAGTGCTGACCAGCGAATCAGCAGCTCCTCCAAAAGAAGTCGCTTGTTCGGATTGCTGTTGCCGGAAAGCAACGCTCTTGCCTTGAGCAGGTGGTCGTAGAACACAAACACCGGCCTTAGACTCTCCGGACCAGTGCCTGGTAACCGCTGCAGGAGTGCCATTATGTTTGTATCAGCAATCCGGTCGACACTGCGGGATTTCAGCATCAGTGCCAACCAGCTTTGCCAGAATTGCAGCAGCAAATTCAGATCAGCGCCCTCTCCCGGATTTTCCCACTTACCTGCAAGGGTGACGGGGCTCTCATCACCGCGAGTAAGCGTGGCCAGGTCGGCGAAAAACTGCTGTCGGACCTCCTGAGATTCCGGCTCCATCAACCTGACTGCAAGTAACGGCGCACCACCAGCGAGGTCGAGTGCGGTACCTGCCTCCTCACCCTCAATACCACTCTCCTGCATCCAGCGAAGAGCGGATTGCTGGGGGGGCACCGGAAATGCAATGGTCTGACAGCGGCTTCGGATTGTCGGCAGTAGTCCTGAAGGGTGATCGGTGATCAATAGAAAGATAACGGAACCACTGGGCTCTTCCAGATTTTTTAGCAACGCATTGGCGGCATTGATATTCATGGCTTCCGCCGGTGCCAACAACACGACCCGGGCACCTTCGCGACCGCTGGTACGACCAACAAATTCACCCAGCTCGCGAATCTGCTCCACCTTCAGCGGCCCCTGTTCCTTTTCTGGTACGACCTGAGTGAAATCCGGGTGTGATCCAGCCACACGCAGCTGGCAGCCTCGACACTCGCCACACGCCAGCCCATGACGTGGCTGGTCGCATAAAAGTAACGCGGTAAACGCTTCAGCAAAACGCCGTTTCCCAAGACCCGCCTGACCACTGATCAGTAATGCGTGTGGGCAACGGCCCGCAATCCATTGAGCCCCAAGGCGCTGCCATTGGGCCGCCTGCCAGGGCAGCGGTGACGGAATAAGCGGCTGCTCTGGGGTTTTCCGCTGGTCACCTTGAGTGCTCATGAATCACCCGCAATTTGCTGCAGCGCAGATGCCAGGCTCTCTTGCACGGCTTCCAGCGGGACTGAAGCATCTATGATTCGATAGCGGTCTGGAGCATTGTCCGCACGCCGGCGGTAAGCGGCACGTACCTTCCTGAAAAAGTCGATCTGTTCGCTCTCGAAGCGGTCCGCCTCCCCTGTGCTTGCGGCGCGCTGTAGACCGATCTCAGGGGCAACATCCAGTAGAAGCACGCAGTGGGGTCGCAGGTTCCCTTGTACCATTTGCTCAAGCTGGGCAATCAGCGCCCAATCCAGTCCCCGACCGCCCCCCTGGTAGGCGTAAGTCGCGTCGGTAAATCGATCACAGACCACCCATTTCCCAGCGGCAAGCGCTGGCTTAATCACTTGATTCAGGTGCTGGGCGCGCGCGGCAAAAACCATGAGTAACTCTGCGGTGGGATCCACTGCCTCATCACGCTTTTCCAGCAGGAGTTGCCTGAGTTGCTCGGCCATTGGCGTGCCGCCCGGCTCTCGCGTTTGAACATAGGGAATACCCTGCTTATCCAGCCACTGGGTAATAAACCGGAGATTGGTGGACTTCCCCACCCCCTCTCCGCCTTCCAGCGTGATGAATTTTCCCTGGGGTAAATCTTGCATATGTATACCGGTCTTCAATAACGGCAAATTTTAATTCTGTTTTACATCCGCGGGACTTGAACGGTAGTCAGACCGACGCTTCAGCTGATATTGGCGCACCGCGCGGTTGTGCTCGGTCAGGGTCTCGGAGAACTTATGCGAGCCGTCGCCCTTAGCAACAAAGTAAAGGGATTGCCCCTCCTTTGGGTGCAGGGCGGCATGGATGGCTTCGCGCCCCGGCAGAGCAATCGGTGTGGGCGGCATGCCCTTGATGACATAGGTATTGTAGGGCGTAGCCTCACGCAGATCGGCACGGCGTAAATTGCCCGCGTAATTTTCACCCATTCCATAAATTACGGTGGGGTCTGTCTGTAGACGCATCCCTTTATTCAGTCGCCGGACAAAAACCCCGGCAATTTCGTCGCGTTCCCAGGGCACTCCGGTTTCTTTTTCCACAATGGAGGCCATTATCAGTGCATCGTAGGCGCGGTCGTAAGGTAAATCACTCGCGCGCTTTTCCCACTCTTCAGCGAGTACACGGTTCATACGCTGATGAGCTTGTCGCAGGAGATCCAGGTCGGTGGTACCCGACCGATAAATATACGTATCCGGGAAAATCAACCCCTCTGGGTTGCCCTCGATACCCAGTGCCTGCGCTGCCGCCGCGACGGTTGCGGCGCTCTCTGTAGGCTTTATTTTGTTTGACCCACGCACCAGGTCCAGGGCTTGGGCAAATGTCCACCCCTCAACTATCGTAAGACGATAGCGGGTGACATCCCCGCGGTTCATCCGTGCCACCAGATCCATGGCATTACTTCCCGCAGGAATCAGATACTCCCCGGGGTGTATATGTCCCAGTTTCTTCACTCGCGCGTACGCAAGTACCAGACGCGGATAACGCACCACATCCTGGCTCGCAAGCTCGTGTACTACGCGGGAAAGGTTGCTGCCGGACTCAACGTCGATACGCAAACCATCCAGCGGGACGTCCAGGGGCTCAACCAGCGCATTTTGAGTGAACCAGAATGCCGCGCCGCCAGCGAAGACACCAACCACCACCAGCACAAGAAAAACGCGCAGAGCTTTTGATAACAGCCCGATACCCGATGGCTGGCGTTTTGACGACTTTGTGGAAGCATTCTTACTGCGCTTTTTCTTCGCTACCATAACTTTTCCGAAATTCTTTGCTGCAATGCCGATACGGCCGGCCCGGGCATTACCGGAATGCTCTCATTTGGTGTCACCGACATACCACTCGGTGACCGGTGCACCGATAGCAGTCGCGCCGGTACCACTCCTCGGACGCTATTGCAGACTGCGAGCTCGTCTGCCACCTGTAACTCCGAAAGTGAAATGTCATCATCGCCGATTTCCACCTGACCAGCCAGCCAGCGAAGCATTACGCCCCGCACTCCAAACCGTCCAAGGTTCGGGGTGCGCCAGCACCCATCACGCAGGATAAGCAAGTTACTGCGGGACGCCTCGATGGCAAAGCCATCCGGGTCGCAGAGCAATGGCTCCAGCAGGGGGCCACCGGCACTACAGAAGGCGGGAAAGCGCCATTCATTCGCCGCCAGATCGTAGGTTTTTCGATCGAGCAATTTACAACCCATGTGATCGGATTGCACAGAACCTATGCACGAATTGGCATCGGAATCACTGAAAGGTGAGCGGGTATCCGCCTCGCTCAAACGAGTGTCGCAGGGTCCGAGTAACACACCATTGTCCCAGGGTGACGGAACTTCCAGCGGGAATGCACTGATATCCCAATGCGGAGACAACACGGTATCGGTGGACACACTTCCGTAACGCAAGCGCAGGCGAGCACCGTGAGCCCAGTGTTGTGTACGGGCGGCAACCGCGCCCAAGGACTCGGCGATCCTGCACTGGGTATTGCGCGCGAGATTCGCGCTGCGCGTGAGCCTCTCAATGTGTAATTGCAACAGAGGGATAGACCCGCGGTCCGCACGCATAGTCTCCAATAGCCCATATTCAAACGCACTATCGGGAACGACGGCCTGCTGCTCACCGCTGGCAGAGTAGTAAAGAGAGAGTGTATCCGTCACGGATATAAAGTGTTGGCGACAGCCCGACGATTGCACAATCTGCCGGGCACTCACCAGTGCAGTCAGTTAAACACGCTGAAAGATCAGCGAGCCATTGGTACCACCAAACCCAAATGAATTGGACAAGACCGCGTCGATTTTCATTTCCTGGGCTTTATGGGGTACCAGATTTACGCCGACACAGGCTTCGTCAACATTGTCGAGATTGATGGTCGGGGGAGCTACCTGATTTTGTAGGGACTTCACAGAAAAGATCGCTTCAATGGCACCAGCCGCGCCCAACAGGTGGCCGGTCATAGACTTGGTGGAGCTGACCGCAAGCGTGTCCAAACAATCGCTGAATACCGAACGAACCGCAGCAATCTCCGCTTTATCACCTAACGGTGTGGAAGTGCCATGGGCATTGATATATTGGATCGCGGACGCCTCCATACCCGCATCTTTCAATGCGTTCGCCATAGACAATGCTGCACCAGCACCATCTTCCGGAGGTGATGTCATATGATGCGCATCGCCACTCATGCCGAAGCCACTCAGCTCGGCGTATATTTTTGCTCCACGGGCTTTCGCGTGCTCGTACTCTTCCAGTACCAGCACACCGGCTCCCTCCCCTAATACAAACCCATCACGGTCTTGGTCCCATGGGCGACTGGCCGCCTGGGGGTCATCATTGCGCGTGGACAGGGCGCGCGCCGCACAAAACCCACCCAAGCCAACCGGGGTGGTGACCATTTCCGCACCGCCGCAAACCATCACATCGGCGTCGCCATACTGGATAGTGCGCAGACCAAGGCCAATTGCATGGGTACCAGTGGTACAGGCAGTGGTGGTAGAAAGATTCGGGCCTTTCATACCGTATTTAATCGACAGATTGCCGGACACCATATTGATGATGGCACCAGGCACGAAGAACGGAGAAACCCGACGCGGGCCCTTCTCCGCAATCAGCATGGCATTGTTTTCGATGGCCGCAATGCCGCCCATTCCGGAACCGATACAGGCGCCAACACGCGGTGCAATTTCATCAGTGACTTCCAGGCCGCTGTCTTCCATGGCCTGGATACTGGCACTCATGCCGTACTGCAGAAATACGTCCATCTTGCGCGCTTCTTTTTGCGCAACATGGGGTTCGGGATCAAAATTTTTGACGGTTGCCGCAAAGCGGGTGGTGAATGCAGAAACATCAAAAGTCTCAATCGGCACGACACCGCTGGTGCCAGCCAACAAAGCGGACCAGGTATCCTCAAGTGTGTTGCCGAGCGGGCTGACTACGCCCATACCGGTGATAACGACTCTTCTTTTAGACACTTGTGCCTCCCCCGAAATAAATCTACTGCGCCACAACGAGAATGCTGTTGTCGGTCGCTTGTTTATCAATATGCATTTTTTATCAATATGCAAATAAACGGAGAGCCGCGCTATGCAACATAGAACGGCTCTCGCGATGCTTTCAGTACTGCCTAAACACTCTTGTTAAGACAGTACGAGCAAAAGGCAATGCGTACCTTTTACTAACGCTATCCAGCAGGAATCAACCCAGGTTCTGGTTGATGTAATCGATGGCCAGCTGAACAGTGGTGATTTTCTCTGCTTCTTCGTCAGGAATTTCAGTTTCGAATTCCTCTTCCAAAGCCATTACCAGCTCAACTGTGTCGAGGGAGTCAGCGCCCAGATCTTCAACAAAGGATGCTTCAGGTTTTACATCTTCTTCCTTCACGCCCAGTTGTTCAGCAACGATCTTTTTTACGCGCTCTTCAATGCTGCTCATGATTCAATTTAACTCCTAGTGGATAAAAATCTGTTTTGGTCACTGTATAAAATTTGCACGCCATTATTGGCGAATCAGTAACCGGCTAACACAGCTTGTGGTTAATGCGAGGCGGCATTGTACCCTGATTTTTTCGGGATGTAATGCACCGCCTCCCAGCAACCGTTGAATGATAAATTTTTCTTTACCAATCAATTAGTTACAGCGATTTTCTCGAGAGAAAATCAACCCATATACATGCCGCCATTCACATGAATGGTCTCCCCGGTCACATAGCCACCAGCATCACTGGCCAAAAATGCGACAACCGATGCGATCTCTTCTGGCGCGCCCAGGCGACCCAGAGGAATTTTGCCCAGTAGCGCTTCACGCTGCGCTTCAGGCAGAACTTTGGTCATATCGGTATCGATAAAACCTGGAGCGACAGTATTAACAGTAATACCTCGCGATCCGACTTCCGCTGCCAGCGCCCGAGCAAAGCCACCAACACCGGCCTTGGTTGCAGCGTAGTTGCTCTGGCCCGCATTACCCATGCTGCCAACCACGGAGCTGATATTGATGATTCGCCCCCAGCGCGCTTTGGTCATATCGCGCAGACACGCTTTGCTCACACGATAGACGGCAGTCAGGTTGGTGTTCAGGACATCTTCCCACTCATCGTCTTTCATGCGCATCAGCAGGTTGTCTTTGGTAATACCGGCGTTGTTCACCAGAATGGTCGGCGCGCCAAACTCGCCTTTCACCGCCTCCAATACTTCCGCGATGCTTTCCACGCTAGTGACGTTCAGTTCTTTGCCGGCACCCTTGATACCTTTTTCCGCAAAACGCGCAGAAATTTTTTCAGCACCGGAGGCACTGGTGGCGGTACCAATGACGATAGCACCCTGTGCGCCCAGCAAGTCGGCAATCGCTGCACCAATGCCGCGACTTGCGCCAGTAACCAGTGCAACCTTTCCTTCCAGCGAAGTTGAAATTGTCATAGTTTCTCCCGATCACCTACTACAGCAGCCAAATGCAACTGCAATAAGGTGTCTCGTCCATTTTGTCTAATTTTATCGGTAACGATTACGGTGCGGTTGTTTTTGCCGCTTCCGATAACTGCTCTGGCTTTTCGATATTGAGCGCGCTCAGGTTTCGGTCGATACGCTTGGCCAGTCCGGCGAGCACTTTACCAGGGCCACACTCTACCAACTGCTGGATACCAGATGCGGCCATTGACTGCACGCACGCCGTCCAGCGAACCGGGCTGTAGATCTGCTCGACCATCAATGCTTTGATCGCCGCCGGATCACGCTCTGATTTCGCGTGCACATTGTGAACTACGGGAATTTCCGGCGCGTTAAATACTGTCGCTTCAATTTGCGGCGCGAGTTTTTCTGCGGCCGGGCGCATCAACTCGGTATGAAAAGGGGCGCTCACCGGAAGGGGAAGAGCCCGCTTGGCCCCAGCGGATTTACAGGCCTCAATCGCGCGCTCCACAGCTGCGGCACTACCGGCAATGACAACCTGCCCGGGAGAGTTATAGTTCACAGCGGACACCACCGCGCCTTGCGCCGACTCAGTACACGCCGCCTCAACCGCCTGATCCTCGAGGCCGATGACTGCAGCCATGGCGCCCTCTCCGGCCGGAACGGCTTCCTGCATCAAGCGCCCGCGCTCACGCACCAGGCGCACACCGTCTTCGAATGCCAAGACACCGGAACACACCAGTGCCGACCATTCACCAAGGCTGTGACCGGCCATGATCGCCGGTACCGGACCGCCCTGCGATTGCCATGCGCGATACAGAGCAACACTGGACGTCAGGAGCAAAGGCTGTGTTCTTTCGGTCTGGTTGATTTCTTCCTGACTGCCGTTCTGGCAAAGATCCCAGAGATCGTAACCAAGTACAGAGGAAGCTTCAGAAAAGGTCGCGGCGACCTCGGGGAAAGCCTGGGCGGCATCAGCCAGCATACCGATCTGCTGGGAGCCCTGGCCAGGGAATACGAACGCCAAAACTGGATTGGTCATGGAACATCCTTTAACCAAATGATTGAATTCCAGGGAGGCTGTGCAGTTGGCGCCGACGCTTAGGCCGAAATACCAACGCGCTCTTTCACGTGTTAATTACACCCGCTTTGACGCTGGGCCTGGTATGCCATGGCCCTTCCGACCAAATGTGCCAGGTCTGAATCGGCACACTCTTTTGCGGTCAACATTGCGCGGTAAAACGCCTCACTGCTGGCACCGCCATGACTTTTGATGACGTTGCCTTCCAGCCCTAAAAAGCTGGCGCCATTATAGCGACCAGGCTCCAGCTGTGACCGCCATTTTCGCAACAAATTTATGGCTAATTGGCCAAAAAAACGCTTGATCGGCGCCTTATTGTCAATCGTGAACGACTTCTGACCAATTAGTCGAATAACTCCTTCAGCGGATTTCATCGCCACATTGCCCATCAGGCCGTTACAGACCACCACATCTACCACGCCGGTAAAAATATCGTGCCCCTCAACAAACCCCACATAGTTAATCGCAGGGTCAGCCTGCAGCAACTGACCGGCACGACGAATCTCTTCTGTCCCCTTGTGCTCCTCGGCGCCGATGTTCAGCAGCGCTACGGAAAGCGCCTCTTTCCCAGAAAAAACGCGCTGCGCCTCAACACCCATCCGGGCGAACTGCAGTAGATCTTCAGCACTGCAATCAATATTTGCACCAAGGTCCAGCAAAAAGCACGAACCATCCGCGGTGGGCAGCGACTTGCCGAGGGCTGGGCGTCTCACACCTTCCACTGTACCGAGAATACTCCGCCCCAAAGCCAGCAGTGCACCGGTATTCCCGGAGGTCACCATAGCACCGGATTCTCCGGTGGAAACCGATTGCAGCGCCTTGGCCATTGAGGATTCGCGCTTGTGACGTAATGCCTGTACCGGGTTGCAGCCTTGGGTTATCACCTGGACGCAATCCACCACCTCCAGGCGCTCACGCACGGATGGCGGTTCTTTGATCAGGAGGGACTGAAGTTCAGAGCGAGGACCGAACAGTTTGAGTTCTGCCCGGGGATAGCGGATAAGAAACCTTGAGCAGGCCGGAACGACAGAGCGGGGACCTAAGTCCCCGCCCATCGCATCCACGGCCAATCGAAATTGGCTGGACAAAACTTACTCTTCTTCGGAAGAGCCACCAACATCGATCACTTTACGACCGCGGTAGAAACCGTCTTTGGTCACGTGATGACGGTGGTGCTTTTCACCAGTAGTCGGATCTACGGACAGAGTTGGTCCGCTCAGAGCGTCGTGAGAGCGACGCATGCCGCGACGGGAACGGGTTTTTTTGTTCTGCTGAACAGCCATTTGGTGCTCCTAAACATACTTAACAGTTAACACCGGAACCGGGGCGCCTACCGGCGAGCCCAAACCCTTCAAACAACTCTTACGACTTGTTTGACGAACCCTTCAACTGTTCCAGTACTTTAAAGGGATTTTCTCGTTGCTCTTCTGCTTCCGGCTCCTCACTACGACTCTGGAATGCCTCTTGTGCGACGCAGTCCCAGTCGTGATAAGCCACCATGGGCAGGTTGAGCAAAATCTCATCTTCCAATACCTGATACAGGTCCAGCTCATCACCTTCCTGTATCACCGGGTCCAGAGACTTGGGTAGTGAATTACCCTGCTCTTCCGACCACACAAACCCCAAGGCGATTTCTGCTTCTATCGATTCACTTACCGGTTGCAAGCAACGCTGGCAAAGTAAGCCGACTGTCAACGCAAGGCGACCGGTGGCCACCTGGTTGCGCTGCAGATCCCTGGCAAATGACAGGGAGACCGCTATATCGCCCTCAACCGACTCCGTGGCCGCCATCAGTCTCGACAACGCTTCCGGAGATACGGTACCGTCCAGCTGTTGCCCGCGCTGCACCAATTTGCGTGCATCTATGCGGCGTGGCAGCGCGGATCTCAGGTCCGATTTCTGCGCTGAATCCTGGGCAGTCTTTTGGGGGGGTATCGACATAAGCGCGCAATTCTATGGACTCACCTGAGCCTTGTCAAAACAAATCATCCAACGCATGCTCAGCGGCCCCAATGCCCGGCACACCGCTGTTTCGGCAGATCGAAGCAGACTTGGAACCCACCAATAAAGGAAGCTCTCATGCGCCGCCTAATTCTAGCGTCCAGCTCCACCTACCGCCGCCAACTGCTGGAAAAGCTGCAACTCCCCTTCGAGTGCCACGCACCCCATATAAATGAAGAAGCATTCCCCGGCGAATCCGCCACAGAGCTTGCGAGTCGCCTGGCCACGGAAAAAGCGCTCGCCCTGACCGGCGACCACCCGGACGCCCTGATCATCGGCTCAGACCAGGTGGCCGAATGCAATGGCGTCCTGCTCGGCAAGCCCGGCACCGCCACCAACGCCGTCGAGCAACTCGAGCGATGCTCCGGCCAAACGGTCAACTTCCACACGGGCCTGTGTCTGGCCGATGCAAGTAGCGGCACACACAGCACACTCTGCGAAAAATTTTCCGTGCACTTTCGCAATCTGGGAAAGGACAAGATCGAGCGATACGTGCAGCTGGATAACCCACTCGACTGCGCAGGTTCGTTTAAAGCGGAAGGTCTGGGGATCGCCTTATTCGAAAAAATGGAAGGATCAGACCCAAGCTCCCTTGTTGGGCTTCCATTAATTCGATTGATTGACCTGCTTCAGCAGCATGGAATCAGCCCGCTTAGCTGACTTCGCGCACTCAAGCCACCAGTGGAGGCCACTCCAGAAGCTCGGAAAAATGGTCAATCACACGCTGCGGGCCGCATTCGTGGAGCCGCTCTCGGCTATGCACGCCGTAGCTTACGCCGATCGACGGCATGTTGATGGCCGAGGCCATCCTCAAGTCGTATTCCGTATCGCCAACCATGACCGCCCCGCTCAGCGGGGCACCCGTTTCCGCAATAATTTCGCGCAACATGGTGGGGTTCGGCTTGGAGGCGGTTTCATCGGCGCAGCGGCTAGTGACGAACAGATGCCCTACCCCGTGATCCTCAAACTCCCGACTCAGCCCCCGACGACTTTTACCTGTCGCAACCGCCAGCTCATGCCCGGCACCCAATAGCTTGTCGAGTGTGGCCAATACACCGTCAAATAGCGGCAAAGGCTCGCCTCGCGCCGCAAGCCACTCATCGGCGTAGTAGTCTCGAAGGTCGGTGCGCTGCTCACTATGCGCTTCCGGGAACAGTGCCGCGATGGCCTCCGGCAAGCCCAGGCCAATAATGTTTCCTATTGCCGCAGGCTCGAGAACCGGAAGCCCCGCCCGATTGGCCGCCCGCTGCATACAGCTCACGATACGCGCCTCGGAGTTACATACGGTTCCGTCCCAATCGAGAATTACCAGCACCAGCGGTCACCTCACAATAAATCAGATCGCCAAAAAACCGGGCTAACGCAGCTTAACCAGCACCGCCTCCAGCTCAGCCGGCAGCGGCGCTTCAACATTCACCCGGGTACCGTCAGGCAGAGAGCACCCCACACCGGCGGAATGCAGGAATAGACGCCTCAACCCAAGATCACGGAAACTGGCATTCACCTCGTCCGGGGTGTACTTCACATCCCCAGCCAGCGGGCAGCCAACAAACTGGGCATGCACGCGAATCTGGTGGGTGCGCCCGGTCACTGGCTCGGCGCGCACCAGGGTCGCGCCATTGAAACGCTCCTCTACTTGGAAGCGCGTCGTCGAGGGCTTACCCTCTCCGTCCACTACCACCATGCGCTCGCCGCTTTTGAGGGTGTTTTTACGCAGCGGCGCCTCAACAAGCTTTTGCGCCCGCGGCCATTTGCCGGCAGCTAACGCAAGATAGGACTTCGCCATCTTGCCGGCGCGCAGCTCACTCTGCACATGCAGCAGCACGGCGCGCTTGCGCGCAACCAGGATGGCACCACTGGTATCCCGGTCCAGGCGATGCACCAATTCCATAAACGGGCTCTCGGGGTACATCTGACGCAGCGCCTCAATCAATCCGAGTCGAACGCCGCTACCACCGTGGACCGCAAGACCCGCTGGCTTATTGACAACCAGGAGCCCGCCGTTGTCATAGAGTATGGCCGCCTCCAGCGTGCGCCGGAGCTGCTCACCCGCGACCGCCGGTGGCGCCTCCTCGGAAACACGAATTGGCGGCACCCGCACCAGATCACCGCCCTTCAGGCGATACTCAGCCTTCACCCTCCCTTTATTTACGCGCACTTCACCTTTACGGAGAATGCGATAAACACGCGAGCGCGGCACACCCTTAAGGCGCGTCTGGAGGAAATTATCGATTCGCTGTCCAGCCAGCTCTTCAGGCACAGTGATAAATTGGACGCCCGCGCCAACACCCGCAACACCTCCAGCGCCACTCGAAGAAGCGCTGGAGGTATCTGTGCGGGAATCTTTGGCCCGGGAGGGTTTATTTGGGGAAGTTTTTGAGGGGGTATTTCGCATGGGGCGCATGATAGCCGCACACCTCCCCCTTTTGAAGCGCCACGATCAATACCTCGATTGATGCCCCCCATTGACCGTGGTATATTCGGCCGGCCTGAATTGGGGCCGGTTTTCGGCGGTGCACGGTTTTTCTGCTATAAAAACCAAGGTGCCGCTCTTGAGAAAATACCGCCAATTCGGCCGGTGCGCGGAATACCGCGTTATCAACAAAACTCTGTCGGTGAGACCCTTCGAGAGCGCGTCGCAAGGCGGTGCCAAGGGCGCGCAGAAGCGCCTCTCCTGAAGCTCTCGCCGACCTAAACCCGACGACATACGGGATTATTGCGAAGGTAAGACGGGCAGTTGCCCGCAGCGCTTGGAACAAACTCGACTCGTTATATCTCGCTCTGAGATTGCGCGCCAGCGACCGAACTGGCCCCCGGCCCCCGCCTGTGATGCACAATGCCATCCTTGCGCCGCCGGCAACTACTAGACCAAAACCAGGGCCCAGCCACGAGCCGGCCCCAGAGCGAAGAGATGTGACCCATGCTTGCCCTACTCGGCAAGTAGCCAGGACCCGCCCAAAGAATCACGCTGGGCCGGACTGGCAGGATCTGAATACACCCGAACAAGAAGGGGTATTCTGAGTTAATTCGATATGTACTCGGCAGATGTGCCCAATCTGGAGGCACCCCCTGCGCGGGCAGCATACGAGGCAGCCGTGACCACCTGGCCAAAACCGGCTCATGGGTCTTCACGGCGGTACCACCAAGGCCTGCGAGCTTCAGCGGCGTTTTACCTTTGCGCAACCGCAAGGAAAAAACCAACGCATGAAGAGAATGCTTATTAACGCAACCCAGCCAGAAGAGCTGCGTGTTGCACTGGTCGACGGCCAATGGCTGTACGACCTGGACATCGAAAATCGCACCCGCGAACAGAAAAAAGCCAACATCTATAAAGGTAAAATTACCCGCGTAGAGCCCTCCCTGGAAGCCGCATTCGTCGACTACGGTGCCGAGCGCCACGGCTTTCTGCCCCTGAAAGAAATCTCCCGCGAATACTTCAACAAACAGCCCAAAGACATCGAAGGCCGCATCAAAATCAAGGATGTGGTCAAAGAGGGCATGGAAGTCATTGTCCAGGTCGATAAGGAAGAGCGCGGCAATAAAGGCGCCGCCCTTACTACCTTTATCAGCCTGGCCGGCCGCTACCTGGTATTGATGCCAAACAACCCCCGTGCGGGCGGCATCTCCCGCCGCATTGAGGGTGACGAGCGCAGTGATCTGCGCGATGCCCTGTCCAGTGTGGAAGTACCTTCCGGCATGGGCATTATCGTGCGTACCGCCGGCGTTGGCCGTAGCGGTGAGGAGCTGCAGTGGGACCTGAACTACCTGCTGCAACTGTGGACCGCCATCAAGAAAGAAGCGGACGAGTCCAAAGCCCCCCACTTCCTGTTCCAGGAAAGCAACGTCATCATCCGTGCCATTCGCGACTATATGCGCGACGACATAGGCGAAGTGATCGTCGATGACAACGGCGCCTACCAGCTGGCCGCAGAGTTTGCCCGCCAGGTGATGCCGAATTACGCCAACAAGGTAAAGTTCTACGACGACAATATCCCGCTATTCAATCGCTACCAAATTGAAAGCCAGATCGAGACCGCCTTCGAACGAGAAGTAAAACTGCCTTCTGGCGGCTCCATCGTGATAGATATCACCGAGGCCCTGATCTCCATCGATATCAACTCCTCTCGCGCCACCAAGGGCGGCGATATCGAGGAAACAGCACGCACCATCAACCTGGAAGCCGCAGACGAGATCGCTCGCCAGCTGCGCCTGCGCGATATGGGTGGCCTGGTAGTCATCGACTTTATCGATATGCAGAACAAGTCCAACCAGCGCGAAGTGGAAAAGCGCATGGAAAAGGCGCTTGGCATGGACCGCGCCCGCGTTCAGGTTGGCCGCATATCCCGCTTCGGGTTGCTGGAAATGTCCCGTCAGCGCCTGCGCCCGTCTTTGAGTGAAACCACACACCGGGTCTGCCCACGCTGTAGCGGTCAGGGCACCATTCGCGGCACCAAATCCCTGGCGCTGTCCATCCTCCGTCTGGTCGAGGAAGAAGCGAAAAAAGAGCGCAGTGCAGAAATTCGCGCAATCACTCCGGTGAACGTCGCCACCTACCTGCTGAATGAAAAGCGCAAGGCCATTTCCAACATCGAGTCCCGCAACAATACCCGTGTTGTCGTGGTACCCAATGCCGACCTGGAAACCCCGCACTTCGAAGTTCAGCGCCTGCGCGATGACGATTCCACCACCCTGGAGACGTCGTACAAAATCGCCGGCACCATCGAAGAATCCGCAGACAAGAGCGACGACGAGCCTCTGCGCCCGGTGGCCCAGCCTGCGGTTCAGCAGATCGCCCACACCGCACCTGCGCCGACGCCGGTTACCAAGCCCAAGCCGAAGACCAAGAGCGACAAGGGCGAAGAAAAGCCCGGGCTGTTCAGCCGTCTGATCAGCGCCATCTCCGCCCTGTTTGGCGGTGACGACGAAGACGACCGCAAGAAGCACAAGAAGTCCAAGGGACGCGGCAAGAACTACCAGCAGCGCGATCGCAATCGCAACCAGCGCGGTGGCCGTGGACGTGGACGCGGTGGTCGCGGCAACCGTCGCGACGACCAGCGCAGCGATGACCGCAAGGAAGACACCCGCGGCAAGCGCGGTGACAAGCGTCGCGATGACGATTCCGAACGTCGCAATGAAACTGCCCGTGACGGTGGTCGAGACCAGAATCGCGATCAGAACCGTGACAGCAACCGCGAGCAGAACCGCGAAGGTCGCGAGGGCGGCCAGCGCCGCAGCCGTCGCCGCCGCGGTGGTGATCGTCGCAACGATCAGCAGGTCGCTTCTGCCGGCGTAGAAAACACCAACCTGGAGAATGCGGAAGCCGCAGAATCCGGTGATGATCAGCAGCGCCCGGCGCGTCGCCCGAGCAATGTGCGCGGCCGACCGCAACCGCGTCGTCGCGGTCGTCGCGGCGGTGACAACCGCAACGATGAGCAGGCCCAGCAGGACAATCGCGAAAGCAATGCCGACGCAGCGGAATCCAGCGCACGCGAGAGTGAACAGCGCGAAGTGACCGCCAAAGCGGAACGCCCTGCCCGCGAAGAGCGCGCCGAAGCCAAGACTGGCAACACGGAAAGCAAACGCGATCAGGCCCCGCAGGAACGCAAGCCGAAGCAGGAACGCAGCGAGCCAAAAGCTCCGCAGGAGCAAGCACAAGAGAAGCCGAAAGCCTCTCCTTGGGCAGAGGGCGCTGAGCGCATTGCCGAGCAGACGGAGCCAAAAGCCACTGAAGCAGAGCGTGAACCCAAACCGGAAGTAGCAAGCAAGCCTGCTGCAGAAGAAGTGGTAACCGAAACCGAGCCCAAAACCGAAACACCGAAGACCCATGCAGAAGGTGACTTCCTTGCAGAAACTCCGGTAGAAACTGCGGCAGTGCGCAGCGGCGAAACTGAAGCAGAAGCGCCGCAATCAGACACGCCTGCAAAAGGCGCACCTGAAAGCGCTACCGAAGCGGAGCCGAAAGCAGAGACTGCAGAAGTGGTAGCGGAGAAAGCGGAAGAAGAAGCCGGATCCGAACAAGTGGTAGAGGCGCCAGCAGCACCGGAAGTGCAGGTAACGGAATCTCCCGAGCCCGTACAAGCGGCCAGCACCGGCAAGCCTACCCGCGCCAGCAACGACCCGCGCATCAACCCGAAACCCCTGGTTGATCTGCAGATCGAAACCAAGCGCCCGGAAGTTGGCGAGCTGCGTCCGCTGGATACCGCGCAACCAGCCGATATCCAGCACAGCCCCCGCACCCTCTCCCGCCCCGCCAACGACCCTCGGGTAAAACGCGGTGCAGAAGAAACCAATAATTCTGCTGAGGCGAGCTAAGCGAGGCTGGGACAGACATGTAACCGATACCGGGTTAGCTGATCAAAATTGCAGCTAACCCTTTGAAGTTACTAAAAAAATTCGCTGCGCACTTGTACCCGCAAAACAGCTCGGTATAATGCGCAGCACAATTTGGTGGGGTGGCTGAGTGGTCGAAAGCGGCGGTCTTGAAAACCGTTGACTGTAACAGGTCCCAGGGTTCGAATCCCTGCCCCACCGCCATACGCAAAAAAGCCCGACTGGAAACAGTCGGGCTTTTTTGCGTATGGCGGTGGGGCAAACCTGGATGAGAGCCCCCGTTTCAACTCGCAGGGCGAAGCCCGATGAGCAGCGAGCGAAGCAAATCCCGGCCAGCAGGCAACGCCCCCCATCCACCTAAACATCCCAACTCCCCTCCCCCAATTGTCTAACCTAAAGAAAGACGCCTGAACCCGTTCAGCGCCCCTATTCACCCGTTACGCAGCCATGCATAGGAGTGGCGTGAAATTTAATCCTCTCTGGTTGATCGTAATCTGTAGCGTGACCGTGGTCACGGTACTCGCGATCCTCCATTACTTTGATCTCGACGACCGCCTCATCGAGCTGATGCAGTGGATGGACACGCTCGGCTGGCAAGCTGGTATCTGGTTTGCCCTGGTAATTGCCCTTGCCATCGTGTGTCTTTTCCCCGGTGTCATCTTCACCATGGGAGCCGGCTTCGTCTTTGGGGTAATCAAGGGAACGATTTATGTGGTGCTGGGAACAGTGCTTGGCGCCGCCATAGCCTTCCTGATATCGCGCTACCTACTGGGCGAGCGCGCCTCCAACTGGCTGCTCTCCAAAGTGAAACCTCCAAACCTGGGTGAAATTCTGCGAGATGAAGGTTGGCGAATGATCATGCTGACACGCATGGTGCCCCTGTTCCCGTTCAAACTGTCCAATTACTTCTTTGGACTCACGCCGGTCCGGTTCCGGGATTTCTGCATCGGGAACTTCATCGGCGTTATTCCCATCACAGTCAATAACGTCTATGTGGGTTCGATCGCCGCAGACCTCGCCAGTATTGGTAGCGAGCGTAGCGCCCGGACACCAACAGAGTGGACACTCTACGGTCTTGGGTTTCTGCTCGCTGTTATCGCGATCATAGGGTTGACCCGCATGGCCCGGCGCGCGCTCAATCAAAAAATCGGCCATAAAATCGATTAAGGAGAGCTTTGATGCCCTGGATGAAATGGCTTCCCTGGCGGTTCTTCGTACGCAAATTCGCTACGGCGCATGGGTTCCTCGATCCACTTGCGGTAATGGCACGCTTACAACGGTTCGCGGAACCGTCTGAAGTCAGCGAGCCAATCGAGCTACTGCGTGCTGGCGTCATTTTCCATGCGCGCGCACTGATGAACAGTAAAGTCATCCAGCACAATCTCGACTGGGTTTGGCCGTACTGGATTGAGCGCCAGTTCGATCCGGCAGATATATCGTTTATACCGCGCGCTTTTTCCATCACACATTGCAACCTAAGCCATCGAAACTGGACTGCGGTCGGTGTTCCGGGCAGTGAAGAAATGCCGATTGTCGATCCCCGTGGGTTGCTAACACCCCACTACGATGGATGGTCGATCGATACCTGGATCATTGGAAACGACGGTGAAAATCTGTATCCCTCACAACGGGATGACGTCTCCCAGCAACTCGACCTGGAGGGCGGCGTCGCAGTGGTGACGGAGTCTGGCTCGGAGCAATGCAACCTCAACGCCCGCGTATGGGCGGAACTGGATGAACGCGCCAACAATTGCCACCTGCGGCTAAAAGCCACGCATAACAAGGGTGGCTGGCTTGTGGTCGCCCTGCGTCCGTGCAATCCGGAAGGCGTCGCGTTCATTCACAAAGTCACCCTTGAAAGCAGCAGGGACCGGTGGCTGGTGGACGGCAAGGACCGCATCCTGTTTGATCGCACCGTTGATCGTCACCACGCGTCCGACTACAAGAAAGGCGACATCGCACTCTATCTGCGCGAAGAAGGAAACGAAAACCATGCGGAGTGCGAAGTCGGCATGGCAACCGCTGCCGCACTCTTCCGAATCGAGCCGGGGGAAACACTGGATACCCTGGTTACCATTCCGCAGCACTGCAAACTGAACCTCGGCAATGCACCGGCCGGCTGGGCCCATAACCTCGAGAAACACTGCGCGTTGACGGTGCCCGACTCGCAGATGCAATTCATGTATGACGCCGCAGTGCGCACATTGATCCTACACTCCCCGCACGATGTTTACCCCGGCCCTTACACGTACAAGCGGTTCTGGTTCCGGGATGCCGCCTTCATGATTCAGTCGCTACTGCATGCGGGTTTACTGGAGCGTGCTGAGCGCGCCCTGGAGCGATTCCCTTCCAGACAGAAACGCAATGGCTATTTCCACTCTCAGGATGGCGAATGGGACTCCAATGGGGAGGCATTGTGGATCATCGACCAGTACTGCCGTATTACCAACTCGAAACTTAAAGCGGAGTGGCTCGATCCGGTCCTGCGCGGGGCCCACTGGATTCACAACAAACGCCAGGCAAAAGACGGTAGCCTAACCGGCGGCCTGCTGCCAGCAGGCTTTAGTGCGGAACACCTGGGCCCAAATGACTGTTACTTCTGGGACGACTTCTGGGGCATTGCCGGCCAACAGGCGGCGGTTGCCATCTGCGAGCGCGAAGGCCAACGCCAAGACGCGGAAATATTTCAAAATCACGCCGACGACTTCATGTTGACGGTGGATGAGATATTAAATGGGTGTGCCAAGCGCCTCGGACGGCCGGCAATGCCGGCATCTCCCAAGCGCCGCCTCGACGCGGGCGCCATCGGTTCCATCGCTGCGGGCTACCCACTCAAGCTGTACGATGCGGACGACCCCCGGCTGCTGGACCTCGCCGAATTTCTACTGGAAAACTGCTTTGTATCAGGCGGGTTTTTCCAGGACATGATCCACTCCGGTATCAATGCGTATCTGACTATCCACGTGGCGCAGATTCTTCTGCGCGCGGGCGACCCGCGCTGCATTGATCTGATGCGCAATGTCGCCAGGCTTGCAACACCTACCGGGCAGTGGCCAGAGGCGATACACCCGCACTCTTTTGGCGGCTGCATGGGGGATGGACAGCACGCCTGGGCGGCAGCCGAGTGGGTTACCATGCAGCGCAACTGCTTTGTGCGCGAAGAAGGCGAGACACTCATTCTTGCCTCCGGACTACCACCCGAATGGTTAAGCGACGGCACAGCACAGCGCCCTATCCGCTTTGGCCCGGCACCCACACACTTCGGCACTATTTCCCTTGAAATTATTCCCGGCGAGAAGCCACGTATTTCCTGGAAGGGCAATTGGCACCGCGAAGCGCCGGCGATCGAAGTGCGCGCATTTGGCTATCGGGCGGAAGTCGCTGGCCCGGATACCGAAATGATGGAGCTCGAACCTCTGTGAATATCGTCATGCTCACCAACACCTACCTACCACATGTGGGCGGTGTTGCGCGATCGGTTGATGCGTTTTGCCGGGAGTACCGAAAACAGGGGCACAATGTACTGGTGGTTGCTCCAGAGTTCGCCGAGAAGATCGACAACGAAAAAGACGTTGTACGTATCCCTGCAATTCAGAATTTTAACGGCAGCGATTTCTCCGTGGCACTGCCACTTTCCGGAGAGCTCACCGAGCGCCTGGATTTTTTCGAGCCGGACCTGGTGCACTCGCACCACCCCTTTTTACTGGGCATGACTGCACTGCGTATTGCCCGCAGCCGCGAACTGCCTCTGATATTTACCCACCACACACTTTATGAACGCTACACCCACTATGTTCCCGCGGATTCAGAGGCTCTCAAACGCTTCGTTATTGAGCTGGCAACCCGCTATAGCAATCTTGCCAGTATGGTGTTTGCACCCAGCGAAAGCGTTGCAGATCTATTGCGTGAACGCGGAGTCAAGTCGCCGATCCAGGTTGTGCCCACTGGGGTCAAACTTGACGATTACCGCAATGGCGACGGTCGAGCTGCACGGGCGCGATACGATATTCCCGAAGATGCCTTTGTGATTGGGCACCTGGGGCGGCTCGCAGAAGAAAAGAACCTTGAGTTTCTATCCCGCGCTGTCGTCGAATTTGCACTGCGCAATGAATGTGCACACTTCATGGTGGTTGGCAGTGGTCCTCTACAGGGGCGCATAACCCGAATCTTTGCCGACGAGGGACTGGAAAAACGACTGCATCTCACCGGCATTTTGCAGGGGGAAGCTCAACGAGACGCATACAGTGCCATGAACGTATTTGGCTTTTCCTCCACCAGCGAAACCCAGGGTATGGTGTTGACGGAGGCTATGGCCGCTGGGGTACCCGTTGTCGCCCTGGATGCCAGTGGTTGCCGAGAAGTCGTTGATGACCGAATTAATGGCCGTTTGATTCTCAATCACTGTCAGCGTGAGTTGGTCGCCGGTTTACAGTGGGTGAACGACCTGCCGTCTGAGGAATACCAATCACTTTGCCGAAGTGCCCGACAAACCGCCGAGCGCTATTCCATGGAAAATTGCGCGGCCGCTGCGCTGTCCCACTACCAGTCACTGGTACATCAACACTGGCCGGTGGACGACTCTCTTTATGCCCAATGGATGCGCCTGCGCAACACCATCGGTGCTCAGTGGGAAATCCTTGAAGGTGTTACCAGCGCGGCCAGTGCTGCTCTGGATAACACCGGGAAAAGTAAACTCTAAATTCAACGCGAGCTGAAAGGCCCCGAATGCTAACCCGAATTGCCACCCGCCTCCGAATCTGGCGCCGACGCGTCAGCCGCAGTGAATGGCTGGCGCGCATGATGAAATTGCGGATCAATGAGCGTGACCCCGATGCCCCTGCGCTGGTTCTGATCCAGATTGACGGACTGGCCAGGCCGCAGTTTGATCGCGCATTGGCCGAAGGCAAACTGCCCTTTCTCAAGAAACTGATTGAACGCGAGCACTACCATGTGGACGACTGGTATTCCGGGGTACCGGCAACCACCCCAGCCGTACAGGCAGAAGTTTTTTACGGTGTCAGGGCGGCAGTTCCGGCTTTCGGGTTCATGTCTGCAGACTCCCACGAAATGCTGCGCATGTACGAGTCGCACGGAGCAAATAAGGTAGAACAGCGGCTGCTGGACGAAGGCCACCAGCCGCTGTTAAAGGGGGGAAGCTGCTATGTAAGCTCATTCCGCGGTGGCGCAGACAATGATGAAGCGCACTTCTGCCCGGCTTCCAAGGGATGGGGGTCGTCGCTGCGAGAGGCAGGTCCACTGGCGCTGATTACGATGGTGCTTGCCAACCTGTGGAGCCTTATTCGCACCATCGGCCTACTGCTGCTTGAACTGGTGCTGTCCATTGTCGATTTCTTTCGCGGCCTCATAAAAGGCCAGGACTTTATGCGGGAGCTCATGTTTATCCCGACCCGTATCGCCATCACCATTCTGATGCGCGAGCTATCCACGGTCGGGGTAAAGATCGATATTGCCCGCGGGCTACCGATTATTTATGTAAATCTTCTCGGGTACGATGAGCAATCCCATCGTCGCGGCCCCAGCTCAAAGTTCGCACATTGGACCCTTAAGGGGATTGACGACGCCGTTGCCAGAATCTGGCGCGCCGCACATCGCTCGTCCCGGCGCCATTATGATGTGTGGATCTACTCTGACCACGGACAGGATGACACCACGCCGTACGAAGACCTGCACGGCCGAAGCTTTGCCGACGCCGTGAGTGAGGCGCTGTCTGGCTTACAGAAGACTCCCGGCGGCGGCAGATCTAATTCCGATCGCGGAGTGCAGCTACAACGGGTCCGACTGTTTGGTGGCCAATGGGTGCAGAAACTGTTTCCGGTAAAAACTGCCGATGAACAGCGGGACCAGGATGCCCCCATGGCGCTTTCGGCCATGGGGCCGTTGGCGCTGCTCTACAACATCCACTGCAAAGACATCCCCCAACAGACCATCGCCCGCATTCTTGTGGAACAAGCAAAAGCACCCATGGTGCTTTATGCAGATCACCAGGAACGTGTAATCGGAGAAGACGGCAAGCAGCTGAGCAAGATCAAGGGTTGGTGGCGTGAGGGCGCCTTTTCACTGCCGGAAGACGGACACAAGGTACTCGGCAATGATCATCCGTTTTTAGAGGAAACCACCGAAGACCTGGCACACCTATGCCGACACCCTGAAGCCGGAGATTTTATCGCAAGCGGCTGGTGCGCAGGCGCTGAAAGTATCACCTTCGCCATCGAGTGTGGCAGTCATGGCGGTGCAAGCCGCAAAGAGACCCATGGCTTTGCGCTGATGCCCGGTGATATTCACTTTCCCGACGACGGTCGCGGCCACTGGCGGCCGAGAGACTTGCGCAATGCAGCACTTGCTTTTCTACGCGCGCAACCGGCACAGAAGCTCAAGTCAGCGCCGCCAAATATTCCTGCCAAAGCGGCCCCCATAATCACCTCAGGCCGGCGCCAGAAGGCATCGGACAGGCAGGACTATCGGAAGCTGCGTGTGATGACCTACAACGTACATATCTGCAAGGGTATGGACGGAAAACTCTCCCCCGAGCGGATCGCCCGGGTCATCGCACGTTACTCACCGGATATCGTTGCGCTACAGGAAGTAGATGTGCGCAGACAGCGCACCGGCGGCGTGGATCAGGCCCACCAGATCTCCCGCCTGCTGTCCATGGATTGCCACTTCCAGCCCGCCATGCACCTGGAAGACGAACGCTACGGCGATGCCATCATGACGCGTCTGCCAATGCGCCTGGTCAAGAAAGACATTTTACCCGGGCCATCCGAACACTCTCGGATGCACAAATTTGCAGAACCTCGCGGTGCACTCTGGATGGAGATTAATTTTCACGGCACCCTACTTCAGGTATTCAATACCCACCTGGGGCTGTCGAAGGGTGAGCGGCTGCGTCAAGTCGACGCATTGCTCGGGCCCAATTGGATAGGAAACCCCGAGTGCCCTAAGCCCAGGATACTGGTAGGCGATTTCAACGCACTTCCCAGTGCGTCGGAAATCAGGCGGCTCACCAGCGTTCTGGAAGATGCACAGCTGCAACTTCCCGGGCACAAACCCAAAGGCACATTCTTCAGCCGGTTGCCAAAAGCCAGGATCGACTACGTATTCGTGGATTCGGAACTCAAAGTCACCGATGTGCACGTACCACGCAGTGAACTGACACGCCTGGCCTCCGACCATTTGCCGCTGATTGTCGACCTCAAGATTCCCATTGACGCCCCCGGTACGGCAGACGACAGCTAAACTACCGAGTCATCTTGCAACTTCTGCCCTGCGCCCCCATTTACTGAAAAGGAGTACCAACGCGCTCAGACGGCCATAGCGAACACAGTGTTTCCAATGCGATACTGGTACACGCTATATTTCACCAAGGATCGGGCATTCACAGAACCTGACGCCTACTTGAAGGTCTAAAGCACTGGTTATATGATCCCAACAGATTTTATATTCACTAGCAGGAGACGCTAATGCAGCCCGAAGTTTATACACAGTCCCGAGCGCTGGACCGCTCGGAGTCCGCCAAAGTACTGCGTAACACCTACGCATTGCTGGCCATGACTGTTCTGTTCAGTGCAGTCACTGCCGGTGTTTCCATGGCCATCGGCATGGGCCGCGGCATGAGCCTGATCTGCTCTATCGCAGCCATTGCCCTGGTCTGGTTCGTTCTGCCACGCACCGCTAACTCCAGCGCAGGTGTAGGCGTAGTATTTGCATTCACTGGCCTGCTGGGCGCGTCCCTTGGCCCTATGCTGAACCACTACCTCGGCCTGGCCGGTGGCGGCCAAGTGGTGATGCAGGCTCTGGGAACCACCGCGCTGATCTTCTTCGCACTGTCGGCCTACGTGCTGACCACTCGCAAAGACTTCAGCTTTATGGGTGGCTTCCTGTTTGTCGGCCTGATCGCAGTACTGGTCTGCGCGATCGGTATGATGATCGCCAGTTTCTTCGGCGTGTACATGCCCCTGGCCAGCGTTGCTCTGAGTGGTGTGATCGCCCTGCTGTTCTCCGGCTTCATCCTGTACGATACCAGCCGTATCGTGAACGGCGGTGAAACCAACTACATCATGGCCACCACTTCTCTGTACCTGAACATTCTGAACCTGTTCACCAGCCTGCTGCACATCTTCGGTTTCGCATCCGACGACTGATGAGCCCGCTGACCCGGTTCTAACGGTGCCCCGCTCTGCGGGGCATTTTTTTATCGGTAGACTTTACTGACCCAATCCGGCTTTATCAGGTGGCTACACCCATGCAATTTACTCTCGTGGTGTACGGCGCTCCCCACAGCGCTCAGGGCGCAGGCACCGCCCTGCGTTTTGCCAAAGCCGTGCTGGCATCCGGACATTCGATTTTCCGGGTGTTCTTCTACGGGGATGGCATTCACAACGGCAGCGCCCTGGCGACGCCACCGCAAGACGAGCAGGATCTCCTCCGCCAGTGGCAGGCATTGCAGCAATCCCACCAGCTCGACCTCACGGTCTGCATCGCCGCCGCCCAGCGCCGCGGCGTGCTGAGTGAAAGCGAGGCGAATCGCCTGGAACGGCCCGCTGCAAACCTGGCCGATGGATTTACCCTGGCAGGGCTCGGACAACTGGCGGAAGCGACCGCACTCAGCGACCGCCTTGTGAGCTTTGGAGGCTGACCCTGTGACGAATTCCATACTCGCTTTGTGTCGCCATGCGCCCTACGGGACGACATTCGCCCGAGAGGGTCTCGAAGCCGTACTCGCGTGCGCCGCCATGGATCAGATCCCGGAAGTCCTGTTTATCAATGACGGGGTATACCAGCTGCTTGCGCAAAATCCGCAAGCCATCGCCGAAAAGAGCCTGTATCGCAACCTTCAGGCACTGCCGATGTTCGGGGTAGAGCGGATTTATATTTGCCAGAGAAGCGCCACTGAACGGGGCCTTGCACTGTCGCAGCTACAGCTCACCGGCGCCGATGTACAACTGCTGGAAGACCCTGGGTCATTAATCCGTCGCTTCGATCAGGTTTTGAGTTTTTGACATGACTTTACATATCGTCAACCAGTCTCCCCATGCGGGCAGTGCTCTGCGCGACTGCCTCAATGCATTTGCGGAAGGCGATGCATTACTCCTGATAGAGGACGGCGTTTACGCTGCACAGGAAAAAGCTCCGCTCGAACTCCCCGAGAATGACGTGTTCGTGCTGAGCGCCGACGCCGAAGCCCGCGGCATTGCCATTGCACCCGATCTCACGGCCATCGATGACCTGCGCTGGGTCACCCTTTGTGTCGAGCACACGCCGATCGTCAGCTGGTTTAGATAGCCGGGAGCCAGAAAAATGGAACAGACAGCAACACTGGTGATCGAAGGCCGCGAAATCCCACTGGATAAAGAGGGATTTCTGCGTAATCTCGATGATTGGAGCCCGGAAGTTGCCAGCGCAATTGCCGCTCAGGAAAAGATTGAACTGACGCACGACCACTGGGAAGTTATTCGCCTGCTACAGGCGTTTTACCGTGAGTTTGAACTGTCGCCCGCAATGCGACCGCTCGTTAAGTACATCGGCCTGCACCTTGGGCCAGAGAAGGGGCGCAGCATATTTTTGATGCAGCTGTTCCCGCCGAGCCCCGCAAAAATCGGAAGTAAGATCGCAGGGCTTCCCAAGCCGACCAACTGCCTTTAACGGTTTCCAGCATTTCCCCGTTGGGCGTCCGTCAGCCCGAATATCCGCGGCAATAACGCGAGCGCTTCTCGGCGCGCCGGGTGCCACGGGTGTGCAAAACTGATTCTCAGGCAATTGCCAAATTGTCCCGAGGCAGAAAACAGTGGACCCGGGGTTATCACCACTCCCTGTTCCAGTGCGAGCGGATAAGCGGCAAGCGTGTCAACTTGCTCCGGCAGTTCAACCCACGCTGCGAGACCTCCCTGCGGCACGCTCACACGGACTTCGCCCGGCCATTTTCCCAGTATTGCACGCAAGTGATCGCGCCTTGCGCGCAAGTCTCCACGCAAGCGACGCAGGTGCGCAGCGTAGCTTCCATCGGCGAGAAATGCGGCAACCCCCTGTTGCAGGTAGCGGCTGCCAGCCAACTGGGTGACCAGTTTTGTCTGCAGGATCTTGCGGTGCCATCGCGCACCGGAAACCCACCCCAGGCGCAGATCCCGGGAGAGGCTTTTGGAGAATGAGCTGCACAGAATGACCCGATCGTTGCGATCCAGTGCCTTGAGAGGATCCGGCACCGAAGTGAACCCGGTATCGCCGTAAATGTCGTCCTCGATCACCGCAAGATCAAACTCCTCGGCAAGCGCCAGCAAACGCTGCTTGCCTACCTCCGGCATCAGTGCACCGCCAGGTGTGGCAAACGACGGGGACACGATACAGGCGCGCACCGGCCAGCGACGTAACACCTCATCCAGCGCATCCAGGTCCATACCGGTATCAACCGCTGCGGGAATTTCGATTACCTGCAGCTCAAGGTATTCGAGCAGCTGCATCACCCCATAGAAGCCCGGCGATTCAACGGCTACTACATCACCGCGCTTACAGCTGGCCATTAGCGCGAGAAACAGTGCGTTTTGGCAACCGGACGTTATACAAAGCTCGTCCGCTCCAACCCGGCAGCCACGCCGCGCCATCAAAATCGAAAGCTGCTCCCGTAAGCCTGCATCACCGGCTGGCTCGTCGTAGTACTGATAACTGCCCTGTGACGGCCGCCGCAATGCCCGCGCAATCGCCCGATTGAGCGCGACAATACCAGACGGAGGCTCAGTCCCGGTGAATGTCGGCAATAGATCAAATGCCGCGTTACGTCCCATGATATCGAGCAACAGCTCGCTTACCGTGACCGGGTGCGGCGCCTCGATACGTGCGCGGCTGACCGGCTGCTGGACGCTCGGCGGGCGAATGGCGACGAAGTGACCGGCCTTTGGGCGCGCCTCAATCAATCCACGGGACTCAAGCCGCTGCAACGCGTGTTGCACCGTCGCTTTAGACAGCCGTCGATCCCGGCACAATGCGCGAATCGAAGGTAGTCGCTCTCCCCCACGCCAACGCTGCTCCCGGATGCCCTGCTCGAGCCAGGTCTCCAACGCCTCGTATCGAAATTGCTCGCTCACTCCGGCACACCTCCATTAAGCCTTACGGGACCAGAGCGGATCCCGGCACCAATCTGTACCTATTATAATTATTTTTATTATCCCTGACCCTATCAAAGAACTCCCTATAGGCTCCGCGCTAAAGTTCTAGCGGATAAGTCACCATGGAAAAGATCCCCGTAGTGCAGGACTACACCCCGGAACCGGACGGTAAGCTGCACGTCAGACTGACCGAAGGTCGCTTTCAGAACCTGCGCAGGTTGACCAGTTGGCCACTGATGGCTCTTTATTTTGCTCTTGTATGGGGGCAGATCAATGGCGAGCCGTTGCTGTTATTTTCCTTCGAGCAGCACCGGATACTGTTTTTCGGCAATGCCATCTCGTGGCGGGACCTTTCTCTTCTCGCTGGCCTGCTGATTGCCGCCGCCAGCCTTCTGTTTTTTCTCGCGGTCGCCTGGGGGCGCGTCTGGTGTGGCTTTGCCTGCCCGCAAAGCATATGGACCTGGATGTTTATCCGTATTGAAGACTTCACCGAAGGCAAAGCCCACACGCGAGCGCGCGAAGCACGACTGCCTTTATCGGGTTCACTGATTGTCCGGCGCCTGCTAAAACATCTGCTCTGGAGCGCTCTTGCGCTCGCCACTGCAGTTACATTCGTCGGCTACTTTGTACCCATTCGGGAACTCTTCGCCGACGCTACGCAGCTCCAGCTGTCCGCAGACACCTGGACATGGGTCCTTATCATTGCGCTATTAACCTATCTCAATGCCGGGCTGGTAAGAGAAAAGATCTGCCTGCACGCGTGCCCCTATGCCCGCTTCCAGAGCGTAATGTTTGATTCGGATACGCACACAGTCTGTTATGACAAAGACCGCGGAGAGCCCCGGGCAAGCCGCCGAAAAGGAGATGGGAATGAGGGAGATTGCGTGGACTGTGGTATTTGCCAGCAGGTATGCCCAACCGGAATCGATATTCGCAATGGCCTGCAGGCCGCCTGCATCGACTGCGGCGCCTGCATTGATGCCTGCGATCAGGTAATGACGAAGCTGGAGCGCCCGACGGGATTGATTCGCTTCACGTCCGAAGCGCAATTGACTGGTGAACCAAGCCACATATTACGCCCCCGACTCGCCGGCTATGGCCTCGTGATGCTGTGCGCGTTCACCGGAGTAATTTATGGCTTTACCGATACCACCAAACTATTGGTGGAGATTCGGCGGGATCGTACGGCGCTGTTTACCCGAATTGATCGGCATACGGTGTGCAACAACTACCAAATCAAAGTAGAGGGTTACGAAAAGCAGCAGGGCTCGGTTGCCGTATCACTCGCAGAACCGGGCCGTTTCAAAATTTTCGGCGCACCGAGTATCGACCTCGGGGAAAACAGTGCGACCTGGCTCCCCTACCGCGTTTGTGCAACTGCGCCGAAACACGCAAAAATGACGTTTGCCTTCAAGTTCAGCAGCGGTAATTCGGTAACTACCAAGGAAACCACGTTTCTTACTCGCCGATTTTAGCGGGCATTGGATTGAGCGCTCAGACCTGCACGATCACATTCCGCGTGCCGCGGTGGTGCCGATGTTCCCAAAGGTAGATACCCTGCCAGGTGCCTAATAGTAGCTGGCCTTCGTCCATCGGGATGCCGAGGCTACACGCAGTAAGGGAGGCCTTGATATGGGCCGGCATATCGTCCGGCCCCTCAAGTGTGTGGGTATAGAGGGGGTCATTTTCCGGCACCAGCCGGTTCAACCAGTTTTCCAGGTCCACCCGGGCACTTGGATCCGCATTTTCCTGAATCAGCAGACTCGCAGAGGTATGCTGGATAAAGAGGGTGCACAGTCCGCTGCCGAATAAATTCTGACCGGCCAGCCAGCGATTCACCTCTGCGGTAAACTCGTATAGCCCCTGCCCGTTCACTACAATTTCCAATCTACCCAGCGCCATTTCCTGTCTCCTGTTTCTGTCACCTGTAACCGCTGTCCGCAACCGTTTATCTGGAGGCCGCATCCGCTATAATCCGCGCCCCGACGATCCTTCATCCGGTTTCGGCAATCATTCCCATAACGCATCTCAACGACAACGGCTTCACACATGGCTCTTCACCGCGTAAACACCGACGACTACCAGCAACAACTGGACCAGAAAGTGGCCCGCTTGCGGGAAGCCTATACCCCCTACACCGACCTGCAACCCGAGGTATTTCCCTCACCGCCGAGCCACTACCGCCTGCGCGCCGAGTTCAAGATGTGGCAGGACGGCGCCCGTGTGGATTACGCCATGTACAAACAGGGGGAATACAAAAAGCCGTTTGTGATTGAAGAGTTTACCGTGGGCTCCGAGCGGATCAACGCCCTGATGCCGCCCTTACTGGATGCCATCAACGGCAGCGAAATCCTGCGCAAACGCCTGTTCTGCACCGAGTTCCTTACCACCCTGAGCGGCGATGCATTGATCACCCTGATCTACCACAAACCTCTGGGTGAAGAGTGGGAAGCGGAAGCACGCACGCTGCAGGAACGTCTGGGCGTTCCGATTCTCGGCCGCTCGCGCAAACAGAAGCTGGTACTGGAGCGGGATTACGTTATCGAGAAGCTCGACATCAATGGGCGGACGTATCAGTACAAGCAGGTAGAAGGGAGCTTTACCCAGCCAAACGGGGAAATCTGCCGATCAATGATCGGCTGGGCGAAGAGCTGCTGTGAAGACAAAACACGTGATCTGCTGGAACTGTACTGCGGCAATGGCAACTTCACCATTCCCCTCGCGGAGAATTTCCGCAAGGTGCTGGCGACGGAGATTTCCAAGGTATCGGTGAACGCGGCTCAGGAAAATATCGCGGCGAACGGCGTCGACAATCTGGCCATCCTGCGTTTATCCAGCGAGGAATTTACCCAGGCCATTGATAAGGTGCGGCCGTTTCGCCGCCTGAAAGATTTTGATCTGGACAGTTACGATTTTTCTACCGTACTCGTAGACCCGCCCCGCGCCGGGCTGGATGCGGATACCTGTGCGATGATCGCGCGCTTTCCGCGTATTTTGTATATCTCTTGCAACCCGGAAACCCAGCTGGAGAACCTGGCGGAACTGACCAAAACCCACCGTATTAAGCGCTTTGCGATTTTTGACCAGTTTCCGTATACGGATCATACGGAGTCCGGGGTTTTGCTGGTGAAGAAGTAAGGCGCTAATCGTAGAGCCCGGATAGTAAAGGCCAAAGAAGCTGGATCCCGGATCAAGTCCGGGATGACGGGAGGGCGGGATCGTCATACCGGCGCAGGCCGGTATCCAGTCGCACTGAACCCGACCCGATGCTCCCAACGAAATTAAAAACTCCGCCCCAAAATCCGCTTGGCCGCATCCAGGGCAAAATCCCGGTACTCGCCTTCAATACGTACCATTTCCTTCTCAAACGCGAACTTTTCCTTGCGGGAAAGCTTCTTCCAATCCTCCAGAATCGGAATATGGCTGGTCTTGTCCGCCACCTGATAAAACGCCACAAATTCCTCTTTCACCGCCGGCTCAACCTGCAGCGAATCCAATAGAACACGGATACGCAAGGATGCTTCGGTCAGCCCCACGCCCTCTTCCAGCAGTGTTTTCGCAATAATCTGAATACTGTTGTTCACCCTCTCCCGCTGCGCGTCCGCCGCCGCTTCCAGCTCTGCCAGCTGCTGCGCCTGACGTTTGCGCGCGGCGCGCAGTTCCAGGCAGTAATAAGTGGCGATGGCAGAGAGCACAAGAATAATCAACCCGGCAACTACCAGGATCCACACGGGTACTTCGGTCATGGGAGGTTTACCTTCAACAGTGCCAGCCCGAGGCTGGCGGTCACAATAGAAAAGAGTGTACTGATCGCGATGATGTTGGCGGCAAGCTGGCTGTTGCCACCGAGCGCGCGCGCCATGATAAACGACGCAGAGGCCGTCGGGGTCGCGGCGAGCAGGAACAGGATCGCCATGGACTGGGTATCCAGCCGAAACATCAGGCCTATGCCCAACAGTACCAGCGGCACGATCAACAATTTGAAAGCACTTGCGGCAAAGGCGCCAAATGAGCTGCGGCGAAGCATACTGAGATCCAGCGTCGCGCCGATACACAACAGGGCCAGAGGCAAGGTGACTGAAGCGAGATATTCGCCGGTCTGCACCACCATGTGCGGCAGCTTGAGCCCAACTGCCTTTGCCAGTAACGCCGCAACAATCGCGACGATCAGTGGGTTTCTGGCAATGTCTTTTAGCAGCTTGCTCCAGCTGAACCTGGCCTTCTGGGAATACACCGCAAACAGCGCAACCGCGGCGATATTGTAAAAGATGGTGATGACCGCCATCAGCAGTGCCGCCTGCGCCAGGCCCGCGGGGCCGTAGGCATTCGCTGCCCAGGCCAGGCCGATAATGCCCAGGTTGCCGCGGAAAGCACCCTGAATAAACGCACTGCGATCCCCGTAGGCCAATGGTCGCGCCACCACCCAGGCCAGGGGAACCGTCAGCATGGTCCCAATCAAGCCCGCCAGTAACAGCGGCCATTCATCCCCCAGGTGGGCGTCGGAACCGAAGATATTGAAGAACAGCAGCGCCGGCAGTGTTACCAGAAACACCAGTTTGGACGCATCGTCGACAAAAGATTCACTTAGCAGTTTGACCCGCGCGAGTCCGTAGCCCACCAGCAGGGTAAGAAAAATCGGCGCGGTGACCGCAAGCGCGAAGGAAAAGGTTTCGAAGATCGCGTTCAAAACTTATTCCGCTTCGCTCTCTGTTTCGGTTTCGGTGCCGGTGTCGATTAGTGCTTCGCATTTCGGTTCCGATGACGGCAGCTTGTGGCTGTCTTCCGCTTTCTCGCGCAGGTCCGCGGCAATCTGCTTGCGGGTCTTGGCACCGAGCTTGCGCAGGCTGTCGATGCGCTTCACCACATTGCCGCGGCCGGTGGCGAGGCGCTTGTAGGTTTCCTGATAGGCCTCATCGGCCTGACGGATACGGGTACCGAGGTTATCGAGGGATTCCAGCACCAGCGCAAACTGGTCGTGCAGCTTGCCCGCCTCATCAGCAATCTTTTCCGCATTCTTGTTCTGTTTTTCGTAGCGCCAGATATTCTCCACCGTACGCAGGGTAGCCATCAGGGTGGTGGGGCTGACCAGTACAATCTGGCGCTCGTAGGCGAACCGGAACATCTCCGGGTCCGCCTGCATGGCAAGCATGTACGCCGCTTCAATGGGGACAAAAATAAACACGAAGTCGAGAGTGCGCACCCCTTCCAGCTGCTCGTAGGCTTTTTTATTGAGGCCGGTGATATGGGCCCGCAGAGAATTCACATGCTGTTTCAGTGCTGCGGTGCGTTCCTCGTCGGTTTCTGCGGACGCATAGCGCTCGTAGTCCACCAGCGAGACCTTGGAATCGATGATCAGGTCTTTGTTCTCCGGCAGGCGCACAATCACGTCCGGCTGGCGACGGCGGCCATTGCTGGTAAAGCTCACCTGAGTTTCGTATTCTCGGCCCTTCTGCAGGCCGGATTCCTCCAGCAAGCGCTCCAGCACCACCTCACCCCAGTTGCCCTGGATCTTGCGGTCGCCTTTAAGCGCAGAGGTCAGGTTGAGCGCCTCGTCGCTGATGCGCTGGGTCTGTTCCCGCAGCGCCTTGATCTGCCCCATCAGGCTGTTGCGTTCGGCATTCTCGCGGTCGTAGACATGCTCTACCCGTTTACGGAAATCTCCCAATTGGCGCTCCAGCGGGTCCAGACTCTTGCGCAGGCTGTCTTCACTGCGGCGCTGGAAAGCCTGCTGCTTCTCTTCAAAGATGCGATTGGCCAGGTTTTCAAACTGCTGGGTCATGCTGGCGCGGGTCTGCTCCAGCTGCTGCTTCTGCTCTGCGAGCGCGGCCTCACCCTTCTCTACCAGTACCTGATAACGGGCCAGCTGGGTGGATTTTGTATCCAGCTCCGTGCGCAACTGCTGGATATCCAGCTCGTAACGGGATTCCTGCTCGCGGCTGCTGTTGAGCTGGGCCTGCACCACCTGGTGCTCTCCCTGCAGCGCCTGCAAGTGCCGGTTGACCGCAGAGCGACTGATCCATGCCGCGATGGTCACAAACAGCACAACCAATACACCCGCCAGCACCGCTTGCTCTAGAGTGACCTGGAGAGGAAACGAAATCATAGAAAACTCTTAAACTTATTGAGGTGGCCCGGATTACCCAGGCGACGCGCTGCGGGCAAATGACGTGCCAGTCCCGGCGCTGAATGCGGTATTCTTGGCCCGATTAGCACACCCTGCCACCGTGAGCGGGTTGCCGAATTGAGGGAAACAGGTTTTCGTTATGCCCAATGGAAGCGGCCATTCTAACAAGGCCCCCAGCGCATTGATATTCGATTCCGGCGTCGGCGCCATCAGTATTGCCCGCGAGATCCGCCGGCAGATACCCGCGCTCACACTGCATTTCGGGGTCGATAACGGCTTTTACCCCTACGGCACCAAAAGCGAGGAGGAGCTGCGTCCGCGTATCGTTGAGCAGGCCTCCGCCATGATGGCAGCCACCGGGGCCGATATTCTCGTGGTGGGCTGCAATACCGCCAGCACCTTGGCCCTGCCACAACTGCGTGAAGCCCTGAGCCAGCCCGTTGTTGGTGTCGTTCCGGCAATCAAACCCGCGGCCCAGGAGACCGAAAGTGGTGTTATCGCCCTCATCGCCACCGAGGGTACCGTCAACCGCCGCTATACCCGCGAGCTGATCGAGCAGTTCGCCAATGGCTCCCGGGTAATCAATGTGCCGGCACCTGAACTGGTGCGGCTGGCTGAAGCAAAACTCCGTGGCGAGAGCATCTCCGCCGCCGATCTGGAGCCGGTACTGCGCCGTATATTTCACACCGCCGGTGGCGACAAAGTGGATATCGCGGTGCTTGCCTGTACCCATTTCCCCCTATTGCGAGAAGAACTGGACGCGTTTGCGCCACGGCGTATCCGCTGGCTCGACTCCGGCCCTGCCATCGCCCGTCGTGTGCAATGGTGGCTGGAGGAACTGAAGCTGGTGCTACCAGAGACGGCAGGCGCAAGCCAGCTACTGAGTAGCGCCCCGGACGCAGAGCATCGGATCGCCCTCGCCTTTGCCGAGTTCTCGCCCGCCCAGCGACTGCCAGTAAGCTAACTGGTGATTATTTAGCCCGCCCGCGACCGTTGACAGGTCCCCCGCAAAACGCGACTGTTACCCGCAATACACGCCCATAAAATTTTAAGAATCAGGTTCGCCTTTCCATGCTGCAACCGGCATTCCCTGTCCTGCAAATTCTCGCGCAACTCCCACCCGGAGGCCTGCTGCTGACACCCAACAACCGCCTGCGCAATCGCTGCCAGCAGGTGTATGCCAGCGAACAGCCTGCCGGCGCCAGCTGGGCACCGCCCGCGGTGGAGTCCATGCAGGGCTGGCTGGATAAATTGTGGTTCTCCCTGCAACAGCAAGGTTGGCAACCGGCGATGCAGCAGGTACTGAACCGCGAGCAACGCCAGCTGCTGTGGCAGCGGGCATTCGATGAAGCGCTGGAAAGAGAATTGCTGAACAGCCTGCAGCTGTGCCGCGACGCGGACGGGGCGCTGGCACAATTACTTCAGTGGCAGCTGGTGCGCGACCTGGATCAGCTCGACAGTGCCATCGATCCGTTGCTGGAGCAATTCGCCCTGTCCCTGAGCGCCGACGAATTCCCGCTGTTCCGTATGATTCGAGCTTTCTCGCATCAGTTGCGCCTACACAATGCCATTACTCCAGACCAGCGCGATCAGCTGATTCTGCAGGCGTTCAACGAGGGCGCACTGCCGAAACTGCCGCAGATCGATACCGCCGGTTTCGCGCAGATATCGCCGCTGCACAAATCCATCATCGAAAACGCAGCCGAGAACGGCGCCGAGAAAGTCATCAACCACTCGGCAAGAAAACGCCAGGCAACAATCACCCGGGCCGCCTGTACCAACCTCGAAGAAGAGCTATACCAGGCCGCACGATGGGCGGAACAGAAGCTCGAACAAAGTGCCGCGACGAACAGCCGCGCCAGTGTCGGCATTGTGGTCAACAACCTCGGCCAGTGCCGCGCCCAGGTGGAATCCATTTTTGCTCGCGTGCTGGAACCACAATTTCTCGACCCGGCGCAACCGCGCTACACCTTGCCATTTAACTTCTCCGCCGGTACCCCACTCGCGCAGACACCGATCGGCGCCGCCGCATTGCAGTTGCTTGAACTCCTTGCGGACGAATGGGATTACTCGCAACTGAGAAACATCCTGTTCAGTCCCTTCTGGGGAAATGAAGACGAACTGTGGCTGCGCAGCGCCCTGTTCCGCCGCTTGCGCAAACTGGAGCTGCGCAAAGTCACCGGCGATACCCTGCGATACTGGGCAGAACGCATCACCGAAGAGCTGAAACTCGACACCGCCCAACTACCGCGACAACTGGAGCAGATCGGCGACCGCCAGCGGCGCTGGCAGCGCGCGCCCGCGGAAATCTGGGCCGCGCGTTTCTCCGAAATTTTCACTCTTTTAGGCTGGCCTGGCGAACGCAATCCAGACAGTCAGGAATACCAGCAGCTGATGCATTGGGAAATAGCGCTGGAAAGCTTTGCCACGCTTTCCGCCTTCGCAGGATCGCTAACGACGACACAGGCGCTGCAGCAATTGCGCCAGATCGCCAGTCGCACGCCGTTTCAGGCGGAAACCCGCGATGGCCCCCTGCAGATTCTCGGTGTTCTCGAAGCCGGGGGCCTGGCCTTCGATCACCTGCGTTTGGTGGGCTTCGGCCAGCAGCAGTGGCCTACCGCCCCGGCGCCCAACCCGCTGCTTCCAATCCAGTGGCAGAAATACTGGAAAATGCCCCGCGCCAGCGCCGAGCGCGAGCTGGAACTCGCCCGGGAACTCACCGACGACCTGCTGAATGCCAGTGGCGATATCGTGGTCAGCTATGCCTGCGAGGAAGACGGTGTGCACCAGGGGCTAAGCAATCTGTTTGGCGAGCGCGAGGAAGCGGAAACCTTCGACAGCGACGGCCTGACGGAATACAACCAGCGACTGACCAAAGCAACAACATTGGAAAAAGTCTCCGACACCAGGCTACCGCCGCTCATGCCCGCAGAATGTGAGCGCGTGCGAGGCGGTGCCTCGGTCCTGAAGGCACAAGCACTGTGCCCGCTGAACGCTCAGTTACGCTACCGCCTCGGCGCCAGTGATTTCATGTCCCCCAGCATCGGCCTCAGCCCTGCAGAACGCGGCAACCTGGTGCACCAGGTGCTGGCAGAATTCTGGCAAGCCTGCAGCGACTCAACCCAACTCAAGGCGCTGAGCGAAAGCGAGCGCAATCAACAGATCGAATGTGCGATCGATAATGCGCTGCGCAATATGCGCAAAAAACACGGGCACCTGCCCACTGGCTTCTGGGCCATGGAGCAACAGCGACTGTTGCGCCTGATGGAGCAGTGGCTGGAACTCGAAGCCGAGCGCCCCGCGTTTCGCGTGGATAAAATCGAATGGGATCAACAGGTCTCCATCGGCGGACTGCAATTCAACCTGCGCCTCGACCGGCTCGATCAACTCGACGGTGGCGAGCAACTGGTCATTGACTACAAAACCGGAACGCCCAGCATCAACGAATGGTTGCAGGAGCGAATTCGCGAGCCCCAGCTCCCCCTTTACGCCCTCTTCCAACCACAAGCCCAGGCCATCGCCTTCGGTCAGGTGCGCACCAGTGATTGCAAATGGAGCGGCTGCGGTGAACTGCAGCAGCCCATCAACGGCATCAAGCCCGTGGGAGACATCCAGAAAGACGCTCCCTTCACCACCTGGCAGGACCTCAGCGACTACTGGCGCCAGGGCCTGGAACGCCTCGCCGGCGAATACCGCAACGGCGTCGCCACACTCCAGTTCGACCGCCCACAGGACAACACCAATCAGAGCGAACTCTGGCCGTTAAATCGCTGGCCGGAACGGGAGCAAGCAGCACAATGACCAAAGCAGTACCCAATCCCGCAGTCTTCCAGCCCATCGACGCCGAAGCCCGTACCCGCGCACTGGATATTACCCGCAGTTTCGCTGTATCTGCGCCCGCCGGTTCCGGTAAAACCGGACTGCTCACCCAGCGGGTCCTGAAGTTACTGTCCAGTTGCCAGCAGCCGGAAGAAGTCCTCGCCATCACCTTCACCCGAAAAGCCGCGGGAGAGATGCGCGAACGCTTGATCGAGGCGCTTCAGACTGCGCGGGATACTATAAGACCCGAGAATCCGCACGATGCCATTACCTGGGATCTGGCCAGTGCACTGCTGGCGCGGGATCGCGAACTGAACTGGCAGCTGCTGCAGATGCCCCAGCGCCTGCGGATCCAGACCATCGATGGCCTGTGCCGCAGCCTTGCCAGCCAGTTGCCAATCGAAAGTGGCCTGGGTGCACCGGGAGAACCGCTGGAACAGACCCAGGTCGCCTTTGAAATGGCGGTGGTGAACCTGCTCAAGTCCCTGGATGGTGACGAGGCGGATACCGCCCTGCAACAACTGCTGCTACATCTGGACAATGACCTGGGTCAGCTCAACAAACTGTTGCAGATTCTGCTGGAAAAACGCGACCAGTGGCTGGGGCCATTGCTTGGTGTGGGGCACGAAGGTGCCCAGGATTATTTTCACTTTGCCATTGATGAGCTGGTAACGGATCGTCTCACAGAGCTGGCTGAATGCCTGTCTGTTTATCAGGGTGAATTGCTGGAACTGGCGGATTTTGCCGGCAGCTACCTGCGCGCCAATTCCGTGGCCCATCCACTGGCGGCATGCGCGGGTATTGTCGAATTGCCCGGCACTGACGCCAGTGCCCTGCCCCACTGGCTGGCGCTGATCAATATGCTGGTCACGGACAAAAATGGCCCGCGCAAGCGCGTGGACAAACGCCACGGTTTCCCCACAGAAAAAGAAGTGCCCGGGGCCGATACCTACAAGAGCCGGCTTTACGCACTATCTGCGGAATTGAGTGAAAACACCTCCGTAACGGAAGCGTTCAACGAAACCCGCAATCTACCCACGGGTTTGCAGGAAAGCCAGTGGGAGCTGCTACAGGCGCTGGCGCAGGTGCTGCCAAAACTGGTCGCCCAATTAAAGCTGGTGTTCCAGCAACTGGGTGCCACCGACTACACCGAGGTCGCCCAGGCCGCACTGATTGCCCTCGGAAATAGTGACGAGCCCACAGACCTGGCACTGAAACTCGATCTGCAAACCCGGCATATTCTGGTCGACGAATTTCAGGACACCTCGCAGATGCAGTTGCAACTGCTGGAGAAGCTCACCGCCGGCTGGGAACCCGGTGACGGGCGCACCCTCTTTATCGTTGGCGACGGCATGCAGTCCTGTTACGGGTTCCGCAACGCCAACGTGGGTATTTTCCTCGACGCCCGCGCCCGCGGCATCGGCCACGACGACAACCGGGTGCCCCTGGAGCCACTGGACCTGCAGGTGAACTTCCGCTCTGAAGGTGCCGTGGTGGAATGGGTGAACGATACTTTCCAGAAAGCATTCCCTGCGCAGGACAATATCAGTCGCGGCGCTGTGCGCTATCTGCAGTCTCACGCGTTCAAGAGCAGCAAGTGGCCGGCGCCGGCAGTGAATTTCTACGGTTGCGTGAATGACGAAACTCGTGATCTGGAAGCGGATCAGGCGGTAAAACTGGTAAAGGCATTGCGGGAGCAAGACCCCGAGGGCCGCATTGCGATCCTGGTCCGCAAGAAAAAACACCTCGGCCGCATACTACCTGCATTGAGCGCCGCCGGTATTGCCTTTCGGGCGCCCGACCTGGCGCCGCTGGCCAGCAAAATGGTGGTGCTGGACCTGCTCAGCCTTACCCGCGCCCTGCTCGACCCCAGTGACCGCATTGCCTGGCTTTCCGTATTCCGCGCGCCCTGGTGTGGACTGCAATTACCGGACCTGTACACCCTCGCCAATTGGTGCAATCAAACCGGTGACGGAACAGAAAACCGCGCACCGACTGACAGCAGCGCCCGCCCATTGATTATGGCGCTGCAAGAGATCGACGAGATTCCGCTGTTGAGTGACGACGCCCGCGAGCGACTGCATCGCTGTGCAGAGTCGATACATCAAGCCTGGCAACAACGGGGCCGTAAACCCCTGCGCACCTGGATCGAAGGCCTGTGGCTCGCCCTAGGTGGCCCGGCAACCGTAGCCCACAAAAGCGAACTGGATAATGTGCAGGACCTCTTCCAGCTACTGGAAAAGTTCGACACCGGCAGCACCATTGCCGACTGGACCCAGTTCTACAACGCACTGGAAAAACTGTTCGCCCGCCCCGGCCAGGATGCCAGTGTGCAGGTGATGACCATTCACAAATCCAAGGGTTTGGAGTTCGAGCACGTTCTGATTCCCGGGCTCGACCAGGGCGGCAAGCCCGGCGGCGACCAGTTACTGCGCTGGGCCGAGTGGCTAAATAGCGAAGGCGAAAGCCGCTTTATGCTCGCCCCGAAAAGCGCCCGCGGCGACAAAGACCCGCTGTTTGACTACCTGCGTCACGACAACAGCGAACGGGAGCGTTTAGAAGGCACCCGATTGCTTTATGTTGGATGCACCCGCGCCATCCGCTCCCTGCATCTGCTCGCCTGCGTAAAACGGGACGAAAAGAAAGGAACCCTCAAGCCACCTGGCGCCGCCGCACTATTGGCCTGTATCTGGCCATCCATTCCTAAAGAAGAAGCGAGCAACTGGTGCCACTGGCCGGAAGCACCCAAGCAGGAAGACGGCGAATCGCGTGTGCGCAAGGATTACGACTATCTTTTGCGTCTGCCACAACCCTGGGACAGGCCGGCTGCTCCCACACGGGACTGGTTGAGCCAGTACCGCACACCGGATTACAAACCGACGGAGCTGACAGAAGCTAGCGAGCCCAACCTACCAGACATGGGCCTGGTCGCATTGCGCTGGTTCCGCCACGCGGGCACGGTAGCCCACGAAACCCTGGCAACTCTCACCGAATCACCCGCGATGCTAGACAAGACACCGGCAGAGCTCAGCGAACGACTACGCCCTCTCTGGGACTTACGCCTTGCACAGGCCGGGCTCAGTGGCAGCAATCTGGAAAAGGCCCGGGAAAAAGTTGAGCAGGCAGTGGTGAATACTCTGAATTGCGAGACGGGACGCTGGCTGCTTGATGCCAGCCATAGGGACTCCGCGGCGGAACTGGAACTACACAGCGGCGGCCGACAGCTGAGACGCAATATCATCGACAGAACCTTTATCGATGACACCAATACCCGCTGGATTGTCGACTACAAGACCGCAGAGCCAATCGCCGGTGAAATCGAGGAAGCCTTTCTCGACCAACAGCTGGAGAAGTACCGGGGCCAGCTGGAAAACTACCGCCGCCTGTTTTATCAGCGCGGAGAAAGGTCTATCCGCTGCGCGCTCTACTTCCCATTGCTGCAGCGGCTGATTGAGCTTCCTCCGGAATAACACAGAGGGAATTCATCCTATCCAGAGGGCAAGGAATAAAGCCACGCGATAATCCATCCCACTGACGAACGATTTTAAATGACAGATATTGCGCCCACTCTCGAAAGCCGTGACACCTAAAACTGTTTCAAATGAAACCCTAGCTCTGCTCCCGACCACTAGGTAGCATAACTGCCCCGCAGCGTACGCCCTGCGGGCACGGACGCGTAAAAAATTATCGAAAAGTAGTGAATTGACCATGACCACGCAGCAGTTTGACGACCTGAACGTCGTCTCCCAGGACATCCTGATTACCCCGGAAGCGCTGAAATCGGAACTGCCCGTCAGCGAAGCTGCCGAAGCCTCGGTAGCCGCCGGACGCGCCGCAGTGCGCGACATTCTGGACCGCAAAGACCACCGCTTGATGGTTGTGATCGGCCCCTGTTCCGTTCACGACGTGGATGCGGCCATCGATTATGCCAAGCGCCTCAAGGCGCTGGCGGACAAGGTCTCTGACACCCTGCTGATTGTCATGCGTGTGTATTTTGAAAAGCCCCGTACCACCGTAGGCTGGAAGGGCCTGATCAACGACCCGCATCTGGACGACTCCTTCAAGATTGAAGACGGCCTGCATATCGGTCGCAAGCTGCTGCTGGATATTGCCGAGCTGGGCCTGCCCACCTCCACCGAGGCACTGGACCCCATCTCTCCTCAGTATCTGCAGGATCTGATTTCCTGGTCCGCCATCGGCGCTCGTACCACTGAATCCCAGACCCACCGGGAAATGGCCAGCGGTCTCTCCTCCGCTGTGGGCTTCAAAAACGGCACCGACGGCAGCCTGGAAGTGGCCATCAACGCCCTCCAGTCCACCGCCAATCCGCACCGCTTCCTGGGTATCAACAAAGAAGGCCAGGTAGCCATCATCCACACCGCCGGCAACAAATACGGCCATGTGGTATTGCGCGGCGGTAATGACAAGCCAAACTACGACTCCGTCAGCGTTGCCATGTGTGAAAAGGAACTGGAAGCCGCCGGTCTGGTGCCAAATATCATGGTCGACTGCAGCCACGCCAACTCCAACAAAAACCACGAGCTGCAACCGCTGGTGGTCGACAATGTGACCCACCAGATTCTGGATGGCAACAAGTCCATTATCGGCATCATGGTGGAAAGCAACCTCAAGGCCGGCAACCAGAAGATCAATAAAGACCGCAGTAAAATGGAGTACGGTGTGTCTGTCACAGACAAGTGCATCGACTGGGAAACTACTGAATCCCTGCTACTGAGTATGGCAGAACAGCTGCGCAATCCGTTGAAGGAGCGCATGGGGTAAAATCCAGCATAAACCGGGTTTCCCTATCGAAAAAAGGTCGGCATTGCCGGCCTTTTTTGTTTATAAACATACAGGATCACGCGCATATACAATCTAGACCCAAAAACATCTACCGCGCGCCAATTTATCAGGTAGTCCATCCGCGCGGCCCTACCAGATTCAACAGTGAACACAACCAATAAAATGCACAGAAGGAGCTGAATGCCAATGCCGGGCCCTAGATCCGCTTGCCCCCAATACAAAATCATTTGTATTGCCGAAACTGAACGTATAATTTAAGCGGGAATCGAGCCACCGGAAGGAAATTCCAAGTGTCCAAGCAATCAGTATCGACTGAGTTCTCCGCAAAACTACTGCGCCCGAAAAGCTCGGAAGGTGCTGAAAACTGGGCCTTCGTAATTCTTCCGGGTGAAGTCAGCGCGACCCTTCCGAGGCGCGGGCGCACCAGTGTCGACGGCTCCATCAACGGCCACGAATTTCGAGCGCTCCTCGAGCCCGACGGGAAAAAGAGCCATTGGCTCAAGATCGATAAAGACTTAATGAAATCCGCTGGCGCAGTTCACGGTGATATTGCAGAATTTGAGATTGAAGCAGTAGAACAGGAACCCGAGCCAGAGGTACCTGCAGATCTGAAACAAGCGCTAACCGCCTCGCCACAGTCCAAGGCAATCTGGGACGCAACAACGACCATCGCCCGTATCGACTGGATTCACTGGGTCGAATCCGCCAAGCACGCAAAGACCCGTACAAAACGTATTCAGGATGCCTGCAACATGCTCGCAGAGGGGAAAAAGCGGGTTTGCTGTTTTGATACTTCCGGTTTTTACAGCAAGGCGCTGAGTGCACCGAAAACTGCGGAATAGTACGTTGGCGAGCTAGCTGGAAATAATCACCAGTAGAGCCAGTAGCGCACCACACCAACAGCCACAGTGATCGTCGATACCAGTCAAATCTGGCCTCCTGACGCAAATGGCTCTGGATCACTCCCGCGTACAGATCCGGGTTGTGTCGCGACGCGTCAACAACCTCTCCACCAATTACCTCTCCACCAATTACCTCTCCACCCACATTTTCACCGCGACCCAACTCGCGATTGGTACTCCCGTCATCAGTGCGCTGCCACGTAAAACTCAGAAATTTCACTTGGCCAGACCCGCCACTTTAAACCAGCACAGCGCACCAACTGCCACTGACTTGTCTTCAGACCATGATCACAGCCTTTTTACGTTTATACAATGTTGTAAGCCCGGTCAAAAAAGTAAGGCCACCCGGGGGTGGCCTTACCTATTACTGTGTGGTGTTTTCAGATATGCGGTTACTGCACCATCTGTCTCGCGGGATCGTAGATTCGCTCCCACATAGCCACCATGGATTCCGACGATGTCTCGAGGTCGGTTACGTCCGCTCCCACCTCATTCAGATCCCAAAGCAGTGCGGGCAGCAAACCGATATGCGCCGTGCCTTTCTCGTTGTATTCCTGTACATAATCCGGCCAGTTCGGGTCCGCCGCTCCCTGGGCTCCAGCCTGCGCTAACCGGGTGGGCTCATCCGGCGCGGTTGCGCAGGCATCGGCACCAAATCTCGGAGGATTCATTTCGATAAATCCGTTGAAGTCGGAAGCAAACGCGGTTTTCACCCCGCGATCAGCAGCGTACCGATAGAACTGGGCAATTGATCGTGAAGATCCGTCGCAGTTATTCGCCACGCCCGACGCCGGGTAATCCTTCATTCGCTGGAGACCGGTGCGCAAACCGATGACACCGCCGGTCGCGCGGTAAAACTCCAGGGTCTCATCGGTAGTGACGTGTTCATTCAGAATATCTCGATCTTCCTGATACAGCAGTTCGTCGATGCGCGTATGGGAGTTAAACAAAGGGTAGTAGTTGTGATCCTGGGATACGACCTGATAAATCTCGCGCTGGGATTTGAGCGGTAGATGCGCCATATCGATGATCATGTTTAGCCGGATCATTTCGTCCAAGAGCTGGTACCCACGCGCACTCATGCCGATGTCGTTATGGACTCCATCACTGGCCTCAGCGTACTCCACATCACCGGTATACCAGGCCTTCAACTGGGTGACGATCTCAAAAATATCCTGGTGGTACGCGGCGCCGGAAAAGTCGTTATTGGTTTGGTGCGCGATCTGCAGCGCTCGCACGCCCATATCGTATACATCGTATAGTTGCTCTCGCCAGGGGCCGTCGGATTCGGGGAACAGGTTGCTGGCTTCGATGGCAAGAATCACCGCCAGTTTTCCTTCGGCGATCGCACGACGGGCATGCCAGGGATCGAGTACGATTTCAAACCAGTCTTCCGATTCGTCCATCTTTTTCAGCTCGGTGATCTGGTGCCGGACTGATTCCATATCGAAGGGAGCGATACGGTTATCATGGTTACCGGACGCAATCATACCCGCGGCAAGCGTCTGGTTGGCAACGACGGACGCAACCATCAAGGTCAGCCCCCGCTCATGGGCATCTTTTAACCATTCAGACGTGACCTGCTGGTGCTTGATGTCGTTCCAGCGCGGCCAGTTGATAAAATCAGGATATCCACTGGTTTCGCCGAGATGCGCCTTGCCGAGCTCATGAATTTCGATTCCCAGCGGCTCCAGGGTGCCATGGTTGTCCCCGCTACACATAGTGACCTGCGTCATAAGATCACCAGGCTGGTGGCTCCCCCAATACCACCCCTTGCTGTACGCGAGATCCGCGGTTTGATGCACGTGAACATCGGCAAAGCCGGGAACAGGCCCTGTCGGCGCACTCGTATCAGGCACCCACGGCTGACCTTCTGAAGGATTGCGCAGCAAATCGAATCGTATACGTGCGCTGCCGACCGCCCCGATACCTACCGCGTGAATCGATAAACGCTTGCCCTTCAGACCGCTGTATGACCGTATTACTTGGTCGCCGATGTTGCGACGCCCGCCGCTGAATTTGACCTCGTCCAGCTTCTGTACGTTTCCGCTCTCATCTGTGGCACACACCACTTCAACGACTCCGCCACCAAGCCAGCTACCGTGTTCCTTGGTAAATTTGATGGTAATTTGATCGACATCGAGGGCGTGCGGCTGAATAAACCGCTTGTCGGTAAAGGCCACAATTTCAGAAGTCTGATTGGTTACCAGCCTTCGCGGTCCGATGGTTCCGGGGCCATTTTCACTCTGAATCTCTGACATCATGTCATACAGGTTGTATATGACGTCTGTATCCCCGCAGCTATATGCCACAGCTTTTCCGCAGCCCAGTGCCACGGCACATACCACACCCGCAAATAACATTTTCATTATCGTTCTCCTCATCACCTCGCTATGGGTGAGAAAACGATATGAGACAGGTTTCGGTATTTCCTTCGTGTGGCAAACTTTTGACGGAAGAATATTTTCTTCAATGAAATCAATTGTTTGTAAAATACAAAGAAACGATCAAATACAGGCGAGTACGGTTTCAGGCATTTTCAAATGCCCTCTTTTCCGGAACTGGGCAGGCGTCATACCCGTGTCGGCCTTAAAGTTCGCATAGAACACGGAATTACTGCTGAAACCGCTGGCCAGCATGATGTCCGTAACAGAGCGGGCGCGCATTTCGGGATCGGCAAGCATCTGCTTGGCCGCCTTTACCCGGTACCGGTTGATGTAGTCGTAGAACCCGATATCGAGGTGGTGGCTGAACATTTTCGTCAGCTTTGCTGGCTGCGTATTCAGGTCTTTCGCCAAAGCCTGAAGCGACAGGTCGGAATCCAGGTAACAGCGAGTAATCCGCATATAGTGATGCAGTCTGTCCGCCAGGGCAGCGAGGCTGTCTTTTGCAACGGAATACCGCCACGACTGCCGAACACGTTCGACGTCCGTCTCACCAGAAATGGAACTTGGTTCACGTATTAGAATTGCGACAAAGCTGATCACAAACACGATCAAACCCAGTAGAAGCACGTGCCGCAATGACACCTCAAACTGCATGAGTGCGAGCGTTCCGATCAACAACCACAGGCAGTAGTAGGAACCAACAAAGTAGTGCAACCAGGGTCGGTGCAAAGGCACCTTCCCGTCGTACTGACGCACTCTTCGGTGATATTCCACAAGCACGAAAGGTGAATATACAAGGAGCTGAATGAGAATCACCCAGACCGTACCCTCATCGGACGGCCACCGCCAGTTACTGAATTCCAGGCTGTTTCGGTAGTAACTGAGTTTGTTTACTGCATCACTGAGCCAGAACGGCACCGTTGCGAGAATGGCAATCAGGGAAGGAATGAAATGTGCAGCGACCAGTAACGGGTGCATCGACCGGCCATTCAGGTTGCGCAGATACAGGTAGGCCAAGGGTGCAAAGGCTATGTCCAGCGGGTCCATCAGAAAAATCAGCCCGGTGAATCTTTCCGCCATGCCATAGCGAACCAGTGACATTTGCAGAGCCGCCGACCCCAAAATGCACAGGAACAGGCGCAAGGTCCAGGGAAGGTTTTTTGACGGCGACACTATCGCTATCAGAGAAGCCATCAAAAAACAGGAAAACCCCATAGGCAGAATCCAATCATCCAGCATATTTTTATTCTTTTGCCAGAAAGTGTTTCCCTCACATTAAGAGCTAGTGCCTAGAAAATCAAGAGAATCAAAAGAGAGTATCTCTGGGGCTTTCTCCATCAGAATTCCAGCATCCAGACCACCTCATCTGCTGCGACCTTGCCCTTCAGCCCCCCTTCCACGGGCACGGAATCAATTTTCTCAACACGGTAGCCAGCTTCATACAAGGCACGAATGGCCGAGTCGTTCACACAGAATGGTGGTCCCGGCAACTGATTCTGATCGTAGTCAAAGCTGATCAAGAGTTGCGGCGCCGCCCGGGTAATCTTGATCAGGTGATTGGCGTATTCGCTGCGCATGGATTCGGGCAGGGCCACGAGCGCCGCCCGGTCGTAGATACCATCGACCGCCCCCAGGGATGATTCCGTGAGTTCGAAAATATCGCCAACAAATACTTCGACACCGTCACCGTAGTATTTCTTCAGTTCTCCGAGTTCCTCGATTTGAGGAGTCATTGCCAATTGCTCAAAGAGCTGAATCACAGCAGCTTCACTCAGCTCTGCCCCAACTATGCGGTACCCCTCACCGAGCAGCCAGCCTATATCCAGCGTCTTTCCGCAAAGTGGCAGAAAAAGGCGGTCGCCTTTTTCAAGCTTCAGCCGGTGAAGGTGTTTCACCAGCAGTGGATGCGCTTCACTGTTATGAAAACCAATTTCATTTTTGCGCCACTTTTCCAGCCAGAATGATTTTTCCATGGATCTTCGCGCTCCCCGTTAAAGTACTGCCACTGTCGATTCATCTTCACGTTTTACGATCTTGTGCTGATCTTCACTCAGGCCATATTTCCAGTAGCTGGAAATATACCGAAGCTTCGGATCTGTCGCGCGCTCCTCTCGAAAATACGCACGAAACCGCCGCATGCTGGAGAATTCACAGGCACACCAGACAGACGGCGCACCTTCACGCCACGGCAATTCGGCTACCGCATCGAACAACGCCTCGCCCGGCGAGGACGGATTACGGGACACCACCCAGACGATGTCGACTCCGGGCGGACATGAAAGAGACTGGTGATCCGCCTCACTTGCTATTTCAATCACCACAGTACCTTGCGCCGTATTCGGTAGTAGCGCCAGGTTCACACTGATTGCGGGCAACGCGGTCATATCACCTACCAGTAAAAACCAGTCGCCGGCGGGGTTGATCAGCTTCCGAGGCCCGGGACCTCCAACCAGTATGCGGTCGCCCGGTTGTGCGCCCAGCGCCCAGCTGCCTGCCGGCCCCGGGTGATCGTGCACGACGAAGTCCACATCGATTTCATTTTCACGCTGATTGCGGATGGTGTACGTGCGCATCAGCGGTTTCTGGCCTTCGCCCTGCTCGAACAGCAGTTTGATATATGCACTCTCCTGGTCCGCCGGAAACCCCAAGATACCTTCACCGCCCAGTGTGACTCTCAACATGTTTGGTGTGATAAAACGGGTCTGTATAACCTCCAATGCTCGTGGTGCGGGTCTGGACATACTATCGGCCTCCTTCAGATTCTTTCGAGAGATTTGCCACCATTCGCGCGGTGAGATCGGCAAACTGGGAGAGCTCGCGTGTACTCAGGCTGCGCGTCATCGCCTTCGCTGTTTCCTGTTCCGCCGTCATCAGTTCGGCCAGAACCGCCTTGCCCTGCTCGGTTGGGAACAGGAGATAGCTCCGCCCATCATTCGGATTCGGACGCTTCTCAATCAGCTTCTCTGCAATCAGCTCCTTCAACACGCGCGTTATCTGGGCCTTGTCGCGCTGCATGCGCTGGGCAATGGATTGCGCGGTGGATTCCGGGTTGCGGCAGATCCCTTTGAGTGCACGGATATGGGTGATCGGCAACCCGAGATCCCGCCGCGACACCTCTTCGCGCAGGCGACCGCGATAGCCGTGCATCAAGCGATGCAGATTGTCGCTCAGTGTTGATTCACTCATAGATTGCGCTCACGAAAATTCTTTACCAGACCGCTTCGACCTCTGCCCAGAGTCGGGCGGATGAAATTTGATTGACACTATCAACAATAAAAAATAAAGGTGACACTGTCAACCATTTGATCGTACGCGCCCTCCTCCACCCATCTTCGGACCGGTATAATCGCGCCATGAAAGAATTGCCCATCCAGGACGTTCTGCCAGCCCTGCTGGAGAGCCTGACCGAACATCCAAATATCGTATTACAGGCCCCTCCCGGGGCCGGTAAAACCACCGCGGTCCCATTGGCACTGCTCAAATCCTCGTGGCTGAAAGACCGCAGGATCATCATGCTGGAACCGCGGCGACTGGCAGCGCGCTCCGCCGCCGCGCGCATGGCCGATATTCTGGGGGAACCCCTCGGCAAAACCATCGGCTACCAGATTCGCGGAGAGCGTAAAGCCAGCGATAACACCCGGATCCTGGTGGTTACCGAAGGTATTCTTACTCGGCTTCTGCAGTCCGACCCGGAACTCGCGGACACGGCACTGGTAATTTTCGACGAATTTCACGAGCGCAACTTGCAGGCGGACCTGGCACTGGCACTCTGTCTACAGGCTCAGGAAGTGCTCAGGGAGGACCTCAAGTTGCTGGTGATGTCGGCAACACTGGACGCAGATGCCGTGGCCAGCCTGCTCGGCGATGCCCCCGTGATTACCAGCGAGGGGCGCGCCTTTCCCGTGGAAATCGAGTACCTGCCTCATCGCGAAGTGCCGCAGGACGCACGCCAGCTCCCAGCACTGGTCAGCCGCAAGATTCAGGAGCTGATGGCGCAGCAAGATGGCAGCCTGTTGGCGTTCTTGCCTGGCGTACGGGAGATTCGCGCGGTTGAGGAAGCACTAAACAACGCGTTTACCGGAAACACGCACATCACGGTCGCACCCCTTTACGGCGATCTGAACAAGCAACAGCAGGACGCGGCCATCGCTCCCTGCCCCGACGGCAAGCGCAAAATCGTACTGGCTACCAACGTCGCAGAAACATCCATTACGATTGAGGGTATCCGTCTGGTGGTCGATTCTGGCTTGATGCGGGAATCCCGGTTTGACCCGAACACCGGCATGAACCGCCTGGTGACAACCCAGATTTCCCAGGCGTCCGCCACACAGCGCACAGGTCGTGCCGGTCGCCTCAGCGCAGGTCACAGCCTGCGCCTGTGGAGTGAATCGACCCAGCGGAGCATGGCGAAAAAAAGTGCTCCGGAAATACTCCTCAGCGACCTGGCGCCAGTGATGCTGGATCTGGCTCAGTGGGGCGTCACGGACACCACGGAACTGCGCTGGCTTGATCTTCCACCACCAGGACCTACCGCTCAAGCCAGGGCGCTGCTGCAGGAGCTTGGGGCACTGGATGACAACCTGCGCATCACCGAGCACGGCGAGGCAATGCTCAGACTCGGGGCGCATCCGCGACTGGCCCACATGATGCTTTGCGGCAACACCCTGGGGCTCGGCCGGGAAGCCAGTGTGATCGCGGCTCTACTTTCCGAGCGTGATATTTTCCGCGGCGAGCAACGCTGGGACAGAGATATACGCAAGCGCCTGGAGGTGCTGACCGGGGTCAGGAGCAATGCTCGGGCAGATCAGAGCACCGTGCACCGCATACGGCAACAGGCGAAAGCCTGGCAAGCGCAACTACCCAAAAGCGACCGCAGCCAGCGCACCACTCCCCACCAGCAGGATATCGCCGGGGTACTGCTTGCCTACGCCTACCCCGACCGAATTGCGCAGAATAGGCACGATCGCGAACGACGTTTTCTGCTGTCCAATGGTCGCGGAGCACACTTTTCCCACGACGACGAACTGGCACATGCGGATTATCTGGTTGTTGCTGATCTCGATGGCCAAGGGCGCGACGCGCGTATCCAACTGGCCGCACAGATTTCCGCCGATGCGCTTTTTACGGTTTGCCAACATCAGATCAATCGAGAGACCTCTGTACGCTGGGATGATCTGGCCGGACGCGCAATTGCCAGTGAGCAGACCCGGCTCGGTAAATTGATTCTCGAAGACAAGCCGGCCCGAGAGTTTTCACCCGAAATGCTGAGCCGCGCGTTACTTGATGCGATTCGGCAGCGAGGACTGCGAAGTCTGCCGTGGGATGATGAGAGTGAGAACCTTCTTGCGCGCGTACGCTTCCTGAAATCACACCAGTCGGAACATCCCGACCTTATAGATGCAGATGAACTGCCGGATTGGGGTGAAAACGCCCTGCTCCAATCCATGGAACGCTGGTTGCTCCCCCATATGCAAGGGCTGAATAAACTCGACCAACTCAAACAGCTGGACTTGCAGGCCATCTTACTTGCTCAACTGGAATGGTCCACACAACAAAAACTGAATCAGTTGGTGCCGCCACAGTTACAGGTCCCGAGCGGGTCACGCATTACCATACGCTATACAGAGTCGCCCCCCGTGCTTCCTGTACGTCTTCAGGAAATGTTCGGCCTGCAGCAGACTCCGACCATTCTCAACGGTCGGTATCCGCTGATGATCCACCTGCTATCCCCTGCGCAGCGCCCGGTACAGGTTACCCGCGACCTCGCCAGTTTCTGGGAAAACACTTATCACGAAGTAAAAAAAGAGCTGCGCATCCGATATCAGAAGCATTTCTGGCCGGATGACCCTGCAAATGCACAGGCTACGAACAAAACCAAAAAGCGTATGGGCAGCTAACGGGATGGATTCTCTACACGATAAAATGCTCTCGTCCAAACAAGTTTCCCGGATACGCACTGACGCGGAGCAATTCCTGCCAAATTTCACAGTTCACGAGTCTCACTTTTAGTTTGGACAGGATCTGGGACGCAAGGTCCCGATTTCCGATGGATAGTCTCAGCGCTCGCATTCTTTTTGCTTCATTAAATACGAGCAACCTCTGACAATAACAAGTGAGACGAAAAATGAGATCAGACATACCCCGGCACACCGCAAAATCACTTCGCGCCCTTCTTACAGGGTTATGCGCTACAGTGCTCTGCGCCAGTGCCAGCGCAACGATCTTTCAGGCAGAAGATTACGATGCGTTTTACGACACTACCCCTGGTAATACCGGTGGTGCCTATCGCACCGATGATGTCGATATCGAAGTAACCACGGATTCCGGTGGCGGCTACAATGTAGGCTGGATCGTTGCTGGCGAATGGCTCGCCTACAACAACCTGAACATCCCGAGCAGCGGAAATTACACCGTGCGTTTCCGGGTCGCCAGCGAGACGGGCGGGACTTTGTCAAACGATTTAAATGGCGGCGCAACCGTACTTGGAAGTCTGGACATACCCAATACCGGGGGCTGGCAGAACTGGCAGACCATTTCTCATAATGTCTACATAGAGGCAGGCACCTACAGCCTCGGAGTTTACGCGGTCACCGGAGACTGGAACCTCAACTGGATCGAAGTAGTCGCCGACAACCCCGACAATGGCGTAGCCAGGGTTCATGAACACTGCAATTTTAACGGGTGGTCCACAGAGCTCGGGGTTGGGAGTTACAACCTGGCCAGCCTGCAAGCTCTCGGCTTTGTAAATGATAAAGCGTCATCCATTCAGGTCTCATCTGGCTATCAGGCAACCCTATACGAGCACGATAACTTTACCGGTGCGTCGGTTACCATTTCCGGTGACGATGAGTGCCTCGACAACGAAGGCTTCAACGATAATGTGACATCAATCGTGGTGAGCCCGGCGGCAGGGAACGGGCTGGTTTGGGCGGACGAGTTTGATTCCATCAACGGCGCACACTGGACATTTGAAACCGGTGGCGGCGGCTGGGGTAATAGCGAATTACAGTATTACACCGCGGGCCAGAACGCATCGATTCAGTACGACGGCCAAGCAGGTAGTAACGTACTGGTTATCGAGGCGCGCAAAGAAGGCGGGCACAACTGCTGGTACGGCGCCTGTCAATACACGTCGACCCGTATGATCACAGCCGGCAAAAAAGAATTTCAGTACGGCCGCATTGAAGCCCGTATCAAATTGCCGCAGACCCAGGGTATATGGCCGGCATTCTGGATGCTCGGCGGAAATATACGGACCGGTACTCCCTGGCCCAACTCGGGGGAAATTGACATCATGGAGCATGTGGGCTTTGAGCCGACCCTTACCCATGGTGCTTTGCACGGCCCCGGTTATTCCGGTAATACGCCGATTATGGGAACCTATAACGTGGGCCATACCGTGGACGCGGGATATCATGTCTACGCGGTAGAATGGAACAGCAACGGTATCAGCTGGTATGTCGACGGCAATAATTTCTACAGCGTGTCACGCACCCAAGTGGAGCAGTATGGCCCCTGGGTATATGACCACCCCTTTTTCATTCTGCTAAACGTCGCGGTTGGAGGTACATGGCCAGGCAGCCCTGACGGCAGTAGCCAGTTCCCACAGCGGATGTATGTCGATTATGTTCGCGTCTACCAATAAGCGAAGCGGATAAGTATTGTTCGAGCAAACGAAAAAACGCGGCTGATGCCGCGTTTTTTAATTCCGGAAAAGCAGGCTCAATAATATGCCTGAGACTTGTCGGTATGGTCGGTAATGTCTTTAACACCGGCCAATTCCGGTACTTTTTCTTTCAGGGTTTTCTCAACGCCCTCTTTCAGGGTCATATCCACCATACCGCAACCCTGGCAGCCGCCACCGAACTTCAATACCGCGTACATATCTTCGGTCACTTCTACGAGACTGACCTGCCCACCGTGAGATGCCAACCCCGGGTTTACATCGCTGTAAAGCACGTAGTTGATCCGATCCTCAATGGGACTGTCGTCGGTGACCTTGGGCATGCGGGAATTGGGTGCCCGAATGGTAAGCTGCCCACCCATCTTGTCCGCAGAGTAGTCGACCCGGGCCTCATCTAGATACGGGATACTCCGGCCCTCGAAGAAGGCCTTAAACCCGTCCAGCTGCATTTCCAGATCGCCCTCTTTCTCCTCACCGGGACGGCTGTAGGCGATGCAGGTTTCCGCATTCGGTGTACCCGGGTTGGATACGAACATACGGATCGCAATACCCTCACAATCCTGCTTGGCCAGCAGGTCACGGAGATATTCCTGGGCTGACTCGGTAATGGTGACGTTCAATTCTGTCGACTGTTCTGACATAGACCTTCTCAAATTACCAGGCTCAAATAACTGAGCGTTTATGTCGGGTATTCTACGCCCATGCGCGGTCAATTTAAACCAGCCAACCCATTCGTCGTCGAACGCCTACTTCTGCACGTTCGACAGAGTACCGAGCAGCGCCCTGGCGGCCGCTTCTGAAGAGGCCGGGTTCTGCCCGGTCACCAGCAGCCCGTCGGAAATAACGAACTCAGCCCAATCGTCCCCTTTCGCATACTCGCCCCCATGGCCTTTGAGCATGTCCTCTACCAGGAACGGCACGACGTCGGTGAGACCCACGCCCTCTTCCTCACTGTTGCTGAAACCCGTAACCCTTTTACCTTTCACCAGGGGTTCGCCATCCTCGTCGACGGTGCTTTTAAATACCGCCGGTGCGTGGCAGACGGCTCCGATCGGCCGGTTGGCCCGATAAAACCCATGAATCAGTGCAATGGAACGCTGATCTTCCGCCAGGTCCCACAGAGGACCGTGCCCACCGGGGTAGAACAGCGCATCAAACCCCTCAGCATCCACCGTATCCAGAGGCTCGGTATTCGCCAGTGCCTGTTGTGCGAGGGGATCGTCGCGAAAACGTCTGGTCGCCGCAGTTTGAGCATCATCCGCGTCACTTTTGGGATCCAACGGCGGCTGGCCACCTTTCGGAGAAGCCAGTGTGACCTCAGCACCGGCGTCTACAAACACGTAGTATGGTGCCGCAAATTCCTCCAACCAAAAGCCGGTTTTCTCCCCGGTATCTCCAAGCTGATCGTGTGAAGTCAGTACCATCAGGATTTTCATAAGATCTCCTCGTGCCAGTGCGCGTTTTCAATGGTTCAGAAATTGTAACGATAGGCTCCTGTATGGAGGTTGGTTACCCCGGCTTCCACCCTTGTCGCGGTGCCGCAGTAGAACATTTGGTTACAAGGTTATGCAGAACGGTTCTGCAATGCTTTTGAAGGCCTGAAACGGCGCTAGATTGTGCTAAGATTGCCGCCCTTTTTTGATCCCCGGTATTAAGGAAAACACCATGTCGGAGAACCGGTCTCAGCAGTCCCGTGACCAACGTCTGCAACAGCTCTACAAAGCGCTTAGCGAGCGCATTGTGATCCTGGACGGCGGTATGGGGACCATGATTCAGCAGGAGAAGCTGGCAGAGGCAGACTACCGGGGTGAGCGTTTTGCTGACTACCCTTCGGATCTGAAGGGTAATAATGACCTGTTGGTCCTGACTCAACCGGACCTGATCGAACGCCTGCACCGGGAATATCTCGAGGCAGGAGCCGATATTATTGAGACCAACACCTTCAATGCGACCCGACTGTCCCAGTCAGATTACGATCTGGAAGACCTGGTGCCAGAGCTGAACCAGGTTGCAGCAGAGGTGGCCCGCCGTGCGGCTGACGCCCTTTCTACACCTGAGAGGCCGCGTTTTGTGGCCGGGGTTCTGGGCCCAACCTCCCGCACCGCAAGTATCTCCCCGGACGTGAATGACCCCGGCGCGCGCAACGTGACCTTCAACGAACTGGTGGACAATTATATAGAGTCCACCAATGCGCTGATCGACGGCGGCTCTGACGTGATCCTGATCGAAACCATCTTCGACACCCTGAATGCCAAGGCGGCGATCTACGCGGTACAGGAAGTGTTTGACCAGCGCGGTTTCGAGCTGCCGATCATGATCTCCGGCACCATCACCGATGCCTCCGGCCGCACCCTGTCCGGTCAGACCACCGAGGCCTTCTACTACTCGATCGCCCACTCCAAGCCGCTCTCCGTCGGCTTGAACTGTGCCCTCGGCGCCACCGAATTGCGTCCCTATGTAGAAGCGCTCTCCGGCGTCTGTGCAGGATACGTATCCGCCCACCCCAATGCGGGCCTGCCGAACGAGTTCGGCGAGTATGACGAGACTCCGGAACAGACCGCGGCGATCGTGAAAGAGTTCGCAGAGGCCGGCTTCCTGAATATTCTCGGCGGTTGCTGCGGCACCACACCCGACCATATTCGCGCGATCGCCAATGCCGTCGCCGATCTGCCACCGCGCAAGTTGCCCGAGATCAAACCGGCTCTGCGGCTGTCCGGCCTTGAGCCCTATGTGGCCGACGAAAACGCCCTGTTCGTAAACGTGGGCGAGCGCTGTAACGTCACCGGTTCCGCGCGCTTCAAGCGCCTGATCATGGAAGAGGATTACGATACCGCCCTGCAGATCGCCGCCACCCAGGTGGAAGACGGGGCCCAGGTCATCGACTTCAACATGGACGAGGCGATGCTGGATTCCGTCGCCGCCATGCGCCGCTTCCTCAACCTGTGCGCCACCGAACCGGATATCGCCAAGGTGCCATTTATGGTGGACTCGTCCAAATGGGAGGTGATTGAAGCGGGCCTGCAGTGCATCCAGGGCAAGCCCATTGTCAACTCCATCAGCCTGAAGGAAGGCGAAGAGGAATTTGTCGAGAAGGCCCGCTTATGCCTGCGCTACGGCGCCGCCGTGGTGGTAATGGCCTTCGATGAAACCGGCCAGGCGGACACCTTCGAGCGCAAGATCGAAATCTGTAAGCGCAGTTACGACGTACTGGTGGACAAGGTCGGCTTCAACCCGACGGATATTATTTTCGACCCGAATATCTTCGCGGTTGCCACGGGTATCGAAGAGCACAACAACTACGCGGTGGACTTTATCGAAGCCACCCGCTGGATTCGCCAGAACCTGCCCGGCGCCAATGTGTCCGGTGGCGTCTCCAACGTGTCATTCTCGTTTCGCGGTAACAACCCGGTGCGCGAAGCCATCCACTCCGTATTCCTGTATTACGCGGTAAAAGCCGGCATGAATATGGGCATCGTCAACGCGGGCATGCTGGAAGTCTACAGCGACCTGCCGGACGAGCTGCGGGACAAGGTGGAGGATGTGATCCTCAATCGCAACGATGAAGCCACCGAAGCCCTGCTGGATATCGCGGAAAAATACCGCGGCGATGGCAGCACTGCCGAACGCAAGGAAGATCTGGCCTGGCGCCAGTGGCCGGTGAATAAACGCCTGGAACACGCGCTGGTAAAAGGCATAAACAATTTCATCGAAGAAGATACCGAGGAGGCCCGCGCAGCCTCCGCGCGTCCGCTGGACGTGATCGAAGGGCCGCTGATGGACGGCATGAACGTGGTCGGCGACCTGTTCGGCGAGGGCAAAATGTTCCTGCCGCAGGTGGTGAAGTCTGCGCGCGTCATGAAGCAGGCAGTAGCCTATCTGCAACCGTATATCGAAGCCGAAAAAACCGCAGACAGTAAACCCAATGGCCGCATCCTGATGGCCACGGTAAAAGGCGACGTGCACGATATCGGCAAAAATATTGTGGGTGTGGTGCTGGCCTGTAATAACTTCGAGGTGATCGATCTCGGTGTCATGGTGCCAGCAGAAACCATTCTTCAGACCGCCAGGGAAAAGAACTGCGACATTATCGGGCTGTCCGGCCTAATCACGCCTTCGCTCGATGAAATGGTGCACGTGGCTGCGGAAATGGAACGGCAGGGTTTTGATATCCCCCTGCTGATCGGCGGCGCCACCACCTCCAAGGCACACACCGCAGTGAAGATCGACCCGCAATTCAAGCGCAACCAGGTGGTCTATGTGGCAGATGCCTCCCGTGCGGTGGGTGTCGCCAGCAACCTGCTGTCCGACGAGCTGCGTCCCGGCTTTATCAAAGGCGTGCAGGATGAGTACGTAAAAGTGCGCGAGCGCACCGCCAACCGCAAACGCAATGATCCGCGCCTGTCTTACCCCGACGCCTTGAAGGCGGGCCCGCAGTTCGACTGGGCAAACTACAAACCGGTCGTTCCGAACAAGCCCGGTCTTACCGTACTGGACGATTTTCCGCTGGAAAAACTGGTCGACACCATCGACTGGACCCCCTTCTTCATCGCCTGGGATCTCGCCGGTAAATACCCGGCGATCCTGAACGATGAAGTGGTCGGCGAGGCCGCAACGGATCTGTTCAAAAATGCGCAGACCATGCTCGCCGATATCATCGACAATAAGCGCCTGAAAGCCCGCGCGGTGTTTGGCCTGTGGCCGGCCAATGCGGACGGTGATGACATCGTGGTCTACACCGATGAAAGCCGTACCACCGAGCGCGCCCGTCTGCACCAGATGCGCCAGCAGGTACAGAAACGCGGTGGCGATGGCCTGTGTCGCTCGCTGGCCGACTTTATCGCCCCCGTCGGTAGTGGTGTCGAAGATTATGTAGGCGGCTTTGCGGTAACCACCGGCATTGGCGCCGACGAACTGGCCGCGGAGTACGAGGCCAAACACGATGACTACAGCGCGATTATGGTCAAGGCACTGGCGGATCGACTGGCGGAATCCCTTGCCGAATACCTGCACCGGGAAGTCCGCAAAAACTACTGGGGCTACCAGCCGGATGAAACCCTTAGCAACGAACAGCTGATCAAGGAAGCCTACAGCGGTATTCGCCCTGCACCTGGCTATCCGGCCTGCCCCGACCACACGGAAAAAGCCACCCTGTTCGACCTGCTAAATGCGGAAGAAAACGCCGGGATTGAACTGACTTCCAGCTACGCCATGATGCCCGCCGCTGCCGTCAGCGGCTGGTACTTTGCACATCCGGAGTCAAAGTATTTTAATGTGGGCAAGATTTCTCGTGACCAGCTGGAAAGCCTGGCTGAACGCAAGGGAATGGGTGTTGATGAACTGGAACGCTGGCTGCGGCCTAACCTGGAAGACTGATTTTGTGGTTTAGTGGTGGATGCGCTTTGCTTATCCACCCTAAGGTTCGGTGGGAACTTTATGTAGGGTGGATAAGCGCAGCGCATCCACCAACAACCGCGGAGTTGAGGCGAAAGGAAATGAAAGAAGACAACAAACAATCCAAACCGTCTTTCGGCCAGATCGCGCTGAGCATCCTGGCCGCCGCCATCGGCGTTCAGTCGAATAGAAACCGGGAAAGGGATTTCAAAGGCGGGAGCTTCAAGGCCTATATCGCGGCGGGGATTATTTTCACCACACTGTTTGTCTTGACCCTGGTGCTGGTAGTGAAAACTGTTCTCAGCAATATGGGCTGAACAGACCGCACCAGCTCATGGGGCTGAAAGAGTGGAATCAGGCAAACGAGCCCTTCTCCGGCGGCGCCCCGCCGGAAAAAAGAATCATTCGCAAGTTAAGCCTCGACCCATTGAATGCTTCCGCACAATACCTGAATGGGCCTAGGCTAAGTATTCAGTGTCGTCGGGTCTAGCCCTGCGAGGCAACCCAGTAAACACAGGTCGCGACGAAGATGGCCACCAGTGCCACCGCCGCAATGGCGTCTACAACGTTATCGCTATCGTCGGATACAACTACTACATCTCTTACCGCTTGATCGTTCATCGGAATACTCCGTCTCTCAAGAAATCATTATTGTTTTAAAGGTAGCAGCACCGCGTAAAAGTGCGGTTTCTCAAGTAGATCAAATCCCCACGAGGGGTGCAACCGCGCACTAATTCGCCAGTTATAGACGGACAAACCACTTATAACTGCCGGTTACTAAGGTAGCGAAAAAAATTGTTATTTTTTGTATAAGGCGGCTGGTATGTTATGCGCCACTCAGGGTCATAGGTAGGCTCCAGAAGACCCTCTGGGCGCTGTAAGACCAGCGCAAAAATGCAATGGAATCAAGCTCTTATGTATCGATACGACGAACAGGACCACAAGCTGATCCGGGAACGGGTGGCCCAGTTTCGCGGCCAGACAGAACGCTATCTCGCCGGCGAACTGAGCGAAGAAGAATTTTTGCCTCTGCGACTGCAGAATGGCCTCTATGTGCAGCGCCTTGCGCCCATGTTGCGCATCGCGGTGCCCTACGGGCTGATGAACAGCGCTCAGGTTCGTCGACTGGCGCACATTACCCGCAAGTATGATAAGGGCTATGCGCACTTCACGACCCGCCAGAACGTCCAGCTCAACTGGCCGAATCTGGAAGATGTACCCGATATTCTCGCGGAACTCGCGGAAGTGGAAATGCACGCAGTGCAGACCAGTGGTAACTGCATCCGCAACACCACCACCGACCAGTTTGCCGGCGTAGCCCGCGATGAACTGATCGACCCCCGCCCCTATTGCGAACTCATTCGCCAGTGGTCCACCTTTCACCCGGAATTCGCTTTCCTGCCACGCAAGTTCAAGATTGCGGTGTGCGGCGCGGAACAGGACCGTGCGGCCATTCGCGCCCACGATATCGGTGTGCAGATCGTCAAGAACGACCAGGGCGAAACCGGGTTCCAGGTATTTGTGGGTGGCGGCCTGGGCCGTACCCCGATCATCGGCGTTGCCATTCGCGACTTCCTGCCTGAGACGCACCTGCTCTCCTATCTGGAAGCCATCGTCCGCGTGTACAACCAGCTGGGCCGCCGCGACAACAAGTTCAAGGCTCGCATCAAGATTCTGGTGAAAGCCATGGGCGCAGAAGAGTTTGCGCAGCGCGTTGAAGCGGAGTGGGAACAGATCAAAGACGGTGCCGAAGAGCTGACCCCAGAAGCCATCGAGTGGTCCAAGCGTTTCTTCCCGGAGCCCGCGTATAAGACGTTCAGCGAAGGGCACGGTGAAGCGGTTCTGCGAGACCAGTCCGGTGAGGACAAGGCTTTCGCGCGCTGGCTGGAGCGCAACACCTTCCCCCACCGCGTCAACGGCTACCAGGCCGTCACGCTGAGCACCAAACCTACCGGTATTCCACCGGGTGACGTTACCGATCGCCAGCTGGAAGCCATCGCCGATCTCGCCGACAAATACAGCTTCGGCGAAGTGCGTGTCACCCACGAACAAAATGTGGTTCTGGCAGACGTGGAGCAGGAACAGCTGTTCGAGCTGTGGCAGGAAGCCCGCAAGCACGGCTTCGCGACACCGAACATCGGCACCCTCACGGATATGATCTGCTGCCCGGGCGGTGACTACTGCTCCCTGGCCAATGCCAAATCCATTCCGGTTGCGGAAGCCATCCAGCGCAAGTTTGACGACCTGGATTACCTCTACGACCTGGGCGACCTGGACCTGAATATCTCGGGTTGCATGAATGCCTGTGGCCATCACCATATTGGTCATATCGGCATTCTCGGCGTCGACAAGAAAGGCGAAGAGTTCTACCAGGTTCAGCTGGGCGGCAACTCCAACGAGAAAGCCAGCCTGGGCAAGGTTCTGGGGCCAAGCTTCTCCCGCGAAGAAATGCCGGAAACCATCGGTAAGATTCTGGATGTGTTCGTAGAGAACCGTCAACCGGAAGAATTTTTTATCGACACCTACAACCGCATCGGGCTGCAGCCATTTAAGGAGCGCGTATATGCCAAAGCCAGCTAACCTCTCCGCGAAAAAGCCTGTAGGCGCGCAACCGGAAAACCCGGCGCAACTGATTGTTGACGGTGCGGTTGTCGAAAACGAATGGAATCTGTTGCCGCTGGGCGGCGATGAAAAGATCAGCGCGAGCAGCCTGGCACCAGGCAAGGTAATTCTGCCCTTGAGTGTGTGGTTGGAATTGCGAGAAGACCTGCAGGGCCGCAAAGCAGAGATCGGCGTGTGGCTGGACAGCGATGAAACCGCGGACCTGATTGGCGACTACGCCAGCGAACTGCCGCTGATCGCCGCTCACTTCCCCGCGTTCACCGATGGCCGTGCATTCACCGCCGGCCGCCTGTTGCGCCAGCGCTATGGTTTTACCGGCGAACTGCGTGCGGTGGGTAATTTTATCCGCGACCAGCTGACTTACCTGACCCGCTGTGGCTTCAACAGCTTTGCTTTCCAGGGCGAACAGCCTCTGGCAGGACTGTTGGAATCCATGCAGGATTTCACGGACAGCTACCAGTCAGCGGTGGATCAGCCCCTGCCGATTCATCGCCGTCGCGCACTCGCATAACTTACCTTGCGTAAGTAAGTAGTAGCGAGCCTCTATAACAGCCCGACAGTCTCACTGCCGGGCTGTTTTTGTCTCCGGTCGCCAGATTCTGACGCTTTCACCAGTTGTGAAGCCAACCACTGCAACCCTTCCCTGCCCTGCAGAATGTTTCCTGTCATCGGTAATGCCAGGCTGGGCAACCCGCCTAACTGTTCCGTTATCTGACGCAGTACCCGCTGCTGGCACTCCCAGCCCCCCCGCAAAAAGGGAATCTCTGCGGCCTCTTCCGGTAGTAACCGGTTCAGCAAAAGACCGGCAACCGGAATCCCGCTGCCCTTGAGCGCTAACACCGCTCGCCGGGTTTCGTTCAACGGAAGCATTTCTGCAGTCATGACAAATACAAAGGCGCTGAGTTGCGGGTCTTTGAGCGTATTCGCGGATTCACGAAAACGTGTCTGACGCTCCAGAAGCGGCGCCAGTTGCGCGCTCACGGTCTGATTCGGCGTCTCTGCAGGCCCGGCAAACTTCCCGAGCACATCCCGAAAACGCCCAGCGCGCTCTTTCTGCGCAACTAGCCCCTCTGTCCATGCCGACATAACCACGGGCAGGGAAAGCAGCCGCAGGGTATGGCCGGTAGGTGCCGTATCGAAGATCATCAAATCAAATTCATCGCGGTTCTGAATCAACCGCGTGATTTCATCCAGAAGCGCCGCTTCTTCCGCTCCGGGAGAGTGGCGGGTAAGGTGCAACTGTTTCTCCAGCTGTCCACGCAAAGCCATGGCCACATGCGGGAGCATCTGCTGCCGCACGGATTCGAGATACCTTTCCAGCGCGAACTCCGGATTAATCTCCAGCGCATTCAGGTTTCCGGCGCTCCAGGGAATCTCGCATCCGGCAGAGCCGATTTTACACCCAAACAGGTCACCGAGATTGTGCGCGGGATCGGTGGATACCAGCAACGTCTTCAGCCCGCGACCGGCGGCGATCGTCGCCAGAGTGGCTGCCATCGTACTTTTGCCAACCCCGCCTTTGCCGCCCACCATGATCAGTTTGCGGCGCAACAATTGTTCCAGGTCGATAGATAATGTCATGGGGTTATGGGCTCTTCGGTTAGCAGCAACGCATTTCATCCAATGGCGAACGCTCCATCCCCATACGCCGGTGCCACTGATGAAATCGCTCCAGCATTTGCGGCTGCAATTCCAGGGTGTAAAAACTGACGGGATTGGGAATACCCAGGGACTCGGCGTAGATCAGCAGCATAAACAGATCTTCCTCATCCCGCGCCGCCCGCGCCAGCGCACTGCGATAAGGCGCGTTGTAATAGGCATCCAGCTGAGCGCTGATACGACGGAACACCAGCTTCAGGTTTCTCGGCAGCCCAGACGTGTTTTCGCCATCCACGGTTACACCCTCCTCAGCAGTTTTCGACCAGTTTCAGATTAGTGCGCGTGTATCACAGCTCTTCGCCACCAATTTCTGAAGCCGGCTTTTTAAAGGCCGAAACACATTCCAATGTCACAAGCATTGCAGCGACGAGGACCACAAGGTCCAGGCTCAGCAGGAACCAGTCTTTTTTCTGGTAAAACTCATTTAGCTGAATCAGCAGTGCGGCCAGCGTCATCAGCAACAGGAAGACCAGTGGAACCAGAGTGACCCAAACCGGGCGATTCAAACGCACCAGCATCACCGAAATCACCAGCAGAGTGAGTCCCGCCAGCAACTGATTGGTGGTGCCGAACAACGGCCAAATCAGGAGCCCTCCTGAGCCGTCCGCGCCACCTGCACCGAATGCCAACAACACGCAGCAGGCCACCGCCATCATCGTGGCCGGCAAAGGCTTCCCGAGCCAGCGAATGCCGTAAATCTCACCAAACTCCTGGAAGATATAGCGCTGCAGGCGCAAGCCGGTATCCATGGTGGTACCGGCAAACAGCGCCGCCATCACCGTCAGCATGGTGCCGGAAACCGCCGCATCAATACCCACCCCCTGATTGAGAATGGCCGCGCCGCCATCCACAAAGGCCTGCACGCCACCCTGGCCAAAGGCACTGTATACGGCCTGCCAATCGCCCAGCGACGCAAACCCCGCACAGGCTGCAATAATCGCTGCCAGCGCCAACGCGCCCTCGCCGATCGCCCCGAAGTACCCCACAAAGCGCGCATCGGTTTCTTTATTCAATTGCTTGGACGTGGTGCCGGAAGCCACCAGTCCGTGAAATCCGGAGATGGCACCGCAGGCAATCGTTACGAACAACAGGGGTATCAAGGGTGGCGCGCCCTCCGGCACCTGGTGATTGATCATCGGTGCCACCAGCTCCGGGCTCGCAATAAGCACCGCGGAATACAGCAGGATCAACCCGACGAACAACTGCAGGCCATTGATGTAATCCCGGGGTTGCAGCAGCACCCATACCGGCAACAGAGAGGCGACCGCGGCGTAGGCAAACAGAATCAGAATCCACGCGGCTTTGCTGGAAAGACCCACCACCGTTTCCGGCAAAGAAACCGGCACCGAAGGGCCGACATAAATCAGCGCATACAGGGCTATCACCCCGAACAGGGATACCAGCGCGAGATTGAATTTGAACCGGTAAATCAGCTGGCCAATGACCAGCGCTACCGCGATTGCCCCCCAGATTGGCACTACCGAGCCCGGGTTGTTGATCAACAGCCCGGCGATCACCACCCCGAACACGGCGTTGACCATCAGCAGCACCAGGAAAATCACGATCATAAAGATGCTGCGTGCACGCTTGCCGACCACGTGCCCGGTCAGGGAACCTACCGACAACGCCCGATTGCGCACGCTGGCCCAGATAGCACCGCTGTCGTGCACCCCGGCAAAGAAGATGGTGCCGAAGACGACCCACAGAAACGCGGGCAGCCAACCCCAGATAACGGCAATTGCCGGACCCACAATCGGCGCGGCACCGGCAACTGAGGTGAAGTGGTGGCCCCAGAGTACAAATTTGTTGGTGGGCACATAGTCCACACCGTCTTCAAATTCGTGCGCCGGGGTAATGAAGTCAGGATCGAACCGGTAAATGCGCTCGGCAATAAAGCGCGAATAGAAAAAATAGCCCGCAGCCATGCCACCCAGGCCGAGTACCATCAGCAATATCGCGCTCATGCACAGCTTCCTTATTTTGTGCTGTTAGCTTTATTGCTGTGATACTAGCGCAGTCGTCTAAACCTACACGGCCTGTGGCGCAACGCTCTTTATATTGGCGTAAATAGGCACACGTCGACAGGCGCTCGTCGATAGAAAGGCGCCCCTCGAAGCAGCGATCAAACGAGCCGCGTCAGATAACCCCCTGTGCGCGCAGATCTTCAATCTCACCTGGCGACAGGCCCAGCTCGGCTTCCAGTACAACCTGCGTATGCTCGCCAAGGGTCGGCGGCGCCTGCTGGTATTGCAGCGGTGATGCAGAGAACTCCAGGGGGTTGCGCACCGTGCGCACCCTGCCGGCCTGCGGATGCGGCTGCTCAACCACCATACCCCGCGCCATTACCTGCGGATCCGCAAATACCTGCTGCAGGTTATTGATGGGCCCGCAGGGCACGTGGGCGGCACTCAACTGCTCCAGCCACCAGGCTGCGGGTTTGCTGGCGGTTGCCGATTCGATCAGGGGTACCAGCGTATCGCGGGCTTTCACCCTGTCGCGATTGGTGGCATAAGCCGGGTTTGCGGCGAGCTCATCCAGCCCCGCAATCTGGCAGAACTTCTGGAACTGGCTGTCGTTACCGACCGCCAGCATAAAATAACCGTCGCTCGCGGGTACCGCCTGGTAGGGAACGATGTTCGGGTGCGCGGTGCCCTGGCGCTCCGGGCTGACGCCGGATGTCAGATAGTTTTGCGCCTGATTGGCAAGCCACGCCACCTGTGTATCGAGCAGCGCCAGATCGATGTGCTGCCCCTCGCCGGTCTGATCCCGGTGAATCACCGCGGCCAAAACGCCCGAGACCGCGTACATCCCGGTCATCAGATCCGCCACCGCGACCCCCACCTTCTGCGGCCCGGCACCCGGTTGCCCCTCGGGCACACCGGTAATACTCATCAGACCACCCATCCCCTGGATCATGGCATCGTAACCGGCGCGCTTGGCGTAGGGACCGGTCTGTCCAAAGCCGGTGATCGAGCAGTAGATAATGCGCGGATTGATCTGGCGGATGGCGTCGTAATCGAGACCGTATTTCGCCAACCCGCCTACCTTGTAATTCTCCAGCAGGATGTCGCACCGCTGCGCCAGTTCCCTGATCAGCTTCTGGCCGGTGGCCTGGGTAATATCCACGGTAATGGACTTTTTGCCGCGGTTTGCGCTGAGATAGTACGCGGCATCGTCGGTGTCCTGCCCTTCAGAGTCCTTAAGGTAGGGAGGACCCCAGTGCCGGGTATCATCACCCTTGTACGGGCGTTCAACCTTGATGACCTCGGCACCGAAATCCGCCAATACCTGGCTGGCCCAGGGACCGGCGAGAATACGGCTGAGATCAAGGACTTTCAGGTGGGAAAGAGGACCAGACATGGCGATTCCTTGTAGTCATGGACAGCGCCGAAGCGGCCACCGCCCAAAAACGTGATCACAAATTTGGAGCGAAGATTAACAGAACCCTCAGGTGCAGTCGAAACTGATCGGTCTGTAAGTGCATCAGAAGCGGCAATGTCCCTTTCAGACCAACGTTGGGTACCGGGTTCTGGTTAGAATCCGGAATAGCAACTTTCATCCAACATAAAACTTACGCCTACATACAATAAGCAATAAACAGGATAGCGAGATGGCAGAGAACACCATGCAGCAATCGAATGACGGGCAGGAAACTCCGCGCTTCAATTCATTCCGCGAGTTCTACCCGTTTTACCTGAATGAACACAGCAACCTGACCTGTCGCAGACTGCACTTTGTCGGTACTACGCTGGTGATTGGACTGGTGATTGCCGCTGTTGCCACGCAAAACTGGCCACTGCTGTACGCAGTGCCACTGGCCGGATACGGATTCGCCTGGGTTGGCCACTTCTTTTTCGAACACAACCGCCCTGCCACGTTTAAAAATCCGTTTTACTCCCTGTGGGGCGACTTTGTAATGTTCAAGGACATGCTGATCGGAAAGATCGAGCGCTAGTGGTTCATGCGGGAAGTTCGGTAACTAAGGAGCACAGCCAAAGCGTTCAGATCAAGGCGAGAAAGCGCAGGAATAGTGGTTCTATTTCAAGCTTTCTCAACGTAGAGCTGGACGCATTGGCGAAGCGAACAGTTACACAACTTTCCGCATGGACCACTAGTCGGCCAGTCCGTATTTGCGCAATTTGTTGGCGACAGCGGTATGGGAGATGCCCAGCCGCCGAGCCAGCGCGCGGCTGGAGCGCAGCCTTTTGGGCTGGCTTTGCAGTAACTCCTCCAGAATCCCCCGCTCGACTTTTTCCATCTGCTCCGCCAGTGTCAATCCGCGCCCCCAGGCGCTCCAAGACTCCTGCACTGGACCCGAACCCTGTTCCGCTACCGCCGAAAAGTCGTCAATGGATAAATACGCCCCACCGCGGGCACGCAAATGTGCAATTGCCGCCCTGAGCTGCTCCTCCAGCCCAATGAAATTTGTCGGCCAGTCCATTAATTTCAACTGATCTGAAATCGTGTCGGGTTCGCCGCCTTGCCACGCCGTGCCAAGGGTTTCTGAAGCACTGCGAGAGATTTGATCGACCATCAGGGCACAAAAGCGCGCGATTGCAGGGCGCATAGCGCGCAGTGGCGGTAATTGAATGCAGCAGCCTGAAAACAATTGCTGCACTGCCGGCGCGAGTCCGCCGAGCTGCGTGGCGGTCAGAATCAGTCGCGGCCTGAAATGGCGCTGCAGAACCATTTCCGCCAGGTGCCTCTGAACCTCAACCGGCACGGTATTCAGGTCATCCAACAACACCACGGTTTCAGCAGAGAGGTCGGCAAGGTATTCAATACGTTGCCGGTTCAGTTCTTCACCACAGCAGCGATATACCCTGCCGCGCTCCGCCAGCGGGCTCAGGTAATAGGCCGCATTCAGAAAAGTGGTTTTGCCACTTCCCCGTTCACCCAAAATCAGCAGCGGCGCACTCAGTGGCGCAAGCTGCTGCAATTGCAGACAGCAATGGCGACGCAGATCGAGATCCCAAAGCACCTGGGGCTCCGGTGGCACCTGCGCGGTGGTTTCCCCGGCACTGGCAGCCCGAGGCTGCAAGGTCAACACAGCCCCCGCCAGCGAAGCAACCGCACCCGGGGCATCGTCCAGCGTGATTGGGGACCAGTCCAGGGTATAGGGGCGACCGCGCACGGCAACGGGGAAACCGTAACGGGGCGCAGTAAGACCGCGCAGCAGCTCCTCCAGTTGTAAACGCGGCAGGAAGCGCTGCAACTGCATGCCCGGTGCCTGCTCCAGGCTCACACCAAACGCCCTGGCTGCGGCAAGGTTGGCCGCAATGATGCGCCCTTCCGGATCGACAGATAGCACCGGATCTGCCACATGCCGCAGCAAGGTATCCAGTTCGAAGTGGCGCCGTTCCGAGGGAATCAGGTCAATCCGGCGCACCTTCCGAACACCGGTAACCCGCTGCAGCGCCTTCTCGATGGACTGAAACTGGGTGATGAGCAGTCCAGGCGCCCACAGGTAGACCTTGTCCCCACTGTCTCCGCCAATTTCACCAGTGCGTACATTTATCCGGAAATCAGCAAATACACCCATAATTTCCTGCAAAATACCCACTCGATCGCTGCAAGTAATTTCAACTCTCATACCCAGACTGTAAACCTAAATTTACAGAAAGTGTAGCCAGCGGCCGCCCGAGTAGGCCGGTTTTACCTCACCTCCCCTGCCGCACCCCGGCGCAGATGTCTAAGAATAGAGAGACGATAAAAACAGATGTGGCGGCATATCCGTGACCGCCCACCGCGGAGATAGTCATGAGCAGCAGCAAAAAGCCCAGTAAGTACGTAGCCCGTGAACCCAATGCCGAAGGCTTTATTGCCTATACGGATCTGGAGCACCAGACCTGGCAACGCCTGATTGAACGGCAACTAAAAGTGGTACCCGGCCGCGCCTGCGATGAATACCTGCACGGCCTGGAGCTACTCAACCTCCCCCAGGACCGTATTCCACAGCTGGAAGAAGTCAGTCGTGTTCTGCGTCGTGAAACCGGCTGGGAAACTGCCCGGGTACCGGCGCTGATTGGCTTCGAGACCTTTTTCCGACTCCTGTCGGAGCGCAAGTTCCCGGTTGCCACCTTTATCCGCTCCCCAGAAGAATTCGACTACCTGCAAGAGCCGGATATCTTTCATGAGATTTTTGGCCACTGCGCCATGCTCACCAATCCGGCCTTTGCCAACTTTACCCAGAAGTACGGCGAGCTCGGCCTCAACGCATCACCGAAAGAGCGCGCCTACCTGGCCCGCCTCTACTGGTTCACCGTGGAGTTCGGTCTGCTGAACACCAAAGACGGCCTGCGCATCTACGGTGGCGGGATACTGTCGTCACCCAAGGAAACCCTGTACGCCCTCAGCGAAGAACCGGAGCGCGCCCCGTTCGAGGTCGTGGATACCCTGCGCACGCCTTACCGTATCGACATAGTGCAGCCGATTTACTACGTATTGAGTGATCTGGAAGAGCTCCAGCAGCTCACAGAAATCGATCTGATGGCGCGGGTGCGCGAGGCCATGGCCGCGGGGCTTTTCGAGCCTATGTTCCCGCCCAAAGAAGCGGCATAAGGGAAACGACCCGCACAAAACAAAATTCCTACATCTCCCCTGTAGTTTGGCCGGGCATTGCCCGGCTTTTTTGATGGTCATAAGTGGAGGGAAAAATTCCACTACTGATGTGGAAATACTGAGATTATCGTTACGGGCAAGACACGGGGCACAGCAAACGATTCTTCAAAGGCTCGCCAATGTCGGATCTCGCTGTGTCTTTCAAAATTACCGGGGTATTTTGTTGCAAGGGACTGCACGCAGACAGTGAATAATGGAACCGATCCCCGCGTTTTTGGGAGCGCTGTAGCACTATGTCCTCACTCGACGCGATTGATCGACAACTTCTTGCCATTCTTCAATCTGATGTTAGCCTCTCCATCGAAGAGCTGGCCGAGCGCGTGGGCCTTACAAAGACCCCGTGCTGGCGCCGGATACAGAAACTGGAGAAAAGCGGCATCATACGCCGCAAGGTGGCCCTGCTGGATGCCGAAGTCCTCGGCCTGCCGGTCTCGGTTTTCGCCCAGGTGAAAACCAACCAGCACACCGCAGAGTGGGCGGAGTCTTTCGCCCGCGCCATGGGTGACTTGCCGGAGGTGGTTGACTGCTACCGCATGGCAGGGGATTACGACTATATCCTGCGAATTGTCGTCAGCGATGTAGCCGCCTACGACCGCTTTTACAAAAAGCTGATCGGCCACTCCGGAATTTCCGACGTATCCTCCACGTTTGCCATGGAGCAGATCAAGAGCACCACGGAGCTGCCAATACCAACCGGTGAATAGCGCCCGCTCAATGTCTGACTCTGAATAACACCCGCGAGTGATCCTCGCGGGCGCAGTACATTGAGGTTGCCATGAACAATTCGACCAATAATACCGCCCACCAGGCGACCACAGCCCCATTCTGCACACCTGAAACCACCGCACTGCTGCAACGGATCCGCGACAATGTCATCGGCGAGCGCATGCCCTTGCAAACGCCCTTCGGCGAACGACCGCTGGTCTATGCGGACTACACCGCCTCCGGCCGTGCACTGCACTTTATTGAGGACGCCATCCGCAACCAGGTATTACCCTGGTACGCCAATACACATACCGAAACCTCCGCTACCGGCCGCCAGACCACTGCGTTTCGCGAGCAGGCCCGCGCGGCCGTACGCAAGTCCGTGAACGCTGGCGAGGACCACGCGATTATCTTCTGCGGCTCCGGCGCCACCGCCGCGGTGAACCGCCTGGTGGACTGTCTCGGGTTACGCAAGGACAGCTACAAACGCTTCGGCGGCGACGCGGGCAGCATTGCCGATGACAAACGCCCGGTGGTATTTATCGGCCCCTACGAACACCACTCCAACGACCTTCCCTGGCGGGAGTCCGTTGCCGAAGTGGTCACCATTCCCCAGGACAATCTGGGCGGCGTCGACCTTGAGGCGCTGCAGAAGGCTCTGGATCAATATGCGGACCGGCCACTGAAGATTGGCAGTTTCTCCGCCGCCTCCAACGTCACCGGCATTCGTACCGACGTAGACGCGGTAACCCGCCTGCTGCACCAGAACAACGCCCTGTCGTTCTGGGACTATGCCGCAGCAGCGCCCTACGTCGGAATCGATGCGCACGGTGACGGTCAGCTGACCAGCAAAGACGCACTGTTTATTTCACCGCACAAGTTTGTCGGCGGTCCGGGCACACCGGGTATTCTGGTTCTGCGCCGCGACCTGCTGCCGGAAAGCCAACCCGCGGTAACCGGCGGTGGCACCGTATCCTGGGTCAGCCCCGCACGCCACACCTACCTGCCCGCGGGCGAACGGCGCGAAGAAGCCGGCACCCCTGCCATTGTGGAATCCGTACGTGCGGGCATGGCGTTTGCACTCAAAGATCAGGTCGGTGCCGACACCATCGAGGCCCGGGAGGATTACTGGCTCACCCGTGCGTTTGAGCGCTGGTGCCACAACCCCAACATCCAGATCCTCGGCGGCACCCAAGCCCGGCGGGTCAGTATCGTCTCACTGCATCTACTCCACGCCGGCAAACCCCTCCACCACGGCTTTGTGGTCGCCCTGCTGAATGATCTGTTCGGTATACAGGTCCGCGGTGGCTGCTCCTGTGCGGGCCCCTACGGACACCACCTGTTGCACCTGACCGACGAGCAGAGCACCGCCATCGAAAGGCTCGTCAGCGAGGGGGAAAGTATTCTGAAACCGGGCTGGGTACGACTGAACTTCAACTATTTCCTGGATGAAGAAACCGTCGACTACCTGATTGATGCGATAGAGCTGATCGCGGAGCACGGCCACCGCATGCTGCCCTTCTATCAATACGATGCAAGCCACGGGGTCTGGCGCTACCAGGGCATTGAAGCGGGCGCGCCCATCCCTCTCGGTTTTGATATGGGCGGCAGTGCGCCGGCAAAAGTGGCAACGCCCTTACCTGAGTTTATTCAACAGGCGAGATCCATTCTGGCAAATCCACCGGGAGAAGTATGTGAGCAGCCGGTACTGTCGAAAGAAGGTGAGGTACTGCGCTGGTTTCAGATCTAAAGCAATTTGTCCTCTCCTAACGTCATACCCGCGAATGCCGGTATCCAGCCCCACAGATCCTGGATGCCGGATCAAGTCCGGCATGACGCTCAATCAGATCCCAGGTTGAAACCGCACGCACTACCCGCCGATAATGACTGCCCGAGCAATAATCCAGTCTGCTTCAAGGATGCGCAGTGCCTGAGACCTCCCTGTTCCAGTCGTTCTTCCTGATCTTCAGTGGCGCTGCCGTTGTGGCCTCCCTTGCGCTCTGGGGGCGTCAGCCGTTGCTGGTAGCCTACATCGCCCTTGGCTGCCTCCTCGGTCCTTCGGTCTTCGGTGTTATCGACAATGTTGCGCTGATGGCAGAGATGTCCAGCATCGGCATTATTTTCCTGCTGTTCCTGCTCGGCCTCGACATGCAGCCGAAAGCGCTGATTTCAGTACTGCGCAAAGCCACCTTTGTTGGCCTGATCAGCTGTGCGCTGTTTCTCGGACTCGGTTACGCCATTGGGCACCTGTTCGGGTTTACCGACACCGAGTCGTGGGTGATCGGTATGGCCATGATGTTTTCCAGCACAATCATTGGTATCAAGCTGCTGCCGACCACTGTGCTGCATCACAAGCACCTGGGTGAAATGATGGTCGGCCTGCTGCTGTTTCAGGACTTTGTCGCCATTACCTGTCTGATGATTCTGCTGAGCGGCAGCACCGGCTCTGTCGACTTCGCTCGCCTGGGTACTTCTTTTGCGGCACTGCCGTTACTGATCGCTTTTGCCTGGGGCGCAGTGCGCTATGTCCTGCAGCCGCTACTGGCAAAATTCGACCGTTTCCACGAATACGTATTCCTGCTCGCGCTGGGCTGGTGTATGGGAGTTGCGGAGCTGGCAGAAGTGGTGGGACTTTCACGGGAAATCGGCGCGTTCATTGCTGGTATTACCCTCGCGACCAGTCCGATCTCCCAATACATTGCCCTCAGCCTCAAGCCGCTTCGGGACTTCTTCCTGATTCTGTTCTTCTTCAGTCTCGGGGCCCAGTTCCATCTGGATATGGTGCCGGAAATCGCCATCCCTGCGCTGGTGGCCGCGACAGCGGTACTGATCATCAAACCGGTGGTGTTTCGCTACCTGCTCGGACAGCAGAGCGAACGCAAAATACTCGCGTGGGACATCGGCTTCCGCCTCGGCCAGATCAGCGAATTCTCCCTGCTGATTGCCTTCCTCGCCGTCAGCCAACAGCTGATCGGCAGCCAGGCCTCACACCTGATTCAGGCCACAGCGATCCTGACCTTCCTGGTATCGTCGTATATCGTGGTATTGAATTTCCCCAACCCTATTGCGATTAAGGATGAGTTACGGCGGGATTGATCCGCGACACTTGAGACGTCGCTATTAGGCGACGGCAACGCACAGCTGACTGGACGTGATCAGGCAAGAAAAAGTCGGGACTACATCTGACTGTTATTTTCCGGGCTCATCGTCTGCTTCACCTGCACGAAAGATGGTTCCAACCGTTATCGTTTTCCCTTCGGCTTTCGCTCTCAAAAACCTCTTCTGGAGTTTTGTGGGCTTATCTGCATCGATGGTCGCAAACGCTGGGATATTCGCAGTAGGCTCCCAAATCATTTTTGGATCAGCCGTGTTCACAAGTTCCGAGCGCAACCGTTCGATTCGCCAATCAGTCTCCGGCAATGGGCAAAGTTCGCGATACAATTTGGGGGAAACTTCGTAATTTCCACAATTTTGGCATACAACCGTCATTCGACCACCGCTCCATTCCGGAGGCCGAGCAACGGCATTACCTTTGCAAACCGGACAAAATTCCGTATTCACTGGCCTCGGAAAAATAGCGCGTCTCGGTAAAAGTTACCCAATTAAGTGCATGTTCGGAGTACTTGACAACCCACCTTCTCGATACCATATTTAGGTACTTATTGGTACCAGGAGGCGGTATGGCCAAAAACACCAGCATGACCCTTGGGTCACATTTTGACAAGTTTATAGCCAAAGAAGTAGCCAGTGGTCGCTACGGCTCCGCAAGTGAGGTGGTTCGCGCAGGTCTGCGGCTACTCGAGGACACCGAAATCAAACTGGAAACACTCCGGTCACTGCTCCAGGAAGGCGAGCAAAGTGGATTCACCGATTATACCTATGAGTCATTTATTGCCGAGCTTGATGAAAAGAAAACTCCATGAGTTCATTTAAATTAAGCCGTAAAGCTAAAGATGACTTGAGAGGTATCGCCAGATTTACTGAACATCACTGGGGAATAGTTCAGCGGAATGCCTACATAAAAAAATTTGACGATGCCTTTCATGAGCTCGCAGAATCCCCTCTTTCTGGAGTTGGCTGCGAAGATATAAAACTTGGCTACCGGAAAATCCCACACGGCGCTCACGTTATTTTCTATAAAATTTCTGAAAATAACTGCGTTGAAATAATCAGAATTCTTCACCAGAGCATGGATATTAGACCGAAGCTCCTAGGCATTTAGCGCCCAGCGCTGGCTGTCGCTCTGCCGCTGTTCGTTAGGCACCCACCTCCCTCTAGCCTGTCAGAAACCCCAAAAAAGTCAACGACTTAGCCTTACACGTATCCGATATCACATTCTGAAAACTGATCACCCTGCCCACTATCCGCCAAAACCGAAATAGCCGTAAACCATTAATTAAAATAGATTTTCCCGGCCAAACCGCGCCCACAGAAATAGTGATAAGCGTGACCGATATGCAGCCCTTCTTTCAGTTACGCTTAACCCTCAACTCCAGTCCGCGTATCGGTAATCAAGCTGCCGCGCTTTTGCTTACACGGCGTTTCAGCATCCCAAATAACTCAGGAAGATCTCTCGAAAACATCAAAAACAAACACGGCACCAGGAGTAATGAAATCGTGGTCGCGGCAAGAATCCCGTAGCCCAGGGAAATCGCCATTGGAATCATAAATTTCGCCTGTACCGACGTCTCAAAGATCATCGGCATCAAACCACAAAAGGTGGTTACCGTAGTGAGGATGATGGGGCGGAAACGGCGGGCGGCGGCGGCCTTGATGGCGTCGGTGATTGGCATGCCCTCTGCGCGCAGGCGGTTGCCGTATTCAATCATCACCAGAGTGTCATTGATCACCACGCCGGCGAGGGCCACCATGCCCAACAGGCTGACCATGCTGAGGCCGTACCCCATAACCAGATGCCCGAGAATCGCCCCGATGACACCGAACGGGATGGCAACCATTACCGTAAGCGGCTGAATATAACTCTTTAGCGGAATCGCCAACAGGAAGTACAACACAGCCAGCGTCAGCGAAAAGGTCATACCCAGGGACGAGAGCCCCTCCCGCTCTTCCGCCTGCCGCCCTTCATAGGAAATACTCAGGCCGGGAAACTGTGCGCGCAATTGCGGCATGGTCGTCTCGTTCAGCTCGTTAATGACCAGCGCCGCCTGATCTGCCGGTTCCACGTTGGCCGTGACGGTCATTACCCGCCGCCCTTCCCTGCGATTGATACTGGCATAGGCTCGCCCCTGATCAATGACCACCAGATCGGGCAAAGGTAACCACAGACCGTTGCCGGCCTGGATCATGATGTTGTTGACATCGTCCAGGGTTACCCGCTCTTCTTCCGGCAGGCGCACCATGACTTTTACCTGATCCCTGCCCCGCTGCTGACGCATGGCCTCGGCGCCGTATAGTGAAGCACGCAATTGCCGGCCGATATCCTCTGCCGTCAGCCCGAGACTTTTTGCGGTATCGGTAAGGGTCAGGTCCAGTTGTCGTTTACCCTGAGAAACACCGGCATCGATATCACCCACCGAAGGGAATGCCTGCAGCGCCTGTGACAGCTGGGTAGCGGCCTGCTCCAGCATATCCGTGTCCGCATGGCGCAACTCCACCGTGAGTGCAGGCCCGGCCCCCGGCCCACCCCGGTCACTGGCAAAACTGGAACTCAGTGCTCCCGGCACCGGCCCCACCTCGCGCCGCCAGCGCCGCACAAAATCACCGGTGGTCACTTCCCGCTGATCGCCCGGTGTGAGGTAAACATCAACCTGCACGGAATCGTTGCGAATCAGGCCGCGCATTCCGATAAATATCCCTTCACGCCCGGTCTCTTCGAGAATGCGATCGGCGGCCCCCATAATCTGGGTGCGCGCGCGCTCAAGCTGCGCTTCGGAGGTGCCCGGCGGAAAAGTCACCTGTACCCGACCGGAGTCCCGCTCTACTCGCGGCATCAGGGTAAAACCCATACGCCCGCTGGCCGCGTAGCCGGTCATCACAATCAGAATGGCGAGAGAAATGGAAATGGTGATGTAACGGTGGCGCACGCAGGCATCGAGTACCGGCTTGAAGCGGTGCTCCACAAACCGGTCCAGCCCCCGCGCGATCAGTTTCTGGCGTGCGGCGAGACGACGTGCCGAGCGACTTTTATAGCCCCGCTTGGAATGGGCAAGGTGTGCGGGCAGGATAAACAGTGCTTCCACCCAGGAAATAACAAATACCGCACCCACCACAAACGGAATGACACCGAAGATTTTACCCATAAACCCGGGCAACTCGGTCAGCGGAATAAACGCAACTATATTGGTGAGAATGGCGAAGGTGAGCGGCACCGCTACCTGGCGGGCACCTGCTATCGCCGCGTCAAAATTACTGTAGCCCCGCTGGCGCCATTCATAAATATTTTCCCCCGCGATGATCGCATCATCCACCACAATCCCAAGGGCAATAATGAACGCAAACATGCTGACCATGTTGATGGATATATCCATCGCCGGCAGGAACAACAGCGCACCCAAAAAACTGATGGGAATACCAAGGGTCACCCAGAATGCGAGGCGCAACTCCAGGAATGCACCGAGCACCACAAACACCAGTAACAGACCAATAAACCCGTTTTTCAGCAGTAGCGAAAGGCGCTCCTTGAAAATTTCCGAGTCGTCATCGCGCACCGTCACCTGCATACCCGGCGGCAGGGTTTCCTGCAACTCCTGCAACACTTCGTGGGTAGCGTCGCTGACACTCATTGGTGTCTGATCACCGATCCGGAACACGTCGATACCGGCAGCCGGCTCACCGTTGAAAACCATATTGCGCGGTTCATCCACCAGCGCATCCCGAATCGTCGCCACGTCTTTCAGGCGCACGGTACCGCCACCCGCACTCTGAGCGATGACGATATCGCCAAACTGTCGCGCCCAGTCTTTGCGCTCGGTTACCCGGACAAGAATTTCTCCGGCTTCCGATTTCACACCGCCGGCGGGAACGTCGACCGCGGCATTTCGCACCAGCTGCGCGATGGCCGCAAGCGTGAGGTTATAGCGGCGCAGGTCATCCCGCCGCACCTCGATCGCCACTTCGAAATCCTTAACGCCATAGGCTTCCAGCTGGGTGATGTCCGGATGCGCCTCCAGCTTGTCGTACACCTGCATCACAACCGCCCGCAGGGTGCGGTCGTCCACCTGCCCGTGCACGACCAGATCCAGCACGTCCCGCTTGCGCTCCGCCAGGCTCACCTGGGGGCGTTCAATATCCGAAGGAAATGTGGAAACCCGGTCGATGGCCGCCTGCACATCCTGGAATACCTTGTTGGCATTGGCGTCTTCGTCCAGCTCCAGGGTCAGGCTGGCATTGCCCTCGCCGGCGCTTCCGCGCAGCTCCTTGATCCCTTCAAGGCCGGTCACCGCCTGCTCTGCGGGCACCAAGACTCCGCGCTCGACCTCTTCCGGACTGGCTCCGGGGTAAGAGATATTGACGCTCACCATATCCAGGCTGAATTCCGGAAATACCTCCTTCTTGATGGTGAGGGAAAAAATCAGGCCGCCGATGAGGAACACCAGCATCAACAGGTTGGCGGTGACATGGTTGTGAGTCATCCACGCGATGGCGCCGCGGCTGGTATCGATGGCCGGGCGGGGTCCGCGATGGGCTCTGTCCATTGGATCGTTCGGGTTGCTCATCCACGTTCACCATCGGTGCCCTGCTGGCGCGCTTTGCGGGAGTTCTCCGGGAGTTCTGGCGGGCCCTCCGCACGGTTTCGCCGCGGATTGCCATCGGTAGATTCTTTACTGGTTTCTTTACCTGTACCGGCTGTACGCACAGGCATGCCCTCGGTGACACTGGCCAGGCGTGTGGTGACGAGCAGTTCCCCACCGCGCAATCCGCTGTCGAGAATGGCGAACTCATCGTCGTAGTGGGACAACTGCACCGATTGAATATGAATCTTACCATCGCGCACCACCCATACCCGATTGCCGTCCTGCAGCGCGGTCAGCGGAATGCGTACTTGTTGACCGGCGGCCTGGCCGGTGATTTGCACCCGCGCCAGATCATTGAGTAACAGTTGCGGTGAGCCGGGCGTTTTCAGGCCGAGCGGATCGTCCAGCTCTACCAGCACTCGCGCGAGGCGGCCCTGCTCTTCCAGCACCGGTATGACGCGCACAAACCGGCCTTCCCGGTATGTACCTTCGGGCCACTGGCTACCGCGAATCTGCACGGTGGCTTTGGGAGTATTCAGCTGTGGAAGCTGCCGAGCCGGCACCTCAACCTCAATTTGAAAGCGGTCCGCCCCGGCCAGCGAATAGAGCACGGTTCCCGGCGCCACCCGATCACCCACGTCCACAGTGCGCGAGACCAGCAGTGCATTGAACGGGGCACGGATTTCGGTGAGGCGGAAATCCCGCTGCGCCAGTTTTACCTGCGCCTGCGCCGCATCCATGCGCGCGCGGGCAGCGGCCAACTGCGGCTCCCGTAACACCAGGGACTGATCCGCATCCGGCAGCGAACGCCCCAACAACTCAAATTCTTCTTGAGCAACCAGGCGCTGGCCCTGCTCCTGCTGCAATTCCGCGCGGCGCTCGGCCAGCGTGCTGCGTGCGGACTGCAGGGCGAGTTCGTAGGGTTCGCGCTCAATGCGCATCAGTGGCTGCCCTTGTGCCAAGGTTGAACCCGGGCCCAGGTCGTAATCCAGCCAGTCAACACGGCCATCCACCTGCGGTTGAAGCTCCACCTGCTCGCGGGCGATCACTTTGCCGAGTGCTTTGATGGTTAACGGAAACTGCCCGTACTCGGCAGTGGCCACTTCCACGGTCAATGGTGGCGCTTTGCGTTCGCCGCGCTGCATGGTGGGTTTTTCCCGCAGCAGCCAACTGGAGACGACGGACGCCAGCACGATCAGCAGGATCGGGATGGCGATATTCCAGTTGATTTTATTCAGCATGACAGCTCCTGAAATACAGTTTCTAATTGTCCGTCTGCTCTCGGACTTATTGTGATTCCTGACGGTATATGTCCAGCTCGACCGGTACGGGTTGCGGCAGATCCTGCGCGGGCAGGCCACCGGACAATGCGCGGTACAGGGCCACCCGGTTTTCCAGCAGCTCCCGCCGCGCGGTCAATAGCTGACGTTCCAGAGATTGCTGACTGTTGGTGGCGGAGAGTACATTCAGGAAATCCAGTGTGCCCTGTCCGTAGGCGCGGCGTTGGCGCAGGGTAATCTGATCGGCGAGCTCGGAACGGGTCTGCAAAAACTGCAAACGCTGGCGAATGGCCTGCTCGTTGATCAGTACCTGCTCCACTTCGCTCAGGGCCTGTAACACGGTATCGCGCAGCAGCGCCCACCGCTCCTGCTCAACGGCCTCTTGCTGGCGCTGCTGCGCCCTGAGGTTGCCGCCATCAAATATCACGCCATCCAGTGATGCGCTCAGATTCAGCAGCCAGTCTTCGGTAATGTCCACCAGAGCCAGGCCGCCGCCATTCAACAACATGCTCAAGGAAAGCGTCGGAAGCCGTTCGGCCCACGCTTGATCCGCGAGATAGTACCCCTGTAAAACCGTACGCTGAGCGCTCTGTACATCGGGGCGTCGCAGCAGCAGGCTTGATGGAATCCCGGTATCCGGCAGAGGCGGTAATTGGGGTAGTTGAGAATCGGCAAAGGCAGAGGGCGGCAGAGATTCGACGCTGGTTCCGAGCAGAGCGGCCAGCTGGGTAAGCAGTATGCGGGTATTCGCGCGGCTCTGCTCGAGCTCCTGCAACGACTGCTGCACCAGCTGGCGCTGTTGCAGGACGTCAGCGGCAGCGGTCACCCCGCTGCCAAAGCGCAGTTCCAGGGCGCGCAGTGACTGCCGATTGGTGTCCAGCTGCGCCTGTAGAAGACGCTCCTGCCCGCGCTGCTCCTGTAACTGCAGCCAGACACCCGCCACTTCGGCAACCAGGGTCAGTGCGGCGATATTGAAATTCTGCTCCTGAGCCAGGTACCCGGCCTCAGCGGCGCGGGCACCACTGCGCACCCTGCCCCACAAATCTACTTCATAACTGGCGGCAAGGTTTCCGCTCCAGCTGTTGCCCTCGTTCTCGGCGCCGGAAAAATCGAATTCATTGCTGGAAGCACGGCGTTGCTCGGTGTTCTCCAGAGACCCGGTCAATCGGGGCCAGAACCCGCTGCGCGCCTGCGCTGCGGCGGCATCCGCCTGCTGCAGCCGCCAATAGGTCGCCTGCAGGTCTGGATTGTCTGCCAGCGCATCCTGTACCAGTGCATTTAATGCGGCGTCGTCAAACGCCTGCCACCACCGCGGATCCACCGATACCTGCCCGGTAGAACTGAACTGCTCCGGCAACGCGAACACTTCCTGCGGCAATTCTGTGGGCAGTGGTTGCGGCGTGTTACACCCGGCGACACTGACGGCGGCCACAAGACCACACAAAGCGAAGAATTTCCGCGAACACCCCATAAAACTGATTCGATCTATTAGCATTTCCTTTCATTATCAAAACTTATTAGCCAGTGGCCAAGACGTTTTACGTTTGTTTACGGTTCTACGGATTATCGGCAAAAAATGACACCCGACCGCAAAATGTGATCACAAACGTGACTCAGAGATGCCTGTTCGCTATGATGCCTCCACAGTCAATCTACCGGCTCCGCGGCACATCACCCTGAGACCGGTTTTTCCCGGATGTGCTTATGAATTGCCAGGCAATTGCCTACTATGACGTGAGCGCAATAACACTATTTCTAAAGACCCAGTCTCTAGAGACTATGTACGGATCCAAACCATGAGCAAAAATCAGCCGCTGGCCCACTGGGACGACATTCTGTTACTGGACCGCCAATTGAGCGATGAAGAGCGCATGATTCGCGACACGGCACGTGAATACTGCCAATCGAAACTGATGCCGCGGATACTGGAGGCCAACCGCCACGAGATCTTCCACCGTGAAATCATGGAAGAGATGGGCCAGCTGGGCCTGCTGGGCTCAACCATTGAAGGCTACGGCTGTGCCGGCCTCAATTACGTTTCCTACGGTCTGGTCGCCCGGGAAGTGGAGCGTGTGGACTCAGGCTACCGCTCCGCTATGAGTGTGCAATCCAGCCTGGTTATGCACCCGATCTACGCCTACGGCAGTGAGGCGCAGAAAGAAAAATATCTTCCCAAATTGGCCACCGGCGAGTGGGTGGGCTGCTTTGGCCTGACCGAGCCGGATGCCGGCTCCGACCCGGGCGGCATGAAGACCCGAGCGAAGAAAGTCGACGGCGGCTACCGCCTGACCGGCGCCAAAATGTGGATCACCAACAGCCCCATCGCGGATGTGTTTGTGGTCTGGGCAAAAGACGATGAAGGGGATATCCGCGGTTTTGTGCTGGAAAAAGGCATGGACGGCCTGAGCGCACCCAAAATAGAAGGCAAATTCTCACTGCGCGCGTCCATTACCGGTGAGATTGTGATGGACAATGTATTCGTGCCGGAAGACAACCGATTTCCGGATATCAAAGGGCTTCGCGGCCCCTTCGGCTGCCTGAACCGCGCCCGCTACGGTATTTCCTGGGGCGCCATGGGGGCCGCGGAATTCTGCTGGCACGCGGCGCGCCAGTACGGTCTGGACCGCAAACAGTTCAACAAACCACTGGCGCAAACCCAGCTGTTCCAGAAGAAGCTCGCAGACATGCAGACAGAAATTACCCTCGGTCTGCAGGGCTCCCTGCGGGTTGGTCGCTTGATGGACGAACAGAAGAAGCACTTCGATCCAACGATGATTTCACTGGTGAAGCGTAACAACTGCGGTAAGGCTCTGGAGATTGCCCGCATTGCCCGAGACATGCATGGCGGTAACGGCATTGCCGACGAATTCCACGTGATTCGCCACGCCATGAATCTGGAAGCGGTCAACACCTATGAGGGCACCCATGACGTACACGCGCTGATTCTGGGCCGCGCCCAGACCGGGTTGCAGGCGTTTTTCTGACAGCACTGTACCCAAACCTCTTAGCCCTCCATAATCCCACGCCAGAGGGCGCGGGCTCACCTTAGAACCCGGTAGCATAAGCCGCTACCGGGCTCCGCCTCCTTCTCCTCCAGATTCACTGCCAGCGACACTCTGCCTGGATCACCGAACTGGAACTCTGGAACTGATGCGAGCCGGATTCGATGGAACAACTTCTCTACTGGTGCGACCTGATCGGTATCGTGGTCTTCGCGTTTACCGGTGTACTTGCGGCGGGCCACAAACAGATGGATCTGTTTGGCGCTGTGGTCCTGGCCTGTGTCACCGCCACCGGCGGTGGTACCACCCGGGATATGATCCTGAATGTACCGGTATTCTGGCTGACCGATAGCTACTATCTATGGATCGCGGTCGTTACCGGCGTAATCAGTTTTTACGTTATCCGCTATCTCCGTGTGCCCATGCGCCTGCTGATGATTGCCGATGCGGCTGGACTGGCGGTGTTCGTGGTGATTGGCACACAGAAAGTACTGGACCTTGGGTACTCCCCGGCAATTGCGATCGTAATGGGGGTGATGACCGGAACCTTCGGCGGATTGATCCGGGATCTGCTATGCGGAGATATCCCGCTGCTGTTGCGCCGGGAGATATATGCCACAGCGGCCTTGAGTGGCGCCGCGGCTCTGGTAATACTGGACGACATCCCCGTGTTGCCCGGCGAGGCGGTGGTGGCCATCGCGGTTCTCGTTACACTCTCAATCCGGCTGGCGGCACTGCGCTGGAACCTGTCTGCTCCGATCGCCCGCTTGCGACCGGAATGACCGACCCCGGGCCGGCTCATACCACTATCAGAATTTCCCTATGCCATTACGTTCCTTACGCCTGATTTTCCATTTTCCACAGCAGACATTCCGCGGCCTTGGTGCACTGTGTCTGGTGGGGTTGGCAGCGCTCATGGCTTCGTGTGCCCCCGACAAGCAAGCGGCTGCACCCTCCCCTAGCCGGCTGATTGCGAAACCCTGTTGGTTTGATGCCGAGGCCAGCTGGCCGACCACGCAGTGTTTCATGATGGAGGTACCGGAAAATTATCAGAAGCCTGCGGGTCGCAAGATCCAGTTTCCGGTGGTGCGCTTTTTTGCAGAAATCAGCGACCCTGATAAGGAGCCGCTGCTCCACCTGGGCGCCGGTGGGCCAGGTGCCAGCATGGGGCTGGAGCCGGAAAATGCCAGCGACTGGCTGTGGGTGAACTATTCAGCCATGAGTGTAGAAGATGGCCGTGACCTGATTGTGATGGATCCACGGGGCACGGGCATGGCCGCACCCAAGCTCGCCTGCACAGAATTTATCAAGGACGCCGATCTTGCGTTTACGCGCAACCTGAGCACCGACGAAGAAGCCCGGGTTTTTACTTACAGCATGGAGCGCTGCTACAGCCGACTCAGCCAGAAAGCCGACCTGGCACAATACAATAGCGCGGTGGTCGCCAGGGACGTCGAGGAGCTACGCAAGGCCCTCGGTGTACCCAAGCTCAATCTGTATGGGGTTTCCTATTCAACCCGCTACGCACTGACCGTAGCCCGGGATTTTCCCGCATCGGTGCGCGCTATGGTGCTGAACAGCGCGGTATTTCCCAACATCATCTATACCCAGAAATTGCCGGAAGATGTGGTGGCGGCCTATCGTCGCGGTGTCGACCACTGCCGCAATGACCGTGAGTGCAACAAGCGTTACCCGGATCTGGAGCAGCGACTTGAAGCCCGTGTGCAGGCGCTGGACGAATCCCCCCTTGTCGTCAGCACTGGAAATATCCACCCCGGGCAACAATACGACTTTGTTCTGACCGGCCAGCGATTGTTGCGCGTACTGTTTCAGGCCCTCTATAACGAGAATTTCTACCGGGAATTCCCCGCGATCATTGAGGAACTTGAGTCGGAGCAGGCAGAACTGCTGAAACCCGCGATCGCCAGTTTCATGGGGCTGGTACTGGACCCGAACTTTGGCGACGCCGCCGGTATCAGCCACTTCTGTTATGAAGAAGCACCCTTCGTTGACTTCCAGCAGGCCCGCAATCTTGCCGCCACCAGTGGCATTCTCGGCGGTTCGGTTCGCGCGGATATCGATATGATGCAGATGCAGTGTCGCATTTGGGCCATTCCTTCCGCACCGATGGTGGAGTCGAGAGCAGTGCAGACAGCTATCCCGGCGCTGGTCATGCACGGTGCGCTGGACCCAGTTCTATCTGCCGAGGACGCAAACAAAGCCCGAAAAAAATTGCCGAATCACCAGTGGGTACTCTTCCCACACCTCGCGCACGACGTAATTTCAGCGAGCGACTGCGCAGAGCAGGCGGCCGCAGACTTTCTCGATAACCCGGACCAGCCTGTCGCGGATGTTGTTGCCCAATGCCGCGAGGCCGAGCTGGCGCGCCAAAAGGAACTGGAGCAGAAAATTACCGAGCTGAGAAAGCAGCAGGAGCAAGAGGATTCCGCTCCCACTCCCACTGAAGAAACGCAAACCGGCCAGACCAGCTCAAGTATCCCCGCAGAAACATCAACAGCGACACCGACCCCACCGGCCAGCCAGGACACCCCTCAATCAGAGGACGCCCCGGAGGGAGCAGGAAACGCGCGCGACGAAGCCCAGCGACACCGACAGACGCCGGGCGGCAACCGATATTCCGAGCTGTATTAAGAGATCCTGCACTGCCGGCCACTATTGCGGCCTGGCCAGTTCCCACCCCCTATCAAGAGGCTGGACAAATGCGCTGCGGAGGCTTAATTTGATGCCCATAATGACGATAAAAAAGCAGTAGCTATGAACTATCAGGGTGTGATTGAAGTCTCCGAGCTGGCGGCACTACTGGCGCATAAAAAGGGACACCAAGACACGGATGGCCACGTGGTCATTCTGGATTGCCGGTACGATCTGGCAGATAGCGAGGCTGGGGCCAACGCCTTCCTCGAAGAACATATTCCTGGCGCCCAGTACGCCAGTCTGCACAGGGACCTTTCCGCCCCCTGTGATCGCTATGGCGGTCGACACCCCTTCCCCTCACCGCAACAGTTTGCCGAATTTGCGCGTACCAAAGGTATTAATTCCGATACCCAGGTTGTGGTGTACGACGCCCAACGCTTCGCCTTTGCCGCACGAGCCTGGTGGATACTGCGGCACTTCGGTCATACGCGCGTGGCAATATTGAATGGCGGTTTTGGAGCCTGGAAACGGGCGGAACTGGATACCGAGAGCGGCGAAGCCCAACCCCTGGCCACTGGTAATTTTTCCGCGAAAGCGGAGGCGCAGGATCTGCTGAGTTACGACGACATTTACCCCCACCTGAATACCCCACCGTGGCAACTGGTGGATGCGCGCGAGAGCAAACGCTTTCTGGGGAATGAAGAACCCATCGACCCTATTGCGGGGCATATCCCTGGTGCCATCAACAAGCCGTGGCAGGCCATCACCGATGAAGACGGGATGCTGCGCCCTACTACAGCACTGAAGGAACATTGGCAGAGTATTCCGGCAGACGATGATATCGTCTGTTACTGTGGATCCGGAGTCACTGCCTGTGTAAACCTGTTCTCCCTGTTCCTGATCGGGCGCGCGGCGCGCCTGTACCCGGGAAGCTGGAGCGACTGGTGTGCGCATATTCTATATCCGCGTAACACCGCCGCTTCCGCCTGACGCCCTTAGAGGAGTCGCTGCCCGTCGGTGGTACGACGACAACACGCTTACCGGAGCAAACAGGCACCGGTTCCAGCCAACCCGCAGTACCCGCCCGGGTTTTTCGCCAGGTATTGCTGGTGATCTTCTTCCGCATAGTAGAACGTCGGAGCGGGTAGAATTTCTGTGGTGATTTCGCCGTAGCCTTTTTGCTGCAATGCCTGCTGGAAGGCTGCTTCCGATGATTTGGCCTGTTTCGCCTGCTCGGATCCGTAGGTGTAGATTACCGAGCGGTACTGAGTGCCCAGATCATTGCCCTGACGCATCCCCTGGGTCGGATCATGCTCCTCCCAGAAACGGCGCAGCAATTCGTCGTAACTGACCACCTTCGGGTCAAACACCACCAGCACCACTTCCGCATGGCCAGTACCACCACTACAGACTTCCTGGTAAGTCGGGTTAGGGGTAATACCGCCGGCATAACCCACCGCGGTTACCCAAACACCTTCAATCTCCCAAAACAGACGTTCGGCCCCCCAGAAGCAGCCCATGCCAAACACCGCCAGCTCTAACCCTTCCGGAAATGGTTCCACCATCGAATGCCCAGAGACAAAGTGCTTGCCACTGATTGGCATTGCTTCGGCGCGCCCCGGAAGCGCATCTTCGGGAGTGGGGATACGAGACTTGTCGAACTGCATGGTATACCTCGATTTGCCGTGGACGAGCGGATCTATTCATTGCCTGCGAGCATAATGCACCCCGAGGCCTTCATTGGGCGGAGAGTCTGCCACTCGAAATACTGGGCGTCGAGTTTTTCTACAGCGCGCTCGCCGAGACGCCGGAAAGGTGACCGCCCGGGGTCCACCAACATCACACGGCCGACACCCGCGCGCAGCGCCCGACGAGTCAAATTGTAGAGTGGTGCCTCCAGCTGATCCCAGAAACAGATATCCGTACCGATTACCGCATCAAATTCGCGCAGCGCGGCAGCAGTGACTTTCTCATAGCGGCAACGCCAGGTTGTGATCTCCACGCCATTAAGCTGTGCGTGGTATTCCGCAAAGGGGAATACACTGGGATCAGCATCCAGTGAGGTCACCCTGGCATCAAACTGCTTGGCACAAAAAATCCCTCCGAGGCCCCAGCCACAGCCCAGATCCAGCACCCTCGCCCCCTTCTTGAGCGGGTGCTTTTTCAGGTAGTCCATGGTGAGACAGGAACTCTTCCAGAACTTGTTCCCGTGAAGACTGGCGTCGCCCGCCTCGCGACGCAACCTGCGCATATCCGGGTGCGCATTTTTTCGCACGGTTAGCCCAAACATCTGGCGGCTTAGCGTTTGGCTTTCACTCAATGTGTCTCCCCCTTAGGTAACCAATCAATCTGAACGTAATCCAGTGTCCATCCGATTGCGGCTAAAACTACAAAAAAAATGTAGCCAATGCCATTTCTGCGAAGTCCCATCATTATGACAAACCAGACTGGCCAGCTGGTCTATTTTTGCAATTACAAAAATACGGATTTGTATCGATTGCCCGACCCTCAAATTCGTGTACGCAGAAAAACAGGCAAACGAGCACCCCATCATGCCAAATTTCCGCCGCACTTTATTAGCCGCCACCGCGATTACCGCAGCCTCCGGAACGCAAGCAGTGCCTATCTACCAGTCCAATCAGGTCACCCTGTATATGGAGGGCTACCTGACCGCCCACATGGTCAACAGCTTCGGCGATACCTCCATGCAAAACGGCGCGTCGCGTATTCGAATTGGCCTCAACGTTCCTGCCTACGATCTCTGGGATACCGGCTTCAATGTCGAGTGGGGGGTCAATGCGATCAACTCTGCGGGGAATGTGGTAATTCAGGGCGACCAGCAGGCGGCACTCGGTGAAACACAACGCTCACTTTACCTCAGACAGGGACACGGCTTTGCCAAACACCCCAAGTGGGGGGAATTTTCCGCGGGCAAACAGTGGGGTGTGTACTACGAAGTGACTTACATCACCGACTGGTACAACGTCTCCGGCGGCCTCGCCAGCGGTACTTATGCTCTGGGCACCGATGGCGGTGTTACCGGAACCGGCCGTGCGGACAGTGCCCTGGCCTGGCGTAAATCCTGGGAAACGGAAGCGGGCGAATTCAAAATCGGGGTGCAGTACGCGGCGCACGTGGCGGACCTTGAGATCAACGTGGACCTGGGCCCGGGTATGGAACTGGAGTGCCCCCACGGTGATTGCGAATACGGTATCAGCCACGGCATTGCCGCCGTGTACCGCGCCGATATTGGTGACGGCTTCTTTATCGGTGCCGCCTACAATCGGGTCAAACTGGATATCCAGACCGACAATGGACTTGTGTATGATCTCTCCAGCGGCGAGCGCGTACTGATTGATAGCAACTACCCGATCAACTCAAGTAGTAACGACTGGACCACGGCGCTGGGTATGTACTACGGCAAAGAGGCTTTTGCCAAAGGCTTTTACGGCGCAGTGGTGTTCCAGCGCTCCCAGAATAACGAGCTCGCTCCGGCAGGCTCGGTTGTCGGCATCACCAACTTCTTCGATGCCAAAGGGTCAGAATCCTTTCTCAGCTACACCTGGGGAAAAGACAATTGCTATTCCGTTTATGGCGGCCACAACTATCTGGTTTCCGATGACCCGGAATTTGACGCCGCACTGGTCGACGCCAACCGCTATAAACTGGCCCAGTACTACCTCGGTGTTCAGTATCGCTGGAATGAGCGGGTGCGCCTGTACTGGGAAAACGGTTACGACGATAGCAATGCCGTCGCCCGCCAGCAGTATGACAGCTTTATGGCCGTCGGCTTTCGCATCGACATCTGATACCCTTGCGACCTGACGTCACCTTCTCTGCCTGGAGTAGTTCACCTTGGGCCGCATGATCCTGCTAATCGCCGTCGGTATTTTTGCCTGGCTGGCGATCCAGAAATTCAAGTACAGCCCGCCGGAGCAGCGGCGCAAACTTCTTATCCAGTATGTGTTGATCGCGCTGGCACTAGCAGCGGTGCTTCTGGCAGTTACCGGCCGCCTGCACTGGGTGGGGGCCGCAGTCGCCGTGGTGCTCCCTATCGTCAATCGGCTGTGGCGCACCTTTGGCCGCCACCTGCCCTGGATTGCCCCCCTGATCGCCAAGCACGCCCAGGCCCGGGCACAGAAGCAGCAGGAAAAGGCAAACGGAGAACAGGGAGACACCGGGGGGGGAAAGAAAACCAAACCGGATCCTGAACCACCGCTGACAGTCGCCGAGGCCCGCCGTATTTTAAGCGTGTCTGCCAACGCCAGCCGTGAGGAAATCATCGGAGCCCATCGCAAGCTGATCCAGAAATTCCATCCGGATCGCGGCGGCAACGACTATCTGGCATCCCGTATCAACGCAGCCAAGGCGCTGTTGCTGAAACAGCTGGGCGAATAATCGGACGGCAAACCTACACCTTTCTGCAGAGCAGGTGGACGTATCGCGCCAGGGCACGATAAGGATCGATCCGGGAATAGACCAACTCCTTTTCCACTATGGCGTGCTCTGGCAGCTTGTCGCGCATCTCCGGGGTCATGAAATCGTGAAAGCAGCGAATACCGCTGTGCGCCACCAGAGACAGGCCCGCCTGCGCCACCCAGTCCTTCACATCTTCCGGCAACAATGGATTCTGCGGCGTGAGGCTGCCGGGGTGACCTCCCCAAGTCCCACTATCGAGATGCCGATCCAGTTGCCGCAGACTTCCCCGTTGCAACAAACGGAATTCGAGCGCGCGGCGATTATAGAAAGTGAGCGAAAGATAACCGCCGGCTTTGACGGATTCGGCCAAATGGACCAGAGCCTGCTGAGGCTCCCCCAACCACTCGAGCACCGCGTGGCACAGTACGAGATCCGCGGGGGGGATCTCCGCCATTCCGCGCAGTTGCTGTAACGGGCATTGGACAAGCGACACCCGCGACTGGAGATCTCGCGCCTGTACCTGCTCGTCAGCCAGATCCAGCATGGCTTGGGAAATATCGGTAATCCAGACACGATGGCCCGCCGCAGCGAGATCCAGCGCAAACTGCCCCTGTCCACCACCGGCATCCAGTACCACCGGCCGCTCGCCATCTGCAGAATCAAAATTGACATAATCAGCCAGATCCCGTTGCAGCACCGCCAAACGGATCTCGCCCTTGAGCCCACCGTAAATCCGCTTTCGGAAGCGCTCTGCAAGGTCGTCGAAATTTCGGTCTTCCACAAGCGCCTACTTTTCTCGCGCCTGATCCAGCGAGCGCCCTTCGGCAGCGAGGATCACTTGCAGAGTGCGGGAGCGAAATTCTCGCATGTACAACACCCACACTACCGCCAGGAAACCGAGCACGAACAGCAGGGGATGTACAAACCAGCCCATAACCGCCATTGAAAAGTAGTAGCAGCGCAGACCGTAGTTATAGCTGTGCCCGGCCTGGTCAATTACTTTGGCGGCACTGATGGCATAACGGCGACGCTCCTCGCGGGTTACATCCTGCTCATCTACCGCCGGCGCAGCGCCCAGTAACACGTTCGCGAAAGAATACTGGCGTAGGGACCAGGTAAAATTGAAGAAGGCGAAAATATAGATAAGTATCAGAGCCAACACCTTCAATTCAAACTGCTCTACGGTCGTGGTCTGCGCGAATGGCAGGCTGCTCAATACAGCAACCGCAGCACTGTTGGCGGACAGTGCGGTAACCAGACCGGCCAGGATCAGAATGCTGGTCGATGCGAAAAAGCCAATCACCCGCTCGAGATTACTGAGGATGGCCGCATCCGGCATACGCATATCGCGGTCCAGCATACGCAGCATCCATTCCACCCGGTACCACTGCATGGAGGAAGCCAGACACCAGGCCGTCTTGGCCTTGCGGCGGGCAAACACCGTATAGCCGGCCCAGGTAAAGCAAAACCCTGCCAGGCTCGCAAAATCCATCCAGTTCAACGCACAATCTCCCATCGACTACATTTATTGCGTCATGTCTAACGATAAGTACAACGCGGCCGGAAGTGTCGCACCGGTGAACCCGGTGTCAACCCTGTCATTTCGTCACCACTCGGCGCTAAAATGGCCGCCGATTCGGCCCTGGCGAAAACGTAGCGCCAGGGCGACCGCTAATTACCACTGGAGCTGACTTTTGAGCAACGCACACCCCGCCTTCGAACCGATGACCAGTGCCGAGATCGAGTCCCTTGGCGTTCGCGTGGAAGAGTACCGTCACCGCCGCACCGGTGCCCAGCACCTGCATATTGCCGCGGACAACCCCGAAAATGTGTTCCTGGTAGCCCTGCGCACCGTTCCCCACGACTCGACGGGGGTGGCCCATATTCTGGAGCACACCGCCCTGTGTGGCAGCGACAAGTATCCGGTGCGCGACCCCTTCTTCATGATGATACGGCGTTCACTGAACACCTTTATGAACGCCTTCACCAGTTCCGATTGGACCGCCTACCCGTTCGCCAGCCAGAATCGCAAGGATTTCGACAACTTGCTGGATGTATATCTGGATGCCGTATTTTTCGCCAAGCTGGACCCTCTGGATTTTGCTCAGGAAGGCCACCGCCTGGAATTCGCCGAAGCAGATAATACGGACAGCGACCTGGTCTTCAAGGGCGTGGTGTTTAACGAGATGAAAGGTGCCATGAGCTCTGTCACCTCACAATTGTGGCAGAAACTCAGTAAATACCTGTTCCCCACCACCACCTACCACTACAACTCCGGTGGCGAACCCGCGGATATCCCCGACCTCAGCTACGAGCAGCTGGTGGACTTCTATCGCACCCATTACCACCCGAGCAATGCCATCTTCATGACCTTTGGTGACATCGCGGCCGCCGAGCACCAGGCAATTTTTGAAGAGAAAGCCCTGCACAAATTTGACCAACTCGACGAAATCATCAGTGTTGACCGGGAAAAGCTCTACGTAGCACCGGTAAGGGTGGAAGAACATTACCCGCTGCCAGCCGAAGAAGGCCTGCAAGAGAAAACTCATATTGTCCTCGGCTGGCTGCTGGGTGACGTAACAGATCTCGAGCAGGCACTGACCGCCCACCTGCTATCCGGCGTACTGTTGGACAACAGCGCCTCTCCGCTGATGCACCTGCTGGAAACCAGTGAACTGGGGCAGTCCCCCTCCCCCCTGTGCGGGCTCGACGACAGCCAGCGTGAACTGGTGTTCGTATGTGGCATTGAAGGCAGTGAGCGGGAGCGAGCAGACGAATTCGAGCAACAGGTTCTGAAAGTCCTTGAGGACGTTGCGGAAAATGGCGTGCCCTATGAGCAGGTTTCCTCCGCCCTACACCAGCTGGAGCTGCAGCAACGAGAAATCGGCGGCGACGGCTACCCCTACGGCCTGCAGCTAATTCTGACCGCGCTTTCAGGCGCCACCCACCGGGGTGACGCCATCGGCCTGCTCAATATCGATGCCACTCTGGAAAAACTGCGCGAGCAGATCAAAGATCCGAAGTTTATCGCCAATGCCGCGCGGGAATTATTGCTGAAGAACCAGCACCGGGTGCGACTGGTACTGGCCCCCGACCCAGATATGGCCACGCGCGCTGAACAGGCAGAGAAGAAACGCCTGGCGGACATCAAGGCTCGCCTTGGAGAGGGCGAAAAACAGCAGATCATCCAGACCGCCAAGGCTCTGGCGGAGCGCCAGTCGCGTAAGGATGACGAGTCCATACTTCCTAAAGTGGGCGTGGAAGACATCCCCCCAGAGCTGCCCCGTGTGGATGGCGAAACAATCGAAGTCAATGGCAACAAGGTCAGCCGCTACAGCGCAGGCACCAATGGGCTGGTATACCAGCAACTGGTGGCCTCCCTGCCCGACTTTACCGATGAGGAGCGCCTGCTGCTGCCCTACTACTGCCAGACCCTGAGTGAAGTCGGCCTCGGCGACAAAGACTACCTGCAGGTCCAACAATGGCAGGCGGCGGTTGCCGGTTCCCTGCATAGCTTTACCAGTCAGCGAACCGGGCTCGAGGACCTGCACAGCCAGACTGGCCATTTCATTCTGTCCGGTAAAGCACTTGCCGCCAATCAGTCCGGCCTTACGGAACTGATGCAGGCCACCATGGAGCAGGTCCGCTTTGACGAGCTGCCGCGTATTAAAGAGTTGCTGTTGCAGACCCTTGCCCGACGGGAGCAATCCGTTGTCGGGAATGGCCACGCCCTTGCCATGGCCGCAGCCAGTGCGGGATTCAACCGCGCCGCCGCCGACGGCCACGAGTTCGGCGGCCTTCAGGGACTGCGCCGACTGAAAGCACTGATCAAGAGTCTCGACAGTAGTGCGGGCCTCGAGGATCTTGCCGGCACCTTCAATGGCATTCACCAGAAAATACTCGGCGCAGAACGCCAGTTTTTGCTGATTGGCGAGGAAGACAAGCTGACGGACTTCACCAATGCCCTGACGCCGCTGACCAAGGGGAATGGGACCCATTACGGCCCTGACAAAGACGATTTTACCGCAACCCCGGTACAGGAGATGTGGGTGGCCAACAGCCAGGTAAACTTCTGTGCCAAAGCCTACCCCACCGTGCCCATGTCACACCCGGACGCGGCCGCACTGGCGGTGCTTGGCGGCTTCCTGCGCAATGGCTACCTGCACCGCACCATTCGCGAACAAGGTGGCGCCTACGGTGGTGGAGCCAGCCACGACGCCACCATCGGTGCTTTCCGCTTTTACTCGTACCGCGACCCGCGTATGGCGGAAACCCTGAACGATTTCGATGCATCCGTGGAATGGCTGTTGAACGAATCCCACAGCGATCTGCAGGTGGAAGAAGCCATTCTCGGTGTCGTGGGCGGCATGGACAAACCCGGCTCCCCCGCCGGTGAAGCCAAGAAGGCGTTCCACTCGAATCTGTATGGCCGAACCCATGAGGTGCGCCAGGCGTTTCGCCGCCGCGTAACCGAAGTTACCCTGGAAGATCTACAGCGAGTAGGCAGAACATACCTTCAGGCGGAAAAAGCCAGTACCGCGGTGGTTACTGGTAACCAGGGGCGCGACGCCGGTCTGGCGCTGAACCTGCACGAAGAAAAATTGTGAGCCACCCCGTGAGCAAGTCCGACACTAAAAAAGACGATATTTTCGCCAGCCCACTGGGGCAGGTGGCGGGGTTCACCTTTGACCAGTCCGTGGTAGAAGTCTTCCCGGATATGATTCAGCGCTCGGTACCGGGGTACACCACTATCGTAGCCATGATCGGCACCCTGGCCGAGCGCTACGCTCAAGCCGGAAGCCGCTGCTACGACCTGGGCAGCTCACTCTGTGCTGCCACCCTGGCCATGCGCCACCGGATTCCGGCGGCGAACTGCGAAATCATCGCCGTGGACAATTCCACCGCAATGATCGAGCGTGCTCGCACGGTACTGGCCGCGGACAGCGGTCAGCTTCCCGTGCAACTGGTATGCGACGACCTGCAGAACGTAGTCATTGAAAATGCCTCGGTCGTAGTACTGAACTTCACCCTGCAGTTCATCGCGACCGAAGAGAGGGAAACCATTCTTCAGAAGATCTACGACGGGCTGCGCCCCGGTGGCGTTTTGATTCTGTCTGAGAAAGTGGCGTTTTCCGACATCGATCACCATGAACTGATGATTGACCTGCACCACTCTTTCAAGGCGGCTAATGGTTATAGCGCGCTGGAAATTGCCCAGAAGCGCAGTGCACTGGAAAATGTACTGATTCCCGAAACTCTGTACGACCACCGTACGCGCCTGAAAAGTGTCGGTTTCAAAAGTGTCGATGTGTGGTTCCAGTGCTTTAATTTCGCCTCCATGATTGCCATAAAACAGCGCGACGTCTGAGCCACTCCCCGTTAGCACGATACTGGTCGCCTCTATTATCCGATAGCCTTCATGATTGATTACACCTCACTGTACGCGGGTATCCAGCACACGCCCGAACTGCGCCCCTGGCTCACCAGACTGCCACAGCAGATCGCCGACGGGCTCAGCCCGGCGCGCTGGGGTGACCTTCCGGAATGGCGCCAGGTGCTGGACGCATTGCCAGACATTGTGCCCTCGTCTGTGGAAGTCACCTCAGAGATCCGCATAGGGCAAGCGGGCGATGCCACGGCGGAGCAGCTCGCGGGCCTGGAAACACAACTGCGTAAACTGCACCCCTGGCGTAAAGGTCCCTGGACACTGTTCGACCTCCTAATCGACACCGAGTGGCGATCAGACTGGAAGTGGGATCGCGTGGCGCCGCACCTTCACGATCTCACAAATCGCCTGGTACTGGATGTGGGGTGCGGCAGTGGCTACCACTGCTGGCGGCAGTTTGGCGCCGGCGCGCGACGCGTAATCGGTATTGATCCATCTGCGAAATTCGTTGCCCAGTTTTACGCGCTGAAGAAATACCTGGGCCAGGAAAAGCCTGTCGACGTATTGCCCTTGGGTATCGAGGCGCTGCCGCCGGGCCTGCAGGCCTTCGATACCACGCTGTCCATGGGGGTCCTGTACCACCGCCGCTCACCCCTGGATCACTTGCGTGAGCTCAAAGAGACTCTGCGTCCAGGTGGCCAGCTACTTCTGGAGACGCTCGTGATCGACGGTGGGCTGGGCGAATGTCTGGTCCCGGAAGGGCGCTACGCCAAAATGCGCAATGTGTGGTTTTTCCCGAGTACTGCGACCCTGGAAAGCTGGCTGCGCAAGACCGGCTTTGTGGATGTAAAAACTGTTGATCTGGACCGCACCACACTGGAAGAACAGCGCCGCACAGACTGGATGCAATTTGAATCCCTGGAAGATTTCCTCGATCCAGAGGATCACAGCAGGACAGTGGAAGGGCACCCGGCGCCACTGCGCGCCACTCTGACCGCGACGGCTCCCTGAACACGGGAGCCCTGCCCTCGACGCCTGACCGGGCATCCCCTACCCGTCTATTTTCTGCAGCATTCTGTACCGTCGGCCGCCACAAGCCAGCCATTTGTCGCACCGGCACCCTTTCCCACCAAATATAATTTTGATTTTTCATGCCCATATTGCGGCCCAGTTTCGCTTCGGCGAACGTGTGCGCCAGCAAAGCTCAGGGCGACTTTGCGCGGACCTGAAAGCCCGATAACTACACTAATAATCAACGTTCGCGGAGTTCACCGCGAGATATGGCGAGAGAGTCACCGAACACATGAGTATCAGTGTCTTCGAACTGTTCAAAATCGGCATCGGCCCTTCCAGCTCCCACACCGTGGGCCCCATGGTAGCGGCGCGACAATTCGTGTCTGATCTGGAAGTACGCGGCGATCTGGAAAAAACCGATCGAGTGGAAGTCCATCTGTACGGCTCCTTAGCCCTCACCGGCGTTGGGCACGGCACCGATATGGCGGTATTGATGGGCCTCGAGGGCGAAGCTCCGGATAGCATAGATGTCGACAGCATTGACGGTCGTCTCACGGGTATCGACACCCATCAGCAGCTGATACTGAACGGCCAACGTGCGATTCACTTTGAACGGGCACGGGACCTGCTGTTCCACAAGGAAGAGTTCCTGCCACAACACTCCAATGGCATGACCTGCAAGGCCTATGCTGGCGATGAGTGCCTGTTCGAGCGCAGTTACTTCTCAATCGGGGGGGGATTCGTGCTATCGGAAGAGGACTTCAGCAACAAAGAGCAGATAGCAACGCTTCTTCCCTATGATTTCAGTTCCGCTGAAGAGCTGATGGCCCTGTGCGACAAACACGGCTGGACCATCGCGGAGCTCGCAATGGAGAACGAAAAAGCGTTCCGTTCTGAGCAGGAAATCAAAGATACGCTCTGGAATATCTGGGAAGTCATGGACGCCTCCATCCAGCGGGGCTGCCGCCAGAGTGGCACCCTGCCCGGAGGGCTGGGCGTGCGTCGCCGCGCCGAAGAGCACTTTCGGGAACTGTCCAAACAATCCAAGGAGGAACGCTGCCAGGGTCTTTCTATTCTCGACTGGGTGAGCCTTTTCGCCCTGGCAGTGAATGAGGAAAACGCGGCGCGCGGGCGGATAGTGACAGCGCCAACGAATGGCGCCGCGGGCGTGATTCCCGCGACCATTGCCTATTACGTAGAATTTGTCCACGACGAGGCGCAGCACGGCGATCTGAAAGATCAGGTGGTGGAATTTATGCTCACCGCCGGCGCGATCGGCATGCTGTTTAAAAAGAATGCTTCCATTTCCGCCGCGGAAGTGGGCTGCCAGGGAGAGATCGGGGTGGCCTGTTCAATGGCTTCCGCGGGGCTGGCCGCGGTTCAGGGCGGCACCAACCAGCAGATAGAAAACGCTGCAGAGATCGGGATGGAGCACAACCTCGGGTTGACTTGTGATCCCATCGGTGGCCTGGTGCAGGTGCCCTGTATTGAACGCAACACCATGGGCGCGGTGAAAGCGATCAATGCGGCGCGTCTGGCACTGCGTGGTACAGGTGCGCACATCGTGCCGCTGGATAGCGTTATTGAAACCATGCGCCAGACCGGCATTGATATGCAGAGCAAGTACAAAGAGACCTCTCTCGGCGGCCTGGCGGTAAACGCGGTCAACTGCTAAACCGGCACACCGTGCTTGGTGTAGACATCAAACCTTCCGGACTTCCCCTCAAACCGCAGGCTCGGCTTGTGATCGTCTAGATCTGGCGCGAGCCGCGGTCGCTTCACTACGGTGCGGTAATAGCACGCCTCCAAAGCCGGGCTCAGGAGTGTATCCGCATCTTCGTCACTCCCGACAATATCGTGGAAGGCGACCATCTCTTTTTTGACCTTGGCGCTTTTATCGCGACTGGGAAACATCGGGTCCAGATAAATGACCGGCACCATTTCGGCCCCCTGCTCAGCCAACCAGGTCGCGGCGCTCTCGACTCTGGGCTCGAGGGACAGCCGACTCGCAATAGGCGCGAGCTCGGCATCGGTCTGGGCGGCAGCTTGCAGGCGCTCCAAACCGTCTTCAAGCAGCGCGTAGACCACGGGGTTACGCTCCAGCATACGGACCTCGCTGCCCAGGGAGGCGAGAACGAAAGCGTCTCGCCCCAGGCCGGCCGTGGCGTCGAGAATTTGCGGGTTAAAACCACTGCGGATTCCGACCGCTTTGGCGATCTGCTGCCCCTTGCCGCCACCGTACTTACGCCGGTGAGCGGCTGCGCCGGCTACAAAATCCACGGTTATCGGACCCGGGGCTTTACGGCCAGTGGCACAAAGCTGTAGCCGTTCACCCCGACGCAGTACAAAGGGGAAATCCTCGATAAATTTTTCCTGTACTACTCCAAGAAATGGCAAATCGAGCTGTTCGGCAAGGAATTGTGCTTGCGCCGAGATATTTTCATCTGCGGCGGTAACGGCCAGCTGCATGTTTTGGGCACACCCGAGTCATTCGTGCGGTATTGCGTGGGCAATTTACCCGGGATAGGCGAGCCATTCCAGTGCCGCCTGCTCCTCACTGCCAGGAAACGGACGCACCTCAGCGGCAACAAAGTGATTTAACAGCTGCGGCATAAAGGCCAGCAGCATGTTATCGGAGAGCACGGCAATGCGATGCAGGTGACGATGCTGATTGCGGGTGAAAACACAGTGGGACACCAGGGCGGCAAAATTCTGCCAACCCGGAAAATGACGTGCGTTGATCAGGAGGCCCTGCAGGCCGCCGTGCTCACAGATCACGGGGTCCACCTGCGCGGCCAGTGCACGAAATTCGGCGGGCTTGAGTTCCGCAACCGGCCGGATTTCCAGAATGTCGTGGTCGTGGTGCCAGCAGTGCTCGATCATGATCTGTCATAACTTCGTAACTACGCTTTAAGCGTAGAAAAGAAAAAGGCCGCGAACCAGTCGCAGCCTTCCATTACACTCAGATCAAACAGCGCATTACTGCTGGGGCTCGTCCTCACTCTTGGCTTTGTCCTTCAGGTCGTCCCACGCATCTTTGGCTTTGTCTGCCGCGTCTTCCGCGGCGTCTTTGGTTGCCTTACCGGCATCCTTAAGTGCATCACCAGCGTCATCAGCGGCATCTTTCACGACGTCGCCCGCATCATCGGCAGCATCTTTCACCGCATCACCGGCGTCACGGGCGGCATCTTTGGTGTCGTCCATCAGGCGGCTATCGGAGGATTGCGGATCAGTGGTTGTCGGTGCCACGTCGTCACTTTCCTGCGGCATGGTTGGATCACTGGATGAATCCGGCATGGTGGAGTCGCTATCCGGTGCGGGCTGGGTATCTTCGATGGCCGGCTTCTCCATCTTGTCGTAGGCATCACCCACGGAGTCGTCCGATTTCTTGGACATGAAGTAGCCGATAATCAGCAACAGAATAATCAGTGGCAAGAGTAGTTTTTTCATAGTCCCGATGACCCCTGGTCGGTTGGAATGAGAGCAAAACGATCGGGCAGATCCTGGGACCTGGCGGCAAGCACAGGCGGATTACCTGCCCCGTCGTTATCGGTTGGCGTTCATTCGGCAGCACCGAGGAAGACGACGCCAATACAGATAAGAATAATCCCCAATTGCCGCACTTCAAGGAACATTGTTCCAGCATTTAAGTATTTATGCTTATAAAGGTTCAATTCGATATTAGAGTAAATTCTATGGCCCGGAGTCCTTCACTCACAAGGGGTACCGCGCCTATGTGACTCTCCGGGGAAAACGGATCAACCTTGGTAGTATTGCTCCAGTTCAGCCAGCAAGCTTCCGGTTTCGGGATTGGCAATCGCCGCCTCGCAACTCAGCAGCTCCAGGTAGCCACGCGCATTTGTCCGCGCGAAAATCAGGTATTGTCGCCCTCTGGTCAATTTTTCCACGCAATCAGCCAAGTGCACACGAAACGCAATGTGCGCCACTGAAGCGCCCTTCCATACCCGTTGGGTAACGCCTGAGTATACGTAGCCCGTAACCGCGGTCATACCAGGCTCGGACAGCGCATGATCAATCAACCGCTGAACAGCCGTAATTTCAACGCGCGCGACCAGCTCAGCTGTTTCAAGCTGTTGCTTCAGCGGCACCGTAAGTGCGACTCCCTCCGCCCCGCCCTTTCTCGAGTCGGATAACGGGTCTGCTGCTAGGGGCGAGGCGGCCAATGTGAAGGCCAGTACGGCCGCATAGCGAAACCACGCGAATCTCGTCAGGTATCGTCGGTTTAGTTTACCCCCCAACATTCCTACCTCCCTGCATCCTCATCCCGAAATATAAACAGACACAAAAAAGGGCGCCGAAGCGCCCTTACGTATTCTCGCTCTATTGCAGCGGCAACAGTTCCAGCTCTACGCGACGGTTAGCCTGACGGCCTGCGTCGGAGTCGTTGCTGGCGATGGGGTAGCGTTCACCGTAACCCACGGCCTGCACTCGACCGGCAGCAACACCACGGGTGGTAAAGAAGTTCGCAACCGACTCAGCGCGACGCTCACTCAGAGTCTGGTTGGTAACATCCGAACCAGTGCTATCGGTATGGCCGCTCACTCGGATAGCGGTTTTATCAAACTCGTTCAGTACCAATACAACAGAATCCAGAGTGCCGTAGAAATCATTGCGGATTTCATAGCGGTTGGTAGCAAAGGTGATGTTGCCCGGCATAATCAGGCGAATGTTATCGCCCTCACGCTGAACACGAACACCGGTACCTTCCAGGCGCTGACGCAGCGCCATCTCCTGGCGGTCCATGTAGTAGCCGATACCACCACCGATGGCGGCGCCACCGAGTGCGCCAGTGATCGCGCCTTTTTTACGATCGCTCTTACTGGCTGTCGCCGCGCCGATGATAGCGCCGGCTACGGCACCGGCACCTGCGCCCTTGGCGGCATTACTGGTTTTACTTTCCTGGGTGTAAGGATCCAGGGTGGTACAACCAACCAGTGAGCCCAGAGCAAGAATCGCGACCCATTTTTTCATTAAGCTTTCTCCTAACGCTTTTACTGATGACGGGTGGAATATGGAGCAGTTTGACTGTGAAAAGCTGACTGCAGGCTGAACCGTGTTCGCCATTGGCACGAAGACTATGCGGAAAGTCCCTTCTGGTCTACCGCTCAATTCCCAAATTTGGCGTGAATTTGAAAATCGCCCTGAACCTGGAATCGGGCGGAGATACAAATACTCATCGGTAAAGGCAACGCCTATCACTGCCCGATGCTTTCTTTTGTATGCACCGACGAGGCTCACACACCTTGAGCTGCACAACCGCTACGAAAGCGAACGACACTCCCGCGGTATGCCCCAGAAAAACTTCCTTCCACAAGATCTGTGGATAACTATGTGTATGAATCTGCAAAACGGTGCGAGAAACGGCGCAATCCCTAGCCCCCAGCGATTTGTGCACTTTTTACACCGATGCATTTTTTCTTTAATAATCAAACACTTAAGAGAGTTTCAAGGCTTCGCGTACTAACTGTTGGTCCATTGGCAGGCGGTTCAAAAGAGACGGTTTCGATGTGGAAAAGATTTGTCAAGGGCTGACAGGAGGGAACAAGACGAAAAATAGTAAATTTCCAGAAACTCACGTAGAAATAGGCGCAGCGCTGAGAGTGTACCGCCAGCAGATTACATTCCGGTGATGGTGCCCCCTCCCCCTGGTGGCGGCAGGAACAGTAGAGGTGTGAGGTCACCGGTTAATAATGGGGCGGCCGCTCGTCGCCGGGCTTGTCGCCCTTGTTCATTTCAAACATCAGATCCTGATATTTCTCAGACACTTCCTTCAGGCGCCCCACCAGAGCGCGCAGCTGAGCATCCTGTTGAGCGATGGTGTCATTCAGTTGGGTCAGCGTATCTTCCTGAAACGCCAGTCGCGTTTCCAACTCATCGACTCGGGCTTCCAGTTGTCGAACAGCGTCACTCATTGTATCGCTCCACTTAAAGTAAACGGTAAAGGCAATCTTTCAGCCCCACCGCCCGCTGATCCATGAAAAGGCTCTGCCCCATTCGTGAAGTGACATAGCCAAAGCCCAGCTCCGTGTGTGGGTCCGCAAAGCCCACACTTCCACCGGCGCCGGGATGACCGAAACCAGCGGCACTACCAAACGCCAGGTCTGGTGCTGAACCGGCTTTCAGGAAGCCACAACCAAATGCCACATCCGTCTGCAGAATCGCATCCCGCCCGCGGCTCTGCTCTTTCGTAGCCTCGCGCAGAATCTCGCGGCCCAGCAGTTCCGGATATTCTCTGGACAGATCCCCGTACACTGCGGCCAGATCCCGGGCACTAAAATGGCCGTTGGCCGCAGGAATGAGCGCACTCCGCCACTGCTCTCCGTTGGTTCCCATCATAAGGGTGACAGGGTTGGTGAAGGCTGTGGCTACCGGGCCCTGCCTGTCTTCCTTGATTGAGCGACCGATCGCATTGGGGCGCAATTCAGGCAAAGGTTTTTTCAGAGGGCCAACGTCGGCGATCCGGGTCGAGCGATGCCCATGGGCACCAAATCCGCCATCAAGCTGTAGCGGGTCGCCAATACCGTGAAGGTACAGCTCTCCTATGCTGGCGCCACTGGCCTTCTCGATAAGACCACCCAGTGTCCAGCCATACAGAAACGGGGAATACCCCTGCTGGCTGCCAGGCTCCCACCAGGGCGCAGTCTTTGCGACCTGAGCCAGCGCGGCATCCCAGTCATAAATCAGCGCATCTGCGACTTTTTCGCGAAACGCAATCACACCACTGCGGTGGCACAGCAGTTGCCGACCGGTAATCCCACCCTTGCCCGCCTCAGCAAACTCTGGCCAATACTCGGCAACCGGGGTATCGAGGTCCAGTTTGCCTGCTGCAACCTGCTGCAGGGCGATAAGCGCCAGGATGCCCTTGGAAGAGGAGAACACATTGGCGAGAGTGTCTTCTTCATAGGCTTCGGTACCCGCGCGGTCAGCACTGCCGGCCCATAGGGAGGCGATGGTCTCACCGTGCTGCACTGCACAAAAGGAGGCACCGACGTCGCCATGTTCACGGAAGTTGGCCGCGAAGGCATCGTATAGGGCTTCAAACCCCGGGGCGCAAAATCCCTGTATATCCATGAAAAAGAATTACCAATCGAAATAGCTGAACAGAATTCACATATAACCGGCAATACCCCGGTCAATGCCGGTTATCAAACGGGGCGCAAGGATAGCCGATCACTGCAGGGCTGTTAAGACAGGTAGAGTGATCGCCGCTCTACCGGTTTATCTGGCCCGGGTGTGAAACCCCCTCGCCCGCCGGCTCCTCGAAATCCTCCAGACGATAACCGCACTGCTTGCAGTATTCCGCATCGGCGTCATGACCAGCTTTTCCACAGTTGTGGCACCTAGCCAACTGCTTCTCACGGCCGATCTCATGGGCCAGTTCCGCGGTGACGATACCGGTCGGCACGGCAATGATGGAATAGCCGATCAGCATCGTCATGGAGGCTATGGCCTGTCCAAGCGGGGTATGTGGGGTAATGTCCCCGAAGCCGACAGTGGTGATGGTGACGATGGTCCAGTAAATGCTTTTGGGGATACTGGTAAATCCGTGCTTGGGACCTTCCACCACAAACATGATACTGCCGAAAATGACGCACAACACCAATACACTGGTGTAAAAGACAAATATCCGCCGCCTTGCCTGCCACAGTGAGCGCATCAGAATATTGGCATCGCTCAGGTAACGAACCAGTTTGAGCACCCGGAAGACCCGCAACACCCGCAGCAGGCGGATCACCATCAGATAGGTAGCACCAGTAAAGATCAGTGCAAGGTAACTGGGCAGGATAGCTAGGAGATCGACGATACCGTAAAAGCTAGTGATGTACGCCTTGCGATCCCGGGCGCAGTAGACCCGGGCCATATATTCGAGGGTAAACAGAGCAGTAAAATACCACTCCAATTGATAGAAGGCTTCCCCGTAGCGCACCCAGAGGCTTTCCACGGATGCCAACACCACCAAGATAACACTCAGCAGGATTGCCCAGATCAGGACAACATCAAAATACTTCCCCGCCGGCGTGTCAGTACCAAAAATAACTTCATTCAGCCACTTGCGGGTTCCCGTGAGAGGCATGTAATCGGGTCCTTCTCGTTTTCAATAATAGAAAAAGTGCATTGGGTGACATTCTAGCTGACACCGGTGACACAGAATACGCCATTTTTGAAACAAGTCTCGGATCCGCTATGCTTCGCCACCAGATCAACTCCGACATCCCGCACCACGTCGACCAGCAGGAAACCGAAATGCGCGACAAGAATCGACTCGTTTACTCAACCGACCGCGGCCGTATCAAAGAGCCGGCCCAGGAGGAAAAGCGCCACCAGGGCGATGGTATCGTCCGAATCCAGCGGGAAACCAAAGGACGGAAAGGCAAAGGGGTAACCTGTGTCCGGGGGCTGGACGGCACAGACGCAGAACTGAAGCTGTTGCTCGCGGAACTGAAAAAACGGTGTGGCTGTGGTGGTGCCCTGAAAGACGGGGTCATCGAGATCCAGGGCGATAAGCGCGAAGAGATTAAGGCGGTGCTCGAAGGGAAGCAGTTGAAGGTAAAACTGGCTGGCGGCTGACCGCCAAATCATCGAGCACGAGCGGGAGGAACCCGCAACTGCCCGTCGTGCCCAACATCAACTCAGATACTGGCAAGCCGTAAAGGTTTGACTTTCAGCCGCTCCTCTTCAGTAAGGCAAAGCGCCAGCAACTGCGCCAGCTTTGCCTGATACGCATCCATCACCGCAGCACTGGCAGACTTGCCACGCAGCTCCAGAGCCTGCAATGCACCGGTCACATCACCGCTACGGGCTGATGGTGGAATCGCGGTTTCGCCCTGGCCGCAGGAGGTCAACTTCTCCAATTGCACTGCGCTCAGCGGCACCCGCCTCGCTTTTACGACCTCTTCTATTTGGCGAATTTGCTGGCTGATAAGCTGCGGGTATTTCTGTAGCAAAGGGGCAGGCAGTTCCTGCTCAGGTGCGCGCTCGATCAGCTCGCACACAACATCACTGTAGCGGTTGAGTGCGGCCAACGGCTCGCTCAGCGCGTCAAATTTACGCAAGTGCGCAATGGCCTCCTGTGCCTTACTCCGATCCGGCCCGGGCATACTTGCCATGGCCCGCTCTATCCTCTGATAAAACATACTATGCAACTGCTGGCGCTGCTGCAGACACTCCTTGACCCGCACCCGGTTGTCCTGGCGCGATTCATCCGTCGCCGCCGGCGTGGTGCCGCTCAGACCGTAGCTACGGGGATCCACCCGAACATTCGCACGCACCAGCGCCGCCCCAATCTGTAATCGCGCCCCCTTGAGCTGCAGCTGCGCAATCCGCTGTTCCAGGTCCTGCAAATCCACCAGGCGACCACGCAACCAGTCGATGGAAGCCTGTAGATCCAATTCTTTTAGCTCTTCGTTCCGCGGCGGGTGGAGATGGAGAAAATCTCGCGGAATCGCGCGGTTGAAGTAGCGGGTCAATACCTGCTGGGCAGCCTCGCTGTTCTTGTCAGTCTCCAACAGCGCGCGATTATCCACCGGACGACAGCTGTCGTCGTGCCCTACCCGGCTCACCCGCGCAGAAAGCTCGACAAAATCCGTAAACAGCTTCTGCAGAGAAAAGTCCTGCCGCTGTAATTGCGGCCGTAACTGCCGCTCTTCCACCGCACCAATACGCTGGTGACCGGCGGGCTCACCCTGCGACCAGCAGTCGGTTTCTTCCGCCATCGCAGCATCAATACCCTTCAGGGTCTGCGCGTCCATATTGTTGTATAACCACCGCACCGCCAGCGGCACATTCGCCAGGCGTTTACCCAGCGCCTGGGCCTCGCGATTGATTTCGCCACATACCAGATCGGCGTGTACCAGGCGATTCCAGCGCTCGGCAAATCCGTGAAAGGCATCCGAACCGATCATCTGTCCCGCTGCGCTATCCGCCTGCGCTTCGAGGCGCTCGGCCAATGGGCCGCTCAACCGCTGGTGCGCGACCTGCAGCCGATCGATTACCGGTACCAGCGGACGCCCGCATATTGCCAAAAGTCTGTGCAGGGGCTTTAACATGGCGGTAACCTCTGCATCCGTTCCACATATCGTCTGGTCTCGCTCCAGTGCATCCTGCATCCACTGCAGACGTTCGGAAGTGCCAATTGCAATCGCCTGTGCAGCCCGCAACCACCGGCCCCGATGGTTGCACATGGCTCTGGCCATCAACGCGAGTACATCGCCACCATCCAGAGCGGCCACAGCACTGAGACCCAGCGACAGTTTTGGCGGGGAAAACGGTTCCCGAAGCACCCGGATGTCGCCACCCGCCGTTACCAGAACCTCGGTGGTCACAATGCCATTGACGGAAGTAAGGTTCCTGGGCCCTTTCTGCTTACCCGCCACGCTGATACCACACGTCTCACCCATCACTTCCAGCAGCAGGAAAAAGCCCGGTGCCTCCCGCTTCGTAAGCCGCACCGCGTCAAGGTCCCCTGCCACGCCGGCACTCAGATGGGAACGCCTTGGGAACAGATACGGGTGCAGTACCAACACACCGCAAAAGCCCACCAGTAACACCGTTACACCACTCCCGAGCAGCGTAGCGGCGCCAAACTCTCCGTCGAGTACCGCCGCAGGCAACGCCCAGAGCGCACCCGCGAGCTGATACAGGCACAGAGCCATCAGCGCGATAAAACCCGCGGGAACTGTTGCTGCCGGCAACAACTGCCCCATCAGTGCCATTCGCGCCGATAGTGTCGGCGCGCCCGGGTTGGGTTCAGGATGAAACAACGCCCGAAGCTGGGCGCGAAGGGCGCCGTCCTGCGGTTTGGATTCATGCACCGCATTACCGGGGCCGGACTGCTGGCTGCTGGCTGTTTCCGCTTGGCTCAGCTTGCCCGGACTTTTGGTTTTGCCAGTGCGGAAGCGCTTTTGTGGGGAAAAGGCAGCCGGTGTGGAGGGAACTGCTTCCAGTGTGGGCTTTGTAGCGGACGCCTTGTGATCTACAGGATTTACCGATGAATTTTCCGGGTCCTGCGCGTTCGGGGTCGCCACAGGCTGGGCTTTGCGCTCCTGCCGCTGCCGGGCGAACTTCAGGCGCGCAAGGATGGCACGGTTGTCGAAAGTCCCCGCGGGGTGCACTTCTATTTTCAGACCAAGTTGCTGCAACTGGGTCCGGAACTGAACCACCTGACCCGCGGTCAACTGGTCCTTGATCACCCACCCCTTCAGAAAGAGCTTTCGCGCCTGCTCAGCGCTGATGGAGAATGCCGCCACCAGCTGCTGCAGCACTTCCTTGGGTGGTTTAGAGCGCAATGTCTTTCCGGCGGATATGATCTGGAATCGGTCCTGATTCCTTCCCTGCGCATTAGCGGGTAACCGATTGTGAATCCTTGCCTGGCCTGCCATCTGTTCCTCGTCGCCCCCGCGGGCAGATGTCCGTAGATAGCGCGCAGGGTACGGGATTAGAAGCCATGGGAGTGGGGACTGGTTCTCACTGGAATTTTCGCCGAAGTTCGATGGGCAATTTCCCCAATCAGATCGCAGAAGAGAGGCCAACGAATTCCCAGTTGAAACCTCGCTCCGGTCACGTTTCCCCATCAGTCACCGTTTCCGGTGGCGCCGCGTTTTACGGGGCCTCGCGAATGACTGCTCTCCGGGGTTTCCGGCGGGGTCCAGACCGAATGATCTACCCCCGGAATATCGTGGCGTCGCGCGTCAAACACCGGCTCCTCGATTCCTTGACTGCGCTGCTCTTCGTAGTCAGAAAACACCTTGAGTGCGGCACCCGACAACAGCAGAATTGCCAACAGGTTCGCAGACGCCATAAATCCCATGGACATATCGGCCATATTCCACAGCAAGGCAAAGTTTCCGGAACTTCCTGTGTAGGCCACCCATGCGCCGAACAAGATAAAACAGATATAAAGAACCCGGTAACAGAATATCGATGTGCGGGTGTGCCACAGATAAAAAATATTGGTTTCCGCGTAATAGTAATTGGCAATAATGGAAGTGAACGCGAAAAACAGGAGCGCAACTGCGACGAAGCTATTACCCCAGGGGCCGAGCACGCTGGCCAGTGCCGATTGAGTGAGCGTAACGCCCTCGACCGCACCGTTCAACTCCACATCACTGAGTAGAATGATCGCCGCTGTCGCAGTGCAGATCATCATGGTATCCAGAAATACCGAAGCCATCTGCACGTAGCCCTGCACCACAGGGTGTTTCACATCCGCCGCCGCTCCCACATTCGGTGAAGAGCCCATCCCCGCCTCATTGGAAAACAGACCGCGCTTGATGCCATTGGCGACCACCGCCCCGAAAGCGCCGGCACCGGCCTCCTGAGCGCCAAACGCATTCCCTAGAATTGCGCCGAATACATCTGGCAGGCGATCGATATTCATCGCCACAATCACAATGGCAATCACGATATAAAAGAGCGCCATAATGGGCACCACGATTCCCGCGAAACGGCCGATGGTATGAATACCACCAAACACAATCATCCCTGCCAGAATCGCAATCACTGCACCGATCAGCAGCGGACTGATCCCCCAGGCCGCGTTGATTGCATCGGCCATTGCATTCGCCTGCACCGCGTTAAAGAAAAAGCCAAAACAGATCACGAGAAAAATGGAGAACACTACGGAAAGCCATTTCCATTTCTTTCCCAACCCCTTGTCGATATAGTAAGCCGGCCCGCCGCGAAAAGTGCCGTGCTCGTCGCCAGGCTCCTTGAACGTCTGCGCCAAGGTATTTTCGATGAGACTCGTGGCCATACCGACAAGTGCGACCATCCACATCCAGAAAACTGCACCTGGTCCGCCCGCAGTAATAGCCACGGCCACCCCGGCGATATTTCCGGTTCCCACCCGTGCGGCCGCACTGGTAGCGAACGCCTCGAAAGACGATACGCAGTCGTCGCTTTCCTTACGAAAGCTGCGCGCCATGACACGCAACATATGCCCAAAGGCGCGGATCTGCACAAAGCCCGTACGCACAGTAAAGTAAATACCCGCCGGTAGCAGTACGGCAATCAGAATGCCCAGCCACCAGAAACCGCCCAGCCCACCCCAGGTGATCTGGTTTCCTGCGCTGACAATGGAGCCGAATAAATCCAGAAGGGTCTGCATGACAATCCTTTTGACTGATATTACCAATATGGGTTGCGTGGGCGCGGCACTCGGCAACAGACGAAAACTTTTCCTATAAATCCAGTAAAGTTCAGCACTCGGAAAGCGCCAGCTGCACTGCGGCCAGTGATCCCCAGAGCACTCAGCGGGGTTGATCCGCGACTTGTTACCCTCCCGCGGTGACGTACAATGCATCCGATCCGGCCGAGACTTCCGGTCGCCCAAATATCAGGTACGTAACAGGGGTCCAGCAAACCGTCATGTCGTCCAACACTTCGTCATCAACGTCATCCACCGCAACCCAGTCTGCACCCTACGGCAGCTGGAAGTCCCCGATAACCCCGGATCTACTCACAGCGGGGAATGTGCGCCTCAGCGACGCACGCCTGCTGGATGGAAAAGCGTACTGGTTGGAATCGCGTCCCGCAGAAAAGGGGCGCTCGGTGCTTGTGGAATGCGACATCAGCAACCCCACACAGCCCCGGGCTCGAGACGTCATCCCCGCCCCGCTGAGTATCCGCTCAAAGGCCCATGAATATGGTGGCGGCGCTTACACCGTGACCGGCGGCAAGGTGTACTTCGTTCTGGCGGCAGATCAGCGAATCTACCAGATGGCACTCGATGGCCAGACACCGGAACCGATAACCCCAGAGGGCCCGTTTCACTACGCCGACCTGCAACTGGATCCTCACCGCAACCGTTTGATCTGCGTTCTGGAAGATGGATCTGCCCCGAATCAGGAGCCCGTGGCACGGCTGGTCGCCATTGATCTGGAAGGCAGTGAATACCGGCAAACGGTACTCGCTCAAGGTGCAGACTTTTACGCCACTCCAAGCCTAAGCCCCGATGGTAGACAATTGAGCTTTCTTCAATGGCACCACCCAGATATGCCCTGGGATGCGACCGAGCTGATGCTCATGGAGCTCGACGCCGATGGCAGTGCTGGCAGCACCAAAAAAATCGCCGGAGGGGCCGGCGAATCCATCTTCCAACCGCAATGGTCACCTGCTGGAGATCTCTACTACGTTTCTGACAAAAACGACTGGTGGAATATTTACTGGACAGGTAACGATGCCCCACTCTGGGAGAAAGCGGCGGAGTTCGCAACACCGCAATGGGTGTTTGGCATGTCCACTTACGGTTTCCTGGATCGCGACACCATCTTCTGCACCTTCACGGATAATGGACGCTGGCAACTTGCGTGCCTTGATCTCAAACGCGGGAGACACACACTGCTGGAACACCCTGGGTGCGACTTCGAAAGCATTCGCTGTGCCAAGAACAACGCCGTGTTTATCGGCAGCAGCGCAACCGACTTCCCCGCGATCCACCTTTATGCCGGTGACACTGGTCAGTTCCAGACCCTGGCCAGCAGCAGTTCGATCGCAGTGGACAGCCATTATTTTTCACCAGCACAATCTGTCAGTTTTGAAAAGGACGGCCGGGAAGTACACGGTTTTTACTACCCCCCGCACAACCCGAACTATCACAACCTCACCGACGAAAAACCGCCGCTCATCGTTTTTGGGCATGGCGGCCCTACGGGTGCAACCTCCGCGGGGCTCAATCTAAAAGTGCAATACTGGACCAGCCGCGGCTTCGGTATCCTGGATGTCAACTACTCCGGCAGTACCGGCTATGGTCGCGCCTACCGCGATCGTCTCGCCAACAATTGGGGAGTTCTTGATGTCGAGGACGTCTGTGCCGGCGCGGAATATCTTGTGGAACAGGGATTGGCAGATCCCGAACGTCTGCTGATCAAAGGGGGCAGTGCAGGCGGCTATACGGTGCTGGCCGCCCTCACCTTCCACAATACATTTTCCGCGGGCGCGAGCCACTACGGCATTGGTGATCTCACGACTCTCGCACAGGACACACACAAATTTGAATCCCGTTATCTGGACAAGCTGGTGGGCCCCTGGCCTGACGCTGAGAATATTTACCGGCAACGCTCGCCGATCAACCACATTGAACAATTGGATTGCCCGGTGATCTTTTTCCAGGGAATGGAAGACAAGGTAGTACCGCCCAACCAGGCGGAAACCATGGTGACCGCCCTGCGCGAGCGACATATCCCCGTGGCTTACATCACATTCGAGGACGAGGGCCACGGATTCCGATCTGCGAGCAGTATTAAGATGGCACTGGAAGGTGAACTGGAGTTTTACAGCCGCATCTTTGAATTCCCGCTGCCACAACCGGGCCCGGGCATCACCATCCACAACCTCGAGGGTACCCGATAATGGGCCGTTGGCGGCCACCGCGGCCACGGGGCTCCCGGTATATCACCCCGGACGGTGCTGCACGTATGCGCGCAGAGGTAAAGCAACTCTGGGAGGTCGAGCGCCCGCGAGTCACCCAGGCCGTGAGTGATGCGGCGAAACTCGGTGACCGCAGCGAAAACGCCGATTACATCTACGGCAAAAAAAGACTACGGGAAATTGACAGCCGGGTGCGCTTTCTTACCAAGCGACTCGAGGAAATCACCGTGGTCGACCGCATTCCCGATGACCGGGATAAAGTGTTCTTTGGCGCTTGGGTCACATTGGAAGACGAGGATGGCAATACAACGAAATATCGCATTGTCGGCCCGGACGAATTCAACGTTAAGGAGGGGTTGATCTCGATGGACTCTCCTGTGGCGCGTGCATTGCTGGGAAAGCGGATCGATGATGAGGTGGAAATACAACAATTTGAAAACTGGATAACTTATTATATTTCGTCTATCGAATACCCAGGAAGCGAGTAATTGGGGTAGAACATGACAATCGGCCAAATTAAAATGAGCGCCGTGAAAAACAGGAGGGGGCACTTGAGATTCGGTAGAATCGCGAAACTTTTGCCCTAGCCTATCTTTCGGGTCTTTCTTAGCTCGCTCGGTGTGACCCCAAACAACAATTTAAATTGGTCGGTAAAGCGAGATTGTGATCGGTACCCGCAACGTTCGGCAATCACCCCAATTGGCTCAATGGTACTTTGTACCAAATGCAAGCCGAATCCAAGCTTGGTTCTGTTCTTAATATCCTGAAAACTGGATTTCTCGACCTTCAACTTACGGCGGAAAGTCGATTCACTCATACACAATATGTCGCAAAGTCGATCAAGGCTCCAGTCTTCCGAGATGTCTCGACTGATAATTTCAAATACTTGGTGGCTCAAACTCGGTGGCTCGGCTACCGCGCCCACCTCTTCATAGCCAGACAAATAGATCAAGTTCAGTAATTCTTGCTTGCGAAACTTTAGAGCTTCCCGCTGCACCTGGGTGGAGATTTCTATTAATTGACCGAGAGCAAGGCTTAGTGAAGGGCTGATCTCACCCTTAAAATACTTTTTAGCGTTATTCGGTTTGCGCCTGAACTGACTGAAATCAGAATAATCAAACTCCAGTAGCACTGCAAAATACTCGTCATCGCTACTTGGGATGTTTCTCATATCCACATCAGGACTATTGGAAAGGAATACAAAGCTTCCTGAAGGGCAGGCCTGCTTCTCCCTTCCCAACAGTTTGGTTCCACCAAGAACAAAGATAAGAAGCGGCTTAATAACAGGAACATTGGCCAAACGCTGTTCCTTGACCGAAGAATAGACAGAAAACGGAAGGTCACCGCTACGGGAAACAGCTCTTAATGCCATTTCTTTCAGTTTCTCGTACGAGAGAGGTCCTTGGTCCGTTAAATTCCCTGAATCCACCACGCTTCCTGTCCGATCCTTTAGATACTCGCCATTCTATACGCACACGTTCGTGGACAGTATGAAAATCCGTCGTTTGGCTACAGTATATCGCCCAGTTATTTACGCTCGTAAAGAGCCTCTATTTTCGTAGAGCCCAGTGAATGCGCCTTAACCATGTAACCAGCAAGGGCTCCAGAGGCACCCTCAGGAAGGGTCAGTTTTTTCGATAGTGCGTACAGCGTAAACTGATATCGATGCGCTCCATGGCCCTGTGGTGGGCAGGCACCTCCAAACCCTTTTACTCCGTAATCATTGATGATACTAACGCTACCCTCAGGCACAACATTCTTGGCTGGATCACCAGCTCCGGCCGGTAGACTGTTTACTGAAGCCGGAATATTAATCAACTGCCAATGCCACCACCCGCTTCCGGTCGGCGCGTCCGGGTCGAAGACCATCAGCGCAAACGCTTCGGTGTCCTCTGGCGCGCCGGCCCAAGAAAGCTGTGGTGACTGATTATCACCATTACAACCAAACCCCTGGAATTCATGCTGACTCTTCATGAATTGACCATCAGTGATATCGCTACTGCTCAGGGTGAATGTTTCCGCGTTCACCGAACACATTCCGAAAGTGATCAGCGGAAAAGCCAGATTGAGTGCAAAAGTTCGCATAGCTATTCATCCAAGTTGTGTTTGAAAGTCGAATTTTAGACTTTTACTGACTTAGAATTAGCCTCAAAACCTCCAACCTTTCGCCCTTATCCGTCAACAGTGCAACAACGCAAGACTAAAGCCGAATACTTTACGAAATCGCTTGGGCAGTATTTTCGGGGGCACTTTCGGTAGTAGAAACCAGCAGTTTGCCCGTGATGACGTCGGAACAGATACAAAACCCGGTAAGTTCCAGCTTAGAAACTGGAACTTACCAGCAATACGATACTGCCATACGCCGCGACGCCAGCAAACACCGGCCAACCCAGAGAGTGGGTATACCGCCACACAATATAGGTCGCCAGCATACCGATGCCTGTTGCCCACCAGCTGAGCGCGTTGATTTTAGGCGGTACTAGTGATACACCAAACATTGCCGCAATCATCAGCGGTCCGAGCACCGTCAACCAGGACGGCATCGCATCCAGCGAATTGGCAGACTGCTTGCGAATCAGGTGTCGGCGCATCCACAGCAATGGCAATGCGCGCATCATCAGGGTACCCAGGGCAGTCACCAGCAGAGCGCCCCAGAGTTCGCTATCCATTTTTCGCCTCGCTTGTGCTGTTTAGCCGATTGCGCACCAGTATATCCAGACCGTAATACACCAGAGCACCGCATACGGCCGCAATAGGTATGGCCGCGTTTTTAAATCCATAGAGGGCGATGAGAAGGGCGCTCGATATGGTGGCGGCCAGCGTCAGTGCCCAGTGTCGCGAGGCGAACCTGGGTGCGAGCAGCACAAGAAAGAGCGCCGGCAAAGCAAATGGCATCACTTCGCCCACCAGTGGCCAGCGCTGCGTCAGTTCCATCCCCGCAACCGCGCCGATGGCAGTCCCTCCAATCCAGCTGAACCACGCCACCACCGCCACACCGATATACCAGCCCATACGGTGTCGTGCCTCTAGCTGGGGAAGGCGAACGTGGGAAAGTGCAAAGATCTGATCGGTAAGTCCGTGCATCAGCCATGGCCACCAGCGACTACCGCTGAGCCAGGGCGCAATATTCGGCCCGTACACCAGGTGTCGGGCATTAATCAACAGAGTCATCACTACCACCAGCCACAACGGAGCACCGGCAGCTACCATGGCGACAAACAGAAACTGGGACGCTCCGGCGTAAACCACGGTCGATATCAACACCGCCTCCCAAGCTGAAAAACCGGACTGTACCGCGATCAGACCGAAGGAAATCGCTACTGGAATATAGCCACCCAGTAACGGAATGCCCTCACGTGCACCCGTTATCCATGCAGAGTGGATAACGGGCTTTGCAGGCGAACTCACAACTACCAATCCTCTGCCCCGGTGGGGCGAATACATAAAATCCGGAACATACAAAGCCCCGATAGCCGTACATGGCTAGCGGGGCCTACACCAATGGTGGTGGACAACAAACGCTGTAAACTAGCGCACGCCGTCGAGTAGATGGCGGGCGATAATCAAGCGCTGGATTTCACTGGTGCCTTCATAGATAGTGGTAATACGCACATCCCGCGCCATCCGCTCCAGAGGAAACTCCCGCGTGTAGCCGACGCCCCCGTGCATCTGCAACGCCACATAGCAGGCTTCATTGGCTTTTTCCGATGCATATAGCTTGGCCATCGAAGCGGTTGGGCCAAATGGCTGCCCCGCATCTTTTTGCCAGGCCGCCTGTAACAGTAACAGGCGTGCGGCTTCCATCTCGGTGTACTTGTCGGCAAGCTGCCACTGCAGACCCTGGAACTGTGCCAGTGGCTTTCCGAACTGCTCCCGTTGCTGCAGGTAGGTGCGCGCACAGTCCAGGGCTTCCAATCCGATACCCAGCGCCAATGAACCAATACCAATCCGACCACCTGCCAGCTCGCCAGCCGCGATACGAAAACCACGATTTTCTTCACCGAGCATATTAGTGAGCGGCACTCGACAATCCTCAAAGGCGACCTCGTTGGTCACCGAGGCTTTCTGCCCCATTTTCTCTTCTGCTTTGCCGATCACCAGGCCTGGCGTCCCCGCCTCTACCAGAAAGCAGGAAATCCCCTTGCCTTTGGGGGCAGCAGAATCGGTCACAGCCCAGACCACGAAAACCCCGGCAAATTCAGCACTGCTGATAAACAGCTTACTGCCGTTCAATACGTAGTGGTCACCGTCTTTGACCGCGCGGGTACGCATCGCCGCTGCATCGGAACCGGAGCTCGGTTCGGTCAGGCAAAAGGAACCTGCCGGGTATTCGCCACTGCAGATTTTGGGCAGGAAGTATGTCTTCTGCGCTTCGGTGCCCATCGCCTGAATCACTTCCGCCACCATGTTGGTGACCGAGGTGGTGGTCGCGGTAGACGCGCAGCCGCGGGCGATTTCCGCAATGGCGAGACTGAAGGCGATGGTACCCGCCCCGGTGCCGCCAAATTCCGGATCAATATTGATCCCCATAAACCCGAGTTCGGCCAACTCCTTGAGCTTCTGTAAAAACAGTGACCGGTTCCCGCTCTTGTCCAATTCTGCGGCGATCGGCTTCAGCTCACTATCAGCAAACTGGCGCGCGGCCTCCTGGATCATTTGCTGCTCTTCAGACAATTCAAAATTCATGACTGTTTCTCATTCATCATAAAATGCATTTCAGGTCATCAGCTCCCGGACAATGCGTCGTTATTGTTATTTGATTGAAGTATTTCTTCGGCGTAAAAGGACGCGCTGTAAAGCCCCCTGTTGTATCGCCACACCCAGTAATATCAGCGCGAGCCCCACGATCGTCGCCAGATGGATACGCTCGCCGACCAGTAGCGCAATCAATAAAAGCGATAGTGGCGGAGAGAGGTAAATAAAATTACTGATACGCGCCGTATTCTCACAGTTCAGTAACGCCGCCTGCCACAACAGGAAAGCGACCCCCATCTCGAACAGACCAACATATACCGCCCCAGCCCAACCTGCGGCTGGTGGCCACTGCCAGTCCCCCTGCCACCAGACCGCAAGGGCCAGCCAGGGCAGGCCACAGCAGAAAGTCAGAAACAGGTTGACCGCCGCATTACCGCCGATACGGGTATTCAACAGCCAATAGCAAGACCAGATGAGGGTGCTGAACAATGCCAGCGCGACACCCAAGGGCTGCTCAAACTTGAGCTCTGACAGATTGCCGCCAGTGGCGATCACCAGCACTCCGCCGTAACACACCAGGCCTGCAAGCAGGTCCTGGCGGCGCAGCTTCTGTTTCAATAGCGGGACTGATAATAGTGCGAGCACCACCCCCCAGGTGTAATTGAGGGGCTGGGCCTGCTGTGCCGGCAGCAAGTCGTATGCGTGAAACAGCACCAGGTAATAGAGGAAGGGATTACAAAACCCAAGGGCGAGGAACCAACCACGGGCACGCCGCCAGGTACCCAGCAATTCCCCTCCACGCCCCTGCCACACCACGACGCCCCCCATAAACCCGGCAGAAACCAGCGACGCGATGGTCACCAGCTGCAGTGGCGACAGGTACTGCAGAGATAGCTTGAAAGCGCTGGCCACGGTGGACCAGCACAGTACCGCGGCCAGCGCGAACAGGGTCGCGCGGCGGTTATTGCGGTATATGGTGTCGGCAGATGCTTCCATCAGAGCGTGTGCAACAGATCGCTCAGCGCTTGCCGTTTTTCAGGTCCTGCTCCGGAATGGCGACTGACGTATCGGTCTTGACCTCTTCAATCACCACGTATGTGTGGGTTTCCCGCACCCCGGGGACTGACGCGAGTTTTTCGCCGAGGAATTGTCGATAACCGAGCATATCCTTAATACGAATTTTTACCAGGTAGTCAAAACCGCCGGCCACCATGTGGCACTCCTGAACCTCTTCAAGGCTGGACAAATGCTTGTTAAACGCTTCCAGCGCTTCGGTCGCAGTATCCGTAAGGGATACCTGGATATAGACCACGAGACCCGCGTGCACTTTCAGCGGGTCCAGCAGCGCGACATACTCTTTAATAAAGCCTTCACGCTCCAGACGCTTGACCCGCTCAAGGCATGGCGTAGGACTCAGATTGACGCGACGCGCCAGTTCCACATTGGGAAGGCGGCCCGCACGCTGAAGAATCCGCAGAATCTGGCGGTCGATACGGTCCAGATCTTCCAATTTCCGAGACATAGCAAAATACCCTACTGGTGATTAACCGGATAACCCCTATATTTAACCACACTCTTTTCCAAAATGGAGATTAATTCTGGGATTTATCCCACATAATCCGGGTTTTTATCCTGTACTTATTCCACCCAGAGGGCTCTAAGGAAATACCTATGCCTACACACTTCGCCGGAGAACTGAAAAGCGCGCGTCACAACGCCCGCAAGTATCTGCATGCCGACGAGAATCAGTGCGTCAGTGAGCTGTTGGCGGCCCCGCGCCCGGGCGAGGCACTGCGGGAGAAGATCCTTTCGACTGCCAGCCAGTTAGTGGTCAAATCCCGTGAACAGCGCAGCAAGCGCGGCACCCTGGATGCCTTTCTGCAGCAGTTCGGCCTGTCAAATAAGGAAGGCGTGGCCCTGATGTGCCTGGCGGAATCCCTGTTGCGTGTACCGGATGCTGATACAGCAGACAAACTGATCGCTGAGAAAGTTCACTCCGGCAACTGGTCCAGCCATCGCGGACAATCCGACTCCCTGTTCGTCAACGCATCCACCTGGGGCTTGATGCTCACCGGTAATATTGTCGAGCTTGACCCGGACATTACCGAAAAGCCATCCACCTGGATGAAGCGACTGGTCAGCCGTATGGGTGAGCCCATGGTGCGCACTTCCATGATGCAGGCGATGAAGATCATGGGTGGGCAGTATGTACTGGGGCGAACCATCAAGGAGGCGCTGAAACGCGGTCCCGCGGAAAACGCTCCGGGCACCCGCTTCTCCTTCGATATGCTGGGAGAAGGCGCGCGCACCATGGCCGATGCCCAGCGCTATTACGATGCCTACATGATGGCCATTGAAGCCATCGGTGCCGACAACAGCAAACGCGACGTCGTGGAAGCCAATGGTATCTCCATCAAGCTCTCTGCCCTGCACCCCCGCTATAGCGAGCTGCAACGTGAACGCGTAATGACTGAGCTGCTGCCGAAAGTGAAATCACTGTGTGCCGCGGCAGCCAAATTCGATATGGGCCTCAATATCGATGCTGAGGAAGCCGAGCGCCTGGATATATCCCTGGATATCTTCGAAGCCCTCGCGCGCGACCCGGAGCTCGCCAGCTGGCAGGGCCTGGGCTTTGTTCTGCAGGCCTACCAAAAACGCGCGCCATACGTGGCAGATTGGCTGATCGCGCTCGGCCGCGATACTGGCCGCAAACTGATGGTGCGACTGGTAAAAGGCGCCTACTGGGATACCGAGATCAAACACGCCCAGCAAATGGGCCTGGCGGACTACCCTGTGTATACGCGCAAGTGTCATACGGATCTGTCCTATCAGGTCTGTGCGAAGAAGCTACTGGATGGCCGCGATGCCATTTACCCGCAATTCGCCACCCACAATGCCTACACAGTAGGTCTGATTCTGGAGCTCGCGGGCGACGGCAATGACTACGAATTCCAACGCCTGCACGGTATGGGTCACCTGCTCTATGAGCAGATCGAAGCGGTTCACGGCAAACGTGTACCGGTAAGAGTGTATGCACCGGTAGGAGCACACAAGGACCTGCTGCCCTACCTGGTCCGCCGCCTGCTGGAAAACGGAGCAAACAGCTCTTTCGTTAATCGCTTTATGGATGAGAAAACACCTGTGGCGGAGCTGGTGCAGGACACCCTGAAACAGAGCGAAGCCTGCAACCCTTACCGGCACCCCGAAATCCCTGTCCCCGCGGATATTTACCTCGGTCACGAAGCGCTACCACGCAAGAACTCCGCAGGTATTGAACTCACCGACCCGCAGGCGGTTGAACCCCTACTGCAGGCCGTAGAAGCAAGTCGGAATAAATCCTGGAGTGGCGGCCCGATCGTGGACGGCGTCGCTGCAGCGGCCGATCTGCCGGTTGTCAATCCGGCCACTGGCGAGGTGGTGGGGCACACCGCCAATGCCGGTGAGGCTCAGATTGAGCAGGCGTTTGTATCCGCCTCTGAGAATCAGCGCGCGTGGAATCGCCTGGGCGGCAACGCCCGCGCGAAGATCCTCGACAAGGTTGCCGATTTGTACGAGCAACATATGGACGAACTGGTGGCGATGATCTGCCGCGAAGCAGGCCGCACACTGAACGACGGTATTTCAGAGGTTCGCGAAGCCGTGGATTTCTGTCGCTACTACGCCAACGGCGCTCGACAGCATTTCAGCACTCCCACCGTGCTGCCCGGACCCACCGGGGAAAGTAACGAATTGAGTCTGTGTGGCCGCGGTGTCTTTGTCTGTATCAGCCCGTGGAATTTCCCGCTGGCCATTTTCACCGGCCAGGTCGTGGCCGCCCTCGCCGCCGGCAATAGCGTGCTGGCAAAACCGGCAGAGCAGACTCCCCTGATTGCCGCGCGCGCAGTGCAGCTGATGCACGAAGCCGGAGTGCCCGCGAAAGTGTTGCATTTGATCACCGGCACCGGGGCCGCGGTGGGTAAACCACTCCTGGACAACCCTCAGGTCGCCGGCGTCGCCTTTACCGGATCCACCGAGACCGCCAAGCACATCAACATGCAGCTTGCGGCGAAAGAAGGTCCGATCGTACCGCTGATCGCGGAAACCGGCGGCCAGAATGTCATGATCGTCGACTCCACCGCCCTTCCCGAGCAGGTGGTTGACGATGTGATTCAATCCGCCTTTCTCAGCGCGGGCCAGCGCTGCTCCGCGTTGCGGATTCTGTGTGTCCAGGACGTAATTGCAGACAACCTGCTGAATATGCTCAAGGGTGCCTGTGAAGAATTGAGTCTGGGCGATCCTTCCAAACTGGAAACAGATATCGGCCCGGTGATCGACGAAAAGGCATTGGGGCTTCTGGAAAAACACCGCGAGCGCATGGAGAAAGAGGCCAAGCCGCTATTTGCCTTTGACCCGGCCAAACAACCGTCCACTGGCACATTCTTTGGCCCACAGGTAGTAGAGATTGAAAACTTCAATCTGCTCAAGCGCGAGGTGTTTGGCCCCTTCCTGCACGTGGTGCGGTTCAAGGCCGAAGAGCTGGAAGACGTAATCCACCGGATCAATGCCACCGGATACGGCCTGACCTTCGGCCTGCACTCCCGCATCGAAGGACGCGCCGGCGCGATCTTCAAGCGTATTGATGCCGGCAACTGCTACGTTAACCGGGACATGGTGGGCGCGGTAGTCGGGGTGAACCCCTTTGGTGGAATGGGCCTGTCCGGCACCGGCCCCAAGGCAGGCGGCCCGCATTACCTGTTCCGTTTTGCCAACGAAAAAACCAAGACCGTCAACACGGTCGCAACCGGGGGGAATACCCAGCTATTCACTCTGGGGCAGTAAACAGCACAAATACATAGACACAAAAAAGCCCGGAATCTCCGGGCTTTTTTGTGTCTTGTACGCGGCCCGTAAATGGCCGCGGCTGCCAAGTGCCTTTAGCGCTTCACCTGCGCGGCGCCCGCGGGCTTCCGCAGAGAGAATTGGTCGATTACGGTACCCTCGCCATCAATCGCACGATACTTGAGTGAGCCACTTAACGGATCAACATCGATAACCTGGTAAGTCCGGGTATTCACCGCACCGAAGGCTGCAAACTCTGGCAATTCCTGCTCGTACATTTTGGTACCGGAAACCGCAACCAGATATATGGTGCCCTGCTCGCCCTGAGCCACCGGCTCATTACCCCGCATAGGCACGGTACGCATATATGCATGGTCGTGTCCCTGGAACGCGATATCGACGTTGTGCTTGTCAAAAATAGGGCCCCAGGTGTCGCGAATAGATTTGTTATCACGACCTTCACGGGACGCGTAAAACGGATGGTGATAAATCACAACCTTCCAGCGGGCATCGCTCTCCCCCAGCACACGATCCAGCCAGTCTACCTGTAACTCAGGCTCCACCAGGTGGTAGTTGGAATCCATAACCACAACCAGAAGGTCCTGATAGGTCACATGATACGTGCGGCCAGGGTCCAGCTTGCTGCTACCATTGTCTGGCAACGCAAACTGCTTCAGGTACAACGTGGGGTGCCCGCCGTGACTGTCATGGTTGCCCAATGCCGGCACCACCATAGAGCGGTCAAACACGGAGCTACCTTCGTGAAAGAACTGGTCCCAGTTATCCTGCTCCTGTCCGTGGTCGATCAAATCACCAGCAATCATGTAGAAGCGTGCATGAGGGAAGTCAAAGTCCGCCTGACGGATCAACTGCCCCCAGCGGTCCAGGCCATTCTGCGGGTCACCCAGGTAGACAAAAGAAAAGGGCTCACTCGGTGTGGCGGCAGCAGTCCGAAACTCGCGAGGCTCGGTCCAGCGCTTCCCGTTATCGGTACTTACCGCATAGAGATAATCGGTCGCAGGCTTCAGACCCTGTAACGCCACCCGGTGCAAACGCACCGCCGGGTCATTGACCACCTGGCGAGTACGCAATACAGAGGATTGGGATTTCTTCCGCGTCGCACTTTTTACACCGCGAGAAAAGAAATCTGCTTTCGGTGCCACCCAAAGAAGCCCCTGCTCCACGCTGTCATCCGTGCGCCACTGAACGGTCGCGGTGGTTGCGGGGTCCCCCTGCCAGGTCAACTGGAGGTGGTCCGGGCGGGCAGACGACGGGTAGCGGGTTTCCCGAAAATACCCCACGAAGCGCGACACCAGCTCCCAACTCTCGAAGCTGCGCAGAACTGGTAACCCCACCAGCGCTTTCGGCAGGGTATTGAAGTAGTCGTTATCGTCGATAAAAGGCAGGCCGCCAATCCGGGCAGTCTGGACGTCCGCTCCGGGTGTGAGGGGCGTGATCGCAACCGCCTCCCGCCCGCTCGCCGGCGCCGCAAACACCAGATAGGGTTTGAGCTCACCAGACAGGCTCGGTACGCCAAGGCGCACCTCGCCCGCAGGGACGGCCTTGGACCAGACATGATAGGGATCTTCCTCATCGACGATGAAGTCCAGTGCCCCACGACGCGTGAACCCTTGATCCACCAGCCAGAACGGTGTCTCTCCGTAGGAAGAATCAAATGCGACATAAATAACCGCATCGCGGTCTAACCGGAAATGCGAGAAAGCGGTACCCAGATACTGGCGCTCATCCGCCGAGAGAAACTCGACAACGGATTCCGGCGTAAGCGCAATACGCTCCGCCGGTGTCAACTCATCAGACATCCGGTCAATAATGACCGACACACGCTCTTCAAGCTTTACATGTACGCTTTCCGGCGCATCCGCAGCGAACACCGCACCACTGCAGACCAGCATCAGCCCCATAATCAGGTTAGAAATTAAACGCATAGAACCCCCTAAAAATAATGCGCAGATTCTAACGACATATTGCCGAAGGTGGGGTCAGGGATATGAATTTTTCATGTCAGTTTGATGACAGGGAAATGAGGGCCGGGCCGAGTGACACAACCCAATCGACATAAAAAAGCCGGGCAAAAGCCCGGCGCAACATCCTGTGGTTTGCCGAATCTAGTTCAGTACTCGATATCCACGTCCGCGCAAGCAATTGCGCGCAATCGCATTCTGCTCCGCATGCGCACTACCTACCCCGCTGACACCGCCAACCAGGGCACCTGCGGCAGCAGCACCGGCGGCTGCGCTACTGGTATCTCCAATAATCGCGCCCAAAGCGCCGCCAAGAAGTGCGCCGCCAGCAGCGCGGGTAAACCCACGGCGGCCGGCATCATTTCTTGCCGCCATTGACATGGTTTTACAATCTGCGAGGTCCAGCTGATATTGCCGCATATTGACCCCTTGCGTATCGATCACGATATTGCCTGCTCCGTACACCTGTTCCTGCTGACTGGCACAGCCAAACAGGGCAACTGCGCTAAGGCCCGCAGCAACCATAAATCGGAAACTCATTGGCGCCCCTCTTCACATTTGTCGCCTGTGTCCTCTTAGGTTTAGACCAGCGTGGAAGGGCGCGCCATGACAAGTTGCTATTAATAGCTCGGGGCTTAGAGCTGCCCGACGGGTCACGGGCAGAATAGACAGGCTTTCTACAGAGGCAGTATCGGGGTGACGGGTATATGAACGGTCCCTGAGCAGGGCTCTAACCGATCGATATGTGACAATCCGCGCACTTGGCGGCTACTGCGGTCAGTGCAGTTCGGGAAGCTTTCGGCAGCGCGGTTTGGCGAAAGTGAACTGTGCCGTACTGATGGCACGCTCCAGAAATCCGCCCTCGCAATAGCAAAGGTAGAATTCCCACATATTGATGAAGCGCTGATCGAACCCCTGAGCCCGGATTTCATCGATATGCTGGAAAAATTTGTCCCGCCATGAAGCAAGTGTTTTCGCATAATCGAAGGTGATATCGTCCAGTCCCACTATCTGCATATCTGTGTGCTCAGCGATATTATTCGCGACTACCTGGTTGGAGGGCAGGCAACCACCTGGAAAGATATAGCGCTGAATGAAATCCACACTGTTTTTGTACGACTCGAAACGTTGATCCTGAATCGTGATTGCCTGCATGACCATCAGACCATCATCCTTCAGCAAAGCGCTACACCGGTTGAAGAATGTTCCATAGTACTGATGGCCAACCGCCTCAATCATCTCAATTGAAACAATCTTGTCGTACTGACCATTCAGCTCCCTGTAATCCTTCAGTAAAAGTGTGATGCGGTCTGACAGACCTTCGCGTTCGACCCACTCCTTGGCATGAGCATATTGCTCTCGGGATATGGTGGTCGTGGTCACTCTGCAACCAAAGTGTTTGGCCGCGTACACCGCCATACCGCCCCACCCAGTACCAATTTCCAGTAGGTGATCCGATGGCTTTAACTGCAGCTTTCGGCAGATCCTGGCCATTTTAAACTCAGAAGCTTCCAGAAGGCTCGCCCGCTCAGACGGGAAAACCGCGCTCGAGTAAAGCATGGTGGGGTCGAGAAACAGCCCAAAAAATTCGTTACCCAGATCGTAATGGGCAGCAATATTTTTTTTAGAGCCTCGCAGTGAATTGGCATTCAGTCGATGCAGGGCTTTAATAACTAGCTTGTGCAGAAAACTCCAGCGGGAATCCAGGTCCTGCAGCAGTTTGATGTTCGCAACCATCAGACGAATTACCTGAACCAGGTCAGGCGAATGCCAGGCGGACTCCATATACGCCTCGCCAGACCCGATCGTACCGCTCAAAAGCACCTGGGTATAAGTGGACGGGTGGCGCACATGAATATGCGCCTCGATTTCAGAAAATCCAGGAGACTGACCAAACTGCGCCACATACTTTTCGCCAAATTGTTCGTGTACGAACAGGGTTCCCTTGTCAATCCTGGCCAGCTTGGCCAGCACAAGTTTTCTAGCCAAGCGCTCAATCCACTGGAGCTCAACGTTTCCACCCGGAACATTCTTCCCCTCAGCAGGCACTGAGGGACTGGCGGTGTGTAACATTTCTTTCTGCACAGAATTCATGACAAGAAAAACCTCTCCCGAATAAAGAGCCGGGTCCAAATTACAATGCGGCCTCAACGCTGTGGGTGAGAATATAAGGGCACCCGCTTGAGCAAGAGTCTGAACGCTTCCCAGTAGATGGCAGCGATTACTTTTACGGTAAACAGTGGGTAACGGATCAACTTGCGCGCGAGAACCTTGGAATTTATTTCCTCCCGTTGCAACGACATACAGGCATCAAACACACGTTCACCCGCCTGTTCAAGACAGATACTCACCGTCAGGCGGTTCCCCGGCGTGGTACTGCGCCAGTGATACGTCTGTTCAAAAGGCATAAAAGGAGATACATGCAGCGCTTTATCGAAGATAGCACGCTGTACTCGGCCGCGATTAACAGGCAAAACATAGCCATGACGCTCTTGCCACGGCGTGTTGTGGACATCCACCAACAGTGTTTCGACCTGCTCTCCCGAGGAGTCAAAACAGTAGTAAATGCTGATGGGATTCATGTTGTAACCAAAATAGCGCCAGTTGGCGAGAAATGCGATAGGGCCCGCAGGCCGTTTCCCCAATGCGGATTCCACCCTATCCCGCACTGCCTGGTCGAGGGAGACGGACGGATCACCATAAAAATCTTCACGACAGAAACGCGCAGGCGAACATGAGGATGCAGACCAAGCCCAGGATTGTGCGAGAATCTCGGGAATTTCATCGAGAAAGGCATAAACCATAAATCCCCGATAACGGAAGCTGTGGCTTCTCGGCGAAAATCGTCGATGTTGAATCCACCCGGAGTAGATGCCACTTCGCATCAGAATTCGACTCCCAGCGCACTTGCAACACGTATAGCACTCACCACACCGTCCTCGTGAAAACCGTTGGCCCAGTAGGCTCCGCAAAACCAGGTGCGATTCACCCCATTGATCTCCGCCCAGCGGGATTGGGCGCTATTTCCCTGTACGGAAAATTGCGGATGTGCATATTCAAATTTTCCGATCACCTTTGTCGGGGCAATCAGATCATCAGCGTTCAAAGTGACACAATAGGTTTTTTCCGTCCTCAGGCGCTGAAGAATATTCATGTTGTACGTCAAGGCAGGCAGTACTGAATCCTCTTCCTGCAAACGATAGTTCCAGCTGGCCCACGCCGACTTCCGCTTCGGTAACAGGGTATGGTCAGTATGTAGAACCACAGAGTTTTGCTCATAGGGGATGTGCCCCAGAATATCGCTCTCCAACGCATCCGCATCGCCCAATAGGCTGAGTGCCTGATCTGAGTGACAGGCGAATATCACCTGGTCGAAACACCCAGAACGAGTTTCACCAGAGGGCGCCCGGCACTCAACTTCCACATGCTGCCCCATGCGCATGACCCTTTGCACCGGGCTACTGAGATGGATGCGCTCCGAAAACCCCTGCACCATGGGCGTGATATAGCTGCGAGACCCACCTTTGATCACCCGCCACTGCGGTCGATTAAACAGGTTAAACAATCCATGGTTGTAGAAAAAGCGCACGAAGAAATCGACGGAAAAATCCAGCATTCGGGACATGCTGGCTGACCAGATTGCGGACCCCATCGGCACAAGATATCGCGACGCAAACTCGGAAGAGTAACCGTTGACCTGGAGATAACTTCCCAAGGTGGTCGTTTCGCCCAGGGCGCCATTTTTCCAATCCGCTACTGCATCGCGATTGAAACGGACTATATCCCGCAACATCCGCCAGTGGCCACCGTCCAGTAGATTTCTGCGCTGGGCAAACATGGCGTTGAGATTATTACCTGCGTACTCAATTTCACGCTGACGACCGCAAGCGGAGGCCGGCGCAGAGACGCTGAATCCCATATCAGTGGGCTGACTTTCCACACCCAGCCGCTGCATAAGCTTGATGAAGTTCGGGTAAGTCCAATCGTTGAATACGATAAAGCCCGTGTCTACCGCAATGGTTCGGTCCCCTTCTGTGACGTCAACCGTCGCTGTGTGGCCACCGAGGCGTGAATCCGCCTCGAACAGTTCAATCTCGTGCTTTTCGTGCAAGAGATAGGCAGATGTCAGGCCAGAAATTCCACTACCGATGATTGCGATACGCATCAGCCTCTCCTTAGATGACGAATTCTTGTTAAGCGAGGCGCGATTAGCCTGAACCAGACAGGTGAGCAACATCGCAATAGGCGCAAAGGCCAACTTAACCGCCTGGGAAAGTCGATGATGGATTTTTTCTTTTCCAGACCTCGAAGAATACGCCGCGCAGCCTGCTCTGGATTCATCAGGAATGGCATTTCGAAATCGTTCGCTCGCGTCAGCGGCGTATCAATAAAGCCCGGGCGCACTAAAACCGTACGCAGGGGGACCAGCGAAGTGTCGGCGCGTACCGACTGCAGGAAATAGTCGACCGCCGCTTTCGAAGCACCGTAGGCTTCGGCTCGTGGAAACCCAACTAACGAGGACAGGCTCCCCACAGCCACAAAAACCGGAGCACGACTGCTGGCCAATAACGGTAGTGCGACCCTGAGGGTATTCACCACACCGAAAAAATTGGTGTCAAATACACGGCGATAGCTGGCACTATCCAGGGTCAAACCATCGTCGTATTCACAGGTGCCCGCACACGCGATTACCAAATCCAGCTGATCGGTTACCTCCCCGAGCAATTCTCCGGAAGCGGCCATGGAGCGGTCATCTCCCACATCACAGTCAAGCACCCTCACCCGCTTGGGCGCCGACTGTTGAATGGTCAGCAGAGGCGCACGGGTTCGCCCACTGATGATAACGAAGTGCCCCTCGGCGATGAGCTGTCGCGCTAACGCAGCACCGATGCCAGAACCCGCACCTGTGATCCAGATACTCAGTTTGTCGGTCCATTGCACGGAATCAGCCACAGGCGCCTCCGCTCGTTCCCAGACGCTGTTTGATTTGTCGAATAACAGCCCCCAGAAGTGGCACCTGCTCATAGATCATGGCACCGAGGTCGTAGACATCCTCATGGAAGCTTACCCGGTCGATTTCCGGATCTATGCAGATTATTGAAGCGCCTCGCAGCTGCAATGGAGCCCCATTTTTCAATTTTGGATGACGGTAATGCATGGTCCACCAGAGGCTGTGCCAGGTACCACCCTCGACTACACGGTCAAACTCAAACCGGCACTCACGGAGATTGGTCGAAACACCAGTAAAGTACGCCTGCATCGCCTCCAGACCGACAATCTCGTGCACCGGATCGCGAAATACGATATCGGCCGCGTACAGATCCGCAATCGAGCGCGCATCTGCGGCCAAAAAATCCGCGTACAAGGCTTTAAGACGTGTGAGGGCTTGAGACATAGTGTCGCGCTTTCCTTTGCCAGTGAATGTCGTGGTTACTCTACGCCCGCGTCATCGATTTGGATTCGCGGGGCAACAGATCTTCCCCTCTCGCCAGATGATCAATCGCCACTCAAATTCTGTGATCCAGCTAGAGACTGCAGGCGTACAAAGAGTGATGAAGTAACCGTCAGGCAGAAAACGGAGGCCGGCTTAGCTATCATGGCCGCAACACATCCCAATAAGGGCGGAATCAGCAGCGTGCAGGTACCAGACCACACTAGAGACGATGAATGGAGCGGCCTTCTGGTGCGCGTCGGGCGCGACCGGGATCGGCGCGCATTTGAGCGCCTGTTCAGCCACTTCGCGCCCCTGATCCGCGGCTTTCAGTTCAGTCGAGGCGGCCAGAGCTCAGCGCCCGAGGCAGCAGATGAACTGGTTCAGGAAGTCATGTTCCGAGTATGGACCAAGGCCCCCACTTTTCGGCCTGATAAGGCAGCGGCAAGCACCTGGGTTTTTACCATTATGAGGAACTGTCGTATTGACGCCTTGCGCAAGAGCAACCGCCAGCCTGCAACCGATGAGAGCCTGAACGTAGAAGACATCTGGGATGATAGCCAGGACGAACAACCCCTGGTGTACCTGCAGCAGGCGCGCAACCAGCACGCCATTGCCGCCGGGCTCCAGGGGCTGCCCCCAGAGCAGAGTCACGTGATCGAAAAAGCCTATGTAGAGGGCAAATCCCACAGTGAAATATCCGAAGAACTGGGGCTACCTTTGGGCACTGTGAAATCCAGAGTTCGCCTTGCCCTTAAAAAACTCCAAAGTAGCATTTCCAGGTAACGAGGTCAGGTAGGGAGCATGATTCACCACCATCCCGACAACAATTTATTGCTGGAATACGCCAGCGGTAGCCTCAACTGGGCACACAGCCTGGTGGTTGCGGCGCACATCCAACTGTGTCCGAAATGCGCGGCCCAGCTGAAATTACTCAATAGCGTGGGGGGTAGCCTACTTGCTACGGCAACACCCAGTGCTTCATTGGAAAGCAGTGAGCCCGATGCATTCGGCAAACTGATGCAACGGATTGATCGACAACCGGATAAAGATGAAGAGCAGTGTGCGGGTTCAGGCAGCAGTGCCCTCCCCTTGCGCGACCCGATCTTTGCTTCGGTTCCACCAGTGGTGCGAAAGTTACTGGCCGAGAACCCCGTACTTCAATGGCGCCGACTGTCCAGGGGGCTAAAGGAAGCCCGCTTGAAAACTGGGCAAAATGAACGTGAGGTGTCGTTTCATCGAATTGCGCCCGGAAGTAAGGTGGCCGAGCACGATCACCGTGGCCGTGAAATCACCATGGTGCTTTATGGCAGTTTCTCCGATGCCGATGGCGTTTACACGCCCGGCGACTTCCTGGTACGAGAGCCGGGTGAAGTCCACCGCCCTACCGCCACACAGGATCAGGAGTGTCTGTGCCTCTCGGTGGTCGAGGCACCAGTGGCGCTGACAGGCATTTGGGGGAAAATTATCAACCCGTTTTTATCCATTAAACCCCAGTGATACTCTCTCCAACTGAAAAAGCCCGGCTTCCCGGGCTTTCCTACCATCCATTCTCAGTATCCCGATTTAACGCTGATCTCCCAGCATGCTACCAACCACAGCACCCGTACTTGAGTTACTGAACCGGGATCGCAGCTCACGCCAGCGCACCTGAATCTCATCCAGTTTCTGCGCGCGCACATGTCCGTAGCCGCGCACCCTCTGGGGTAACGAAAGCAGTTCTTCCGCCTGCGCGAGATTCGCAACAGACATCGCATCTGCGACCTGCAATACCGTCTCGCGAACCTCTCGCGCCCAGCGGCGCTCGCCGCGGCGCTCCGCAGTGTAGCCAAATATATCAAGCGGCGTACCACGAAGTACCCGACCTTTCGCTAGCCAAGGCAACACACGGGTCATCCAGGGACCCAGCGAAATTTTACGGATTTTCCCACTCGCGTCCGGTCGCGCCAGAAGTGGTGGTGCCATCAGAAATTTAAGCGTGTAATCACCGCTGAACGTTTCCTGCAACTGTTCTCGAAAACTATCACTGCAGTAAAGGCGCGCCACTTCATATTCATCTTTGTAGGCCATCGCCTTAAACAGACTCAGTGCACCAGCACGGGTTACCGCAAACCGGGTATCGGCGATGCGGGATTCTGCACGCCTTAACCTTTCTACAGTGCGCTCGAACACGCGCGCGTACGCGGTATTCTGATAGTCCCGCAGCTCCTCGGTGAGGCGTGCGATCAGCTGATCGACTGTCTCTGGGGGATCTATCATTTTCACAACCTGCGCAGGTGCCAGGATCTGCTCGATCGCTTGGGGAGTTTCCGCCAATAGTCGACCTGCACGGAATGCGCGCAGGTTATTTTCCACTGCCACTCCGTTGAGAGTCACCGCTCGTTCGAGCGCACCGCGACTCACCGGTAGCAACCCTTTCTGGCAGGCGTAACCCAACATCATCAGATTTGCTGCCACCGTATCTCCGAACAGGGACTCCGCGTAGCGATTGGCGTCGAACGCGAAATATTCACCTGCGACCGAGCGGATACTTTCCACCGTGGCATCAGCAGGGAACGCCAGGTCGTTGTTGCGCACAAAAGCGGCTACCGGAACTTCTGCGGTATTCACCAGCGCTCTGACCTTGCCGTGCGCGAACTTACTGCGCTGACCGGCTGCGGTTACCATGTCACAGCCAAGTAATAAATCTGCGGCGCCATCACGAATACGTGCGGTAGTAATATCTTCCGGGGCTTCCGCGACTTTCACATGGGCCACCACAGCGCCATTTTTCTGGGATAGCCCGGTGAAATACAAGGTTGTACTACCCTTGTCTTCGAGGTGTGCCGCCATACCCAATAATGCGGCGACAGTGAGAACACCGCTGCCACCGATACCCGCCACCAGGATGTTGACGGGTTGATTCAGGCTTGGTTCCGGTGCCGGTGTCAGAGACTGGCTGGCCGCATCGATGGCTTCTGCGAGTGTGCGGACTTCGGGCTTTTTCAGCTCACCACCTTCCACACTGACAAAGCTTGGGCAGAATCCGTCAGCACAGCGCATGTCTTTGTTACAGCTCGACTGGTTGACCTGGCGCTTGCGGCCAAATGGCGTTTCCAGCGGCTCAACGGCAATACAACTGGACTGTACGCTGCAATCTCCGCAGCCTTCACACACGCGGTGGTTGATCAGCAAACGGCGGGATGGGTCTTCCATCTGACCTTTTTTTCGCCGGCGGCGTTTTTCCGCCGCACACACCTGCTCGTAAATAATCGCAGTTACCCCGACAGTATCCCGCAGCTGCCGCTGTACATCGTCCAGGGCATCCCGATGAAATATTTCCAGTGAACCCGGCAGCTGCCCGCGGTGATGACGCCAATGATCGGGATTTTCACTCACCAGGCACACCCGCCCGACCCCCTCTGCGATCAACTGTCGCGATAGTGTGGGCACGGTGACTTCCGCATCGGTCGGCTGCCCACCGGTCATGGCCACCGCGTCGTTAAGCAGAATTTTGTAGGTAATATTGATACGACTCGCCACCGCCTGGCGGATGGCAAGCAGCCCGGAATGGTTGTAGGTACCATCCCCCATGTTCTGGAAAATGTGCTTATCCGTGGAGAACCGATGCAGGCCCACCCAGTGCGCGCCTTCCCCACCCATATGGGAGTATGTGTCCGTACGCAGACCTTTACCCAGTGCCATGATATGGCACCCAATACCGGCACTGCCGATACTACCTTCGGGCAGCTTGGTCGAAGAGTTGTGCGGGCAGCCCGCACAGAAAATCGGTTCACGCGCCAGAAGCCCAGTAGTTTTCCCCGGAACAGTGGTGCCGAGTTTTTCCGCCAACGGCACCAGCTTTTCTGCGAGCGCGGTATCCGCCAGCCAGCGGGTAATCGCCCTGGCCACTTGATCCGGGCCAAAGCCCCAGATCGCCGGTAGCAGGTCATTGCCGTCCAGGTCTTTCTTGCCGACGACTTTCGGGCGGCGGGTGTCCTCCCAGCTATACAGGAAATTCTTGACCTGGTCTTCCACCAGAGGGCGCTTTTCTTCGACTACCAGAATCCGCTCCATCCCCTCGGCGAATTCACTCATGCCACGGGGTTCGAGCGGCCAGCTCATGGCAATCTTGCGAATGGATATGTTCGCATCCAGAAGATCCTGCTCAGTGAGATTGAGCAGCCTCAGCGCTTCCAGTAGATCTCCGTGGGCCTTGCCCACCGTCACGATACCAAAGCGCTTTTGCGGCGCGCTTACGATGTTCCTGTCGAGGCCATTCGTGTAGGCAAATGCCCGCGCTGCGGGCAGTCGCTCTTCGAGCATGCGCCGCTCGTACTCCATCCGCTCTGCAGGCCAGTTTAGGTGTGGGTCGTAATTGAGACCGTGAGCGGGCACCGGGAAATCCGCTGGCACAACAAATTGCGGTAGTTCCGGCACCTGAATAGAAGCCCCCGCTTCCACAGTTTCCGTGATTGTCTTGAATCCAACCCAAAGGCCGGAGAAACGAGACAGCGCGATACCCGCAAGCCCTAGGGTCAGGTACTCGTCAATCGTGGTTGGAAACAGCAAAGGCATCATGACCGATTCAAAGATTTGATCGGTATTGTGGGAAAACATGGAAGATTCAGCGGTATGGTCATCACCACACAATGCCAGCACCCCGCCGTGTCTGGAGGTGCCCTGGATGTTGGCCTGCCGGAATACATCTGCGCTGCGATCGACGCCGTGACCTTTGCCATACCAGATCGAGAAGACGCCATCACGGGTCGCTTGCTGGCGATAGTGATCGAGAAGCTGAGTGCCCCAGATATTAGTAGCGCCAAGATCCTCGTTGATACCCGGTTCGAAATGAATATCCCGGTCTGCCAGCAGTTGTTTGTGACGCCAGAGGGATTGATCGTACCCGCCCAGTGGCGAGCCGCGGTAACCGGAAATAAATCCCGCCGTGTTCAGCCCCGCCTGTTCATCCACGCGCTTCTGCATCAGGGGGAGACGCACGAGCGCATCGATTCCCGTAAGAAACACCCGCCCGCTATCACGGGTAAACGCCGCTTTGAGCGAGTATTCGCTATCAAAGCCCAGTTCCTGATCGCTTTCAACCATCGCCATCGTGGGGTACCTTCGCTAGTACTGTCGGCTACATAGACCGCAACGCCGGTTGTTGTGGAACAGACCGCGCCGTTTATTGTTTGCCGTAAACTATCACCGGCAATGCGGGCAGGTCATACCAAAATCACCACATTTGCGCGCTCAGGCAGCCATAAATCACCACTTACAATTGAATTTCTGCAATAATTGGGTCCTTGAGACCAACCGAGACTGTCAGGTACCACTATGGCCTATTTATTGGATGCCATTGATAAGCACATTCTGGAGATCCTTCAGGAAGACGCCACGATTCCCAACATTGAGCTGGCAGAAAAAGTGTGCCTTTCCCCTTCGCCCTGCTCCCGTCGGGTAAAAAACCTCCATGAACAGGGGTTTATCAAGCGAGCCGTTACGCTGCTGGAGCCGGATAAAGTTGGCCTGCCGGTAAGCGTGTTTATCCAGGTAACCCTGAATCATCAGGTCAAAAAAGAGCTACAGCATTTTGAGTCGACCATCGGACAGTGGCCGGAAGTGATGGAGTGCTACCTGATGACCGGCGACTTCGATTACCTGCTGCGCGTAGTAGTGCCAAACCTGCATGCTTACCAGGAGTTTCTGGACAAGAAATTGACGGAACTACCGGGTATCGACCATATCAAGAGCAGCTTCTCCCTGAAGCAAGTGCGCTATCGCACCGAACTACCCCTGGACCAGTTACTCGAGAAATAATCGACATCGAAGAGATAACAAAAAGGCCGCGATGCCAGTACATCGCGGCCTTTTTATTTCCCACCAAGCGCAGAATTAATTTCCAGCTGCGGCGGTCCCACTACTCGTGTTTTCCGATTTGGCACCTGTAACCGGGAAACCACGATCACGCATCAGAGGCTCAATTCCGGCATCGCGGCCTCGGAAAAGGCGATAGGCTTCGGCGGGGTCGATGGCGTTGCGCGGTGCAAACAGATATTTCACCAGCTTGCCGGCAACTTCTTTATCATAAAAGCCGCCTTCAGCTTCAGCGAAAGCCTCGGATGCATCCGAAGTGAGAACGTCAGCCCACATATAACCGTAGTACCCAGCGGAATAACCTTCACCGGAAAAGATATGTCCGAAGTGCGGAGTGCGGTGACGCATCACCAGCTCCGACGGCATGCCAAGCTTTTCCAGCGTTTCCCGCTCGAATGAATCCGGATCAATACCTTTCGGATCGGTCGTATGCAACTTCATATCCACCAGCGCGGATGCGAGGTATTCAGTGGTAGCAAAACCCTGGTTGAAATTCGCAGCCTGCTTGATCTTGGCAACGAGTTCTGCAGGAATCGGTTCACCGGTTTTATAGTGCACCAGATAATTGTCGATGATGGGGTCAGTACTTAACCAGCGCTCAAGGAGCTGCGACTGAAATTCAGTGTAATCTCGCACACCGCCGTTCAGCGTCGGATAGCTCACATTGGAAGCCAGGAAGTGCAACGCGTGGCCGAACTCGTGGAAAAAGGTTTCCGCATCGTCCCAGCCTACCAGTACCGGCTCACCCGGAGCGCCCTTGATGAAATTGGAATTGTTGGAGGCCAACACCGTTTCCTTTCCATCAAAAGTGGTGTGATCCCGGTACATGCTCGCCCAGGCACCAGACCGCTTACCAGTGCGCGCAAATGGATCCAGGTACCAGAGCCCGACATGCTCACCGGTAGTCTTGTCGGTAACCTCCCAGACCTTCACGTCTTCATGGAACACCGGCACGCCGCCCTCTTTCACCGGAGTGAAAGCAAAATTGAACAGTTCACCGGCAACGTAGAACATGCCTTCGCGCAGCTTATCCAGTTGCAGGTATTGTTTGACCTCGTCCGAATTCAGGTCGTACTTCGCCTTGCGCACTTTCTCCGCATAAAAACGGTAGTCCCACGGCTCAATCTTGATACCTGCCTTTTCCGCATCCGCAACAGCCTGCATATCCGCGACTTCTTCATGTACGCGCGCAACCGCCGCCGGCCACACGGCCTCCATCAGATCGATGGCATTCTGCGGATTTTTGGCCATACGATTCTGCAAACGCCATTCCGCATAATTATCGAACCCTAGCAGCGCCACGCGCTCATCACGCAGCTGTAGAATTTCCGCGATGATCGCGTTGTTATCGTGCTCACCGCCGTTATCTCCGCGGCTGTAATAATTGGTCCAGACCTTTTCACGCAGCGCGCGATCCTCAGAATATGTCAGGAACGGATCCATGGAAGAACGGGTATTCTTGATCGCATACTTACCCTTCTGGCCTTTCTCCTCCGCCATCGAGGCCGCCGCTTTGACAAATGACTCAGGCAGACCCGCAAGCTGATCTTCGGTCAGGAAAATATCGTAGCCTTCTTCATCAGCCAGCACATTGTTGGCAAATCTGGTGTGCAACTCTGCGAGACGAGTATTGATTTCGGCATAACGCTGCTTGTCTGCACCGGAAAGAGTCGCGCCATTGGTTGCGAACTCATCGTACACCAGCTCCACAACACGCTTCTGTTCCGCAGTGAGATCACTGGTATCCCGGGCGTCGAACACGGCTTTTACCCGTTGGAATAGCTTGTCATTCTGGATAATTTTGGAGTTAAAGGCGGAAAGCTTGGGGGCCATTTCTGCCTGCACGGCACGGAACTCCGGAGTGGACATATTTCCGCTCCAGATACCCCAGTAAGTGAACACGCGACTCAGAGCCTTGCCGCTACGCTCCATCTCCTCGATGGTATTGGCAAAAGTTGGTGGCTCGGGATTGTTCGCAATCTTTTCAATTTCCGCGAGGTTCTGTGCCATTCCGTATTCCAGTGCCGGCTTCAGGTCCTCAACCCTCATCTTGTCGAAGGCCGGCACGCCACCATAGGGACCGGTCCACTCCGCCAGTAACGGGTTACTGCTGACCACATCCGCCACCACCTCGGCAGACGCACTCATCTGATCAGATGGTTTCGCGGCAACTGCGTTCTCGGACTCTTTACTACATCCAGCCACCGCAGCCAGGGCGGCGGCAATGGAAATGGCGATTAACGTCTGGCGCATCGACTCGATCCTCGTATCTATCTTGTGATATGTAATTTGTTATTAGATTTCAGTGTGACCGAGTGTACCCCGCAGCAACCGATGTATCTACGATGGCACGGTATGCTACCGATTCCCGTCGGCGAACCGAACGCCCAACAGAATAATCCCCCACCATTGATTAACTTGGCAGAAGGTCTCACTGTACGGCATAGGTTAAATCATATGGTAACGACTTATTACGTGCATTCTTTTTACCGTGTAACGACACCGTGCCTGAGGTTCGGTACTGCCGATCGGCCCCAGGGAATCAACCCGAACGGTTCCGCCAGGTACGACTGAGGTAAAAAATGATCAATAAAGGAAGGTTTACGGGAGCCGGCATGCCCCCGTTCGATTAGAGCCTGCGATCTTCAATGATGCTACCGACTGCCCGCAGCTCGTCTTCATGGTCGGCTTCACGCCAGGGTTCACGAATGGCATCTCGCAACCATGCCTGCATCGCCGGAAGTTCGCGCATGTGGTCCGCATATGCCATGGCGCCCTCGCCCAGGGTCAATTGATAGCCGAACAGACGAAAAACCACCGGGGCAAAGAATGCATCTACCGCAGTAAACTGGTCACCAGCCAGAAATGGACCGCCAAAGCGTTCCAGTCCCTGCCGCCACAGTTCTTCAAGGCGGGTCAGATCCCTCTTCAGAGCATTATCTATCTGATGCAGGGAAACGGTCACACCGCAGTTCATACTGCACTGGTTGCGCAGGGCAAAGAATCCCGCATGCATTTCCGCGGCTGCACACCGGGCCCAGGACCTGGCAGCCTTGTCCGCCGGCCACACCGCGGAATTGGCTTCAAACAGATACTCCGTAATCGCCAATGAATCCCATACGGTGATATCCCCATCTACCAGGCACGGCACCTGGCCTGTGGGGGAAAATACGCGAAATTTATCCCAGCTCCCACCCTCGTCAAAAGGCACCAGGATTTCTTCAAAGGGAATGCCCAGCTGGGTCGCCAGCAGCCAGGGGCGCAGGGACCAGGAGGAATAGTTTTTATTGGCAATATATAGCTGCATCATTCCCTCTTCTTTTGACTCACGTCCTGACGAACTCAGCGCTTTCCGTTGCGTCCATCCCGCAACATCTCGGAGATACAGAACGCCAGCTCAAGCACCTGATCGGCATTCAAGCGCGGGTCGCACTGGGTGCGATAACAGCTGGCCAGATCGGCATCCGAAATTTCCCAAGCGCCACCGGTGCACTCGGTGACATGCTGACCGGTCATTTCCAGGTGGATACCGCCGGGATGCGTCCCTTCGGCGCGATGCACCGCAAAGAAATCGCGAATTTCTTTCAGGATATTGTCGAAATTACGAGTCTTGAATCCACTCGAGGCTTTTTCCGTATTGCCGTGCATGGGGTCTGTACTCCACACAACGGAGCGCCCCTCTTTTTCTACGGCACGCACCAGTGCCGGTAATTTCTCGCCCAGCGTGTCGGCGCCCATTCGAGTAATCAGTGTCAGCCTGCCGGGTTCATTATTCGGGTTCAGGCGATCGGTCAGACGAATCAATTCGTCGGTCGCCATATTCGGCCCTACTTTGACGCCAATCGGATTCCATACGCCAGCGAGAAACTCAACATGCGCGGCATCCAGCTGACGGGTACGCTCACCGATCCACAGCATGTGCGCGGAACAGTCGTACCATTTGCCTGTGAGGCTGTCAGTACGGGTCAACGCCTGCTCGTAATTGAGTAGCAGCGCTTCGTGAGAGGTGTACAGGGTGGTTTCACGAATTGCGGGGGTATTATTGGAGTTCACGCCGCACACCGCCATGAATTCCAGAGCATCCTGAAGGCGCTCGGCCAGCTGTAAATAGCGATCCCGCTGCGGATTGTTTTCCAGGTAACTCAGGTTCCAGGCATGCACCTGATGCAGGTCTGCAAGGCCACCCTGGGCGAAAGCGCGCAGCAGATTGAGGGTAGCAGCGGACTGATTGTAGGCAGTCAACATGCGCTGGGGATCCGGTACCCTCGCCTGCTCTGTGAAGTCGATACCATTGATGATATCGCCCCGGTAACTGGGCAACTCAATTCCACCAACAGTTTCTGTGTCGGCGGAACGCGGCTTCGCGTACTGGCCAGCCATACGAGCCACTTTGACCACGGGTAGATTGCCGGCGAAGGTCAACACCACCGCCATTTGCAGTAACACCTTGAAGGTATCGCGAATGCGATTGGCATTGAAGTCTGCGAAAGATTCAGCGCAATCGCCGCCCTGCAGTAAAAATGCCTTGCCCTCAGCCACATCGGCCAATTGACGGCGAAGCTCCCGCGCCTCTTCCGCAAATACCAGCGGCGGATACCCGGCTAACTGCGCCTCCACCGCCTGCACATCACGTTCAGACTGATACTTCGGCTGCTGATGTGCAGTACGCTTGCGCCAACTGGCGGGATCCCAGGGTTTTACCAGTGACTCACTCTGGTACTTCGGCTCGCGGTGTTCGGACACGGTGGCTTCTACCTCAATTTCCATTTTCGGCTATCTCTTAAATCAATCGATCGATCTGTCGATCAAGACTCTAACACTTCAGCAACGGACTCACAGAAATACGCCATATTGCTCTGGCTCAGACCCGCAATACTGATACGACTGGAATCTACCATATAAATAGAATATTTCTGTTGCAGCTTTTGCACCTGCTCCGGAGTAATCCCCAGAAACGAGAACATACCTTTCTGTTGCTGGATAAAGTGAAAGTCCCCGACAGCGCCTGCTTTCTCCAGGCTGTCCACCAGTCCGGAGCGCAGGCTGTTGATACGCTCACGCATTTCCGTCAACTCAGCCTCCCAGTTTGCGCGCAGGCCGGCATCCGTCAGGATGGATTCGACGATGGCACCACCGTGGTTTGGCGGCATGGAGTAGTTGCCGCGCACCACATTCAGCATCTGGCTTTGGCCACGATCCGCAGCGTCGGCGTTCCGGTAAATGGCCATGGCCATCCCAACACGCTCGCGGTAAAGACCGAAATTTTTCGAACAGGAGGCGGCCACCAGCATTTCCGGTACCGACTCGGCCATTAGCCGCAACCCATAGGCGTCGGCTTCCAGACTGTCACCAAACCCCTGATACGCCATGTCGATAAATGGCGTGAACCCCTGCTTTTGTGCCATTTCCGCCAGCACATGCCATTGGTCGCGACTCAGGTCAGCACCACAGGGGTTATGACAGCATGCGTGGAAAAGAACCAGGTCGCCCTCGCCGACCTTCTGCAGGGTTTCCACCATTTCGTCAAACTTGAGGCTACTGGTCGCGCGATCGTAGTACGGGTAACTCTTGATCTGCAGACCGGCATTACCCAGTAACGGGACATGATTTGCCCAGGTCGGGTCGCTCACCCAGATGGTGGCATTCTCCTTGGCGCGATTGGCGAACTCGGCCAATACGCGCAAGGCACCACAGCCACCAGGCGTCTGCGCGGAGCGCACCCGGTTTCCAATCAGTGCTGGATGCCCTGCACCGAGCACCAGCTCTTGCATGGCGCTATTGAAGCCGGGAGTGCCAGCGGGACCAACATAGGCTTTGGTTTCTTCACTGCGCAACAGCCGGGTTTCCGCCTCTTTTACCGCTTGCAAAACCGGCGTGTGGCCGGCCTCGTCTTTGTAGACACCCACCCCCAGATCGATTTTGCGTGGGTTATCGTCGGCACGGTAGGTGGCCAACAGGCCGAGAATCGGGTCCGCAGGCAGGCTGCTCAGGTGGTCAAACATGGTCACTCCTGAAAATTCCGGCCGGCGTGCGCGCAACCGCACACCGGCAAATGAAACCGGTTGGTTGAAAGTAAGAATGGCAGAAGAAGAGCCGATCAGTCGATCAGGCCGCGGTTCGCCCAGTCCTGCGCACGTGCCATCAGCTTTTCGATGATGCTATCGAGCTGATTACGCTCATCCGCAGAGAGCGACCCCATCAGGTCGTTCTCGTATTGCTGCGCCAGCGGTACGATCCGCTCGTACACGTCGCGCCCCAGTTCGGACAGGTTGAGCACCTGGCGGCGGCGATCCGCGAGGTCTTCACTACGGGTGATGTAATCATTCTTGATCAAAATGGACACGGCCCGGCTGATGGCCACCTTGTCCATTGCTGTCTGCTCCACCAGATCGGCGGCGGAGAGATTGGGAAAGCGGCCGAGAATGGCCATCACCCGCCAGGCGGGAATGGTGAGATCAAAGCGCGCGCTATAGGCATCCGCAATGGCGTTACTCACCCGGTTCGACAGAACCGACAAACGATACGGCAGGAACTTCTCCAACCGCAGGTCGTCCGGACGCACAGCGTCGATGGGGTCACTAAATGCCCCAGTTTCGCTGTGCGTTTCGCTATTGGTGGTGTCGTTTGTCATTGCGGTCTTTGTACCTGCTAGGAATCCGGTTGTACCAAATATCAAATGTAACTAAGATTGGTTTCAATTGTAACCACTGCCGCAGGAATTTTTCTGGCAGGGTGCTGCCGCTGACGGGGAGCGCCGCACGACCGGTGGATTTCCCGCCAGCCTGATGCGCCTGTACAGCATCAAACGAAATTGGCCGCGCATTATACGGCGTCTCACGCCATTTTTGTCAGCCTTGCTGTAAGTTTACGCAAACTGTTTGCTCGGGCAATGGAGGCTCGCAATCTGCCCCCCCTGCCCTCTGACACAAGACTTTCCCATCTTTGAGGATATTCAGAATATGGAGCTTCACGGATACTTCCGCTCTTCCGCCAGCTATCGGGTGCGCATTGCCCTGAACCTGAAAGGTCTCGAGTACCAATACCACCCGGTAAATCTACTGAAAGGTGAACAGAAGGAAGCGCCGCACAAGTCCCTGAACCCCCAGGGCCTGGTGCCCGCATTGATTGACGACGGCCAGGTGCTCACCCAGTCCCTCGCCATCCTGGAATGGCTCGACGAACAGTATCCGCAACCCGCCCTGCTACCCGATGGCGCGCTGGCTCGCGCACGTATTCGTGCCCTCGCCTACAACGTCGCCTGCGACATTCAGCCGGTTCAGAACCTGCGCGTGCTGAAATATCTGCAAGCGGAACTCGGAGCCTCAGACGAGCAGAAAGTCGCGTGGATACGACACTGGATCGGTCTGGGGTTTGATGCACTGGAGACCCAGCTGGCCCCACAGCTCAGCGCGCAGAGCACCGCGTTTGTGGGCGGTGAAAGGCCCGGTCTGTTTGAATGCTGCCTGGTGCCGCAAATCTACAGCGCAGAACGATTTGGCGTCGCGGTAAGCGATTACCCGACCATTGCACACATCGGCGCCGCCTGCGCCGCGCTGCCGGCGTTCGATAAGGCGCGTCCGGAAAACCAGCCGGACAGCACGCTCTGATTCACTCCTGCGCCGACGCCTGCGCAGCAGGGCCACCCAGAGAGAGCGGTTCTTTGAACGTCAGGGTCCGATAGGGGAAGGGAATTTCCATACCTGCAGCATCCAGCGCACGTTTTACCGCGGCCACCACCTGGCCGCGGGATTTGCGCTCCTCCAGTGGTGTGGAGCCCGCCCACCAGCTGATCTCGATCTCAATACCACTGTCTGCGAATTCATGGGGAAATACCTGGACCGGATCGTCGTCCCGCACCAGGTCACAGGCACGCACCGCTTCCTCGATCACCCCCACCGCAGCATCCAGGTCTACCCCATAGGCCACACCCACTTTGATACTGAAGCGCCGCTTACTTCGGTCTGTGAGAATTTCGCAGGGATTTTTGAACAGGAACAGATTTGGGACTATCACCAGCTCTCCCGTAGTACGGCGAATGGTGGTATTGCGCACCTCAACCGCTTCAACCCGACCGGACACGTTCTCACACTGGATGACATCCCCCGCCTCAAACGGGAAGCGCCACAGGATCAGGATGCCGGCGAAAAAATTCTCGAATATATCCTTGAATGCCAACCCTACTGCCACCGATAACAATCCCAGCCCACCCAGCGCTTTCGCGGGCGTCAATCCGGGGAAAAGCACCATTGCCGTGAACAACAGGCCGATAACCCAGATAAAGATACGGACCAGCCGAACCAACAGGTCCTGCAACGATGGGCGTTGGGTGGTTTTTTTTGCGAAGCGCCGGGCAAATTTTCCAGTCAGAGTCGCAACCAGCCAGGTCAGCAGCAACATCATGACACTGGCCGCGAAGAACGGAATATGCCCGAGAAACCCCTGCCAGATATTCAGCAGCGACTCGGATACGGTATCAATGACGTCACTAAACGAGGAGGGAGCGACTTTCGCAAGTTCCAGGGTTTCCGCCAATTCTTTGGCTTTGTCCGTATCCACCGGCGAGTTTTGCACGTGGGTCAGGTGGGAGAAATCTCGCAGCATCGCCCTGCCCTGTCAGGATACGCCGGGCGCATAGTCCTGGGTACGCAGCCACTTGGTCGCGATCCACTTTTCCCCGGCCAGTACCGGGCTTCCGCCGTGGAGTGTCTGATAATCCAGTTCTCCGGAATCACTGGTGTAGGAAAAGAACAGCGCAGCGCCTTTCTGCGGAAGAATATCAAGGCCCACCCGGGGGAAAACCGTTGCACCACCGGAAGACACATCATTCAGGTACATAATCAGGGTTCCCACCCGCTGCCCCCCTGAACACAGCACCCCATGGTTGCCCGGTTTTTCCGGATTGAAAAAGTCGTAATGAGGGCGATACTCCCCGCCGACCTGATAATTCAGTATCTGCAGCGGTTCGCCGCGCTCCTCGGGGACGTCCAGTAGGCGCGAGATGCGCGCCTCGATTGCCGTGATCACCGGTGTTTCACCACGGGCGAAATGTGTCCCGGAACTGGTACGGGTATCGCGTAAATCGAAAGACCCGCGCTCAGAGTTCACCACCCGGGACGGCTTCAGATTGGGTTTCGACATCGCCACCAGCGCATCGCACTCGCTGTCAGACAGCAGGTTAGCGAACAGAACTATGTTAGGGCGTTTCATGGCGAAGCGGACATCCACCAGCCGGTCGCCCAGGTCAATCTGGTTACCATCAGCGGCGAAGCGGTGGAAACGCCCGTTGCGCTCGCTGGTTTGAGCCACAATCCACGGCGCGGACGTCTCAGGACTTTGCGTGTGTGCGGGACGGGCGGGCGCTGTACCGGTATCGCGACGGCCTATCCCGTGGTCGAGAATGCACTGCTCTACCGCCTGCGAGATGCCCGGCTGGTATCCCGCTTTCAGTAAAGCATCCACCATGACGGAGAGGTGGTGCCCACTTTTCACCGCATCGCGGATCCACTGCTGTAATTCAGGTTGAAGCTCTGCAAATTCCATTTGCGATCCTTACCCGTGCAAACGACCACATGAGTATAGCCCTGGGCCCGCGAGATGGTTAGGCTTGCGGTAGTCGAGTTATGGGAAATCTCAAGGAGTACATATTGAACACCTCTATGGGCACGAAAAGCGACCGGGCACAGAATCGTTGTTCTCACGCTAGTGCAGGCCTTCTCAGGGCAATGATGGCGCTGTTACTCGTACCATTCCTGTTGATTCAGGGATGCGCCTCGTTATCGCCGAATTTTGAAAAGCCGGATGTCCAGGTAACAGCGGTGGAACCGCTACCGAATAACCACAGTGGTGACCTGCGTTTTCGTATTCACCTGCGTGTATTCAACCCCAATGACAGCGCCCTCGCCCTATCCGGGCTGTACTACACGCTGAAGCTGGCGGGGCACAAGGTGATTACCGGCACCTCGAATAATCTGCCGGTGATCCCGGCCTATGGTCAGGACGCCATAGTGGTCGATGCGTCCGCCAACCTGATGGGGTCAATCATGGCCATGACCGAGCTGGTTCGGCTACAGGGGGATACCGTGCCCTATGAGCTGGAGGCAAAGCTGGGATTGCAGCAGTCGATTTTGCCGGCGATACGGGTCTCCAAAAGCGGCGAGCTGCGCCTGGGCCAGTATCAGAACTGATTTGGGTGGGGGTTCAAGAGAGATTTGATTCCCGGAGGGGGCCCGCCAATCAGCGGCGGGCAGCCATGATGCCGCCAGTCATCGCCACCAGCGACCCCAGCATACCGAGGCCCACCAGGCTATACAGGCTGATACTCTGTTCTGCCGCGGCCACCAACACTTCCCGCAGCGGGAATTGCCAGCAGACAATCGCCGAGGCCAACACCACCGCCGCATACTGATAGCGGGTGGCTCGACGTTCAGCGCGCTTGGCCGGTACCGGCGGTAGGTCCGCCATTACCCGCTCGCAGAAACCGTCGTCGTCCAGATGCGGCTCGCTGAACTGGAGCTGCTGCGACAACCAGGTGTCGAAATCTGGCTCGCCATCGCCCATAGGACCGGCGTGCACAACACCGTTTTTGACTACCATACCGTCCGATCCACCCCACACCTGCTGGGGATTAATGCTTTGCGAATCTTTTGACTGTCTGTCGAAATCAGCCACTGACTACCTCCTCGCGCCAGGCCTGAAGCAGCGACTGCAGCTTGGTCCGAGCGCGGTTGACGTGGGATTTTACCGTGCCCAACGGCAACTTCATAATGCTTGCCGCCTCCTCATGTGAAAAGCCACGCTGCATACACAGATGCACCGCCTGCCTTTGGGCGTCACTTAATTCCCCCATAGCCGAATTCAAGTCTCTGGCCATCCCCAGCTGTTGCGCTTCTTCGACGCTTTCCTGGGATTGGGCGCTGTCCACGGCTTCCTGATCCACCACCGGAGCGTTCTTGCGCTTGTGACTCATGACCAGATTGTAGGCAATGCGGTACAGCCAGGTGCTGAACCGAGCATCCCCACGAAACGCGGGCAGCGCCTTATAGGCCTTGATAAAAGCCTCTTGCGCCATGTCGTCTGCAAGACCCTGGTCGCCATCGCACAGCTGACGGAGCGAGAAACGCAGCTGTGACTGATAGCGACGAACCAGCTGGGCATAAGCCCGCTGGTCCCCGTCTTCGACGACGCGCCTGATCAGATCCCCATCATCGAGGTTCATTTATTGGTTGCCCTTAACCCGCTTGTTTCTGGTCGTGCTTCCAATTGACATAGCGGGCGATCCCGATAAACAGCGGGATCAGGCCGAGGCTACCCACATCCACCCCGGCGGAGATGGACAACCAGATAAATACAGCGGCGCCGATGGCGATCAGGGTAATCCCCCTGTCTTTCGTGGTATTGGTACCCTCGCGATCCATCGCATCCAGCAGCTCCGGCGGAATATCACGGCCTTCAGACACCATGCGGTTGATGTTCTCCATCAACAGCTGCTTCTTACGGTAGTTGTTGCGGGTCACCATCCATACAATCAGAATCGGAGTACCGAACACTGCGATAATCGCCACGATACCGATCAACCAGTCCATATCCGGCCCTCCCGAGCGCTGCTCTCTGACCTTTTCTTCACGAACCTCATAGGCATGCTCGTGCATCCGCTCCGCATGCTCCCGAGCCCGTTCCGCCCGCTCGCGGATGCGCTCGGCACGCTCCATGTCGGCCTTGATACCGATACTGATGTTGCGGGGTACGGAATCCAGCGCCTGCTCCACCACCAGGCCTTTCTCATCCAGAATGCCTTTCTCTTCGAGCTTCTCGTAAATGCGTTGAGTCACCTTGCCGCCGAAGGCTTCGCCGAGATCAATCTCCACATCGGCGTTTTCGCCATTTTCATCCCGTGTATGGATGCGCAGAGTACCGTCGTCCTGGCGCAGTATGCGCACTTGTTTGGTCACCTCCTTCTCTACCGGCTTCGGTTCGACCACCGGGGCTGGAGGGACTGGCGGCTTGGGTGCTACCGCCTCCTCTTCCTGGGCCAGCAGGCTGCTCGACGCACCCATACCCACAGCGGCTACCAGGGCCAGTGCCCAGAGATTCAGCGGGCCGCGTTGTCTGTTTTCAATCGCTCTCATTGGTGTTATCTCGCTCTAACTGATCTGAGGTAAAGCAGGGAGTTGCCCTGGCCAATCTCTTCCGCGATGGTGACAGATAGACGAACTACCTCGAAAGACCATCAATGGCGCAGGATTGTACCTTTTTTAGTCAACCGGTATCAGGTTTTGGGATTCCCGGAACCTGCTTTTACCCTTCCCCTGATGGACGACAACACCCAGCTGTTTGGATGCAAGCGGCAGAAAATAATTGAAGGAGCACACAATGACCCCCGAATCAGTGTCGCCAGCGGCCATTCTCGAGTTCTGGTTTGGCAGCTCGGACCTCAGTTTCACGCCACCCGAGCCCCTGCGGGGGCGGTGGTTCCAGCGTAGTGACCCGTTTGATGAGGAGATTCACAGCCGCTTCAGCGGCGTCGTCGGGCAGGCCTTCAACGGAGAACTGGATTACTGGCGGGACACCCTGGATGGTCAGGTGGGGTTGATCCTGTTGTGCGACCAGTTCAGCCGCAATATTTTCCGTGGATCGGCGGCCGCCTTTACCGGGGACCCGCTGGCGCTGGAAATCAGCCAGGCCATGATCCGGGACAATACCCACACGCAACTGGGCCTTCATCAACGGGCATTCGTCGGAATGCCGCTCGAACACTCGGAACACCCCGAGGTTCAAGAGCAGTCGGTGGCCTATTTCGACCAGTTACAACGGGAATTTGCAGCAAACGGCACAGGGGTTACCTCCGAGGAAGCCAAAGCGGCGGCCAGCTACTGCCGGTTTGCCGTAGCCCACCACAAGGTCATCCAGCAGTTCGGCCGATACCCCCATCGCAATCAGGCCCTTGGCAGAGAGTCCACTGCTGCGGAACAGGCATGGCTCGACAACGGCGGCGGCTTCTAGCCCTCCTCCTCAACTAGCCCTAACCGGCCCTCAGCGCGTACACTGGCGCGGAATGTGGTGTATTGCAGTTGACACTGAATATTCATACAGATACTGTATATCCATCCACATCAACGACACATAACCACAATACCAAGACCTCAGGAGGCCCAGTATGGCGGTAGTAGCCGTTTGGAAATGCGATAGAGACGGAGCCATGTTCGATAACAAAAAAGATGCCGAAGAACACGACAAGATGCTGGAACTTGCCGCCAACATCACCGCACTGATCGAGCGCAACGTTGAGGGCGTGTCCGAAGAAGCGAGTGAAGAAATCGGCCTGATGCTGGCCAAGCGCCGCGAAGTTCTGGCGAAAGCCTGTAAAGGCAAGCCGGAAGAGCTGCTCGCCACGGAAGAGCAGGACGAGCAGTCCAGCGATGAAAACGTCACACCGCTGGCGGCAAATCAGTAATCCCCCCTGGATACCAATATTCTGGTTTCCATCCCTGTACTATGCCCGGCTTGCCGGGCTTTTTTTTCCCCGCAAGCCGGTCAGGACACCGGTCTATATCAGACCGCGGTAAGGATATTGATGACCGCCAGGATAATGATCACCAGCCAGGTCAGTGCGGTACCGCCAAACCGACCGGGGTGATACCCCCCTTTGCCGCCCACCAGACCAATCGCGTGCAGAATTCGTGCAAACACCAAAGCCCCACCCAGACAGTGCAGCCACACCGCCGAAACCCCATTGATCTCCGCCACCAGTAACAGAATCAAGGCAAGTGGAATGTACTCAATCGCATTCGCATGCGCGCGCACCAGTACTGCGCCCTCTTTATCACCTCCGGTGCCGATTCCAATCTTTTTGCCGCGACGGAAACGTACCACGTTAAATGCCAGCGCAATTACCAACAATGCACATAGGCCGCCATAGAGCGCAGTAATTTGTACACTAATCATCAGTTTTTATATCCATGTCCGGTACCCGCCTTGGGGTGTAAGTAACGATCCCGCAATCGTGTGGAGCGATTGACGAGAGACTGAGGTTTGCCATCGATCAGCACCAGTTCAGCGAAGCTGGTGACCTCCAGCGGATCACCACTCCACACAACCAGCTCCGCGGCACCGCCCGGTGCCAGAACACCGCCATCGATACCAAAGATTTCAGCTACGTTGGCGGTCACCGAACGCACTCCCTCCTCGAAGGGCAGCCCATAGGCGACCGCGTTGCCCGCAGCCTGACGCGACAGATAGCTATTGTGTGACCCTGCGTATCCGGGGCCACTGATAGCCACGGTAACACCGGCCTTGTGCAGCAGCGCGGCGTTGTCCATCCGCGCCCCAAGTTTCTCAAACGCATCTGGAGTGTTGCCCAGCACATCGACAACCACCGGTACCCGCGCTTTCGCCAACTGATCGGCGACCATCCAGCCTTCAGCAGCACCGATAATGATTGGTCGAATCTGGTAGGTATCCGCCAATGTCAGAAGCTGCAAGATATCACTGGCGCGGTCCGCGCTGACCAAGAGGCGCTGCTCACCGCGCAGTACCGGCTGCAGAGCCTCCAGGTCGTCCAGCGTAAAGTCCAGTTCTCGCCATTGTCCCCGGCGAATCTGATCCCGGTTATCCGAGTATTCCTTTGCCTGTTGCAGCGCACTCTCCAACTGGGTGAACGCCATGGCTCGGCTGCCCCCTGCCAGCTGCGCGCCATACTCGCCAAAGTACACCTTCTGCACCAGCTGTCGGTCTGTGACACTGTCGAACTCTCCCGTGAGCTTGATGGCGAACCCCTGCCCTGCAAAGATCTTTTCTTCACTGGCGGGCAATACGATTGCGCGGGTCAGGCCACCGGCCCGGTTGAAGGGGATCAGCGTGGACCGGGCGTTGAATGCCACCACTGGATCAAAGGCGGCACCAATAGATTGTTCGACCACTGCACCGTCATTGGTAGACGCAGCCGCACCGATTTCGGTCAGCCCCAGTTCACTACTGGGGGCAATCAACCCCGGAGTCACCACCTTGCCACGACCGTCGATAATCAATTCCGCCGCAACATCACCAAGCTCTTCTGCGATCTGCAGGATCTTGCCATCACGCACAAGCAAGTCACCATTTTCCAACGTACCCTGATCGCCAAGGGTGAGGATTCTGGCATCCTTGATCAGAATCGTTTGACCTTGGGCACCCAGGGCAAATCCTAGCAGGCAGAACAGGGAAGCTTGTACGCCAGCCCGCAGCGAGTTTGAAATTCCCATTAGCGCTCCCCTCCTTCCGGCAGACGCTCACCGTCAGCGTCCAGAATACCCAACTCAAAATCACTGTGCGGCTGTCGCGCAGGATTATTGCGGTCGTACATCAGTACCCCGTCGATAAATACTTGCTCGGCCTTGGCGTAGACACTGAACGGGTTGCTGGACCAAACCACCACATCCGCCATTTTGCCCTTCTCCAGGGTTCCAGTGACATCATCGATGCCCAATGCCCGGGCGGGGTTACGTGTCATCCAGGTGACCGCATGGCGGGGCTGGATCTCGAAGCCGGCGCGCTGGCCGGCTACCATGGCCTTTGCGGTCTCTTCATTGAGGTGCTGAATACCCACTGCAGAATCGGAATGGATCATGGCGCACGCCTTGGCCTGATCAACGATGGCGATGTTGGCCTCGGTCATATCGAAGGCTTCGTGCTTGAAACCCCACCAGTCTGCCCACATCGCCGCACACACATTATTCTTCGCAAGCAGATCAGCCACCTTATAGGCTTCAACTGCGTGGTGGAATGTCGATATCTGGAAATCAAACTCCCGCGCAATATCCATCATGATGGCCATCTCTTCACCCCGGTAGCAGTGGTTGTGCACCAGGATGTCACCATTCAGTACACCGGCGAGTGTCTCCATTTGCAGATCCCGGTCCGGCGCGTCTCCACCATTAATGTGATAATTTTCCCACTTCTCCTTGTATGCAGCGGCATCGATCCAGGCTTGCCGGTAACCCGCCACGTTACCCATACGCGTGGATGGCAGACTACCTTTCCCTCCGTACACCCGCTTGGGGTTCTCACCACAAGCCATTTTCAGACCGTATGGCGCGCCGGGAAATTTCATATCCTGGACACTACGACCGGGTACGTTTTTCAGAGTGATACCGCGGCCCCCAAACAGGTTGGCGGAGCCCGGTAGAATTTGCAGGGTCGTCACCCCGCCCGCCAAAGCCAGAGCAAATTGAGGGTCCTGTGTCCACACCGAATGTTCCGCCCATACCTGGGCGGTATTCGGGGACGTCATTTCGTTTCCATCCTGAGAGGATTCAATGGAGGGAGCCGGGTAGTCCCCCAGATGGGAGTGAACGTCGATAATACCGGGCGTCACCCACTTACCTGCACCTTCTACCACCAGGCCCTTCTTTGGCGCTTTCAGGTTATCGCCAATCGCTGCGATCTTGCCTTCCTTCAGGAGCAGATCGGTATTGAGCAGTTTTTCGCCGGTGCCGGTCAAAACCGTCGCCCCGCGAATCAGCACCGGCGCGGCCTCGTCCGGCTGATAAGTGCTGGGGAAATCCCCCAGGCGAGCAAAATCCGGACCGTCTGAATGTGTCTCTTTGTCCTCGCCACCACAGGCAGTAAGCACAACACTGGCCATAAGCGCCCCCCACATCACCAGCGGGCAATGCCATCGCCTTTGCGGACTTTTTACTACTTTCCAAGATAAGCGCATGCCCTTTCCTACCCCCTGATTTGTTATTAGGAAACTATTGTCGAATTTTTTACGGGACTACCGGATTCAACACCAATGTGACGCCAGCAGCAACTTCCGATTTCGCCACGGCAATCGCTGTCCGTTTACTAGACAATTTCAATAAGCCGTGTTGCAATCGAGAAACGTTCCCAGGTTCCTGGAAGGACAAATGGAAACCAGAGTAAACACGGCGAGCAGCGGCCCCACACCCGCGAACGCAGAACCGCCGCCAGCAGAACATGATTCACAGGAGGTTTACGAAGCCTTACGAAAAAGTGAGGAGCGCTACCGCGAACTGGTCGAACATGCCAATTCGATCATTCTCCGCTGGGACCGCAACGGAGTCGTTACTTTTTTCAACGAGTACGCGCAGCGTTTTTTCGGGTATAGGGAAGCGGAAATAATCGGCAGGCATGTGGTGGGCACTATTGTGCCCGAAAACGAGAGTACCGGCCGCGACCTGCGCCCACTGATGGACCATATCTGCAACCACCCCGAAGAACACCGCTATAACGTCAATGAAAATGTCACCAAAAATGGAACCCGGGTATGGGTGGCCTGGACCAACAAATTACTGACGAATGACGACGGTGAAGCAATCGGCGTACTGAGTATCGGTACCGACATCACCAAGCAGCGACTGCTGGAGGAAGAACTGCGGCAGGCGCAAAAGATGCAGGCGATCGGCGAACTGGCCGGCGGTATCGCCCACGATTTCAATAATATGGTGCACGGTATTGCCGGTTTCGCCGAGGTTATCAAGCAGACAACCTATGATGCGAAAATATCAGAATATGCAACGCAGATTCTGACGACCGCCCACCACGCCGCGGAACTGACCAAACAGCTTCTTACTTTCGCCCGCAAGGGCTCCTATCAGCTACACGACTGCAATACACACGACATCGTGCGCGACGTCTGCGCAATGCTCGAACGCACTATCGACCGTCGCATTGTAGTGCGCCAGAATTTGGGGGCCGAATTGCCAAACGTCAAGGGCGACCCCTCCCAGTTGAAAAGCGCTCTGCTGAATCTTGGCATCAATGCCAAAGATGCCATGCCAACCGGCGGCCATCTGGTATTCAGCACCAGTAACGTTGAAGTTACCGAGCCTCTCGCCATATCCGATTTCCAGCTGGAGCCAGGTGAATACTTGCGCATCAATGTCTGTGACAGTGGCACCGGCATGACGGAAGAGATCCGACAACGGATATTCGAGCCCTTCTTTACCACCAAGGCATGTGGCCGCGGCGCAGGGCTCGGGCTGGCAGCAGTATATGGCACAACGCACCTGCATAAAGGTGCGATTCAGTGCCGTTCCGAGGTGGGCAAAGGCAGTAATTTTGACTTGTACCTGCCAGTCATTAGCAACGGTGGCAAACAGCAGCGCTACCCGAAAGCCATGCACTGCACTCGGGCAATTCGCATGATGCTGGTGGACGACGAAGCGATCGTTCGCAGTTATTCCAAAGCACTATTCGAGATGCACGGCCATCGCGTCGACACCTTTGCCACAGCCATAGAGGCGATTGAACACTACGAGAAGCATTATCAGGAAATCGATCTGGTGCTCCTCGACATGATTATGCCGCAAATGGATGGGCAGCAATTGTTTGCACAATTGAAGCGAATCAACCCTGCCATCAAGGCCATGCTATCAACCGGTTACAGTGTCGAATCCAAAGTGCAGGAAATTCTTGCCGATGGCATTCTCGACTGTATAAAGAAGCCGTTTACCTACGACCAGCTGGAGCAGAAAATCTCTCTGCTGTTCGCGCCACTAGGAGGCCAGCCACCAGAGGGGAAATAAACCATGCTAAATACCGGCCCGGTCAATAGTGCAATATCTTGATGATCGGCTCACCATTATCACACTCGCCAACCACTTCAGGCTTCGATATCAGTGATCCCGCCTGACGGGGAATTCGCGAGGGGTATGGGGCGAGACAGGCATAGTGGAAGTTGACCGACCAATTGCAGTAAATGATCCCGTCATCCTCGTCATAGAAACGTTCCTGACAAAAGCTCAGGTACGGGCTCTGCCCTCCCCCCGGTTGCCCGGTCATTTCGCCGCCCTCCGAGTCACTCTGGGCCGAAGCCGGACTGGTTGCCAGACACGCCAGTATCAACCAGCCGAATACCCACTGATCGCAGCGATTCATAAGGAACCCTCGCAAACTGTATTCCGGCGACGCACCACCAGGGCGACACCGGGGAGCCCACCGGAACGTGAACCTCTCCATTGAGCTTAGCAGCTCTGGCGCAAATCTCTTCACAAAGACACCGGGGTATCGACCTGCCAGTCTACCCCCCAGCTGCTATGATACGCCGCCACGTGAACACCCTCTGAGGCCCTGATGTCTACCTCCTGCCCCTGCGGTACCGGCAAACCCATGGATCAATGCTGCGGGCTCTACCTGTCTGGCAAGGCCTACCCGAATAACGCAGAGCTGCTAATGCGCAGCCGCTACAGTGCCTACGCCACCGGAAACCTTCCCTACCTGATCAAAAGCTGGCACCCGGATACCTGTCCAGATCTCAACAGCGACGACCTCCGCACCCTCTGGCTGCGCCTCGAAGTTCTTCAGAGCAAAAAGGGTCTAAAGAAATCGATCGTAGAATTCAAAGCATGGTTCGCAGCAGAGGAATCCGAGCGGGTGCTGCACGAGATATCGCTGTTCAAGCTGTATAAAAAACGCTGGGTGTATGTCGGGCCGCTGGAGCAGTGGCCATCGTCACACATGTGAAAGCAGAACGCGGGGAAAGCCAGGTACGGCTATGCGCAGGCGCGCTGGCCGCGGGAGCCCTGCCACTCCCGCGCCTCTTTACGTGCCTTCTGTTTTTGACTGAAACGCTCGGCGGATTTGGCGCGCACATGCGGCCCACCCTTACCAAGCAGTGGATTCTGCGCAACCCGATTGCGGGGGCTGCGCATGACCTTCATTGATTTCGGGGTGCTTTTCCCCGATGTTTTTTTCTTCATTCGTTTCTCCAGAGTAAAAACTGCTACCCCTTGATACAGATCACCTGCTTCAGGGTATGCACCACATCCACCAGATCACGCTGATTTTCCATCACCTGATCAATGTCTTTATAGGCTGCGGGGATCTCATCGATCACCCCCTTGTCTTTTCGACACTGCACACCGCGAGTCTGGGCCTCCAGATCATCGCGGGTGAAGCGCTTGCGTGCAGCGGTACGGCTCATACGGCGACCCGCCCCATGGGCGCAGGAGCAGAAAGATTCTGTATTTCCAAGCCCACGCACAATGTAAGAGCGTGCGCCCATGGAACCGGGGATAATTCCCAGCTGATCTTTCTGCGCGCTGATCGCACCCTTGCGAGTCACAAAAACATCGCGCCCGAAATGCTGCTCGCGTACCACATAGTTGTGGTGGCAATTTATCGCCTCGCGCTCCAGCGTAAACGGCGGTAACTGCTGTTGCAGCACGCCGACCACCAGCTTCATCATCTCCTGCCGATTTACCCGGGCGTACCCCTGAGCCCAGTGCACCGCGGCGATGTAATCGTCAAAGTGACCGTTGCCCTCTCGGAAGTAAGCCAGATCACGGTCGGGCAGATTGTGCATATGCCCTTCCATGTCCTTCTTCGCCAGCTGGATAAAGTGCTGGCCGATGGCATTGCCAATTCCACGACTACCGGAGTGCAGCATTGCCCACACACGGTTGTTCTCATCGAGACAGATCTCGATAAAGTGATTTCCACTCCCCAGAGTACCTAGCTGGGTTACCCAGGTTTCTTGAGGGTTACGCAACCGTTTCAGCAGCTGTGGATGTTTGGCAAAAAGCTGTTCGGCACCGCTGGCCAGGTTCTTTGCCGCTGCCTCGCGGGCACTGATCCGCTTGTGGCGACCAAAGCCGACCGGTACGCGCCGCTCGATGGCATCCCGCAGTGGCTTCAGGTTATCGGGCAGCTGATTGGCATGCAATGAGGTACACACCGCATTCATGCCGCAGCCAATGTCCACACCAACCGCGGCGGGAATAATCGCGCCCACCGTAGGGATCACCGATCCAACTGTTGCACCAATGCCCATATGCACATCCGGCATAGCTGCCACATGGGAATGAATGATGGGCAACTGGGCAATATTTTTAAGTTGTTGCAATGCGGCATTTTCTACGTCTTGCGTATAAATTTTTACCGGCACGGTGCCGGCAGGTGCATTGCCATTGAGTACCATTTTTACAGGCATAACTTGTCCCTGGATTTCTCCACGTATGTATTCAGATGCCTTTCAGAATTCGCTGGACGTAAAAATAAAAAAGCCCCGGCAACTGCCAGGGCTTCAAAGAGGTCTGGCTTGAAAGGCGGTATCACCTTTCAAGCGCGAGCACATGAAAGGCCGTTCAATTTGAACTACTGGGTTTACTCCGTAACTGCATTTCATGTCTCCTGTTGGTATGTGCTTAAATCAAGCAATAAAGATTGCGCGCAAGCATATTGGCTTCAGCCCCAGTGTCAATACTTTTCCGGAAATTTTCTCGATCCTGTTCGGTTCTCTGCGTGTTTCCCGCTAAGACACACTTTATAATTCCATTCCGTTTCCAGCCGAGCAGCGCCTCGCAAATGACACCAGAGTTACTCTTCGAAGACGACCACCTGATCGCCGCCTACAAACCGGAGGGCTGGCTGGTGCACCGCTCGGATATCGACAAGCATGAAGACCGCATCCTGCTACAGTACCTGCGGGATCTGGTCGGTGTGCACCTGTACCCGGTGCACCGGCTGGACAAACCAACCTCCGGTGTGATCGTGTTTGGCAAAAGCGGAGAGGCAGCCGCCAAACTGCAGGGGCAGCTGGACAGTGACTCCTCGATCAAACAGTACCTCGCCATCTGTCGCGGCTATTGCCCGGAAAGCGGTGTCATCGACCACCCACTGCCGCCGGTGGCGGACTTCAAGCACCAGCGCAAACGGCCAAAAAGCGATCTACCCCGCCAGGATGCGATTACCCATTTCCGGCGTCTCGGCACTGTGGAGCTCCCCTACTCCGTCGACCGCTACCCCAGCAGCCGTTATTCCCTGGTGGAAGTCGAACTGAAGACCGGCCGCCGCCACCAGATTCGTCGTCACTTCAAGCACCTATCGCACCCGCTGATCGGCTGCCCGAAATACGGAAAATCCACCCACAACCGCTTCTTCGCAGAAGAGCTGCAATGTGCAAGACTCTTGCTGCATGCCTATCGGCTGTCCATACAGCACCCTGAATCCGGTGAACGCCTCGAGATTGTGGCACCACCCAGAGGCTGTCTTATGACATTGATTGAGCGATTTGGCTGGCAGCTGCCCTGAGGGCGGCCCGTTAATAAAGATAGATCCTACCTACACCGTGGAGCCCCCCGAATGTCCCTGATGTCCATTCATCGCACGCCCGCCTTCCGCCGCCGCGCATGCTCACACCTGTGCCGGTTTATTGCGGGGTTGGCCCTGGCCAGCAGCGCTTCTGCTATGGCATCCAATGAGCTGACCGCCCCACTCCCAAAACTGCTTCCCTGGAAGGGTACATCGGAAAAACTCGTCCAGCAGACAGGCGACTGGGTGACCCCGGCGGAAGCCAGCGACTTCAAAACCACGCCCGATTACGAAGCAACCCGAGTCTTTGCCAATCGGTTGGCTGCGGCCAGTGACGATATTCAGGTAAGCGATATCGGTGCCGCCAACAGCGGCCGCAAAATCCAGCTGATTACCGTGACGGAAGGTGGCAGCGACGCGATAGCCAACGGCAAGCCTACCCTGCTGGCCCAGGCGGGTATCCACTCCGGCGAGATTGACGGCAAAGACGCGAGCTTTATGCTGCTGCGCGACTATATCGGCGGTGACAAGGAATTGAAGGCGCTCATCAGCAAAGTCAACCTGCTGATCATCCCGATTCTGAATGTCGACGGACACGAGCGCGCCGGCCCGCACACCCGGATGAACCAGCGCGGGCCACACAACGCGGGCTGGCGCACCAACCGCAACAACCTCAACCTGAACCGCGACTACGCCAAACTGGACACACCAGAACTGCGCGCGGTGATGGACGTGATCAACCAGTACAAGCCAGAACTCTACCTGGACATCCACGTCACCGATGGTGAGGACTACCAGTACGACATCACCTACGGCTACAACGGCTCCTTCGCCAGTGATTCACCAAAGATCGCGCGCTGGCTTGAGCAGACCTTCCAGCAAGACGTGGACACGGCCTTGGCAAAAGCCGGACATATTCCCGGCCCGCTGGTATTCGGCGTCAACAGCAACGAATTCTCCGATGGCATCAGCCACTGGACCGCCAGTCCCCGCTACTCCAACGGACTCGGCGATCTGCGCCACACGCCCACGGTTCTGGTGGAAAACCACTCACTGAAGCCGTATCGCCAGCGTGTGCTGGGCACCTATGAACTGATCAAGGCGAGCCTAGCCTCACTCGCGGAGCACGGCAATGCACTGCGCGCTGCCATCACGGAAGATCAGCAGCAGCGCCCACAGACCCAGGTGCTTGCCTGGAGCGCCAACAAGACACCAGACCTCAGCGTCTATGCTGAAAAGCCCTTCAAAGGCATGGCCTACGAGAAAAAACAGAACCCCATCAGCGGCAAAGAAAATGTGGTCTGGCTCGGCAAAGCCAGAGATTATCGGGGGTTACCGGTATTCAGAGACGACGTTAAAGCCGTAGAGGTGCGCGTACCGGAAGCCTTTTACATCCCCCGCCATGAAAAGCTCGTCGTCGAGCGCCTGAAAGCGCACGGCATCGAAATGTCCAATGCTAAGGGCGGACCACTCCCGCTTACCCAGTTCACTGTTGAAGCCCACGAGTTTGGCAAGGCGCCGTTTGAAGGCCACTTCCGTGTCGATGCAAAGTTCTCGCGAGAACGCATTCAACGGCCGGTTGATGATTACCTTGAGGTATCCACCAACCAGCCATTGGGAAAGCTTGCCACTGCGCTCCTGGACCCTCGCGGCCCTGACTCCTTTTTCCAATGGGGATTCTTCAACCAGATTTTCCAGCGTACCGAGTACGCGGAACCCTACGCACTCATCCCCTTGGCAGAAAAAATGCTGGCGCAGGATGCCGATCTGAGAAGCGCCTTTGAGAAGCGGCTACAGGACAAAACCTTCGCCGAGAGTCCCTCCGCCAGGCTTTCTTTTTTCTATCAGCGCAGCCCTTACTACGACCAAGAATATCTGAAGTACCCGGTTTTACTGAAATACTGAAAGGGTCTGCACCATGAAAAAAGCACCTAAATTAATAATTCGCAGGCTGGAGCTAGCGCCCTAGCCATTGCTGAAACAGACCTTTCAAGCCAGGTGTGGGGTGTGCTAACAGAACAAAACTGAAATTATCTGTTGCACTGGTGCCTTCGATCGCACGCGTGAGCGCTGCTGCGGTTTCTTGTAGATCGCCACCCGACGTCAATATATCGCTCAGCTCACCGGGGCTGAGCATATCGCTCACACCGTCTGAACAAAGCATTAGCCCACCCCTGGAGCCCGGTCGATAGTAGGATTCGCCCGGATTCAGATGCGGTAGCTCCACCAGGCCCAGGGCCTGATTGATCAGATTTTTTTTCGGGTGATTCTGGGCCTCCTCTTCACTCAGAACCCCACGCTCAATCAGATCTTCCACGAAGGAATGATCCCGGGTCAATTGTCGCAGTCGCCCCTTCTCATCCCAGGCGTAAACACGGCTATCGCCACTCCAAATCAGCCGGAATCCACGCCGGCATCGCTGTACCGCAACGAGCGTGGTACCCATACCCGACTGATCGGGGTTATCGCGAGCAGCGGCTTTAATTGCCACGTGGGCACGCTGCACCGCCTGGCGCAGGTCATCCCCCGCGATCATGTCCTGCACCACCGTATCCACCGCTAACTGGCTCGCCACTTCACCCGCGGCGTGTCCACCCATGCCATCCGCAACGAGCCACAAACCGCGCTCATCGTCATTGAACACCGCATCTTCATTGTGCTCACGTACGTGCCCTACCCGGGATACGGCAATGCTCTCAATTCGCCCCTGCATCAACCTGGTTTCCACGCTTTAACTATTGACATCCAGCTTTTGCAGCCAACCCTGCTGTTCAAACAGCGCGCGATCCAACGCTTCGGATTCTTCGTCCATGACCTGGCGAATTTCCCGTCCGGTTTCCGGATCCCGCGCAGTGATGGTCACTATCCCCTCCAGGTCATAGCACATCTCAATTTCCACCGGGTATTTCTTGCGCGGATTTTCGATAGGGCCAAACGCAAAGTACCCCAGACTCTTTTCTTCCGCGGACTCACCCTCACCGCGTTTCTGCACCGCCTCGATGATCATGCGGGTCTGGTCGTCACGGCTGGTATAAAAGGTGGTGACTGCACTGGCGGGAACCGCAGAGTTCTGTTCGATCAATACTTTTACCATCGGCTCGCCATCACGCCCGAGCGTCCGAATTCCCAGATCATAGGAGCAGATGGACTGTAGCGCTTTTCCGCTTGAATGGCCGAAGGTCTGCTGGGCCAGAATGGCTGTGCCGTAGGCGACCGCCTGATGGGGTTGCTTGCACACCAGCTGGTCGCGTGCCTTGCCACTCGCTCGCGCGACCTTATCCAACACTAGAGGTAGCAGTGATGATCCGCCGGTAAGAAGCACGGTATCGATAAAGCTCCAATCCATACCCGAAGCCTGTAACGCCCTGTTACACACCGCCAGAGTGTCATCAACAAAATCGTCGATGAGCTGGTTGAAGCGATCTTTGGTAAGAATAAATTCCAGCGTACGACCTCCGAGAACCAGTGTTTTGTTGACACGGCCTTTACCCGGTTTGGCCAGGGTGTGTTTTGCCTCATTGGCAAAACGGCGTAGGGTTTGCAGCGACGCGGGATCGTCCGGTTTGAACCCGTGCTGACGCTCAAACTCTTCGACAATAAACCGTACGATGCGCTCGTCAATGTGCTTTCCACCAAGACGATTGCTACCCTGAGTCGACAGCGCGTAAAGCCCGTCCTCGGAAGACTGCAATACCGTGGCATCAAAAGTGCCACCACCCAGATCGTACACGAACAGGGTCTGCTCTCCGCCGACCTGATGCACTCCGTAAAAAGTGGCCGCCGCCACAGGCTCTTCAATCAACTTTACTTGGGAAATGCCTGCCATCTGCGCTGCGAGCTTGGTCGCCCGACGCTGTGCATCGTTGAAATTGGCAGGCACGGCAATCAGTACACCACCGATATCTTCATGAGCAAACGCATCGACATCCTTGAGGACTTTCTTCAACACAAGCGCCGAGAGTGCCTGTGGATACCACTCCCGTTTATCGCTATCAGTAAATACTGGCCGATTCGCCTCCATATCCAGTTTGAAAAACCGCGCGTGAGGTAATCCCGGTTCATCTTCCAGAATTTCTTCCACCGGCGTGCCTACCAGACACCCCTCCTCCCCAAGATGCACCACACTGGGTGTGCGGAATTCATTGGCATCGTGAAAATCAGGAAACAGGGTCGGCTGGCCACGGTCGTTGACGAAGGCCGCTACCGTGAATGTGGTTCCGAGGTCTATCCCCAAATGCAACAATGTATTTCTCCAAAAAGTCTTTCCGCTTTGCGGCTATTTCCATACACTCACAGCGCATGTTATTCGTATAAAAATTCAGCTAATTACTGCAAAGTGAAGTCCAATTGTGTCATCACTCCGCGCGTGCGCACTGGAACACCATCTTCAATCAGTGGCTTATATTTCCATTTGGATACCGCTCTTTTTGCTTCACGGTCAAACACACGTAAGGGGCGCGAATCCACGACCTGGACGTTTTCAACCGCACCCACCTCATTAATATCAAACGCGACGATCACAAACCCTTCAATGCCATCCCGCGCTGCCTGTATCGGATAGCGAGGCGCGATTCGAACAAGGGGTTGCAGCTTATCCATTTTTGCCTGCTCTTCTTTACGTGCCAGCGCTTCGAGGCGCTTTTGCTCCGCCATTTTTTCTGCCTCGCGGCGCCGCTGTTCTGCCGCGGCAAGCTCTGCCCGGCGCTTTTTCTCCGCCGCTTCCGCATCCCGTTTGCGCTTGGCGGCCACTACGGCTGCCTTTCTTTCCGCATCAATACGAGCGATCTCGTCGCCCATGGCCTCTGGAGCCTCGCGCCACTGTTTCTCACCCAATTTCCAGCCCCCCAGGGCGGCGGCAAAGTCGCCCCGTTGCTCGGCCAGTACTGCCTGATTCTTCGCCTCCAGTGCTGCGGATACCTGAGCAGGTGCACTCAAACTGTACTCATCCTGTACACGCTCCCAATCGTTTCGGGCTTCATCGAAGGCCGCTTGTGCCATAAGGAGCCCGGCTGCCGCATCGAAATCCTCCAATAAGGCAGAAAAACCGGAACGCACTTTCTCAAAGACCGGTTGCGCCTGATCAAAGGCCTCATCGCGCAACAACGTCTCAGCCATCGACAAATCTCCTTCCAGCTCCGTCAGGCGGTGGCCTGAGAAAATGCCCTGCTCTGTAGCCTGCTGCCAATTTTCCAATGCTCTCAACTCCGGGCTCTCGTTGCGTTTTGCATCCCGCAGATCACTGTCGAGATCACGTCGGGAAGAATCCAGACGTTGTTTCAGCACCTTGATTTCCCCCTGAATACGGGCGAGGCCGGCCTTGCGTATGGCGATCTCTTCCTTGCTCATGGGCAGCAGGCTTTTCAGGCTGTCTAACCCGATATGTCCACTGGAAGCCAGACCACCGACGCCCAACAGCGCCACCAGTAGGCCGGCAGCGATACCGATTCCTTTCCAGGGCAGGTTCAACCTGGTCCGGCCTTTGCTTTTTTCCAACGCCTGCGCAAACGCGGCCATATCATCAAAGCGCCCTTCGGGCAGTGTATCCAGTGCCTTTTCAATATCGTCGGTAAAACGCTTGCTCAAATCTTTACGAAGATCGCGTAGCGGCCGGAATCGGCCCGCAGGGACTTCACCAGCGAGCAGTTCATACAACAACACCCCCAGCGCATATTGATCGGCGCGCCCGTCAATGGCGTTACTGCCCTTCAACTGCTCCGGTGCCATGTAATAGGCAGTCCCCATGGCCGCACCGGTCTGGGTGCGCTGGCTCGCGGATTGAATGCGGGCAATACCGAAGTCCATAATCTTGTAGTCACCGTCTTCGGTGACCCAGATATTCTCAGGCTTGATATCCCGGTGAACAGTAAACTGGTGCGCGTGAACGAGTGCCTGCGCGAGTGTGACCGCCAACCCGCGGGCTTCCTCCTCGGTGAACGGCTGACGAGTGAGACTCCGCACCTCCATCAGCTGTCGTAGGTCCTGCCCCTCCAACAGCTCCATAGTCAGGAAAAAGAGGTCCCCATCCTGCTGGACGTCGAATACATTGACGATATTCGGATGGCTCAGCTTGGACGAGATGCGCGCTTCATCCAGAAAGCGCTCGCGGGCCCGCTCATTGCGAACCAATCCGGGTAATAACACTTTGAGCGCGATCTCATCCTGCCGGGTCGTATCGTACGCACGATACACCGCGCCCATGCCACCCGAGCCTATCTGCTCACGAATCTCGTAGCGGTTGGCAAGAAGCTGACCGGATTGAAGCCGAATTTGCACATTGTTCGCCGCATCAAACTGCGTGCCCGACTGCGGCAGGTCCGCCATTTTGGTCTGCGAAAGAGCGGCATTCACATGCCCGCTCTCGCTGTCCTGAGCGGTTAATTGCCCACGAGCAAGCTGCAATTGATCCAGTTGCCGCTGATACTTATTGCGCAAAACATCCGTCGGCGCCTTGGCTTGAGCCTGCTGCAATTGCACGATTTTCTGTGCGATCGCCTCCCGTATCTGATCTGCGCTGGCACTTTCATCAAGCCCCACAAGTTCAGCAACTGCGCTTTGATTCATTGTGTCGTTTTCCAATATTTTAAATTACGTTTCTGCAACCGCTGCCCTGCAAGGTGCGCGTCGAGCGGCGGGCAACCTGTGAAGCATCGTCAATTCACCGCCAGCATAGTGGGCGTACCCCTTCGAACTAAAGATCGGTCTTCGCAGTCGATCGCGTTGTAGTAAATAGATTCTGAGGGCAACAGGTAGCGCTCACCGCCGAATTGCTCATCGTTGGTCTGATATTTGAATCCGTTTTGTACAACGTGCATCAGGCGCACGTTTCGCAGGTTGGGCGCCGGAGGAAATCGCAGCGCGCTACCATAGAGACCAACGCGAATTAAATTTTCCTGTTGCGGCGATTTCTGCTCGGAAAAAGTACCGGGTTGAGTGACAGGATTTTTGTTCGGTGCGGCAGGTTTTGGCTGGGGAGCCTGCAATGGCTCTAAAGAGTCGGGCCCGAAAGGGCTATTCGTCGGAGCTGGCTCCATCGCTCCCTGCGATGCTTCTAATTGCGGGACACGAGGCTGGCATTTCGGCTTTGGCGTTTGCTCGCGAACCAGCGCCTTATGCGCCTGGAATTCACGCCAGCTGGTGCGCAAATACTTCGCAAATTCACGGTCACGGGCGGTAACAAATCCCTCAAAGGCGCCGCGCTGCTTCTGTTTCCAGCGATTGAATTCGCTGTCGCCCCAGACCAAATTGCCCGAAATACACAAAGTCAGTGCCAAAAGACACGATACGACCTGTTTCATGTGATGGGATGCGTGCTGTTTTCGTTGTTGTTACAGATGGCCAAATCGGTGCATTACACACAATCACCCAGCTCTTTATTGAACGTGTTCAATAATGCGACAAGGGTACCATTTAATGCGTGAATTGCGCAGCATAAAATGCGACGATCAGACACGAGTACGAGAAAATCACATCCAATCGATGCAGATGCTGTCATCCAGTGTGGATTTCCCGACACCAATATCCGCGACTGAACTTGCAGTAAATAAAAAACGACAAAAACAATTTCATGCGCAGTACGAATTCCTGGCCAGCGTTAATACTCTCTGAAGCATGGATCGGCAAGCTCGACCGCCTCGCCAACTCGCGCTTCGGCCAGCCTGGCCTTGCGGAAGAAGCCTGCACCTATGTCATCGATCGCCTGAGTGAGAATGACTGGTCGCGCTGCAAAACCTACTCGGGACAATCCAGGCCAGAAACCTTCGCCCAGGCACTCGCCACAAACCTGCTGAAAGAATTCCGCGTAGCCAAAGCCCAGCAGGAGCTTGAGAAAGAACTTTCTCGCTGAAAGGCGCCACCGTAAAATGTGAAAAAAATCACACAACTACAACAACATTGGTCGTACCTGCCAGGAACCTCAAATATGCCCAGCAAGGAATTCAGCTCCACTCGCAACGAACTTGAACAGCAGCTTGCCCAGGCACGCGCCGAAGCGGAAAAAGCCCGTCAGGCTGCGCAGGACGCCGAACTGGATAAACAGAAGGCGGAAGGCGAAGCCTCCCTCGCCAAAGATCAGGCGACACAGGGCCAGGAAGCGTTGAATGTGGCCCAGCAACAGGCCCAGGCAGCGACCGAGTCCATGAGCCAGGCCGCCAGCGGTGCGCAGCAATCGAGCTCCTCCGCCAGCGATGCTCAACAGCAGGCCAACCAGGCCGCGCAGGCCGCCGCCGAAGCGCAGCGCGAAGCCGCCGAGGCCCGCCAGGCATCGGACACCGCTGACTCGGAAGCCCAGGCCGCCCGCTCTGCCAGTTCCGATGCTGCCGCAAATCAAAGTGAAGCGGCACAGATGGCCAGTACCGCCGGCTCCGCAGCGAGCAGCGCAGAACAACAGGCCAGCGCCGCCGGGGCTTCCGCCAGCGATGCACAGACCCAGGCCTCCCAGGCAAACGCCGCAGCGACCGATGCCCAGAACCAGGCCTCCCAGGCGGGGCAATCCGCCGCAGACGCGCAAAACCAGGCTGGCGCGGCGAATAGCTCCGCCCAGGACGCGCAGGCGCAGGCCACAGACGCCGGCACCGCGGCCGGCGAGGCACACACCCAGGCCGGAGATGCTGGCCAGTCCGCCGACACCGCGAGAACCGGTGCCGATCAGGCCACAACCGCCGCAACCGATGCCCAGACTCAGGCCGACAGCGCCACGAACGCCGCCAACCGATCAACTCAGGAAGCCGAGCGCGCGGCGGAAGCATCGGAAACCGCCAGTACCCTGCGCGACCAGGCACAGAGCGCCGCTGACGTGGCCCAGGAGAGCGAAACCCGCGCGGCGGACGCCGCAGTGAGCAGTGAAGAACAGCAGCTGGCCGCGCAAAAAGCGGCGGAACTGGCCCAGCAGCAGGCCCAGGCGATTGCCGAAGAGGCGGAGAGTGCAAAAGAAGCCCGCACAACCGCCGATAGCGAAGCGGAAGAAGCCGACGAGGCCCAGCAGACCGCCAGCGCGGCCGCCGAACAGGCGGAGTCTGCGGCACAACAAGCCGACAGCGACGCCAGCCAGGCCGCTGGTGCCGCAAGCCAGGCGCAGTCTTCCGCCTCACAGGCACAGTCGGAAGCCTCACAGGCATCTGCTGCCGCATCCGAAGCCCAGTCCGAGGCGAGCCAGGCGGCGTCCGCTTCGTCCGCCGCCGCCAGTGCCGCCTATCAGGCGCACAGCAGTGCGGAACAGACCGACGAGGCACTGCGCCGTGCACAGGACTACCTGGCCCGCGCAGAACAGCAACTGCAACAGGCAGAGGCGGCGCGACAGGAAGCCGAGTCCCTGCGCGACGACGCCCGCTCGACCTCTGAACAACTGGCAAACCTGCTGTCGGATATGGAGCAGCAGGCCATCGCCGCGGTGGACAAAACCGAAGGCGAAGCACTGGATGCAAAGAATGCGGCCACCGACGCGTGGAAACACAATGAAAAAGCCATGGACGCAATGATCGACGCGCAAAAGCATATGGACACCGCCGAGCGCTATGCCGGCGAGGCGCAAAACGGCGCGCAACAGATCGTGGGATTTGTGGACACCGCGCGGGACACCCTGAGCACTGCCAACGACGCCGCCGGCGATGCCCGCGAAGCGGCATCCGATGCGCGCTCGGCAGCCAACAGCATTTAATGCGGTCAACGAACTAGGACACTGTCATGGATTCCACAACCAAAGACCGCAGCGAACTGGAAGCCGCACTGGCGCGGGCTCGCGCGGAAGCCGAACAGGCCCGCCAGGCTGCCCAGCAGGCACAGGCCGACAAACAGGCCGCGGAAATCGAAGCAGGTATTGCCCAGCAGCAGGCCGCGGCCAGCCGCGAAGCCCTGCAACAGGCCCGCAGCACGGCTCAGTCGGCTACCGAATCTGCCACCCGCTCAAGCCAGCAGGCGCAACAGGCACAGAGCAGCGCCAATACCGCCCAGCAACAGTCACAGCAATCCCAGCAGGCAACCAGCGAAGCACAGCGACACGCGGCCAAGGCCGGAAGCGCCTCAGATACCGCAGAGCGCGAAGCACAAGATGCCGGCCGTGCCTCCCGCCAGGCAGAAAACGCATCGCAAGAGGCAAGCCGCGCTGCCACGGCCGCCAATGCCGCTGCCAGCCAGGCGCAACAATCCAGTGGTGCCGCGCAAAGCGCGGCCAGCAACGCACAGGCCCAGGCCGGCAACTCCGCCAGTGCCGCCAGCAGCGCTCAGGGCAGTGCCCAGACCGCCGGTAGTGCGGCAAGCGATGCGCAGTCCCAAAGCAGCATTGCCAATGCCTCCGCGCAGGAAGCCCAGTCCGCCGCATCCGCGGCCGGCAGCGCCAGTGAGCAGGCGCGCGACCACGCCGGCAAGGCTGGCCAGGCTGCCGATGCTGCACGCTCGCAGGCCAACGACGCGTCCCAGGCCGCCGGTACCGCCGCGGACCAAGCCGGCGATGCCGGGACCGCTGCCGCCAGCGCGCAAACCGGTGCAGATACCGCGACCGATTCCGCCGGACGCGCACAGCAGCAGGCCGAAAACGCCGGTGATGCCACCAGTGCCGCGGGAGATAACGCAAACACCGCAAATTCCTCGGCGGAATCCGCTGACACGCAAAAGTCTGCCGCGGAGCGTGCTGCCGACGCTGCCCGTGATCAGCAGCAGAGCACAGACAATCTCGCCGCCGAGGCCGCGCGTCTGCGTGCAGAAACCGAACAACAGGCCAACCTTGCACAACAGGCCAGCGAACAGGCACAGCAACAGGCGGAAACCGCCGAGAGCAACAGCCAGTCCGCGGAAGACGCCAACGCCAAGGCCAACGCGGCTTCCTCGCACGCGGGCAGCGCGGCGAACGAAGCCGCGTCTGCAACCGCCCAGGCCACCGCTGCGGTGGGGCGCGCCCAGAGCGAAGTCTCTTCCGCACAGACCGCGTCCGCCAATGCGCAAACCGCTATGCAGTCTGCCGAGCGTTTCGACGATGCCGCGCAGCGGGCGCACGCCACAGCAGACGTCCACGCCAGTGAAGTCGACAAATTACTCGCGCAGATCCAGCGGCTGTCCCAGGATACCCAACAGACACGGGACGACACCGACGGCCTCAAGTCCGACATCCAGGATCTGCTGAGTTACGCCGAGGACGCCGCGCAGGAAAGTCGCAGCCGCTTCAACGAGCTGCTCAAAGAAGCCATGGATGCTAAGAATCGCGCACTGGATGCAAACCTGGATGCGTTCAACGCCCAGGTCACCGCCGAGGCCAACCGCGACAAAGCTCAGGAGCACGCCGACGCGGCCAAGGTTTCCGCGGAACAGACCGCTCAGCATCACGGCGATGCCAGCAATGGACTGGGCCAGTGCCAGCGGATGACATCCAGCTGCACCGCGGAAAAAAGTGATGCCCAATCCAGTCGCGACGAGGCCGAAGACTGGGCGCGGGTAGCGGAACAGCGCAAGCGCGAGAAACTGGATAAAGCGAACAGCACACCCAATGGTTGGGCGAATATCTGATATGCCAAGAACAGCAACCGCAAAACCATTCCTGATAAGCCTGACCGTCGCCAACTCACCCTCTACCCGGAGCGTGTCAACGGCCAACGACTGCCCCTCCAGGTACCTGCGGCCGCCGAATACCGCTGGCAGATAAAAACCGGGAACCCCGGCTATCTGCATCTGCTGGGCGTGTATCAAAATGGTGAGGTGGATATATTGCGACAGGACCTGACCATGCGCCGGGCAAACGCCATCACCATCCCGGAAAGCGGCGGTGTGTGGGAGGCGGGGCTGATTGCACCGGACACCCCCACAACGGATTCCTACATTGCACTGGTCACCGATGTGCCACTGACCGAGACGGCGCTGGGGCAGCTGTTAAATGGATCAAGCGTCCACCAGCATTTCGAGTTGGGCCCGACAATCACTGACGATCTTGCTTACGTTGCCCTGCAGTTTCTGCGCGGGTAGCTGTTGCCGTTGCCACTGATTGATCAGCGTATCGATATTCGCCAGGCGCTGGCGGGACTGATGGGATTGCTTTTCGCTGGTCTGGCGCTCGCGCTGTTGCCAGTCTTGCAAGGTGCGGTCCAGCACCAGTTGCCATTGTTTTTTGATGCGCTCGAGAAAATCGCCGATGCGCGATTGCTTCTCACGGGTCAGTTCCCCCAATAGCCGGCGGCTGCTGCCGAGAACTTCCTCGCGCACGCGGCTGACCTCTTTCTCAAGGCGCTCCTCGTCCTCCCGCTTCCAGCCGTAATAGGTGAAAACAAAAGCACCGACAAACACAAAGAAAATAATGACGCCGATCAGTGGGTTATCCCGCAGATTGATACCCATCATCGCCAGCAGCGAAACACTCATCAGAATGACGAAGGCCGCGCGGCGCGCTTCCCCCAAACGCTGAAAAAAGCCGCGCTTGGGCATCTCGCCCTGGTAGCGCATCTCCAGATTCACCGAGCTGGCGAGATCATCAATCAGGCCATCGCGATTGAGCGGATCGAACTCCAGCACCGGCTCCACGCCGGTCTTGCTTTTGAATTCATTGGACAGGGAGCGCTTGAGGGAATCCAGTTCGCTATTGAGCATTTCCGCATCGCGTTTAACCCCGTTTTTCAAGGCGTCGCGCAGAAAACGGGTAAGGGATTCCTGATACTTGTTGCTGAGAGATAGCTTGATCGATTTGTACCCCTTCTCCATCGCCAGATCGTCGATGTGCATGGAGTCGATAAACTGCTTCAACTGCTGACCGGCGTTGCCGGTGCCAGTGTCGTTGCGACGGGCCTTTTCCTGCAGGGATTTATTGATGTCACTCACCCCATCCCCGAGGTGGTTGCGCAGCTGACTGGCGAAACCCATGTCATTGCCCAATGCAGCGCTGGTCTGGGTTTTGCGCGCTTCGCGCTTTTTGCGGCTCTCCAGCTGACGCAGCTCCTGAGACAGCCGCTCGTTGACCGCCTCGACCGCAGTCTCCGCCTTGCGACCGAGCAGCAGCAGTTGCAAGGTCTGGCGCAGCGCATTTTCCGGGCTGGTAAGGAACCCGGGCAGTTCGGCCTCAACATGGGTGGTAATCAGCTTGGGTGGCAGGTTGATCTTGGGGCGTGCCACCTGCTGCCACCAGCCGTTCTCCGGAATACTCACCTCTTCCGCAAGCTCATCCACGGGCAGCAACGGCCAGAAGCCTTCCATCTCCGCCATCAGATCATTGATCACACCGCGCTCGATTTCCGACAAAGCGTAGTGCGGATGCCCTGCCACCATCAGAATATTGGTCTCGCGCAGAATGCGTGTCAGTAATGCGGGCGACTCCTGCACAAATTTTGTGCTGTCCGGCAACAGCAGGTTGAGGTTCTTCAGGTCGTTTACCCGCTCCGTCACCAGTGTAAGTTCCTGGCCACTGCTGTCCGTCATGCCGGACGGATCGCCCACCACCTGTACCAGCTCCTCCCAGGTATCGAACTCCTGACGCGAGCCACTGCTGTTTTCAACCGCGTAGCCCTTGTCCTTCAGCTGCACTTCCAACAGGCCGATCTGCCCGGAAATCTGCAGTGAGAAAACCGCAAACTGGTGGCCGTACAGCCACTTCAGCACCCGCTCCCGACTGGGCTTGTCCAGGCACAGCAGCGTGACGGAAAACGGCCGACGATCCAGAGATTGAATCAGGCTACCGAAGTGCTCGGCCAGCGGCATTTCCGCCTGGCCCTGTTCCAGGGTGGCGGCAAGATTGCGGGCATCGGATACGGTCTGGCGGAAGTGGTTTTCGATTTGCTGGGTGCGGGCCATTGCTACGTCTCGAACTTATTGTGGCCGCCGATGAAGCGGCACGATTTATTCACGAAGAATCATCTACGGAGAGGGACCAGCAGCCATTTTAAACAGAACTCGATGAAATTTGTGATTCCTCGCACAGAAATAGCCCCTTGGAGCCATGCCCTGTGGTAGACCCGACAGCCACCGGGAATCCATCGCGGTAAATACGGTCAGTCATCTATCAGTGCTATGATCATCGGCGCTGCTGTCCAGGTCGTTTTATAAACAGAACAAATTAGCAGCGGCGCGATCGTGCAGAGAGACAGAACCACGGCTCACCCAGCCGAACATTCGCAATACCTCAAGGAGTACGAAGACTTATGCTGAATGCCACCCGCCAACCGTGGATCCGACTGCCCCTGTTGCCCCGATTTCTTATACCCCTGGTCATGGCCACGCTCGGCCTGATCTGGCCGCCGGCTTCCCTGGCCGCAGAAAGCGCCCCTGCGGTAAAACCCCAGGATGCCCGCTTGAGCGATATGGACTACCCCTACCCGGTCGAGACCTTTGCGTTCCGCGACCAGCAGCAGCCACTGGAAATGGTCTATATGGACGTACCGCCGGCAGCGGACGCCAATGGCAAAACCGTTGTGTTACTGCACGGCAAGAATTTCTCCGGCGCCTACTGGCAGAGCACCATCGATGCCCTCAGCAGACAGGGCTATCGGGTTATCGCGCCGGATCAGATTGGCTTTGGCAAATCCAGTAAGCCGGAGGGCTTCCAGTTCACCTTTCAGGCGCTGGCGGACAGCACCAAAGCACTGTTGGACAAGCTCGACGTTTCCCGCGCCACCGTCGCCGGCCATTCCATGGGCGGGATGCTCGCTACCCGCTTTGCCCTGATGTACCCGGAAACCGTCAAAAAGCTGGTGCTGATCAACCCCATCGGCCTGGAAGACTGGAAGCGGTTCACCCCCTATCAGCCCGTCGAGCAGGCCATTGCCCAGGAAAAACAGCAGACCCCGGAGAAGGTGAAAAGCTATATGACCGCCGCCTACTTTGACGGTAAATGGAAAGCGGCCTACGACCCGCTCCTGGCTATTCAGGCCGGCTGGACCATTGGTCCGGACGCAGACAAGATTGCGGAAATTGACGCGCGCACATCCGATATGGTGTTCACCCAACCGGTGCTGTACGAATTCGGCGACCTGAAGGCCCCCACCCTGCTGATTATCGGCACCCGCGATCGCACCGCCATTGGCCGCAATCGCGCGCCGGAGTCCACCCGCGCCGATCTCGGCCGTTACGACAGACTCGGTAAAGTAACCGCAGAAGCCATCCCCAATGCGCAATTGGTGGAGCTGGACGGCATCGGTCACGTACCGCAGTTTGAAGACTTTGACCGCTATATGGCGGCACTGACCGAATTTCTGAAAGCCCCCGGCAAGCAGTAAGCGCGGTTTAAAAGTCCGGGCGGTAAAACCCGGTGTGCCCGGACTTTAAACAATAAAAGGAAGCGATCGAATACTAGGGCGATCGCGTTCCGCAAAATTCCTGCTCGCACCGGTTTTCGTAACAGTTCACCAAGGCGTCCCGTGTACAGAGAAAACTCTCGGCCACGGCGCTCCGCTTACACTCCGCATCCGGGCTCCAGCGAATCTCCGCCTTGTAGCTGCTCCCGCAGAACTCGGCCGCCTGATTACGCAAATTGGTTTCCGCCAGGTCAATGGCCACGGATCGCTGATAGTAGCTGCTGGAACTTCCGCTGAGCGGGTAATCGCGCCCCGCACCCACATAGGCATTTTCGCTATTTTCTTCGGCTCCCATGGGCTCTGCTTCCTTGGCAGCGGCGACGAGTGCAGGGCTCGCCGTGTCGGGCCTATACTGCACTTTCTTTCCCACTTCCGATTCCGAACCCGATTCCGCAGATTTTCGCTCCTCGTTCGGTTTACCAAACGCCGGACGGGGCGCAGATTGTGCACGGTCGACCATGGCACTGATCTGGCGAGACTGCTGTAACACCTGCGCGTTGCGGTTGCTGATGGCACTGAATGTCGACTGCCAGGTAGCCTGACTAAAGGCTTCCGCGCGCTGCTTCGAAGCCGCCGCCCGCGCTTCTGCCTTTTCAATATTCGCCAGGTCGTGGTAGGCACTTTCGATTCCCTCCGCAGCCTCATCGATCCATTTCACCGCCTGCGGCACCACCTCCTGCGGCGGTATCATCTTGCGGCGAAGGGAACCGCTGGACTGGGCCCACAGCGCGCTCTCACGCTGCTGCAACTGCGCATATTGAGACTGGTAAGTATTCAGGTCGTACCGCGCCAGTGCATCGCTCCGGCATTCCACATATTCCCGGTTCAGGCGGATACGCTGTTCCACATACATTGGTGCCAATCGCTTATAGCGTTGACGGGACGACTGGAAATCTTTCGGACAACCCTGGGACACGGCAAAAGCATCGAACAGGAGCGGTTCGACCTCTTCGCGCCAGAAGCGGCGATAGCGCGCATCTCCCTCACGGGCATCCGCCAGGGCGGCCCTGTTTTTCAGGTAATAATCGGTAAATGCCTGCTGTTGCTCCCGGGCACGCTCGCCTACTTCCACGGTCAACGTCGCCGTACCGGCAGAGCGCGTGCGCGCCGCAGCTGCCGTGTTCAGAAAGTACAGGCCACCCAACGAGCGGGCTTCCATCCGGCGTTTTACACTGGATGTGAGAAAGTTCAGGTCTCGCATTTCCAGTTCTTCGATCTCGCGCTGGGCAAAGCAGGCGTAGCAATACTGCCAGTCGGTAACCACGGCACCCTTATACGGACTTGCGGGCATTTGTGCGGGCAGTCCAAGGTCTTTCTGCTCACTGATATAGGCACCCTGCTGGATAAGCGTCTCTGCACTTACATATTTCAGAGGGATTACCACATATCGGTACAGCGGAATCGCCTGCGGTCCCTTTTTCATTTCCAGCCATGCCACCACCATCGGTGTTTTTGCGGACACCAGTTCGTCGGTGCTGCGCAAGCGCTTCACATTGGTAAACTCTGTTGTCGCATACGTGGCCACCAGCACCGATCTGTCCGAGCGGAACTCGGCGTCAGAATCCTTGTGCCAGTCTGCCGCCCATTGATCGATGCGCGGCTTCTCACTGTGGTATGCCTCAGAAACCACCTGACGTGCCGGCGTACTACACCCGGCCACAAGGACTGTCACGATATTGAGAATCAGAACGCCGAGGCAGGCATGCCGGCGAGAAAGGCGAGCAGAGGTATTTGACGAAGGCATTTACTGTGTCTTTGAGTCCGTTAGGTTTGGTTCAAAGACTACATCAGGGTTGATAGACGACACAATTTTCGGCGGCTGACACCGGTAGTGAATTGCTGAGCTACCAGTTCAACTTGATCCGAAGGGGTGCGGTATCATCGGTCAGGCCGCACATCTCTTCATAGGGCGTCTGCTGCTCCAGCCACACATCGTCCAGGCTTTTCCAGGCAAAGTGGTCCCGAATCTCTTCGAGGCAGTGAAACTTTTGTGGTGCGTTGTGGCGATCGGTAAGAAGGTGGGAACCAGATTCATCTACCGTCTTTACGATATAAAATTGTCCTTCCAGCGAAAGTATCTGTAGGTCCATATTGCCTCCTACCGCGCTCAGCCAAAATACACGGGGCGCACCTTCAGCTTAAGGTGCCTTGGCCGCAAACGGAAATTTACCGGGCACCAAGCCACTTTCATACCGATACGGAACGGCCGGCAAACACCGCCGCAGCGGCCCGTTTGCCGCCCGCTTCCACCCGCGCTGCTCCCACCAGCTCATTCCAGCGCGCCTTCAATACCCGGTAGTAACTGGCCGCATGGATATCACCAAACGCCTTGAGCGACCAGGCGTCTTTTACCTGAACCAGTGCGGTGTGCCCTCTCGCCATCACTCCCCAATCCATCGCAAAGGCCCGCGGCGCGGCAGGGTCGGCGCGGAATGCTTTCAGCGCCCTGTGCACCACGCGCATATCGATGGAAGGCCCCGCTGGGCCGGCGTACTGGCCGCCCCCAACAATCACTCCGTCCACTACGTATAGGCGGAATTCACACAGCCACTCCACCACCTCGGAGGCGTACACATCCAGCGCAGGCGGCGCATAGTGCAGTGCATTGTTGTCGCAATCCGGCGAATAGACGTTGCCCGGCACCAGCCCCCAGGCCATCGATTTGGCAAACGCCATTTCCCCACGCTGAACCCGGTTGAGCAGATTTTCTACGGTGGTCGGCCATACGGCCCGGCGGAGATAGGGTCTTAGGGAGGCGGGATAGGGATCCAGAGAGGGCGGCGCCGCACCAAGGGTTTTCAATGCATCCTTGACCGCACCAACACAGCCTACCACCAGCTGCGCATACTTCAGGGAGAGCTTGCCACTGCAAATATCGAACGGCTCGAACACCTGGGTAGGTATCCGGTTGGCTGTGCAGTATTCCATGATGAGCTTGGACTCTACATCGAAACAACCGTCCAGGCCCTTTTCGACGAAAACGGCCATCTGCAATCCTGTGATTCTTTTTATCGAAGAACAAGTGTAGGCAGAGATTTGGTGTTGTGGGAAAAAAGCTGGGACCCAATGAAGCTTTGCGCGCCAAACTGACAGCTAGGCTGTTCAATATATTTCGCCGTGCCACCACACCTAGCACGTTTCACGGTTACCGATAACAGGACTCTGATCGCTTTATCAAATCCCTACGCCTTATGCTCGAGACTCTGAACGATCGTACCTGAACTCTCGATTCAATTTTCGACGCGACAGAGATAAAATTAGGCTTTAGAAAATCATTACGGGATGAAAGCATGCCTCTTAACCCGGCAATAAAGCACACCGTGGCGAAGAAGCTCGAAGAGTACGAAGGCCGTTACAACCATCTTTATTTAGATACGGTTGGCAAAGTCACCGTAGGCATAGGACACCTGATTCCAGACCGCCATGCCATAACAACAATCCCAATGTACAACACACAAAACGGGATCGCGACGACTCCAGCCACCACCGCTGAAAAGCAGCAAGAGTTTGATCACATATCAAAACAGAAGCGGAACTTTCGCGCCAAATGGTACAAACAGTATTGCAAACTCATCATGAAAGACAGTGACATAGAGATTCAGCGGGATCGGCATATCAGCAGTTTCTACATCGAGTTAAGCACGCTCTACAGCACTGCAAATGGCTACGCAAAAAACTTCGACAGTTTTCCGGATAAAGTTCAGTTAGCATTGTTCGACATGATATTTAACATTGGGGCTACCAAACTGAAAAAACAGTTCATAAAGTTCAACAAGGCCATACAGAACGAAAACTGGCTGGCCGCGAGTACCGAGAGCCACCGCCCTCAGGTCAGCCCCAGCAGGAACGCATACGTTCAGAATCTCCTTAAGTCTGCCCACCAAACTGCGGTTTCAGCACAGCCCTGAGGACGACATCATGCGATCATTATTAACTCTCTTTTCGGTAATGATTATTTCCGCCTGTACCGAAAAGTCCGGCAACCCGCATATTGAAAAAGCTATTTATTCTGACAACTTCGCAGGACTCGTCGAGGTCGGAAAAAACTACAACGAGAGCAAATTCGACTACGAACTGGACACAAAAAATGGATCAACGATCCAATTTCAGACCTGCGGGGACATCAAGCAGACCAAGGCAAGCGAGATCCGGGAAGATCAGTTCTCACTATTCACCATGTTGAACGTGAACTGCGAGGCATTAAAGCTTTACTTCTCTGCAGGTAACTCCCGAAAGTCATTCTTCCCCCCCGTGCTTACCAGTGAGCTTATTCAGCAACTACCTGCAAACGCCACCCCGGATCTAGGAGGTGACCCATCGCCAGTATCAAATCAAGAAATAGCACAGGCTTTCCCCAACTCTGAAATAGTCGAAATAAGCCCAACAGTGGTCCAAAGTAACCTTGCTGGCCTTGATATTGACTATACCCTTCTGGCCAGAGGTGACCTGGATGGCGACGGCACGGAAGACTTGATAGTGCGTATGGATTGGAACAATCCCAATGCATTTGGCAATGGTTACGAAATGCTGCTAATTGGGGCAAACGAGCTGCGCACCAGACTGCTAAAGAGCCCTACCCACTGAATAGACTCAAACCGCCCAACCAACCCATTTGCGCCAGAAAGAACTACTGTTAAGGCGCTGAGGACAACAACTAGTGATAAGGACAAGCCCATCGGGCAGTTTGACACTAAATCTGCGGGTAACAAAGGTGCAAGATAGGCAACCCTATGATGCAGCGAGTCACGAGATAGCAAATGACCTACGTACCCTCCAAAAGCCCGATTCTGAAACTCTGGAACACCCTGGGCGGCAATAGCCTTGGCCGCTGGCTGGTGAGCAAAATTGTCTGTTTCAATGCCCCCTACTTCAGTTCAATCAAACCTCGCTTCAAGCAGATACAGCCGGGCCTGGTTGAAGTCCGACTGAAGAAGCGCCGTGCAGTACAAAACCACATTAAAACCGTGCACGCCATCGCCATGTGTAACGCTGCCGAACTGGCTGGAGGCGTATGCCTGGACGTATCCCTGAATGGCAATTTCCGCTGGATTCCGGTTGGCATGACCGTGCAATACCTGAAGATGGCCAAAACCGACCTGCGCGCCGTGTGTAGGGTCGACGACTTTCATTGGGATTCAGCACAGGATGTGGTGATGCCGGTGAGCGTATTTGATACCAACGGCGAGGAGGTCTTCTACGCGGATATCACAATGCGGATTTCTCCCAAGAAGCAATAAGTTTCGCCGGCACAAAGGTACATTCACGCTTAATAATGCGTGGTTTCTTGGTGAGATGACTATAGCAATGGAAATAGATTGGACTAATCAAAACTGGCCGCTCCCAGCAGATACTGTTAAGTCAATATATTGACCCCGACCTCTGATAAGAATTGACACCGATTTGGGTAAATACGACCCGGAAGCTACTGAAACGCTTCCGGGTCATTTGCATTCGCGCTTTACGCTTACCCCGTCCCTACCACCCCCTACTATAAAAGGAACGTTGCGATAACTTACGCATTATCGATTTCGTCATTCCACTGTTGCTCGTAGCCTGCACGCTCCAGATACCCACCTAGCGTGCTATAAAGCTTCTCCGTCCAGTACTCCGATGTACCCTCGCAAGGCAAGTTCACTCCCTGAGCAGATTTATTAACCATGGCCCAGAAAAACTTACTCAGATGTGTTGCTTCCTCCGCGGAACTTACGAAACCCCGGTCAATAATAGCTAGCGTTTCTCCATCGTTGAGCAGATTTGCGAAAAACTTGGCGACAACTTTCTCTTCCTGATATTTGTACTCGATCATAGCGCTACTCCGGCATCTTCAATCACAGACATTCGATCTGCAATCCACTGCAACTTTTCTATTAATTGATGTACCAGCATTTTCTGCGTCACCGTCAAAAAATAGTGTCCCTTTTTACGTTCATCAGGCAAAAATTCAAGCCCCGGCGGAATATCTGCGGTCTCAAGAACCCAATATACATGTACCGCAGCACCAGGATTGTGCTTTTGCTTCATTTTGTGCAAACCTTTCAGGTGCTGCCAATTGGAAGAAAAAGACAAACCCATCTGAGAATGCGGAAGCACCCACTGCAAGTCGGATGAAAGATACCAGTCTTTAACCCGCAATCCATTGACTAGATCCTCGTAAGCGATCAGTCTTCCCCGCCCTCGACGCGAGTATTGCTTTCAGGTAGCCCAGCAGCTCTGATCTTCCACGGTAGCAATGCCTCGATGGCCTCCACTGATTCGGCTTGTGGCAGACGGCTGTATACCGCAGCCAGATATTTGTGCGGCTCCAGGCCATTCAGCTTAGCCGTTTCAATCAGGCTGTATAGCGCCGCACTGGCTTTGGCCCCTTTCGGCGTATCACTGAAGAGCCAGTTCTTGCGGCCGATCACGAACGGACGTATGGCATTTTCTGCGGCGTTGTTGCCGATACGTAGGCGGCCATCTTCCGTATACCGGTAGAGCTTCGTCCAGTTCTTATCGAGGTACGACATTGCTTTGCCAAGTGTGCTCTTGGGTAGTATTTTCGGTAGGTTTTTATCGAGCCACCCGCGCAGCTTGTCCAGTACGGGCAGGCTTTTCGCCTGGCGGATCTGATAGCGCTCTTCCGCAGTACACGTTTTAGCTTGCCGCTCGATGCCATAGAGGTGGCCGATGTAATTCAATGCAATATCGGCTTTACTGGGCGATTTCGATTTGCTTTTGCTCTTTTTATCTTTGCCGCCGGTAACCTTTTGTGCCTCGATAAATTTCCGCCGCGCGTGGGCCCAGCAACCGATGTGCGTGATGGTGTTTTCACTACCCACGGCGTGGTAACCGGCATAGTCGTCGGTCTGTAGATAGCCGGTGTAGCCGGACAATAGGCGGCCGGCCACGTCGCCACTGCGGCTGGCGTGGTAGTCGTAGAGTACGACTTGCTCATCCGGGAGGCCGCCGAGGCGTACCCACATATAGGATTTGCTCTCCGGTGGCTTGTCGGGCTCCTTGAGTACCTGCACTGGTGTTTCATCGCACTGAATGATGGGACCTGATCGTAATCGGTCTTCCATCAGGTTCAGCAGTGGCTGTACCAGCTCACCGCAGCGGATAATCCAGTTGGCCAGAGTGTTACGTGGGAGATCTACGCCATATCGGGCGAAGATCTTTTCCTGTCGGGCCAGCGGCAGTGCATCTTGGTATTTGGCAACGGTGACCTGGGCCAGCAGGCCGGGACTGGCATTGCTTTTCGGGATGGGCTGGGCCGGTAGTGGCGCCGTTTTGACATTGGACTCGCAGGTCTTGCAGGCGTACTTCTTGCGTACGTGCTGGATGACCTGGATTTTGGCCGGGATGATGTCGAGTTGTTCGCTGATCTCTTCGCCAATAGCCTGGAGCTGGCAGCCGCAAGTACAGCTCTTTTGCTCCTCCGGCAGATCGTGCTCACGGCGGACACGTGGAAGTTCCGCCGGCAAGGCGCGGCGACCGGAGGTCTTTCTCGACTGAGGTTTTGTGGCGTTTTCAGAAGGGGGTTCTTCGGCAAGATCCGGCGCAGGCGTTTCCGATTCGACTTCAGCCTCATCAAAGAAGCCGTACTGATCCGGGGACTGTTCACTGCTGCGGGCAAAGTGCTTGTCCCGCATCAGTAGAATCTGCTCTTCGAGCAGGTCCCTATGTGTCAGGGTAGTTGTCGCCTGAACTTTTCAGAGGACAACCATGCCCCACTATTCACCTGAACGTAAAGAGGCCATCCTCAAGAAGATGGCGCCGCCTCACAGCATGACCGTTGCCGAACTGGCGAGCCAGGAAGGCATCAGTACCGCTACCCTGTACAATTGGCGTAAAGCCGCCAGACAACGAGGTGCTGTTTTGCCTTCCAACTCTGCTACTCCCGATAATTGGAGTAGCGAAGAAAAATTCAAAGTCGTCCTTGAAACTGCCCCAATGACTGAGGCGGAGCTCAGTGAATACTGCCGCAAGAAAGGCCTTTACCCCGAGCAGATTGAGGCCTGGAAAACGGCCTGCATGTCAGCCAATGCTGTATCTGACGAGCAGTCTAAACGCAACCAAAAGGCCAGTAAGGCCGAGAAAAAGCGTATCAAAAAGCTTGAGGCAGAGCTGCGACGTAAGGAGAAGGCGCTCGCTGAAACCGCTGCGCTCCTCACACTGTCAAAAAAAGCCGAGGCGATCTGGGGCCACAAAGACGAGGACGAATGACCAGCCTCCCAGATCGCCAGCAGATCGTTGCTCTGATTGCCGAAGCCAATCGCAGCGGAGCCCGGCTGGCCAAGGCCTGTGCCTTGCTGAACTTGAGCGTACGCACCTATCAACGCTGGGTCACTGACGAGGTTGTCAGGGAAGATCAGAGGCCCGTGGTGCCGAGGCCGGAGCCATCGAACAAACTGACGGCTAAGGAGCGTCAAGCCGTAATAGCCCTGTGTAATCAACCTGAATACCGAAGCTGCCCTCCAGCATTTATTGTTGCTGACCAGCTGGATCAGGGCCATTATCTCGCCTCTGAATCAACGCTCTACCGGGTTTTACATGAATACAATCAAGTCCACCGTAGAGGCCGCCAGAAGGCGCCGGAGCGGAAGCGAGCAGCGACCACACACAAAGCATCAGAACCAAACTGTCTGTGGTCGTGGGATATCTCGTGGCTACCAGGACCAGCATGCGGAACCTGGTATTACCTTTACTTGGTTATGGATGTTTACAGCCGGAAAATTGTCGGCCATGAGGTGTATGAGCGTGAGACCGGAGAGTTGGCTTGTGAGTTTATCGAGAAAGCCTGCTGGCGTGAGCGCCTGACGGCGAAGAGCAAGCCGCTTGTACTGCACTCCGATAATGGTAGCCCCATGAAGGCGGCGACATTCCTGGAGAAACTGTATGACCTTGGTATAACCCCCCTCGAACAGCCGCCCCCCGAGTGAGCAACGACAATGCCTACTCTGAGTCATTGTTCAAGACGCTGAAGTTCCGACCGGGCTTCCCGGCAAGTGGCTTCAAAACGATCAATGAAGCTCGGAACTGGGTGCTGGCGTTTGTGCGATGGTACAACACCGAGCATCGCCACAGTGGCTTGAACTACGTAACACCTGAGCAACGCCATAATGGAGAGGCTCACGAGATACTGATTCAGCGCAGAGTTGTGCTTGAGGCTGCGAAGGCCAAGAACCCTCGACGCTGGTCAGGAGAAACCAGAAACCTCAGCTTGCCGGAGTCAGTAATGCTGAACCCGGACAAGGCGGTAAATTGTTAAAGAGCTGATACCTTAAACGCGACAACTACGTTGACAGATACCGAGGTCGATACGCTGCTGCTTCTGCAGCAACTGAGATTGCTGCTGAACCAGAAGCGCTTTCAGCGCATCGATATCATCTGGGAGTTGTTCGGCGGTCAGCTTCTTCATGACCGCCATTGTATCGCAGCGCGGGCTCAGGTAACCGAGTCGAACTGGATAGATCGGTGGGGTTTTTGGCTCCAGATATTGAGCCCGTCGAGGAGCTGGTTTAGATCGCGACCAGTGCGTAGCTGATAGACAAAGTCCGCATCGCGCATCCACTGGAAGCGCTGTTTCTCTAAGCGCTTGTACCAGACCACGAAGCCGTTGCGTTCCCAGTAGAGTAGCTTGATTTTGTCGCGCCCGCGGTTGCAGAACACGAAGATGGCCTCGAGCGCTGGCGACAGCTCCATCTCCAGCTCCACCAGTGCCGCGAGGCCGTCGATGGACTTGCGCATGTCCACCGGCTCCATGTACAGGTAAACTTGGGCGGACTGTGCCGGCCTTAACATGTGCGCTGCTCTCGCAGCAGGCGCCACAGTATCGGCAGTATTTGCCCAAGAGCGGTGACCGGAAGCTGAAGCTGAATCCCGCCCGGCAGTGAGAGCTCAGCCAGATCGGAGGTTGTCGGCATAGATACCGGGATCAATTTCGGCCGGGGCTTGCTCTGCTTGCTGCGCCAGTAGGTGAAGGTGCTGAGCTTTAGATTGTGCTGGTCACAGTAGACAGCCTGAGATAAACCACTAGCATGCCAGTCCGCAATGTGCTGCTGCCAGAAATCGGTTTTACTTTGGGTGGTCATGTGGATCTCCTGATCGTTAAAAATCAGAAGCGTACCGGGCAGGGTTGCCGAGTTTTAGATGGGGTTAATTGAGCGCTTACTTTAAAAGGACTCATCGAGGCCGCTGATAAGGGAGACTGGGAGACCTTTACCGAGCTATCTGGTGGCCCCACTCCAGAACGAGCCAGCCTACCGTTGCGGGCGCTGCACGTCGCCAAAGAGGGATTAAACAAATACGGCCAAGAAGCTCAAAAACTGATCGGCCTGCTATTCCAAGCCAAATCTCGGGTTGTCACCCGCTTTCACGAATGGACAGTTCGACCAGTTGCTGAATTCGAAAGCTGCGGAGCGGAGGCGAGAGCAATAGGAGGGGCGAACGCCCCTCCCTTGGAGTACTGTCAATAACTGTACGGGCAAATTTAACTACGTATTTATCATCAGACAATCCGTCACATGATGAGCTTTTCCCTTAACACTATCAAAAGAAAGAACCGCCAATTGGTTCCCCTCTCGCAGCTTCACCCAGTCCTGCCACTCACAATTAGTCAGATATTGCAAATGAACAAAGTATTCTTCATCACTTGCATCCTTTGCAAAAAGGAAATTAGACCGGTTCCCCTTTTCATTCTTAGCGAAATGCACAATTTTCACTAAAACGAACTCTCCAACAATTTCATCGATTTCAACCCCGTTAGAAATTATCGGAGAAAGGTATGTTTTCCATCTATACTTTGATTTGAAAGGATTATCGGGTACATCAATCTCCATCAACGAACTAACTTTCTCAACAACCGAGTCCAAATTCGCCCTTGGATGCCCGCGGTATCTGTCAACGTAGTTGTCGCGTTTAAGGTATCAGCTCTTTAACAATTTACCGCCTTGTCCGGGTTCAGCATTACTGACTCCGGCAAGCTGAGGTTTCTGGTTTCTCCTGACCAGCGTCGAGGGTTCTTGGCCTTCGCAGCCTCAAGCACAACTCTGCGCTGAATCAGTATCTCGTGAGCCTCTCCATTATGGCGTTGCTCAGGTGTTACGTAGTTCAAGCCACTGTGGCGATGCTCGGTGTTGTACCATCGCACAAACGCCAGCACCCAGTTCCGAGCTTCATTGATCGTTTTGAAGCCACTTGCCGGGAAGCCCGGTCGGAACTTCAGCGTCTTGAACAATGACTCAGAGTAGGCATTGTCGTTGCTCACTCGGGGGCGGCTGTTCGAGGGGGTTATACCAAGGTCATACAGTTTCTCCAGGAATGTCGCCGCCTTCATGGGGCTACCATTATCGGAGTGCAGTACAAGCGGCTTGCTCTTCGCCGTCAGGCGCTCACGCCAGCAGGCTTTCTCGATAAACTCACAAGCCAACTCTCCGGTCTCACGCTCATACACCTCATGGCCGACAATTTTCCGGCTGTAAACATCCATAACCAAGTAAAGGTAATACCAGGTTCCGCATGCTGGTCCTGGTAGCCACGAGATATCCCACGACCACAGACAGTTTGGTTCTGATGCTTTGTGTGTGGTCGCTGCTCGCTTCCGCTCCGGCGCCTTCTGGCGGCCTCTACGGTGGACTTGATTGTATTCATGTAAAACCCGGTAGAGCGTTGATTCAGAGGCGAGATAATGGCCCTGATCCAGCTGGTCAGCAACAATAAATGCTGGAGGGCAGCTTCGGTATTCAGGTTGATTACACAGGGCTATTACGGCTTGACGCTCCTTAGCCGTCAGTTTGTTCGATGGCTCCGGCCTCGGCACCACGGGCCTCTGATCTTCCCTGACAACCTCGTCAGTGACCCAGCGTTGATAGGTGCGTACGCTCAAGTTCAGCAAGGCACAGGCCTTGGCCAGCCGGGCTCCGCTGCGATTGGCTTCGGCAATCAGAGCAACGATCTGCTGGCGATCTGGGAGGCTGGTCATTCGTCCTCGTCTTTGTGGCCCCAGATCGCCTCGGCTTTTTTTGACAGTGTGAGGAGCGCAGCGGTTTCAGCGAGCGCCTTCTCCTTACGTCGCAGCTCTGCCTCAAGCTTTTTGATACGCTTTTTCTCGGCCTTACTGGCCTTTTGGTTGCGTTTAGACTGCTCGTCAGATACAGCATTGGCTGACATGCAGGCCGTTTTCCAGGCCTCAATCTGCTCGGGGTAAAGGCCTTTCTTGCGGCAGTATTCACTGAGCTCCGCCTCAGTCATTGGGGCAGTTTCAAGGACGACTTTGAATTTTTCTTCGCTACTCCAATTATCGGGAGTAGCAGAGTTGGAAGGCAAAACAGCACCTCGTTGTCTGGCGGCTTTACGCCAATTGTACAGGGTAGCGGTACTGATGCCTTCCTGGCTCGCCAGTTCGGCAACGGTCATGCTGTGAGGCGGCGCCATCTTCTTGAGGATGGCCTCTTTACGTTCAGGTGAATAGTGGGGCATGGTTGTCCTCTGAAAAGTTCAGGCGACAACTACCCTGACACATAGGGCCCGTCAACAATATCAAGTAAGTGCTTATCACAAAAAACTAGAGCATCACGGGCAAGATCAACATTGTTTTTACGAAATAATTGATTTACAAAACATACAATAATTTCTTCAACCAACTTAAATGCTTGAACACAGAAAGCAGCTGCGTAGCCTTCATGAGACAACACTTCGTCTGTAATCTTCAACGCACTATTTAGGGATTTCTTCGCCCCTTCATGATCCGAATGTATTTCTAGCTCCAACTTTCTTTTAAAGGCCGTAGCTCTAAATGTACCTACAATACCCTTGAGATGACCCAATTCCTTCCATTTTTTTGTCTCCTCAATAACCTGCAAGAACTCCCCTGTATAAATCAGCCCCAGGTAATAACCTTGGTAAACAGATCTTTCAAAGTCTTCAAAATCATCAACCAATTCAACCCTACCAAAGTCCGAAAGAATATCTCGGTATACGACCACAGCCTTTTCTGGCTGCATGGCAGAATGATAAAATCGCCCCAAACCATACATCATAACCAAAGGATTATCAGATGCTGAAACAGCCTTTTTGTATTCAACTTCAGCCTGATCAATTAACTGAAGCTTTAAGAGTATTAAGGCGTACGCCCTTAAAAAGAACTCATTCTCCGAGTAGTGAACATATTTTTCTTTAAATTCTTTATATGCTTCCGCGAGGAGCTCTCGCTTCTTGAAAGCTCTATTCGACTTCTGCAAGATAATCTTAAGAGCGTCATCAGTATCAACTGGAATAAAATCAATGTGCCAAGACGGGGTTTTATTGACTCGCTGCTGAACATCAATTTGCGTAGCTATTGCCTTTCTCGAGGAGATTTTTTGTTGTATTTTTTCTCGCACTAGTAAGTTTTTTGGATTATACGCGAGAAGCTCTTCAACTGAGCCATTAACCTGATAAGATTCAACATCGTCTTTAGAAGAAATCCTCTTGATCAGCGATGTACGGAATAGATTAGACAACGCCTCTGCAGCCTGGTCAGGATTACAACCTAATATCTCACACACACTTCTCCTATCGCACACGCCACGGATAAATATCAACTCAAGCACCTGAACTGATAAATCGGGCAATGAATCGATTAAGTTTTTAAATGAAAATTCAGAGATGCTAGATTTTGCCTGGCTAATTGAATCAGGAATTTCATTTCCAGATAAAATTAAATCGATCGTCAATCGTATTGCTAGAGGGTTACAGTAGCAGAGTTTCGCAATTTCCAAATATCTCGAGTTCTCTAACTCCTCACCACCTCGATTCTTATTATAGAGGCGCGCAAGATGTTCTGCTGATCGCTCAGGCAGCTCGGACAGCGTGTGGATATAAGCATTTGTGATGGTCACTCGACTTGTAACCAATACCTTCCACGTTTGTGGAAGTAAATCTACCACCTCCTCAAAAACCTCAGGACTATCCCTAAGAATAGTTTCAAGATTATCAATGCAAATCAAAAGCCTCTTATCTGCGTAACTTGCAATAAATTCGCGGATATTATCAAAATTTTCATCGAATACGTCATTTAATATCTTACGAACTTGATCCTCTAATTGCAGAGATTCGAAGTCAGACGCAATTTTTTTGGCCCCACCCTGTGTCAACTCCTCAACCTTTAGCGAGCAATAACAAACTCCATCAACCCAATCTGTGGAACTGGGGGAGGACACAATCGACTTCAAAAGGTCTATCGCCAAGGCTGTCTTTCCAAATCCTCCAGGGGCCACGATGGCAAGCGTGTTAGTTCTTGGCGATTTAAGTTTTTTGGTAAGGTAGTCATGCTCCTTATTACGGCCAATGAGTCCCGTAACATCGGATTCCGCTGTAGCTGGCAAATTATTAGGAATCTCCCATTTATAGCGGTCTTCCCACCCTTCAGGTGGATCTTCTATCGTATTATTCTCTGCGGAATACAGGCAGCCCATTAACTCCTTGATCCCTAGCCGCTCGAATGCCGGGTCAGAGCAAATTGCTGCAACCCTATACCAGTAACAATTAAAAAAAGTACGATTAGGATGGGCAATCGCATTGCGAATTTCAAATAGAGATAAATCGTGAGCTAAACGGTACAAATGCTTAACATGATTTTCCGAGCTTGTACCTTGAGTTGCTGCAATAGCAAGCTTAAAAATATCGTCGAGATAACTCTTCTCGAGCTCATTTCCGATATTTACATCGGAATATCCAGAGTTCCCGAGTGATATGGCACCCTCGTTGTCACGAACATAGTTACCCAATGACTCCTCAAGTTCATAAAGCAACATCGCGGTCTTTCTTTTATTTTTCGTTAAATCCAACTGCGCCCCCTTTTTTTAAACTAAGCGACCAGTAGTTCTTATACATGTAAAAGTAAGACGGACACAACCTACGGCTTCCAGAGGCTGCGTCACTGCTGGATACGATTGCGATAGCAGCCCACCTCTCTTCCTTATTGATGGCAAGCGCTGCAAGACCAGCCGGCATTGTCGCCACTAGGACTTAATATGGACTTAAATTCCAGACACAAAAAAGCCCGCTAACTTGACGGGCTTCTAAGTCGTTGATTTACAACGATTTTATGGTCGGAGTGGCCGGATTTGAACCGACGACCACCACACCCCCAGTGTGGTGCGCTACCAGGCTGCGCTACACTCCGATGGAGATATAAACCGAGCGGTCAAAGTGACGTAAGTGCTTGATTTATAAGGGGCATCGCTTGGCGATGAGGCGCAAATCATACCGAAGTACGGAGGGAATGCAAGCCCGTTTTGCGCCTTTTTGACTCTGGTTAGATCAGGCTTCCACTTCCAGCAATTCCAGCACACCTTCGAGCTCGGCGATCATCTGTGGGATCACCTGGTTCAGCTGAACCGTCTGCACTTTCTCGGAGGTACCGCTTTCCATCTGCAGGCGTGCGCCGCCAATGGTGTAGCCCTCTTCGTACAGGAGCGCACGGATCTGACGGATGAGGATGACATCCTGGTGTTGGTAGTAGCGGCGGTTGCCGCGACGTTTGACCGGGCTGAGCTGCGGGAATTCCTGTTCCCAGTAGCGCAGTACGTGAGGTTTGACAGCACACAGCTCGCTGACCTCACCGATGGTGAAATAGCGTTTCCCCGGGATTACAGGGAGTTCGCTGTTATGACTCGCTTCCAGCATCTTCTTCTACTCGTGCCTTGAGTTTTTGCCCCGGCTTGAAGGTGACTACCCTTCTCGCGGAAATGGGGATTTCTTCGCCAGTCTTGGGGTTCCGTCCCGGGCGCTGGCTTTTGTCACGCAGATCGAAATTGCCAAACCCCGACAGTTTGACCTGCTCGTTATTTTCAAGGGCGTTGCGGATTTCCTCGAAGAAATATTCGACGATTTCTTTGGCTTCGCGCTTGTTGAAACCCAGCTCTTCGTACAACTTCTCGGCGAGCCCGGCTTTGGTCAGTGCCTCTGTCATTGGTTCCTGCCCAACAGATTCAGAGGCGTCGACTCCCGGTTGTTCAGCCTGGTACCGCGTTGGCTTGGAACCCGGAGGCAGACGCTCTCGGGATACGCGCGTCAGACTGCGTACCCCGGAGCGATTTCCGAATCAGCGCAGGCTGGCGTTGTATTTTTGTTCTAGTTCAGAAACAACCGCTTGCACGGCGGCATTGATTTCTTCGTCGTTAAGGGTGCGCGAGGGATGCTGAAAGGTCAAGCCCATGGCGACACTTTTTCTATTAAAATCAATGCCTTTGCCCTGATAGACGTCAAAAATGTTGAAGTCTGTCAAAAATTCACCAGCGGCGCTGACCGCCGATTCAGCCAGCTGACCAACCGGGGTCTCTACGTCTGCCAGTATGGCGAGATCGCGGCGCACCTCGGGGAATTTAGACAGTGGAATAAAGGCAGGAATGACCGCCTGCCCCAGCCCGTCCAGGCTCAGCTCAAACAGGAAGGCACCTTTTGGCAGGTCGTAGGCTTTTTGCAGTTCCGGGTGCAGTGCGCCCAGTACGCCAACGGGCTTGCCGTTGCGCTGCAGCTCGGCGCACTGGCCGGGGTGCAGAGCGGAGTGCCTGGCGGGAACGAAGGTGAATTCGCCCTCTGCCTCGAAGTGGCTCAGCAGCGCTTCCACATCCGCTTTGATGTCATAGAAGTCCACCAGGTCTTTGGAGCCGGTCCAGCCTTCCGGCTGACGGGTACCGTAGATCAGACCGGCGAGCATACGCTCCTGTTGCAGTGCCCCACCCTCATTGCCGGGCACGAAACGCAGGCCGGTTTCGAACAGGCGCAGGCGGTCCTGCTGGCGGTTGAGGTTGTACTGCAGGGCTTTGACCAGGCCCGGCATCAGCGTGGTGCGCATGACGGAGAGCTCTGCGCTGATAGGGTTCTGCAGGGCTACAGGCTCTACTTCCGGGTCGAATTTGGCGGAGGCATCGCGATCGATAAAGCTGAAGGTGATGGCCTCTTGATAGCCGCGGGACAGTAGGGTCTGCTCCAGGCGGGACTGGGCCACATTGGCTTCGGCGCGCGGCACAATATCCAGAGACGCTTTCAAGGCGACACTGGGAATACGGTTGTAGCCGTAGACGCGTGCCAGTTCTTCCAGCAGGTCGGATTCGATAGCGATATCGAAACGGAAGCTGGGCACCAGGAAGGTCCAGCCTTCGCTGTCTTCAGCGATCTTTTCCAGGCCCAGACGGGTGACAATCTCAACGATCTCGGCATCGCTCATTTCGATACCGAGACCACCGCTTACACGCTGGCGGCGCAGGGTGATATTGCGCTCGGCCGGCATGGCTTCGGTCACTTCACGCAGGTGTACCGGGCCCGGCTCACCGCCGACGATTTCCAGCAGCAGCTGGGTCGCGCGCTCAATGGCTTTTTCCTGCAGGCGGTAATCCACGCCGCGCTCGAAGCGGTGGGAGGAATCTGTGTGCAGGCCGTAGGAACGGGCTTTACCGGCAATGGCCAGCGGGCTGAAAAAGGCGCTTTCCAGGAAGATGTCGTTGGTGGCCTTGGTGACGGAGGAATCCAGTCCACCCATGATGCCCGCGATGGCCAGTGGGCCTTTCTCGTCGGCAATCAGCAGGGTGTCGGCTTTCAGTTCCACTTCCTGCTCGTCCAGCAGGGTGAGCTTTTCGCCCTGCTCCGCCATACGCACCTTGATGCCGCCGCTCAGTTTGGCGAGGTCGAAGGCATGCATGGGCTGGCCCAGTTCCAGCAGAACATAGTTGGTGACATCCACCACCGGATCAATGCTGCGCACACCACTGCGACGCAGGCGCTCCTGCATCCACAGCGGGGTTTCTGCGTCGATATTGATGTTGCGGATCACACGGCCGACGTAGCGCGGACAGGCGTCTTCGGCGAGCAGGGAAACTTGCAGGCTGTCGTCGATTACCGGGGCAACCGCCTCGATAACCGGCGGGGTGACTTCGCAGCGGTTCAGCACACCCACTTCACGGGCGATACCGGCGACGCCGAGGCAGTCGGAACGGTTCGGGGTCAGGTCGACCTCGATAGTGCTGTCGTCCAGCTGCAGGTATTCGCGCAGGTCGGTGCCGGTAACGGCGTCTTCTGGCAGCTCCCAGATACCGTCGTTGTCGTCACCCAGTTCCAGTTCGGTCTGGGCACACAGCATGCCGAAGCTCTCGACGCCGCGCAGTTTGGCTTTTTTGATTTTGAAATCGCCGGGCAGCTTGGCGCCCACTAAAGCGAAAGGAATCTTGATGCCGGTGCGCGCATTGGGTGCGCCGCAGACCACTTGCATCTCCCCTTCCGGGTGGCCTTTTACTTTACAGACGCGCAGTTTGTCGGCGTCCGGATGCTGTTCACAGGCGACGATTTCACCCACGACCACACCGGAAAATGCGCCGGCTACTGGCTCTACGGCGTCCACTTCCAGGCCCGCCATGGTGATCTGGTCGGCCAGCTGCTGTGCTGTCAGGTCCGGGTTTACCCACTCCCGTAACCAGGCGTTGCTGAATTTCATATCTGATCTCTAGCTATTTGTTTCTTGCGCGCTTTGCGCGGTTCACCCACACAGTGGGCTCCCAATAAATTGGATTCGATTTAGAACTGCTTGAGGAAACGCAGGTCGTTGTCGAAGAACAGGCGCAGGTCGTTTACGCCGTAACGCAGCATGGCCATGCGCTCGACGCCGAGGCCGAAGGCAAAGCCGGAGTATTTTTCGCTGTCGATATCGCAGGAGGCGAAGACGTTGGGGTGCACCATGCCGCAGCCGAGAATTTCCAGCCAGCCAGTGCCGGAACACACGCGGCAGCCCTCACCGCCACAGTTGGTGCACTGGATATCCGCTTCCGCAGACGGCTCGGTGAACGGGAAATAGGACGGGCGGAAACGCACCGGTACGTCCGCTTCAAAGAAGGCCTTGAGGAACTGGTCGATACAGCCTTTCAGGTGCGCGAAGCTCACGCCTTCGTCGATCACCAGGCCTTCCACCTGGTGGAACATGGGCGAGTGGGTAACGTCGGAATCGCAACGGTACACGCGGCCCGGGCAGATAATGCGCAAGGGCGGATTGGTTTTTTCCATGGTGCGGATCTGCACGGAGGACGTGTGCGTGCGCAGTACCGTGGACGGATCGATATAGAAGGTGTCGTGCATGGCCCGCGCCGGGTGGTGGGCGGGAATATTCAGGGCTTCAAAGTTGTAGTAGTCGCCCTCCACTTCCGGGCCCTGTTCGACGGAGAAGCCGAGGCGCTGGAAGATCTCTTCAATGCGACGCAGGGTACGGGTGATGGGGTGCATGCTGCCGTGATCTTCACCGCGGCCCGGCAGGGTGACGTCGATGGTCTCTTTGGCCAGCTTTTCTTCGATGGCGGCTTTTTCCATCGCGGTACGGCGCGCATTGATCGCGTCCTGCACCTGCTGCTTGGCTTCGTTGATTTTGGCTCCCGCCGCGGGACGCTCTTCCGCAGAGAGCTTGCCCAGACCTTTCAGCAGTGCGGTGATCTGGCCTTTCTTACCCAGGTAATCTACCCGCACCTGGTCCAGTGCGGCGAGGTCGCCGGCCTTTTCTACCAGCGCCAGCGCCTGCTCGGTGAGGGACTGCAATTCTTGCATTGATACTATCTCGCTTAAGGCTCGCTATTCGCTCGCTCTGACTCGTTCTGATCGATGAGTGACAATGAGTACTTATTTTCCGCAGCGGATAATAGCAGTCCACCGCGTCATAAATTTGTTCTGTATAGACATTACAGATAAAAAAATAGGGAAGAGCCAAACAGCCCTTCCCTATTTTTAAAGCACAAATCCGCCCTCGCGGGCCGATTTATTCTGCAGGCGCTAATTAAGCTGCCAGGGCTGCCTTGGCTTTTTCAACTACGGCAGCAAAAGCGGCTTTGTCGTATACCGCCAGATCAGCCAGAACACGGCGATCCAGAGCGATATCCGCCTTCTTCAGGCCAGCAATCAGTCGGCTGTAGCTCAGGCCTTCAGCGCGGGACTGGGCGTTGATACGCGTGATCCACAGAGCGCGGAAGTTACGCTTCTTAACGCGACGGTCGCGGTAAGCGTACTGACCAGCTTTGATGACTGCCTGCTTGGCTACGCGGAATACGCGAGAACGCGCACCGTAGTAACCTTTAGCCTGCTTCAGAATTTTCTTGTGACTGCGACGCGCCACTACACCACGTTTTACACGGGCCATATCAATATCCTCTTAAAAACTTACGTGTGCAGCCAATTACTTGGCGCGCAGCATGCGATCGACCAGGGTGGCATCAGACTTGTTCAAAGTGTTGGTGCCGCGCAGCTGACGCTTACGCTTGGTGGTCATCTTGGTGAGGATGTGGCTCTTGTTGGCGTGCTTGTGCTTGTAGCCCGAAGCCGTCTTCTTGAAGCGCTTGGCAGCGCCACTGTGTACTTTTGCTTTCGGCATTTTGTACTCCAAAGTAAATAATGACCCACGAATGGGCTTGTTTAATTGGCTACAGGCCGAGGCCTGTAACTGTGCGGGAGTGAGAAGGCAGCCGTCGCCCGATCACTTCCCGAAAAGAAGGTGCAGAGTGAACCCTGCGCCTTACTTTTTCTTTTTACTGGGCGCGATGACCATGATCATCTGACGGCCTTCCATCTTCGGCCGCTGCTCCACAGTACCCAGCTCCTCGAGATCTTTCTCGATGCGCTGCATCATTTCCATCCCCAACTCCTGGTGGGCCATTTCACGGCCGCGGAAGCGCAGGGAGACTTTCGCCTTGTCCCCGGCTTCCAGGAAGCGGGTCAGGTTGCGCAGCTTGATCTGGTAGTCGCCGATATCGGTACCGGGACGGAACTTCATTTCCTTGATCTGCTGCTGCTTCTGTTTCTTCTTAGCCGCATTTTTAGCCTTCTTGGCCTCAAATACGTGCTTGCCATAGTCCATGATTTTACAGACGATGGGGTCGGAGTCCGAGGCGATTTCAACGAGATCCAGGCTGGCTTTCTGCGCGTGTTCCAGCGCCTCTTCCAGAGAAACAATACCTACCTGTTCACCATCCGCACCGATCAGTCGCAGTTGCGATGCTTCGATCTGATCATTGATGCGGGCCTTTTTGGACTTTCCTTTCATATCTCGTTTAATAACACTCGTCTCCGGTAATTAATAAAAGTCTACTGGGCACTTATTCAGCTGCGCCCTCAATAGACGAACGGCCGCGGCGATCCACATCCTGGCGGAGGAGCTCAAGGAAAGACTCATAAGTCATGGTTCCGAGGTCCTCACCGCTACGTGTCCGCACGGCGACCGTCTGGTTTTCCACTTCCTTATCGCCGATTACCAGCAGATAAGGTACACGCTGAAGCGTGTGCTCGCGGATTTTAAAGCCGATCTTCTCGTTTCTCAAGTCGGCAGCGGCGCGGAAACCTTCTGCACCCAGCTTGGACTCGAGGTTCTGGCAGTATTCAGACTGGCGGTCGGTGATATTCAGCACCGCCACCTGCTGCGGGGCCAGCCAGGTCGGGAAGGCACCCTCGTAGTTCTCGATCAGAATACCGATAAAGCGCTCGAACGACCCGAGGGTCGCACGGTGCAGCATTACCGGGGTCTGACGGGAACCATCTTCCGCCACATACTGGGCGTCCAGGCGGCCCGGCATGGAGAAGTCCACCTGAATGGTGCCGCACTGCCATACACGGCCGAGGCAGTCTTTCAGGGAGAATTCGATCTTGGGCCCGTAGAAGGCACCCTCACCCGGCAGCTCTTCCCACGGCAGGTCCGCCGCATTCAGGGCATCCGCCAGGGCTTTCTCCGCCTTGTCCCAGCTTTCGTCAGAGCCGACGCGCTGTTCCGGACGGGTAGATAAACGATAGATCACTTCCTCGAAGCCGAAGTCTTTATAGACCGCGTGCAGCAGGTCCATGAACTCGGACACTTCGGACTGGATCTGATCTTCGGTACAGAAGATGTGGCCATCGTCCTGCACAAAACCGCGCACACGCATCAGGCCGTGCAGGGAACCGGAGGGTTCGCTGCGGTGACAGGAGCCGAACTCCGCCAGTCGCAGGGGCAGATCGCGGTAGCTGCGCAGGCCCTGATTGAACACCTGCACGTGACAGGGGCAGTTCATGGGCTTGATGGCGAACTGACGCTCTTCGCTGGTCAGTGTGAACATGTCGTCGCCGAACTTGTCGGCGTGACCGGATTTCTGCCACAGGGAGAAATCCACCAGTTGCGGGGTCTTGATCTCTTTGTAGCCGCGCTCGCGCTGGCGCTCACGCATGTACTGCTCAACGGTGCTGTATACCGTCCAACCGTTGGGGTGCCAGAACACCATGCCCGGCGCTTCTTCCTGAATATGGAACAGGTCAAACTTCTTCGCCAGCTTGCGGTGGTCGCGCTTTTCCGCTTCCGCGATACGGTGCAGATACGCCTTGAGCTCTTTCTTGTTGGCCCAGGCGGTACCGTAAACACGGGTCAGCATTTCGTTTTTGGCATCGCCACGCCAGTAAGCGCCGGCCACTTTGGTCAGTTTGAAGGCCTTCAGCTTGCCGGTAGACGGCACGTGCGGGCCGCGACACAGGTCTTCAAAGTCGCCCTGGCGATACAGGGAGATATCTTCGTTGGTGGGAATGCTGGCGATAATTTCCGCCTTGTATTCTTCCCCCATCTCACGGAAGTATTTGACCGCGTCATCCCGGGGCAGCAGGCGACGGCTGACCGGAATATCTTCCTTGGCCAGCTCTTCCATGCGCTTCTCGATCTTTTCCAGATCTTCCGGGGTAAATTGCCGCTCGTAGGCGAAATCGTAATAGAAGCCGTCTTCGATCACCGGGCCGATGGTGACCTGAGCACCGGGGTACAGCTGCTTGACCGCCTGGGCCAGCAGGTGTGCGGTGGAGTGACGAATGATTTCCAGGCCTTCCGGCTGGCGATCGGTCACGATGGCCAGGTCGGCATCGTGATCAATCACAAAACTGGTGTCCACTTCCTTGCCGTCGACAACACCCGCCAGGGCAGCTTTCGCCAGGCCGGGACCAATATCATTGGCAACGTCGAATACGGAAACAGGGTTGGAGAATTCGCGACGGGAACCGTCAGGGAGGGTAACAACAGGCATTGTTCTTCCTTTTGTTTCAGTGGCGATCCCTACGAAAGACCGCGTGATTCACAGTGTGTGAAGAGTGGGCTTTGGCCCGGTGCGAGCTAGATCAGGATAGGAGAAAGAACTCGCGAGAAAATGGTAGACCCGAGCAGACTCGAACTGCTGACCTCTGCCATGTCAAGGCAGCGCTCTAACCAACTGAGCTACGGGTCTAAAGACTGACAACTGGAACCCGTAGGACACGGCCCCCGCTGCAGAGGACGCGAACTTTAGCACCAGCTTTTTTGCTTTTCAACTGCCGAAATCAGAAAAAATTTCCGCCAATCAAGCACTTGGGGTATCGTGGCCCGGCTGCAGGATGCAGCGCCGAGACCGCAACCGTGTCCGACCGGTCTCCTGCCATAGTATTTAAAGGACTTTATGAGCACCTCACCTACCGACATCGCCACTGACAGCAATATCAGCCGCAGTGGATTTCTGCTGGCACTGGGCGCCGCCGCCCTCTTCTCCATTAAGGCGATCTTTATCAAACTGGCCTACCGCTATGGCGTCGATGTGGAGACTTTTATTCTCCTGCGCATGGCCCTGGCACTGCCGTTTTACATCGCCATTCTGCTTTTGCTACACCAGCGAGGACAGTGGCAACCGGTGAGCGGACGCAACCTGCTGATTACCGTCGCTCTGGGGCTCTGCAGCTATTACCTGGCGAGCTTTCTCGACCTGCAGGGGCTGCGCTATATCAGCGCGAACTTCGAGCGCCTGATCATTTACCTGTACCCCACCCTGGTACTGATCCTCGGCTGGCTGTTTCTGGGGAAATCCGCTTCACCCCGGCAGCTGCTGTGCCTGGCGGGCGCCTACGGGGGGATTCTGTTGATTTACTGGCAGGACCAGGATTTCAGTACCGGGGTGCCAACCCCCTCCTGGGTAAACCTTGAGGGCGTGAGCTGGGGCGCGCTTCTGACCTTCGGCAGTGCACTCAGCTTTTCACTCTATGTGGCCTTCAGCGAGAAAGTGATCCAGACACTAGGAAGCCGGCAGTTCACCGCCCTGGCCATGATGGCCGCAAGCGCCGCGATTGCGGTGCATTTTGCAATCCAGGGGGACTGGTCGCGCCTGCAACAACCGTGGCCGGTTTACAGCTATGCGCTGGCGGTCGCGTTTCTGTGCACGGTGATTCCGTCGTTAATGATGAGCGCGGCGATCCTGCAGATCGGCTCCGCGACGACCGGCGCCATTGGCACATCCGGCCCGGTGGTGACACTGATTGCTGCCGCACTGGTACTGGGGGAACCCTTTACCACGATCCACCTGTTCGGCATGGTGGTGATTATCGGCAGCCTGCTGCTATTGAAGCAACCAGTGAAGCAGCCGGTGAAGCAACCAACACAACCCAAGGCTGCGCCCGCAACCAATCAGACGAACTAGCAACCAACACCTTACGGCGCCGCCTCTTTAAGCCTGGTGATTTCATCGCGCAGCTTGGCGGCGGCCTCGAACTCCAGGTTTTTGGCGTGGTTGTACATCTGCTCCTCGAGTTCTTCGATGCGCGCCCAGCGCTGCTGATCGGTAAGCGGCTTCTGATCGGCCTTGTAGGCAGCACCCTTCTCAGCCACTTTACGGCGTGATTTGGGCACCCCGGGAGCGATGGCGCCCTCCATGATATCGGCGACACTCTTGCGGATGCCTTTGGGGGTAATGCCGTGTTCCGCGTTGTGTGCCAGCTGTTTTTCGCGGCGGCGCTCCGTCTCCTCCAGCGCGCGCTTCATGGAATCCGTGACTTTATCGGCGTACAGAATCGCCCTGCCCTCCAGGTTACGCGCGGCGCGACCGATAGTCTGGATCAGCGAGCGATCTGAGCGCAAAAAGCCTTCCTTGTCCGCATCGAAGATGGCAACCAGAGACACCTCAGGCATGTCCAGCCCCTCCCGCAGCAAGTTGATCCCCACCAACACATCGAACTCACCGATGCGCAGATCGCGGATGATCTCTACCCGCTCCACGGTATCGATATCCGAGTGCAGATAGCGCACTCGCACGCCGTGTTCCTGGAGGTATTCGGTCAGATCTTCCGCCATGCGCTTGGTCAAAACGGTAATCAGCACGCGCTGATCCTTGTCCACACAGCGGTGAATTTCCGACAGGGTATCGTCCACCTGGGTCGCCGCCGGACGAATCTCGACTTCCGGATCCACCAGGCCCGTGGGGCGCACTACCTGCTCTACCACCGCGCCGGCATGTTCCTGCTCATACTTACCCGGGGTGGCCGACACGAAAATCGTCTGCGGCGACAGATTCTCCCACTCTTCAAACTTTAGCGGCCGGTTATCCAGCGCCGATGGCAGACGGAAACCGTATTCCACCAGGGTTTCCTTGCGGGAGCGGTCGCCGCGGTACATACCGCCGATTTGCGGCACGGTCACGTGACTTTCGTCGATAAACAGCAGCGCATCGTGGGGCAGATAATCGAACAGGGTGGGCGGGGGCTGGCCGGGGTCGCGCCCGGACAGATAGCGGGAGTAATTCTCCACACCGTTGCAGTAACCCAGCTCCTGCATCATCTCCAGATCGTAGCGGGTGCGCTGCTCCAGTCGCTGGGCCTCCAGCAACTTGCTGTTCTCCCGCATCTGCTCGAGACGCTCTTTCAACTCCTCTTTAATCTGGTCGATGGCGTCGACAATGGTCTCGCGCGGGGTCACGTAATGGGACTTCGGGAAAATGGTGATGCGCGGAACTTTCTGTAGCACCTCCCCGGTGAGCGGGTCGAACAGGGTAATCTCTTCGATTTCCTCATCGAACAGAGAGAGGCGCACCGCCTCCAGATCCGAGTCCGCGGGATAGATGTCGATGATATCCCCGCGCACTCTGTAAGTAGCACGGCGGAAATCCGCATCGTTGCGGGTGTACTGTAGCTCGGCGAGACGACGCAGAATCGTGCGCTGATCGACGATATCCCCACGATCCAGATGCAGCACCATTTTGAGGTACTTGTCCGGATCACCCAGACCATAGATGGCCGATACTGTCGCCACCACAATCACGTCTTTGCGCTCGATCAGCGCCTTGGTGGCAGAGAGGCGCATCTGCTCGATGTGCTCGTTGACCGAGGCATCCTTCTCAATAAAGGTATCCGACGACGGCACATAGGCTTCCGGCTGGTAGTAGTCGTAGTAGGAAACGAAATACTCCACCGCGTTGCGCGGGAAAAACTCCTTGAGCTCACCATACAACTGAGCTGCCAGGGTCTTATTGTGCGCCATGACGATGGCCGGGCGCTGCAGGCGCGCAATGACATTGGCCATGGTAAAGGTCTTGCCGGAGCCGGTTACCCCCAGCAGAGTCTGGTGCGCCAGACCATCTCCCACCCCCTCAACAAGCGCCTCGATGGCGGCTGGCTGATCCCCTGCGGGCTCGTATTTACTGGCAACTTCAAAAGGACGGGTTTCCATTGACCAACTACCACTCCGGTTTCGCTTCACGCCCGGCACTCCGGGGTGGGAAATTGTAGGCGCACACCCCGGTGCGGGACAAATCAGGTCTTAGCTTGAACGGGGCGGCGAGAAAATAAACACTGCAAAATCAAAGGCTTATTTTTAGGTAAAAGGGTTGACCTGGTTTGGGGTGCTCTATAAGATACGCGCCACCTGACCGGGACGGCATTTGCAAGACCGATCAGGCAGTTCCGCCTTAGCTCAGTTGGTAGAGCAAATGACTGTTAATCATTGGGTCGCTGGTTCGAGCCCAGCAGGCGGAGCCAAATTCAAAATGTTCGTTGCGACACTTAATTGCCACGAAGATTTTATTTAGAGCTATGCTCTTTCAGGGCCACCTTCACCAAGAGGCAGGCGCCCTAACCGAAAATTCCGCCTTAGCTCAGTTGGTAGAGCAAATGACTGTTAATCATTGGGTCGCTGGTTCGAGCCCAGCAGGCGGAGCCAAACAAAAAACCCCGTACCCTAACCGGTTACGGGGTTTTTTATTGCCTGACGTTTGGTGGCCTCGGCAGGCACTTTGATTGGGCCTTTATTCCGGGAATACGGAGGGGGCAAACACAATTCGCCCCACCCCACGTATCCATCAATTATACTTCCGGCACTTCGCCGGTGATTCTTTGCACCCGGCGACCACCTGACGCTACAGGCAAACGACGCACTTCTGCGCCCTCCGACACAGCACTTCCAGATACACCGGCTTCCGACAACTGCGTCCAGACTGTGTCCACCAACTCCTGTTTCGGCGTATAGTCTTTCACCGCTTCAATCAACAGGCGATGCACCGCAGCACAATCCTGGCGCACGCAGGCGTCTTTCAGCTCGACCATAAACGACTGAAGCTGCTCACTGGGCAGGCGCTCCTCTTCGGCGCGCATGATCATAGGGTGATCAGTTCCCGCAACCGCATCCCCCAGCAATAACTCTTCGTAAAGCTTCTCACCCGGGCGCAACCCGGAAATCTGAATTTCGATATCGCCATCGGGGTTGGCCTCATCGCGCACGGTGTGACCCATAATCTGAATCAGACGCCGGGCAATATCCAGAATGCGAACCGGCTCACCCATATCCAACACAAAGACTTCCCCTTTGCGCCCCATGCTTCCCGCCTGTAGCACCAGCTGTGCCGCTTCAGGAATGGTCATAAAGAAACGGGTCACCTTGGGGTGGGTCACCGTCACCGGGCCGCCGGCATTGATCTGGTCGGTAAACAGCGGAATAACCGAGCCTGAAGAACCCAGTACATTTCCGAAACGCACCATGCAAACCCGGGTACGCCCGAAACGACGCCCAAAATCCTGACAGATCAACTCGGCAAGGCGCTTAGTCGCTCCCATGACATTGGTCGGGCGCACCGCCTTATCCGTGGAAACCAGTACAAACTGCTCCACGCCGTACGCCTCGGCAGCTTCCAGCACGGCGAGAGTACCCAGCACATTATTCTCGGCACCCACCACCACATTCTGCTCCACCAGCGGCACATGCTTGTAGGCCGCCGCGTGATAGATGGTGTGCACTTCGAATGACTGGATAATCTCGGCAACCCGCCCGCGATTACGAACATCCCCCAACAGCGCTGTCACTTCCACTTGCAGGCCTTCATCCTGCTGCTGTTGCTGTAACTCGCGCTCGATCTGGTACAGGGAGAACTCTGAAGACTCGAGCATTATCAGCTTGGCAGGTGCCCACTGGATAATCTGACGACAAAGCTCCGAGCCGATAGAGCCACCCGCCCCTGTCACCATCACCACCTTGCCGGTAATGGATGCTGAGACCAGCTCTTTCTGCGGCTCAACCGGGGCACGCCCCAGGATGTTTTCATAAATCTGGGAGACATCGGATACGCGGCCGGCACTGTCTACCAACTCCTCCATACCCGGAATCACTTTCACCACGATACCGCGCTCACGCAGGCTGCGAGTGATCTCTCGACGACGACGCTTGGGCACGCCGGGCATTGCCAGCAGGATTTCGGAAATGTCCCGCTCGGCAATCACTTCGTGGATATTGGCCGGGCTATAAACCAATACACCATCAATCAGCGTATTCTGTTTGGAGGCGTTGTCGTCAAAAAAAGCGACGGTCTTGTACATCTCGCCGTGAATCAGCCCCTTGTACAGCTGCAGGCCAGCGGTACCCGCACCGTAAATTGCAACGCGAGTTTTGTGAATTTCCAGCGCCATCTGGTAGTAGACACGCACCAACCAGCGGGAACCACCCACGGTAATCAGCGCGAAACACCAGTAAATGACCGGGACAGAGCGCGGCACACCGGCATAGGTGAGGTAGGAAGCCACCGCCAAGACCACGGCAGACGCCGTCACGCCCTGCAGCACAGCCACAATAGCCTGCTGACCCATGTAGCGGATTACCGTGCGATACAACCCCAGGCGGAGGAAAATAAAACTACTGGAAATGAGTGTCATGGCCAGACACAACGCCATAGCGGGCTCGGTGACCGTGCCAGCACCATTAAAGCGAATGGTCATGGCCAGTAAAAACGCAGCCGTGAGCATCAGCAGGTCATAGCAGAGCATCAAAAACGGCTTGTAGTTTTTTTGCGCAGCTTTATAAAAGCTTTTCACCAACCCCCCAAAAAATTCCTTTACCGGGCACCACAGGCCCTCCCACAAACACAAACAACCGAAATGCCCTTTACGTCATTTACCCTTCGCAACCACTTTGTGGGGCCGTCAAGCCACCCCGGATGCTACCAGCACCAGGGCTAACAAAGACGTGCTCACCATCACGGCCACTTCGATAAACAATGACGTTTTCACGCCGTGCTTCAGTGCCATCCGCTGGTAAAAATGCTGGCGATGCGCTTCCCACCAGCGCTCTCTGCGCAGCATTCTGATGATCAGGGTAACCGTGGCATCCAGCCAGAACGGCAGAAATATCAGCAACGGAACCACCAACCCAAAGGCGCCCTGCTGCCAGCCTGCCACACTCACTGCAAAAACCGCCAGACCGATTACGGTTGAGCCGGCATCACCGAGGAAAATTTGTGCACGCGGCCAATTGTAGTACAAAAAAACGACACTACTTGTTGCGACCAACAGGCAAATAATTCCGATTTGCGGCACATTTCTCAAAAAGCAGATCGCACCCAACGCTGCAAAGCCGATCGCCGTCATACTCCCGGCAAACCCGTCCATGCCATCCATAAAGTTATACAGATTGACAACCCAGACGCCGGTCAGGACCAACAGCGGCCATATAACCCACGACCTTGGCGTAACAAACGACAGCGCCAACGAATACAGCAAGACCATTACGGATAAAATCTGTACAGAGAAACGCAATCGCGCGCTCAGCGAGCGCAAATCATCGGCCACAGAAACCAGCAGTAACGCGATAAAGGCAAAAACGATGCCAGGTTGAAATTCCGGCTGACTTAGCAGTAATCCGACAGAGGTGCCAGTCAGCAGCCCCCAACCCCCAGTTCTCGGCACCGGCGTTTCATGTAGGGAGCGGTGATTCGGCGCATCCAAGGCAAATTCACGCAGCCGGGTTAGAAGCAGTCGCAACACCATCGCGGCGACGGCGCCGGACACTGCGCAATAAATAAGCAGCGACCACCAACCGTGATCAAAATACGCCCCCATCAACGATCCCCGTCCAAGCCCCGTAAATACTGACTGTAGCGTCGATTTGCGCGCCAATTCAGTGCATTTTTTATTCGCGCTGAACTATATAGCTCGCTCCTTTGAACATCAAGGAAACCTGTCTTAACTCCCAGGTGCAGCCAACGCCCCTCAACTATCGGCCCTCATCGATCAAAAAAGAAACAGCGCCCTGGGGCGCTGTTTTGGTACTTATTTACAACTGGATCCGATCTCTATTCTTCTCCAGCGTGGCTACGCCGATCCCCTTGATTTCGAGAAGCTCTTCAACGCTGGAAAAGCTACCGTTTTCTTCTCGATACTGGACGATCAGCTCTGCACGCGCCGCCCCTACGCCATCCAGTGCTGCGGACAATTCTTCCGCTGTGGCAGTATTCAGGTTCACGACCTGCACTTCCTGCGCCGGCATATCTTCGGCGAATACAGCCGGTACATTGACCAGCAACATGGAAAGGGCAAATAGTGCAGCAAGAGGGAAACGAAACAGTTTCATGGCAAATTCCTTTTTGTAATTGCTCAAAGTGTTATGGTCTTCAATCCGTGGGACCACAAACCTCCCCAGGCGGAAGCACTCTAGCAAACTATCTGCAACCTTTTGAGCCCTGAGCCATTACACGCCATTACACCGCGTTACACCGGTTTACATTACGATCAATGGCCCGCCAATTCCCGCACGATCGCCTGCAGCGCTCCAGCTGGATCTTCCGCCGCGGTGATCGGGCGACCAATCACCAGATAGTCAGAGCCGTTTTTCACTGCATCTGCCGGCGTTACGATACGACGCTGGTCGTCTGCTGCCGCACCCGCCGGACGAATACCGGGGGTCACCAGCGCAAAATTCTTGCCGCATGCAGCTTTGAGCGCACCCGCTTCACGCGCAGAACAGACAACACCATCAAGGCCACTTTCTTGAGCAAGCCTGGCCAGCGCGGTAACCTGCTCACCCAGAGCACGCGTCACCCCTACCGGCGCCAGCTCTTCCTCGGCGGTACTGGTCAGCACGGTTACCCCGATCAGCAGCGGGCGCCTGTCGCCAAAGGACTCCAGGGCGTCGCGAGCGGCGCGCATCATTCTCTCGCCGCCGGAGGCGTGCACATTTACCATCCAGACACCGAGATTGGCGGCCGCACGTACAGCGGCCGCCACCGTATTCGGAATATCGTGAAATTTCAGATCGAGAAACACGTCAAAGTCCAACGCCACCAGCTGTCGCACCAGCTCCGGGCCGGTGATGGTAAACAGTTCTTTTCCGACTTTGACACGGCAGACTGCCGGATCCAGTTGCGCGGCCATCGCCAGAGCGTCGTCGGCATTATCGTAATCCAGAGCCACGATAACCGGAGAAGAAACAGATTCAGTCAATGAACACCTCAGTGTCAGGAATGGGTGAAAGAAATAAGTCGGCCGGACCGGAGCTATTCGCCCTCAATCCCTTTGACCGAGCGCACGGTATCCCAACGCTTGCAGCTGGGACACAGCCAGTGCAGTTGATTGCCGGAAAAACCGCAGTGATTACAGCGGTAGTGAGGACGGCTTGCAATCAGCTGATCGATCAGGTTTTTCAGCAGGTACAGGTTCTCTCGAGAGCGCCCTTCAGTACTGTCGATATGCAGGTTCAGAAAATGGCCCAGGCCACGCAGTGAAGGACGTAGCGCGAGCTGCTTACCCATAAAGGCCGCCGCTTCCGCTTCACTCTGCTGCTGATGAATACGCTCTGCCAGCGCGATCAACACACTATTTGTGGGGTGCTCTCTCTGCAGCGCCTCAAGATAGCGCTCGAGCCCCCGCTCGTCGCCTAGCGCGTCGTAGCAGGTAATCAGTAATTCAAGGATTTCCGGGATGTAATCCGGATTCTGTTTGGGCACCCGCTCTAACACACGAATCGCTTCCTGTGGGCGCCCCAGAATATGCTCCAGCCGACCCAGCAGCAGATTGGCACGCACCGAGTGCTTGTCGTATCCCAGCGCCGCGTCAATATGTTTACGCGCGCTCAGGTAGTCCTTGCCATTGATCGCCTCTTCCGCCAGTTCACAACAGAAATGCGCCTGAATAGGCGCCCATTCGCTGGACAATCGCTTGAAGCGACGGCCGTGCAGTAGGTTAACTGCATGAATACCTTTGGCCCACTCCCGTTCATCTCGATAAACCTCAACCAGATATTCAAGACTGGTATTACGCAGCTCAGAAGACGTTTCCACCAGCTCCTGCAACAAACGCTCTGCTCTGTCGAGCCAACCGGCGGCGATATAGTCCCGCGCCAGTTCCAGTTGCGCCTTTTGCTGGCTGATACGATTAAGGCTGGGGCGTGCGAGCAGGTTCTGATGCACCCGAATAGCCTGATCGTGCTCCCCGCGTTTACGCAGCAGGTTGCCGAGGGCAAGGTGGGTTTCAAAGGTGGCGCTACTGACTTCAAGCGAGTCAATGAACTTTTCGATGGCGTCGCCGTGGCGCTCACTCAAGAGGTAATTCAACCCCTGCGCATAAGACTGCGCCAGGGCTTGGTGCTCGTTATTCTTGGCACCCTTTTTCTTGCCACTCTTGCGACCGAGATACCACCCAATGGCAATAGCCGCAAAAATGAAAATGAAAAATATCAGGTCGCTCAAACTACTCTCCGGCAACCTGTCGACGCACCGTATGCAACTCGCGCTCGGTGCGCAGTAATTGGCGCTCCAGGCCTTTCACCCGACGCCGCTCAGTCCAATAAGGCAGAAGACTGGCGAGAAACCCGAGCAAGGCACCGATCAGCAGGAAACCGATCAGCCAGAAGCCGACACTGCCCGCAAATAGGGGATATCCCGCAAATCGGGGGGTAATGCTTTCGGGGTTATCGACTGCAAAATATACACCCAGCGCAATACACGCCAGTGCCAATATCCCGAACAGCAAACGCGATATCCAGCGCAGAAATGACAAGTGAACCTCCGGTTCCGGAAGGAATGTGAAAATCTAAAAGTCCGTTACAGTGTTAGCCCACTGTGACCAGCTCAGCAATGGAATCCTCGTCCGCGACTTACGCGTCCTCGTAGACATCCCGCTTCATCTGCTGGTTTACCCTATCCCTGAGTTCTTTTCCCGGTTTGAAGTGCGGAACATATTTGCCCGCCAGCTCCACGGAGTCACCGGTTTTCGGGTTGCGCCCGGTGCGCGGCGCGCGATAATGCAGGGAAAAGCTGCCAAAACCGCGAATTTCTATACGCTCCCCTTCTGCCAGAACACTCGACATAGTGTCCAGCATGACTTTGACCGCCAGTTCAACATCCTTAACCGGCAGCTGATCCAACCTCAGAGCAATTTTCTCGATCAGTTCAGACTTGGTCATGCAGTCCGCAATCCTTTCTAAGTCATTGATTATTCTGGAATAGCGGCAATCATCTAATAGAAAGCCGGACTGGGCAACCCCAGTCCGGCTTTCGCATAGCCTCAGCTCATTGAGCCAAAACCATTGATAACAAAACCTTATCAGTCTTTGTTATTCATCTGCGCCTTGATCAGGTCACCGATAGTCGCCGGCTGAACCTGTTCAGCCTGCTTCTTGCTGTGATCCTTGATCGCTTGCTTCTCATCGTCCTGATCTTTGGCTTTGATGGAGAGGCTGATCACGCGGTTCTTGCGATCCACGCTGGTGATCTTGGTCTCTACTTCTTCGCCTTCTTTCAGAGCGTTGCGCGCATCTTCAACCTTGTCGCGGCTGATTTCGGAAGCGCGCAGTACGCCTTCCACTTCGTCCGCCAGGGTGATAATGGCTTGCTTGGCATCAACTTCTTTGATGGTACCCATTACGATGCTGCCGCGATCGTTGGTGGCTACGTAATCAGAGAACGGATCGGATTCCAGCTGCTTGATACCCAGGGAGATACGCTCACGGTCGGAGTCGATACCCAGGATAACGGTTTCCAGCTCGTCACCTTTCTTGAACTTGCGCACGGCTTCTTCGCCAGCTTCGTTCCAAGAGATGTCGGACAGGTGAACCAGACCGTCGATGCTGCCGTCCAGACCGATGAAGATACCGAAGTCGGTGATGGACTTGATCTTACCGGAGATCTTGTCGCCTTTAGCGAATTTACGCGCAAAGGCATCCCACGGGTTCTCTTGACACTGCTTGATACCCAGGGAAATACGACGACGCTCTTCGTCGATATCCAGAATCATTACCTCGACCTCGTCGCCAACATTGACAACTTTGGACGGGTGAATGTTCTTGTTGGTCCAATCCATTTCGGAAACGTGTACCAGACCTTCCACACCTTCTTCCAGCTCGGCGAAGCAGCCGTAGTCGGTCAGGTTGGTGACAACCGCTTTCACGCGGCTGTTTTCCGGGTAACGCTGCTTGATGGATACCCAAGGATCTTCGCCCAGTTGCTTCAGGCCCAGGGATACACGGCTGCGCTCGCGGTCGAACTTCAGTACTTTTACTTCGATCTCGTCGCCAACATTCACGATCTCGCTCGGGTGCTTGATGCGCTTCCAAGCCATATCGGTAATGTGCAGCAGGCCGTCGATACCGCCCAGATCTACGAAAGCACCGTAGTCGGTCAGGTTCTTCACGATACCTTTGATCGCCATGCCTTCTTGCAGGCTGGCCAGCAGGGCTTCACGCTCTTCGCTGTTGGCTGCTTCCATCACGGCGCGACGGGAAACAACAACGTTGTTGCGCTTGGCGTCCAGCTTGATCACTTTAAAGTCGAGCTCTTTGCCTTCCAGGTGCGCGGTGTCGCGAACCGGGCGAACGTCTACCAGAGAACCCGGCAGGAACGCGCGGATGTTCGCAACGTCAACAGTAAAGCCACCTTTAACCTTGCCGCTGATAACACCCTTGACCACTTCGTCTGCAGCGTGTGCAGCGTCGAGGATTTTCCAGGCTTCAGCGCGCTTGGCTTTTTCGCGGGACAGACGGGTTTCACCGAAGCCATCTTCTACGGCTTCCAGGGCAACCTGTACTTCGTCGCCGATCTGCAGATCGACTTCGCCTTTTTCGTTTTTGAATTGCTCTGCAGGAATCACACCTTCAGACTTCAGGCCCGCGTGAACGGTAACCCAGTCTTTATCGATGTCGATAACCATTCCGGTCACGATAGCGCCAGGCGCCATCTCGACACTCTTCAAGCTTTCTTCAAATAACTCAGCAAAGTTCTCGGTCATTACTCATACCTATTTAGGTGGGCCCGGCCGCGGATGACTGTAAAACGTAGTCGATCTTCAGCTCAGACCCCGCCGCGCTGCCAGCACGCGGGCTAGATTACGACAGCGGCCGGGCAATTCTGGCTGATCCCGGCCGCTGACGTTAGAAACAGATTGTTTGGACTGATCACTACCGGTGCGCTTTAGCACCCTGTTGTCAGTCTGGCTCAACTGATACGTTCTTGTACCAATTCGAGCACTTGTTGCAGAACACCCTCTATATCGATGTCCGTGCTATCCAGCACCACGGCGTCTTCTGCGGGGGCCAGAGGGGAGGTTGCGCGGTTCATATCCCGGTCGTCCCGGGCGCGGATGTCCTCCAGCAGGTCGCGGAGGCTAACAGAAACACCCCTACCCTGCAACTGATCGAAGCGGCGGCGGGCGCGCTCTTCCGCACTGGCCGTCAGGAACACTTTGACCGGCGCGTCAGGGAACACGGTGGTGCCCATATCACGCCCGTCGGCGACGAGCCCCGGCAACTCGCGAAAATCCCGCTGCCGCTGCAGCAGCGCTTCACGCACAGCGGGTAAAGCCGCCACTTTGGACGCCGCCATGCTGACGCGCTCCATACGGATATCGCGGCTGACATCTTTACCAGCCAACACCGCACTGACTTCGCCGCCGGCAATGGCGAAGCGGATATCGAGGTTGGCAGCTATCTCTGCCACCCTCTTCTCATCCGCCAGATCTACCTCCGCATCCAAAGCGGCCAGCGCGGTCAAACGGTACAGCGCCCCGGAATCCAGCAGCGAATAGCCGAGCTTGTCTGCGACCAGCTTGGCAATGGTGCCTTTACCGGAGCCGCTCGGGCCGTCGATGGTGATTACAGGGGCTTTGGTGGTCATATCAGTCTCACGAAATCCAGTACTACTTTAGTTAGCCGCGATGGCCTCTGGCAGAGATTCTGCCACTTCCCAGGAAACTAACCCAGGGAAACTACCCGCAGGTTCATACCCGCACCTTTCGCCAGTTCGGCAAAATTGGGGAAGGAGGTGGCCACGTTGGCGCAGTGCTTGATACGGATATCCGCACCGGCACGCAGAGCGGCTACCGCGAAGGACATGGCAATACGGTGATCGCCAAGACTATCCACCTCACCGCCACCAAATACCGCGCCTTCACCACCTTTACCCTGAATCACGATGCCATCCGCAGTCGGCTTGGCATCCACACCCAGAACTTCGAGGCCGTCGGCCATGGCCTGAATGCGATCACTCTCTTTGACCCGAAGCTCTTCCGCACCGGTCAGCACAGTCTCACCCTCGGCACAGGAAGCGGCGACAAAGATCGCCGGAAATTCGTCGATGGCCAGGGGCACCTGGTCTTCCGGAATTTTGATGCCTTTCAAAGGGGCGTAGCGCACACGGATATCCGCCACCGGCTCACCGCCCACTTCGCGCTGATTCTCCAGGGTTATGTCGGCACCCATGGCGCGCAGGATATTGATGGCACCGTCGCGGGTCGGGTTGATACCCACGTGCTGCAGCAGCACGTCGGAGCCCGGTGCGATGGAAGCCGCCACCATAAAGAAGGTGGCAGAAGAAATATCCGCGGGCACATCGATGTGGCCAGCGGTCAGTTTGCCGCCGCCTTTCAGGCTGGCGCGGGGACCGTCACGCTGCACTTCATAGCCGAAGCCCGACAGCATACGCTCGGTGTGATCGCGAGTTGGCGCCGGCTCGGTCGTACTGGTTTCACCATCGGCGTACAGGCCCGCCAGTAACACACAGGACTTTACCTGGGCGCTGGCCATGGGCAGGGTGTAATCGATGGCCTTGAGCGCATTACCCCCTTTGATCTTGAGCGGCGGACGCCCTTCCTCTCCGGTCTCCACCACCGCACCCATTTCACGCAGCGGGTTGGCCACACGGTTCATCGGGCGCTTGGACAGGGATTCGTCACCGGTCAGCACGGTATCGAACTTCTGTCCGGCGAGCAGGCCCGCCAGCAGACGCATGGAAGTGCCGGAGTTACCCACGTACAGAGGCCCGGGAGGCGCCTGCAGACCGTGCATGCCCACGCCGTGAATGGTAACGCGGCCGTTGACCGGCCCCTCAATCACCACACCCATATCGCGGAACGACTGCAGCGTGGCGAGGGCATCTTCCCCTTCCAGGAACCCTTCCACCTCAGTGACGCCTTCCGCCAGGGAACCCAGCATGATCGAGCGGTGAGACATGGACTTGTCACCAGGCACTCGTAGGTCGCCATTTACCGCACCGCCCGGTTGGGCAATAAAAGTTACTTCCTTCGCTTCCATAGTTTCCGTATACGCTTTTTTGGCCAGCATTTTGGTGAAGTGATCCCGCGCCGCCTTGGCTCGGGTAAATACCCCCATCAGCTGCTCGCTGTCGCCGCTGGCAATGGCACTGCGCAGAGAACCCAGATTGGAGGTGTAGAGATCGATGGATTTCAGAATGGCATCGCGATTGGCCAGCATTATATCCCGCCACATCACCGGATCACTGGAAGCGATACGGGTGAAATCGCGGAAACCGCCGGCCGCGTAACGAAAAATATTTTCGTTCTCCGCATCATGGGCCAGGGTATCGACAAGACCGAAAGCGATCACATGAGGCAAATGACTGGTAGCGGCGAGCACTTCGTCGTGCTCATCGACCGGCATACTCAGCACTTCTGCACCCACCGCTTCCCACATTTTCCGAATGCGGTGTACATGCTCATCCGCGGTATTTTCCATCGGTGTGAGAATAATGCGGTGCGCGATATAGAGATCGTCGCGAGCGGCGGTCACCCCACTCTGCTCGGAGCCGGCGATGGGGTGGCCCGGCACCAGAAATTCTGGCACTTCGCCCCAGACATTTTTTGCCGCGGCAATCACGCTGCCCTTTACACTGGCCCCATCGGTAATGGTGACACCCGCAGGTACCCGGTCTTTTAGCTGGGCGAATACCGCCTCGACCGTCAGCGTAGGTACCGCTACGAAAATCACATCCCCGGCTTCCAGCTCCGGTAGGATATCCGCGATATCGGTAACCGCGCGATCCACCACACCCAGCGCCACTGCCTGCTCACAGGTCTGGGGGCGGCGGGCAACGCCAATAACCTCACGACAACCACTGGCCGCCTTCAATCCCAGCGCGAGACTGCCACCAATCAAACCAATACCGACCACGACCAAACGGCCAATCCCGGCTGCTGCATCCTGACCCGCCAAAGTCCCTGCTTCCGGCATTTACAGAACTCCGCGGGGGTAGGAGCCCAGCACTTTCATATCCGATGCGCAGGCACCCACATCCTTAAGCGCCGCGGCGATATTCTCGGTATCGCGGTGACCAACAAAGTCGATGAAGAATACGTACGTCCAGTTGCCACTCTGGGACGGACGGGTTTCCACACGGGTCAGATCAATTTTGTGGGTCTGGAATGGCACCAGCAGATCGTGCAAGGCACCCGGCTCGTTGCGCATGGAGACCATTAGAGAAGTCTTGTCATCGCCACTGGCGGGCACAGCCTGAGTCCCGATAATGAGGAAGCGGGTGGAGTTGTCCGGGCGATCTTCAATTTTCTCATTAAGGATCTTCAGGCCGTACATCTCCGCAGCCATATCGCCGGCGATGGCCGCCGCATTCCACTCACCTTTGACGCGCTTGGCGGCTTCTGCATTACTGGCCACCGCTACCCGTTCCACATTCGGATAGTAGGAATCCAGCCATTTGCGACACTGGGCCAGGCTTTGTGCATGAGAGTAGATGCGGGTAATGGATTCCTTGCGGGTGATATCGGAAATCATCAGGTGCTGGTGGATACGCAGCTCCACCTCCCCACAGATTTTCAGGTTGGACGTCATAAAGTTGTCCAGGGTGTGGTTCACCACACCCTCGGTGGAGTTCTCCACCGGCACTACACCGTAATTTACCGCACCGGCTTCCACTTCGCGGAACACTTCATCGATGGCCGCCAGCGGCTTGGAAACCGCAGAATGCCCGAAATGCTTCAATGCCGCCTGCTGGGTAAAGGTGCCTTCCGGCCCCAGGTAGGCGACCTTGATGGGCTCTTCCAACGCCAGGCAGGCAGACATAATTTCACGGAACAGCCGCGCCATCTCCTCATTGGTCAGCGGCCCCTGATTGCGCTCCATGGCACGACGCAGTACCTGCGCCTCGCGCTCGGGACGGTAGTAGAGTGCGTTCTCACCGTTCTTTTTTTTGACTTCTGCCACTTCCAGCGCACAGTTGGCGCGCTCGGAAATGAGCTTCGCAATGTCGCTATCGAGACTGTCGATACGATCACGCAGTTCGAGCAGGCGCGGGTCCTGCTTGGGCTTATCTTCAGACATAACTATCGCCCTCTTACCTAATCCTTCCAATCAATATCCGGCTGCAATCAGCCGTTGCGCTGTTCGAAGTCCGCCATAAAGGCGACCAGAGCCTCAACCGCTGCCAAAGGCACCGCGTTATACAGGGAAGCACGCATACCACCCACGGAACGATGCCCCTTGAGGTTCAGCAGGCCTGCCGCTTCAGACTCTTCGAGGAACAGCTTGTCCAGTTTTTCGTCTGCCAGCACGAACGGCACATTCATGCGCGAGCGGCTTTCCTTCGAAACCGGACTGGAAAAGAAATCGCTGCGGTCGAGGAAGTCATACAGCAATGCAGACTTCTTCTTACTCAGCTCCGCCATGGCGGCAACGCCACCCTGCGCTTTCAACCATTTGAATACCAGTCCAGACAGGTACCAGGCGAAAGTCGGCGGTGTATTGTCCATAGAACCACCGTCTGCAGCGACCTTCCAGTTCAGGCTGCGCGGAATATCCGGCAAAGCACGATCCAACAGGTCGTCGCGCACGATACCCACCGCAATTCCGGACGGACCGATATTTTTCTGGGCGCCAGCGTAAATAAAGCCGAACTTATCCACCGGAATTTCCTTGGACAGAATGCAGGACGACATATCCGCAACCAGCGGGCTTTTTACATCCGGGATGTATGGGAACTCCACACCGCCGATGGTTTCATTCGGTGTATAGTGAAAATAAGCTGCATCATCACTTTCCTGCCAGCTATCCGCCGCCGGCGCGTAACTGAAGTTGCGGTCTTCCGATGAAGCGACAATATTCACCTGACCATAGCGCCGTGCCTCCTTGATCGCCTTGTCCGCCCACTGCCCGGTATGAATATAGTCGGCGGACTTGCTGCCGCCCCCCAGCAGGTTCCAGGGAATGGCGCTGAATTGACCGGTGGCGCCTCCCTGCAGAAACAATACCTTGTAGTGGCTCGGGATAGCGAGCAGGTCGCGCAGGTCCTGCTCGGCGGTTTCCGCCACTTCGGTAAACTCCGGCGAGCGGTGGCTTACCTCCATCACAGAGCAGCCCAACCCCTGCCAATCCAGCAATTCTTCCTGTGCCTGCTGCAATACCGGCTCCGGCAGCGCCGCAGGTCCCGCACAGAAATTAAACTTTCTCATCGATTCACTTCCACAGAGAAAAAACAAACTTGGATAAATTCTTTGGCCTCAGACGCAATGTCGAGATGGGCAAACCCCACTTTCAACACTTGCGATTACAGACCTTTCGCCACCGACACATTCCCGGCCGCTAAAGTCAAAAAAGGCCGCGAGTTTTCGCAGCCTTTTTCGAGATAAATCCGGTTCAGAGGTTACTCCTCGGCAGCGCCGCCTTCGGCTGCACCACCCTCTTCGCCCTCTTCACCTTCGGTCTCCTGAATACGCGCCAGACCAACCAGATGCTCGCCGCTCTTCAGGCGAATCACCCGAACGCCCTGGGTATTTCGACCGAGAACCGAAACCTCATCAACGCGAGTACGCACCAGGGTGCCCTGATCGGAAATCAGCATGATTTCCTCTGATGGGTGCACCTGACAGGCGCCAACCAGGGCACCGTTGCGCTCACTTTCCGCAATGGCAATCACACCCTGAGTGCCGCGCCCTTTGGTGGGGAAGTCGGAAGTCGCAGTGCGTTTACCGTAACCATTCTCGGTCACCATCATCACCGAGCCACCCTCTTCCGGGATCACCATGGCGATGACATGTACACCTTCGGCCATGCGGATACCACGCACACCACGGGAAACACGCCCCATGGAGCGTACGTTTTCTTCCGCGAAACGGGCCGCTTTACCGGCACTGGTCAGCAGCAGCACATCCTGCTTGCCATCGGTAATGGCAGTGGCAACCAAGCGATCGGTTTCTTCCAGCTCAATGGCTCGCAGGCCAACGCTACGCGGACGGGAGAATGCCGTCAGCGGGGTTTTCTTCACGGTGCCGTTGGCAGTGGCAAAGAAAATAAAGTGGTCTTCGTCGTACTCGGACACCGGCATCAGGCTGCTGATGCGCTCGTCATCTTCCAGTGGCAGCATATTCACCATTGGGCGACCGCGGGAAGCGCGACCGGCGGTGGGCACCTCATACACCTTCAACCAGTACACCTTACCCTTGTTGGAGAAGCACAGAATGGTGTCATGGGAGTTGGCGATCAGCAGGTGCTCAACAAAATCTTCGTCTTTTACCTGAGTGGCAGATTTACCCATACCGCCACGGCGCTGAGCCTGGTAGTCCGCCAGCGGCTGGCTCTTGGCGTAGCCGCCGTGGGAGATGGTTACGACCTTGTCTTCGGGGGTAATCAGGTCTTCTACGGACAGATCCTGGCGGGAAGCGACGATATCGGTACGACGCTCATCGCCGTACTCTTTTTCCAGCACTTCAAGCTCTTCGCGGATTACCTGCATCAGGCGCTCGGGGCTGCCGAGAATCTCCAGGTATTCGGCGATCTGTTCCAGACGCTCGCTGTATTCCGCCAACAGCTTGTCGTGCTCCATACCGGTCAGGCGGTGCAGGCGCAGTTCGAGAATGGCCTGGGCCTGAGCCGGCGACAGATAGTAAGCGCCATCGCGCATACCAAATTCTTTCGGCAGATCATCCGGGCGGCAGGCGTCGGCACCGGCGCGCTCCAGGAACTGCTCCACTTCACCCACCGGCCAACCTTTGGCCAGCAGCGCCTCACGGGCTTCTGCCGGAGTGGCGGAGGCTTTGATCAGCTCGATGACCGGGTCGATATTGGAGATGGCAATCGCCAGACCTTCCAGAATATGACCGCGCTCACGCGCTTTGCGCAAGAGGTATACGGTACGGCGGGTCACCACTTCCTGGCGGTGACGGATAAAGTATTCCAGCAGCTGTTTCAGGTTCAGCAACTTGGGCTGGCCGTCCACCAGCGCCACCATATTGATGCCGAACACGCTTTCCAGCTGGGTCTGGGCATACAAATTGTTCAGAACCACATCACCCAGCTCACCGCGCTTAAGCTCGATCACTACGCGCAGGCCGTCTTTGTCAGACTCGTCGCGCAGCTCGGAAATGCCTTCGATTTTCTTTTCTTTAACCAGCTCGGCAATACGCTCGATCAGGCGCGCCTTGTTCAGCTGGTAGGGAATCTCGTGGATGATGATGGTTTCACGATTGGTCTTGTCATCGCGCACCACTTCCGCTTTGGCACGGATATAGATGCGTCCGCGACCTGTGCGGTACGCCATCAGGATTCCCGCACGACCATTGATGATCGCGCCGGTGGGGAAATCCGGACCCGGGATGTACTCCATCAACTCATCGATGGTCAGCTCGCTGTTATCGATCAGCGCCAGGCACCCTTTCACCACCTCACTGAGGTTGTGCGGCGGAATATTGGTGGCCATGCCCACGGCAATACCGGAAGAACCGTTGACCAGCAGATTGGGCACCCGCGACGGCAACACTTCCGGCATTTGCTCGGAGCCGTCGTAGTTATCAACAAAGTTGACGGTTTCTTTATCCAGATCCGACAACAGCTCGTGGGCGAGCTTATCCATGCGGATCTCGGTGTAACGCATCGCTGCCGCGCTGTCACCGTCGATGGAACCGAAGTTACCCTGACCGTCTACCAGCATGTAACGCAGGGAGAATGGCTGCGCCATACGCACAATGGTGTCGTACACAGCACTGTCGCCGTGCGGGTGGTATTTACCGATTACGTCACCCACCACACGGGCAGATTTTTTGTAGGGTTTGTTCCAGTCGTTTTTGAGTTCGTTCATCGCGTAGAGCACGCGCCGGTGCACCGGCTTCAGGCCATCGCGCACATCTGGCAACGCACGGCCCACAATCACGCTCATCGCATAGTCGAGGTAGGATTGCTTCAGCTCTTCTTCGATATTGATCGGAGAAATTTCTTTGGCTAATTCGCCCATATTTTCAGGCATTCCTTATCGTTAACGCCACCCGCGGGGCAGGCCCCGGCTACACCTGTAACCACCACCCTTCTCTGGGAGCGCACAGCAACAGGCTGGGAACTGGTGGGGCCAGTAAGTCACGGACCCCGATCAAGCGGGCGATTCTAGCACATCAGACGCCAAGTGCGGACTTGTTCGCGCACCTTCCCGCAGTTAAAGTCTGCGCCTTTCCAACGGAACAAAAAACACACAACAGCCATGGTAAACCGCACCGCACCCACTGAAAGAACGCACAATAAACAGGCGATCGACACCCTGATCCACGCTCGCTGGATTATTCCGGTAGTACCGGAAAAGCGACTGTACGAAAATTGCTCACTGGCGATTACTAACGGCACCATCACCGCCATCCTGCCCAGCAGTGAAGCCCGCAACCGCTTCGCACCAAAGGAAGAACGGCAGCTTGGTGATCAACTGCTTATTCCAGGGCTGATCAACACCCATAACCACGCCGCCATGAGTCTGCTGCGGGGGTTCGCCGACGACTATCCGCTGATGACGTGGCTGGAAAAACACATCTGGCCCGCGGAGCAACAGTGGGTCGGCCCGGAATTCGTCAGCGACGGCACCAGACTCGCCATGGCCGAAATGCTGCGCAGCGGCACCACTACTTTCTGCGACCAGTACTTCTTCCCGGAAGCCACCGCCGCCGCCGTCCGCGAAGCCGGCATGCGCGCCCAGATCGCCTTCCCAATCATCGACTCCCCCAACAACTGGTCCAGAAATGGCGACGACGCCATCGAAAAAGGGCTGGCACTGCGGGACGATTACCGCTCCCACCACCGCATCGGCGTCGCCTTCGCCCCACATGCGCCCTACACCGTGGGCGACGAGACCCTTAAGAAAATTGCCATCTACGCCAACGAGCTGGGAATATCGGTGCAGATGCACCTGCACGAAACCGCCGGCGAAGTAGAACGCGCCGTGGCCGAGACCGGCCAACGCCCCACAAAACGACTGCACAACCTCGGCCTGCTCTCCCCTCAATTCCTGGCCGTACATATGACCGCACTGAACGACGATGACATCGCCCTGATCCAGAAAACCGGCGCCCACATCAGCCACTGCCCACGCTCCAACCTCAAGTTGGCCTCCGGATTCAGCCCGGTGGCGAAAATGCTGGAAGCCGGCATCAACGTCTCCATCGGCACCGACGGCGCCGCCAGCAACAACGGCCTCGACATGCTCGCGGAAACCAACACCGCCGCACTACTGGCCAAAGCCGTCTCCGGACAGGCCGACGCCCTCCCCGCCCACCAGGCCCTCGCCATGGCCACCATCAACGGTGCACGCGCCCTGGGCATTGACGATGTCACTGGCAGCATTGAAGTAGGCAAAGCCGCAGACCTGTGTGCCATCGACCTCAGCGCCCTGGAACAACAACCCCTGCACGACCCGCTGTCACAGCTGATCTACACCGCCAACGGTCACCATGTGCGCAATGTGTGGGTGGCCGGAAAGCAGCTGCTGAAAGACCGCAAACTCACCACACTCAATGAAGAAGAACTGAAGCAACGGGCGGCGAACTGGCGTGATAGAATCGCGGGTCGCACGCACTAGGCTGCTAACGAAGCCAAACACCAAGAATCGAAGCTGGCGCTCCCGGTAACCGTTTCCGGGACCGTCTGCGGCCAGGACGGCCGCAGCCGAGCCCCCATGGACGGGTTTACGGCGTGTCCCGGAAACGGTTACCGGGAGCGACGGCGCCACTGCAGGTGGGAATAACGGACCCCACAACCTAAACAAGGCCCAAATGATCAACGTAGATCCGGCGGAAATCGCCAAATTTGAACAACTGGCCAGCCGCTGGTGGGACCAGCAGGGTGAATTCAAGCCCCTGCACGAGATCAACCCCCTGCGCGCCAATTACATCGACCAGCGCGCACCCGTCGCCGGCAAAAAACTGCTCGACGTAGGCTGTGGCGGCGGCATTCTCACCGAAGCCATGGCGCAGCGCGGCGCCGATGTCACCGGCATCGACCTCGGCGAAGCCCCACTGAACGTCGCCAAACTGCACGCCCTGGAATCCGGCGTAAAGATCGATTACCAACGCATCCCCGTGGAAGAGCTGGCCGAAAACCAGCCCGGCAGCTTCGACATCGTCACCTGCCTGGAAATGCTCGAACACGTACCGGACCCCTCTTCGGTAATCCGCGCCTGTGCCAAGCTCGTCAAACCCGGCGGCCACGTCTTCTTCTCCACCATCAACCGCACCCCCAAGGGGTGGCTGTTTGCCGTGGTCGGAGCCGAATACGTCCTACGCATGCTGCCCAAAGGCACCCACGAATACGGCAAATTTATTCGCCCGTCAGAACTGGGGCGCTGGGTACGGGAAGCAGACCTGCAAACCCGCGACATCACCGGTATGACCTACAATCCCCTCACCAAACAGTACAAACTGAATCCGAGGGACGTCGACGTCAACTACCTGATGCACACCATTCGCCCCGCCGAATAAATCCAGAATTACCCGACTATGAAAGCTGTACTCTTTGATCTCGACGGCACCCTGTTCGACACCGCTCCAGACTTTGTGGTGGTGCTCAATCAATTGCGCGAGCAGGAAAAGCTGCCGCCTCTGGCAGACGCCACCATTCGCGAAGTGGTCTCCAATGGCGCCCGCGCCATGGTGCACCTGGGTTTCGGCGTCGACGAAGGGCAACCCGGGTTCGACATGCTGCGCCAACGCCTCCTGGACCTGTACCTGATGCACCTGGCCAAACACACCGTACCCTTTCCGGGCATTGAAAAACTGCTCAATCAACTGACGGAAAACGGTATCGCCTGGGGCGTGGTGACCAACAAACCCTCGGCCTACACCATTCCCCTGATGCAAGCCTTTGCGCACCTCCCCACCCCCGGTGCCATCATCTGCCCCGACGACGTCACCCATCGCAAACCCGACCCTGAGCCCATTCTGCTCGCCTGCAGCCGCATCGGCTGTAATCCCTCGGAAGCAATTTACGTCGGTGATCACGAGCGCGACATCATGGCAGGCCGCGCCGCCGGCATGCCCACCATCGCCTGTAGCTATGGCTATATCGATACTGGTGATGATCCGGAGAACTGGCAGGCAGACCACCTGATCCACCACGCGGAAGAGATCTGGCCGCTCTTGGAAAAACACTACCTGAACAAATGATTGCGACACGCAATCTTTACCAAACACACGCGATCAACGAGCCAGTAAAAATACATGTCTGAAACCATCACCAACGACACTGCCACGCAATATCAGGCACCCGCCGACCTGCTCAAAGAAAAAGTCATTCTGATCACCGGCGCTGGCGACGGCATCGGCCGTGTTGCCGCCAAGACCTTCGCTGCGCACGGCGCCACCGTGATCCTGCTCGGCCGCACCGTACCCAAGCTGGAAGCGGTCTATGACGAAATCGAAGCCGCGGGCGGCGCCAAGCCCGCCATTCTACCGGTGGATCTTTCCGAAGTACGCTGGGAAGAGCTGGAATACCTGGCCCAGGGTGTCGACCAGGAATTCGGTCGTTTAGATGGCCTGCTGCACAACGCAGGCGCACTCGGCCAGCGCACCCCCATGGCCAACTACCACTACGCGACCTGGCAGCAGGTGATGCAGATCAACGTGAATGCCGCGTTTGGATTGACCAAGGCAATGCTGCCACTCCTGGAAGAATCCAAAGCGGGCTCAGTGATCTTCACCGGTTCCGGGGTAGGCCTGAAAGGTCGCGCCTACTGGGGCGCTTACGCGGTTTCCAAATTCGCGACCGAAGGCATGATGCAGACCCTAGCGGATGAAGTGGACGGTGTTTCCAATATCCGGGTCAACAGTATCAACCCGGGCGCCACCCGCACCAACATGCGTGCTGCAGCCTACCCGGCGGAAGACCCCGCCTCGGTGACCACGCCGGAAGACATCATGCCTACCTATCTGTACCTGATGGGTGACGACAGCGTTGGCGTTAACGGCAAGCAGTTCAACGCTCAGGGTTGATCCCCTCCTCCCTGCAATCAATTCGAAAGATCCGGGCTGCAGTGGTGCACTGCAGCCCCGGTGATTACACTTTCCCCAATCTCGACCAACACGCATTTCAGGTCGACCGCCAGGTTCCGGGCATAAATCAATCGCCGGCGAGGGGATATGACCGACCACAGCTCCAAATCAATCGCCAGTTCAGGCGCCAGCGCTACACCCAATCGCACTAGCGACTCTCAAAAAGAGGATCTGGGCGTACTTACCAGTGAGTCCCGCAATCCGGACACTCAGGACATTGATCTGCTCCCCACCTACGGGATTCTCGAGAAGATCAACGACGCTGACAGCGGTGTCCCCGGCGTGGTGCGGCAGGTACTGCCGGCGATCGCCGAGGCGGTGGATAAAGCGGTAGAGGCCTTCAAGGCCGGGGGCCGCCTGATCTATATGGGTGCCGGCACCAGCGGGCGCATCGGCCTGCTGGATGCAGTGGAATGTCCTCCAACGTATGGTGTTCCGGAAGGAATGGTGGTGCCACTGATCGCCGGCGGTGAACAGGCAGTACACCGCGCTCAGGAAGGTGCGGAAGACAACCCCGCACTGGGTGAACAAGACCTTCGCAGCATCAAGCTGACCAGCAAGGACATGGTGGTAGGCATTGCGGCCAGCGGGCGCACGCCTTATGTCACCGGCGGGTTGCGCTACGCGCGCAGCCTCGGTTGCACAACGGTAGCCCTTGCCTGTAACAAATCCGCAGCCATTGCCAAAGAAGCAGACATCGCCATTCTGCCGGAGGTGGGACCGGAAGTATTAACCGGCTCCACGCGCATGAAAGCCGGCACCGCACAGAAACTGGTGCTGAATATGCTTACCACCGCCAGTATGATTCGCATCGGCAAGAGCTTTTACAACCTGATGGTGGATGTGAAAGCCACCAACCAGAAACTGGTGGACCGCACCCGGCGGATTGTTGTCGAGGCCACAGGGGTGAGCTACACAGAAGCCGATCAGGTGCTGATGCGCTGCGATCACAACGCCAAGCTGGCAATCATGATGATACTGAGTGGACTAGAGCGCGCAGAAGCGGAACAGGCACTAAAAAGAGCCGACGGCTTCCTGCGCCTGGCACTGCAGAACCTGCAGCAGCACTAATCACTAAAATTAGTGAATTGCCACAAAAAAATACCCGGATAGCGAAAAGGATAACTCCTCCCGCGCCCCGGGTATTTTTCAACGGCTGCAGCAAACGTCAGCGAGAGTTACTCTCCGCTGTGATCAATTTCCTCGACCAGTTCTTCCACTTCCTCGGCCATCTCGTGCATTGCCTCTGACGTTTCATCCAGAGCGTGCCCCATGGCTTCCGGCACATCGGCAAACACATCCCCTTCTGCAGAGGCCATCATATCGCCTGCGGCCTCAGGAGAGTTGTCTGCCGCCGCCTCTGCTTCTGCTACGGCGGATTCGACTTCGTCAACGATTTGCTCTTCCTCGACAACAACCTCTTCCGCCTGCGGCGCAGTCGCTTCGAGGTTGGTGTAATAGAAATAACCACCGACGGCGGCAATGGCAATTGCGGGAATCAACAGCTTTTTCATATTCGGCTACACCCCTGAGTGTTGTTTATGATGTCTTATGATTTTTGTAAGCTCTCGGCTCGAATATTCTTCCACGGTGTGCCAATTGGAAATGTGACAGGCAACTCAAATTGCATTGTGTAGCGCGCACGACTGGTGCAATATTCGACAGACCTAACGAACGGACCTGACATTATGCGAAAAATAGGCGCTCCTAATTTGCCCCATGCCAAACCCTTCTTCGCCCCCCTGCTATTCCTGTTCGCAATGACGCCCCTTCTAACACCCGCCACCAGTGCCGAGACTCTGGAAGACGCACTGCGCCGCTGCACAGAATTCAGCGATGACAAGAAGCGGCTCGCCTGCTTCGACAAGGCTTCCGGAAATCTCAAACAGCGCGCTGAGCTGCGCTTTGGTCACGAAGGAAAAGACGTAGCTGAAGAAGCCCCCGAATCCATTTCGGCCACGATTACCAGCGCAGTGGAAGGCGCCCACGGGAAATATACGTTCACGCTGGATAACGGCCAGGTTTGGCGGCAAACCGGCAGTGGCCGCGCCATCTGGCGCGAGGGTGAGCAGATCACACTGGAACGCGGTGCCCTGGGCTCCTTTTTTATGCGCAAGGCAACTGGCGGTCGTTCACTGCGGGTCAAACGCATCAAGTAATCGTCAACGTCGGTAAAACCGCGCCGTCAGGTGCGGTTATAACCGGACAAAATAAGCCGCCCATCAGTAACTGAAAACGCCTCTATACCACTATTTTCCAGTAAAATTCGTGAAATCCCGGCAACCTGCCGGGTTTTGCCGTTAACCCTCCCCCTAGCCCCGCACACACTCCCTCCGAGTACTCACCGGTCCCGTTTTTTGCGGCGCTAATTTCCACAGAGCCCGCGCCGTCATCTATAGTCAAATGGTCCGCATGGCAATTTCTGCGCCATGCAGCGATCCTGCGAAAGGATGACGCCGGTAGTTTTACGGCAGCAGCGCGGTCCACAAGGTAAAACTGCGCTGCCTCAGCATAAGGTTCAGACTTTTGTCCCGAGTAAATATTGAAACAAGGGATGACCAGTGGCTGAAGGAAAATAGCAACAACGCAACCGGGAGCAGCTTCCAACAGGAAGACCCGGATCCATCCATGCAACCCCGCGCGGAGGCAATCGAAGAAGACTCAGGCTCAGAAGACTCCCTTGGCGATAACGTCGGCACGCCGATGCAGAATTACCTTAAGCATCTCTATCGGCTTGATCTGCTGACCCCGGAGGATGAGCACACCACCACCTGCCTGCTGCGGGAGCTGGAGGAGAAAATTATCACGCTACTGCAAAAACGCGGCGTGACGCTGGTAGACCTGCGCAGTGAAGGGGTTGAGCAACGCGGGAGTACCGGGGCCTACGACCACGGGTTGATTATCGCCAAAGCTGACGGCCTGTTAGCGAGCGGTAATATTTCCCAGCGCGATCGCAGCGCGCTGCAAAACCTGATGAAAAAATTCAAGGCGCAGCGCAAGAAACTCATTCAGTGTAATCTGCGCCTGGTCATTGCCATCGCCAAGCGTTTTCGCAACCCTTCGGTGCCATTCATCGATCTGATTCAGGAAGGCAACGTAGGCCTGATGAAGGCCATTGAGCGCTTTAAACCCCAGATGGGTTACCGGTTCTCCACTTACGCCTACTGGTGGATTCAGCAGGAAATCCAGCTGACCCTGCGACGCAACGACGACCTGGTGCGCCAGCCCGCCAATGTGCAGGACGATTTGCGCAATATCTACCGGGCCATCAATCAGGTGCGTTCAGAGGGGCTCCCGGCCTCGGATGAAAATGTGGCGAAACAAACGGGTCTCGACCTGGAGCGCGTACAGAGCCTGCTCAAGTTACCCGGCCCAACCGGCTCGCTGGATGACCCGATCTCCGACGACCAGGCCAGCACACGACTGGACTATGCCCCCGCCGGGGATATGTTCAATACCGACGAGCTGGTATCCAATCAGGAATTGGCCCAGCGCCTGCGGGACGCGGTTGCCAAGCTGCCACCACGTCAGCGCACGGTTCTCAGTTTGCGTTACGGACTTATTTCAGACCGGGATTGTTCATTCCGGGTTATCGGTGAGCAGCTGGGCCTTAGTCAGGAGCGAGCGCGGCAACTGCATTCCGATGCGCTGCGGCAACTGAAGCGTCAGTGGCGCTAAGGTAGCAACCAAATCTATCATACCAGGGCCCCGGAAACGGGGCGCCTGCTTGCCTTCATTTCGATTCCGGCTAACCTTGTAATACTGCCCACTAACAGCGATAACCGGCGATTACATCATGCCTCACTCCCCCACCGCGGCCCCGGTGCCCGTACCCTCCCGCACCATCGGGAAACAAATATTTGCCCTGGTGATTACCGGCGCCCTTCTGACCCTGAACTCAATGGCTGCTCAAGCCGGTGCAGTTTGGCGTGACGGCTCTCAGGAGCTGATTTTGAGCGGCGGCAAGGGAATCGGAAGCGCTCTGATCCAGCAGAAATCCATTGCCGGGTCGGATATGGTCGGCGTCAACTGGTCGTATCAGTTTTATGACTATCCGGGCAATCACCACTTCCAGTGGTGGGCGCAGGTCAGCTACAGCCATATGTGGATTGACTATCAGGGTGAGGATCAGAAACAGCAGATCTGGGAGCTGAAACCAGTGGTTCGCTGGTACCCGCAACGTGAGGCAAAAGGGATTTTCGGCGAATTCGGCGTTGGTGCAGCCTACCTGACCGAGCGCAGTTTCGGTGCCATAGACCTGTCAACTAATCTGAATTTTTCGCTGCATTTTGCCGGCGGATACACTCTTGAGAACGGGCACACCATATCGTTGCGGTACAGTCATTTTTCCAACGGCTATACCAATTCCCCCAATCCCGGCTTCGATTTTGCATCACTGAACTGGCACGCCAAATTCTGAGGTGTACGGTTATTTTCCAACCAACTTAAAACTAACCGTAATATTTACATCAAAATATTGTCACACCTGTGAGGGACAATAACGCCATTCCTGCACCGTGCACCACGCGCGGTCAGTCTGGCGCCGTACCGATACCGCACACACGTGCCTATCCTGCCTGACACCAATAAACCCAACGCGGCGCAGAGACATCGGACGTGTAGCCGTATGATTCAAAGTATCTGTCACCTGATTGCCAGCCGTGAGCACGGCGGTATGGAAAAGCATGTCGCCGACCTGTCCCGCTGGCAGGCCTGTAACACTGACGCGCAGGTGGCGGTGATTGCCCACCCCCGATACCTCCAGACGCTCGATGAGCGCATTCAGTTTATTCCGTTGAATACAGACCGCAGCCGGCATCACCCCAACCTGGTTTGGCGCCTGGCCAACCTGATTCGTAAGGGGGAATACCAGATTGTCCACGGCCACGGTTCCAAATCTGCGCAATTACTCGCCGCGGTCCAACCTTACACGGAAACTCGCCAGATCATTACCCGGCACAATGTACGGCACCCGCGCGATAAGCTCGCCAGCGCATTCGACGCGCGCATTGCCATCAGCGAAAATACCGTGGCCAACTCAAAACTGGACTGGAATATTATTCCCAATGGCGTCGAATTACCGGCAGCCCCCAGCGAATCAACACCCCAACTATCTCTCAGTGCAGAGCAGCCAACCCTGCTGGTCGCCAGCCGGCTGATCAAAGCACGTGCCGTCGACAAGCTGATCGATGCAGTCGCACTGCTGCCGGGAACACGCCTGATGATTCTGGGGGAAGGTCCGGAGAAGGAAAACCTGCAGCAACAGGTAAGAAACTTGAGCTCAAGCAAACCGGCGCTGGCGGATTTCGCGCAACGGGTGGAGTTCTTTTCGGGCAATGGGATTGTTGCGCAGTTTATGGAAGCGGCAGATCTTGTGGTCATCCCCGCAGAGGCAGAAGGCACGCCTTACACCCTTATTGAGGCATTGCTGCAACGAACCCCAGTACTGGCCAACCGGGCAGGGAATGCCATCGATTACCTTCCGGAAAAGTATTTACTGGACACGACAGATCCGGACCACCTCGCGGAAAAAATCCGCGGTGCACTGCAGAACCCAACTCTGAGCACGGATTTCTCGGCCCTTTATGACCGCGCCGCAAACAGCTTCACCCTGGACTCCATGGCCAAGGCAACCTGGCAGGTTTACACCCAGCTACTGCCAGAAGCCATCATTTGACAACACTAACGGCCAACGGCTGAGAGGACGCTGCAGTAAGCTCGTCGAACCAGCGAACGGCCTGGGCCGTCGTTTCCGCGAGACTGAAGCCGGCAAACTGGATGGATTTTGCGGCATCCAGTACCGACACACTGGTACGCACCAGCGGTTCCATCCCGCAACCGCCCTCTCCCTGTGCGGCAGCCTCCACTGGCACTCCCTGAGGAAAGCACTGCTGGAGTAGCTCAAGCCCGAGCCCACCATCGGCAATCGCAGGGCACCCCATTGCCAGGGACTCACAGACCACCCGCCCGTCAGTCAAAGCCGGTTCCGCCAGGTCGAAGGTTATCCGTGCACTGGCGTAGAGCTCGCGCATATCCCTGCGCGCGCCGAGAAACAGAACATGTTCGGCAAGGCCCATGGCTTCCGCCCGTCTTTCCAGGCCGCGGGCAAACTTTTCCTGCCCGGGAAGCGCCTCTCCGACCACCAGCCCAAACAGGTCGTCGCGCGTTTTTTTCAACTCGGCCAACAATTCGAGAAACCGTTCCTGGCCACGCCCGGGGCCGATGTCACCGGGTAGCAACAGCCAGCTGCGACCTTCAATCTGCGGGAAGCTGTTCAGCAGCCGATGTTGCCAGTGCCCGGAGACCGGGGCGCGCCGATCCAGTTCTCGGGTGTTCACTCCACGGTAGATAACCTGGATTCCCTGTTCACAGGACCCGGGCTCAGCAACCGGCATGGAGAAACGCTGTGACATCCGCTGCGCGAGATTCCGTGAAGAGGCCAATACTAATTCACCACGCGACACCGCGCCGTTCTGCCAGGCCCCGCTGAACGGCCCACCCGCTGGCCAGCGGTGCAGCGCTGTTACCAACCGTGGACGCGTCGTCTCAGGCAGGCGGGACCACACTTTCCAACCGTGCCAACTGCACAGGGAGTCGCGACATAGAAGGACATCCGCCTGCAGAGATTCAAGCTGATGATACAGACGGCGGTGCAGGCGGTGGTTGAAAAACCCTTTGCGATTTACCGGTAACTCCAGATGTTGGCAATTGTGCAACGTCAGACGGGATACCAGCGTACCACCAGCCGAGATCACCGAAGACTCATGCCCCTGGCGGGCCAGCTCCTGGGCAAACTCCAGTGTTTCCTGGGCCAACTTGCTGCCGTCCATGGACGGTACCAATTGAACAATCCGCATGCGACTCGATCCTAAACGACTCCTGTCCTGATCATTACATTGTACCGGCAAATTCTGCGCCACAAGCCACATTTTTATTTTCTCGCGACCGCTTCACAAAACCTGCGGAATCCCGTCACCCTCGCGGCCGAAAAGCGGGGTATCATGGCTCGCGGCCGAATGACCGGCATAGACTTCAACAAAAGAGCCCACCGCGACAAATGGGCTACTCGAATAACAGTGGAAGGAAACACACGAATGGCAACTCAAGGCGTATCTTCAACCTCGATACCGGGTCTTACCAGGAAGGGTCTTTTCACCCGCTGGCTCGCCAGCTTCAGTATTGCCCTTTTGGCAATAGCGCTGGCGGCTTCCGCACAGGCGGCAAATGATCGAGGTCTTCTGCTGGAGGCAAAAAAGGGGGAGAAGCGCGTTTACCTGCTGGGATCCATCCACCTCGCCGACAAAAGCTTTTACCCACTGCGCGACCAGATTGAGCGCGCTTACTCCAGCAGCGACGCGCTGGTTGTGGAGGCGGATATTCTCGCCATGGAAACCGATCCGGCGCTGCAAATGAAAATCATGCAGGAGTCGGTTTATCCTGCGGGCCAGCAACTGAAAGACCACATTTCACCCGCGGTGTATAAACAGTTGCAGGATTGGCTGGCCAAACGACAGATTCCAGAGCAAAACTTTAGCCGCCTGCGCCCGGCAATTGCCATGATCACCCTCAGCATGATTGAAATGCAGGCCCGGGGACTGGACCCTAAAGCGGGTATTGATCGCCATTTCCTCAACCAGGCCCACCGGAACAACGGGACCATTCTTGAACTGGAAAGCGTGCTCGGACAGATCGAAATGCTGAACAATCTCGACAATCCCGAACTGTACCTGCAACAGACCCTTGCTCAGGTATCCGAAATGGACAGTTTTGTCCCGCGCATCACCAAGGCATGGAAAAAGGGAGACCAGAACGACATATACGACCTGGTGATCCGAGAAAGCCTGGAGGAAAACCCCGGGTTTGCCCCGCTGTTCGACAAACTTTTCTATCAACGCAACCAGACAATGGCTGAGAAAATCCGCGACTTCAGCGCGGATTACAATACCCTGTTTGTCGTAGTTGGCGCCGGGCATCTCGTAGGAAAGAAATCCGTTACGGAGTTACTCGAAGAAGCCGGCTATTCCATCGAGCAAATCTGACATATCGCGCCCTCTACGAGCCCGGCAACGCCGGGCTCCATCCCTCCTTACCGATACTCATCGTTTATTTCGACAATTCCGCTGTGCCATTGGGTTTCTCGCGCAAAATACTCCCACTCAAGTGAACTATTATCCCTATGCATATCGGCGTTATGGGATATGTCTTTCAGACCCGCCGCCAGCAGATGTTACGGAAATATTTCATTTCTGCGCGCGTTATGTTTCCATTGCGCCCCAAATTTTTATCAATCGTTTTTCATAACGCTGCGATCAGGAGTTCCAATGAAAGCCTCAGGTACAGGGAAAATGGGCAAGGCGCTCGCCGCGGTCACATGCAGCCTGCTTTCCATCACCGCCATCGCCGACGACGCTGAAACCAAGGGCGGACTGAAAATCACTTCGGACGACGGCAATTTTTCTGCCTCGCTGGGGGGGCGCATCCACTTCGATACCTATCTTTTCGACACCGATATCGAAGATCCCGTAAGTACCACGGAATTTCGTCGCGCGCGAATCACCCTGAAAGGCAGTATCTACGACTGGAAATACGTGCTGGAGCAGGACTTCGCCGCGGGCGACACCCACGCAGGCTTTCGCGACGTGTTTATTGCCCATAAATTTCTAGATGGCGAAATTCGTATCGGACAGTTCAAGCCGTTCCGCTCAATGGCGGAAATGACCAGCTCCAATGAGATAACCATGCTGGAGCGACCTTTCTCCAGCGCCACCGGCCTGTATGACGGTTACCAGTTCCAACAGGGTATTGGCTGGACCGGCGTTCTGGACTGCTTCACTCTAGGAATGATGGCCTTCAACCTCCGCGATGCTGCCGAGTCTCGCAATGAAGGGGTCGGAGCCGCCGGGCGGCTGGCCTGGGCACCCATCAATACCGATCACGCGGTATTCCATTTAGGCACCTACCTAAGCTATGAGAATGCCAATCGCGACTCCGGCGATCTATACGCAGAGGCCGACTATGCTGGGCGCCGCGGCCCTTCGCAACTAATGGCGCTGACACCCGGCGATCTGGGCGAAGACGCGTCTTACGCCGGCTTTGAAATCGCAGGCAGTTACGGGCCGCTCTACCTTCAGGCGGAATACGCTATCGGGGAGTTTGAGGCAGACTACTACCTGACCGAAGTCGAATTTGAAGATGAATTTGGTGCGCCACCTCCCTTCTACTGCGACCCGATGTTCGGCTGCTATATTGACGATCAATCCGTACACACCTGGTATGTGCAGGGCAGCTGGATGATTACCGGTGAACACAAGACCTACAGCAAGAAACGCGGTGCCTTCAATTCCGCCAAACCTTCTGGCAACGGCCTGTGGGGCGGAGCCTGGGAACTGACAGCCCGCTACGACACCATGGAAAACCGCGACATTCACAGTCTCGAAGCCAGCAGTGCACAGATCGGCCTCAACTATTACGCCAATCGTAATGTGCGCGTGATGATGAATATGATCTTCGGTGATGATGACTTTACTGGCGACAACACCAATCAGCTTGGCCTACGAGTACAGATGGCCTGGTAAGCAGGTTCTGGTGTGTTGAGCTAAAGAGCACAAAAAAAGCGAGCTATTTAGCTCGCTTTTTTTGTATCCAATTTTCTATCCCTACCCCACCTGCTGTGCCTTGGCGGGGTCAAACACTTCTACTTGTGAAGTCTCCGGAACTTCCACTTTCGGATTATAAAAACGCTGTAACGCCTGATTGCGAGCCTGGTGTGCGAGTTTTACATTTTCTTCCTTGATTACACCGTAACCACGAATCTGGTCTGGATAGCTCAGCAGTTCAATCGCCGCTGCGTGGTTCTCGGCATTCAGTCGGCCCAGTACTTCGTCGACAATTTTTTCGTATTCGGTAATCAGGCCACGCTCCATTTTGCGCTCTGCGGTGTAACCGAAAATATCCAGCGCGCTGCCGCGCAGGAATCGAAACTTTGCCAGTACACCGAACGCCTTGTGCATCCAGCCGCCGAATTTGAGTTTGCGCGGGCGCCCGGTATTTTTATCGAACGGGCTCAAAAGTGGTGGTGCCAGATTGAATTCCAGCTCGAAGTCTCCGGCAAAATTCTCTTTCAGGGACTCAATAAAACGCCCATCGGAGTACAGACGCGCCACTTCGTACTCGTCCTTGTACGCGAGGAGTTTGGCGTAATGCCTTGCCACCACCTCGGCCAGTGCCTCACTGCCCGGCACCTTGAGAATCTCCGCGTCCTTCACCTTGTCTACCAGATGACGGTAACGGCGGGCCAGCGCCGCACCCTGATAGCCGGTCAAATGCTCCACACGGTGGGCGACAATCGCCTCCAGCCCCTGCGGCAGAACGAGCTCTTCCTCTTTCGACAGGAGCTGGTCCAGTGCCTCGCGATCCGCCGCAGCCAGACGGCCCGCTGCCAGCCCCTGCAGGTTACCTTCTACCGCCACCCCATTGAGCCGGATCGCCTCCTGGAGCGCCTCTAGCCCCAGGGGAATCAGACCTTTCTGCCAGGCAAAGCCGAGCATGAAGATATTCGCCGCAAGAGTGTCTCCCAGCGCCGCCTTGGTGAGGGTGTGCCCCTCGACCACATCCAGCTCCAGCACCGCATCCTTGATGGTGTCCAGTACCGCCTGCGGCGAATGAATATCTTCGCGTCCCAGCACCGATGCCGCGGTCGGGCTTAGGTGGGTATTCACCACTGCGCGGCTGTGGGTCTCATCCAGTTTGGCGAGACTAGCAGACAGATTGCCTGCGGCAATCAGGTCACAAGCCATGAGAGCGTCCGCACGCCCATCGGAAATACGCACCGCTTTCAGGGATTCCGGTCGATCCGCAAAGCGCACATGGGAGTACACCGCCCCTCCCTTTTGCGCGAGACCGGTCTGGTCCAGGGTACTGCAGGCTTTCTGTTCAATGTGCGCCGCCATGGCCAGAAGTGCACCAATGGTGACCACCCCGGTGCCACCGACGCCAGTTACCAGCAGGTTGAACGGCTCACTCAGATCCGGCATCTGCGGGGCCGGCAACTTGTCGGCCGCCTGGCAAAGGGCGTCACCGACACCTGCACGCTTGTTCAGTTTTCCGCCTTTCACAGTAACAAACGACGGGCAGAAACCGTTTACGCAGGACATATCCTGATTACACGCGGTCTGATTGATCCGGCGTTTGTCACCGAGCGCCGTGGTAACCTTCTCGACGGCAATACAGCTGGACTGCGTGACACAGTCGCCGCAGCCTTCACACACCAACTCATTGATAAACGGGCGCCCTTCCGCTTTTGGCAGAAGGCCACGCTTGCGCTTGCGGCGCAGTTCGGTGGCACAGGTCTGGTCATAAATGATAACGGTGCAGCCGGGCTCCTCGCGCAGCTCTTTCATCACCGCAGGCATATGGTCCCGGTGGCGAATTTCCACTTCCGACGGGAAGCTCAGGGCACCCTTGTACTTGTCGGTGTCGTCCATCACCAACACGACTCGCTTGACCCCTTCCGCCAGAACCTGGCGACAGATCATATCCGGGTGCAGCTCACCATCGTGGGGCTGGCCACCGGTCATCGCCACCGCATCGTTGAACAGAATCTTGTAGGTAATATTGACCTTGGCGGCGACAGACGCGCGGATAGCGAGAATCCCGGAGTGGAAGTAGGTTCCATCCCCCAGATTCACAAAGACATGAGGCTCACTGGTAAATGCCGCCTGGCCGATCCAGTTGACGCCTTCAGCCCCCATCTGGGTGAAGGTATAGGTCTCACGGTCCAGCCACTGGGCCATATAATGACAACCGATCCCCGCCAACGCGCGGCTGCCTTCTGGTACACGCGTGGAGCGGTTGTGGGGACAACCGGCGCAGAACATCGGCAGGCGCGCGACACTGGATCCGGCCTGGGCAGAAATACGCTCGGCCAGGGCGTCCAGTCGCATCAGGCGGTGTTTGGCGCGATCGTGCAGATTTTCTTCACCCAGCAGGTAACCGAGTACCTGCGCCACAACCGCTGGCGACAGTTCGCCGTACATGGGCAGCAGCGGCTTATCGTGCTCGTCCACCTTGCCGAGAATGCGCGGGAAATGGGGGTCGCGCAGATGTACGTTGTACAACTCTTCCTTCAGCTGCACTTCCATCAGACTGCGCTTTTCTTCCAGGACCAGTAGAGAGTCGAGGCCACGGGCAAACTCCTGAATGCCGGGCACATCCAGCGGATAAGTCATACCCACCTTGAGAATCCGAATACCGAGGTCGCGAGCGCGCTCCTCATCGATTCCCATATCCTCAAATGCCTGCATCAAATCCAGATGGGCTTTACCGGCAGTGACGATACCGAGTGTCGCACTCGGGTTATCCAGCACCAGTTTGTTCAACTGGTTAGCGCGAGCAAAGGCGAGTGCCGCCGGGCGCTTGTAGCGCCACAGACGCTCTTCCTGCTCGAGCGGGTTGTCCTGTTTGCGGATATTCAGGCCGCCCTGCGGGCGCTCGATTTCCGGGTACTCGAACGAGACACCTGCCGGGTCCACATCCACAGTGGAGGCACTGTCCATATTTTCCGCCAGGGTAATCATCGCCACCCAGCAACCACTGAAGCGGGACAGCTCCAGGCCGTAAAGGCCGTAGTCCAACACCTCCTGTACCGTCGACGGGTTCAGTACCGGAATATGCATATCCACGAAGGCAAATTCGGACTGGCCCGGATAGGACGACGACTTACAGCCGTGGTCATCGCCAGCAATAATCAGTGCACCGCCCTTCGGAGAGGAGCCTGCCGCGTTGGCGTGGCGGAACGCATCACAGGAGCGGTCGACGCCCGGCGTTTTGCCGTACCAGATTCCGCAGACGCCATCGACCTCAGCCCCGTCAAACAGGCCCACCTGCTGGGAACCCCACACGGCAGTCGCGGCCAGCTCTTCATTCACGCCGGGTGTAAAACGGATATTGAATTGATCTAGGAGTGTTTTGGCGCGGGCCAGTTGCTGGTCATACCCACCCAGGGGGGAACCGCGGTAACCGGAAATAAACGTGGCGGTATTCAGTCCCCGCGCAGCGTCAATACGCATCTGATCGATGGGGAGGCGCACCAGCGCCTGAATACCCGATAACAGCACTCGCCCCTTGAGGGTGGTGTACCTGTCATCAAGAGAGACTGCTTTCGCCGCAGCCGAATTGCCGCTGACCGCCTGATCCAGACCTTGCTGAGACTCGGACTGAGATCCGGTGTTCACCTTCTGCTCGTTCATACGCCTACTTCTTCCCGCTGATCGTTGAAGCACCGCCTTGGACACGGGCTTCCGCTAATTATTGTGATTCGGGGCGCGCATCGCCGAAATTGGCGCCAAATTGATCGGACCGATGGGTGTCTCGGCCGGGGCTGCCAAAGATAGCGACGGCGTGGTCAGGTCATACTAGTGCTTAAAGCGCATTGAAACATTGCTTTATTTACAGGTTTGCACGTAAAATTATGACAGCCATCTCGGCCAATAGTGAAACTGTAGGACAGGAGTTTATATGAAGCGCTCAACCGACCTGGATGATTTCGACCGCAAGATTCTGAGGGCGCTGCAGGAGAACGCCGATTATTCCATGGCTGAGCTGGGAGACAAAGTGGGTTTGTCCCATACACCTTGCTGGCGCCGCATCAAGCGCCTGGAGGCCGAAGGTATCATCCGTGGCCGCGTCACCCTCCTGGATCCGCGCAAACTTGACCTGGGGGTCACAGTATACTGCTATGTCACCATACACAACCACGATGAAGATTCTTTGAATAATTTTGAATCGGCGGTACAGGACGTACAAGAAGTGGTGGAGTGCTATTCCACCAGTGGTGACAAGGACTATGTACTGCGTGTAGTGGTGGACAGTGTTGAGCATTACGAGCAGCTACTGAAACGCTCACTGGTGCATTTGCCGAATGTTGCATCGGTGAACTCCACCTTCGCATTGAAACAGGTAAAGTACACCACACAGTTGCCGCTCTAAGCGGGCGCGAAAAGATACATCCAGATCCATCATGCCGGATACAATCCGGCGTCGGGCTTTTCAGCTTTGCATTCCGGGCCCAGCCCGGAATGAGAGAGCGGGCGCTTAACGAGCCTCCAGCCTAGCAATCACCTGCCCCAGCACCTGCTCCAGATCCTGACCATCGCAATCCACCACGATATCGGCGTATCGGCGATACAGCGCCTGACGCTCCTCAAACAGTGCCTCAAAGCTCTGACCGGGGGCCTTGGCGATTCCGCGACTCTCGTAATTGTGAATACGGCGACGGAGCTCGTCTGCGGAACAGTTCAGGAACACCGCTGGGCCATAGGACAAAAGGTTGCGCATACCGTCCTCGCTGTACACCGCACTGCCACCGGTTGCGATCACATGATTGGGCAGCTCGGCATCCGCAATCACTTCCCCTTCGATACGGCGCAGGTTGAGGTAATCGGATTCATTCATGATCTCCTGCAACGTCTTATCTTCCCGCAGCTGGATCAGCACGTCCGTATCCACAAAATCTTTCGCCAGCTCCTTGGCCAGCAATACCCCCAGCGTACTTTTGCCCGCCCCCGGCATTCCAATCAGTACCACACTGCCCTGTTTTTGCATTGTTATTCGGTATCCAAACTACGTTAATCCCCTCGCCTCGGCCACAGCAGTGACCGCAGCCAACCCAACAGGCCATTACCTGCAAGCAGCATTTTATCTAATTCATCCAGATTGTGCGCCTGCCTGAAACTGTCCGCAAACAGGGCTTCCCGGGTAATCATTCGCCGGCGCGGATTGATCTGCTTAATCTCCCTGGCCGGATTCCCTGCCACCACCGTATTCGCTGGCACATCCCTGGTTACAACACTGCCGGCTCCGACAACCGAGTTGTCGCCAATGGATACCCCTTTACAGATAATCGCGCTGTCGCCTATCCAGACATTGTTGCCGATGGCAACCGGTGCGGTGCAGCGAAACGGCCGGGTACGGTTGTAGATCCCGTGCCAGTCTGAATCGGATATATACACATTGGCGGCAAGCATGCAGGCATCGCCAAGAGTGATGGATTCGCCAGCCGATATACGCACCCCCGGGGAAATCAGCACGTAGTCACCAATGGTGATTTGCGCATCGCCACCACGATGGCCCATTGCGGTAAAGCGAATGCAATTATCCGGTGTTGATATCAGGTGCGGAAAATCCCCCAGGCAAATGTTACTGCCAAATACCTTGACCGAAGCCGGGTGCATGATTTCAGGCTCACGGCCTATGGCATCAAACTGCGGCAGCAGGAAATGCCGGCAGCGCCAATTGCGAAAGGCAATCAGCGCGCGCTTAAGCCAGTATGGTCTATGATCTTTTCGCATAATGCGCCTTTTGTTTCGAGTATCAACCTAGCGCTCGACAACTCACGGCTGACAGACCGCAATTGCCGATCGCTGCCCAACTACCTCTGATACCGAAACCTGTTCGTTATTTTGAATTTTGGGTTTGCAACTTCCGCCAGTAAAACTGTCGCTCCAGCGCATTGCCAAAGTGCGCTATTGCACGTAACGTCTCGCAAAACTTACGAATTACCGCTCAGAGATTACCCCACTATGGATACCGCCCTGCCCATGGAACTCCCCCTGGATATCACAACCGTAAAAGGTTTTCTTGCAGATACCGAAGGCGAAGCACTCTACCGACTGGCCGCCGATGCCAGTGACCGCGGCCCCTGTCTGGAAGTGGGCAGCTATTGTGGAAAGTCCACCATTTACCTGGGCAGCGCCTGCAAGCTGATGGACAACACCCTATTTGCGGTGGACCATCACCGGGGGTCGGAGGAGCATCAGCCCGGAGAGGAGTACCACGATCGAGAACTGTTTGATGACCGCAGCCAGTTGATGGACAGTTTTCACGCATTCCGCACCAATATGCGTGCAGCAAAACTGGAGGATCACGTAGTGCCAGTCGTTGCGCCGACGGCTGTCGCAGCGCGCCACTGGAACACCCCACTCGGCCTCGTTTTTATCGACGGCGGCCACTCGCTTGAAGCGGCACTGACGGACTACCGCAGCTGGTCCCGGCATATCGTGCCTGGTGGTTATCTGGCCATTCACGACATTTTCCCCAACCCGGAGGACGGCGGCCAGGCACCTTACGACATCTACAAACTAGCGCTGGCTTCCGGTCAGTTCGAGCTGGTCGAGTTGGTCGAGACGCTCGGTATCCTGCGCCGTCTCTGAGGTACTCCCCGTCAAACTCACGCTGGTAAACAGTCTGCTGGCCGGCGTCAAACCGGCCAGCGCATCCGCCGCCAACAGCATTGCCCCAACCGTCCAGGTGGTTTTTTCTTCCGGCCAAATAGCCCTGTCACGGTACACGTACCCGGTCCAGTAGCCGCCATCCTTATCCTGCCAACGGTGCAGCCCGCGATACAGAGTGCGCGCCTTACCAGTCTCGCCGGCCGCCAGCAAAGCCATGGTCAACTCGCAAGACTCGGCCACGGTAACCCAGGGCTCGTCATTGACACAGCGGCAACCCAGTCCCGCCACAACAAATTCACCCCATTTTTTGTGCAGGCGAAATTTGGCCGCATCGCCCGCCACTGCGCCGGTCAACACCGGGTAAAACCAGTCCATGGAAAAGCGGTCTTTGCTTTCCCAGGTGCGATCAAACCGATGGGGCTTGTCACGCAGGGCTGAGCCCAATCGCTCACGGGCATCCATCCAACGGGGCTTGGGCCGCCCCAAAACTGCCGCAATATTGATGCCGCACTCAAGACTTTTGAAGATAGACGCGCAGCCGGTAATCAGTGCATCCTCCATTGGGACGCCGCTCTTATCTACGGCCCACTGAATCTCACCATCGGGCGACTGAAGTTTCAGCACGAATTCCAGGGCGGCCTCGACCATGGGCCAGTGACGCTCAAGGAATGCCTGCTCCCTGCGAATCAGAAAGTGGTGCCAGACACCGGTCGCCACATAAGCGACAAAGTTGGACTCACGACGCTCGCCAGCCTGACTGCTGGTATCAATTTCACCATCACGGTAAGCCGCCCACCAGCTGCCGTCTTGCAGCTGTTTGCCCGCAAGCCAGCCGTATGCCCGTTCTGCTGCGGCGAACTCACCGGCAATGCTTAGCCCCATAGCAGCTTCAACGTGATCCCATGGGTCAGCGTAGTGCCCTTCAAACCAGGGGATGCAACCATCTGGCTGCTGCTGGGAAAGAATGTAATCTGCGCTACTGCGGATAAAACCTTCCGGCAACAGTGGCAGCTCTGCGCTCATCGACGCGCCATCGGCAGCCCCGACACCATCTCGCTTCAGGGGCTTCAGGGTTTCTGTACACCGACTCATGCAGCCTGCTCCTCTCGGGAACCGGCGGCACCGGCCGCGGCCACTGACAGTGGCACACCAGCGCTATCCTCTGCCGAAGACTTCACGAAATACAACGCGACACTTTTGCCCAGCAGCGGGTTTAACAGCGTCTCCACCCAGCGGGTAATTCGCGGACGCTCCATCATGTCCCACACCAGCAAACGGTGGTATTGACGTACAACCGGCGAGTCATCCCGCCCCCAGAACAGGCATTTGAGCCACCAGTAAGGCGCATGCAGTGCATGGGCTTTGTGCCGGGCGAAATACGTTAGCCCCAGCGCTTCAATGGCATACCGTAATTTTTTCTCGCGGAATATCCGGATATGGCCACCTTCAACCTGATGGTAAGCATCGGACAGTTTCCAGCACACCCACTCAGGAAAAAACGCAGGGACAGTCGCAGCAAAAATACCGCAGGGCTTGAGCACGCGATAAATTTCCTGAAGAACCCCTTGATAATCTTCGATATGTTCCAGCACCTCAGAACAAATCACCACATCAAAAAAATTTGAGGGAAATGGCAGTTGCAGCGCATTTCCCACACACAACTGCAGGCGTCCCCTCTGCTGGCCACATTCGGCAAAAGGCTGCGCACGTTCAGCGGCGGTCGCCAGATCATTCGCGCTCAGGTCAAGGCCGAAAATGTCTACCTGATCGGTAATTGAAAAGTGGATGGCATGGCGACCTTCCCCACAACCAAGATCCAACACACGTTGGCCGGCTTGCAGGTTCAAGCGACGGGGATCAACAGTAATCATCAGGCTGCTTCCCCACGGCGCGCGGCGGCTTCAGCACTGATTTCCGACCGCTCAACGGTTTCTCCATCAACACCGCCTGGCGCATGGGCAACCGCACGATCAATTGAGTTCGTGCGTTCGTTGCCAGCAGCGAGGATTTCCCGGTAAAAGCGCACCAGGTGTGTCGCCGCCACCTGCCAGGAGAACTGCTCTTCGATCCGGCGGCGCCCCGCTTCACCCAACGACATACGCAAGGCCGGGTCCTGTAATAGTTGCTCAATGGCGCGGGCCAGCGCACCACTGTCACCGGCCGGCACTACAATACCCGCATCCCCGACCACCTCGGGCAGTGCACCACCATCACTGGAAATAACAGGGATACCGCAGGCCATGGCTTCTCCTGCGGGCAGTCCGAAACCTTCGTAAAGAGACGGGCATACCACCATACCGGATGAGGCGTAATGACGAACCATCTCTTCATTGGAAATGCCCGAGACAAAGGTTACGCAGTCCTGCAGTTTCAGCTCCTGCAGCAACTGTTCGGTAGCTCCCCCCTCTTTCAATTTCCCCACCACCAGTAATTCCAGCTCAGGGTGACGCACGCGCAGCAGCGCCATCGCCTGCAATAAGAAACGCAACCCTTTCAGCGGCTGATCTGCAGAAGCCGTGGTCATTATGCGCATCGGATTCTGCACCACGCCGGCCTGGGGGGCGAAAATGTTGGTGTCGATGCCGTTATAGATCAATTTCAGCTGCTCACGCCTGACGCCGAACTGGGACACGATATCGTTCAGTGATTGCGTCGACACAGTGACAATATGCTTGAGCTTGCGTGAAACCTTGATTTGCATTCCGAGAAAACTGTGCCAACGACGTACCAGCAGCCGGTAAAACCAGTCGGGTGCAGCATCCAGTGCGAGTTGACGGTCGCGGGTAATCGGGTGGTGAATGGTGGCAACAACAGGCAACCCCGCCTTCTCGATATCAAGCAGCCCGTAACAAAGAGACTGATTATCGTGCACAACATCGTAACGGCCCCGGTGCCGGCGTAAATAACGCGCCACTCGCCGGCCGAAGGTGTACGGTTCAACGAAGCCCCCGGTCAACTTGCCGAACCATTCGTAAAAATCCGCCCAGCTCAGCAGGTGCTTAAGCTTCAAGGCGCGAGTGGGATGTTCATGCTCGTAGAGATTGAGGCCGGGCATTTTTATCAATTTCACCCGAGGGTCCAGTTCCGGGTACGGTTGCCCCGAAATGACATCAACCCTGTGCCCTGCCTCAACAAGGGCTTTACTCAGGTAGTGGAGATAGATTCCCTGACCACCACAATGCGGGTGGCTACGGTACCCCAACAAGCAGATATGCAGTGGCCGCAACCCGGCCGATGGACCGTCTGTATGATTCCCCAAGGCGGTCATAATTTCCCCGTATTTATCGTTCTGGCTGGCGTCTGATCCGGTGCCAAGAAAGGCGAAGAATACACTGGCGCGGTTATGACCGCTAGACAGAATCCGTCCACGTCCGGTACAAGACTTTTCAGCCCGCGGGCACTATCAGGATCACTCGCAAAGTGAGAGTGCGATCAGTTTTCACCCATACAGGCACGACAAAGCCCCGGCCCGCCCGTGTGGCGCACCGAGGCAATGATGTCTGGAGCACTTATCCGATCAGAAACTGAACTTGTAACCCACGCCCAGATTGAACACCCAGGAATCCATGTCCAGATCGTCCCGGTAACGGATGCTCTCAACCGCAATGCCATTGCTCAGAATCACATCATCAACACCAATTTCTACTTCCGGAGAGGCGTCAACATACATCGCAGAGGCGTTGAACAGCCAGTTGGCATCACGACCAAATTCGATGTCGATACCAACCTGAGCAGTCCAACCCCAGGAGCTGCCGAAGTTCACCAGGCCGCGGTTTACCCGATCGACAACCTGACCGTTGTCATTAGTGACGTCTTCAACAAATACCGGACGCAGGAAATCCTGGTCAATATCCGTATAGTTTACGCCAATTCCCACATAGGGCTGGACCCAGCTCTCGACACAGACCGGATACCAGTTAACGAATGCGCTTGTGATGTTGGTTTCGAAATTACCGAGGCTGTCGTAGCTGCGAAAATCGATGTTTTCGCCAATGACATAAGTGGTGTAGTCCGCGTCCAGTTTGGCGGCGCCCATGTAGTTCAATTGAACAGCCCAGTGGTCCGCCACAAAGTAAGTGCCGTTGATAAACCAGGTGGTATCTGAATCCAGGTCCAGTGCATCACCCAGCTCTACTCTGATCGTCTCTTCCGGATCCAGAGGGTCAATGACATCCACAATAGTGCTTTGGGAGAAAGCGGAATTCTCCGGGTCCATGTAGGCCGCGCCAACACGCACAATGAAATCACCGGCGTTGAAATCGGCAAATGCCGGAGAAGTCGCGCTGGCGGCAGCAATCGCCAGCGGCAGAAGAAGGGACTTGGTTCGCATGGGTAACTCCTTTTAACACGAAATGCTCCAGGGCCGCCGGGGCCACAGAATAAAAAGTGACCCGTGCGTGCGGTTAGTTTCAGTATAGGTGGAGTTTTCAGGAAAACAGCAAGTACCGACTAAGGTTTAACCCGCAAATGGGAAGAAATTTCTGCAAAAAGTTTTCGGGCAAAAAAAATGCCCGCCAAATGGCGGGCCAGATTTCTCGAACACACTTTCAGGAGGAGAGTTTGCGACCGGCTGTGAACGCAAGTGCACAGCTGTCTGTGTTTAGGTATAGCAGAGCATTTCCCCCTGCCAGCCCATCTGTCATCAAACCCTTTGGGTTGTGGACGCAAACCACGCCGGAAGTATATGAAGTGATAAAAATGCAGACCGGCAGGATCATCAGACCCGTTGCAGGTAGCTCTGGTACTCCACATCAGTCACCCGGGCGGCAATCTCCGCCTGCTCCTGACGTTTGAGTAAAACAAACAGCTCAACAAACTCCGGGTCCAGATATTCCCGCCAAAGTGCACTGCGCTCGAACTGCTTCAGAGCGCCATCCCAGGTATTGATCAGCTGTTCGCTTTCCACCTGATAGGCATCGCCCTCAACCGGTGCTGGCGGCTGTAATTTATTCTCCAGGCCGTGGCACACACCAGCGAGAATTGCCGCCAACACCAGGTAGGCATTGACATCAGCGCCTGAGATACGGTGTTCAATTCGGCGGGCTTTTGCCTCACTGGCAGGAATCCGGAACGTCACTGTGCGGTTGTCATACCCCCAACACAGGTTGAGTGGCGCGTGGCTGCTTTCCTGAAAACGGCGGTACGAATTGGCGTGTGGGGCAAAAATCGCCATGGCGTCATTGGCCGTACGCATCATTCCTGCCACAGCGTGGCGCAGCAACTCCGCCCCTTCATCACTGCCATCGTCAAAAACGTTATTGCCGTCTTTGTCCACCAGACTCATGTGTACATGCATGCCGTTGCCTGCCAGCTCACCAAACGGCTTGGCCATCGCGCTTACCCGCAGACCGTGACTGCGTGCCACCCCCTTCAACAAGCGTTTGAACAACAGGGTCTGGTCCGCCACCTTTACCGGATCATCACAGTGCAGCAGATTGATCTCAAATTGACCAGGTGCGCATTCCGAGAGGATTGAATCCGCTGGTATCCCCTGCTCTTCACAGGCAGCACGCACGTCGGCAAAAAAGTGCCGTTGTGCGTCCAGCTCGGCAAGATCGTACACATCGGTGGAAGGAACCAGGTCAGAGTCGTTGTCGCTAACCGGGCGCGGGCGCCCCAGCTCATCGGCCTCTTCCCGCAACAGGTAAAACTCCAGCTCGGTGGCACAAACCGCCTTGTAGCCCAGCTTACCCAGACGCTCGACAACTTTTTGTAATTGCGCCCTGGGGTCTGCGTAGAGCACATTGCCATCCGCCTCAAACAACTGCATATGCAGCTGTGCAGTCTGCTCCCGGTGCCAGGGCGCCAGGCAAATGGGTGAAACCGGATGGCACACGCCGTCGCTATCACCACTGGCAAACACCAGCGGGCTATTTTCAATATCGCGACCCCAGATATCCAGACTGACGGCGCTGCGCGGCATTTGCAGGCCACCAGCCAACAGCTTCTTGGCGGAGTCCGCCGGCAACCACTTGCCTCTCGGCACACCGTTGATATCAAAGGCAAAGCCCTCAATCCATTTCAGTTCGGGGTGCGTTTTGAGGAAGGTTTCCGACGATTCCAGGATCTCCGCCGGTGGCTGATATTGTTGTTCTGCTGCCATAAAAAAGGGTTCACACAATTGGTGGATATTGGCTGATAGAGCATTGGCTGAATACGTGGGCTCCCGCAGTTGGTAACCACAGGAGCCACTCACGGAGTTTACGCCATGGCTTTGGCGGTATCATCCAGTGCGCGACGGGCTTTTTCTACCAGTTCATCAATCTGGGTAGTGTCCAGAATCAGCGGTGGTGCGATGATCATGGTATCGCCGGTGGCACGCATCACCAGGCCATTCTTGATACTCATATCGCGACATACCGCACCGGCGGTGCACTTGTCGTCAAAGCGCGCTCGGCTTCCCTTGTCCTGTACCAGCTCGAGGGCGCCAACCAGGCCTAGGCTACGAGCCTCCCCGACAATCGGGTGATCTGCCAGCTCGGCCCAACGCTTGGCGAGGTACGGCCCGGTGGTATCCCGCACCGTCTCGATAATCTTTTCTTCGCGCAGAATGTTCAGGGTGGCAATGCCAGCAACACAGGCCGCGGGGTGGGCCGAGTAGGTGTAGCCGTGGGTGAACTCGCCACCCTTGGCTTTGATCACTTCCGCTACGCGGTCGCTCACCATGGTGCCACCCAGCGGAAAATAGCCGTTGGTAACGGCCTTGGCAAAGGTCATCAGGTCCGGCTTCATGCCGTAGTAGTCCGCACCGAACCACTCACCGGTGCGCCCGAAGCCAAAGATCACTTCGTCCATCACCAGCAGAATGTCGTACTGATCGAGCACCTTCTTCACTTCTGGCCAATAGGTCTCCGGCGGAATAATCACACCGCCAGCACCCTGAATGGGCTCGGCGATAAAGGCCGCGACTTTCTCCGGACCCAATTCCTGAATTTTCTCATCCAGACAGCGGGCAGCGTACACGCCGAACTCTTCCGGTGACATGTCACCACCTTCGCCGAACCAGTAAGGCTGCTGGATATGCTCAATGTAATCCAGTTTCTGGAACTGCTTGTGCATACCGCTCATACCACCCAGGCTGGCACCGCCGATGGTGGACCCGTGGTAGCCGTTCGTACGGGAAATCACGATGCGCTTCTCTGGCTGCTCCAGCAAGTCCCAGTAGCGGCGGATGATACGCAGGTTGGTATCGTTGGCTTCACTGCCGGAGCCGGTGAAGAATACGTTGTTCATGTGCGCCGGCGTCACCTCCGACAACAGGTCGGCGAGCTCGATAGAGGGCACGGTGGTGCACTGGAAGAAGCTGTTATAGAACGGTAGCTTGTTCAGCTGCTCGTAAATGGCCTCGCTGATTTCCCGACGGCTGTAGCCCAGGTTGCAGCACCAGAGGCCGGACATGCCATCGAGCATTTTGTGGCCGTCAATGTCGGTGATATAAGCGCCTTCCGCACTGGTGATCACACGGGTGCCCTGTTTACCCAGATCGCTGAAATCCGTAAACGGGTGCAGCAGGTGCTCGCGGTCATGCTGTTGTAACTGGCTCTTGTTCATGAACTCACTCCTGATTCGAATGACGCCAGCGGCTACCACGGCACTCCGAAGCGGCCGCCACAAAATGTGATCACATTTTAGGGGTAAGAACGGAAGTAGTGCAACTGCTATTCACCGGGAGGTCACAAACACGATATTCCCGCCAAATCACAGTAGCACGGCAAGCACAAGCGTAGTGCCAAACAACGTGCAGTGGTTGCGGAGTTATCGGAGGGTATCGGAGGGTAAAGATGCGGGAAATAAGGTTTCGCTAACGAATTACACAACCGGGAAATAGGCTAAGCATTCAGCGAAGCATGCACCGGGTGGTCATATGGAGACTCTCGCCCCAAGACCATCGCTCCAGGCTGGGGGAAACCAAATCAAATTCCACAGTCGATGGCATCCAACAGCATATGGGTAACCAGTCCAATACCCAGCCAACGCACCGGCTTCCACGGCAGAAACATCATCGCGCCGTAGAAAGAAATCGGGAACATAGTGTGCAGAGGATGGAAGTTGATACTGCAGCGATCCGGGTCGTACATCGGCGACGCAAGCAGGTGGTCGAGATCCACCAGGTTTGCCGCCAGCATAAACAGCGCGGCCTTCTTCCATTCGTCACGAAAGAAATACCAGGCGATGGCGAGGGGAATCAGGAAATGTAAAACGATATGTAAATAACTGAACATCAGTGCGGCATTAACTCTTCAGCAGAAATAGAACCCAGACCCTCTTCGATATCCTGACGGATGGCCGTTCGCACGGCTTGCTCGTCTTTTTGCGCAATGGCCTCAACCAGGTCCTGGTGCCTGTCCGGCAACTCCTGGACACCGAAGCGCTGAAAAACCAGGTGCTGCAATGGTGCCGTTTGCAGCCACAGGCTCTCGATCAAGGACAAAATGATATGCGGGCGCCCGAGACGGTAGAGGGTGAAGTGAAAATCCAGGTTACCTGTCACATATTCCTGAATATCGTTTTTATCCAGCGCCGCTGTGACCCGATCATCCAGAGCACGCAAAGCCTCCAGCTCTGACTCGCCGACGTGGGGCAAAGCCTGAGCTGCGGCCTGACACTCCAGCGCCACTCGCGCCGCACAGATTTCGTCCAGTTTTTCCCGGGTCATGGTGGGCACCGTGACCCGCCGCGTATCCGACAGTTCCAGCGCCCGCTCTGAGGTCAACCGCCGCAGCGCTTCGCGCACGGGCATCGGGCTGCAGCCCAGCTCCGCGGCAAGGCCGCGAATCGTAATTGGATTTCCAGGCAGAAACTGACCGCGGAGTATGGCATCCCGTACCTGGTAGTAAACCCGTTCCTGGGTCGTGCGGAATTCTTCCTGCGGTTCGGTAAACTCGGCGTCTTTCACTGGTGGCCTTTTGCTATTGGTCCCGCGATCACGGATTCAGTCCTTAAGGCACCGTCACGCACGGCTTGAACGCCGCCTAAGCGGAAAGGGCCAGCTTGTGGGGTGCCTGGTCGCTGCCAACTTCGATCAACTCGCTGGCAATGGCGCCAGTTTGCCACAATTCGAAGAAATCCTCCGCTACCTGTTTGCCCGCTTCGGTCACCGCATTCCAGTACTTGAGGCGTTCCTCGGTAGAGAGCTTCACGAAATCGTCCCGATCCGGGATTTTGCTGAAGGGCAACTTGGCCACCCAGGACGGCGACGGTGCAACGAGAATCACATTTTCCATGGCGCCCCCACGTACCCAGCGCCAGCGCAGGCTCTTGTCGAACCAGCCCGGCACCATATAAGGAAAGAAGTGGGGATACAGAACCAGCCCCTGCGGGTGCTCAAAGCCGAGGTCGAAATGGTAGTCGGTGATACCGCCATCGCGGTAGTTTCCTGTGGGGGCCCCGGCGGGCGTGGGCACTCCGGCCATCACCAGGGGAATAGATCCGCTGGCGAGCACCGCCGGGCACACATTATCTGCACTGAGCGGAGTGTTGACCGTGCTGAGGTTGCGAAAAGCCACACTCGGCGCCTCGCCAGAGTGGAATACCACCCGATCCCAAAACGCTCGCAGACTGCGGCGACTGACCGCGTTCGCCAGGGCCGACGCCAGCAGCGCCGGCGCCAGCAGGGCTTTTTTCTCACTGGCCAGCGGCCCGCGTCCACGCACGGTTACAAAGTGGCTGCGCCACACGGGGTTATCCGCCACCTGCTGCGCGCCCTCTTCCCCCAGCACATCCAGCAGGATCTTCTCACCAGCACCGGTAATCTCCGCCGGCAACGGTCGGTCGCTGGCGTACGTCTGATTGACGTAGCCGTACTCAAGCTTTTCCAGCGCAGCCATCGGGTTGGCGGTGGCGTAACACATGTTGCGGAAGCTACCGATGGATGAGCCGAGAGTAGCGATGGGCGTTTTGCGGTCGCGGAAAAACTCGCCAATCAGTACCCGATCCAACTGGCTGATCGACAACCATTTGGGGCCGCCGGATGCTCCGACCAGGGTGGACACCATGCCCTGATTGAGACCTTCCTCTCGCACTCGCCGGGCCGCGCTGGCGCCGGCAAGAATCACACAGCTTCGGGGTTTGTTTGGCTTCACCATCTTTACTCTCAACTCAACTACAGCGTACTTCGTTAACTGCGATTACCTGTGGCGGGTTACCACTCCCCGGTGTTCTCCATAGACGCCCAGGGCTCCTGCGGCGGCAGAGAGTCACCCTTCTGCAACAATTCGATGGAAATATTGTCCGGGGACCGTACAAACGCCATATGACCATCCCGTGGCGGACGGTTGATGGTGACCCCCATGTCCATCAGGCGCTGACAGGTTTCGTAGATATTGTCTACGCGGTAGGCGAGATGGCCAAAGTTCCGGCCACCGGAGTATGACTCCGGGTCCCAGTTGTAGGTCAGTTCAAGGCAGGGCCGCGCGTCGGCATCCGCTGTGCTCTTGTCTCCCGGCGCCGCCAGAAATATCAGAGTGAAGCGACCTTTCTCGTAATCATTGCGCTTGACCTCGTACAGGCCCAATTTGTCGCAATAAAACTCCAAAGATTTTTCCAGGTCGGTGACACGCACCATTGTGTGCAAATATTCCACTGCAACGCCTCCTTTGCGGGATTAAAATCTCAGGGATTCTTTGTTCAAGCCATACGACAACATTGCCGACTTGTTCAGAGGTTCCCTAGTACATCGAATAACGGATGACAATTTAGCCATCCCAGATAAAGTTACCAGAGCGAAATGTATCAAAAATACTATCGACATTTTTTACAGGCCGCCCAAAAAGCTGCCTCTCCTGGCTGCGACCTGCCGGTTCTGCATATGGCATGCCACTCCCACCACTACTGGGCCGACGTCACCCTGGATGCGGTGAATGCCTACTGGCAGGACGCTGCGGCCATGGCCGATCTCAAGTGGGAGAAGATTTTTGGCGAGATGATACCGGCCTTTCAGCGAAGTATTGCAAGCACACTCAACCTGCCCGCGCCGGAGCAAATCGCGCTGGCGCCAAATACCCATGAACTGATATTCCGGCTGCTGAGTGCATTTGATCTGAACGAGCCCCTGCGCATCCTGACCACCGACGGCGAATTCTACAGCTTTACCCGGCAATTGCTGCGCCTGGAAGAATTGCCCAATGTGCAGGTAACCCGCATACCCACCCTGCCCTACGCCACGCTGGCGGAGCGCTTTGATGAGGAGCTGCAGTCCGGGCAGTACCAGCTGGCCTACGCCAGCCAGGTCTTCTTTGACTCCGGCGTTGCCTTTCCGGATCTGCTGGCGCTGGCCGAGCGCAAACCCGAAACCACAGAAATGGTGATCGACGGCTACCATGGTTTCTTTGCCCGCCCCACCGATCTCGGCACCGTAGCGGACAAGGTTTTCTACACCGCAGGATCTTACAAATATCTCGGCGCTGGTGAGGGCATGTGCTTCATGAGCATCCCGCGAGGCTGCCAATTGCGGCCACTCAACACCGGCTGGTTTGCAGAGATGGCAGAGCTGGAAAATCGCGCTGAAGGTGTCGGTTTTGGCAATGACTGGCTGCGTTTTGCTGGCGCCACTATGGATTTCTCACCACTGTACAAAGCACTCGCGGTACTGGATTTGTATCGGCAGGAAGAAGTGACGATACCCAACATCCACCGCTATGTGCAAAATAATCAGCAACGCTTTCTGCAAGCCATGGACAACGCCGCGCACCCGATCCTGAACCGGAAAAACCTTATCGCACACGACCTGGAAAATGGCCACGGCCACTTTTTCACCTTCCGCTGTGGCAGTGCCGATGCAGCAGAAAGACTCCAGGCGCAGCTGCGGAAAAAGAATGTGCTGTGTGACCGGCGCCAGCAATTGCTGCGCCTCGGCTTTGCCCTGTACCATCCGGAAAGCGAAACATTCGAACGTCTGTTCACCTGATATTCATCTTATTGGCGCCACAATGGCCGCCGTAACGAGAAGTACTTTTGGCAACATAAGGATTCGCCATGCACAAGACCATAAAGCTTTTCTCCGCTGGCCTGATTGCCGGCCTCGCCATTTTCGCAACCGGATGCGGTAGCGACACCGACGAGCGCCCGGCAGGCACATTGATCAGTATCTCGGCACAGGGAGAAGCCAGCCAGGTACCAGACATCGCAAACATTTCCGCGGGCGTGGTTACCGAAGCCGATGAAAGCCAGGCAGCCATGCAGGCCAATGCTGAGCAGATGGAAAAAGTCATGCGGGCAATCAAGAAAGCCGGTATCGAGGAAAAAGATGTGCAGACCAGCGGCATCAGCCTCAACCCGCGCTACGACTACCAGCCCAACCGCGAACGCAAGATCATTGCCTACCAGGCCCGCAATAGTGTGAGTATTACCGTGCGCAAACTGGATGACCTGAGCAAAGTGATCGACGCACTGACCGCGGAAGGTGCCAACCAGATCCACGGCCCCAGTTTCTCCATCGACGATCCGGAACCCCTGCTGGGGGAAGCCCGGGAAAAAGCCCTGAAAATGGCTCAGGCCCGCGCGGACTCCTATGCGGAAGCACTGGGTACCAAGGTACGTAGAATTGTGAGCATCTCGGAGGGCAGCCACGGCGGCATGCCGCGCCCAATGGTAATGCGCGCAGAAAGTGCCATGGCCAAAGACAGTGCCAGCACGCCGGTGGCGCCGGGGGAGACTTCGGTATCGGTGAATGTGGAACTCGTTTTTGAACTAGCCAAGTAAAAAATTATTTGCCCCGGTAGCGGTGGCACTGTCGGGGATAGGTGTGCGAGACACGCCGTGAACCCATCCCTGGGGGCTCTGCACCGCCATCCCTGGCGGTGAAGGTCTCACACACCTATCCCCGTCAGTGCCACGTTCGCCCAAACGCATACGCACTATTCAGCCTTCGAAATCACTCGGGCTGCTTGTAAACCTCCCCACCCTTCATCACAAACCGAACCCGTTCAAGGGTAGTGATATCTTCCAAGGGGTTACCAATCACCGCCACCATATCCGCCCACTTACCCGGGGCAATGCTGCCCAGTTCATCCTGGACCTGCAGCAACTGTGCCGCATTCCAGGTGGCCGAGCGGATCGCATCGGCAGGGCTCATACCACCCTGCACCATCAATGCAAATTCTTTCGCGTTATCCCCGTGCCGGCTTACCCCGGTATCGGTACCAAACGCGATTTTCACGCCCTTTTTGTGCGCAAGATTGAACGTATCCTGGATCAGGGGGCCAATTTTGGCTGCCTTGGTACGTACCATGTCCGGGAAGAAACCCTCCACCGCGGCCTTTTGAGTGACCCAGTCACCGGCGAGCAGCGTTGGCACATACCAGGTGCCATGGTCCACCATCATCCCCATGGTCTCATCATCCATGTAGGTGCCGTGCTCGATAGAATCCACACCCGCGCGAATTGCCCGCTGCATACCCTCTTTTCCGTGGGCGTGCACCGCCACGGTGAGCCCATAGTCTTTTGCCGTCTCTACCACCGCCTCGACTTCGTCCTGCATAAACTGCGGATTCTGGCCACTTTTGGCCACACTCAGCACGCCTCCGGTGGCGGTAATTTTGATCAGATCCGCACCCTCTTTGTAGCGCTGCCGCACAGCCTCGCGGGCACTGGCCACACCATTGATCACACCCTCCGCCGGGCCGGGGCTGCCCATCAGGTCGTGACGATGGCCATTGGTCGGGTCTGCGTGGCCGCCGGTGGTAGCGATGGATTTACCTGCCGTATATATCCGCGGGCCAATGATATCGCCCCGATTGATGGCATTGCGCAGACTGACCGTGACGTTGCCGCTGTCTCCGAGATCCCGCACGGTAGTAAAACCAGCCTTGAGAGTTCGCTCCGCTGTATTCACCGAGCGCAGTGTGTAATCCGCCGGGTTCCACGTGAAGGCCTCTGTGTAAGTACGCGGCCCAAACTCATAGGAGAGGTGCGTGTGCATATCCATCAAGCCGGGCAACACAGAGAAAGCGCGGAGATCGATTACCCGCTCACCTTCGCGCTGGTTGAAGCCTCGCTCCACAGACTCCACCTTGCCATCCACGATATGTACCGTACGTTTTTCCAGCAGGCGCCCTTTTTCACTATCGAACAGCCAGCCCGCGTGCACCGCAATCTGTTCCGCATTCACTGTAGTACTGAGGGTTGTGAAGGTGGCGAGAAGTAATGTGCACAAAACGGGCAACCCACCCAGACAGCGTCTGAGCCCGTTGAGTATGTATGTCAATGTGATCATGAGTAATCCGGCCATTTCGGGCCCGGCAGTCGCCGCCCCGGTATTATTGATTTATAGGTCCGGTGCAATTTAACGTAATCTGAGGCCATAAAAAAAGCCCGGAGCGGACTGCTTCGGGCTTACGGATAAGGTGACATACATGTTTAATCGGTTGGGAGCACCTCAACCGGCCCCAGGTTCAATGCCTCAATCGACTCCTGAATTTTTTTCAGATCGCCAACCACCAGCCAGGTAAACTGGTCCGGAGCCAGGTATTCTCTCGCCGCTTTCTCCACCTGTTCTTTGCTCAGTGCCGCCACACGCTCAGGGTAATCAGCAATGTAATCTGCGGGTAACCCCTTCTCCACCTGCCAGGCAATACTGGATAGTAACTGACCTTTTGTCTGAAAGCGGGCGCTCTGTTTCAGTACCTCATCATCTTTGTAATCGTTCAGTTCACTGTCCTTGATCGGGCGCTTACCGAGGTAATCCCGATATTCCTTGACCAGCTCTTTCATCGCCGCCGCGGTCTTGTCTGTTTGGACCGGGGCGACCACGATATATGGACGCTGCGCTTCTGCATCCATGGAAACAGCCCGGGCGCCATAGGACCAGTGCTTATCTTCCCGCAGATTCATGTTAATGCGTGATGTAAATTTACCCGCGATCGCCGACGCCATAGCATCAAACGCTTCCGCTCCCTGCGGGTTCCACGGAGGCATGATCAGCCCCGCCATAATATAGCTCTGTTGAGCACCGGGACGATCCAGCAAATACACTCGCGCCTTGGGCGGGCGCTCGACCAGCGGGATCTCCAGAGAGGGCAACGCTTCTGCCGGCGCGGTCCAGTTGCCGAGGGTTTCATTCAGCAGCTTTTCAATTTCCGGCTTGGTTACATCCCCAACAACAACCAGCTGGGCGTTATCCGGGCGCAACCAGGTCTGATGGAACTTCACCAAATCCTTACGGGTAATTGATTCGATGGCCTCGGGCGTACCAGAGCCAGTAAGTGGCGCGCCATAGGGGTGATTTTCACCATACAGCAGGGGCGGCAGTTTACGCATCGCCAGCCCTTGGGGCTGCGCCTCTTCCTGGCGAATGGAGTCCAACCAGTTAGATTTGACCCGCTTTAGATCATCTTCCGGAAACAGTGGACTTGAGATCACATCGCGAAACAGCTCCAACGATGGCTTCAGCTGAGATTTCAGCGCACTGAAACTCAGTGTGTTGTAATCGAGCCCGCTGCTGGCGCCAATACTCGCCCCCAGCTCTTCCTGACGCGAGCTGAAGGACAGGCTGTCATACTCACCGGCACCCTCACTCAACATTCGCGCCACCATGGAAGCCAACCCGGGGGTTTCACCATCTGCGGATGCGCCACTGCGATATTGCAGACTCATAAACACAGCGGGGGTATCGTGCCGCTCAGCCAGCACAACCTTCAAGCCATTTTCCAGTGTAAATTCCTGCTGTTCCGGCAGTTCAAGATCAACAGTCTTGTCGATCGACGGCAAGGTGCTGCGGTCAACGTCCTGGCCGGTTGTCGTGTATTCCTCCTGAGGGGATATGACCAGAGTGAACTGCTCGGAGGTGAGCCACTCCTGCGCGACACCCTGAACATCCGCCACCGAGACTTTTGCATAGTCATCCAGGCCACTAATCAGTGCTCCCGGATCGCCATAGTAGAACTCAGAGCGCGCGAGAATATCCGTCTTCCCTCCAAAACCACCAATTTTCTCCAGTCCCTTTACCAGACTGGCAAATTCACTCTGTTTGATCCGGCGCAACTCATCGGCACTAATTCCCGTGCTCACGAACGCCTCCAGTTCGTGATCAAGCAGCGTTTCCACTTTTTCAACAGACTGACCGGGCTTTACATCCACCATAATGATCAGTTGACCAGCAAGCTGGCGGCCGTAATAGAACGCACTGACACTGGTAGCAACCTGTTCATCGCGCACCAGACGGCGGTAAAGCCATGAGTTTTTTCGGTTTGCGAGCAGCGACGTCATCAGGTCCAGTGCATTTTCTTCTTCGCTACCGATGGCTGGCACGTTCCAGACTTTGTAAATGCGGGTCTGAGGGACCTGATCGGTAATCGCCTTGCGCTTCTCGACCTGCGTGGGCAACTCCCAGTTTTCCAATTTCGGTGGCACAGAGGTACTGGGAATATTACCGAAATATTTACGCGCCTTTTCCATGGCTTCCGCGACAGTGATATCCCCGGCAATGACCAGAATGGCGTTGGCCGGCTGGTAGTAATCGGAAAACCACTGCTTAACATCTTCCAGGCTGGCATTGTCCAGGTCCTGCATCGATCCTATTGTGGTCCAGGAATATGGGTGGTCTGAGGGGAAGGTTGCGCGGGCGATTTCATCAAACGCGGTGCCATAAGGCGCATTTTCACCCTGGCGCTTTTCATTTTTTACCACGCCACGTTGTTCATCCAGTTTCTCCTGGCTAATGGCGCCTTTGAAGTGACCCATGCGGTCCGACTCCATCCACAGAGCCATATCCAGGGCACCCACCGGGACAGTTTCAAAATAGTTGGTGCGATCGTTATTGGTGGTACCGTTCATGTCCGTAGCGCCGGAACGTTGAAACGGCTCGAAATATTCGCCCGGAAAGTTTTCGGAACCGTTGAACATGAGGTGTTCAAACAGATGGGCAAACCCGGTTTTCCCAGGGGGTTCATCTTTCGACCCGACCTTGTACCAGATATTGATGGCGACGACCGGCGCTTTATCATCCTCATGCACGATCACCGTCAATCCATTTTTCAGTACTTCTTTGTGGTACGAGAGTTCTATATCGGGGGCTTTCACAAAAGCGGCATTTCCACTGGCGGCCGCTTTGCTGCTGGCCGCAGCCTGCTTATCCACCGTGAGCGCCTTGTGCACGTTTTCGTCGCCACTTGCATCGCCCTGGTGCCGATCGCACCCGACCAGAGCAAAAATCAAACAAGAAGCACACAGGGGTAAAAACAGCCGGGAAAATCGCATGTCCATTGTCAATTAGCCTGATTTTCTGGGAACGCCATTCAAGTCGTGAACGGTAAGGTGTGACGGGAATATCACGTATGGTACGCGAGTAACAGTGTAGGCAAAAAAGCGGGCGCCGTAGCGCCCGAAGAATACCTCACAGAGAGACGACATGTCGCCAGAGGAAAACTGCAGCCCCAGTGCCAAATGTACCGGGGCGAAAAAAGGAAAGAGAAATCAGGCGGCGGCGGAATCTGTGCCATTCAGCGCATCTTTGTGGCCGAACCGCTCTTCGGCAACGCGGTCTGCGACCTGTGCAGTGGTATCGCCGGTTTCGTCAGCACGCTGGAAAACCTCTTCCATGGTGGTGGCGATACTTTCAATATGCGCCTTCACCTGAGCGGCATTGTACTCACCCTGCTCCTGACCCAGCTGCTGGTAATAAACATCGATAATGCCACCGGCATTGATCACATAATCCGGGGCATAAAGGATGCCGCGCTCTTTAAGTACCTGAGCGTGGCGCTCTTCCGCCAACTGGTTATTCGCGGCACCGGCAATGGCGCCTACTTTGAGGCGATCAATAGTGCTGTCATTGAGAATGGCACCAAGTGCACAGGGGGCAAACAGATCGACATCCAGATCGAAAATTTCATCGGCACCAACGGCTGTGGCACCCAATTCGCTTACCGCGCGATCGATGTTGTCCTGGAAAATATCCGTAACAAACAGTTCGGCACCCGCATCCTTCAACAGTTTGCCAAGGCGGAAGCCCACATTACCGACCCCCTGGATAGAGACCTTCATGCCACTCAGATCGGTGCGCCCCCATCGGTGGGCAGCTGCGGCTTTGAGGCCAACAAATACGCCATATGCAGTCGAAGGCGAAGGATCACCACCGTGCTCCTGACCGGCAATCACACCAGATACATATTTGCTGCGTTCGCCGATAATCTTCATATCGGCCACGCTGGTGCCACTGTCTTCGGCGGTGATATAGCGCCCACCCAGGGTATTCAGAAAGTCACCCATGGCGCGCAACAGTTCAGGAGTTTTCTGCTTGCGCGGGTCGCCGATAATGACCGACTTGCCACCACCCAGCTTGAGACCGGCCATGGCCGATTTGTAGGTCATACCGCGCGACAGGCGCAACACATCATTCAGCGCCTCTGCATCATCCGCGTATGGCCACATACGACACCCACCCAGTGCGGGCCCCAGATTGGTATTGTGCACGGCAATAATCGCTTTCAGGCCGCTTTTGGCGTCGTGGTAAAAAGCAACTTCTTCGTGATTGTCGTAGGCAGGATGGGAAAAAATACTCATGTGCATTCCTCTCCAGAGGTCGGAATTACTACGGCGCCAGGCGCGGCCGATTTTGTCGACACAACCCGCAACCGCGATTTATTGTAGCCACTAAGAATATAGCCAGCAGCAGCAAATTATCATTGCGATCTTTGCATGAATCAATCAAACACGACCAAGAACATCCTAATCCAAGAAACAAATTGGGATAAATATTTCGCAGGTGATCAGGCAGGCCATCTGGTCATTTTTTAGTCGATCCAATAGGGTAAATTGGCCGGCAAGCGCCATCGGCAACTGGTCTGGAAACCCTCGTCTGGTAGAATCCGCGCCCTGATGCGGTCTTCCGCCGATTTCCCCCATTACAGACAGAGTTACAGAGATCTGGTTATGCTCAATGCCGACGCCCTCAAGCAGCTTTCCCAGCTGAAGACCGATATCCGCTCCACCAAGGAATTCGCCGAAGGCCGCGTGCGTGGCGCCAATGGAAAATTTGGCTTTGTGGTATTGGATGATGGGCGGGAGGCATTCTTACCTCCTGCGGAAATGGACCGCGTTTTTCCCGGAGACCGGGTAAAAGTCAGTTTAACGGAGGAGGATAAAGGTAAATTGTCGGCAGAGCTGGACAGCCTGATCGCATCCGACCTGAAATATCTGGTAGGTCAATATATCCAACGAGGCCAGGGTCACTTTATTCAGCCCAGTGAGCACGGGCTATCCCGCTGGATCTTCCTGCCGCCCAAGGCGCGCGGCAAGGCCCAACCGGGCGAGTTTATTGCCTGTAGCATTACCCGCCACCCGTTCAAGGATGGCAAGTCCCAGGCGAAGGTCGAGAACATCATCGGCAAACCGGATATGGCGGGCATCGAGCACGCCTTTGTAGTAGCGCAGCATCGCCTGCCCAATGAATTTTCCGAGGCTGCGCTGAAACAGGCGGAAGCCATTCCCTCGCAACTCGAGAGTGTATGCGCCGGGCGCAAAGACCTCTCTGACCTGGGGTTTGTCACCATCGATGCGGAAAGCACCCGCGATATGGATGATGCCATCGCCGTGACCAGAACTGAAAATGGCTGGAAACTGCATATTGCCGTCGCCGACCCTTCCAGTCTGATTGAAGCCGAGAGCCCGCTGGATAAAGAAGCTCGCGCACGGGCGAACAGCGTGTACCTCGCTGGTGAAACCATTCCCATGCTGCCTGCCAACCTTTGCGAAAACAGTTTCTCACTACTGCAAGGGGAGCAACGCCCAGCGCTGGTGATGCACATTACCATCACTAGCGACGGCGCCTTGAACGGATTTGACTACGAATTTGCCACGATTCGCTCACAGCACAAACTCAGCTACGCGCAAGTGGCGCGGTTTATTGACGGCGATGCCAGCGCTGTGCCGACGGCACACCATGCACCACTCAGTGAACTGGATGCTCTCAGTAAGGCCCGCGCCCAATATCGTGCCGGCCACTCGCTGGTAATGGAGGATCGCCCGGACTACGAGCTGATTCTCAACGAACAGCGCAAAATCGAGCGTATTGAAAAACAGGAGCGTTCATCCGCACAGCGCATGGTGGAAGAAGCCATGCTCGCAGCCAATATTTGCGCCGGAGAAAAGCTCGCCGCACTTGGCGGAGGGTGTTTCTCGGTGCACCTGGGCTTCCGTGACGAGCGCATGGCGGAAATCCGCGCACTTTTGAAAGATGCCATGCCCGAATTTGCAGACCAGGATCTGCACCAACTGGATATTTACCTGAATCTGGTCAAGACGCTCGCATCCCGAGGCGATGACGAATCGAAAAACGTACTGGCGGTGCTGAAGCGCATGCTCCGCCCCGGCGAGCTTTCCGGGAATGCGGCTGCGCATCTGGGTCTGGGACTCGCCCACTATGCCACAGTCACCTCCCCGATTCGTAAATTCAATGACATGCACAATCACCGGGTGCTGCGTGCCGCTGCAGAAGCACAGCCTCTACCCGTTTTCACTGGCGATGACGGTGAGTCTCTGCAACAAAGCGTCACTACCGGCAGACAGGCCGATCGCGCTCTTCAACAATGGCTCTACTGCCAATTTCTGGAAAATAAAATCGGGGAGACCTTTACTGGGAAAGTCACTCTGGTAAACGGCGCCGGTATTGGCGTACGTCTGGATGACAACGGCATCAACGGCTTCGTACGATTCAATAGTAAAAAGAACCCGTTTGAGTTCGACGGCAAACGTCTGCGCATCACCCGCGGCAAGGAACGTTTTCAACTCGACCAGGGAGTTGAGATAAAAATTGCGGCAGTAGATACCGACAAGCGCCGCATCGCGTTTGAGCTGGTCGCAAACGAATCTGCTAGCGCGTAAGTGCGGCTGCCACTTTAGCCGCCCAGTAGTCTGACGGACACACTCGGTCACCGACTCAGAGTAACTAAACATCCAGCCACTGACCAAAAGCCTGTGGCCGTCACCGGCTCCACACCCCGGAGCCGATGATTCACGTTTAAAAAGGAAACACCATGTCGACCATTGCAGAATTGACACCGACGCCGCTGTGGAAACACTTCGCAAAGCTTTGTGAAATACCACGTCCATCCAAACACGAAGACAAGGTGGTGGCTTATATTGTCGACTTTGCGAAAAGCCGCGGTCTTGACGTTAAACTGGATCAGATCGGCAATATCATCATTAAAAAGCCGGCCACCCCCGGTATGGAAGATCGAAAAACTCTGGCCATGCAGAGCCATGTGGACATGGTGCCGCAGAAAAATGCCGATACCCAGCACGACTTCTTGACCGACTCCATCAAACCCTATATGGACGGCGAATGGGTCACGGCAGAAGGTACTACCCTGGGAGCCGATAACGGCATCGGCGTCGCGGCCATTCTCGCACTGATGGAATCCACCGATATTCCGCACCCACCCTTGGAAGCCCTGCTGACCATTGACGAAGAAGCGGGTATGACCGGCGCCAAACACTTGCAACCGGGCCACTTCGAGGCAGAACTGCTGCTGAACCTGGATACCGAAGATGAAGGCGAGCTGTATGTGGGCTGCGCAGGTGGCGTCGACGTGAATATTTCCCTGCCCTACGTCGCCGAGCCGGTCAAGACAGGTCACCAGGCCTTCAAATTAAGTGTGCGCGGCCTGCGCGGCGGGCACTCCGGCCTGGATATCGATAAAGGTCGCGGCAACGCCAACAAGATTGCCAACCGCATTATCGATACGGCGCAACAACAGATTCCGGCACTGCGCATCGCCAGCCTAGACGGTGGCAGCCTGCGCAACGCCATCCCGCGGGAATCTTTCAGCGTTGTTACCGTACCGGAAGGTAACGCTGAGCTCTTCAGGGATATCGTGCAGCAGTCAAGCGCAACCATCAAAGCTGAGTTCGATAATGAACCCAAACTGGACATTGCACTGGAAACCGCTGAAATACCCGCAGTGGTGATGGACCTGGCAACACAGCAAAAATTGATTCACTGCATCCGCTGCTGCCCCAACGGGGTGGAGCGCATGAGCACCGCACTGGAAGGCATCGCCGACACCTCGAACAACCTTGCTCGCGTAGTAACCGAGACCGGCGAAAGCGGCAATTATCAGGTAAGAATCCAGTGCCTAGTACGCAGCCTGTCTGACAGTGCCCGGGACGAACACGGCCTGAACGTCGCCGCCGCATTCCAACTCGCCGGTGCCGAGGCCAGCCTCGACAACGCCTACCCAGGCTGGACCCCCAATATGCAGTCTCCGCTGTTGGCGCTAATGAAAGATGTCTACAAAGAAATGGAAGGCAAGGAACCGGAAGTCAAAGTAATCCACGCTGGGCTTGAGTGTGGCCTGCTCGCCAAGCCTTACCCCAACTGGGACATGGTCTCCTTTGGCCCCACCATCCGCCGCGCCCACTCGCCAGAAGAGCGGGTACATATTCAGAGCGTGGCAAACTTCTGGGATTACTTTGTGAGAGTGGTTTCCGCAATTCCGCAGAAATAAACCGTAACCGCTTCAAAAAGGCCCGGCCAGCACGCCGGGCCGTTTTGTATTGCGGAAGTAAACGGGAGAGAATGTGGAAAACCGGATAGGTACCCAGCATGACCCCCGCAATTAAAGCCGCCGAAAAAGCGAACGTGACATTTCAGATTCACGAGTATTCCCATGATCCAGCGGCTGAATCCTACGGTCTGGAAGCGGCGGAAAAGCTGGGGCTGGCACCGCAACGGGTGTTTAAGACCCTGGTGGTATCCCTGGATGGAAAATCGCTGGCGGTAGCCGTGCTACCGGTGGAGGGTCAACTCAATATGAAGTTGATCGCCAAGGCAGCGGGCGCAAAAAGAGCAGCGATGGCCGACAAAAATGCGGTGACACGCTCTTCAGGCTATGTACTTGGTGGGGTAAGCCCACTTGGCCAGAAAAAACCGCTACCTACGTTCCTGCACACTACAGCGAAGTCCTACGACACTATTTATGTCAGTGCCGGCCGCCGCGGATTGGAGATTGAGCTGGCCCCCAATGACTTATTGGAGCTGACCCGAGGAAAACTTGCTCCGCTGGCCACATAATCTCCGCACCTGCTGGAAATTGAAATTAGACTCAGGAGCAATACATGAGTAAATATGAATGGCTGTTATTTGACCTGGATGGGACCCTGAGTGACCCCGCAGATGGTTTCGTGAATTCCATGAATTACGCCCTGCAAGCCTTCGATTACGCACCGCGGCCCGCAACTCAACTTACCCCGCATATTGGCCCACCTCTGGAGGTGACCCTCGCGCACCTCACTGGCTCCGACGACAACACCCATGTCCGGGCCCTGGTCGATAAATACCGTGAGCGCTACGGCGAAACAGGCTATGCGGAGAACAGGCTTTATCCCGGAATCGCTGACATGCTACAGCAACTCAATATGCAAGACGGCATTCGCCTGGGTGTATGTACCTCAAAAAGAGCCGATTTTGCCACGCGAATTCTCGAACAGTTTGAGTTACGCCACTATTTCGAGTTTGTCAGTGGCGGTGATGTGGGTATCACCAAGGGGCAACAGCTTGAGACACTGCTCAAAGAAAACAGAATCGGGCACAATTCCCTCATGATTGGCGACCGGCGCTATGACCTGTCCGCTGCTGCACAAAACGGCCTCCCCGGTGCCGGCGTTCTCTGGGGCTACGGCTCCAGAGAAGAGCTCGAGAAACACACACCCAGCCACCTGTTCCGCCACCCATCCGAAATCCTGAACATCTTCTGATTTCTGTGGTCCGACTGCCGATAGCAAAATAAAAGGAAATCTCGTGAAACGCATTTTATGTACCCTGTCCCTCGCGCTTCTTTCTGGTTGTGGCACCGTGACCACTCTGACCAGCTCTGACTCAGAGATAGCCCGCAACCTGAAACAGAAGAACTCGGGGTGTGTCAGTGTGCCCCGGGTATACAGCGGTGTTGCCTACAATATGTGCAAGTTGAATTCCAATGGAAGCTCCATTTACTTTGCCCCACTGGTAGGTATTTACCTGGTCGACAGTGTATTTTCAGCGGCCACCGACACCGTCGCACTGCCCTACACCATCTATGCGCAAAGTCAGCAAGGCAGTGTAGATCTGTAGAAATTCTGACCAATATTTTCCGGCTGCGCCAAGCCCGCAGGGAACCGCCGGTCCCGACTTTGGCTGGCTCCCTGCCCGCTTACATCGCATAATGCGCGGCCAAATTTTCCAATCGACTCCTGGCCTGTTGTATGTGGTTTAAAAACCTGCGCGTATACCGTCTCACCCGCGAATTTTCCCTGTCCGCCGAGCAACTGAATGAAATGCTCGAGCCGGACGTCTTCACCCCCTGTGGCAGCCAGGATATGGCCCGCTACGGCTGGGTTCCCCCTCTGGGCCGGCACGGTACCGAGCTGGTGCATGCGGCCAACGGCTACCTGATGGTATGTGCGAAAAAGCAGGAAAAGGTCATCCCCGCAGCAGTGGTAAACGAGAAGGTCGAAGAGATGGCCCTCGCCATTTCAGAAAAGGAAGCCCGCAGTGTTGGCCGCAAAGAACGGCAAAACCTCAAGGACGAAGTGCTCTTGGAAATGCGACCCAAAGCCTTCGCACGCTCCAGGCTGCAGTTTGCCTATATCGACCCGAAAGATGGCTGGATTGTGGTCAATGCCTCTTCCGCCAAGGCTGCCGAAGAGCTGCTGGAAAACCTGCGCGAAGCTATCAGCAGCCTGTCTGTAATTCCGCTGACCGCGAAAAATATCCCCCAGCAGTCCATGACCCACTGGCTGACCGCCCCGGAGGCACCCGCCAACTTCGAGTTCGGCCACGAGTGCGAACTGCGCGACCCGCAGGAATCGGGCAGTGTCATCCGCTGTAAGAACCAGGACCTGTGCGCGGAAGAGATTCACAACCATCTGGTGGCCGGTATGCAGGTGCACAAGCTTGGCCTGATCTGGCGCGATGGCGTTGAGTTGATGGTGGACGACCAGTTAGCGATCAAGCGCCTGAAATTCAGTGATGCGGTTACCGAGAAAGCTGACAACGTGGATGCGGACAACGCGGCCCAGCGATTCGATATTGAATTCTCGGTAATGACCCTGGAAATCTCCGCCCTACTGAAGGACCTGCTCAGCGCCTTCGGCGGGCTCAATACGGACACCGCCAGTGTTGATGAGATCGTCGCCCGCGCAAGCCGCGAGGATCGCGAGCAGCAGCTCAGCACTGAAGTGGAAGAGGTTGTGTAGAGGCGGGAGCGAAATCGCCCCCAAATGACCAGCCGGTTCCAGCAATGTTTTTTACGCCAGCCCGAATCAAGGGAACCTCTGACCAAGTCCATGATGCCTCAGGCTTTCAGAGCGGTTCACAATCAAGGCGTGGTTTCGCAGGAATGTCTAGACCTTTCAAGAAGTCACAACGCAGAGTGTGAATCGCTCTGAAAGCCCCGCAGGGCGCGACCTGAAGACAGCATCTGCTGCGTTGCAGCTCTTGTAAAGGGCGAGCCATTCACTGCGAGCTGCGCCTTACAGCTACTGCCTTCAGGTCACGCTGAGGCATTACGGACTTGGTCAGAGTTTCCCTATGCTGGTGTCGGTAATCACTACCGACGTTTCGGGGTTGGCTTATGAAACACAGGAATTTCTTCCACAAACCCTTCACCACGGCAGCGCTACGGGCGCTCTTCCTGACCGGGTCGCTAACAGTGGCATTCACCACCCTGCAGGGTTGTGCCACTCCGCCCTCCGATAAGGCAGCGGCAGCCGCTTTTAGCCAGTACCGGACTTTCGGCTTTGCACCGGTTACCGGCAGCAACGGCCGTGCAATGTCATTGGCACAAAACGAAGTATCCCAACAACTGATGGCCCGCGGCATGATGCCGAGCACCAATCCCGACCTGCTGGTGAACGTGCAGGTACGCGCATATCCCACACACCAGATGCCAGCAAGTGCCCCACACGCGCGCGTAAGTCAATCCGCTACTGAGGGACAACTGACCATAGACCTTGTTGATGCACGCCAGAAACACCTGGTATGGCAAGGCCGTACCGTCGCTCCGATCACCCGGGAGGTGCTGAATAATCCGCAACGATCGATGGATCGGGCAGTTGATGAAGCATTTCGCAGCTTTCCGCGGCGCGTGCACTAGTCCGCGAAAATCTCACAAAAAACTCAAAAAAAATGGCCGCAGCTTTTCAAAGTTAGTGCGGCCATTTTTCTGGTGAGTCTTTAGACCTTCTTCATCGGCCGACCCGACTCGCCCCAGAGTACGTGGTACTTCTCCTGCTCTGGCTTATCCACCCGCGAAAAGGTGTGCGCGCCGAAGAAGTCCCGCTGGGCCTGCAGCAGGTTGGCCGGAAGGGATTCGCGACGGAAGGCGTCGTAGTAACTGAGGGCAGAAGACAATGCCGGGACCGGAATACCACCGATGGTGGCGTCAGCGACGGCGCGGCGCCAGTTGCCCTGGTGATTGGCAATCTGCTCAATAAAGAAATCATCCAGTAACAGATTGGAAAGCTTCACGTCGCGCTCGTAGGCATCGCTGATGGACTGCAGGAAGACGGCGCGAATGATGCATCCGGCGCGCCAGATGCGCGCGATCTCGGCAAAGTTCAGTTCCCAGCCCTGTTCGCGGGCAGCCAGTTTCATCAGGTCGAAACCCTGCGCGTACACACAGATTTTTGCGCAGTAGAGTGCGTCGTGCAGCTGGTCGATCACCTCCTGACGCTTATCCGCCGGTACCGGTGCGACCTCTGGCCCAACCAGCTTCTTGGCCGCACGACCACGCAACACCTTGCGCGTGGACAGTGAGCGCGAAAAAACCGCCTCGGCGATACTGGGCGCCGGGCAACCCACCTGCAATGCGCCCACCGCGGTCCAGAGGCCGGTACCTTTCTGGCCCGCACGATCGAGAATCACATCGACAAGGGGCTCGCCGGTTTCCGAGTCGCGGGTGTCCAGTACTTCCGCACTGATATCGATCAGATAGCTGTTCAGCACTCCCTTGTTCCACTCACGGAATACGCCGGCAATTTCACTGGGGGTCATTTCAAGCGCACTGCGCATGACATCATAAACTTCGCAGATCATCTGCATGTCGGCGTATTCGATGCCGTTGTGCACCATCTTCACAAAGTGGCCGGAGCCAATCGGTCCGATATAGGCTGCACAGGGATCCCCTACTTTTACCGGGTTACCGGGCTCAAATCGCTCGATGGGCTGGCCGGATTTGGGGTCTACCTTGGCCGCGATGGCGTGCCATACCGGCTCGATGCGCGCCCAGGCGTAACGATCGCCACTGGGCATGAGCGACGGCCCGAATCGTGCACCCACCTCACCGCCGGAAACCGCGGTAGTAAAGAATATCAGCTTGCCCTCGTAGCGCTTGCAGCGCTGTACCGAGTCAGTCCAGAGGCTGTTGCCCGTGTCAATCACGATATCGTCGGCCTGTAAGCCGGCGTCCAGCAGTTTGTTGCATACGTCGTCTACCGGTGCACCGGCCGGCACAGAAAGAATGACCAGATGCGGTGCTTTTACCCGGGAAAGCAGCTCTGTATAGGAATTGCACACTTCTACCCGCGGGGCACTGTCACCGCGTTCACGGGCATCTTGTTCAAGCAGCGCATCCAGGCGACTGTGATCAAGATCGAAAGCACACACACGGTATCCGTTATCCACCAGGTTGAGGATCAGGTTCTTCCCCATGACGCCGGCGCCGATAAAGCCGATATCGCAGAGTGTTTCTTTCATTTGAATCTCCAGTGCACACTTGTTGGCGGTGGGGCTGGCTGGTTTTATGCCCCTGCTCAAAGGGCGCGGAGTATAGCAATCGAACAGGCGCATCGGGAGCGCATTTTACGCCTGACGCCATTGTAGTAATCACGACACTCATTCACCGGTTCCCCTTCTCAGGGCACGCCCGGTACTTGGTACCTACATGTTGATGCTGCATTTTGCCTCGTGGTAACGACTGGATGCACAGGCTATCAATTGGGCACGCGATTACCCTGTCAGCTTTATAATACGCGCTCTAATCAGCCAGACTACGGACTGTTGCCACAATATGAAAAGCCGGATTTACGCTGCTCCCTGGAGCCGCCAGCTGAAATTGCTTACCCTGCTATGTAGCATTATTCTGCTGGGCATTACTCTCGCGCTACTATTGCAAACGCCAGATGAAGCACCGGCCGTTTACCAGTTGGGCATCTGGATTCCAGTGGCGACTCTTGTACTCGGCGCCCTCTTCACGGTGCGCGGGTATCAGGTTGAAGGAAGTCAGCTCTATGTATTGCGCCTCGGGTGGCACAGCCGCCTGTCATTGACACAACTGGAAACCGTGACTGTCGATTCATCAGCAATGGATGGCTCTATTCGATTGTTCGGCAATGGCGGCCTGTTCGCCTATCTGGGGCTATTCCAGAACAAACCGCTGGGCCGCTATCGCGCCTATGCCACAGATGCTGCCCGCAGTGTGGTATTGAAACTGAGAACAAGAACAATCGTGATCACTCCGGATGACCCCGAAACATTCGCCCATAGCGTCGCCCATCTGGTCACAAAAAATGGTTAGTGGTGCAGACAATAGCCTAGCTGGCCACGCGCTTCCGCAATCAGCACCTCCGCTTGACCCATTCACCGCAAGCGGCATCATTCAACCCTCCATCTGACGCTGAACTACACTTTCAGGGTTGGGTTTTGGCGACTGCCGCGGAGGAACGGATGAATCGGTTTACGCATCGACAACCGCCGCCCCGGTAAGCGCAAGGTCCGTAAAGTGCACACGCGGATCGCTGGGGTATATGATGGTCTCCATCGACGGTAATCCAGTCGTTGGCTTGCGCCCCTAACCCAGCGATGAACCAATACACAACGCAGTGACCAAGAACGATGAAAATCCTGATTTCCTCGGTGCTCAGCGCAACCATGGCACTTTTCCTGCCCCTCTCGGCACAGGCAGAAGATTGTGTGATTTTGCTGCACGGCCTGGCAAAGTCCAAAAGCGCGATGAAAAAGTTGGATACGGCGATTTCCGCAGCGGGATTTGCCACGGTCAATGTGGATTACCCTTCGACAGATCATCCGATCGAAGCACTGGCAGGCCCGGCAATTGCCCCCGCGCTCGATCGTTGCGCCTCCCTGACCCGTCAAGGGCAGAGTACTGACCCGGCACAGAGTACTGATGCAGCGGAAAACACCCTTTCAGCCCGATCCTCCCGCGTGCATTTCGTTACCCACTCCATGGGGGGCATTCTCGTGCGCCAGTACCTGAGCAGGGTGAAGGTGAAAAACCTGGGCCGTGTTGTCATGCTGGGCCCACCCAATCAGGGCAGTGAAGTAGTGGACAACCTGGGAAAGGTACCGGGGTTCCACTTTATTTTTGGCGACGCCGGATTGCAGCTGGGGACAGGGAAATTGAGCGTGCCAAACAAGCTCGGTGCAGTTGATTTTGAACTCGGTATTATTGCTGGCACCCGCAGTATCAACCCGATCCTGTCCACGATGCTGCCGGACCAGGACGATGGTAAGGTCAGTGTCGCCCGCACTCGCGTTGACGGCATGGATGACCATCTGGAGATGCCGGTGACCCATGTATTTATGATGAAAAACCCCAAGGTCATCGCACAGGTCATCCACTACCTCAAACATGGGAATTTCGAGCGACTTTCCGAATCCTAGGTTTCATAGCCTCGTCCACCACCGCCAATACCCAAGAATACCTACGACGACTAGTTCTCCGCCGGGCAAACTACACTGAATGGCTCAGAAATCTATCGAGTGGGGCATTTCGTGCAGTCCATCTCCTGGTTCTTTCACCGTCTGCCTTCTCTGCACATGGACCGTGTGTCGACCTGGCTGTTACTCCTGTCCATGTTGTCCATGCCGTCACACCTGCAGGCACAATCCGCCCTCTCCTCCACATCGGGCGAATACACCCCACCACAAACAGAGGCGACAGAAGCGCTCCAGCCGATTGTCGAAAAAATCCAGCTGCATAAGCAACGCAACGGTCCGTTTGAGTTTGCGGGAGTCAAGGGCACCCTGAGCGGAGGTAACACCATCGAATATCTGATTGAGGCGAAAACCGGCCAGTCGCTGGAGCTGGACCTGCGCAGTGATCATGCCCAGGCCAGCTACCGTATCACCGCGCCGGCGGCACCGCGCGCGCTGCACCGCGGCCAGGGTCGACACTCGATGTACTCCGTTACCCTACCGCGGGACGGAACCTATCGGGTGCTGGTTTACCTGATGGACGCCGCCGCAAAAAACGGAGAGCGAGCGGAGTTTTTTCTGAATATCCGGATTCGAAACCCCGGGTAACGCCAGGCGGTCAATATGCAGGAAAATACCCGGGAAAAAGCCAGTGAAATTGATGCCGACCTGAGTGAGGCGATCGGTCAGGTTGATAGCTGGGTAGATGGTGCCATCAAGCTCTTGCCAAACTTTGCCGTGGCACTGGTCGTTCTCATCATTTTCTACGCTATCGGCGCGCTGGTAAGACTTCTGATTCGACGCCATCTTAAACGCCGTGACCGCTCCAATCTGGGCGATGTACTGGGGGGGCTGGTGAAATGGGGAATCACCCTGATCGGGCTGCTCCTCGCGGCAACCATCGTCATGCCCAGCCTGAAGCCCGGCGACCTGATCGCCGGCCTGGGGGTCGGCTCAGTTGCCATCGGCTTCGCATTCAAAGACATATTACAGAACTGGCTGGCGGGACTGCTGATACTGATCCGACAACCCTTTGAAGTGGGTGATCAAATCCAGGTTTCCGATTTTGAAGGCACAGTGAAACGCATTGAAACCCGTGCAACAGTCATAAATACCTATGATGGCCAGCGGGTTCTCATTCCCAATAGCGACATCTACACTAATGCGATCCTCGTGAAAACTGCTCGCTCCTTACGCCGAAGTGATTACGAAATTGGCATTGGTTACAGTGACAGTATCACTGAAGCCTGTGAGGTTATCGAAAAAGCACTCGGGAATGTGGAGGGTATCGTCACGAAGCCGGCGCCAGAAGCACTCCCGTGGGATCTTGCCGCAAGCTGGGTAACCATCCGCGCACGCTGGTGGACCAACAGCCGACAGACAGATGTTACCCATGTACGCGCGCGGGTCGTAGAGGCGGTGAAAGAAGCGCTCGACGAGGCTGGCATCGATATGCCATTTGAGACACAGGTGCATCTGTTTCATGACCAGACCGATGAATCTGACGGCCAACGGGGGAGACAGAGGGAAGGATGGCCCGCAGTCAAGAAAACTGCGAGCCAATCAAAGCAGGACCAGTAACTGCCTCAACTAATTTTGCGGATACCGACCGCTTCACGTAGTTTTTCCAGGAATGGTGCCGAATAGGCGCGCGCCTTCTCCGCCCCCTTTTCCAGTTCAGCCTCGATCTGAGCGGGGTTAGCGAGCAGTTCGTTGTAGCGCTCGCGCGCCTCGCCAATCTGGCCGTTGATCAACTCGAACAGCTGCTTTTTGGATTCCCCCCAAGCGATACCATCGGCGAATGCCTGCCGCATGTCGGCGGTCTGCTCCGGTGTAGCGAATGCCTGCCAGATCTGAAATACCGTAGAGGTATCCGGGTCTTTGGGTTCGCCTGGCTCAAGCAGGTTGGTTTTGATCTTGTTGATGTGTTTTTTCAGCTGTTTTTCCGCCAGGAACAACGGAATGGTATTCCCGTAGCTTTTGCTCATCTTACGACCGTCGAGCCCTTGCAGTACCGCGACATGATCGTCCACCACCGCCTCGGGTAACGCGAAGTGCTCTCCGTAGTGGTGATTGAAACGGGCCGCAATATCACGGGCCATTTCGATATGCTGAATCTGGTCTTTACCCACAGGAACCTTGTTGGCGTTGAACATCAGGATATCTGCGGCCATTAGCACCGGGTAGCTGTACAGGCCCATGGTGATCCCGAAATCGGAATCCTGGCCATCATCCCGGTTGGCATCCACCGCCGCCTTATAGGCATGGGCTCGATTCATCAGGCCCTTGGCAGTCTGGCAGGTAAGCAACCAGGTCAGCTCGGGAATCTCGACAATATCGGACTGGCGATAGAACACAACGTTATCGGTGTTCAACCCCAACGCCAGCCAGGTTGCGGCGATTTCCCGGGTGGACTGATGAACCTGCTCCGGGTCATGACATTTGATCAGCGCGTGATAGTCCGCAAGGAAATAGAAAGACTGATTGTTCTCGTCCTGACTGGCGGCGATGGCCGGGCGAATCGCTCCCACGTAGTTTCCCAGGTGGGGAGTACCGGTGGTGGTAATACCGGTCAATACACGCTGCTTGCTCATATGTCCTTAAAATTCCGTACTTAAAATTGACTATCTGCTGAACTAAGGGCCGCATGATACCTGTTTCCTGCGGCCGGTTGTACGCTCAGGCGCGCACACCTCTTGCGCCATCGGCACAATTGCGCAGCCGCACCTCATATTCACCGGCCATGTGCGTCCAGCTCAGGTGCTGGACATCCGGTACATGCGCCGTTACGCAGTCTCGCACTCCCCTCGCACAACGCAGCATAGCGGCACTGAGGTTTGCCGCGCAGGACTCAATATCATCGGAATAACGCCAGCCTCCGCCACCGAACCACTCCGGATACGCCAGATTATCTGGCACCAGCGGCTGGCAGCCAGCAGCCACCGCCTCCAACACGGCCAACCCTTGAAAATCATGTCGTGCGGTGGAAATCACCCCGTGGCTTTGCCCGAGAAGTCGCCGATACTCGGGCAGTTGCTCCTGATAGCCCCATGCACCAAGAGCTCCGAGTTTCTGCAGAAGCTTGCGGATTTGGGCGAACTCCGCGGGCTGTCGCCGAAACTGCTGTCCGACCACGTGACAGGTAAATGGAATTTGCGCACGCCCGAACCTACGCAGGGCGGCGAGTAAAATATCCGGCCCTTTATCGTACTCCCAACGGTGGTTCCAGATAAATGTAGGCCTCGTCGAAGGAATCCGCTCGATACTGAACGCGCTGCTTTCCAGTGGCACCGGCAACACCCAGGACTTACTCTGGATTTCGTCACAAATACCGTCGGGCACCTGATCCGGCAATTTATTCAGCAGCTCGGCGGCACCGTCCAGCAGGCTGCTGCGATTGAATTCCGAATTGAACAGTATGCAGTCCGCACACAACGCGGAATAGATGTTGAGAATCTGCGGTTCGACCGAGGCCACCGCGTTTTCGCTGCGCGGATAGCTGAACTGGTTTTCGTGAAAATAGACCGCTGTCGGCACGTGCGCCAGACAGGGCACCAGACCCCGCAGAGATGCCAGATCCACCATGGAAGTGACGACAAGCAGGTCCCATGGCTGCTCCATTAGCGCGCGCGCTTCTCCCCTTCCCCAGCTCAGGCTGTTTCCACGTATACGCCAGCTGAAAAAGCGGGGGGGCAGTGTCAACTGGGTCCACTGCCAGTGTGGAATGGCCGACACCAGACCGCGCCGCCAGCGCTTGTGACTGTCGGCATCGTATGCAGAAAGTAACAAAACTTTCACAAAAATGACTCGTTAAGGGCACTCAGCACTGGCACACATGATCTGCGGGTCTGTGTATCAGTCGAAATCGCGCAGGTTAGTCAATCTTGCGAACAGGCTGGAAGTATCCCAGCGGCCGCCACCAAGGGCCTGCACTTCACTGTAGAACTGATCCACCAGCGCGGTGACCGGCAATAGAGCGCCATTTTTTTGCGCCTCATCCAGAACAATTCCCAGATCTTTGCGCATCCAGTCCACTGCAAAGCCATGCTCATACTCACCTGCCAGCATGGTCTTGTAGCGGTTTTCCATTTGCCAGCTTTGTGCCGCGCCTTTGGAAATCACTTCGACAACCTGTGCCGGGTCCAGCCCTGCAGCCCTGGCGAAATGCAATCCTTCCGAAAGTCCCTGCACCAGCCCTGCGATACATATCTGATTGACCATTTTGCACAACTGTCCACTGCCCACGGGACCGAGCAGGTTCACCGCGCGGGCATAGCAGTTCAATAAGGGACTGACACGCTGGTAATCCGCATCCACGCCACCCACCATGACCGTGAGTGCACCATTTTCCGCACCAGCCTGACCGCCGGAAACCGGCGCATCGAGAAATCCGATACCGCAACGGGACGCTGCATCGGCGAGCTCTCTTGCGACATTGGCGGAGGCCGTCGTGTGGTCAATAAACAGGGTCCCGGCCGCCATACCATGAAATGCTCCGTTTTCGCCCGTAGTTACCTGGCGCAAATCGTCATCGTTTCCGACACAGCAAAATACATAGTCCGCCCCTTCCGCAGCCTTGGCCGGCGTCGTGAACGCTTCACCTTCGTAGGAGTCCAGCCACAACTGAGCGCGACTCGCCGTACGGTTATAAACCTGTACTTTGTACCCTGCCCGGGAAAGAAAGCCCGCCATGGGAAACCCCATTACTCCGAGCCCGATAAATGCCACTGTGGTCGTCATGATTACACCTGAAGGTTTTGCAGTACCGGCCGCACCAGCTGGTCACAAGGCTTACGCCGGGTCAACTGGATAGAATAAGCCAAATCAGTGCTCCCCCCAGCAGCAGCCGGTAGATTGCGAAGGGCGCCATGCCAATACGGCTAATAAACTGAAGGAAAAAATGGATGCACAGATAGGCGCTGATACCGGATAGAACAACCCCGAGGAAGATACTTCCCCAGGGTACGGAGCTTGTGTCGAGTAACTCCAGGGTCAATAGAAGCGCACTCAGAGCAATCACCGGTATCGACATCAGAAAAGAAAAACGTGCAGCGGCCTCCCGCTTCATTCCCAGCATCAGGCCCGCTGTCATGGTAATACCAGAGCGGGATGTGCCAGGGATCAGTGCGAGAGCCTGGGCCGCACCAATCAATAAGGCCTTTTTCCAGTTCAGTTTTTCAATATCATCACGGCGCTCGCCGCGAGCATCCGCCCACCACAGCAACAAACCAAAGATAATGGTCGTGGCTGCGATCACCGCCGAGGAGCGCAGATGCTCCTCAATGAAGCCCTTGAATGCCAGGCCTACAAGACCAGCGGGAATCGTGGCGAGCACTATAAGCCACGCGAGGCGGCCTTCACTGGAAAACTGACCAGTCTTGAATCCCCCCAGGCCGTCACTAATCAACTGCCAAACGTCTTTGCGAAAATACACCAGTACGGCGATCAAGGATCCGAAATGCACGGCCACATCAAACGCCAGCCCCTGATCGGGCCAGCCCAGTACCTGATGAGGCAAAATCAAATGTGCGGAACTGGAAATTGGCAGAAATTCCGTAATTCCCTGAATAAGCGCCAGGATGACAATCTGAAAGGTTTCCATACTCTTCTACTGCATTAAAACGTTATTTGAGCGGACGAATACGTTCACGCTTTTTCCAGGTAATTTCATTGCGCAGGTAAGCGGGCTCCAGCGCTTCTGCGGATACCTGCACCCCAGTTCCCCACAAATCAGCGGCCAGCACCGCAATATCCTGGGCGTGGATGGCAGCATCCAGCGCGAGTGCCCGTGGATTAAGCTCTGCCAAAGGTGTGTACTTCCAGCCGGGACCGGCTCCCAGCAGCGGCGCGCAAGGCTCGGATTCGACAATATACTGCTCCGCCACCAAGGTGGACACGACCTGATCCGGGGCGGACACCTGATCGTCAACGAGAGGCTTTCCCGGGCTTGAGGCGTCGTAGAGCCCCCAGTAAACCTCCTGCATACGCGCATCCAGAGCTGCCAGTACGGGTACCGACTCTGCTGCCCACTGCGGGTTCTCACGCACCGCACCACAGGCGAGAGCAGCAAGACTGGAAACGGGTACTACCGGCTTGTCTGCGGAAAACGCCAACCCCTGCACGCAACTGATCGCGATACGCAGACCGGTAAAAGAACCCGGCCCCTTACTAACCGCCATGGTATCGATCTGGGACAGGCTACATTGCCCTTCGGCCAATACCTGCTCCACCATAGGCAATAGTCGGCGGGTGTGATCGCGCTCTGCACGGACAAAAGCCTCACGCACCGCTCCGTGATCGTAGAGGGCAACGGAGCAGGCGCCGGAAGTAGTATCGATAGCAAGGATTTTCAACAGACAGGTCCCATTCCGGTGTTTTACTAAGCAGTTACGGTGGATATCAGGCGATTCAGCCCCCTGGTGAGCTGCAGGACTTGTACCACCCCTACCTCTTCCAGACTGACCGTGCTCCGGTATTCGGGGGCGAATTGTGGCACGGCCAGCCGTAAACGCAACTGGCCGCCAAACTGGACCTACTACAAACCAAAAAAGCCCCGGAACCAGGTTCCAGGGCTTTTGCGAGTGCGCCCGCGAAGGGCACTCCGGGTCAGTGGCCGTTGATCATGCCTTCTTGGGCGGACGACCGCGCCGGCCTGTGGCCTTTTTGGCAGTAGCCTTCGGTGGGCGACCGCGACGTGCGGACTTCTTGGGTGCTGATTTTACCGCTTTGGTTGCCGCTTTTCTGGCGGCAGCCTTTTTCACGGTCGACTTTTTCGCAGCGGCCTTTTTAGGACGCCCGGCCGATTTCTTCACCGCCTTTTTCTTACTGGCTTTCTTGGCTGCCTTTTTGGCTTCTGCTTTCGCTTTGGCAGCAGCCTTTTTCTCCATCGCCTTGGCTTTCGCAGCAGCTTTCTTCGCCGCAGCTTTCACTTTGGCGGTAGCTTTCTTCTCTGCCGCTTTTACTTTTTTGGCATCCGCCTTGGCTCGGGTCTTTTTCCAGCGGGCCTCAAAGGCTTTCAGCGCCTTACTCAGCTCCTTATCAGCTTTGTTCGACAACTTCTCGGCCAACTCGGAAACCGACTTCTTCGCGGATTCTTCAGCCTGGCGCACGGCATCCATGGTATTGGCTTTTGCAAGCCCAAGTTTGGCCTCAGCCAGCTTGGCGCGCTGCTCACGCAACTTTGCATTGGCGGCTGTCAGCGACTTTTTTGCCGCCGCAGTGTTGGACTTTTGCACCCGGGCACGGGCTTTTCCAACGCGGTCCAGCTGTGCATCCAGCGATTTTGCAGCGGCATCCACTGCTTTCTGGGCTTTGACTACCACTGGTGAAGCGGCAACGGAAGCTTTGGCGGCCGGTTTTGCTACCCGTTTTGCCTTAGCCTTTTTCTTTGCGACTCGTGCCATCCCTTGTCTCCTCTTTCTCTAATTAAAGAAGTCACTGTTCACACTGAATTGTGTATCGACCAAGCGTGAAAATTGAGAGCAGCCCAGCCATTGAAAATGACACGGCTGTATCAAAGTTAATAAAAAAAAGAGGGTTTGCAAGAAAAAAAGATTAAAAACAACCAAATTTCACAAAAAAGTTGGATTTTTTTAGGGATTTAACAAAATTCCGATGGAATTTCCGGAAAACCCCAAGCGCGGGAGAGGAAAAGGAAGGGAGTGGATAGCAATTAATTTATTCCATCTTCCGCGATTTGATCTGCAATGACCGCCGGTAAACGATCTCGAACCACCGCTTCCAATGCTTTTAAATGGTCCTCGCGGGCGTTCAGTGCTGGAATATACCGGTACTCGGTACCCCCCGCTTCGATAAAATTAGCGCGATTCTCTACCGCGATTTCTTCCAGGGTCTCGAGACAATCAGCAGAGAACGCGGGGCAAATCACATCTACGCTGGCCACCCCACTTTGCCCCCACGCTATCAGGGTTTTGTCGGTATAAGGCTGTAGCCACTCCGCCTTACCAAAGCGGGATTGAAAGGTAATTGCCCATTTATCCTCAGAAAGTCCCAGTTCAGCAGCCAGCAGCCTGGCTGTGCCACAGCACTGATCATAGTAAGGGTCGCCCTTGCGAATGTTTGCCTTGGGAATGCCATGGAACGACATCATCAATTTCTCCGCAGCACCCCGACCCGCCCAATGCTCGCGCACCGAGTTGGCCAGCGCTTCAATATATAAAGGGTGCTGCCAGTATTCGTGTACCACGGAAATATCCGGCACATTGCGGCTACTGCGCAGGATCTCTGCCACCTGATCGTAGATGGCACCAGTGGTAGTGGCGGAATACTGGGGATACAACGGCAAAACGGTAAACTGGGTAATGCCATTTTCGGACAACCGGGACACGGTATCGGCCAGCGAAGGGCCACCGTACGTCATCGCATAGGCCACGGTAAATTGCCCTGGGGCGCGAGAGTTCAGCCGTTGCTGTAGCAAGGCCACCTGACGCTGGGTGTAATACACGATGGGCGAGCCGGTGACGGTTTCACCATCCAGCCCCTGATTCCAGATTTCCCGATAAGCGGGGGCGATCTTCGCCGGGCGGAACGGCAGCACCAACAGGTTCAGGATCATCGCCCATAACGGACGAGGAATCTCGACCACCCGTGAGTCAGAGAGAAACGCCTTCAGGAACTGGCGCACGGCGCCGGGAGTCGGCTCAGCGGGGGTACCCAGGTTCATCAGGATGATTGCATGCGCCATATTGCGATACGCTCCTCTATTGAAAATCAGTGTGGGGTCAGGGGCGAATGTGATGCAGAGTATTCCAGAATCCTGAAAAAAAGTATTTAGCAGGTTTTCCCGGTAACTTGATAGGCTGTGACAATCAACCGGGGGGAGGGACGTGAATACAAAAAAAGCTCCCGAAGGAGCTTTTTCGTATTATTCCCTCTACTGGGAACATCGCAGGAGATACGACTTCAGCTCAGCGCCTCAATCACTTTCTCACGGATATCGTCCATGGAGCCAACCCCTTCCACCTTGCTGTACTTGGGGGCGGTTTCCGGTGCGCGCTGGGCCAGTTCGCGGTAGAAACCGACTAGCGGCTCTGTTTGCTCATGGTATACCGACAGGCGATTGCGCACGGTGTCTTCGGTGTCATCAGCACGCTGAACCAGTGCTTCGCCAGTCACATCATCCACACCTTCGTTTTTGGGTGGATTGTAAATCAGGTGATAAACGCGACCGGAGCCTTCATGCACCCGTCGGCCGGACAGTCGTTTAACGATTTCTTCATCATCAACAGCGATTTCCAGCACGTGATCGATGGATACGTCCGCATCCAGCAGTGCCTGTGCCTGGGGAATAGTGCGCGGAAAGCCATCAAACAGGAAGCCATTAGCGCAGTCTGTCTGTGCAATTCGCTCCTTCACCAGCGCAATGATCAGATCGTCGGAAACCAGCTTGCCGGCTGCCATGACATCTTTGGCCTGCAGACCCAGCGGCGTGCCCGCTTTGACAGCGGCGCGGAGCATGTCTCCGGTAGAAATCTGAGGAATACCAAACTTCTCGGTAATGAACTGGGCCTGGGTGCCTTTGCCGGCGCCAGGTGCGCCCAGAAGTATGATTCGCATAAACAGATAGTCTCCAGATCATGCCGAGGCAATTATTGAATATTCCCAGCCGGAGGTTCCGGTGGCGCCCCGAGAAAAGAGCGCTACCTTACACTTTGCCCCCACACAGAACAAGTCCGCATGTGGTCAGGCCGAATTAGGTAATTTTTTTACAAATTTCCCGTCAATTAAAGCAGATCGCTTCTCTTCCCGGGGATAATTTCACCAGCCAGCCAGTCAAGTCTTTCTTGACTCAAGCAAACAGCACCGAACACCGTTCAACCCGCCTCCGGGGACTGATTTCCGGCGACCTTCGCCGCGTCCCAAAGCCGGTCCAGTTCTTCGAGAGAAACGTCCGCAGGTTGCTGGTCGCGCTTAGCGAGCGCCGCTTCAACCGCAGCAAAGCGCTGCTCGAATTTTCGATTGCTCTGACGCAGGGCCGTCTCAGAGTCAAGTTTCAGGTGCCGCGCCACGTTGACGCAGGAAAACATCAGGTCGCCCAGCTCTTCACTCGCGTGGTCACGGTCGCCACTGGCTATGGCTTCTCGCAGCTCCCGCAGTTCCTCTTCTACCTTGTCCAGCACCCCATCTATTTCCGGCCAGTCGAAGCCGACCTGGGAAGCCCGCTTCTGCAATTTCGCGGCACGGGTCAGCGCCGGTAATCCCACCGCCACACCGGCCAGTGTACCGCCCTCGCCTTTTGCTTCCCGCTCGGCGGCCTTGATCGCTTCCCAGTTGGCCTTCACTTGCCGCTCGTCGATTTCCGCTGTCTGGTTTTCGCCATAAAGCGCACCTGACGGAAACACATGAGGATGGCGACGAACCAGTTTACGCACCAGCGTATCGACAATTCTGGAAAAATCGAAGCACCCCTCTTCCCGCCCCAATTGCGCGTAAAAGATGACCTGAAACAACAAGTCGCCCAACTCTTCGTGCAAGTGCTCGAAATCTTCCTGCTCGATAGCTTCGGCGACTTCATAAGCCTCCTCAATGGTCGACGGTACGATACTCGCAAAGCTCTGCTTGAGATCCCAGGGGCAACCACCGTCAGGATTTCGCAGCTGCGCCATCAGATATTGCAGATCTTCGACATCGTAGGTTTGCTTCATAATCGACTCGCTTTCTCGTACCTCGCCACCTCAGTGCAATATTCGACGCTTCGCCGAGGCCACATTGGGCAGCTGGTTAATGCGATGTAGCACCTGGCTGAGTTCCTCAAAATTGTGGATCTCTGCCGTGATGACCATATCCACCGTGTGCTTGTGTTTGTTGGAGTGAGTCTGCATGGCAGTGATATTGATACGCTGGCTATCAAGCATGGTGGTGACATCCCGCAGCAGGCCGTGGCGGTCGTAAGCCTCTACCATAATTTCCACCGCGTATACTTCCGTTGGTTTCTCGGCCCACTCCACCTGCAGGATGCGCTCTGGTTCTTCCGACTGCATTCGCAGCATATTGGCGCAGTCCTTGCGGTGAATGGAGACCCCGCGTCCCAGGGTGATGTAACCCATGATTTCATCGCCGGGCAGAGGGTTGCAGCAGCGGGCAATATGCGTCAACAGGTTGCCGACACCATCGATATAGACATCCGCCTGCCCCTCACGCGCCACCGGTGCGGTAAGTGACAGTACCGGCTCGCCCTTTTCTACCTTGATCATCCGCTGAGCGGCATTCAGCACCTGTCCGACCCCGATATCTCCGGCGCCCACTGCAGCATACAGATCATCCAGGGAATGCATATTGAGTTTTTTCGCCAGCTTTTCGAAATCGAAATCCGTCAGCGCCAGCCGTTTGAATTCGCCATCAAGAATGGTGCGGCCTTCCGCCACATTCTGGTCTCTCGCCTGCTGCTTGAACCAGTGAATGACCTTGGCCCGCGCTCGCGAGGTAGTGATATACCCCATACTGCGCGAAATCCAGTCGCGGCTGGGTGCCTCCCGTTTGCCGGTTAGAATTTCTACCTGGTTTGCAGTTTGCAGCTCGTGGTTGAGGGGCACGATGCGGCCATCCACCTTGGCGCCCCGGCAACGGTGCCCGATCTCTGTATGGATTTTGTAAGCGAAATCGAGGGGCGTCGCACCACGGGGCAAATCCACTACGTGACCATCCGGCGTAAATACATAAATTCGAGTATCTACGTCGCTGGCCTGCAGGTCGTCCTGCAACGGATTTCCCCCCACCTCTTCGTGCCAGTCGAGCACCTGACGCAGCCAGGAGATTTTCTGTTCGTAACCGTCCTGGCCTTCCAGCTGACCAGACTTCTTATCCGTACCTTTATAGCGCCAGTGAGCACAAACCCCGTACTCGGCCTCCTCGTGCATGGCGAAAGTACGGATCTGGACTTCCAGAACTTTGCGATCAGGTCCGATTACCGCGGTATGTAAAGACCGGTAGCCATTTTCTTTAGGCGATGCAATGTAATCGTCAAATTCATTGGGAATATTGCGCCACAGGTTATGTACGATGCCGAGCACCGCGTAACAGTCGCGCACCGTGGGCACCAGGATTCTCACCGCGCGAATATCGTAGACTTGGGAAAAGCCGATGTTTTTCCGGCGCATCTTCCGCCAGATGCTGTAAATATGCTTGGCGCGACCGAAGACTTCACCTTCGATATCCGCCTTGTGCAGTTCGTTGCGCAACAGACCGAGCACATCGTCGATGTACTCCTGCCGCGCCAGCCGCTTCTCATCCAGCAGCCGGGCAATCTGCATATAGTCATCGGGTTCAAGGTAACGAAAGGCCAGGTCTTCCAATTCCCATTTGATATGACCGATGCCCAGGCGATGGGCGAGCGGTGCATACACATCCGCCACTTCGCGGGCGACACGGCGCCGCTTGGCCTCGTCGGCCTTTTTCGACGCGCGAATAGCGCAGGTACGCTCCGCCAGCTTGATCAGCGCAACCCGGACATCGTCCACCAGCGCAACCAGCATACGGCGGATATTTTCCGAATGCTCTTCAACAGCGCCGCTCTGATTTTCCTCCCCAGTGTCCGCACTGCGATTGCGGATTACCGCCATCTGCAGAACACCGCGAATCAACTTGGCGATCGTCTCGCCCATTTCGCTTTCGACGGTTTGCAGGGACAGGCGTTTCTCCCGCACCGCTCGATAGAGCATGGCCGCACACAGGGCTTCGCCGTCAATCTGCAGGTCCGCAAGGATCTCTACCATTTCCAGACCGGTAAGGAAGCTGCTGGCGCCCTCGGCCCAGATATTTTCTGCCTCGATGGCTTTCTGTTCCGCTTCCTCACTGATCTCCACGGCTTTGCGCAGATTGACCAGTGTGCCCCCGTCCAGCTTGGCCATCGCCTGTATGTGGCGCAACCATGCCTCCCTGTCCAGGGTGCCGTCTTCCAGTCGCGGATAATTTTTTCTGACTTGTACCAATGGTCTAACTCGCGGTTACAAGGATCTTTATACGGCGTGATCGCTGTTCGGACTTATGCATCCTGGTCGGCGTCAAACAGACCAGATGACAGATATCGGTCGCCGCGATCACAAATGATCGCCACAATCGTGGCATTCTCAACTTCAGCGGAAACTTTCAGTGCACCGGCCACCGCACCGCCGGAAGACACACCACAGAAGATACCTTCTTCCCGTGCCAGGCGACGGGTCATGGCTTCGGCTTCTGCCTGACTGATGTCCATTACCCGATCCACCTCTTGCGGAACAAAAATCTTGGGCAGATAGGCCGGCGGCCAGCGCCGTATTCCGGGAATGGATGAACCCTCGGTGGGCTGCAGACCGATGATCTGCACCGCGGGGTTCTGCTGCTTCAAATAGCGGCCACACCCCATGATCGTGCCGGTGGTCCCCATGGACGATACAAAGTGCGTAATCAGGCCACCTGTCTGACGCCAGATCTCGGGGCCTGTACTATCGATATGCGCGCTGGGATTATCCCGGTTAGAGAACTGGTCCAGTACAAGCCCCTGACCTTCCGCCTGCATTTGCAGTGCCAGATCCCGTGCACCCTCCATACCCTGCTCAGCGGTGACCAGAATCAATTCGGCACCGTAGGCGGTCATCGCAGCCTTGCGTTCATCGGTAGCGCTCTCAGGCATAATCAGAATCAGACGATAGCCCTTGATCGCCGCCGCCATGGCGAGGGCTATACCGGTATTGCCACTGGTGGCCTCAATCAGCGTATCCCCCGGGGTAATCTGACCACGGGCCTCAGCTCGGCTGATCATGGACAGCGCAGGCCGATCCTTGACCGATCCCGCAGGGTTATTGCCTTCCAATTTGAGCAGCAGCGTATTGCTGGTCTGCCCTTGCAGGCGCTGCAAGCGCACCAGTGGCGTATTGCCGACACAATCGGCAATCGTCGGATATTCCATAGTCAACTTCAGGTCCATCGCTTGGTTCAAAGAACGCATCAAAAGGCCATTCAAGGGGCGGCCAAAGGCCAGGCGGGCGCACATTCTACCTGTCCGCGGGGCGAGCTGCGAATCCGAACCCGGATATCTGGCCACTGACAAGGTTAAATGGGGCTGGTTTCTGCTGCCAGCAGAGGTAGAATCGGACAAAAATAACACAATCGAAACAGGCGCGATCAGGCAACATGGTTCCCCCCACCCCCTCAGACCCGACATCCACGCCGCAAGTGCCTCCGTCTAGCCGGCGCCACAGGAGCAAGCGCCGACTGTCCCTGAGAGCGCTGCTGTTCCGCTACGCGATGACGCCCGCACTGATTCTGGCCGTGCTACTGTGCCTGCTGTTCACGCTCCAGCAAATGAGCGACCGGCGTGACCTACTGTTGAGTCATGGTCGCGCCAGTGCCGAGCAACTGGTAGAGCTGATCCACCTGAGCGATGGCTACGCCTTTGAGGAGCGCATCCAATGGCTTGATAAAAGCCTGATGGCGCTGATGCTGGAGCGGGACATGATCCGCTCGGTCCAACTGTACCGGGCAGACCTGAACAGTGCTGGCGAAGAGGAATTCAAACTGATATCCAGTGTCGGGCCACGCCCTCGCACCATATTTACTGCCGATGAGCTGCGCGGCAAGTCGGCTCACGTGCACGAGGACCTGAAAAGTCTTCAGGTACTGCAACCGCTGATCGGAGACGACGCCAATTGCTGGTTGAGTATTGAACTGCACCGCCCCTACTTTCTGGTGGGCACCTATCAGGTGGCGCTGGTAGGGTTAGTCGGGCTGATCATCTGCAGTCTGGTGGCGCTGGTATGGGCGGTTGCCATGTCGGAGCGCGCCTCCCGCAGTATGGATCGCATCAAGGAGTCCCTACGGATTATCGGTACCGGCAAATTCGCCACCCGGGTACCCAACTCCCACAATCTGGAACTGTTTCAGCTGGGGGAAGAAATCAACCAGATGGCACGCAACCTGGCGGAATACCACCGTGACTACCAGGAAGGCCTCCACCAGACCATGGAGGACCTGCGCCAGTCTCTGGACGCCATGGAAGAGCAGAACATCGAGCTGGAGATCGCGCGTAAAAAAGCCGAGGAAAACAGCCGCGTCAAGTCCACCTTTCTCGCCAACACCAGTCACGAAATCCGCACGCCACTGAACGGAATCATCGGGTTCACCAACCTGCTACTGAAAACTGAAGTCGACCAGCTGCAGCACGACTACCTGCAGACGATACAGCGCTCATCCGAGAATCTACTGACGTCGATCAACGATATTCTGGACTTCTCCCGGATTGAGTCCGGTAACCTGGTGCTGGATCACAGCCCCATGAATCTGGGGCAGGTTCTGGAGGAAACGCTGCAGATCCTCGCGCCCTACGGTTACGAGCACAACCTGGAACTGGTGCCTTTCGTCGACCCGCAGTTGCCGCCCTCCCAAATTGGTGACCCGCTACGGATCAAACAGATACTGACCAACCTTGTGAGCTCTGCAATCCGGTGCTCGGAGAACGGCAGTATCCCCGTGCGCATTGCCGTTTTGAGCGGCAAAGAGTCCGAGCTGATGGTGCGCATCAGTATCACCGACAACGGGGAGCGCTGTGATGATCAGGGTCGCCGCGAGCTGCGCCTGCTACTGACCGGTACAGCCAATCAGCAGCAATTGTCCAATAGCGGTATGGGGCTGGGAATTGCGCGTAACCTGGTGCACTCCATGCAGGGGGAAATCGGTCTCGACGAGAATGAACAGGGCGGTTGCACCTACTGGATTCAACTTCCTCTGACCATCGATCGCAATCGAATCGCAGTAACTCGAGAGCAGTTCCCGGGCTGTCGTCTGCTGTTGGTGGACCCCAACCCCATGACCCGCCAGCAGATCTACCAGCAGCTCTCGTACTGGCGCGCTGCACCGCTGGAACACAATGATGGCGAAAGCCTGGTGCCGGCGGTAGAGCAGATGTGGCGTCACGACGCTCTGCCGGATGGCCTGATTATCGACACGGCCCTGGCGAATAACGATTTCGATGGTTTCATCAGCACCGTGCAGCAACTCATCGACACCTACCAATGCCGGGTGATCATTCAGGGATCACCGGTTGACCTCCGGCGCTGCTACGACGCCCTGCGCACCCGGGTGCTCGCATTCCTCGCCAAACCGGTCAGCCGCGAAGGTCTGCTGCGCGCCCTCAAGCGCGCGGTCCCGCAACAGGCACAGTCCCGCCCACAGACGGGCACCTTTCCGGCCCTGCCCTGGCCGACCCAGCCGCGGGTCCTGGTGGTGGACGACTACGAAGCGAACCGGCGATTGATGAGCGAACTGCTGCGAGCACAGCACATCGAAACAACCCTGGCCGACAGTGGTGAAGAGGCTCTGCGACTGTGGCGAGGACAGCATTTCGACATGATCTTTATGGATATCCAGATGCCGGGGCTCGATGGCATCGCCACCACGCAGACGATCCGCAGCGAAGAGAGCGGGCGGCGCACACCGGTGATCGCCCTTACCGCGCACGCCGGCACCGAAGAGAAGTCGCGCCTGTTAAGTGCCGGCCTCGACGACTACCTCAGCAAACCGGTCAGCGAGAGCCAGTTGACTCACACCGTAAAACGCTGGATGGAAGTGAGCTCAAATGGTGCCCCAACACCACTTACCACACTGATGGAGCCGCGACTGGTCGACATCGCGGACAGTCTCAACCTGGCCAATCAGGATGCAAGGCTCGCACGGGATCTGCTGCGCATGTTGCTGAAAGGCCTGCATGAAGACGAGCAGGCGCTCGCGAGTATGGCGCAAAGCGGCGATTACCTCGCCATGTTCGAACGGGTGCACCGCCTGCACGGCGGCTGCTGCTATTGCGGCGTACCACGCCTGCGCACCGCCACCGAGCAGCTGCAGGAGCTATTGCGGCCACTGCAGGAGAAACACCTGGATGGTGAAAAGGCGGAAACACAGCGCACTCCACTGAGTGACGACGACCTGCCGGATAAAGCGACTTTTGAGACAGTCTACAAACTGGTCAGAAAAGAGATTCGCGGATTGCGGGATTGGGCGGCGGACCAGGACCTGGACGCATTGTTCGGCCTGGAGTGCGAGGTAGAGCAAGCAGACCCCGGGGAAACTGACCTCGACCATCGGCTGTAAATTCAGTCTGCGCAGTACACCTGTCGAAATAGCTCGCGACTTTTAAGTGGACGCTGACCGAGCATTGGGCTCAATAAAAGGCGTGTAAGGCGTTTGGCATCGCCAAGCTGCCCCTGAGGCGCCGTACGACTCTCAAATAGCGTGTCCTCTGCGAGCAACTGCGCCAATGCCAGCAGCTGTCCACCAACAAAATCTGCCCCTCGCAGCGCCTGACCCGGGGGCACCGCGACAGGTACAAACCCCTCTTCCAGAGTCAGCCGGTAGACTCCATCCGGCCTTATCGCAGCACCTTCCAGGGAGCAATAATCCAATTCGGGGCAGCTGCCCAGCGCTTGCAACATCTGCAACTCGAAAATTCGCAGTGGCAGTTCCAGCTCATCACTTTTCTCGCCGGACAAACTCGCCAGACGCTGCAACAAATTCTGGTATGCGACAAATATGGATACCTGACTTTCCCCTTCCGGCATCAACCGCACCAGAAGTTCGTTGGCATAAAGCCCGGCATACACGGCACGCCCCTTCAGCCAGAGCGGCTGGCCGGCATTTTCCAGCGGCCCGAGCGTCTTCAGCTCGTGACGCCCCAGTAGGGTTACCAGTAACGGGGCAAAAGGTTGCAAGGCGCGCTGGCGACGCTGTTTGTCACGGCGCGCGCCCTTGGCGATACAGGCGATACGCCCGTAGTCCGGGGTTAGCAGCGCCAGAATCAGACTGGAATCCCGGTATGGACGGGAGTGGAGAATGTAGGCGGGTTGCGGCGGAAGCTGCTGCACAGCACGTTGCCGAGTGGTTACTGCTTATCGACGTAGCCGAGGCTGCGCAGAGCGCGCTCGTCGTCGGACCAGCCGGATTTTACTTTCACCCAAAGGTTCAGCATCACCTTGCTATCAAACAGGGTCTCCATATCCAGGCGTGCTTGCTGGCCAATCTGCTTGATACGCTCACCCTTGGTGCCAATCAGGATGCGCTTCTGGCCGTTGCGCTCCACCAGAATCGCCGCACTGATGTGTAGCACCTTGCCTTCCTGGGAGAATTCTTCCACTTCCACAGTGACCGAATAGGGAATCTCTGCACCCAATTGACGCATCACTTTCTCACGCACGATTTCGGCGGCGAGGAAGCGGGAGCTGCGATCGGTAATCTGGTCTTCCTCAAAGAAGTGCCCGCCTTCAGGCAGGCGCTCGACTATCACATCTTCCAGAGCTTGCAGATTGGAGGTACGCAGTGCCGAAATCGGTACGATTTCCGCTTCGGGAAAGCGCTCCTGCAAGGCTTGTAGCTGGGGTAACAGCGCATTTTTGTCCTGCAACTGGTCCACTTTGTTCACCGCGACAATCAGCGGACACTTAAGGCCTCGCAGCTTTTGCGCCACCAGCTCATCCCCTTCGGTCCAGCGTGCAGGCTCCACCACAAACACCACCGCATCGACATCCCGGGTAGAACTGATAGCAGCGCGATTCATATAGCGGTTGATGGCCTTTTCTTCACCTGCATGAAGCCCGGGAGTATCCACAAAAATAATCTGGTTTTGCCCGTCGGTCTTGATACCCAGCATATTGTGGCGGGTCGTCTGTGGCTTGCGGGACGTAATACAGATCTTCTGCCCCAGCATATGATTCAGCAGAGTGGATTTCCCCACATTGGGGCGGCCCACGATTGCGACATAACCGCAGCGGGAAATGGGGGTATTGGGTTCGCTCAAGGGGGTCTCCGAGCTGGTCGAATTGGCCCGCCGTAGGCGGACCGGTCTGTATTTGGGTGCGACTTGCAGCTGATTATAGGCTCAGTTCTGCCCGGTCAGTCGCGCGTAGGCTTCAGTGGCCGCGGCTTTCTCCGCGGCGCGACGGTTTCCAGCAATACCTTTGGCGGGCTCACTCAGGCCGGAGACACGGCACTCGACAACAAACTGCTGGGAGTGCTCTTCGCCCGCCACTTCCACCACGGTGTAATCGGGCAGCGGCTTTTGCCGTGCCTGTAACCACTCCTGCAGGCGGGTTTTTGGATCCTTTGCGGTTTCCAGAGACAGGCTCTGCAGGCGCGGACCAAACCAGGCCAGTACCCGCTCCCGCGCCGCGTCGAGCCCGGAATCCAGGTAAATTGCACCGATTATCGCCTCCACCGCATCCGCAAGAATCGAGGCACGGCGATAACCGCCACTTTTCATTTCCCCCTCGCCAAGGCGCAGGCATTCGCCCAGCTCCAGCTCACGGGCCACTTTGGCCAGGGTTTCGCCGCTGACCAGCTGCGCGCGCAGCCGGCTCATCTGTCCTTCGCGGCCATCGGGGAATTTTTCAAATAGCGCCGCGCTGATGGTAAACCCGAGAATCGAGTCACCAAGGAATTCCAGCCTTTCATTGTTGCGGCTGCCGTGAGAGCGGTGGGTAAGTGCCAGGTCAAGCAGATCCGCCTGGGCAAATTGGTACCCCAGGCGGTTGCCCAGTCGTTGCAGATGGAGGTCGGTCACCGGTCAGTAGTCGTCTCGCTTGCGAAACTGCTCAAGATCCACGAGCGGCTCACAACACAACTCGGGCTTGGCAGTATTCAGTTGTTTGTCGAACTTCATCACCACGTCCACATTGTGGAACAGCGGCTGACGAAGCTCATAGTTGATGCTGACAAGAGTACTGTCGGCACCACGAATTATCTTGACCGAGTTGACCGGTTCACCACGCACGTTATTGATGGTGAAGAAGCGGTCCAGCTCACGCTTGATCTCGGTATTGCTCATTTCCCGGACACCGTCATTTTGGGCCAGGGAGTGCAGCCCCTCTTCGACAAAGTGCGCATCCACATAAGCCGGCCCCATTTTGGATACCACGGTCAAGCCAAAACCGAATACCGCAATAATCGCCAGCCAGCCCCAGTAACTCATGCCTTTTTGGCCAGCCATACGGCGGGAAATCTGTATATCTAATGCCATGTCGATCTACCGATTGTTATCGTTTTAATCAATGCTCCCTACCCGGTCAAAGCTGGGTAGGCTCAGTAGTTTCTCCCAATGCATCCAGATTGCAAAGGCTTTGCCGACAATGTCTTCCTCGGGCACGAATCCCCACTTGCGGCTGTCGAGACTGTTGTCACGGTTGTCGCCCACCATGAAATAGTGACCTTCCGGCACTTTCAGGGTTCGAATATTGCCAAACGGGCCCGGGCGGCTCTGTTTCGCGGTCAAATGGCGATGCCCACCGAGGGTCTCCCACAGCAGCTCACGCCCAGGGTTTTCCGTATCAAAGCGGATAAACTCCTGCGGCATGGCCTCGCCATTGATATATAGCTGGTTGTTTTCTATACGAATCTCATCTCCCGGTAGACCGATAACACGCTTGATGTAATAGGTCTCGTTCATATGCGGGGGGAAAAACACCATGACATCGCCGCGCTTGGGCTCGCCGATATCCAGTATTTTGGTACGGCTTACCGGTAGGCGAAGGCCGTACGCGTATTTGTTCACCAGAATGAAATCACCCACCTCCAGCGTCGGGTCCATGGACGCGGAAGGAATCTGGAACGGCTCGACCACAAACGAACGCAGCACGAATACGATAGCCAGCACCGGAAAGAAAGACTTGGCGTATTCCACCGCCACCGGCTCTTGTACCGGCTGTCCTTTCGTCGCCTGCGCCTTGCGTCCACGGGCGAGAAACAATGCATCAAACAGCCAGATCACCCCTGTCACCACAACCAGCAACAGCAAAATTAGGGGGAAGTTGATATCCATTCAGTTGTCTCTTTCCGACTGCTTCTTATTGGGGTAGCGGGTCTCCACCAAAGCGCCCCGCTACCGAACGACTGTATTTTGCCAGATTACGAGCGTATCAATTGTCCACTTTCAGAACCGCCAGGAATGCATCCTGCGGCACTTCGACCTTGCCCAGCTGCTTCATGCGGCGCTTACCGGCCTTCTGCTTCTCCAGAAGCTTCTTCTTACGGGTCACGTCACCACCATAACATTTGGCGGTTACGTTTTTACGCAGGGCTTTCACCGTGGTGCGCGCTACCACCTGACCGCCGATAGCCGCCTGAATTGCCACGTCAAACATCTGCCGAGGAATCAGCTCTTTCATTTTTTCTGCCAGGGCGCGACCGCGCTGTTGCGCGTTGTCCCGGTGCAGAATCACCGCCAGGGCGTCTACTCGCTCACCGTTGATCAGGATATCAAGACGCACCAGTTTTGCCGGGTCAAAGCGCACAAAGTTGTAATCCAGGGAGGCAAAGCCGCGGCTGACGGACTTGAGGCGGTCGAAGAAGTCCATTACCACTTCACTCATGGGCAGCTCGTAGCGCAGGGAAACCTGCCCACCCACGTACTGCATATCCTGCTGAACGCCGCGCTTCTCCACACACAGGGTAATCACGTTACCGAGGTATTCCTGCGGTACCAGAATATTCGCTTCCACGATGGGCTCACGCATTTCCTCGATCTGACCCAGGTCGGGCATGCGCGAGGGGTTGTCCATATTGACGATTTCGCCATTGGTCAGTTCCACCTCGTACACCACAGTTGGCGCGGTGGTGATCAGATCCAGGTTGTATTCCCGCTCCAGGCGCTCCTGGATAATCTCCATATGCAGCATGCCGAGGAAGCCACAACGGAAACCGAAGCCCAGGGCATCGGAGGTTTCCGGCTCGTAGAACAGCGACGCATCGTTCAGGGAGAGCTTGTCCAGGGCATCGCGGAAGGCTTCGTAATCGTCAGAGCTCACCGGGAACAGGCCGGCGTAAACCTGGGGTTTGACGCGCTGGAAGCCCGGCAGCATTTTGACCAAATCCGCATCTTTTGCGTGGGTCAGGGTGTCACCCACGGGGGCACCGTGAATGTCCTTGATACCGGCCACAACAAAGCCTACTTCGCCGGCCTTCAGTTCACCGGTTTCCTTGCGCTTGGGGGTAAACACACCGACGCTGTCCACTACGTGGGCGCGGCCGATGGATTTGGTAACGATCTTGTCTTTATTCTTCAGGGTGCCCTGCACCACACGCACCAGGGACACAACACCCAGGTAGCTGTCGAACCAAGAATCGATAATCAGTGCCTGCAGGGGTGCGTTTACGTCACCTTCGGGCGGCGGTACCAGGCGCACCAGGTCTTCCAGTACGTCTTCGATGCCCAGTCCCGACTTGGCACTGCAGCGGGTGGCCTCTGTGGCGTCGATACCGATAATATCTTCGATCTCTTCCGCGACCTTTTCCGGCTCCGCCTGGGGCAGATCCATTTTGTTCAGAACCGGAATCACTTCCAGGCCCTGCTCGATCGCGGTGTAACAGTTGGCGACGGATTGCGCCTCCACACCCTGGGCCGCGTCTACTACAAGTAGAGCACCTTCACAGGCTGCCAGAGAGCGGGATACCTCGTAGGAGAAGTCCACATGCCCGGGGGTATCAATGAAGTTCAGCTGATAGGTTTTGCCGTCGCGCGCCTTGTAATCCAGGGTAACGCTCTGGGCCTTGATGGTGATGCCCCGCTCCCGCTCGATATCCATGCTATCAAGCACCTGTGCCGCCATCTCACGGTCGCTCAGGCCACCGCACACCTGGATAAAGCGGTCTGCGAGGGTGGATTTGCCGTGGTCGATGTGGGCAATAATGGAAAAGTTGCGGATATGGGAGAGATCAGTGGCCACTGCGAGGATAAAACCTTTTAAAAATCAGTGAGTTAATGGGCGGACCGGGCCGCGCTGTGGGCGCAAGTCTAACAGGTTGCGCAAAAAGTGCATCCAATCTGTCTGCAACCCTTGGCGCTACTGGCCTCGAGCGGCCTGAGGGCAGACTTCTACCCTCAACCGCTCTACTCACGTGATCTATAAGAGAGCCATCAGTCCTCTTCGATCTGGATGGTACGGAAGGTCGGCTGGCCACCACGGAAGAAGCGGATCGGCAGCAACTCGCCGGTGGGCAGCTTCTTCACCACTTTCTCGTAATCCGACAGGGACTCCACCTGTTCGAAGCCAAGCTGCGCGATGATATCACCACTGCGCAGCCCCGCGTTGGCGCCGGCTTTCCCGGGTACCACCTGCTTGACCAGCACACCACTTTCCACCCCCAGACGCTGTTTGAGACTATCGGGGATTTCGTCAACGACCAGGCCGAGACGACCGCCAACATCACTGGCGGCCGGGGCGTTGGCCTGCTGCTGACCATCATCATCGCCAGGCAAAGCGCCTACCCGCACATTCAGCTTGCGCTCTTTACCCTCGCGCATCAGCAGTACCGGCACCTCGGCACCCGGGCGGGTACGGCCGACAACATGGGGAAGATCGCCGGACATCAGAATCTTCTGGCCGTCAAAACGCATGATGATATCGCCCACCTGAATACCGGCATTATCTGCAGGAGAGCCGGCTTCCAATTGACCGACCAGCGCACCTGCCGGCTTCCCGAGCCCCATGGCGGTGGCGAGCTTGCGGTCCACATCCTGGATACCCACGCCCAGCCAGCCGCGGTCAACGCGGCCTTTCTCTTTCAGCTGGGCAACCACATCCTGCGCCAGGCTCGCCGGAATCGCGAACGACAGACCAATAGAACCACCGCTGCGGGTGTAGATCTGGGAGTTGATACCGACCACTTCCCCCTTCAGGTTGAACAGTGGGCCACCGGAGTTACCGGGGTTGATCGCCACATCGGTCTGGATAAACGGCACGTAGTTCTCGCGGCTTTCGTTGGGGATACTGCGGCCCATGGCACTGACAATGCCCGCACTGGCCGAGTAATCCAACCCGAATGGGGAACCGATGGCCACCACCCACTCGCCAACCTTGATAGTTTCAGAGTCACCCCAGCGCACCGTGGGCAGATTTTCTCCTTCCACTTTCAACAGAGCCAGGTCGGACCGGGGGTCGGTACCCACGACCTTGGCATCGTATTCGCGGCGGTCGGTGAGGGTAATGCGGACTTCATCTGCCCCCTCGACCACGTGGTTATTGGTGACCACATAGCCATCATCGGAAATGATGAACCCCGACCCCATACTGGCTACTGGGCGCTGTTGGCGCTGACGGGGTTCCAGCAGATGGCGGAAGATATCCGGGATCTCCTGCTGGTACTGGGGGGGCATGGAATTGCGGGAGACGCGATTGCGCTCCACGGTATTGATCTTCACCACCGCCGGTGAATTCTGCTCGATCAGGTCGGTCAGTTCCGGCAAGCCGCGGGCAAATGCTGCGGTCGAGATAAGGAAACAAAGCGCAATCAAGAATTGCGAACAGCGTGCAACCATATTTGTCACCCCTGATAGGCCCTTTTACTAATATGCAAAAAATACATTTTGATTTGGCAGCCTTTTGGTTATCACTCAGTGTTATCCGCGAAGGCTGCTATCGGCCGGGAACACTATTGAACCCCAGCCCGTGACACCCTATTAGTTGGGCATTACGTTAAAAAGTTCGCATTCCCTAGTGTAAAACAGTGTTAAGGATTGCATGACAGCCCCAAAACAACCGCTCCGCCAACATCGTCCACCGCCAGTGCGCCTCAGACCGCGGCCACAGCGTGGCCTGTTCCACGCTCAGCGCCTGCAGTACGGTCAATCCGCTCTCGGGGCGCCGCTGTACTACTTTCCCGCCGAAATCTGTGATGAAAATTCCGGACTGGTAATGGCGGGCACCCACGGCGACGAAGTCGCTGCGGTTGTCACCCTTTCCTGCGCCCTGAGGTCCCTGGAGGCGGGCCTGTTGCGCCACCACGTTATCCTGGCGGTCAATCCCGACGGCTGCCAGCTGGGAGTGCGCTCCAACGCCCGCGGCGTTGACCTGAACCGCAATTTTGCCACGATCAACTGGAAGCCCGACGGCACCGTGTACCGCTGGAACAGTGCCGCCGAGGAGCGGGATGTATTCCTATCCACCGGCGACCACCCGGGGTCCGAGCCAGAGACCCAATCCCTGTGTCGTCTTGTTCGGGAGCTGAACCCAGCCTGGATGGTATCGATCCACGAACCCCTGGCGTGCGTTGAAGATCCCTTGCAGAGCCCCCTGGGGCACTGGCTGGCGGAGCGCATCGAGCTGCCTCTGGTCACCGAATTGGGTTACCAGACACCCGGCTCGTTCGGCACCTGGTGCGCGGAAAATGCACACCCTTGTATCACTCTCGAGTTCCCCCCGATTTCCGCCGATGTCGCCAGCGAGGAATATCTGCAGGTGATGACCGATCTGCTCTGCTACCGCCCCTGAACCGCAGAGACCCGCCTCAGTGGTTCATCAGGTCCAGAATACCCGCCCGTGAAAGAACTGTAGCGGGTGCACATCTTTTGCCAGCCAGGTTGGTCCGTCCAGATCCACAAACCGCGCCCGCTCACCGAGGGGCCAAGCCGCGCGAATCGCCCGTGAGGTACACAACATACAGCCGAGCATCAACTCGAAGCCCTGAGCGCTGGCGGCGTCGGCGAGCATCAGCGCCTCCTGCAGCCCGCCGGTCTTGTCCAGCTTGATATTCACCATGTCGTAGCGACCCTTGAGTTTTGGCAAATCCGCACGGGTATGACAGCTCTCATCCGCGCAAATCGGCAGCGGGTGCGCGAAGCGCTCAAGCACCTGATCCTCGCCCACCGGCAAAGGCTGCTCCAGCATCGACACACCCTGCGCCGCGAGCTTTTCACAAAGTGCCGGCAGCCCCTCTGGCGCCCAGGCTTCATTGGCATCAATCACCAGCTCGCACCCCGGTGCCGCACGGCGCACGGCGGCTACCCGTTCCAACACCAACTGGCGATCCAGTTTGAGCTTGAGCACCGACGCACCCGCGCTCTCGGCGGTGCGCGCGGCTTCCGCCATCGCCTCGGGTTCCGCGATCACCAGCGTCTGCACGGTAGGCAAGGACTCGGGACCGGTAAAACCTGCGCCACTTTTCTTCTGCAACCAATCTGCCAGCGCGCAGTCCACCGCGTTCCTTGCGGCGCCGGCAAGCATCAATTCCTGTAATTGACCGCGGGTAATTCCACGCTGTAGCGCTGGCAGAATCGAGTGTATTTCCGCCAGCACGGACTCCAGGCTTTCGCCGTAACGCGGATAGGGGGTGCACTCACCGATACCGGTCACACCACCAGCGAAGACCTCGACCACCACCACCCGTGCCTCGGTGCGTGCACCGCGGGATATCACAAATGCCGTGTTGAGTGGCCAGCTTTCCGCATAGCACCGCACTTCAAATCTGTGGGGCCCAACTGACGCCGCTTGACCTGTCATCCCTGCATCTCCGATCAGTTCCATTATTGCTTTGTGCGATACCGCGATAGTGCGTACCGACGGGTCAGCATTCAGTGTAGAAACTACTGGGGAATCAGCGGGTAAATCTCCGCATAAATCAATCGCGACATCGGCGTGATGGGGTCGGCTCCCCATAGCCAGAGCCGGCTACCGCGGAAGCATCGGTTAAATGGCGAGGAAAGGACGAAGAAAGCGGCGGGATAGAGGTAATCAGGAGATCGGTGAAACCGGGATGGCACAGGGCGCACCCTGCTCACAGCGCAAAAACTGGGGCGCAAACGCGCGATTGCCGCGGTGGAAATGACTATACAAACGCACCACTGCCGCGCCCGCACCCAACCCCAAAAATGCACCAGCAATCGCCAATGGCTCAGAGCCCAGGGTCTGCCCCGCCAGGGCACCCAGCACCAGCGCTATCAGCGGCACCAGATACACCACAAGCGAGCTGGTTGCCAATACCCGCTCGCCGATACCGATAACCACCGTGTCGTGCAATTGCAGCGCTTCCGCCTCGGCCGGAGAAACCTGAACGCGCACACGGGACGCGTTGGCCCAGAAGTCGCCCAGCAGCCCAGTGCCACAACCAGGCTTGGCCGCACAGCTGTGGCACCCACTGCGTTGCACAGTCTCCACCCACACTGCGGATTTCTCGATGGCGACGATCTTGCCACGCTCTTCAATCATGATTGGACACTTCCGCTTACTGTTTTTCGGTAACCGCCTTGGCCACCAGCTGCGCAGTATTGTCCGGGATTTCCCCTACCACTGTCACGGTATAGCGGGCGCCATCCACGTCGAGGTGATCCATATACGCCACTGTTGCGCCGCGCACTGCCCGCCCCTTGTAATTCATATCCGGCAACTGCTGTACAAACACGGTGAACGCACTGAGACCATCACTGAACACCAGCATCTGACCATCTGCCAGAGCCTGAACCGCCACCGGTTTGAACCCCTCAGGGGCCCAACCCAAACGCCAGCGACTTTCCGCAGGGGTACAGGCGATCGCACCAGGCTCTTCGCGAACCGATGGTGAGCGCGGCTGCAACTCGCTATCGGTCACCGGCGTCAGATCCAGCTCCACAAACTGAAAGCGCTCCAGCACTCGCCCCGCAGGGGCGACCAGCATGGACTTGAGAGGCAACCCCGTTTCCTTGTCGACACTGATGACCATACCAAAGCGGTGCAGATCCCTTGGGCGCGCCTCCACGACAACCGCTTCGCGGTCGGCGATCCGCTCCTCTCCGCGAATCAGAAACACGTAGCTGGCCTGCACATCCCGCAGTCCCGCTGCGCTGTGCAGCCCGGGGCGCGTGAGCGGGTTGCCCTCGCGATGACACTGGCGGTCACCGCTGCGAGTGACCATTTCCCGCGGGCTACCGGTGAGATAGCGAATGCGCTCGACCTGCTCGCCATCGCGAATGCCGTGTACCACCTCCAGAGTTTCCATGGACCCCACATGCTCGAATGTCGCCAGACCGCGGTACTCCAGACTGGAGACAGCCTGAGCGAGTTTTGCCAGCAGTGTGCGGGTCACTTCCGCAGTTTCTCCGACAGCCTGCGGCACTGAGGGCTTTTGCCCCGTAGCGGACGGCGCAGCAGATACACCGCTGGGGGCCTCTCGCCGTGCCGCCTCGGTATCGTCGGGGTCGGTGCTTTGCGCACTTACACCGGGTACCGTAAATGGCGCAGCCAATAGTAAAAAAGCCAACAGCGAGCTGTTGGCTTTGCGGGTATTACGGGAGATAAATTTCGCCATATTCATGCTTAATTTCGTTATGCATCTATCTGCTACGCACCAGAGGCCGGTGCAAACACCGGCCATCACAATCACTCCGACGGACGCTCCCCATAGGTTGCACGCGCGTGGGGCACCATACCCTGACTGCCCACTCGGGCCGCCTGCTCAGAATGCTCCACCATTACCCGGTTGAGGTGTCGCATCAACTCCGGAGTTGGAACCATCTGCACCTGCGGTGCCGGGCCAACCCGTTGCTCGGGAACCAGCTGGGGTGCGGTACTCACCGCGCGGGTGTTCAGGGTCGGCGCCAGAAAACCGCTCGGCTGCGGCATGGACGCCACCGGCGCCTGCTGCGGACGCTCGGTTTCTGCTACCAGGTCGCCCTGAGTCTGCGGTGCCTGTATCTGCTGCACCCCCAGCACTGCCGCAAAGGCTACCGTCGCTGCCACAGCACCGCGAGAAAGCGGGCGCCACCAACGGCTGCGCGATGCGTTGTGATGGGTGTCATTGGCCGGTAAGGGTTCTGCAGATTGCAGCGGTGGCTCATCGGCAATGGCCGCGGAAATACTGGCGGCGAGACCGACATCCACCGGGGCCACCTTTTCACCGCGCATCACGCTGGCGGCCAGCTGATAGCGGGACCAGCGCGCATTCAGGTCACCGCCAGAAGCGCTGCCCGCGGCATCACTTTCTTTGAGCAGACGCTGAATTTCCAACTCATTGGCCTCACCATCCATCAAGGCGGACAGTGACTCATTCAGGCGCTGCTGATGATTCCCGTGAGACATACGGGTCAACCCTCTTTCAGTGCAATTCTTTGGGCGTGCATTACACCCTGTTTGTTAATACGTCAGACCGGGGCCTGTCGAAAAAGTTTTACCGGGCAGACAAAATTTGTGTGAATTCGTCGAATATTTTATCTGCCGTCCCGGTCACCGGGAAGATTTAGACCAGAAACCCCTCAACGGGTTCTGGCTTGAAACAGAACTGACTAAAGAATAGTCAGCGCCTTCTACTCGGTACATCGCCTCGGTACATCGCCACTTTCTAACCGCGCCCGTCTACCGGTTCCGGTTCGCCGGCCATGGTTGCCTGAACCGCGCGGTCAATGGATTCCCGGGCGCGGAAGATCCGCGAGCGCACAGTACCAACCGGGCACCCCATCACTTCGGCAATTTCCTCATAGCTCAGCCCTTCCATTTCCCGCAGCGTCACCGCGGAGCGCAGGTCTTCCGGCAGTTCTCGGATCGCGCGGTGCACGGCGGCCTCAAGCTGGTCGCGAAACAGTTGGTTTTCCGGGGTCTCGTTGTCACGTAGCAAATCCGCGCCGGAATAGAATTCGGCGTCGTCCAGATCCACATCGGATGACGGCGGGCGGCGGCTGCGGGATACCAGGTGGTTCTTGGCGGTATTGATCGCAATTCGGTACATCCAGGTGTAAAAGGCACTTTCTCCACGGAAATTGCCCAGTGCGCGGTACGCCTTGATAAAGGCCTCCTGCACCACATCGTGTACCTCGGCGTGGTCGTTGATATAGCGGCTGACCACCGCCATGATCTTATGTTGGTATTTGAGCACCAGCAGGTCGAAGGCCCGCTTGTCCCCTTTCTGTACCCGCTCTACCAGCTGGCGATCACTTGGTGACGCCTGTTGCCCTGTCATCCCCTACTCCAAACCGCGGCACGGGCGCCGGAATGCGCCATAGCCAAGCTTATTCTGTTGTGTTCAAGACACCGGATTTTGGTCATAAGTTCCTGACAAATCGGTAATTTTTGAAGATGGCGTATACTACGCGCCCCCTAATATGAATAAAACTCCATGAGAGAGAAGGCAAACGGACCTGTGACCCCGAACGAGAACCACTACGACGTCCTGGTAATTGGCAGTGGCGCCGCCGGCCTGACCCTGGCACTGCACCTTGCCGCGCGCCACCGCGTGGCCCTGCTATCCAAACAGCGCCTGCAGGACGGCTCCACCTGGTTTGCCCAGGGCGGCATCGCCGGCGTGCTGGACGAAACCGACTCGGTAGACGCACACATAGCCGATACATTAGATGCAGGAGCCGGACTCTGCCACCCGGAGGCGGTGCGCTTCACCGTAGAAAACAGCCGCGACGCCATTCACTGGTTGATCAATCAGGGCGTGGACTTCACCCGCGAAGACGACGGCGACTACCACCTGACCAAGGAAGGCGGCCACAGCCACCGGCGCATCATTCACAGCGCCGACGCCACCGGCCGCGCGGTGCACAGCACCCTGATTGAGCAGGTGCGCAACACCCCCAATATCGACTGCTTCGAACACCATATCGCCCTGGACCTGATTCGCCAGCCAGACGCCTCTACCGGGCGCTTCCGCTGTGCCGGATCCTACGTGTACAACAAGGAAACCGAAGAGGTTGAGGTGTTTCAGGGCAAGGCCGTGGTACTCGCCACCGGCGGGGCCGCCAAGGCATACTTGTACACGAGCAACCCGGACGGTGCCAGCGGCGACGGCATCGCTATGGCCTGGCGTGCCGGCTGCCGGGTGGCAAACATGGAATTCAACCAGTTCCACCCGACCTGCCTGTACCACCCAAAAGCCAAATCCATGCTGATCACCGAGGCGCTCCGTGGCGAGGGCGCCCTGCTGAAGCTGCCGAACGGCGAGCGTTTTATGCACCGCTTCGACAAGCGCGGCGAGCTGGCGCCGCGGGACATTGTCGCCCGCGCCATCGACCATGAGATGAAGCGCCTGGGTGCGGACTGTGTCTATCTGGACATCTCCCACAAGGACCCGGAATTTGTCCGCGAGCACTTCCCCACTGTGTATAAAAACTGCCTGAAGTACGGCATTGATATCACCCGTGAAGCCATCCCTGTGGTGCCAGCCGCCCACTACACCTGCGGCGGCGTGATGGTGGACCAGCACGGCCGCAGTGATCTGGATCAGCTGTACGCCATTGGAGAAACCACCTTTACCGGCCTGCACGGCGCCAACCGCCTGGCCAGCAACTCCCTGCTGGAATGCGTGGTATACGCGCGCTCCGCGGCCATGCATATCGACAGTACCATCGACCAGGTCGCGCCACCGAAGGCTGCCCTGGCCTGGGACGCCTCGCGGGTGACGGATTCCGATGAAGACGTGGTGATCTCGCACAACTGGGATGAGTTGCGCCGCTTTATGTGGGACTTCGTGGGGATTGTACGCACCCGCAAGCGCCTGTTACGGGCGGAGCATCGGGTGAAACTGCTGCAGCAGGAGATTCTGGAGTTCTACGCCAATTACCGCATTACCAGCGACCTGATCGAACTGCGCAACCTGGCGGTGGTATCCGAGCTGATTATCCGTTCCGCTCTGGACCGCCGCGAGAGTCGCGGCCTCCACTACTCACTGGACTACCCGGGGTTGCGGGAACTGGCGATGGACACCATCCTGGTGCCGGAAAATTTTGCCGATCAGCGGCACTTTATCGGTCCTTAAAGCGCCTCCTGAACCTGTGCCGGGAAAGTGGTCTAACGGGAGTGGCGCAGTGCGACCAGCAAACGCCGCCAGTCATCCGCACTGGCGGCGTCCCGTGCCAATACCAACCGCAATCGGCGCCCTTCGAGATCCCGGCCGTTGATCACGATCAGCCAACGCCACAGGGTCAACTCCCCCACCAGCTGAAACTCCCGCCGCGCTCCGCCCTTTACCTGCCAGTACCAGCGTCGCTCAGTGGTCGAAAGGCGCCCGACCGACACCGCCAGCCGACGCCATTCAGACACCCCATAAAGTACTATTACGGGAACCAGTGCGCACACAGCAATCCACGGGAGACGGGAAAGAAACAGCAGCAGAATCGACTGCAGGAGAACAAGCAGCAGGAAAATGCGCAGTAGCCGCGACGGTGCCAGATCACACACCAGCCGTGCACTGCGGTCTGCACGCTTCAGCCCCGCCGAGCGGGACTGAGCGGAATCGGAAGCAGGGAAACCGGAAGCGACTTTCGCTCCCGTATTATTCCTGCAGGCCGGTGTTGTCGCGGATAATCTGGACAATATGCTTCAACTCCGGATCCTGCGGATCTTCCCGACGCAGGAACCAGGCAAACAAGTCCTGATCCTGTTCATCCAGCAATTTGATATAGCGCTGCTTGTCTTCCTCGGGCAATGTCTCGTACACATTATCGAGAAAAGGCAGCAGCACCAGATCCAGCTCCAACATGCCGCGACGGCTGGCCCAAAACAGGCGGTTGCGATCCATACTTCGTACTCAAGCCATAATTCAAAGTGCGCGCAGTATAGCGGTAGTTGAAATCCCGCGGCAAAACCCCAATTTAGGTAGTCGACTCAGCGCGCCCGCCGGCGCAGTAAGAAACGTACAATTCAGGTAGTGAGCGCAACATGGACCAGCAGCAGTGGCAGGATTTTCTCAGCACCCAGGGCGCAAGCTGGCAGGGCGACAGCGCCCTCTTCCCCAAGACAGAGCCGGCCAGTGAAACTGAAGTCGGCGGAAAACTGCAGCTGATCGACCTCAGTCCCATGGGCGCCATCTCCGTAAAGGGTCCGGACAGCCAGAAGTTCCTGCAGGGCCAGCTGACCTGCGATCTGGTCAACCTGCCCGATGAGCAGCTCACCCTGGGCAGCCACTGCAACCCAAAAGGCCGGATGATCAGCGCCTTCTACGCACTGAAAATCGAGCAGACTGAATTCCTCCTGCTGATGCCCCGGGACCTGGTAGCTACCGCCCTCGCCGCACTGAAAAAGTATGCGGTGTTCTTCAAAGCCGAACTGAACGATGTCAGCGACAGCCATCGCTGGCTCGCCCTGTGCGGCCGCGACGCCTGCCGCACCGCCAGCCAGTTGCTCAGCCTGTCCAACAGCGAAGCCACCGACCTGCTCCCCCACCAGCTACGCCCCTTCGACCACAATGGTGAGCGGGCTCTGGCAGCGGGCTTGAGCGAGCGTAATGTAATACTGCAGATCCCTGCAGATCAGGCTGCAGATTTCTGGCAGAAACTCGCCAGCAATGACACAGAAGCCGCCAGCTACAGCCAATGGCTGTCACAGTTGGTGGAAGCCGGCACCCCGCTGGTATATCAGAGCACCAGTGAAGAATTTATTCCGCAGATGGTCAACCTGCACCTGCTCGGTGGCGTCAGCTTCAAGAAAGGATGTTATACCGGACAGGAGGTGGTCGCGCGCATGCAGTACCTGGGTGCTTCCAAACGCCGCATGTACCGGGCGCAGATCGACAATGGCGAACTGCCCGCACCGGGCGCAGAGATTTTCTCTGGCGAAGGTAAATCCAGTGTGGGAAATATCGTACTGGCCAGCCCGCAGAACGGTGAAACAGCCCTGCTGGCAGTGCTCACCAAAAGCAAGGTCGCGGATGGGGAAAGTCTGCAACTCGAGGACGGCCGCGTACTGGAAGTGCTTGAATTGCCCTACGACGCAGACGCCGATCCCCTCGCCTGATCAGATCTCTACCGCAACCCTACGCAGTGCTCCTGCTGCAGGCAGCGCCCATTCAATGGGCGCGACACCCCGGCTTTGTAGATAGCTATTCGCCTTAGAGAACGGCCGCGTGCCGAAAAATCCACGGTGCGCGGACAGCGGCGACGGATGCGGGCCGCGCAATACCAGATGCTTGCGCTGATCGATAAAGCCGCCCTTTTTCTGCGCGTAGCTTCCCCACAAAACGAACACCAATCCTTCCCGCTGCTCTGCCAGTGCGTGTACCGCGGCGTCGGTAAACTGCTCCCAGCCGCGTCCCTGGTGTGCACCCGCTTTACGCTCTTCCACGGTGAGTGTCGCATTCAGCAATAACACCCCCTGCTCCGCCCAGGGCTGCAGGCATCCGTGATCCGGCGCGACGATACCCAGATCCGACTCCATTTCCTTGTAAATGTTTCTCAGTGATGGCGGCACACGCACACCAGGCATGACCGAAAAACACAAGCCGTGGGCCTGGCCCGCGCCGTGGTAGGGATCCTGCCCGAGTATCACCACCTTTACCTGATCAAACGGTGTGGAGTTGAACGCGTTGAAGATCTGGCCGCCCGGGGGAAAGATGGTCTTGCCGGCCTGTTTTTCCTGCCGCAGGAATTCTCGCAGATCACCCATATAGGGTTTATGAAACTCCGGCTCGAGCACGGAGTACCAGGATGGGTGAATTCTAATATTTTCGGGAACCTGCATCGTCAACCTTTCAATACGCTCTGAACTTGCGCGCGCAATGCCGGCACCACCTCTTCCTCAAACCAGGGGCGGCGCTTCAGCCACAGGGTATTTCTCGGGCTCGGATGGGGAAGCGGAAAGAATCCGTGAGGCAACGCATCGGTAAAATGGCGCACGTTTTCCGTAATGCTGCCATACCAGTGGGGGAGATAGTAGCGCTGGGCATACTGGCCGATCAGCAGGGTCAGTTGAATATCCGGCATCTGATCCAGTATGCGCTGATGCCAGGTCGGTGCGCACTCCGGGCGCGGCGGCAGGTCGCCACCCTTGCCACGCCCAGGGTAACAGAAGCCCATGGGCATAATGGCAATCTGGGATTCATCGTAGAAGGCATCGCGATCCAGCTGCAGCCAGTCACGGAGGCGCTCGCCGGAAGGATCGTTCCAGGGAATACCGGTTTCATGCACCCGCGTACCGGGCGCCTGCCCCACAATCAACAGACGCGCAGAGCGAGCCGCGCTCACAACAGGCCGGGGGCCAAGGGGCAGATTGGCCTCGCATAAGCAGCAGGCGCGAACCTCTTTTAACAATATCGCCAGTGAAGAATCCGACAAACTCAAACTTCGCTAATTCGTTACGGCATCTCGATATGCGGCATTATCAGGGAATGCCAAGCGCAATAACAGGCCGCGATTATCTTCCGGGTCTGCCGCACGGGCCACACCATTGTTATCCAGTACTACATACATACCTTGATCATTGATCGCCAAACCCTCACCTTTGCCAAAGCGGGTTTCCTGATAAACGTACTCAGGCCCCTCTTCCACATCCCGGTATTGAACACACCACTCGGCACGGAGACTCTGGAGATCCCGCCGACAAACCGCAAATGCATTGCGCTCCAGGGTAAACAGCGCACCATCGAAAAAGGCCAATGCCGTCAGGTCCTCAGACCGGCCACGGAAATCCAGGTCAGGCACCTCTGGCAGGGAGTAAAACGCCCTACCCTCAGGCTCCCCAGGTGTTAGCCGGAGCAACCCCCTCGGCTGTCGCTCCAGCGCAACCCAGAAATCGTCTTTGGCCTTTACCAGTCCCTCGCTCTCCGCGTTGTCCACCTGCAGATACCCCTGTGCTTTTGCAGCTTCAGACCAGCGCTGAGGCAGCCAATGCGCCTGCTTGCTGGCAATATCCAATCGCGCGATACGATTGTGGCGCTCGCTCAACAGGTAAGTCGCACTGGCATCGCAGGTTACGCCCTCAAAGTCCATGCTTAGCGGCACACTCGCATAGTGGAGTGCACGCGCTTTTACTGTGACCGGCTGATCATCGGGTAACGAAGGGCGAGAAAACGATGCCCAGGTTTCCAGAGCGGTACTGGTCTGCCCCGGGTGCGGCTTGAGGCGATACACCCGTTCGGAAGACTTATCCGCAACCGCAAGCAGTTCACCATGGCAAAAGCCAAGGCCGGAAATATCCAGCCCTTCACTACCATCGATCCACCAGGCATCGAGCAGTTGCGCAGGCAAAACAGGAATTCGCTGTCCGGGCAGAGGTTTTCCCTGTGCACTCGATGCGACAAGTATCAGACACAGGCCTTTGAATAGGGTCGAGATCTTCAAGGGATTCTCCTCGTTGAGATCGCCACCCTCCAAGGAGCAATCTCCCAAATTTAATCGCGGAAGTTATTGAACTGCAGCGGCTGCTCCAGCTCCTTACCCCGCAACATGGCAATGACTTGCTGCAGGTCGTCGCGTTTCTTACCGGTAACCCGGACAGAGTCACCCTGAATCGCCGCCTGCACCTTCAGTTTCTCTTCCTTGATGATCTTAACGATCTTTTTTGACAGATCTTTGTCGAGACCATTTTTCAGGGTCACACCGACTTTCACCTGTTTGCCGGACTGCTCCTCTTCGCCCACCTCCATTGCCAGAGGATCAATATTGCACTTGATCAGCGCGGCGCGCAGCATATCGACCATCTGATTGACCTGCATATCGGACTCCGCCCTGAGTGTCAGAGAGAACTCGCTCATCTCTACTTCCGCATCCACTCCCTTGAAATCAAACCGGTTGGTAATGGTGCGGTTTACCTGATCCACCGCATTAGTCAGCTGGTGTTTATCGACTTCAGAAACTATGTCAAAAGAAGGCATCGTTATCTCCACTCAAAAAGTCCCGCGCCCCGCGGGATTGCTACATTATTTCCAGCGCTGAGGCTGGACCTCCACCGTGTGGTTCTCACTGGCCAGCCAAAGCTGCCCATCCTGGATAGTGGCGGTGAGCTCCATATTTCGCTCCGCCAAAGAAGCCAGTTCCGCGCACTGCTCTGCAGGTAAAAAGAATACCCGCAGGTTGTCAAAGCGCGCACTGGCTGCCTCCATCTTCTGCCACCACACCGGTGCCATACGCTGCCCGTAGGCGTAAATGGTTGCTCGCCGGGCCCGACCGCAAGCCTTGCGCACCCGCTCTTCTGCAGGGACTCCCACCTCAATCCAATGCTCAATTTCGCCACTCAGGCTGTGCTGCCACAAATCAGCCTCCTCATCACTGGAAAGCCCACGGGTAAAGGCCATTTGATCATTTCCATTCAGGGCAAACGCCAGTAGCCGAATCATCATGCGCTCATCGGTCTCTGATGGATGGCGCGCCAAAGTCAGGACGTGCTCGGCATAGTAGTCCCGATCCATATCAGCAATCTGTAACCGGGCCTTGAAGATAGTCGCTTTAAGTGCCATTACTACTCTCTATCGCTTCCTCCGGAAAGATCTTGCGCGGATCCACCGGATTGAAGACTATTATTGTCTGGTTCGAAACCCACAGGGATGGAAGGAATGAACGCACCTACAACAAGATTGCGCCAGAAAAATACCTCACATTCTGGCTCTCGCCCCTGGCAACTGCTGCTCACTATTCTGATTGCTTTCGGGCTGAGCGGCTGCGGTATCAATAACATTCCCACCTACGATGAAAATGTGAAAGCCAACTGGGCCCAGGTGCAGAACCAGTACCAGCGCCGGGCAGACCTGATTCCCAATCTGGTGAAAACAGTCAAGGCTTACGCCGCCCATGAAAAAGAGACGCTGGAGGCCGTCACCGAAGCACGCGCCAAGGTCAACTCCATGCAAGTCGACTCAAACATCATCAATGATCCGGCGAAGCTGCAACAGTTTGAGGCGGCCCAGTCACAGCTGAGTAGCGCCCTGTCCCGCCTGATGGTGGTGGTTGAGCGCTACCCGGACCTCAAAGCCAACCAGAACTTCCTGGCACTGCAGTCACAGCTGGAGGGCACCGAAAACCGCATCAGCGTAGCCCGCCGCGATTATATCGCCGCCGTAGAGCGCTACAACCGCGAGATTCGCACCTTTCCTGGGCGAATCTGGCATACCGTTCTGTACAGCGACATGCCCCTACGCGACACCTTTGAAGCCACCTCGGAAGGTGCCGACAAAGCACCGGAAGTCGACTTCCAGTAATCTCGACCACGGGGCCTGTTTATGACGATCCGGCGGATCGCCCTTCTACTACTCCTGTGCCCTACTCTGTTGTGGGCGGCAACTGCGGTGGCGAACATCCAGTTTCCGCCCCTGTCTGGCCGGGTAGTGGACAATGCGAACCTGCTTAGCCAAAGCACTCGATACCAGCTCACTGAGCGCCTGCAACAGCAGGAGAAAACCACCAGCAACCAGATAGTGGTGGTGACTTTGCCGGACCTACAGGGCCTGACCATCGAGGAATATGGCTACCAGTTAGGCCGTCACTGGAAGATTGGGCAAAAAGACAAGGATAACGGTGTACTGCTGATTGTGGCTCCGGCTGAGCGCAAAGTGCGTATCGAGGTGGGCTACGGTCTGGAAGGGGCCCTTACTGATGCCCTCTCCTCAAACATCATTCATACCAAAATTCTGCCTCAATTTCGCAATGGTAATTTTGATGGCGGAATTGTCGCTGGCGTCGACTCAATCATTGCAGCGATCAACAACGAATATGTTGCCGAAAGCACCGATTCCAACGACAACCGTCAGCTGGCACTGCTTGTCGGGGTATTTCTGCTGTTTGTGATGCTGCAGATCTTTGGATCTTCAGCATTGGGGGCACCCACCGGCAGCAACAGATACCGGCGCGGTCGCTACGGCGGCTATTACGGCGGTGGCGGTTTCGGAGGCTATGGCGGCGGAGGCTCGGGCGGTTTTGGTGGCGGCTTCGGTGGCGGAGGTGGCGGCTTCGGCGGTGGTGGCGCGTCCGGTGGCTGGTAAACTGCACCGGCACACCCGCAACCCCATACCTCGATTACAACGGGAATAATTCACGAGCGGCTATACACATGCTAAATGCGCAGGAAAGACGCCAGCTTGCAGACACCATCAAGGCTGTGGAATCCACGACGGATGCGGAGGTGGTAACGGTACTGGCACGCCAGTCCGATAACTACCTTTACATATCCACCCTGTGGGCGGCCTTTATCGCACTGCTCACTGCACCGCTCATGCAGTTTTTACCCTGGTGGATCGAGTACCAGCAGGCGTTTACCCTGCAATGGATACTGTTTATCGTCCTCGCGGTACTGTTTCGCTGGCGCCCCCTCACCATGTGGCTGGTTCCCAAGAAGGTTAAATTCTGGCGCGCCGCCAACCTCGCCCGCCGCCAGTTTCTGGAGCACGAGCTGCACAGCACCAAGGACCGTCTGGGTCTACTCATTTTCGTGTCGCAAGCGGAACACTACGTAGAAATTCTCGCCGACCGCGGGCTGGCCGAGCAGATCACCAATGAGACATGGCAGGAGATCGTGGAAAACTTTATCCACGAGGTCAAAAAAGGCAAAACTGGCGAAGCTTTTGTGCACTGTGTCGAGAAGTGTGGCGAGCTGTTGCAGGAAGCGGCACCCGCCACAGTAATCAAGAACGAGCTGCCCAACCATCTGGTACTTCTATAATCAGCTACACACGGCAAACTAGAAGTTCACGAGTGTCCCCATGCAGTCTAACGTTCACCCCCTTCACAGATACCGGGTCCCCGTCACAGTGGTACTGCTATTGATCATCGGCAGCGCAGCCACACACTGGCTCCCTCTCGGTGCCGATACCGAGGCCAGCGCGGACACTTCCACTCCCCCCTCAGAAAGTCCGCAAAGCGTGGAAACCCGCCTGGCGACTCTGGAGCGCACCCTGGATCAAACGCTGAAAATCCAGGGGCAACTTCTCGACCTGGTCAACGAGTTGAGCGCCAGACTCGATCCTGAGTCCGAGCCGCCACAGACCCGCCACGCGAGCGTGGTCATGGAAAGCGCCGATGTTCAGCCAGCCCCAGAACCCAACCGCTCGCAACGCATCAGAAATCGTTTCGAACGGCAACGACAAAATCAGGTGCAACAACTGGTGGACGCCGGCTTCAGTCACGGCCGGGCGACGGCTATTGTGGAAAAGCAGGAGCGCCTGCAATACGAGCAGATGCAGTACAGTTACGAGTATCACCATCTTCAGGATAAGCGCTCGGACCGCGCAAAAGAGCTGCAGGAAAAGCTTCAGACCTACAGCAATCCGCGCCGGGTTTTTGAGCAGGAATTGAGCACAGAAGAATTTGAGCAGTATCTCAATGCCTATGGCGGTCGTACGGAATTGGAAATTGGCGACCTTGTGGACTCGGCCCCGGCTTACGAGGCAGGACTAAGGCCGGGCGACAAAATAATCCGCTACAACAACAAGCGTGTATTTCATATGGGGGATCTGCGCACGCAGGTTTACCAGGCCAAACCGGGAGAGTCGGTGGCGGTCGAGGTTCAGCGTCAGGGCAGCTCGTCGACAGAAACGATTTACTTGCCCGCGGGGCCCCTGGGCATTCGCGGATAAGCGACCCGGACCACACAAAAAAGGGCGATGGCTGCGAAGCCATCGCCCTTTTTAATCCGCTTTGCTTCTATAAACCGTTATTCAGCGGACGCTTCCGGGCGCATATGCGGGAACAGCAGCACGTCGCGGATGGATGGCGAGTTGGTGAGCAGCATTACCAGGCGGTCAATACCAATACCCTCACCAGCGGTGGGCGGCAGGCCGTACTCCAGTGCGCGGATATAGTCGGCGTCGTAGTGCATGGCTTCGTCGTCACCGGCATCTTTCTCGGCCACCTGGGCCTTGAAGCGCTCGGCCTGGTCTTCGGCGTCATTCAGCTCGGAGAAGCCGTTGGCAATCTCGCGGCCACCGACGAAGAACTCGAAGCGGTCGGTGACGAACGGGTTGTCGTCGTTACGGCGCGCCAGCGGTGACACCTCGGTCGGGTATTCGGTGATAAATGTCGGCTGGTCCAGGCGATGCTCGACGGTTTTCTCGAAGATTTCGATCTGAATCTTGCCAAGACCCCAGATATCCTTCAGCGGAATATCCAGGCCTTCTGCTACTTTCTTCGCGCTTTCGATATTGTCGATATCGGACGCTTTCAGTTCCGGGTTGTACTTCAGGATGGAATCGAAAACGCTGATACGGTCGAACGGCTTGGCAAAGTCGTAGCTGCTGTCCTGATACTGAACGGTGGTGCTGCCCAGTACGTCGGTGCAGATGCCGCGAATCATGTTTTCGGTCAGGTCCATCAGGTCGTTGTAGTCCGCGTACGCCTGGTAGAACTCGAGCATGGTAAATTCGGGATTGTGACGGGTGGACAGACCTTCGTTACGGAAGTTGCGGTTGATCTCGTAGACGCGTTCGAAGCCACCGACCACCAGGCGCTTGAGGTACAGCTCCGGTGCGATGCGCAGGTACATGTCGATGTCGAGCGCATTGTGGTGGGTAACGAACGGACGCGCAGTGGCGCCGCCGGGAATGACCTGCAACATGGGGGTTTCCACTTCCATGAAGTGGTTGTTGTTGAGGTAGCTGCGGATGTAGCTGATGACTTCGGAGCGGATACGGAAGACGTCGCGGGACTCCGGGGTGGCAATCAGGTCTACGTAGCGCTGGCGGTAACGCATTTCCTGGTCGGCGATACCGTGGAATTTTTCCGGCAGTGGACGCAGAGCTTTGGTGAGCAGGCTGTACTCTTCGCAGTTGACGTAGAGGTCGCCTTTGCCGGATTTGTGCAGCGTGCCTTTGACGCCGACGATGTCGCCAATGTCCCAGGTGCCCCAGCGCTCTTTGATATCTTTCTGTGCGGTTTTGTCGGCGTACAGCTGGATGCGGTCGGAGACGTCCTGGATGACCATGAAAGGGCCGCGTTTGGCGAGGATACGGCCGGCGACGCAGGCGGTGTTGCCTTCGCTTTCCAATTCTTCCTTGGTCTTTTCACCAAACTCTTTTTGCAGGTCGGCGGCGAGGTGTTCGCGGCGAAAGCTGTTCGGGAAGGCGTTGCCCTTCTCGCGCATGGCACTCAGTTTGGCGCGGCGCTCGGCGATCAGTTTGTTTTCGTCTTGCTGAGTTGGTGTGTTGCTCATGATCTATCACATGTCTTTTGGGTGTGGTGCGCGCTTCGTAGCTTTTACTAAGCTCTGTCTAGGTACCGTGGCGGCTGAGCACCGGGTATCCCTTTTCGAAACCGCTGTGAATACATCCCTGTACGCTGCGTCGGCGACGTCCATGTCGCCGACGCTTTCGAAAAGGGATACCCGGCACTCCGCCTTCACTTTGAAGTGTTTTACTTCGTAAGCCGGTGGAGCCCGATGCTTGGGTTACAAGCCTGCTTTTAAGCTCGCTTCAATAAACTGGTCCAGGTCCCCATCCAACACTGCTTGGCAGTTGCTGGTCTGGACGCTGGTGCGCAGGTCTTTGATGCGCTGGTCGTCCAGTACGTAGGAGCGGATCTGGCTGCCCCAGCCGATGTCGGATTTGCTTTCTTCCATCGCCTGTTTTTCGGCGTTGCGCTTCTGCATTTCCTGTTCGTAGAGTTTGGCCCGCAGCATTTTCCACGCTTTATCGCGGTTTTGGTGCTGGGAGCGCTCGCTCTGACAGGCGACGACGATGCCGGATTCGATGTGGGTCAAACGTACGGCGGAGTCGGTTTTGTTGACGTGCTGACCACCGGCGCCGGAGGCGCGGTAGGTGTCTTCGCGCACCTGAGATTTGTCCACTTCGATTTCGATGTTGTCGTCGATCTCCGGGGAGACGAAGACGGAGGTGAACGAGGTGTGACGACGGTTGCCGGAGTCGAACGGGCTTTTGCGCACGAGGCGGTGCACGCCGGTTTCGGTGCGCAGCCAGCCGAAGGCGTATTCACCCTGGAAGTGGATGGTGGCACTTTTGATACCGGCGACTTCGCCAGCGGAGGCTTCTTCCAGGGTGGTTTTGAAGCCGTGGGCTTCGCCCCAGCGCAGGTACATGCGCAGCAGCATTTCGGCCCAGTCCTGGGCTTCGGTGCCGCCGGAGCCGGCCTGGATGTCCAGGTAGGCGTTGTTGGGGTCGGTCTGTCCGGAGAACATGCGGCGGAATTCGAGGGTTTCCAGTTGTTGCTGGAGGTTTTCGAGTTCGCTGGCGACTTCGGCGACGGAATCTTCATCGTCCTCTTCCACAGCCATATCGAGCAGCTCGCGGCTGTCGTTGATACCGGCGTCGAGGTCTTCGATGGTTTTTACGACGGCTTCCAGGGAGGAGCGTTCACGCCCCAGATCCTGGGCGCGGTCGGGGTCGTCCCAGACACTGGGCTCGGCCAGTTCCAGTTCAACTTCGGTCAGGCGTTCTTTCTTGCCAGCATAGTCAAAGATACCCCCTGAGAACGTCGGTGCGCTCTGCGAGGTCTTTCATCTGGTTGAGAAGCGGATTAATTTCCATAGATGCGTCGGCTTCTGTCGGTTAAATCGGGCGCGCATTCTACCTCAGGACGGGCCCGGAAATAAGGGGGCGCAGTGATAGATCCCGCTAGATGGGCGACGGTAGTTGGCTTGAGCGAAAACAACAAGTGGGGATAGAATGGCCTGACCAATAAAAACACACCATCAGGCCAATTTCATTCAGAGCGTTGAGAGATGCTATACCACCCTACCCAATACAAACCCACGCCTTCCGCACTGTGGACGTGGACGTGGACGGTATGTCGTACCGGGCAATCAAAGTGGCTAGCCAGTTTACTGAGCTTGCTTGCCCTGCTCAGCCTTTCCGCCTGCGCAAATGAGGCACGATTTGACGCAATGATAGGAATAGCGCCTTCGGAAATTTCGGCTGCACGCCGGTTTGACTCCCTTCAATCCGCTCTCGAGGCCGCTCCCGCAGATGGCGATACACCCTATTCCATTTTCCTGCCCGCCGGTATCTACAATGAAAAAGTGCTGGTGCGTAAACCCAATGTGCACCTGGTTGGCGCCGGTCGCGATGAGACGGTGATACGCTACGGTGACTATGCCGGGATGGCCGCTCCCGGATTTCCCGCGGATTCCGGTGAAAAGTTGGGCACCTTTGCCACGGCCACAGTAACCGTCGAGGCTACAGACTTTCGCGCGGAAAACCTGACCATCGAAAACAGCTTCGATTTCCTTACCACCGATGCCCTGCCGAAGGGTCACACGGACAAGGTCAGCGGCACCCAGGCGGTGGCTCTGGAAACCGGGTTGAACAGCGACCGCTCCGCCTTCCGCAACGTGCGTCTGCTGGGCTACCAGGACACCCTGTTTGTACAGGGAGGCCGTAGCTATTTTCTGGACAGCGTGATCGAGGGAAACGTGGATTTTATCTTCGGGGCGGGCCAGGCGCTGTTTGAGAACAGCGATATTGTCACTCGCCCCCGTGGTAGCAGGCGGGAAACCGTGGGCTACGTGACCGCACCGAGTACCGATATCGGGAATGAATATGGCCTAGTGTTCCTGAATTGCCGGCTTTTGAAAGCCGATGGTGTTCCGGCCAATTCGTCGCCGCTGGGTCGCCCCTGGCACCCTACCACCACCTTCGCCGACGGACGCTACGCGGACCCGAATGCCGTTGGTGCTGCGGTATTCATCCGTACCTTTATGGACGACCACATCACCGGCGATGGCTGGGCATCCATGCGCGGCACCAGCCGCGACGGCACCAAGTCCACGGTATTTCCCCCCGAGAGCGCACGCTTTTATGAATATCAGAGTCATGGCCCGGGCGCACAGGTCAATGAACGGCGGCGGCAGCTGACGGAGACCGAAGCAGAGCGTTATACCAGGGAGCGGATTCTCGCAGACTGGAAAGCGCCGTTCTAAGCAACGCCGTGAGTGAAGCGCCTTTTTCCAGTCGCACCAGGCCCACTACCGCTATGGATCACCTATGGATCGCATAAGGGCCAAGGGCGGGGGCATCAGTAGACTGAGGAGCCTCCGCCCGACGCCTCCTTCGGGCAATCGCCAAACTGGTAGGCGCCAGGCTTGACGGGGTCGAAACCCAGCTCCAGAGCCGCGTCGAGAAAGCTTGCAGGAATACGATGCACCAGCAGGTCACCGGTGGCACCGCCACAGACGCTGGGATACATGCGGTCGGTGCGGGTGGCACAGCGACTTTCCTGTACTTTGATGCCGTTTTGCACAAGTTGCGCCGCACTCGCTTCGAGCGTACGGCCACCACCCTCACACTGGCGATTGCCCCGGGGCTGCATCACCCAGAGGTTACTGTCGCCGGTAGCGGAATCGGGAGATACCGCGTCAGCACTACCTCCCTGCGCACTACCGGAAGGAGAATCCGGCTTGTCAGCGGGCATCTCTTTTACTTCCTCCGCCGGCGATGTATCGGCGCTTCCATCAGACTTGTTGTGCGAGGCGTCACAGCCTGCCATCACCACCGTCATTAGGGCCATACACAGCATGTGAATCCACGGCTGGCGCATTGTTGCACTCCTTTTCCTGTTGCCATTCAAAACGCTCTATCCCGTTCAGCTTAGCGCGAGCCAGCCCCCTACGCCCAACATCAGGGTACCGGCGATCCGGTTCATCAGCCTGACATTTTCTCCCCGATGCAGCAAGCGACTCAAAGTGCGCCCACCACTCGCGTAAATCAGCATGCAGATAAACTCCAGCAGCAGGATCACGCTGAGCAATACCGTCATTTGTGGCAGGAGCGGCTTGGCCTGATTGATAAACGGCGGCAACAGGGCAATAAAAAATGCCCAGCCTTTCGGATTGGCTACCGCGGTAACAAACCCCTGAGACGCCAGAGAGAATGCGGAGACGGGCGCGGGCGCCTCGCCGGAAGATTCCACCAACACCATCCGCCCCCGCGCGCGCCACATCTGTATGCCCAGATACGCCAGATAGATGGCACCGCAGTATTTGAAGATCTGAAAGGCCTGCGGGTATTTCAGCATAAACGCCGCAATACCCAGCACAGCGGCAATTGCTACCAGGGCGACGCCACACAGCTCGCCCAGCATCATCCACAGGGTGCGCTTTACCCCAAACGCCATCCCCATGGTCAGCGCCAGGGTCATACACATCCCCGGAGTAATGGATACGAAAAAGAAGGTCGGCACAAACAGCGCCAGTACGGAAAAGTCGACTACGCCCATATCAGCAGACTCAGTGATGCGTGCCGGCGTGAGCGCCGTAGCGACTCAGCAGCATACCCGCCAGCATCAGGCCGCAACCCAGTAGTTCGTGGCCGGTAAACACCTCGCTCAAAATCAACCAGCCGGCAATCAGTGCAAACACCGACTCCAGACTCATGATCACCGTAGCGTGAGAGGTGGCCGCGTGGCGAAGTCCCAGTAGCTGGAACGTAAACGCGATAGCGGTGGAGAAAATCATCATGTAGGCGATGGGCCAGGCAGCATCAATGGCCCCCTGCAACGTGGCCTGCTCGATCATCAACGATGCGACTGTCGAAAACAGCCCGCAGAAAATAAACTGGATGGCCGCCAGTCGCAGGGCGTGATAGCGCTTAACCAGGCGATCGGCGGTCAATACCTGCAGGGCGAACGCGAAGGCGCCGGAAAATACCAGCAGATCCCCGATCATCTGGGACTCTTGCGAGAAGTCGCCGAGGATATAGAGGCCAATCAAGGCCACACCGATCCCCGCCCAGGTCCAGCGGTTGGTCGCCACACCCAGGGACAGGCCAATCACCGAAACCAGCAGCATTTCCATGCCGGAAATAAACCCGGCGCGCCCGGCGCCCGTATACACCAGACCCCATTGCTGCAACGCAGCCCCCAGAAACAGCCAGAAACCGAGAATGGCCCCGCCGGGCAGACACTGGCGCCACCCCATTTTCACCGAGGCCCCCTCTTCCGGCGTGGCAATTTCCTTACGAGAAGACAGCCAGTACACCAGCGGAATTAGGATCAGTCCGCCCAGCAGAAAACGCCAGGCGTTGAAGGCCAGTGGTGGCAGGTGTTCCATGGCCATTTTCTGGGGTACAAAAGCGATCCCCCAGAAAAGCGCTGCCAGTAACAGCAAAAGTTCTGCGCGCGTTTGTTTTTGATGCATATAAATTCTAAGTTGTTAAAAGCTATAAGCCCGCAAGGGTTTAAAGTGGACTGATATGGCTGACCATCAGCTGCAGTGACTGGCGCCCGCGGAATTCGTTGATATCGAGTTTGTACGCCAGCTGGACTTTGTCCACCTGCGCAGGCCAGAAATCCGTATCGATATTGAAAGCGATGGCATCGATCGCCTGTTGCGGCGCGGCAACCGGTGCCACGGTCATTTTCAGATGGCGCTCGCCAACAATGCGCTGCTGCAGTATCAAAAACTCTCCGTCAAACTCCGGCTCGGGGAACGCCTGGCCCCAGGGCGCACAGGCGCGCAGCAGCGCGGCGGTTTCCATGGAAAATTCGTGAGGCCGCAATTCACCATCGGTCTCAATAATCGCCTGCAACTGGGATTCATTCAGGCGGCTGCGCACAGCCACTTCAAACGCGTCGGTGAATGCCGCGAGATTTTCTGCCGGCAGGCTGAGGCCAGCGGCCATGGCATGGCCGCCAAACTTGCTGATCAGATCCGGGTGCGCCGCTGCCACATCGCTGAGCGCATCACGAATATGCAAACCGGGGATAGAACGCGCGGACCCCTTCACCAGATTGTTATCGCCGTCGGCAAAGGCGATCACCGGGCGGTGAAACTTTTCCTTGATGCGACTGGCGAGAATGCCCACCACGCCCTGGTGCCAATCGCCATCGTACAGGCACAGACTCCAGGGCAATCCCTCTTCCGCCAGCTGCAGTTTTTCCAGGGCAGCCATGGCTTCCCGCTGCATACCCGCTTCAATGGCCTTGCGGTCGCGATTCAGGCCGTCGAGTTCCGCTGCCAGTTCCCGGGCTTCCAGCGGATCCTGGGTCAACAGACAGCGAATACCGGTACCAATATCGTCTAGGCGCCCGGCGGCGTTAATGCGCGGACCAAGGATAAAACCGATATCGGTGGTGGAAAGCCGGCTGCGATCGCGCCCGGCCACTTCCATCAGCGCCTGTATACCCACACGGCAGCGGCCCGCGCGAATACGCGCGATGCCCTGATGTACCAGTACGCGGTTGTTCTGATCCAGCGGCACCAGGTCGGCCACGGTGCCAAGGGCGACCAGATCCAGATATTCCGCCATATTGGGCGGTGTAACGCCGGTCTCTTCAAACCAGCCCTCCGCCTGCAGTGCACTTTTGACACGACTGAGGAGATAGAAAATTACCCCGACACCCGCCAGGTTCTTGCTCGGGAATTCGCAATTGGGCTGGTTGGGATTGACGATGGCGTCCGCCTCGGGAAGCACTTCGCCGGGCAGATGGTGGTCGGTGACAATGACTTTCAGGCCCGCTTCGCGCGCAGCCTTAACACCATCGATACTGCTGATGCCGTTGTCCACGGTAATCAGCAGATCCGGATCGTACTCCTTCGCCACCTCGACGATTTCCGGGGTCAGGCCGTAGCCGAATTCGAAGCGATTAGGCACGAGAAAATCCACGGGACCGGCGCCCAGTGCGCCGAGGGCGAGTACTGCGAGGGTACTGCTTGTCGCGCCATCCGCATCGAAGTCACCGATGATGAGGATTTTGTGTTGTGCGCGTATGGCGTCGGTAAGCAGCGCAACCGCCGCCTCCAGGCCACGCATGGACATTGGGCTGTGCAGGCGCGCCAGCTGGTGATCCAGCGCGTCGTCGCTGTGGACACCGCGGCCCAGCAATACGCGCTGGAGAATTTCGGGGGTGGAGGACGTAAAACGGCCAGCGGAAAAATCCACTGGCCGTCGTCGAATAATCGCGTTCATCGCATCCGGTCGCTTAGATTCCTAGGATACCGGTGTCGCACCGGCTTTCCCAACATTCTACCCGGACAGCGATGCCAAGGTTAACCCAGGGCGTGCGCGATAAAATCGTGTACCGCAGAAAGCTCGTTTGGCAGGACTTGTAACCGCTCCTCCCGCTCCAGCAGATCCTCCATATGGTGCGGCAACGGCACCTTGGTGCCAGGCAGTGCCTTGTCGACGGCCTCACTGAATTTGGCCGGGTGCGCGGTGGCCAGACAGACCATGGGCTCGGCACTGGACTTGCGCGCGCGGCGCGCCGCTTCCACACCAATGGCGGTATGGGGATCAAGCAGGTACTCCGTGGACTCGTACACATCGCGGATCACTTCCACGGTGCGCTCGTCACCGACACGCTCGGAGGCGAACAGGGTACGCGCTTTTTCCAGCACCTTTTCATCCAGCTTCAGCGGCGCACTGCGGTCCGCCAGCAGATCCGAGACCGCTGCGCCGTCGCGATCATACAGATCAAACAGCAGGCGTTCGAAGTTGCTGGATACCATGATGTCCATACTCGGCGACAGGCTGTGCACCAAAGGCTTGGGGGAGTGGTCGTTGGCACTGATACAACGGTGCAGAATATCGTTGGCGTTGGTGGCGATCACCAGTTGATTGATCGGCAACCCCATACTCTTCGCCAGGTAACCGGCAAAAATATCGCCGAAATTCCCCGTGGGCACGGAGAAATTCACCGCTCGATGCGGGCCGCCCAGGCTCAGGGAGGCATGGAAGTAGTAGACGATCTGGGCCATGATCCGCGCCCAGTTGATGGAGTTCACCGCGACCAGGCGGCGACCATCGGGCAGAAACGACTGGTCAGCGAAGCTCGCCTTCACCATATTCTGGCAATCGTCGAAATTACCTTCCAGGGCGATATTGAATACGTTGTCCGACAGTACCGAGGTCATCTGCTTGCGCTGCACTTCCGATACGCGGTTGTGCGGGTGCATGATGAAAATATCGATATTGTCGCAGTGGCGGCACCCCTCGATGGCGGCAGAGCCGGTATCGCCAGAGGTTGCACCCAGTACCACCACTTTTTCACCGCGTTTTTTCAGCAGCAGATCGAACAGCTGGCCAAGGAACTGCAGAGCAAAATCCTTGAACGCCAGGGTTGGCCCCTGAAACAGCTCCAACACCCACTCGTTGTGACCGGTCTGCACCAGCGGTGCGATGGCGCTGTGACGGAAGCTGCCGTAAGCACGATCAATGATCCCGCGCATTTCGTCTTCACTCAGATCCTCCGAGACAAACGGCCACATAATACGAAAGGCCAGCTCCTGATAACTCAGGCCAGCCATATCCGCGATTTCTTCGCGGGTAAAAGTGGGCAATTTTTCCGGTACGTACAGGCCACCGTCACTGGCAAGTCCGGTAAGAACGGTGTCGGCAAAACTCAAAGACGGCGCGCGGCCGCGGGTGCTGATAAATTTCACGGTAATTCGATATAGCGCAATTAATGAATTGAAATCTGGCGAGCGGGGATCGCTCGCCAGCTTAAAGGTTGTCCCGCAGGATGCGATCAGCCGAGCGATTCGACGCGAATACGTACTACCGGCCCCTGAATGCTATCCAGGGCTTCGATCTGATTTACCGCTTCCTGCAACTGTGCCTCGCGGGCACGGCTGGTGAGCAGAACCACAGGCACCAGCTCCTCGTCTTCCGCCGGCTCGTGCTGAATCAATGCCTCGATGCTGATGCCCTGCTCACTGCAGATGGTCGCCACCTTGGACATGACGCCGGGTTTGTCGAACGCCGAAATACGCATGTAGTAGCTGGTTTCCGCGTCGCTCATGGGCAGGACATCGTCCAGGTTACCCTGGCTGTCCTGAGTGACGCCCGCCAGCGGTACACGCTGGTCCGGACGCACGTTCAGAGTACGCGCCACATCGACGATATCCGCAATGACCGCAGAGGCGGTAGCCTCGGCACCGGCACCAGCACCGTAATAGAGGGTCGGACCCACGGCATCCCCATTAACCAGTACCGCGTTCATCACGCCGTTCACATTGGCAATCAGGCGACGCTGGGGAATCAGGGTCGGGTGTACCCGCAGTTCCACCCCATCGCTGGTACGGCGGGCAATGCCCAGATGTTTGATACGGTAGCCCAGCTCATCCGCATACTGGATGTCTTCCTTGGCCACACCGCTGATGCCTTCGGTATATACCTTGTCGAACGCCAACGGCATACCAAACGCCAGGGACGCCATGATCACCAGCTTGTGGGCCGCATCGATACCTTCCACGTCGAATGTGGGATCTGCTTCTGCATAACCCAGCGCCTGGGCCTGGGCCAGAGCTTCGTCAAAGCTGCGGCCCTTCTCACGCATCTCGGTGAGGATATAGTTGCCGGTTCCGTTGATGATACCGGCCAACCACTGAATGCGATTGCCGACCAGGCCTTCGCGCAGAGATTTGATAATGGGGATACCGCCCGCAACGGCGGCTTCATAGGCAATGGTCACGCCCCGCTCCGCCGCGGCCGCAAACAGTTCGTTGCCGTGCTCGGCGATCAGCGCCTTGTTGGCGGTCACTACGTGCTTGCCATTGGCAATGGCGGTCAGAACCAGTTCGCGGGCCACAGTGGTACCGCCAATCAGTTCCACCAGCACGTCTACGTCGGGATTATTAGCGACATCAAAAATATCGCGGGTGATAGTCATCTGACTGGTGTCGCAATCGGGGTTGTCCCGACGGGCACCGACCTGGACGATTTCGACCGGGCGGCCACAGCGCGCAGCGATCTCTTCGCAGTTGCGCGCCATTACATTGACCGTACCGCCACCTACGGTCCCGAGACCGCAAATGCCGATACGTACGGCAGGCGAACGGCCTGCTACTGATAACTTTTCTGAGACCTGAGTGGCTTCGTCGGCGAATGCGCTCACAACTTCCCTCCGCGCATGACTTGATGGTACACAGCGCAATAACTGGCGTAAAAATCGAAAAAAGGTCGACAACCTTACTGAGATACGGGGGAAAAAGTCAATTAAATTGCGCAGGCCGGTCATAAGTTCATCAAACCGGCCAGGCATTAATCCAATCCCGCCCAAATACCCTCGACAACACTGCCAGAAACAACAAGGGCCGGCAAAGCCGACCCTCGTTCATCGCAAACCGGACAATAATTCCGGATCAGATACCCAGCGCCTTGACAAGGGTATCCGGCGGCAGATAGCCGGGCACCACGGTGCCATCCTGCATCACTATCGTAGGCGTTCCGCGCACATCAATTGCTTCATTACCCAGCTTGTACTGGGCCGCGACTGGATTGTCTTTGCACACCTTAAGGGGCACGTTCTTGCGGTTCTTCAGGTCAGTCAGGGTCTTGTTGGGATCATCCGCACACCAGGCGGTAGCGACCTTGCGATACCCCACAGAATTGAGACCTGCCCGCGGGAAGGCGAGATAGCGCACCTCAATACCGCGACGATTCAGCTCAGGCACGTCATCGTGCAATTTGCGGCAGTAACCACAGTCCACATCGGTGAACACGTAGACGTGCGCTTTGGTCTCTCCCTTTGGCGAGAAGACAATCATGTCGTCCAGGCTCTGCTCGCTCATCACTTTCGCGCGACTCTTGCCGCGGCGTTGCTCGGACAGATTTACCACGCGCTGTGGAGTCACCTCGAACAGGTCGCCGGCAATAAAGTGCCCACCGTCTTTGGACACAAACAACACGTTACCGCCATTGATATCCACCTCGTAGATACCAGGCATGGCGCTTTCGCGAACCTCACCAAAACTGGCATTGGGGTTTCCCGCCGCCAGCTTGGCCTTGATCTGCTTCGCCACATTGTCGTCGACGGCTACGGCGGACTGCCCCAGCAACAGCGCAGTGGTGGCCACCAATGCGGCGAGAGGCTTGAGTGGCTTGGCTAGAAAATTCATTTTGGGAGTTACTCCGGTGTTATTCGTCACTGTTGACCCGTGAAAGTCGATACTCAGACCCTACCCGCGGGTGCCGGTTCCAGCCCAGTATGGCATCCGACCGTATCCACGGGATGGCATTGGCGCACGTTTGACGCGTTTTACTACACAATCATCGTAAACGCTAACCTGCATCACCCATAAAAAGCCCGGGTGATCCGAGACTGGCCGAACCAGCCACCATCAATAAGACGTCTCAGAGCCCCCTCCTCCAAACCACAGGCATAAAAAAACCGGAGCCAGGCTCCGGTTTTCTCGATCAATAAAAGCTTACTTGGCCAGCTTTTCTTTGATTCGTGCCGCTTTACCAGTCAGGCTGCGCAGGTAGTACAGCTTGGCCTGACGAACGTCACCGCGACGTTTCACAGTGATGCTGTCAACCAGCGGACTGTGAGTCTGGAAAGTACGCTCAACACCAACGCCGTGAGAGATTTTGCGCACGGTGAAGGAGGAGTTCAGGCCGCGGTTACGCTTGCCAATTACAACACCTTCAAACGCCTGCAGACGCTCGCGGTTACCTTCTTTTACTTTTACCTGAACAACGATGGTGTCGCCCGGAGCAAAGGCCGGCAGTTCCGCTTTCAGCTGTTCAGTTTCCAGCTGCTGAATGATTTTGTTGGTCATTTGGAGTTCTCCAAAAGGGTTTTATGTAGCCTCTCGGCTAGATGGCCGAATTACTCTCGCCTCACGGCGAATTCGACGTTATTTCTGTTCGCCGGATCCAGACTCCTGTCCAGTTTCCCGAAGGAACTCGTCCAACAGTTTCGTCTGCTCCGAGGACAGCGCTAGCGATTCCAGCAGATCCGGGCGGCGCTGCTGCGTCCGGCCCAGGGCCTGCTTGAGGCGCCAGCGGCGAATCTTCTCGTGGTTACCGGAAAGCAATACCTCCGGCACCGTCATGCCCGCAAATTCTTCCGGGCGAGTGTAGTGCGGGCAATCCAACAGTCCCTGGGCGAAGGAGTCCTCCACCGCAGACAGGTTGTGTCCGAGTGCACCGGGGATCAGACGGGTCACCGCATCCACCAGTACCATGGCAGCAAGTTCACCACCACTCAGTACGTAATCGCCTATCGACCACTCTTCATCGATCAGGGTATCGACGATACGCTCGTCAATCCCCTCATAACGGCCCGCCAGCAATACCAGATTGCCACTGCCGGAGAGCTGCTCAACGCCCTGCTGATCCAACTGCCGCCCCTGAGGGGACAGGTAGATAGATCTTGCGGGGCCGGTTTCTTCTGCCCAGTTACGCGCCTCACTCAAGGCCTGGGAAAGAGGCTCTGCCAGCATCACCATGCCGGGGCCACCGCCGTAAGGGCGGTCGTCCACGGTGCGGTGGCGGTCACTGGTGAAATCCCGAGGATTCCAGCAGCGCACTTCCAGCAAACCGTCTTTCACTGCCCGGCCACTGATACCGTAGTCGGTCAGTGCCGCGAACATCTCTGGAAAGATGCTCACCAGCGCAATGCGCTTGGCAGCCATCAGAACTCCGGATCCCAATCGACCGTGATCACACCAGTAGTGAGATCTACATTGGTGATGAATTCACCGGGAAGGTACGGAATCAGGCGCTCACGCCCGTCGCTCCCCCCACGCACCACCATCACATCGTTGGCACCGGTTTCCATCAGTCGCACCACTTCCCCGAAGGGAGTCTCACGACCTTCAAACACACTCACCACCTGCAGGCCCTGCAGCTGATGCCAGTAGTACTCACCCTCTTCCAGCTGGGGCATTTCACCACCGATAACGGCGATGTCCCGCTGGCAAAGCTGCGCGGCGATATCCCGATCGTCCACATCCTTGATATGAATGATCAAGCCCTTGCCGTGATGCTTACCAGCATCAATCTCCAGGGGCTGCCACTGGGAATCACCCTTAGCGGCGGGATTGTGCAGCCACCACTGGGAGTACTGCAGTATGTTTTCCATCGGTTCGGTATAGGAATGCACCTTGACCCAACCGCGTACGCCATACACCGAGGTAATGCGCCCTACCGTGACCAACGCTTCGCTAGTTACCGAACTTTCAGTCACAGGGACACCCCGGAATACAGCCAATCAGGGATCGAAGAATCAGGCAGATTCTTTCATCAGCTTGCTGACGCGATCAGACAGTTGCGCGCCCTGGCCTACCCAGAACTCAACGCGATCACGGTCGATGCGCAGACGCTCTTCCTGACCACGTGCAACCGGGTTGAAGAAGCCAACACGCTCAATGAAACGACCGTCGCGGGATTTGCGGCTGTCGGTCACAGTCAGGTGATAAAACGGGCGCTTCTTCGCACCGCCACGAGCCAAACGAATGGTTACCATGTAGCTATCCTGTAGTTTCAACACTAACCGGTCAGGGATTATGACCGGAACATCCCGCCTCTCGGCGGTATTTCAGACACCGCCGAGGCGGAAATCTGCTTTTAAATCAATGTTCAACGAGCCGGAGCTCGCTGAAAGGCGGCGTATTCTAATGCACGCAACCGGGTTTGTATAGCGGCGAATCCGCCGCCAGCGAGCAGATGCAACGCACCCGCTCCACTTACTTCTTCTTGAAGCCGGGAGGCAGGCCACCGGGCATCCCACCCATACCAGCACCACCCATACCACCACCCATTCCGGGCAGGCCGCCAAGGCCGCGCATCATCTTGCTCATACCACCGCCCTTGAGCTTCTTCATCATTTTGCCCATCTGCTTGTGCTGCTTGAGAAGACGATTCAGATCCTGAATCTGGGTGCCAGAGCCTGCGGTAATCCGACGTTTGCGGGAACCGCTGAGAATATCGGGATTGCGGCGCTCATCCGGCGTCATGGAGCTGATAATCGCATCCATACGGCGGAACTCCTTACCCATATCCGCCTGCTGTGCCGCCTGGGCCAGACCGCCCATACCCGGCATCTTGTCCATCAGCGCACCAAGACCGCCCATGTTCTGCATCTGTTGCAGCTGGTCGCGCAGATCTTCCAGGTCAAAACCCTTGCCCTTCTGTACCTTCTTGACGAGCTTTTCGGCCTTCGACTTATCGATGGTCTGCTCGGCCTGCTCGATCAGGGACAGGATGTCCCCCATACCGAGAATTCGGGAAGCAATACGGTCCGGATGGAAGGTTTCCAGAGCGTCGGTCTTCTCCCCGACACCGATAAACTTGATGGGTTTGCCGGTCACATGACGCACCGACAGCGCGGCACCACCACGGGCATCACCATCGGCCTTGGTCAATACCACGCCGGTCAGCGGCAAGGCATCATTAAAGGCACTGGCGGTATTCACCGCATCCTGACCGATCATGGCATCGATCACGAAGAGGGTTTCTGCGGGCTCGAGGAACTCGTGCAGCTCACGAATCTCCCCCATCAGCTCCTCGTCCACATGCAAACGACCGGCGGTATCCACGATCAGCACATCAGCAAATTGTTTGCGTGCCGCGTCCACCGCCTGGCGGGCGATCTCCACCGGCTTCTGGTCCGCCTCTGACGGCTGGAACAGTGCACCCACCTCACCGGCGAGGGTTTCCAGCTGCTTGATGGCCGCAGGGCGATACACGTCCGCACTGACCACCATCACTTTTTTCTTTTCCCGCTCCTGCAGATACTTGGCGAGCTTGGCCACGCTGGTCGTCTTACCCGCACCCTGCAGGCCAGCCATCAGGATCACTGCCGGCGGCTGCACCGCCAGGTTTAGCGGCGTAGCCGCCTCTCCCATTACCTTGACCAGTTCATCCTGTACGATTTTGACAAACTGCTGACCGGGGTTGAGCGCCTTGCTGACCTTCTGCCCCACCGCGGCGGTGCGTACCTGCTGCACAAAGGCTTTGACCACGGGCAGCGCCACGTCTGCCTCGAGCAGCGCTTTGCGCACTTCGCGCAGGGTGTCGCGGATATTGTCATCTGTCAGGCGGGCTTTACCTGTGACTTTCTTCAGTGCCGACGATAATCGGTCGCTCAGGTTATCGAACATATCACCTTCTCAAATCGTAAAAGCCGGGCTGGGGAATTCGAGCCCTATCCACACCCACTGTGGTGCCCGCCCCCAAAAACGCGGCAGTATAGCCCAGCCGGGCTTTCCAGCACAGGCGCGCTGTGACACACTGCCCGCCCGGATGAATAATGAAACTGTAAGACGGACACACCCCAATGGCGGCATTCGCCCACTGGATGGCTATCGCACTGTATATCGCTAGCACAGGTGTAGCGGCGGCTACCCTGTCGCGCCAATCGCAGTCCAACAGACAACCACTGCTGCTGGCCCTGTTTGCCTGCGCCCTGGCGGCCCACGCTATCTCCCTGAAATTCACCCTAATCACCGCAGGCGGCTTCCGCTTCGACCTGCTTGCGGTCATGTCACTGATTACCTGGTCCGTCGGCCTGCTTTTACTCTGCCTGTCACTGCGACACCGGCTGACGCTGCTGATTCTCGTCATGGCCCCTCTGGCCGCGCTGGCAGAGCTGGGGGCGATACACGCCTGGGGCGGCGCCACACCGCGCGACCAGATATCCCCGGGCATCGCCGCACACGCGTTTTTATCCATTGCGGCCTATTCGCTTCTGACTCTGGCCACGTTGCAGGCCATCTATCTGTACTGGCTCAACCAACAGTTGCACAACCACCGACCTGGTGGCATCAGCCGATTGCTTCCGCCGCTGCAAACCATGGAAAGCCTGCTGTTTGGCCTGGTGGCCTTTGGCCAGCTGTTGCTCACTGCTGCACTTGTTACCGGCACTCTGTTCATCGATGACCTTTTTGGGCAGCATCTGGTTCACAAAACTGCACTGTCGTTTCTGGCCTGGGTTCTGTACACCATTCTGCTTTGGGGACACTGGAAAAAAGGCTGGCGCGGCAATACCGCCGTACGCTGGACACTATCCGCCTTCGCCATTCTGATGCTGGCTTTTTTTGGCAGTAAGCTGGCTTTGGAAGTCATCTTTCCCAAACAGTAGCACGCGCGTATCAATGCACCGCTGGGCCGCAGCCAAATCACGAAAGTTGCGAGCTCAGCCGTTCTGATCCAATATCGCCCTATCCAAATAGAAAGAGCTCTCCCTTGAACGATCTGCCTCCCGGCCTGCTATTTGCGTTGATAGGCCTGCTGATAGTTATTTCTGCGTTTTTCTCCAGCTCCGAAACCAGCATGATGGCGCTGAACCGCTATCGCCTGCGCCACCAGGCCAAAACCGGCCACCGCGGTGCCAAGCGGGCCATGGAGCTGCTTGCGCGCCCAGACAAACTGATCGGCGTCATCCTGATTGGTAATAACATTGTCAACATCCTGGCCTCGGTGATTGCCGGAGCGGTGTTCACCCGACTCTATGGTGAGGCTGGAGTGTGGTACGCCACCGCGGCACTCACGCTTGTTGTACTGATTTTTGCGGAAATCACCCCAAAAACCATCGCCGCACTGCACCCGGAAAAAATCGCCTTTCCCGCCAGTGTGGTACTGCGCCCCTTACTGTGGCTACTTACCCCCTTTGTGCGACTGATCGGGGGTATCTCCAACGGCCTGGCGCGACTCGTCGGAGTACAGGCAGACAAGGAAGCTGAAGCGGAGCATCTGGCTCCGGAAGAGCTGCGCTCCGTTGTTTTTGAATCCGGTGCCCTGCTGCCGACCAAGCACAAAGGGATGCTGCTGAACGTACTGGACCTGGACCAGGCCACAGTGGAAGACATCATGATTCCGCGCAACGAGGTCATCGGCGTAGACCTGGACAACAGTGCCGAGGCGATTCTGCAGCAATTGGCAGAAAGCAGCTACACCCGGCTGCCGGTCTACCGCGGGGACATCAACCACGTCGTCGGTATATTACACCTGCGCCGCGCCGCACAAATCCTGCGCGACGGACCCGATACACTGACCGCCGAAACCCTGAAATCACACCTGAACGAACCCTACTTCGTCCCGGAAGCCACACCCTTGCCTACCCTGCTGATGAATTTTCAACAGAAGAAACGGCGCATGGGACTGGTGGTGGACGAGTACGGCGAGGTGATGGGGATTGTGACCCTGGAAGATCTGCTGGAAGAAATTGTCGGCGACTTTACCGCAAGCCCGGTACCCAGTGACGATGAAGAAATCATCGAGCAGGACAACGGCTGGTATCTGGTTGACGGTGGCACTTCCATTCGCGAGATCAACCGCACCCTGCACTGGGACCTGCCCACCGATGGCCCGAAAACATTTAACGGGCTGATCATGGAACACCTGGAAAGCATCCCGGAGGGTAATATCAGCCTGTATATCCAGGACTACCTGATCGAGATTGTGGAAGTCTCAGACAAGATGATTACCAGCGCCCGCGTGAAAAAAGCAGGTTAAACCGTGGTGGTCCGTGCGGACAGCTGCCAACTGCTTCCACGAGCCGCCAACACCACGTAGCGCTCTAGATCAGCGCCAGCTGCCGCTTTACTGGTGCGAAGCTCTTGCGGTGTACTGGGGTCGCCCCCAAACGCTCAAGCGCATCCATATGCGCCCTGGTGGGATACCCTTTATGTCCCGCCAAGCCATAGCCCGGATAGACAGCATCCAACGCGACCATTTCCCGATCCCGAGTGACCTTCGCCAGAATGGAGGCCGCCGCGATGGCGGCGACCCGATCATCACCTTTCACCACCGTATCGCATTCGTACCGCCACTGGGGCTTGCGATTGCCATCCACAAGCACAAACTCCGGCTGCACCGATAGCTGCTCTACCGCCCGCTTCATCGCCAGCAGGCTCGCATGAAGAATATTGAGCTGATCAATCTCCTCAACCGTGGCCCGAGCAATAGCAAAACTCAATGCTTTTGCCCGAATCTCATCAAACAGGATTTCGCGTTTTTTTTCACTGAGCTTTTTCGAATCCGCCAAACCTTCAATCGGGCTACCCGGGTCGAGAATTACCGCGGAGGCAACCACATCGCCAGCAAGAGGACCGCGGCCCACTTCATCAACCCCCGCCAGCAATGACCCGGTATAAGAACAGATATAGGGAGGCAATGACGACTTTGGCATATCAGATAAAAGATCAATTGATAGGTGGTAGAGGCTGGGAGTCGGGCTACCTGGACAGCAGCGCGCACACTGCGTCTGCGGCCTTGTCTGAAGCGTTGCGGCGCAGCTCCTGGTGCATCTCGCTGAACTCACGACGCAATTGGTCTCCCAGCAGCGGATCGTGGAAGTAATTCAGCAGCGCCGCACCGAGCGTTTCGGGGGTTGCATCGTCCTGAAGAATTTCCGGCACCAGCTCTTTTTGGGCGAGCAGGTTGGGTAGAGAAACCCAGGGTGTGTGCAGCATGCGCGAGAAAATAGCATAGGAAAGTGCCGCCATTTTGTACGCCACGACCATGGGCTTGTTCATCAACATGGTTTCCAGCGTGGCAGTCCCGGAGGCAATCAACACCGCATCCGCCGCTGCCAGGGCTTGCTGGGAGTTCCCATCCAGAATGGTCAGCGACAGCTCTTGCAGGGCTGGTGTCTGAGCGAGCTGCTGCTCCAGTTGATCCCGACGCTCGGGGCTCGCCGCCGGAAGGACAAACTTGAGCCCCGGCCGCCGCTGCTGACACCAGAGTGCCGCCTGCATGAACAAGGGCCCCAGCAAGCGCACCTCCCCACCACGACTACCGGGCAAGAGCGCGATAACCTCATCCTGCTGAGTCAATCCCAGGGCACGGCGAGCACCTGCGACGTCCACATCCAGCGGAATTTCATCGGCCAATGGATGGCCGACAAAGGTCACCGGCACCTGGTGCTCGCGATAAAAATCGGCCTCGAACGGCAACAGCGTCAGCATATGGTCCACCGCCCGGGCAATCTTCTTGATTCGCCCGCGGCGCCAAGCCCAGACCGAAGGGCTCACATAGTGCACCGTAGGAATTCCCGCAGAGCGCAGCGCCTCTTCCAAACCAAGATTAAAGTCGGGGGAGTCTATGCCGATAAAAACATCTGGCGGATTGGCAATAAAATGTTCGCGCAGAGTGCGACGAATTTTCAGCAGTTCAGGTAATCGCTTCAGCGGCTCGACCAGCCCCATGACGGAAAGGCGCTCCATGGGGAATAGCGATTCCGCACCCAGGGCAAGCATACGAGACCCGGCGATACCAACCACCTCAACGGTGCGAAATCGCTGTTGCAGGGCCTCAATCAGTCCGGCACCCAGGATGTCACCAGAGGCCTCGCCGGCCAACATGCCTACCCGTATGGTCCGGTTTGAATCCAGTGAAGTACCGCTCAACGCACGATTCCGCGTGTCGAGTTTTGCAGCGAATCAATCCACGGCTGGATGACCTCGGACTCCTGTCGCAATTGTGCCAGGGACTCCAGCGCTTCATCCGCGGTCAATCCGCGGCGATACACAATTTTGTAAGCCTTGTTGATCAGGGAAATTTCCTCGCGAGAAAAACCCCGACGGCGCAGCCCTTCCGCATTGATGGTTTTGGCTTCCGCCGGATTACCCGCCACCATCACATAGGCAGGGACATCCTTGCCGATCCCCGCCCCCATACCGGTAAAGGCGTGCTCGCCAATCGTGCAGTGCTGATGCACCAGGGTGTACCCGCTGAGTATTGCCCAGTCGCGCACGTAGACGTGGCCCGCCAGAGCGACGTTATTGACGAGAATGGTGTGATTACCAATGACACTGTCATGACCGATATGGGCATACGCCATCAGCAGATTATCGTTGCCGATGGTCGTCTCGCCCCGGTCCTGGACGGTGCCGCGGTGAATGGTGACCCCTTCACGGATCACATTGTCATCACCAATCACCAGCGTGGTGGGCTCCCCCTGATATTTTTTATCCGGGGTATCCTGACCAACGGTTGCGAACTGATAGATATGATTGTTCTTGCCGAGCTTGGTTGGCCCACTCAGCACCACATGAGACGCGATCTGGCACCCATCGCCAATTTCCACACCAGGCCCCACAATACTGTACGGGCCAATCTGCACCCCATCACCGATAACTGCCGAATCGTCGACAATCGCGGTCGGATGAATACTGGTCTGCATGCTGTGGCTATCTCCTCACCGGCTCGATGGTTGATCGGCTATCAGCGAGGTACCTCCTCGCCATGGCGCCAGAAACGACGACAATACTTTACCCGCGAATCGCGAATATAAAAAACAATTTGGTCACACTGACAGGAGGATGGGCCCCATCAGACCATGCAACCGGCACGCAACCGGTCTTAGATTTTCTTGACCGCACACAGGATGTCAGCAGAAGCGGCCAGACTCCCATCTACGGTTGCCTTTCCGGCAAACTTCCAGATGCCTCGACGCTCCGAAACAACTTCGGATTCCAATTGCAGGCAATCACCGGGAACTACCTGACGCTTGAAGCGCACATTGTCGATACCCGCAAACAAATACAGGTACCCGTCTTCCGGCTTTTGTCCCAGCGTCTTGAATCCAAGAATGCCCGACACCTGCGCCAGGGCCTCCACGATCATTACACCCGGAAAGATCGGCACTTCGGGAAAGTGGCCATTGAACACCTCTTCATTGATCGAGATATTCTTGTAACCCCTGATCGATTTGCCCTCTTCCAGCTCAACCACCCGATCCACCAAAAGGAAAGGATAGCGGTGTGGAAGGTATTGACGAATTTCCTGTACGTCCATCATGACGATTTGTCCCCAGAAACCACTTCGGGGCGTTGAACGCCCCGAACTTTCGATTAAATCTTGTATCTGCAATCAATGAAGCAGGTCTATCTATTCCGGTGCCTGCTGTTGCTTGAACGCAGACTCCAGCGCTTTGAGACGCCGGGCCATCTGATCCAGCTGGCCGTAACGCACGGCATTGCGGCGCCAGCTACGGCTCTCCATAAAGGGCACTCCGCTAGAGTAGGAGCCGGCCTCTTCGATGGATTTGGTAACCAGGGTACGCGCAGTGACATGGCTGCGATCTGCAATGGTGACGTGGCCAACAATGCCCGCACCGCCCGCAATGGTGCAGTGCCTGCCGATAACCGCACTACCCGCCACCGCAGAGCAGGCTGCCATGGCTGAGTAGTCACCAATCTGCACATTGTGCGCGATTTGCACCATATTGTCGATCTTCACCCCGCGTCCGATAACCGTATTGCCAAGTGCACCACGGTCAATACAGGTGCAGGAGCCGATCTCCACCTCGTCCCCAATCTCTACACCACCTAGCTGGTGGATTTTGGTCCACTGCCCCTGAGCCGGTGCAAAGCCAAACCCGTCGGCGCCAATGACCGTATTGCTATGTACCGTGCAATCCGCACCAATTGAGCAACCGTGGTAGACCACCACATTAGGGAACAGGCGGGTACGGGGGCCAATTTCACTGCCCTCTCCTACCACACAACCGGATCCGATAATGGCACCCTGCCCGACTCTGGCGTGCGCTTCAACCACAACCCCTGGGCCGACACTGGCATCCGCAGCGACATCTGCACTGGCATGGATTGTGGCTGAAGGATCAATCCCCGACGCCGGGGTCGGTGTGCGATCGTAAATAGCGGTTGCCTTGGCGAAGGCAAGATAGGGATTGGGAACGATCAGAGCTGTGCCGGGACAGGCTTCCACATCCTCAGCAGAAACCAATACCGCACATGCATTGGTTGCAGCCAGAAAGCGGCGATAATTCGCACTGGCGAGAAAGCTGACCTCGCTATTCACCGCATCCTGTAACGTATTGAGGCCAGTCGGCACCTGATCGCCGCTGGCCCCAACCGCAAGGCGCAACTCTGCACCCAGCTCTTCAGCCAACTGCGCCAGCGTTGGCTGTGCATTTTTCATCATGGTCGTGCTGTCGAAATTACTTGGCCGCGTTCAGGCGTTTGACCAGCTCTTCGGTCAGATTGGCCGTTTTACCCGCATAGACAGCAGCACTGGCATCCAACACCAGGTCGAGCTTCTGCTCCTTGATCACCTCTTCCAATGCGGCCTTGGCTTTCGGCAGCAGGTCTTTCTGCAGGTCTTGCACCGCCTGACCTTCCATCGCACGCAGCTTTTTAACCGTTGTTTCAAAGTCAGAGCGTTTAAAGTTGATCTTGCGCTGCTGCTCCGCCTTCTTCTCTTCAGACCAGGTCACGCCATTCTTCTGCGCGTCTTCGGCCATCTTCTGCACTTCCGCACGGATACTCTCGGCACTGTTCTGCAACTGGGAGTATTCGGAGCTGGTCTTCAGAGCATTGATCTTGGAGGTCGCCTTCTCAGTGCTCATAATCGCAGCCTGGATATTTACTACGGCCACCTTTGACTGTGCGCTCGCGGTTCCCGCAAACAGCAGGCCAGCCAGCAGAATCGCACTTACTTTCACAAATTTGAACACTTTTTATTCTCCGTATTTCTGTAAATTTACGGCCGCTTCCACAGAGGCCGCTTCATCTGGAAGGCCACCGCTCGCCGCTAGGAGTGAACCCTAAACAGTTGCGGCGGCAATTTCCAGTGGTCAGAAGCTATTACCCAGTGAGAACTGGAATACTTCGATCTCGTCGTCCTCATTTTCCTGCAGGGCTTTGGACAGGCTGAAGGTCAGCGGGCCAAACCCGGTAATCCAGGTCAGGCCGATGCCCGCGGAAACGTTGATATGATCGATATCGATGTCGTAACAATTGAGCTGGGAGACACCGCAATTGGTGCTGAAAACATTACCCGCATCGATAAAGAAGGCAGATTGCATGGACCGCTGATCCTTCACGAAAGGAATCGGGAAGATGATTTCTGCACTTCCCTCCACCAGGATATTGCCACCGAATGGATCGGGGCGGCGGCTGCTGACCGGTGTGGTTTCCAGCTCGCCCGTCGCGTCGTCCAGAACATAGCAGTATTCGGTGATGTCGCCTTCCGCATCCACCGCACAGGGCGTGGTGCGATAATTCACTGCCGGGGTTGAACGCGGGCCCAGTGTGTTTCGCTCGAAGCCGCGCACGGAGCCAAAGCCACCGGCGTAGAAGTTCTCGAAGAACGGCAGCTCGTCGGTTTCACCGTAGCCTTCGGCATAGCCCAAACGAGTGCGCAGACGCAGGGTCAAGTCTTTGGTCAATGGACGGAAATACTGCCCGGTATAAATAAATTTGTAATATTCGAGATCACCACCAGGCAGGGCAATCTCGATAGAGGCGCGCTGTGACGCACCGCGGGTGGCGAGAATGCCCCGGTTCAGAGTGGAACGGGCGTAAGAGGTCGTCAGGGACCAGGAATCAAATTCATCGCCATACAGATCAACGAAGCCATCCGGGTTAGTGTTCAGCAACCCGGTATCCACGGGCATACTGAGGTCCAGCGCAATACCGTCCTCGACAGCCATCTCAAGCTCTTCGAGAATATCCGCTTCGTCGTCGGAATTGATTTCTCCATTCACCCCACTGATCGGCACAGGGCTGTCTTTGATCTCCTGGACAGAGCTACTATGGGTGCTCAACTCCAGGTGATTGAAACCGATATTCAGACCGATGCGCGAAATTTCAGAAATCGGGTAACCAAAGCTCAACCCGGCACCGTAAGTGGTGGTGTTATAGCTGGACAGGTTGATCTCGGAATAATCGCGCTCCTGATAGAACACGTTGAAACCACGACTGACACCGTCTGGCGTGAAATACGGATCGGTATAGGAGAAGTTAAGTACCGTCTGATAGGTAGAGGTGTTGACCGCAAAACCCACAGACTTACCGGTGCCCAGCCAGTTATTTTCCTGCACGTTGGCACCCAGCACCAGGCCACTGCCCTGCGCGTAACCTACGGTACCACCGATGGTACCGGAAGGCTGCTCTTCTACGGTGTACTCCACATCGATCTGGTCGGATGTGCCGGGAACCTCAGTGGTTTCCACCTGCACTTCCTTGAAGTAACCCAGACGTTCCAGGCGCACCTTGGACTGTTCGATACGGGCGGAGGATGCGGAGGCGGATTCCATCTGACGCATCTCGCGACGCAACACGTCATCAGAGGTACGGGTATTGCCACGAAAATTGATCCGGCGCACGTAGGCGCGCTTACCAGGATCGATAAAGAAGGTCACCTTTACGGTTTTATCTTCCTCATTGGCCTCCGGAATGCCATTCACTTCAGCGAAGGTATAACCCTCGTTACCCAGGCGCTTGGTGATGTAATCGGACGTCGTGGTCATCAGTACCTGAGAGAAAGTCTGCCCCTTCCGCACCAGCAGCAGGCGACGGATTTCCTCTTCCGACACAACCGGGTCACCCGCAAGTTCCACTTCAGAAACGGAGTAAACATCGCCCTCACTGATATTGACCGTAATAAAAACGCTCTGCTTATCAGGGCTCAGAGAGACTTGCGTGGAATCGATTTTGAATTCGAGATAACCGCGGTCGAGGTAGTATGACTCGAGCCGCTCCAGGTCACCGGTCAGCTTCTCGCGGGAGTACTTGTCATCACTGTTAAGCCAGGACAACCAACCGGTGGTCTGCAGTTCAAATATTTCCGCCAGTTCATCATCGGAAAACGCCTGGTTGCCGACGATATTGATATGTTTGATGGCAGCAACAGAGCCTTCATCCACCACCACCTTCAGCTCCACCTGGTTGCGTGGCAGCTCTTTCACTTCGGTGGTGACACTGGCGCCATAGCGGCCCTGAGCCACATACTGGCGCTGCAACTCCTGCGCCAGACCTTCGAGGGTCGCGCGCTTGAAAATCTGCCCTTCCGCCAGACCGTTATCATTCATGCCCTTGAGCAGATCTTCGGTCTTGATAGCCTTGTTACCGGTAATCTCGATCTTGGAGATTGCCGGGCGCTCGCGTACCGTGATTACCAGGACGCCATTTTCACGGCCGATCTGAATATCCTGGAAATATCCGGTGCGGAACAGGGCGCGGGTAGCACTCTGAATTTCGACACTTTCAATCTGGTCGCCAACCCGAACAGGCAACGCGGCAAAAACCGAACCGGCGGAAACACGCTGAAGCCCCTCAACGCGAATATCGTTGACCACAAACGATTGCGCGTATGCGGCAATAGGCATTGCCAGACCGAGGCTCGCCGCCTTCAGGAAATCTTTCATCTACTAATTCCGAGTGTTTATTCGCAATTCCATCAGGGCAATATGCCCGACATCACAGAGGCGCAGGCCCCGTCGACCCCAACCGAGCAGGCCTGGCCAGCACGATCGAAGCAACCGCCGCCCTCGTTACAGAGCCCTCAATCAGGAACCCTTGATTTCAACAAAATGTAGGACAGAGAGCGCGGGTAAAAATTCATTAAAGGCGCAGAATATCGTTGTACAGCGCCAGTGCCATAATTCCCAGCACCATGGCCATACCCACCTGCAACCCAATCATCTGCACTTTTTCAGATACCGGGGAACCCTTTATCGCTTCAATACCGTAGTAAAGGAGATGACCGCCGTCGAGTACGGGAATTGGCAAGAGGTTCAACACACCAAGACTGATACTCAGGAGTGCCAGCAATGACAGGAATGACTGCCAGCCCGCATCCGCCGAAGTGCCGGCAACTTTAGCAATGGTGATAGGGCCACTCAAGTTGCGGGTCGAGATCTCTCCAAACAGCAGTTTTTTGAGGCTGTTAAGGGTAAATACCGTCTTGCTCCAGGTCTCTTCCAACCCCTTGCTGAAGGCGCCCATCACCCCGTAGTGATAGCGGCGCACCTTGTCCTCGGGCCAGGATGCAGCAACCGGCAGTACACCGATACGACCGATTTTCTCTCCGCTGTCGAGGGTTACCAGATCCGGGGTAATCGTGACCGACTGCTCCGCCCCATCCCGGAGTACGGTAACCTGCACGGCCTGGTCGGGATGCGCTTTGATATAGCTGGTCCACTGATCCCAGTCGCGGTAGTCGCGGCCATCGGTGGCGATGATTTCATCACCGGCCTTGAGACCACCTTTCGCTGCGGGACTGTCATCTACCACCTGAGCCAGCGTCATGCTGATCTTCGGGATCCACAGTTTGACACCAATCTCGTCCAGCGGATCAGGAACTTCCTGCCCCGCCAGCCAGCGGTCAATATCCGCGTACATATGGTATTCGAGGGTCGAGTCCGGGTATCGCACGGAAAATTTTATATGCCCTGTGTCCCCCAGTCGGTTGGCCAGGCGCCAGTTGAGCGCCTGCCAGGTGGGCGTGGGTTGATCGTCCACAGCAATGATTTCCTGCCCGGCCTCCAGGCCGGCATAGGCAGCAATACTGCGCGGCTCCACCTGATCCACGATAGGCACCGGGCCGGAGGTCCCCCCCATAAACACCCCCCAGAAAAGGGCGATGGCCAAAAGGAAATTGAATACTGGACCGGCAGCGGCGATTGCCATTCGCTGCCAGACATTTTTGCGGTTGAAGGCACCATCCAGCTCCTCTGGCGCTACAGTGCCTTCACGTTCATCGAGGAATTTGACGTAGCCACCGAGCGGAATAGCTGACACAGTAAACTCTGTGCCGTGGCGATCGTACCGGGATACCAGACGCTTGCCGAAACCGACGGAAAAGCGCAACACTTTCACTCCACACCAGCGCGCCACAATAAAGTGACCGAACTCATGGAAGCTCACCAGTACGCCGAGGGCAACCAGGGCCCAGGCTGCAGTTTGAAGAAAATCTAGCATGGGGTCAGTTTACATTGATCTCGTTTGCGGGCGCTGTCCGTCGTCACTGTTATCGCCGACGCCACCGTCGTGGACGCCGCACAGCTCACTCAGTACTTCTTGAGCCCGCGCACGCGCTTCCCGATCAGCCCGTTCGACTACCTCCAGATCCGCCAGTTCAACGCGATTGGTGGAATCCATGACCTTTTCGATCAGCCCGGCAATTCCGGTGAATGGCAGCCTACCCTCAAGAAATGCTGCGACGGCCACTTCATTGGCCGCATTGAGCACCGTGGGTGCACTGCCACCCTGCTCCATGGCTTCCCGCGCCAGGCGCAGGCAAGGAAACCGGGTCTCATCCGGCGCTTCAAAATCCAGGCGTCCGGCAGCGATCAAATCCAGGGCACTCACGCCACTATCAATTCGCTGAGGAAAAGCCAAAGCATGCGCGATTGGCGTCCGCATGTCCGGGTTCCCCATCTGCGCCAACAGGGAGCCATCCCGGTACTGCACCATGGAGTGCACGATGCTCTGCGGGTGGACCACCACTTGGATATCCGCAGGCGCCGCGTGAAAAAGGTAGCAAGCCTCGATAAATTCCAGCCCTTTATTCATCATGGTTGCGGAATCCACGGAGATTTTACGCCCCATGGACCAGTTGGGATGATTACACGCTTCATCCGGCGTTACGCGGTGTAAAGATTCCGGGTCTGCGGTGCGGAAAGGCCCCCCGGAACCGGTGAGCAGTATCCGCTCAACACCCGCTTCGACCAGGTTGTCACAAGGGTACGGCAGGCACTGGAAAATGGCATTGTGCTCGCTATCGATGGGCAACAGTGAAGCATCGCTTTGCGCCAGAGCCGACATAAATAACGGCCCAGCCATTACCAGCGACTCCTTGTTCGCCAACAGCACTTTTTTACCTGCCTGAACCGCCGCCAGCGTCGGTTTCAACCCGGCCGCTCCCACGATTGCAGCCATGACAATGCTTACCTCGGGGGCGGACGCCACCTGACAAAGCCCTTCGACACCACTCAAAACTTCAGTGACCAACCCCTCGGCGGCAAAGTCACGACGCAGCTGCGCTGCTTTCTCAGCCTCCAGAACCACAGCATAACGGGGCCTGAAGCGGCGACATTGCTGCGCAAGTTCTGCCACCCGCTCACGGGCGGTTAACGCAAATACGGAGTAATCCTGAGGGTGGCGGGCGAGTACATCCAAGGTACTCACCCCGATGGAACCGGTGGACCCGAGCACACAGACAGGTTGTGGGGTCATGGTTTGCATGAAATCGAAATACCTCTGCGCCCAAATCAACTAAAAGAGATTAAAGATATTTGGGCAATTCACTGGCAAGTGCCGCCATAGTAAATACCGGCAGCGCCGCAGTAAGACTGTCCAGGCGATCGAGAATACCGCCGTGGCCCGGCAAAATCCGGCTACTGTCTTTGATCCCACGGTGGCGCTTGAACATGCTCTCCACCAGGTCGCCAATCACCGATGCCAGGGCGGTCACCAGGACACCGATGGTAAACAGGATCGTATTTTTGGTGGGCAGATCAAACGCGGCAGACACACCCAGAGCCAGAACCAGACAAGCAGCCAGCCCACCGAAAAAACCCTCCCAGGACTTACCCGGGCTGACTTCCCGTGCCAGCTTGTGCTTGCCGAATTTGCGCCCGACAAAATAAGCGCCTACATCAGCGGCCACCACAACGGCGACCACAAACAGCACCAGCCAGGCGCCGTGTTCCTGCCCCTGCAGAATAACCACAGACAACCACGCGGGCACTAGAACCACCAGGCCAATCAACCCGCGCGCCCAACGATTCCCCCACAACATGGCACTGGCGGGATAGCCCTGCACCCACAGGAAGGCCAACGCCCACCATCCGCAGGCCACCGCGAGGATCTGACGTGCCCGATCGGTATCCGGAGAGGAAAAGTCAAAATTGAACACATAGCTGGCAGTGGCGATCAACGCGGTGCCCAGCGCGGCGAGAAATACAAAACGTAAAGCACGGTTCAGGTTGGAAAGGTTAGCCCACTCCCAACCACCCAGCAGAATGACCCCCGCAATCACGATGGAAAACCACTGAAGGGGCACGAAGAACAGCAACCCCAGGAAAAGAGCCACCAACACCAGCGCGGTAATTATTCTTTGTTTTAGCACCGTTAAACCCTTAAAAACCTTTAACTATTATCATTCGGTAATCTGTGCTCACCAGCCTGGCAGGTCTGGCATTTCAGGCCTGAGCCTCCAGGCCATCCTCTTTACGCCCACCGTAACGTCTATCGCGCAGCCGAAAAGCCTCCAGCGCCAGATCCAGCGCAGGCACATCAAAATCGGGCCACAGCGTATCCGTGAAATAGAATTCGCTATAGGCAGTCTGCCACAGAACAAAATTGCTGATTCGCTGCTCCCCACTGGAGCGAATCAGTAAATCCACCGGCGGCAGGTCTGCCAACTGAATATGCGCACCCAAAGCTTCCTCGTCGATGGAGTCCGCAGAGCGCAGGCCACTGGCCACCTCTTCTGCAACTGCGCGCGCAGCTTGCGCAATATCCCACCGGCCACCGTAATCGGCGGCAATCACCAGTGTCCCGTGTTGGCCATCGCGGGTCATGGCCTCAGCCTCAATAATGGCGCGCTGCACCCGCGAAGAGAATCGGTCGCGACGACCGATCACGCGCAACCGAACCCCCTGCTCCTGCATGCGCCGCGCTTCCCGGCGTAAATAGGAGTGGAACAGGCTCATCAACAGCTCCACCTCTTTGGGAGGTCGCTGCCAGTTCTCACTGGAGAAGGCGAAAAGAGTCAGAACCTCGATCTGGCGCTCCTTGCACGCTTCAATCAGATCTCTGATTCGCTCCACGCCCGCCTTGTGGCCGGCAGATGGTGACAGCCCACGACGCGCAGCCCAGCGTCCATTCCCATCCATAATGATGGCGACATGTCGCGGCCCCGCCTGCTTGTGCGCTGTCGCACCAGTACCGCCAGAAGACATCAGATTTCCATCAGGTCTTTTTCTTTTGCCGCCAGCGCCTTTTCCACCTCGGCAATGTATTTGTCGGTCAGTTTCTGGATCTCGTCCGCTGCACGACGCTCGTCGTCTTCGGAGATTTCCTTGTCCTTAACCAGCGCCTTCACTTCCGCCAGCGCATCGCGACGGTTGTTACGGATGGAGACCCGCGCACTTTCCGCTTCGCCTTTGGCCTGCTTGATGAAATTCTTACGGGTTTCCTCGGTCAGCATCGGCATCGGAATACGGATAACCGCGCCCGCTGTGCTGGGGTTGAGCCCCAGGTCGGATTTCATGATGGCCTTTTCGATTTCCGGCACCAGGTTTTTTTCCCAGGGGGAAACGGACAGGGTACGCGCATCTTCCACGGTCACATTCGCCACCTGAGACAGTGGCGTATCAGAACCGTAGTACGACACCTGAATACCATCCAGAATGCTCGGGTGGGCGCGGCCGGTACGGATTTTATTGAAGTTGGTGCCCAGCGCATCGATCGCTTTGCCCATGCGCGCTTCGGCTTGCTTTTTGATATCGTTAATCACGATTCACTTCCTCTTCGATCAGTGTGCCCTCTTCACCACCCACAACTATATTGAGTAGTGCGCCGGTCTTATCCATGCGGAATACCCGCACAGGCATATTGTGTTCGCGGCAGAGGCAGATTGCGGTTAAATCCATTACACCGAGTTTCTTGTCCAGAACCTCGTCGTAAGTAAGTTGGTCGTAGCGGGTGGCGTCAGGCACCAGTTTCGGGTCCGCGGAGTAAACGCCATCGACTTTGGTGGCCTTCAGCACCATTTCCGCCTCGATCTCGATACCGCGCAGACAGGCAGCGGAATCGGTGGTGAAGAAGGGGTTGCCGGTGCCGGCGGCAAAAATAAGCACTTCACCGCGCTCCAGGTAACGGATGGCGGCGCGGCGGTCGTAGTGGTCCACGATACCGCTCATCTGAATGGCAGACATGACGCGGGAGGAAATATTGGAGCGCTCCAGGGCATCACGCAGAGCCAGCGCGTTCATTACCGTAGCCAGCATACCCATATGGTCACCGGTTACCCGGTCGAGGCCTGCAGCGTTCAGCGCGGCGCCACGAAACAGGTTTCCGCCGCCGACCACCAGTCCAACCTGAACACCAATACCCACCAGCTGGCCGATCTCCAGGGCCATTTTGTCGAGCACTTTGGGGCTGATACCAAACCCCTGTTCGCCCATCAGCTCTTCGCCGCTGAGCTTTAACAGGATTCGCTTGTACTTGCGGTCTTTAATACCTGGCATCCCTTATTCCTCAACTGTTACGGGCTAAATTCTCTGTTGAGACGCAACCGGCGTTCCGGGTCGCGCCCGCCGAACATTACAACAAATTCGGCGCTTTACCTATGGCTATACCGATCTGGCCTGGTTCAAAGTGCGGGATAGCCTCACCCGCCCCCAATTTCGCTCAAATATCGAGCAGAAAATCCCTGGTGGCCCATGCGGAAAGTCCGGTAACTAAGGAGCACAGCCAAAGTATTCAGATCAAGGCGAGAGAGCGCAGGAATAGTGGTTCTATTTCAAGCTTTCTCAACGCAGAGCTGGACGCTTTGGTGAAGCGAACAGTTACACGACTTTCCGCATGGGCCACTAGGCGCCAGATACAACAGCGGGGCGCCCCGGACGTATTCTAATGAACACACCGGGTGCACCCCGCTGGCGCCGGCGACCGAATGGTCACCGGCTGATTCAGACATCAAGAGCTGGCTTTAACCTGAGCGGCCACTTCCGCTGCAAAGTCAACCTCTTCCTTCTCGATACCTTCACCCACCTCAAAACGCACGAAGCTGGCAACGTCGCCACCGGCATCTTTCACCAGCTTGCCAACGTTAACGTCCGGGTTCTTAACGAAAGGCTGTTCCACCAGGCTGTTTTCCTTCAGGAACTTCTTGATGCGGCCGCCCATCATCTTCTCAACGATCTCGGCGGGCTTGCCTTCCATATCCGGCTGCGCCTTGATGATGTCTTTTTCCTTCTCCAGCACGTCAGCCGGCATATCTTCTGGCTTAACGACCTGCGGGTTCACCGCAGTCACGTGCATAGCCACGTCCCGTGCGGTTTCAACATCACCGCCACTCAGAGCAACGATGGCAGCGATACGGTTGTTGGAGTGCACATAGGCACCAACTACCGGCGCTTCAACCAGCTGAATGCGACGAACACCGATGTTCTCACCGATTTTCTGTACCAGCGCTTCGCGCGCCTCTTCCAGCTCGCCTTCCATCAGTACAGCAACATCTTCCTGACGATCAGCAAATGCCTTGTCGACAACCTTGCCAACGAACGCTTTGAAGCCTTCGTCACGGGCAACGAAGTCGGTCTCGGAGTTCACTTCAACCAGAACACCGTAGCTGCCATCTTCAGCAACCTTGGCAGCAACAACACCGTCAGCAGCGGTACGACCAGCCTTCTTGGCCGCTTTCAGGCCGGAAGCTTTACGCAGATCTTCGATCGCTTTCTCGATGTCGCCATCTGCCTCGTTCAGTGCTTTTTTGCACTCCATCATCGGCAGGCCAGTGCGCTCACGCAGTTCTTTTACCATTGACGCGGTAATCGCCATGATTCAATCCTCGGGTTCAGATTCAAATTCTTTGTTGGATTTGAAAAAAAGGGGCCGGTTAAGTGGCCCCTTTTCCCTGCAGCGTAACCGAAAAATGTTACACCGCCAGTAGCCTGCGGCTATTACTCCGAATTAGGAGTCCGCAGCTTGCTGATCGTCTTCTGCTTCAACGTATTCGCTTTGAGCAGCAGCGCCACCAGCTTCGGCAGTGCCAGCCAGTACAGCGTCGGCTACCGCAGTGGTGTACAGCTTGATGGCACGGATCGCGTCATCGTTACCAGGGATGATGTAGTCAACACCTTCCGGGCTGCTGTTGGTATCGACGATACCGATGACAGGGATACCCAGTTTATTGGCTTCCTGGATCGCGATGCGCTCGTGCTCAACGTCGATCACGAACAGTACGTCCGGCAGACCACCCATGTCTTTGATACCACCGATGGAGCGCTCGAGCTTCTCCATGGTGCGGGTGCGCATCAGGGCTTCTTTCTTGGTCAGCTTCTCGAAGGTGCCGTCCTGAGACTGGGCTTCGAGATCGCGGAAACGCTTGATGGAAGCGCGGATGGTTTTGTAGTTGGTGAGCATACCACCCAGCCAGCGGTTGCTGACGTAGGGCTGACCTGCACGCTCGGCCTGCTCTTTGATGGACTTCTGCGCTGCGCGCTTGGTACCAACAAACAGAATCTTCTTCTTCTGGGCAGCCATACCTTTGATGACTTGCAGAGCTTCGTTGAAGGCCGGAACAGTGTGCTCCAGGTTGATGATGTGAATCTTGTTGCGAGCACCAAAGATGTATTCACCCATCTTCGGGTTCCAATAGCGAGTCTGGTGACCAAAGTGGACACCAGCCTGCAGCATATCGCGCATGCTGACTTGCGGCATAATAAACCTCAATAACAATAACGGAGGCAACCGACCGTAACTTGAAGGCCGAATGCTTCCCGGGTTTGATCCTCCATATACCCCATTCACCAATCCTCGGACTTCACCATCAGATGGGGAACCACAAAGACACCCAGGAGAATGTGCCGGTATATGTGCGGCGTTTGTTAAGTGCGGTGAAATTCACCACCCTTTGTTTAGTTTCACTTCGGGCACTGCCCAAAGCGGCGCGCTTTATACCATATTCCTCAGGAAGCGGGAAGCGTGACGGGCGCCACGAAAGCGGAATAATGGGATTTCGATAGCATGGGGACCAGCTGCGACAATCGGGTCACCTAATGCCCTGCCCCTGTAATTCCGCTACAATACCGCGCCGTTTCCGGGCCCCGCGGAACAGACTGCCAGCTCAGGGGCCGATTTACACCAAGTGTGCCGCCAGATCGCGCGCATTTACCAACGACACTCTGTCCAGAAATAGCCACGAACAGTCGGGAATATTCATGACCAACGCCGTAAAGACACCAGAACAGATCGCCAAAATGCGCACTGCCGGCCGCCTGGCCGCCGAAGTGCTGGAAATGATTGGCGAATACGTGGTTCCCGGTGTCACCACGGAAGAGCTTGACCGCCGCTGCCATGACTATATCGTCAATGTTCAGGAGGCGATCCCCGCCTGCCTGGGTTATCGCGGCTTTCCCAAATCAATCTGTACCTCGGTCAACGAGGTGATCTGCCACGGAATCCCCTCGGAATCCAAGGTGCTAAAGAAGGGTGACATCATCAATATTGACGTCACCGTTATCAAAGATGGCTGGTACGGCGACACCTCCAAAATGTATTTCGTTGGCAAGCCAGCGGCCCACGCCCAGCGCCTGGTCAAAGTGACCCAGGAATGCCTGTACAAGGCGATCGAAATCGTGCGCCCTGGCACCACCCTCGGCGACATCGGCCATGTGATCCAACAGCACGCGGAAAAGAACTATTACTCGGTGGTCAAGGACTTCTGTGGTCACGGCATTGGCGACGTTTTCCACGAGGACCCGCAAATCCTGCATTACGGTAAGCCGGGCACCGGCCAGGTTCTGGAAGAAGGCATGACCTTCACCATTGAACCGATGATCAATGCCGGCAAACCCGGCAGCCGTGTATTGCGCGATGGCTGGACCGCCGTCACCGTCGATCGCCGGCTCTCCGCCCAGTGGGAGCACACCATGGCGGTTACCAGTGACGGCGTCGAAATCCTTACCGCGCGCAAGGAAGAGTCTTTCTGATTTCAAGCCACTCCAAGACACTATTCAGCGCTCGCGCTGGCCGACAGGGTTAACCGGATTCCGCATCTATGAATTCCAAGCAGCTGGCGCAGTTACCGCATTTCGAAAAACCCCTGTTTTTCTTCGACCAGTCCCGGTTCCGGAGAGATCTGGCAGAGGGCGCCCGCCCGACCCTGGAAATCTTCAAGGATGCGGTGGGTGCCGCAGATACCCATATGGCGCGCCGCTTCAGCGAAGGTGAAGACGTCCGCACACTGGTCTATGAGCGCGCCCTGTTTGTGGATTGCCTGATGCACTATGCGTGGTACCAATTTCAGTGGCCGGACACCATCAGCCTGCTGGCGGTGGGCGGCTACGGTCGCGGCGAATTACATCCGAAATCCGATATCGACCTGCTGATTCTCACCACCGAAAAGCCCGATGAAACCGTCGTCGACAATATCGAGCGCCTGGTCGCCTTCCTGTGGGACCTGAAACTGGATATCGGCCACGCGGTACGTACCGTGGATCAGTGTGTGGAAATGGCGGAGGAAGACATCACTGTCGCCACCAACCTGATGGAATGCCGTACGGTGGTCGGCAACCCGGCCCTGTGCGAGACGCTTGCCGAACGAATGACGCCCGACAAACTGTGGCCAGCGGATGCGTTTTTCAGCGCGAAGTATGCAGAACAGGAGGCGCGCCACAGCAAACAGCAGGGTGCCGAATACAACCTGGAGCCCAATATCAAAAACGCCCCCGGCGGCCTGAGGGATATCCAGACCATTAATTGGGTGGCCAAACGCTACTTCCATGTGCGGACATTAAAACAGTTGCAGGGCAAGGGCTTCTTCACCGAGGAAGAATTTGCCATTCTCCAGTCCGGTGAAGACTTCCTGTGGCGGGTACGCTATGGCCTGCACCTGCTGGCCGGGCGCCCGGAAGAAAGACTGCTGTTCGATTACCAGCGGGAACTGGCACGGGATTTCGGCTACAAGGACAATGAGACCCACCTGGCGGTGGAACAGTTCATGCACACCTACTACCGTATCGTCATGGCGCTGCGAGAGTTGAACGATGTAATGCTGCAGTTCCTGGACGAGGTGATCCTGCAGCGTGGCAAGCACCTGCCCGTGACCCCCATCAATGAGCGTTTCCAGTTACGCGGTAACACCATTGAGGTCGCAGTCACCCGCACCTTTATCGAACACCCACCTGCCCTGCTGGAAATCTTCGTACTGATGGCCAGCAATCCGGAAATACACGGTGTCCGGGCCTCTACGATCCGGCTGTTGCGTGAGCACCGCCACTTGATCGACGATCAGTTCCGTGCCGACCCTGCCAACGCGCGGCTGTTTATGCAGTTGCTGCGCAGCCCCCGCGGCCTGTCCACTCAACTTACCCGCATGACTCGCTACGGCATCCTCGGCCGTTACCTGCCGGAATTTGGCCGCGTCACCGGGCAGATGCAACACGACCTATTCCATATCTATACCGTGGATGCGCACACCCTGCAGGTAGTGCGCAATATGCGCGGTTTTCGTAGCGAAGAGGCCTGGGAAAAATTCCCACTGGCTGCGGAAATTCTGTCACGGATGCGCAAGCCGGAACTGCTGTATATCGCCGGTCTCTACCACGATATTGCCAAGGGTCGCGGTGGCGACCACTCCAAGCTGGGCGTGATCGATGCAGACGCCTTCTGTCGACGCCACGGGCTTTCCGCCCGAGACCGCCGCCTGGTGTGCTGGCTGGTGGAAAAGCACCTGCTGATGAGTGCGGTATCGCAGAAGCAGGATATTACCGACCCCGAAGTAGTCCACGCGTTTGCCGCCGAAGTGGGCGACCGCGAACACCTGGACTACCTCTACGCCCTGACGGTGGCGGACATCAACGCCACCAATCCCGATCTGTGGAACAGCTGGCGCGCCAGCCTGATGCGCCAACTGTACCAATACACTCAGCGCGCCCTGCGCCGGGGCCTTGAGAACCCCATCGACCGCGACGAAATCTACCTGGAAACCCAGGCACAGGCGCGCAATATGCTGCGCGCTATGGGTGTACCCAGCAATGCGGTGGAAGACATCTGGTCGGAAATGGGTGAAGACTACTTTGTGCGCGAAAGTGCCGACAGCATCACCTGGCACACCGCCGCCATCTACCAGCTGCAGAAAGATCCGGCACGGGACGAGGACAGCGATTCCGTGGTGCTGACCCGCAACTCCGGCCCCGGCGAACACGATGGTGCCACCGAAGTGTTCGTCTACACCCCGGACAGACCCAACGTGTTTGCCGCAGTGGTCACCGGCCTCGATATGCTCAACCTGAACATTCACGACGCGCGCCTGTATAGCTCCGCTGGCGGTTATACCCTGGATACCTTCTACGTGCTGGATGAATCCGGCCAGCCACTCCTGGATGAGCCACACCGCCTGGAACAGATCCGCAATACCCTGCAAAAAGAACTCAAGCTGGTAGAGGATTACTCCAAGGTCATCAAGCGCCGCACTCCGCGCCGCCTGAAAATGTTTCACCTTCCCAGCCAGGCCCATATTTCCACTGAGCCCGGCGACACTTACAGTACCCTGGAAATTACCAGTGCAGACCGCCCCGGGTTACTCGCACGTATTGCGAGAATTTTCATCACCCACGATCTGCGATTGCACAATGCGAAGATTTCCACACTTGGGGAACGGGTCGAAGATATTTTCCATATTACCGACGGTGACGATCAACCGCTCACCAACGACAGCCTGATCGAACTGTTGGAACAGGCCATTTGTCAGGAACTGGACGCACACCAGGCAACGCTACCGCCGCAACCTTGAATGTCGCCGAAAAAATGCGCTAAAGCAGACAACAATATGAACCCAAATTTGCAACAGCTGCAGCCCTATCCCTTTGCCAAACTGGCAAAACTGAAAGAAGGCATCGACGCGCCGGAAGCGCTCGCACCGATCGCCCTGTCCATCGGTGAACCCAAACACACCCCGCCAGCGTTTGTGCGCGACGAGCTGATCGACAACCTGGAAAAGCTCGCCGCCTACCCGCTCACCAAAGGGCTGGACGCGCTACGTGACACCATCGCCAATTGGCTGTGTAGTCGGTTCAAGCTCTCGTCGCTGAGTCCGGAATCGGAAGTGATTCCGGTCAATGGCACTCGCGAAGCGCTGTTTGCCTTCGCACAGACCGTAGTGACGCCAGGGTCGAAGGTGGTGATGCCAAACCCCTTCTACCAGATCTACGAAGGCGCCGCGTTTCTTGCCGGCGCCACACCATTTTTTGTCAATTGCAGGGCGGAAAACGGCTTCAAGCCCGATTTTGCCTCAGTGCCGGAAAGCGTCTGGCAAGAGTGCAGCCTCCTGTATCTCTGCACCCCGGGAAACCCTACCGGCGCTCTGCTGGATACAGACGACCTGACGCAACTGATCGCGCTGGCCGACCAATACGATTTCATCATCGCCTCCGACGAGTGTTACTCGGAACTCTACTTCGATGAAGCCAATCCACCGACGGGTCTGCTACAGGCCTGCGCGGAGCTGGGGCGTGATGACTATCGCCGCTGCGTGGTATTTCATAGCCTCTCCAAGCGCTCCAATCTGCCCGGTCTGCGCTCCGGCTTTGTCGCCGGCGATGGTGAAATTCTGGAAAAATTTCTGCTGTACCGCACCTATCACGGCTGCGCCATGCCGGTACCTACCCAGTACGCGTCCATTGCGGCTTGGCAGGATGAGCAGCACGTGAAAGCTAACCGAGACCTGTACCGTCAGAAATTTGATGCCGTACTGGAAATCCTCGACGGGTGCCTCGAGGTGCAAAAGCCCGAAGCAAGTTTTTATCTGTGGCCGCGAGTGGGCGATGGCGAGACCTTTGCTCGCGAACTGTTCCGTCAGCAACACATTACTGTGCTGCCCGGCGCCTACCTGGCCCGCGAGGCCAATGGCGTAAACCCGGGCGCAGCGTATGTACGCATGGCCCTGGTCGCCACCCTGGAAGAATGTATCGAAGCAGCGAAGCGCATTCGCAGCTTCTACGGAAAGAGTCTGTCGTAGGAGCCTGCTTGCAGGCGAGCAGAATGACCGAAGAAATTACAGTGAAGAGAAACCTGCTCAAGCAGGAACGGGTAGATTACATCCTCCATCGACTGGAAGAGCTGTACCCGGAAACACCCGTGCCTCTGGATCACTTTGATGCCTACTCCCTGCTGGTGGCAGTGCTACTGTCTGCCCAATGCACCGACGAACGGGTAAACCAGATTACACCTGCACTGTGGGCACTCGCGGACAATCCCTACGACATGGCCAAGGTGCCGGTAGAGAAAATCCGCGAAGTGATCCGCCCCTGCGGCCTTTCGCCACAAAAATCCAAAGCGATCCAGAAGCTGTCCGAGATTCTGGTCAATGAATACCACGGCCAGGTACCGGAAAACATGGCTGCCCTGGAGACCCTGCCGGGTGTCGGCCACAAGACCGCAAGCGTGGTCATGGCACAGGCCTTCGGTCACCCAGCGTTTCCGGTGGACACCCACATCCACCGTCTGGCCCAACGCTGGGGGCTCACCTCCGGCAAAAATGTGGCGCAGACGGAGAAGGACTTAAAGCGGGTTTTCCCGCGGGAGAAATGGAACAAACTGCACTTGCAGATTATCTTCTACGGTCGTGAATACTGCTCCGCCCGCGGCTGCGATGGCACCGTGTGCGAGATTTGCACCACCTGCTACCCCGCGCGCAAAAATCCGAAGAAAACCAAAAAAGCCTGAGCCCACAGATTCAGGCCCGAAACAACTGGAAGATCGATGATTACCCTCTACGGCATCAAAAACTGCGACACCGTAAAAAAGGCCCGCAAGTGGCTGGAACAAAACGATGTGGAATACACCTTCCACGACTTCCGCGATGACGGCATGGACAGTGTACCGCTGACCCAGTGGCTGCAAGAGTTTGGCTGGGAGCAGGTATTGAACCGCCGTTCCACCAGTTGGCGCGCCCTGGATGAAGCGCAAAAAGACGGGATGGACAACGGCAGTGCAAAGGCGCTGGCCCTCGAGACCCCAACCCTAATCAAGCGCCCGGTGATGACCAAAGGCAACGACACCCTGTTCGGGTTCAAGGCCGATAGCTACGCCAGCTTCGTCAAATAAAGACCGGCAACTAACCCCGACAACAACACGTTAAAAAATTCAGACTCAGGAAAAGGAAACCATCATGAGCAACCTGTACAGCATTGGCTTCGGCGTCGGCACCTGCAACAGCAAGGGCGAGTGGCTGGAGGTTTACTTCCCGCAACCGCTGCTGAACCCGAGCGAAGAAGTCGCCAAGGCCGTGACCGGCACTCTCGATATCAATGGCGGCAACGTAGCCGTTGCTCTGGAAGAAGCACAATTGCAGCCGCTGGCAGACCAACTGGCCAGCGCTGGTGCCGAAGAGCAGGCAGCCATCCTGCGTCAGTTCGCCAGCAGTCAGCGCCCACTGGTGGCGGTAGTACTGCACAGTGATGACGCGCCGCAGTCTGTCCCGGAGGCTTACCTGAAGCTGCACCTGCTGTCCCACCGCCTGGTAAAACCTCACGGCACCAAGTTGGACGGTATCTTCGGCCAGTTGGCCAATGTAGCCTGGACCAACCAAGGCGCGATCGACCTGGCAGAACTGCCCCAGCGTCAGTTGGAAGCGCGCCTCAAGGGCGAACTGCTGGAAGTTTCCTGCGTGGACAAGTTCCCGAAAATGACCAACTACGTTGTGCCGACTGGCGTGCGTATTGCACACACTGCCCGCGTTCGTCTGGGTGCTTACCTGGGTGAAGGCACCACCATCATGCACGAAGGTTTCGTAAACTTTAATGCGGGCACCGAAGGCCCGGGCATGATCGAAGGTCGTATTTCTGCCGGTGTATTCGTTGGCGCCGGTTCCGATCTGGGCGGCGGCAGCTCCACCATGGGCACTCTGTCTGGCGGTGGCAATATCGTTATTTCCCTGGGCGAAGGCTGCCTGCTGGGCGCTAACTCTGGCACCGGTATTCCGCTGGGTGACCGCTGTACCGTTGAATCCGGCCTGTACATTACTTCCGGTACCAAAGTAGCCCTCCTGGATGACAAGGGAGAAGTCGCCGAATCCGTAAAAGCGCGCGACCTCGCTGGCAAGTCCGACCTGTTGTTCCGTCGCAACTCTGCCACTGGTGCGGTTGAGTGTTTGACCAACAAAAGTGCCGTAGAACTGAACGCGGAGCTACATAGCAATTAATTTGTAGCTTTCGCTTGCTGCGCTGCTACCGGGCCCACTTCAACCTCGCCCGGTGGCGGCAAAGCACCTGGTGGAAGGTTTCGGAATCGCTGTGAATACCCGCAAGCGGGGCCGGCCGCCAATCATAGATTGGCGTCGTTAGGCTGCTCGCGAAGCGTTGCTTCGCATACGTTTGCCTAACCCCTGTACGCTCCGTCGGTGCCATCCATGGCACCGACGGTTCCGAAACCTTCCACCAGGCACTTCGCCTTCAATCGAAGTTCAGTACTTCGTAGTGAATAACCGGGCAACCAGCTAAATACGTTAAGAACTGGATACTTCAATGCGCAGGCCCGGCTGGCGGGGACTCCTTGCGAGACCTTCCGCGAGAGGGACCTCGCGGAAGAGCCCCCATGGATGGGTTCACGGCGTGTCTCGCAAGGAGTCACCGCCAGCCGGGCCGCCACCAAACAGGAACAGTGCTCCCAAAACCACGGAGCCAAAAGACAATGACCCCGACAGTACAACTTACCTGCGACCTGATTAGTAAAAGATCCGTAACTCCTGAAGACGCAGGCTGTATGGAATTAATGCTCGAACGCCTGGAAAAGATCGGTTTTAAAACCGAGCACCTGCGTTTTGGCGATACCGATAACTTCTGGTCCGTGCGCGGCGAAGAAGGCCCCCTGTTTGCCTTCGCCGGCCACACCGACGTAGTGCCAACCGGCCCGGAAGCAAACTGGAAATACCCACCGTTCGAACCTCAAGTGGTCGACGGCATGCTGTATGGCCGCGGTGCAGCCGATATGAAAGGCTCGCTAGCTGCCATGGTGGTCGCCTGTGAAGAATTTGTCGCGGCACACCCAGACCACAAAGGCCGCATCGCTTTTCTGATCACCAGCGACGAAGAAGGTCCGGCCAAACACGGTACCGTGAAAGTCGTCGAGTGGCTGGAAGAGCGCAATGAAAAAATCGACTGGTGTCTGGTGGGCGAGCCGTCCAGTACTAGCCTCGCCGGCGATGTGATAAAGAATGGCCGTCGTGGCTCTCTCGGACTGGAGCTCACCGTATTCGGCATCCAGGGCCACGTCGCCTACCCGCACCTGGCTGAAAACCCCGTGCACAAACTGGCACCGGCCCTCGCCGAACTGGCTGCAGAAGAATGGGATCAGGGTAATGATTTCTTCCCGGCTACCAGCTTCCAGGTCTCCAATATCAACGGCGGCACCGGTGCCACCAACGTGATTCCTGGAGACGTGAAAGTGGTGTGCAACTGGCGCTTCTCCACGGAAACTACCGCGGAAGCACTGGAAAGCCGCGCCCGTGCCATTTTCGACAAACACGGCCTCAAATACGAAGCCAACTTTAACCTCAGCGGCCAACCCTTCCTGACCGCCGAAGGCCCGCTGGTAGAGTCTGCCCAGGCCGCCATTCGCAAAGTCACCGGGCGGGAAACCGAACTCTCCACCGCCGGCGGCACCTCTGATGGCCGCTTTATCGCACCGACAGGCGCGCAGGTGGTAGAGCTCGGCCCCGTAAATGCCACTATCCATAAAGTGGATGAATGCGTAAAAGCCGAAGATCTCGACCTGGTAAAGGATATGTACCGGGAGATACTGAAAGGCTTATTGGCGTAGCCACTCGCCACACTAAAAGCGAGACGTGCATCACTCAGATGCCGCCCGATCTGTTTTCCATTAGACTGGTGTTTTGAGGGTCGACGCTGTTCGGTCGTCAAATAATGGATACGGGCGGCCTTGTGCCCCAGGTGATGAACTGACCGGTACTCCGCCCCCCCGGAAGAATCTAAGAAGTACACGGAGTCACCATGCGTTTTATTTCCGCGTTGAGCATAGCCCTGTTGACAATGGTCAGCCCTCTTTTCGCCTCAGCCGCCACCGTTCCCCTCGAAGACCTGATCCGCCACCCGGAAGTGCACCAGGTTAAAATATCTCCCACTGGGTCTCATATGGCTGTTGCCCGTAGTTACGAGGGTGAGCGGGTTCTGGTGATAATGAGTTTATCCCCGCTGAAAATTACCGGTTCCCTGCGGTTTCGCGGTAAGGAAGAAGTCGGTGAATTTTACTGGGCGAATAACGAGCGGGTTGTTGCCGAAGTGATGAGCCGGCGCGCCGCGCTGGAATCCCCGGTCAACTATGGATCGCTGTTTGCGATCAACGCGGACGGTAGCCGCGGCAAAAACATTTTTGGCTACGCTGCCGGTGAGCAGCAATTGGGGAGTCGGATTAAAAAAGCGGAGGCCACTTACGCCCACGCAACTATTATTGACCCGCTGGTGGATGATAAAAATGAAATTCTTATCTCCACCTCTCCCTGGGCGCGAGATTTTGAAAGTCATGGCGATGTGTACCGGCTGAATATTTACACCGGGGTACGAAAAGAAGTCGTGGGCCTACCGCAAGTGGGCGGGCGGGCGTTTACTGATGGTAAGGGTAACCTGCTATTTGCCAACGGAACAAATCGCGACAACGAATACGAGCTGTACGCAAAAGCCGACAATGGCTGGACGCGGATTACCCACCCACTTCTGCGCCACGCCTACCCGGTCGGCTACGATCACGCACGCAGCTTGAGCTATCTGGTGGTGGACACCCCCAATACCACAGAAACTCTGGTGACCTGGGACGCCGAAAACAAAACCCTCGAAAAGGTACTGCAACATGATATTGCCGATATCAGCAATGTCATCCACCACCCACGTACCCGAAAACCCCTGGGCGCTTACCTCAACCCCGACTATCCCACAGCGCAGTTTTTCGATGAGGGCGAAGGCTTTGCGCCCTTCTACCGGGGCTTAAAAAAGGCGTTTGAGGGTTACCACATCGACTTCACCAGTTTTACCCGAGACGGTAAAAAGGGCGTGCTGCAGGTATCGGGTGACCGTTTGCCCAGCGATTATTTTCTCGTCGATCTGGAGTCAAAAAAGGTCGACTTCCTGCTTTCATCCGCCGACTGGCTGGACCCGCAAACCCTGAATCCGATGCGCGCAGAGTCCTTCGAAGCATCCGATGGGCTGCGAATCAGTACTTATCTCACCTTCCCCGCCGGTGGCGAAGCATCCGGCAAACTGCCCATGGTGGTGGTACCCCACGGTGGTCCCCACGCCCGCGACTTCTGGGGGTTCACCCGGGACGCTCAGATTCTTTCCCAGAATGGCTATCTGGTACTACAGGTAAACTTCCGCGGATCTACCGGCTTCGGCAACCACTTCCTTGATGCCGGTAAAAATGAATGGGGCGGTGCCATTCAGCGGGACATCGCTGAAGCCGTGCACTGGGCTGTGGACCAAGGCTACGCGGATGCCGATCGGGTGTGTATTTACGGGGCCAGCTTCGGTGGCTACTCCGCTTTAATGAACCCTATCCGCTACCCGGAACTGTACCAGTGTGCAGCGGGCTACGTGGGTGTTTACGATCTGGAGCTATTGTACAAAAAGGGCGATATTCGCCGGCGAGACCGGGGTGTCGCCTACCTCGGTGAAACCATTGGCCAGGACCCAGAAGTCATGCGCGCGAATTCCCCGCTGTATCACACGGACAAGCTGGACTTGCCGCTGTTTATCATTCACGGAGAAGAAGATGAGCGGGCGCCAGTGGCCCACGCAGAAGCGATGCTCGAAGAGCTGGAGAAAAATGGCAAGCCGGCCCAGTCCCTTATCGTCAAACACGAAGGGCACGGATTTTACAACGAAGACAATCGGCGTCTGATGTACACCCAGTTACTCAGTTTCCTGGATGCCCATATCGGAATCGGATCTGCTGAGCGGTAATATCGGCAAGAAAAGCCCGGTAAGCTCTTTATACTGTTCAATTAACGTTGCTGAGGGCGAAGGTGACGATACCGGGTGCGGTCTTGTGGACCTTCACCGCCAGGGATGGCGAGCACCAGGGGTGGGTTTACGGCCGTTTAATGCAGCCGACCGTGCCGTACCAAAGGTTCTGAGGGGGTGTGTCCGTCATAACCGTGGGCCATGACAAAGTAGTAGAGTACCTGCTCTTCCCCATCGGCTTCGGCCACCAGATCGAAAATCACTTCGTCCTTTTCACCGGGTGTCATGCGCACGGAGCTGACCAGATCAGGCTCCAGGAACACCTCACCAATCAGGCGTTTACCGCGCACCAACTGGACCAGCAGTGTGCGTGGATTTTCCTGGGTAAAACGCCAGTGGAAATCATCGTCATCGTACAGAATGGAATCCGGAGTACCGGCGCGGAGAATACAGTTACAGTGATCGGCGAGCCAGGGCCAGAAGTCCTGTAATCCCATGGAGGCAGTATGCATTTCCGTTTGCGTCATGGCCGGTTCAGTCCTCGAGTACCGCGACGCTAGCCGCACCGCCTTCCAGGCCCAGTTCCTCAGCAATCTGCTGACACCACTCATTCAGGCGTGCACAGGTCATTTCCTCCTGCTGATCCTCATCAATTGCCAGCCCCACAAACAGGTTCTGCCCGGTAATTTCCGCTTTTGACGCTTCGAACTCATATCCCGCAGTCGACCAGTGGCCGACGATGGTGGCGCCATTGGCGACGATCACATCGTGCAGCATCCCCATCGCATCGAGGAAATAGTCTCCATAGCCAAACTGGTCACCAAGACCGAATAACGCCACCGTCTTGCCGGTGAAATCGATTTCCTGCACGTCTTCCCAGAAGTCTTCCCAGTCCGACTGGATCTGGCCGAAATCCCAGGTGGGAATGCCGAAGATCAGCTGTTCGTAATCGGCAATTTCCAACTGGGTAACGTCCGCAATATCGTGGACCTCAACCCGGTGTTCTCCCAGGCGCGCGGCGATGCGCTGGGCCACACCTTCGGTGTTACCTTCGTCGCTACCGTAAAACAGGCCGATCTTGCTCACTGTATATCCTCAACTGCCAATAACTGCCCTGAGCGACACGATACTGCTGACAGAAGCCGGTCGACGCTCATGGGGCGGGCATTTTCCCAACAATGGGCGGCTTCAGCAAGGCGCATGGTAGCCAGTGTGCATAACAAAAAAGCCCCTGCGGAGCAGGGGCGTAAGGGGGTGGACCCACCGGCGGTTGGGGTGGTTGCCGGCGAGTCCGCTGCCGCAGTTGCAGCAGGATGGTGTGACTGACTGATATCACATGGGTTTGCAGGTAGCGAGGTATCAGTAGCGCTTAGTCTGCCTGTTTTTCGGCCCGACGGGCTTTGCGCTCTTCAAAGCGCGCCTTGCGTTCTGCCTTCAGCTCCTGCAGCTTGGCCTTCTGCTCATCGGTCAGGATGGATTCGAACTGCTGGCGTTTCTCATGCATACGCTGCATTTTTGCGACTTCCAGCTTGCCCAGTTGCGCACCCAGACTATCCAGTGTTGCCTGATCGGCACCGGACTCAATCGCTTCGCGCAGCTGCTTGTGCAGATCACGCATCGCCTTACGGTCCGCCTTGTGCGCCTCTTTATCCGCTTCGCGATTGGCTTTCAGCTGCGCTTTCTGACCTTCCGTAAGGTCGAGTTCTTCCGCCAGACGCTCGAACATACGCCCCTTGTGATCACCGCGATGGTGTTCGCCTTTATGGTGCCGCGGACCGTGGTCGCCGTCGGGAAAGGCCATCACCATTCCTGAGGTGGTCAGTGCGCTGCCCAGGATCAGGGTGCCAGCGAGTGCTTTCCATTTGTTCATAGTCAGATGTTTCATGTTGTAATCCTCAATTGACGCTGTGCTGTAAGGCAAACCTCCTGGCCACACTGTGTATCTTGTGTGCCGTACCGAGGGTTTGCGTGTTTCCCGAGTCGGTATGTGCATACTAGGCTCGCGCACTGTAAATAGGGGCTAATGGCGGTAAACATTTGTTAAGAACGGTAAAACCCGCAAATCCTATTCCCGATTCCCCGGGCCACTGCGCATATAATTCTTCCAACCACTGAGCAGTAACCCTGCACCACCCGGAAATGAGAGTGCTATTTCATGAGTCATATCCTGCTGGTCGACGACGACACTGAGCTGACTGAATTACTGGAAGAGTTCCTGGTAGGGGAAGGTTTTGACGTAACCGTGGCCAACGACGGCGGCCGCGGACTGGAACTGGCGCGCAGCGTGCCCTTCGACGCCCTGGTGCTGGACGTCATGCTGCCGGTACACAACGGCTTTGATGTACTGCGCAAGTTACGTGAAGACGCGGCCAACCCCGGCCATTCTCTACCAGTCGTGATGCTCACCGCCAAGGGTGACACCGTTGACCGCATCGTCGGCCTGGAAATGGGTGCCGACGACTACCTCCCCAAACCCTGTAATCCGCGGGAGCTGGCGGCGCGCCTGCGCGCCATTTTGCGCCGCGGGCGCAATGAGACAGAAACCGGCAGTGACGAGCTGGTAAATGGCCCCCTGCGCCTGCTCCCCCGCGAACACCTGTGCCAATGGAACGGTCAGGCGGTCACCCTTACCGGCGCAGAATTTTCCGTGCTCAAAGTTCTGACCGAAGGGGCCGGGCAGGTAGTGAGCAAAGAAGTACTCACCCAGCAGGCGCTCGGGCGCAAACTGATGCCCTACGATCGCTCTATCGATGTGCATGTCAGTAATATCCGCAAGAAGCTCACGGAACAGGGCGCAAGCCGGGAACTGATCATCAATATCCGCGGCGCCGGCTATATGCTGACCCGCACACAAGGCTGATGCCATGAGCAGCCTGTTTGGACGCGTTTTCTTCGGCGCATGGCTTACCGCCATCATCATGGTTTTGGCCGCGGTGTATATCACGCACATACGCGAATTCGGCGATCCAGCCCAAAGGGATCGCTGGGAAGGGCCGGAACTGTTCCGTGAGATCACTCATAACCTGCGCATGGCCCGCCGCCACGGCGTCGAGCACTTCCAGCACTGGCTCGAACAGCAGCCAAAAGATGTGCAAAAACGCGTGTACGCCATCGACGGAGCCGGCCAGGAAATTCTGCAGCGCCCTATCCCCAAAGATATGGCCCCCCTGTTCGCCGGTCTGAATTTCCGCAACCGCGAGGCACGCGGGTTGGTAGACAGGAAGCCCAGTGTGGGGTTTTTTGTCCATCAGCGCGGCGGAGAGTCCCTGCGCGTAGTGTTTATTGCCGGTAAAAGCAAAGAAGAGTTGTTGCTGCGATTTATTCTGCGCAGCTTCTGGCCAATCCTGGTGCTCACCACCCTCGCTTCCGGCCTGGCCTGCTATCTGCTGGCACGCTACCTGAGCAAGCCCCTGGACAACCTGCGCGTCGCCACCCGGCGCGTGGCTGCGGGGGATCTCAGTTATCGGGTGACGCCGACCCTGCGCGGTCACGGCCGTGAACTGGGCGAGCTAGCGGCGGACTTTGACTCCATGACGGCGCAACTTCAGGAATCCATGGCGGAGCAGCGGCGCCTGATCAAGGACGTCTCACACGAGTTGCGATCTCCCCTCGCCCGTCTGCAGGTTGCATTGGGGATCGCGCGCCAGAAACAGGTGCAGGAGCTGGACCCCGAACTCGATAAGATCGGAAAGGCGGCGGACTATCTCGAAGACATCATTGCCGACATATTGTCCCTGCCGGTGAGTGGCGACGAAGAGCGCCCGTTGGACGATGTGGTGGAAATCAACAGCCTGCTGCAGGCTCTGAGTGATGAATTGACAGATGAGGCAGACCGCAAACAAGTAGCCGTATCGCTCCGTGGTGAGGGCAGCGAGCTGCTGGTCGCCACGCGCGGCAGCTCCCTTACCGCGGCGCTGGAAAACATTCTGCGCAACGCAATCAAGTACAGTCCCGAGGGCGGGCGCGTGACGGTCACGGTGGATACGGTGGCCTCCACCGCGGTCGACCCGGCCGGGTCCACCGATGCCGGACATTGCCAGATCCTGGTCACCGACTCCGGCCGCGGCGTACCCGAATCTGAATTGGAAGCGATCTTCCGCCCGTTCTACCGCACCGACGAGGCCCGTAGCCGCGAGAGTGGCGGCTTCGGCTTGGGTCTGGCCATCGCTCAGCGTACTGTGGCCCAGCATCGCGGGCAGATTGAAGCGTTCAACGCACCCTCAGCCGGTCTCGCGGTGCGCATTACACTGCCGATACTGGACACCCAGTTTTGATTTCACGCGGGCGGATGGGGAATCAGATTCTCGTGTCCGCCCGCTGGCGAAGCTGAAATTCTCCCAGTACACTTTCCTGCAGGCTTCGCTGGCCGGTGATTCCGCAGTTCCCCAGCGCCGCTAAAGCACCGTCTTTAACCTCAAACGGGGGTCCGCCATGCGCTGGATACTGTACATCCTGCTCTTTCTCGCCCTGCTGGTACTGGCCGGTTTTCTCTTCCCGCGGGTCGCCACTACCGAGCGCAGCGTCTACATTGCCGAGCCACCGGAAGTCGTCTTTCCCTATCTGAACAACTTCCGCAACTTCAACAAGTGGTCGCCGTGGTACCAGATTGATCCGAACACCGAATACACCTACGAGGGCTTCCCCGAGGGTAATGGTGCGATCATGAACTGGAAGAGTGATAACCCAAGCGTCGGTAACGGCTCCCAGACCATTACCGCAAGTGAACCCTACTCGCGCGTGGCCACAGATCTGGATTTTGGGTCTCAGGGGCAGGCCAAAGCGGAATTCACCCTGCAGCCGCAGGGCAGCGGCACCAACGTAACCTGGTCCTTTGAGTCGGAGATGGGAGGAAGCCCCATCGCCCGCTGGATGGGACTGATGGTTTCGCGAATGGTGGGTAAGTCCTTTGAGGACGGCCTGCAGAAGCTGAAAAACCTGGTGGAATCGGAAGCCAGCGCCGGTGCCCCACCAGTTTCTGCTGATGAGGCGGTCCCCTCCGACGGAGGGAACATTGAACCAGAGGTTACCGACCCGGGGATGGAAAACCAGATTATCGAAGGAGACGAGATTGAAATACCGGATTCCGACGGTGATGCCATCGAGGACTTCGAGCAGGAAGAGCAGCCCTGAGCGGCGACTGCGGCCCTTCCGTACCGGTACAAAAAAGGCAGCCTGAAGCTGCCTTTTTTATCCGCGCCCAATACTCATTGGCTTTTGCGCTTGGGTACACGCCCGCCCGCGGGTACCGGGGATTTGCGTAACTTGCGGCGCTGCCGTTGTAACACTTCTTTCTCAGCCTGGGTAAGTGCCCGCTGCCCCAGCTTGGGCAGACCGGCGGTGACGCACAGGTCGTCGATCTCCTTCGGCTCCATTTCAATCCACTGCCCCACACGAACATGCGAGGGAATAAAAACGCTGCCGTAGCGCACGCGCTTCAGACGACTGACCCGCACACCCTGAGACTCCCAAAGACGACGAACTTCCCGATTGCGTCCCTCCATGACCACACAGTAGAACCAGCGGTTGGTTCCTTCGCCGCCACTCTCCACAATATCGGTAAAGCGGGCATCGCCATCGTCCAGTGAAACCCCTTTGATCAGGCGCTTCTTCATGTCGTCGTCCACCTGCCCCTGGATCCGAACCAGATACTCGCGATCAATCACTGAGGAGGGGTGCATGAGCTTATTCGCCAGCTCACCGCTATTGGTAAACAGCAGCAGTCCGCTGGTATTGAAATCCAGCCGCCCGACCGAGATCCAGCGCCCGGTTTTCAGACGCGGCAAGCGATCGTAGACCGTAGGGCGGCCTTCCGGGTCGTGGCGCGAGCAGATTTCGCCAGTGGGCTTGTTGTAAAGGATCACGCGCACGCGGTTTTCATCACCGCCGGTGATACGCTTACCGTCGAATTCGATCTGGTCATCTTCGCTGACCCGCTCACCCAGCCCGGCTACTTCGCCGTTAACGGTGACGCGGCCAGCCTCAATGGCACGCTCCATTTCCCGGCGCGAGCCGAGACCGGCCCTGGCCAGTACTTTTTGCAGTTTTTCGCCCAATGGCGCTGCGTCATCACTCATGGGTGGAGATTTTCCGGGGATTGCTGTTCATCTTCATCCTGTTCGTCGCGCGGCTCATCATAGTCCGCAACGTCTTCTTCACCGGCTTCCACCGGTTCATTGGTTTGCTCCACTGACAGCTCGCGCTCTTGTGCCACAGGTGCCCCTTCAGGGTAGCCCTGGTCACCGCGACCGTGCGTGGTTTCTGTCGGTAGATCGTCAGGTTCGCCTGCGACCTCGCCTTCGCCCGGCTCCGCGAATGCCTGACCGAAGTCTCGTTCAGCGTCATCCTGCTCACCCGTTAACGGTTCACCCGCCTTGGCAGCTTCGTCGAATTCGTCGCCGCTAGCCTGTTCCTGATCCGCACTCTCTGCAGCTTCGGAATTCTCACCGGCTGCTTCATCCGTCGCTTCATCGGAGTCAGGGCCTGCGCCATCTGCGTCTTCACTGCCAGCGCTTGCACTGTCTGCCGGCGCCGGCGCGCCGTCACCCAGATCCAGCGCGGCATTGAGGCTTTCGATATCGCGGATTTCCGCCAGTGTCGGCAAGTCATCCAGGCTCTTCAGATTGAAGTAGTCGAGAAATTCGCGAGTTGTGGCATAGAGCGAGGGTTTGCCGGGTACATCCCGTTGGCCAACCACTTTGATCCAACCTCGTTCCGAAAGGCTCTTCACAATATGCGAGCTCACTGCGACACCGCGAATTTCCTCGATATCACCACGGGTTATCGGCTGGCGGTAAGCAATGATCGCCAGGGTCTCCAGGGTCGCGCGGGAATATTTCTGCGGCTTTTCCTCCCACAGCTTATTCACCCATGGGGCCAGGTCTTCTGGCACCTGAAAGCGCCAGCCGCTGGCGACCTGTTTCAATTCAAAACCGCGTTCGGCGCAGCTTTCTGCGATATCTTCCAGAGCCTGCTTGAGCTCGGCTTTCTCCGGGCGCTCGCCCTCGTCAATCAACGACAGAAGCTTGTCCTCCGACAGCGGTTGCGCCGCCGCCAGCAAGGCTCCTTCGACAATCCGGCGCAGTAGTTCCGGGGCGATACTCATCGTATTGGGTTCACTCACTCTTCACTGGACTCCGGTGCCGTACGCAGGGGTAGTCCGGTACTGATTTCCTGTTCGTCCTCCCGGCCCGCGGCAAACTCGCCACCGGAGGGAGACATCTCGCTTTCCTGCGCCAGTTCATCGCCATGGGTGACGCGCATTTCATTAGCCCCGGTCACCGCAGCCCCGGTCACCGCGTCTTCGGTGTCGCTAGTATCGTCGGTGTGGCGAAACGGCTCGACTTCACCACTTTCGCCTTCGCCCACCTCTTCAGGCGCCTCCGATACTTCGCCCCGGGCGCGCACGTGGATAGGCCCGAACGCGTCGTTCTGAACCAGCTCCAGAAGGGATTCTTTCACCAGTTCCATCACCGCCAGAAAAGTCACCACGACGCCAAGGCGCCCTTCCTCCGCCCGGAAAAGGCTTACAAAGGGCACGAACTGGCGGTGTTTGATCTTGTCGAGCACCTGGGTCATGCGCTCCCGGGTGGAGAGCTTTTCTTTTTCCACCTGGTGGCTTTCAAACATGTCCGCACGACGCAGCACATCCGCCAGGGCGACCAGCACTTCCTTCAGATCAACCTCGGGTTCAGGGCGGGTCAGCTTGCGATCCGGGCCGCTGGCACTAGCCTGGTGGATATCGCGGCCCACCCGGGGCAGCTCATCCATGTCCTCCGCAGCGGTTTTAAAGCGCTCGTATTCCTGCAGGCGACGAATCAGCGCCGCACGCGGATCTTCGCCCTCTTCTTCCTCGGCCTCAGGTGGTCGCGGCAGCAACATACGGGATTTGATTTCCGCCAGCATCGCCGCCATCACCAGGTACTCGGCCGCCAATTCAAAGCGCATGGAGGTCATCATCTCCACATAGGCCATGTACTGGCGAGTGATGTCCGCCACATTGATCTCGAGAATATCCAGATTCTGCCGGCGAATCAGATAAAGCAGTAGGTCGAGGGGGCCTTCGAAGGCCTCAAGAATCACCTCAAGTGCATCCGGGGGGATATACAGATCACTGGGAAGATCGGTGAATGCCTTGCCTTCGACCATGGCAAATGGCATTTCCCCCTGACGGGGACCTGCGGGCGCCGCCACCTGGCCTTCATCCGGCGTGCTGTCGCCGTGGCTGTCTGGCTCGCTTGCAACTTCTGCCGCCTCTTCGGACGCTTCGCCAGGCTCGCTCGCAGGGGCGCGCATTTCCGTTGCAGGAAGCTCATCGACCACTGGCCCAGCCTGTGCCACGTCGGAACCGGCTGCCACGACTTCTTCTAATTCTTCACTGGACACACAATCACCGGACATCTGAGGAAATGGGCGACCCCGCGGGACACGCCAAACGCGCGATTATACATCAGCGTCAGCCGAGAATTTCATCAATTGCACCACATCCCTGACGCACCAGTACTGGCTCGTCGCCGGTGAGATCGACCACGGTTGTGGCCTCAAGGCCACAAAAACCACCATCGATCACCAGCTCCACCTGGTGCTCCAGGGTGTCACGGATATCGTATGGGTCCGTGAGCGGTTGCTCGTCGCCGGGCAGGATCAGACTGCAACTCATCAGGGGTTCACCGAGGGCACTGATAATACCCTGCACGATGGGGTTGTCCGGCACACGCAGACCGATGGTTTTGCGCTTGGCATGGGCGAGACGGCGCGGCACCTCGGAGGTCGCCGGCATGATAAATGTATAGGGGCCCGGGGTGTGGTTCTTGAGCAGGCGGAACATCTGATTGTCCACCTTGGCGTAACTGGCCAGCTCCGAGAGATCGCGGCACATCAGGGTAAAATTGTGGTTTTTATCCAACTGACGCAGGGCGCGAATACGCTCAACCGCCATTTTTTCGCCCAGCCGACAGCCGACCGCGTAGGCAGAATCAGTGGGAAATACGATGACACCGCCCGATGCGACGATATCGGCGGCCTGACTGATCAGACGCGCTTGCGGATTTTCCGGATGTATCTGGAAGAATTGCGCCACGGCTACCCCCTTGCTCAGAAAGCGCAGTTAGCACCTGCGCGAATACTCTTAATTGGCGCCAGTTTGCCACAAACACCTCTGACGAGCAGCCACCGGAAACAGGCTACGATTGCCAAAGAGCCCAGACCGGCTCCGCGCCCACCGGCAGGTGCACGCTGCCGAGAGCCCGCCAGGGCTGCTCCGGCTGGTGAAAGTCACTGCCAACGGAGGCCAGAAGATTCGGCCTGTGCAGGCCTGCCTGAACACCGGCATCCGCCATCAGTGCCTGAATTTCCCGGGTTTGGACCGGGTTTTGCTGCCCACATACCACTTCTGCCGCATCCCCGCCCGCCGACTGAAAGTCCTTCAACAGTGCCAGAAGGCGGGTACGGGTGAGACCGTACTTCAGGGGATGGGCCAGAACCGCCGCCCCCTTGGCTGCGTGAATGGCGGCGACCGTTTCCGCGAGCGCCGGCCAGGGCACTGAAACATCCCCGATTTTGCCCTGCCCCAAATACCGCTTGAAAGCTTTCGCCGTATCGCTCACATACCCCTGTGCCACCATCCAGCGCGCGAAATGCGGGCGGCCGATTTCATCCCCGCCAGAGAAGCTCCTCGCGCCGTCGAACGCCCCCGTAAAGCCTCGCTTTTCCAGCCGTGCTGCGATTTCGCGGGCTCTCTGGCGCCGCAGCCGGGCACGCTCGGAAATGGCGTCGGTCAGCGCGTCGGACCCACGGTCAATATTGAGCCCAACCACGTGAATCACACGCCGTCCCCAGCGTGCGGTCAGCTCAATGCCGGGCATCAGGGTAACCCCTTGCTCCCTCGCCGTCGCCGCAGCTTCGTCAATCCCCGCTACAGTGTCGTGATCGGTAAGCGCCAATAGCGTCACACCAGCGGATTTCGCCCTCGACACCAGCGCCGCAGGGCTTAAAATACCGTCGGATGCAGTGCTGTGGCAGTGCAGATCAACCTGACCAGATAGTGTATCGCTGGTCACGGTAACGCGGGCAGTGTCCATATCACAGTCCATAACTCGTGCTAATTTGATTCGCATTGGGGCCAACCCGGGCGGCTCTCACACGGTACGCCGAACCAGTAAACCTGGCCAGCACACCCCGGTAGACGCCGAATGGAACCGTCTGCCACAGTAGCTGTCTCAGTAACTCGCAGGCTAAACCGCCCACGCAGCTGTTGCGATGGTGCGCGGCAGATGCCAGAAGCGCGGATCTGCCGTTTCAACCGGTTCACCGGTTTCAGGGATAAGGCCCCGCACGGGGGAAAGTAACTTCGCCACTGACAGCTGTAGGGTCAGCCAGCGGGCATTATCACCGGAACAGAAGATGACTGATAGCAACCAGACGAATTCGGGGGCAGCGACGTCCAGCAGCGCCGCGGAAACCTCCACCGACAAGCCCCACAAGGAAAGCCTGCTGGGCAACCTTCTCCTCAACATTGTCATCCCAACTTTGATCCTGACCAAGTTGTCTGGCGACGAGTGGCTCGGTACCAAGTGGGCCATCGTTGTGGCGCTGGCATTTCCGCTCATATATGGCCTGCGCGATCTGCAACGCTCCGGCAAGGTCAATTTCTTTTCAGCGCTGGGTGTTGTCAGTATTCTGCTGACCGGCGGCATGAGCCTGCTGGAACTGGATGCAAAATACATCGCCATCAAGGAAGCTGCCATTCCCGGCCTCCTTGGCGTGCTCACGATCGCCAGCCTGTACACCCGCTGGCCGCTGGTGCGGACCCTGATTTACAACGACCGAATTCTCGACACTGGCAAAATTGCCAACCGTCTCGCAGCCAAAAACAATGAGAGCGCGTTTAATCGCACCCTGCAGCAGGCTTCCTGGATGATTGCCGGGTCATTCTTTTTATCTTCGACCCTGAACTACATTCTCGCCGAAGTGCTGTTGCAAAGCCCTCCCGGCACCGCAGCGTTCAATGAAGAACTGGGAAAAATGACTGCGCTCAGTTTCCCGGTGATTGCACTGCCTGCCACCATCATTCTGATGCTGGTGCTGGTGTTCCTGTTTCGCCGTATTGGCAAACTGACCGGGCTGACCCTTGAAGAAATCATGGTACAGCAGTAACTCCATGCGGGCTGCACCGTACCTTTACATCGCCGAAAACAGATCGCAGAAAACGATAACGAATCAGGAATCCGATACGCACCATGTGGTATGCCATCATCAGCCAGGACGTCGAAAACAGCCTGCCGCTGCGCAAGACTGCGCGCCCTGAGCACATTGCTCGCCTCACTAGCCTGAAAGACGAGGGGCGCCTGTTGATCGCCGGTCCACACCCGGCCATCGACAGTGAAGATCCCGGCGAAGCCGGTTTCACCGGCAGCCTGGTGGTTGCCGAATTCGCCTCACTTGCAGACGCGCAGAAGTGGGCGGACCAAGACCCCTATATGGCGGCGGGGGTTTACGCCTCGGTCACCGTCAAACCCTACAAGCTGGTGCTGCCCTGAGGCAGCCTGTAGCACGATAAAAATGAGCCCCCCGACTCTCCAAGGCCGATTTTCCCAGACCATGAAGAAACTGATTTCCGCACTCACCGCCTCTCTGATTACCCTGGCCACCAGCCACAGCCAGGCAATCAGCTCCGATCGCTATATTACCGATGAACTGCACGTGCCTATGCGCTCCGGCCAGGGCAACGAATTCCGTATTCTGCATCGCGGCCTGCCCAGTGGCACCAAGTTGACACTTCTGCAAGACTCACCGGATACCGGCTGGGCGCAGGTACGTACGCCCGGGGGTGAGGAAGGCTGGGTACGCCGCCAATATCTGGAATCCGAACCTGTCGCCAAAATCAAACTGGCACAGGCAGAGCAGCGCCTGCAGCATATCGAAAGCATGCAGGGGGACCTTGGCGGAGAAGTACGACGCCTGGAAGAAGACAACACCAAACTCACCACCGCGTTAAAGATCGAGCGGGAGCGCGCCGAGGCTCTGGCGAAAGAACTGAAGGAACTGAAATCCCTGTCGGCGGATGCGGTCGCACTGAACCAGCGCCACCAGAAGCTGCTGAATCAGCACGAACTGCTGAAGCAGAAGCAGTCCATGAGCCAGGCGGAAATTCAACGCCTGTCTTCCAGTGAGTCCCAGAAATGGTATATGTACGGCGCCGTGTCTGTACTCCTAGGCGCAATACTGGCCATGGTGGCACCGCACTTCAAACCGCGCAAACGCAATTCCGAATGGGCCAACTGACAGCGCCGAATTTTCCCTATACCCAGTGCTGCGGTTAGAATTCCAAGGCCCGGTCACCGACCGGGCCTTTTTTGTGTTCGACATTTGTATTCACTACCGGAAAAGAAGATGAAATACCTCTCCAGCTGTCGTGCCCCACTCAACACTCTGCTCGCCTTTGTCCTGTTGAGTCTTTCCAGCCTCACACTGGCGGTAACCAACAACCCCCGTGTCGAACTGGAAACGGATCTCGGCACCATTGAGCTGGTGCTGTACGCGGACAAAGCGCCAGCCACGGTGGAAAATTTCCTGAACTATGTAGACAGTGGTTTCTACAACGGCACAATTTTTCACCGGGTAATTCCAGGCTTTATGGCTCAGGGGGGCGGCTTCACCTTCGATTTTCAAGAGAAACCGACGAACGACCCGGTCAAAAATGAATCGAATAATGGCTTGTCCAATCAGCGCGGCACCATAGCCATGGCGCGCACCAATAACCCGGACAGCGCTACCTCGCAGTTTTTTATCAACCTCGTGGACAACAGCCGTCTTGATGGCAGTGCCGACAAGCCCGGCTACACCGTATTCGGCAAGGTACTGTTAGGTATGAGCGTGGTACAGCAGATCGCTGCTGAGCCCCGCGGCCAGCACAAGGCCTTCCGCGACGCACCAAACATGTCAGTGCGTATACTGAAAGCCAGACGTAAAGACTCGGACAGTACTCCGTCTTCCGCCTCCCCCAGCCCAGTGGAGAACAAATCCAGTGATTGATCTCAGTGTCAACCTGAACAAAATTGCCCTGATTCGCAATTCCCGCGAAGGCAACTTTCCGGATGTGGTCGCCCACGGGCGCACTTGCCTGGATGCCGGCGCCAACGGTATTACCGTGCACCCGCGCCCGGATCAGCGGCATATTCGCCCGGGAGATGTGCGCGACCTCGCGGCACTCTGCTCCGCGCGGGGCGTTGAATTCAATGTGGAGGGCAACCCCTTTGCCGGCGCCCTGGGAAGCTATCCCGGGCTGCTGCCGCTGGTCATGGAAACCCGGCCCCAGCAGTGCACCCTGGTGCCCGACAGCAACGACCAGCTGACCTCCGACCACGGCTTTGACCTGACGCGCGACGGCACACGTCTTGAACCAATTATCCAGCAGCTTAAAGACGCGGGAATTCGTGTCAGCCTGTTTATGGATCCAGTCAAGGCACAGATCAGCCTGGCGAAAGAAGTCGGGGCCGATCGTATCGAACTGTATACCGGCCCCTTTGCCGAAGCGGTGACCAACCAGAGTGCCGACGTCGATCGCATTTTTGCCGAACACTGGGCGGCTGCAGAACACGCCCTGCACCTGGGGCTCGGAGTCAATGCGGGCCACGACCTGAATCTCATCAACCTGCGCCGCTACCGCACACTGCCCGGCTTGCAGGAAGTCTCCATCGGCCACGCGCTGACCGTAGATGCCATCAGTATGGGCCTGTCCAACGCGGTGGCCGCCTATGTTAGCTGCCTGGCAGGTGACTGATTGCGCACTCTGAACATCATTGGCGCTGGCAGACTGGGGCAGACCCTGGCCGCCCTGTGGCACCGGCGCGGTGTCTTCGCGATCGGTGGCATTCTCAATCGCCAGACCGCTAGCGCCACCCGAGCGCGGGCATTTATCGGCGCGGGCACGGTAATTGATACCTTACACGCAATGCCCCCCGCGGAGATCTGGCTACTGGCAGTGCCGGATGATCGAATCGAGGCAACAGCGACAGCACTCGCGCCGATTTTCCAAACACAGGCTGCACATCCATTGGTATTTCACTGCAGTGGTGCCCTGCCCGCCGCTGTGCTCACCCATTGCGGTGAGGCCAACCTGGCAAGCGCACACCCGGTACACAGTTTTGCCGACCCACGGCGCTCACTGACGGACCTGCCCGGTGCCACAGTCGCGCTGGAAGGCGCTCCGCAGGGCGTAAAGGTACTGGAAAGTGCGTTTCTCGCGCTGGATTGCCGCTGCATTCACCTCAGCCCCGAACAAAAAGTGCTGTACCACGCGGGCTCGGTGATGGCCTGTAACTACCTGACAGTGTTATTGGAGCAGAGCCTACAGCTGTTTGATGCAGCGGGTATTGATCGCGAGACCGCCATGCGATTACTGGAGCCGATTGTGCTGCAGACCGCGCGCAACAACTTCGCCCTCGGCCCGGAGCAGGCGCTCACGGGCCCACTGGTAAGGGGTGATCTCGCGACCGTCGCGCGACAGCTAAGCGCTCTACAGCATGCGAGCCCGGAAACAGAGCGACTCTATCGCACCTTAGGACTGGCAGCGTTACCGCTGGCGAAAAAGACCGGCTTGAGCGAAGATGCGCTCCGCCAACTGCAAACCATTCTTGACGAACCGCTATCGTGACCGACTCCCCCGAATACCTGAAAAAACGCGCCTTCTTCGACAGCCTCCTCACGATCTACGGGCGCAAACCGGTACTGGAGGCGCTGGAAGACAATTCGCTGCCGGTGCACAAGCTGCATCTGGCAGACAGCAACCGCAAGGATCAGCTGATTACCCGCATCGAGCAGCTAGCGCAGGAGCGGGGAATCGCGGTCGCCCACTGGGACCGCAAAGGCCTGTCGCGCATCTCCAAGAATGCCCGCCAGGATCAGGGGGTGGCACTGGATCTGGCCTTGCCGAAATACGGCAGCGCGGAGACTTTTCTGCAGGAAAATGACGGCACACACTTTGAGCTGTTGGCGCTTGACGGCATCACCAACCCCCAGAATCTCGGCATGATTATCCGCTCGGCATGCGCGGGCGGCATCGATGGCATCCTGCTGCCAAAGAAGGGCTGCGCGCAAATCGACCCACTGGTAATCAAAGCCAGCGTCGGCACACTGTTCAGGACCCGAATTCTGCGCTGTGACCAGCTGGGAAGCACCCTGCAAAAATTCAGTGATCGGGGGGCGCGTGTTTGCGCACTCTCCTCCCACGCAGAAGATACACTGGGCACTCTGGACTCAACGGCGGCAACCATTTTTGTTCTGGGCAATGAAACCCACGGTGTGAGCCCTGCGGTCGCGAAATCCTGCACCCATCGTATTCGCATTCCCATGCAGAATGATGTTGAAAGCCTGAATGTAGCCATCACCGCGGCCCTGATCAGTTTTCGACACCAGTTCTGATCCGCAGACGTTTCCCGCGCGATTTTTCTCACAGGACACTCCCTCGCCGGCCACAGACATCCGGGCGGACTCGCGCACCTGAAGTTCTGCGCAAGTCGTGGTTCATGATCAACACGTTAACTTTCCCGCCAATTATTGCCCTCCCCCTAGCACAGCACTGGCAAAGTCGCCGAGATCAACTAAAAGTAACGGGAAGAAGTAAAAGTGCCCAGAACAGCAACGAGCTTCTAATTTTTTTCTGACATGGAGTGCGTTCGATCTCAAGAGTTCTTAACGCGCGTACCATAAACCAACGCCTCTGACACCAGCGTAAAAAAACGATCTCTGCTAATGAAAATGCCAAGGAAGACTTCTATGCCTTTCAAATTCTTTACTCCCAAAACCTCCGCGGGGATCACGCTCGCCGCCGCACTGATTGCCAGCACACAGGTTGCCGCGCAGGAAACCAGCTATATCGACCTGATGGCGGTGGGTACCCGCGTAGATAAAGACCGCCACACCGAGCGCCAGGGCGCCGGTGCACGAGCCGCCTACGGCTGGCAGACCAGTGGCAACTGGTTCACCGAAGTGCAACTGTTTGGTGTGAAGTTGGATGAAGATGACAATCAGTTTCAACCTGAGCTCCAACCCACCGATAACCCCTACATTTTTACCGGTAACCTGACTCCGTCGGGGGATGTAGAGTTAGCGGGCCTGGGTATGGATGTGGTGTATCACTTCAACGGCCGCCAGGGGTATTCCCCCTTCCTGCTGGGCGGTGTCGGCGTATCTCACAACAACACCAAGTTCGACTATGGGATCCAGGAAACCAACGCCTTTTTCAACCTTGGTGCCGGTATTGTCAGCGGCCCGATCAGCGACAACGGCCTGAAGGTACGCGCGGAAGTACGCTACCTGCGCGACTTTTTCGCTGGTGATATGAACGATTACCAGTTCGGTATTGGCATTAGCATCCCACTGAACTGCCCGCCTCCACCCGCACCTACTGTGGCCTATGCGCCGCCTCCCAAAGAGGAACCCGTAGAGCAGATCAATCTGGATGACGATGGCGATGGCGTACTCAACCAGAACGACCGCTGCCCAAATACCCTGCCGGGTGCAGAGGTGGATGAGTTTGGTTGCGTGGTTGCGGATCAGACCATCACCCTGGAAAACATCCAGTTTGAATTTAACTCTGCCAAGCTGACCCCACGGGCGGAAACCGCGCTGGATATGGTGGTTCAGTCCCTGCGCAGCCAGCCGAACACCCTGGTGGAAGTTGCCGGACACACCGACAGCCAGGGCAACGATGGATATAACCTTCGCCTGTCCGGTCAACGTGCCGAATCGGTGCGTCGCTATCTGGTTTCCCGCGGGGTGAACACCTCGCGGATTACCGCCAAAGGCTACGGCGAGACCAAACCTGTCGCTTCCAATGCAACAGAAGCCGGGCGCGCGCAGAACCGCCGGGTGGAACTGAACTTCCGCTGATCTGACCAATTAGTTCAGAAACCCTCACTGCGGAACCTCCCCGGGGAGGGCACCCAGCTCCGTAGTACAAAAGCCGGCAAATTGCCGGCTTTTTTATTCACAATCCACAGAAACTGTGGATATGTCTGTGCGCAACATACGGGAAAACGCCGCCAGCCCGCATGACTCCGTTGTAACCACTTTGTGAAGAAAATTTAACCAAATTAAATTTTCATTACAAATCAGTCACTTACAAATGGTTTCAAATCAGACTTGACAAATTTCTGCTGTAACTAAACAACCTGATCCGTTCACCCTTCACTGTGGAAAGCTTTTTCGGGTAGCCCCAAAGAGCTATCGAATTTCAAGGTTTTTTTGCTACAGGAGGCGCCAGAGCGGTAACTGCCCGCGCAGCGGGCACAGATTGGCCAGCGGTCAGGCAACAGCACCAAGTGGTCACATATAATGTGTGAAATAGGCGCCGCAAAAGTGCTACCGGGCAAAGGCAGCCAGTGGATGGGTGGTGGTAATTGCCATTTGCACACGGGCTCCGGGCTCCGCCTGCACTTCGTGGCTGGTGCGCACCTTGAGTTGCACGCCGTCGGCGATCTGAACAGCAAACAGGCGCGAGCACCCCTCGTAACGGACCCAGTCCACTACCCCGTTGCCCATTTGTGAGGGAACCAGAGACAGATCATCCGGGCGCAACAACAAATCTACAGCACCACTGGCACCATGAATCGGAATGCCCGGTGCCGGTCCCAATGCAGTGGTTACCTGATGCCCGTCGAGCATTCCGGGGAGGAAACTGGCTTCACCGAGAAAGCGCGCCACAAACCGGCTCGCAGGCTCAGCAAAACATTTTTCCGGGGTATCCAGCTGCTCCAGCTTGCCACCGTTCAATATCCCCACCCGATCGCCCACGGAAAGCGCTTCTTCCTGATCGTGGGTGACCCAGATAGCGGGGATACCAGCGGCTTTAAGCGCTTCGCGGATTTCCCAGCGAAGACTGTCTTTTAAAGCGGCATCCAGATTGGAAAGTGGCTCGTCCAATAGAATAAATGCGGGCTGATGTGCAATGGTCCGCGCCAGGGCAACACGCTGTTTTTGCCCCCCCGACAGGCTTGCCGGTTTGGCCTGACGGAAATTTTCCAGCCCCAGCAGCTTCAGCCAGTGATCTGCCAGCGCGGTATCTTTGAGGCGAAAGCAGACGTTCTCCTGAACAGTAAGATGCGGGAACAGGGCAAAGTCCTGAAACACCATCCCCACATTGCGTTTTTCCGGTGGCACAGGTTGCTTTGCGGTGGATCGCCAGCTCCCCAGAGTGATCTCACCTTCTGATACTGGTATCAGTCCGGCCAGCGCCTGCAGGATGGTGGTCTTACCGCATCCTGTGGGGCCCACCAGCATCAATACCTCATCCTTTCCCAGGGCGAGATTGAGGTCGTCCACCACGCGAGTGGAACCGTAATCGATAGACAGGTGGCTTACGTTCAGCATTACCGCGGTTACTTTCCTGAAACTTCAAGTTCGGCCCGGCGCTCCCCGGACAACATCAGAGCCAACCCAAATGCCGACATCAACACCAGCAACAGCCCGGGGATGGCCGCGCGGCCAAAATACCCTGCTTCGTATACCCGCCACAAGTAGGTCGCCAGCGTTTCAAACCCGGTGGGGCCCAGCATCAGCGTGGCGGGCAGCTCGCGCATGGCCTCGAGAAACACCAGCGCCGCACCAGCAATCATGCCGCGCAGGGTCAATGGCAGGGTAATTCGCTGGAACGCCTCCCGCGGGCTGGCCCCCAGTACCCGAGCGGCTTTCACCAGACTGGAATCCAAGCCTTCCGCAGTAGACCGCACGGAGCCCACCGCCAGAGGTAGAAAACGCAATACGTAACACAGCACCAGCAAGCCCAGTGTCTGATACAGGAATGGCAGCTTGAGACCAACGTAAACCAGCGCAGTCCCCATTACGATTCCCGGAACACCAAAGCCAAAGTAAGTCACGCGCTCCATAATACGTCCTGCACGACCGGCTATCGCCGCATGCGCCACTGGTATCGCCAACACCACCGCGCACAATGCCGCCAGAAAGGATGCATGGGCCGAGTTCCAGGCGTATCTGGGATCGAATCCAGCACTGCCCTCGCGCACCAGCCAGACTGCGAAAATCGCCAGCGGCAATACCACCGCCAGCAATATGACCGGCGACACCGTCAATCCGATAAGCAACCGCTGGGCAGGACTTGGCCATAGGGTCAAATGTCGCCCCGGCTTTTCCCGACTGCCGCGAACCCGAGATTCGAGAAAGAGTACTAGGCCGACAATAACCAGCAACTGCAGGGAAAGCATCGCCGCCTGGCTCAGGCCGAACGCGTTGTATTCAACAAAAATTACACGGGTAAATGTATCCAGGCGCATGATCGCCGGGGTGCCAAAATCTGAAAGTGTATACAAGGCTACAAGTAACCCGCCGGCAGCAATACCGGTGGCAACCCGAGGCAGCACCACTTTCCAGAGGCTCATTCCCAGTGACATTCCAAGCGTGCGCGCCGCGTTTACCAGACTTGCATCCAGACTCAACAGCGAAGCCCGGGTGGTCAGCATGACAAACGGATAGGAATATAGAATCATCACCAATGACGCGCCGAGCAAGCCATCCATTGCAGGCAGCGGAATCCCCAGGAGATTATGAATTTCCCCACCCCGACCAAATGCCGCGTAAATGGTGAAGGCACCGATGTAGCTGGGAATTGCCAGCGGTGCCGCAAGAATCACCAGCCACAGTCGGCGCCAGGGAAACTGCACGTAGGCCGTCGCCAATGCCAGTGGTACGCCGATCAGCACGGAGCCCAGTACCGTAAACGCCATCAGTAACAGCGTATTGGAGAGCACGCGCAGGTTGTGAGCATCGAACAGCGCCGCCTCATCCGCGGCCAGGTCAATCAATACCCCAATAGGCAGAATGGCCAGTAGCGCAATCAGCGCCGCCAGTGGGTAGGAGCTGGGCCAGCGGGTCATAACACCCCGACACGGCGCATCAGATTGAGAGTGGGACGCAAGTCCGCCAGCTGGGTGAGATCAATCTTGGGAGGTGAAATGGTATTGAGTGGCGGCAGGCCTTGTGGCGGCTGCACACTGTTCACCAGGGGAATTTCATAGGCTTCGCTGGCCAGATAAGACTGCACTTCACGGGTCAGCAGGTAGCGAATGAAATTGATTGGCAGGTCGCCCTCGCTCAGTGCCAGTATTCCCGACGCATTGACCAGGCAGCCCGCGTCGTTCTTGGTGAATGCCAGATCCACGTTCGCATCTGGCTTACCGTTTTTCAGACGTAAGGTGTAGTAGTGATTGGCAAAGCCAAGATCCACTTCACCGCGCTCCACTCCCATAACGACGCCGAGTTCACCGGCGTAGCTTTTTGCCCGCTTGCTCACGCCCTTCAGCCAGTCAGTAGTAGCCTGCTCCCCTTCCAGCAGGCGCATCGCGGTCACAAAAGACTGGAAGGAAGCGTAGGCCGGCGCCCAGCCGATACTCAGATCACTGTCTGCCAGCGCCATAACGCTGTCGGGGATACGGTCGGGAGTCACCCGCTCCGTGTTGTACGGCAGTGTACGAATTCGGCCGGTAACCGGCGCCCACTGAGGATACTGGAAGCCGGGTTTCAACTGCGCAGTCACATCCGCAGGAAGTGGTCGCGCCAAGCCCGCATCCGCAACTAGGCCGATAGCACCGGAATCCACCGCCCAGAAAACATCGGCGCGACGTACTCCGGCCTTGGATTCAGCAACGATGGTATTGGCGAGCGCCGCAGTCACCCCACGGCGGATTTGCAGATTAAACCCTGGGTTTCGCTTGCGGATTGCCTCGAGAACATTCTCGTACAGTCCCCCTTCTCCGCGCCCCAGATAGAGAGTGAGGTCACCCTTCAACGGCGGAAGCTGATCCACAGATTGCGCCACGCTGTTTGACTCTGCCGCCAATGCGGAAACCGGCAGACACCCCATGGCGCCAGCCACGGCAAAACTATTTAAACAGGCACTACGTAAAAAAGCTCTGCGCTGCACGGATGGTCCTTATTCGAATCTCTCGGAGGCTTGGGCCGAAAGCCGCGCGGCGGCTTTCATCTTCAGGGCCCTTGGGTAAATGAATGCGCGCGCGTTAAAAAACGTCCTTGCGCTTTTTCTCGGCCGCCACCAGTAGCTCTTTGGCGCGGTTGATTTTTGCTTGCATGGATTCCACCACCTTACGCACGTCATCTACGCTGGTTTTTCCATTGAGCGCCTGTGGCAGGGTCACATTGAAATCTTTCTCGAGGTCTTCCACCAAAGCAGCGTCCTGCTCAATCAGCGCACCTTCCACACCCTCAAAACGATGCAGGTAGGTATCGTGGACAATTGTGGTTGCTGCTTCCGGTAGCTTTTCCGCGTATTTGGCGACGACCCGGTCCAGACGATGATTGATGTCATCCAGGGTCTCCGGCATGGTGGTAGGCTCGGATTCGGTTGTCTGAACCTTTGCCAGTAACCCTTTCTCCTGATATTGAGAGGCGAGCTTCACCGCACCCAGGGCCTGCCAGAAGGCTGCGTTCAGTTTATCCTGCTCGGCGCGCACTTCCGCCGCCGGCTTGCCGGCTTCAATGGCCTGCTTGATGCCGTAAATGCCCTGCCAGATGTTCGCGTAAACAGGGACGTAATTGGTTTCGATAGCGGAGTGGAAATCCACTTCTTCCCAGAAATCGATCAATTGCTGAGTCTCTACGGCCGCCTTACCCTTGGCCTCATAGGTATCGACCACACCGTCGTATTTGCCAACCAGCCAGCTCACTTCTTCCGAGTACTGCCCCAGATGGCCTTTCAGATCATTTACGTGGTCGCCGATTTCGCCATTGGCGGAAACCTGGGCCGTGGTCAACAACGCGGTAAGGCCGACTGCCAGCCCCAGGCCGCGATGCTTACGGAGAAAGGAATTAGCTTGCATGGTTCTATACTCTCTTTGCGTTAACTTCGCAAATGATACTCATTATCAAAAATGGAATAAAGCGTGTCCTGTGATAACAGGAAATGCGGAAAGTTCCCTTCTTCTACTGCGGTGCGCTCCCGGAAAGCCACTCGGATGATGGCGAATCACGCTAAATATCGCGACGGGATACTATCAGCACGGCTCTGTTTTTTCACCTGTCTCACCCTGCTATCCTCTCCTCCCGACGGAGGGCACCGCCTTTCATTCACGGCAATACCGAGAGTGAATAGCCAAGAGCTGGTATAGTTCTTAACCACAACACCCTTTTTCTCAGCCCTCCCCAAATTCACACGAGCACGCACTTGACCACCAAGACCAAATCGACAATGAAGCACGTTATTGCCGGTCTACAGGTGAATCTGGCTCGACTGCGCCCACGCCACGTCCCCATCGCTTTCAAATTGGCGTTGGCCATGACCCTGTTGCTGGTTCTGGGCATGACCACCCTCGGCCTGTTGATCAGTGACAAGCAAAATCACCTTATCCGCACCCAGCTCCACGATTTTGGCAGCGCCATGGCACTCCAGCTGGCAAGCCAGGCCAGCGAACCCATTCTTTCCGAGAACAGTCTGAGCCTGAGCCTACTGACGGCCAATCTGGGGCAGGAGGCGAAAGTGCTCGGCGCGGGAATCTATGCGCACAGCGGAGCGCTGCTGTCGGCATCCGGTATACAGCCTACCCTGCCAACCTCTACGCTGGCTTCCACCGAAGCAAGTGCACACCCCTGGTTTCACCAGGAAGCAGAAGCCGCTTCGGAGCGTGTGATCTCCTTTGTGGCGCCCGCTATGTACCAGGGCGTCCGCGTAGGCTCAGTGGTGGTGACGCTATCCGCGTCACTGATGGATCGCGCCGCCAGTGAGGCCCGCACTGCGGTCATCTACGCAACTCTTGCCATGATCCTTTTGGCCTCCCTGCTAGCCTACTGGCTGAGCCGCCGTTTATCGCTCCCGATTCATCACCTGATGGAGGCGACCGAGGCTATCGGCCGCGGCGACCTGGCCACGCGAATCGATGCGCAACGCAACGACGAAATCGGCTACCTGTTTGAAGGCTTTAACAATATGGCCGCCGGGCTGTTGAAAAAATCCCAGGTTGAGCAGGTGTTTTCCCGCTACGTCTCAAAAAGTGTTGCGGACAAGGTGCTCGCCAACCTGGATGAGGTGCGTCTGGTGGATCGGCCGATCGAGGCGACTGTGCTGTTTGCTGACATCACAGGCTTTACCGCCATGTCGGAAAAACTGGAACCCTGCCAGGTGTCCGAGCTGTTGAATGAGTACTTCTCATACATCTCTCGCGCCTGCGCACTCTATGGCGGCGTTGTCGACAAGTTTATTGGCGACTGTGCAATGCTGGTGTTCGGGGTGCTGGAAGATGATACCGACCACGCATTCAACGCGGTCAGTTGCGGCGTTCTGATTCAGCAGTTGGCGGCCAGACTGAACGAACAACGGCGCGCCGACGGACGTCCGGAAGTCCACTTCCGCATCGGCATTAACTGCGGTGCCATGCTGGCGGGAAACCTAGGCTCGGACGAGCGTATGGAATACACCGTGGTCGGCGACGCCGTAAACCTTGCTTCTCGTCTCTGCTGCGAGGCGGCTCCGAACCAGATCATAATCCGGGAGCAGCTATTCAGTATGCTGCAGCCGCGCATTGTCGCTCAAATGGAGCAGACCCTGTCGATACGCGGTAAATCGGTACCCGTGCAGGTCTATTCCGTGCGGGATATCCGCACGGATGCCCGTTTGACCCTGGAGGCCAACCTGAACCAGCTCCTGCAGAATGACATTCAGTCACCAGACCGAAGAGCGGTTGATCATGCCTGACCACAGGTGTACAAGCGCGTGGTATCTGACTGGTTTTTTACTGCTGTCGCTATTTCCCGGCTGCAGCCTGGTCCCCACGACGCCAGAAACACTACCGGGCTACTCGCGGGAGGCACTGGCTCAGGTTCGTCAGCAATCCGCGGATCTGAAACAGCTCCAGCAATACCCACAACCCTCTCCCACGCAACAGCAGCAGATCGCCCGGCTGGAGAAAGAGCTGCAACAGTTTGAGCGCGATGTGATCCGCGCAGCGGGCGCACTCCAAGTGCAAAATGACTGGCACGGTGCCATGCAATTACTCAAAGGCGCCGCCCGCCTGCGGCCCCACAGCCAATCACTCAGTAGCGCTCAACAACAACTGCGGGAACGCCGTCAACTCCATGAGGAGCGTGTGCGCATGGAAATGGCGATCCACCAGGGTGAACAACTGCTAAAAGATGCCCAAGCCTATCAGCGCCTGCAACAATTGCAGGGGCCCGGTGTGCTGAACTGGCTGGAACTAAAGAACTTTGATCGTAAACGCAATGCATCCGCACAATCACTGCTGGAATTCTCCCAGCGGGCTCTAGAGCGAGAGGAGAAAACCGACGACCAATTAGTACAGCGCGCGTTGAAAGTCGCCAGAGGGCTCTATGGCGAAGAGCTTCTGCTGCCGCAAAATGAACACCTTCGGAATGAGATTGAGCAAGAACTGGCTGCGGTAAACAACCGGCTCCGTCCACCACAACCGCGGCGCACACCACAGCCCCGTAAAAAAATTGAACGGCTGCCCATCGCAGAGCTTCAGCAGGCGTTAGCCAGCGGCGACCTGGTCAGCGCTCAGCAACATATAGACCGACTTCAACAAAAAGCGCCGCAACACCCTCAACTGACTCCATTAAAGTCGCAGTTCAACATGCAGTTGAACGCACGGGTAGACACTGCCCTCAAAACCGGCAATGACCTCTACAGCCAGGGACACATTGAAGAGGCGCTGACAGTATGGCGTGAAGCGGAAGCCATCGCCCCGGAAAATGTCGAGCTTCGAGCCAACATAGCCCGGGCTCAGAAATTGCTGGAAAACCTCAGAGCACTATCGGCCCCCTTCGGGAAAAAACACTAAGTGCTGCGCTTCCCCCACTGTCATAAAATTACCGGTGCCCAGGGTGAAGCACGCCATGTTCGGCAAGATTGCAATACTGCCCTTTAAAATACAGCAGTGGCTGGTCTACAGTACCCCCTTGCTGTGCCAGCGCTTTTACCTCTCCAATGACGATCAGGTGGTCACCGGCAGTGTGCTCGGCGTGTATTTCGCAATCCAGCCAGTGCAGACTACCCGTAATAATCGGGTTGCCGAGCGGTGACTCTTTCCGGTCGACGCCACGCCATTTGTCCGCGCCCCGCCGCGCAAACTGATTGGAAATTTCTACCTGAGCGCCAGACAGAATATTGACCGCGAATCGGCCGGCGCGACGTATTTTGGGATAACTACAAGAGCTCGACATCACACTGAACGAAACCAGGGGCGGGGCCATCGATACGCTATAAAACGACTGACAGGTAAAGCCTACCGGGTCGTTGTCCAGTTGCGATGTAATGACGGTAATACCGGAGGCATAGTGCCCCAGCGCCTGGCGAAAGTGCAGTGGCTCTATTGCCGCATTGTGAATTGACATGATTGGTTCCGAACTAGCTGGCCGAAAGCTCTGTGCGAATAATCTCGGCACCGGCATTCAGTGCTTGCAATTTACCCCTGGCCACCTCGCGGGATAGCGGCGCCATACCGCAGTTAGTGCAAGGGTAAAGCTTGTCGGCACCCACAAATTGCAGCGCTTTGCGCAGGGTTGTGGCAACCTCTTCCGGTGACTCGATACTATCCGTCGCCACATCAATGGCTCCCACCATCACTTTCTTTCCTCGAATCAGTTCCAGCAGATCCATTGGAACCCGGGAGTTATGGCACTCCAGAGAAATGATATCGATACTCGACTGCTGCAGCCTGGGGAAAACCTCCTCGTACTGCCGCCACTCGGAACCCAGCGTTTTCTTCCAATCCGTGTTGGCCTTGATACCATAGCCATAACAAATATGAACCGCTGTTTCACAGCGTAGACCTTCGACAGCTCTTTCCAGCGCCGCCACCCCCCAGTCATTTACCTCGTCAAAAAAAACATTGAAGGCGGGCTCATCGAACTGAATGATATCGACACCCGCCGCCTCGAGCTCCCGAGCCTCCTGATTAAGTATCCGGGCAAATTCCCAGGCCAGTTTTTCGCGACTCTTATAGTGACCGTCATATAGTGTGTCAATCATCGTCATGGGACCCGGCAGGGCCCATTTGATCAGCTTGCTGGTTTTCCGTCGCAAAAATCTGGCGTCCTCGACAAAAACTGATTTTGGTCGGGACACGGCTCCCACAACCGTCGGTACACTGGCATCATATCGATCACGAATTCGCACAGTCTCACGCTTATCAAAATCAACACCGCTGAGATGTTCAATAAACGTGGTTACAAAATGTTGCCGGGTCTGCTCACCGTCACTGACAATATCAATACCTGCCTGTTGCTGTTCCTGCAGCGCGAGGCTCAGTGCATCCCGCTTGCCCTCCGTTAATTGAGCAGCCTCCAGCTTCCAGGGAGACCAGAGTTTTTCCGGTTCGGCCAGCCATGACGGTTTGGGCAGACTGCCCGCGGTAGAGGTCGGCAATAATTTTTGCATAGTAAAAATCTTATTTTCCGGGTAATCAAACAGCGCAATTGGCTGCCCACTGATCGAGGATACGTTTATACGGCTTTATGAACCGCTCTTCGGTGAACTTCCCCTGCTTTAACGCCAACTGTTTACGCTCTTCCCGGTCGTACTGAACCTGGGTCAAAGAATAATCGGCATGCTTCAAGCTGGGCCGAAAGATTTTCCCTGCGGCTGAATTCGCGTTATATATTTCGGGCCGGTAGATTTTCTGAAAAGTTTCCATGGTGCTGATAGTGCTCACAAGCTCAAGATTTGAATAATTTTCCAGCAAATCACCAGCGAAATAAAACGCCAGGGGAGCAACACTACCCGGAGGCATAAAATAACGAACCCGCAATCCCATCTTTGCGAAGTATTCATCCGTTAATGAATACTCATCGTTCCTGTACTCAAAACCCAGCACCGGGTGCTGATTTTCTGTGCGGTAGTATGTCTTGCTGCTTGACACGCTCAGACAGATTACCGGTGGCTTTTTAAAACTTTCTTTATACGCATTGGATCCCAAGAAAGACTTGAATATTTTTCCGTGAAGATCACCATAGTTTTCCGGCAGGCTGAATTCCTGTTTCCCCTTATTGTGCTCCGACAGCAATACGCTGAAATCATAGTCCCGCACGTAAGACGAGAAATTGTTGCCCACGATACCTTCAATACGCCTGCCGGCTTTGCGATCGACAATATTCGTTTTCAGAATTTCTATCGTCGGAAAAGTCTCTCCATTACCTTCGACATCGATGTCCACAGAAATGATTTCCAGTGCCACGGAATAGCGATCCCCATTGGGATTATCCCAGTGCGCAAGTGCATTGAAGCGGTTGTCAATCATTCGCAAAGTATTGCGCAGATTCTCCTGCCGACGCTCCCCTCGGGCCAGATTGGCGAAGTTGGTTGTAATTCGTGAGCTGTCCGATGGACGATAGTGTTCATCGAAAGCAATACGCTTGATGGCGAATGTAAGCTCTTTACTCATAGCGGTCCGTATCCTGAGTCCACAATTAAGCCTGAATCAGACTCCCGTACTTCAGTATCTCACCCTGCACGGGAAGCCCTCTGGCATCCGGTTTTCCGGCCTGCCGTCAGTCGATGTGCGCATTCTATGCTGAGCCGATCTTGAATAAAATTGAAATAAAATCACAATAACTTTAGAAAAGCTCACCATTCGAATAGCCTTGGACGGGCAGATGTGGGGGCAATATCGGGTTTACAGATTGCCAATGGAGCGGGTTTAACACCGGGAAGCGGAATAGCGGTAGAGATCCCCTCCATCCGCGGCCAGGAGGCAGAGCCAGGGGGCCAGGGGTTGTAGAGAATCAATCTCTAGGATATGGTTGTTACTAACAACATAGGCAATGACATTCAGATGGAATCCAAGCTCAAGCGTGCAGAAGCCCTTTACGAAGCGGTCAACCAGCTGATCCGTGTGCATCAATTCCGTGATCGCGAAAGTATTTGCTGCCACAACGTGTCAGTCGCTCAATGCTATGCACTCGAAACCCTGGTAAAGCTTGGCCCCTTGAGACTGAAAGGCTTAGCGGACGAGATGTGTCTCGATAAAAGCACTACAAGCCGTGTAGTTGACGCCCTGCTTCGTAAAGGCTATGTGCTCAAGACCCCGGATCCGATGGATCAGCGTGCGGTTCAGCTGTCGCTGACTCCCGACGGCCGCGAGCTCTATCAAACCATACGCAAAAGTCTGATCGCAGAAGAGGCATTGATGATCACGGATATGCCTCCAGAAGCAGTCGATGCCGCGCTTGAGCTGTTGGAAAAACTTACCGTAGCGGCACGGGCTCGTCTCGGCACCTAAGCCTTTTTTTAACCACATTGTTGTTACTACCAACCTTTACTGGAGATATATGCATGACATCTAACGCAAAAGACTTACCGGTTGCAGTCATTGGTGCGGGCCCTATTGGTTTGAGTGCTGCAGCGAACCTGATTGATGTCGGTCTCACCCCCATTATTTTTGAGTCAGGCAATCGCGCTGGCGCAAACCTAGCGAACTGGGGCCATGTGCGTATGTTTTCACCCTGGTCATACAATATGGACCCTGTTGCAATGTCTCTTCTTGAGAATACGGACTGGGCCGCGCCAGCCCCGACAGAGTTTCCCACCGGACGACAGCTACTGGAGCGCTACGTACTTCCTCTAGCGTCCCATGAAGCGATTGCTCCCCACCTGCATTTGAATACCCGCGTTGAAGCTGTAAGCCGTCAATATCACGATATTCTCCGAAATGCAGAACGGCCTCTCGCGCCCTTCGTAATACGCACCTCCAACACCGAAGGCGAAGGCGACATTATTGTTCAGGCAGTAATCGACGCGTCCGGTACGTATCAGACCCCCAACTGGCTTGGTGCTCATGGTATTCCAGCAATTGGAGAGCTTGCGGCTTCCCAACAGATTACCTATGGAGTACCTGATATTTTGGGCGCCGCCAGTGAACGGTTCGCAGGCAGATCCGTACTTGTGGTCGGCGGCGGCCATTCGGCATTCAACGCCCTACAGGACTTAGTCAAACTTTCAGATCAATCTGAGGGCATGCGAATCCTGTGGGGAGTACGTGGCTCTTCAGTAACAAATATCGTACGCTCACCTGAAAATGACGAGCTGCAAGAGCGTCGGCGACTGGAAATCTACATTCAAAAGTTACTTACCGAGGGAAGAATCGAGGTATTTACCGATCTAGCAATCGAAAATATTAGAACTGAAAACGGCAAATTATTCGTACAAAGCCGTTCTGGGCAACTGCCGCCGGTGGATCAGCTCATTGCCGCAACCGGGTTTAGGCCGGATCTTGCTCTATTGTCTGAGTTGCGCACCTCGCTTGACCCGGCCACAGAAAGCCCGGCGGGCCTGGGCCCGCTTATTGACCCAACCTTACATACGTGTGGTTCGGTCCCGGAACATGGCTCTGCTGAGCTTTCACACCCTGAGTCCGGTCTTTATATTGTGGGAATCAAAAGCTACGGGCGCGCACCAACGTTTCTACTGAAAACTGGCTACCGGCAAGTGAAGTCAGTAACAACCGCCCTGGCGAATCCAAAAGACAATCACCTCCCTGCTGCCAAACGCACCACTCCTTGTGATGCCTTGGCGGTTAACGGAGCTTGCTCACAATAAGAACCCAGCCCTCTGCTTGAAGTTGTACCGTGGCCCACAATTTCAACCAGAGGACACCCTATCTGTCACTTTAAATATGGTGAGGTGCAGTGCCAAACTTGATTCAGCGTTTCCCGCTATTCCTTATTGTGTTCGCCCAACTATGTGGTACCTCACTTTGGTTCTCCGTAAATGGCGCGGGCCTGGCCCTGATTCACGATATAGGATTAACCGAAGCTGATCTTGGGTGGCTGACCCTGGCTGTGCAGGCCGGTTTTATTACCGGCACGCTCGCAATTGCCACTACCGGCCTAGCAGATCGATTGCCTGCCAGCCGCATATTCGCGATTTCGTGTCTGGCAGGTGCCCTGGCGAATGCCGGCTTTGCGCTGGTGGCGGCTTATCAGCCATTTGATCTGCTCCTCCGGTTTCTCACAGGTCTAAGCCTGGCGGGGATCTACCCCCTGGGTATGAAGTTGGTGATCAGCTGGACGCCTAAATATGTGGGGGCCGCGATGGCCTGGCTCGTTGGAATGCTAACGTTAGGCACTGCCCTGCCCCATTTACTGCGCGGCGCGACATTGGGACTCCCCTGGGAATGGACACTTCTGGGTGCTTCCGGATTAGCATTACTTGGCGGAGCGGCTATTTTCGCTCTGGGTGATGGTCCGCACTTACCGCCATCGAGTGGCAAAGCACAGCTGCGAGAAGGGTTTGCCGCTTTCCGGGAAAGGCGTTTCCGCGCCGTTGCCATTGGCTACTTTGGGCACAGCTGGGAGCTTTATGCGTTCTGGACACTTGTCCCATTTTTGGTGACACGCGAGATGCTCCGTCTCAACGCGCCGGATTCCTCAATTCCGTTATTGTCATTCGCCATCATTGCAATTGGGCTGCTGGGCTGTGTGGGCGGCGGGGTACTGAGCCGACACGTAGGAAGCCTGCCAGTGGCGCGCCTGGCCCTGGCGTCCTCCGGGCTAGTCTGTATGGCGTATCCATTTCTTGCGTTTTTGCCACCCATAACGGTCCTCGTTTTACTCGCCATCTGGGGGCTCACTGCAATTGCGGATTCTCCTCAGCTGTCGGCTCTGGCCGCGGAAACAGCTCCGAGAGAGCGAATCGGTTCAACCCTGGCCATGTTAAATACCGTGGGCTTTGCTTTGACTATCCCGTCCATTGCAGTAACTACAGCACTGTGGCAATGGCAAGGGGTTTGGGTAACCTGGTGGTTACTTCCGGGGCCAGTGTTCGGGCTCTGGGCAATGCGCAGGCTGGGTCGACAAAAACCCGGCATAGATGTCTGCGGCACCTCCTTTCATCTGCCTCCGGAGAGGTAAATCACCAAGCTTTACCCTGCCAATCACTGCTGGAAACCACGCGCTTTAAACACAAAAAAGCCCATGAAAACATGGGCTTTTTTGTCATTTCTTGCTGGTTAGGAACAGCAGCTACCAAATGAGTACTTATTCCCACTCAATCGTAGCCGGTGGCTTACTGGAGACGTCGTAAGCCACCCGCGAAATGTGCTCGATCTCATTGATGATGCGGTTGGAAACCTTCTCAATCAATTCGTAGGGGAGATGTGCCCAGCGCGCGGTCATAAAGTCCACAGTTTCCACGGCACGCAGCGCCACTACGTACTCGTAGCGACGGCCGTCGCCGACAACACCCACGGATTTCACCGGCAGGAACACCACGAACGCCTGACTGGTCTTGTGGTACCAGTCCGCGTTGTGCAGCTCTTCGATAAAGATGGCGTCCGCTTCGCGCAGGATATCCGCGTACTCTTTTTTCACTTCCCCGAGAATGCGCACGCCCAGACCCGGGCCCGGGAAGGGGTGACGGTAAACCATGTCATAGGGCAGACCCAGCTCGAGGCCGATCTTGCGCACTTCGTCCTTGAACAGTTCGCGCAACGGTTCCACCAGTTCAAACGCCATATCCTCCGGCAGCCCGCCCACATTGTGGTGGGACTTGATCACGTGGGCCTTGCCGGTTTTTGCCGCAGCGGACTCGATCACGTCCGGATAGATAGTGCCCTGGGCCAGGAACTTCACATCCTTCAGTTTGGTCGCTTCCTGGTCGAAGATCTCGATAAAGGTATTACCGATAATCTTGCGCTTGGCTTCCGGCTCATCCACCCCAGCGAGACGGGACAGGAACTCCTCCTCTGCGTCAGCGCGGATCACCCGTACACCCATATTGTCGGCAAACATCTGCATGACCTGATCGCCTTCGTTCTTGCGCAACAGGCCGTTGTCAACGAACACACAGGTCAGCTGATCACCGATGGCCTTGTGCAACAGCGCGGCTACCACGGAACTGTCGACACCACCGGACAGGCCCAACAGGACTTTCTGATCCCCCACCTGTGCACGCACCTTGGCAATGGAATCTTCGATAATATTTTCCGGTGTCCACAACTTCTCACAGCCACACAGCTGAATGACAAAATGTTCGTAGATACGAGTGCCCTGCAGGGTATGGGTCACTTCCGGGTGGAACTGTACACCGAAGAAATTCTTTTCCGCGTTGTACATACCGGCAATCGGGCAGGACGGGGTGGAAGCCATCAACTCGAAGCCTTCTGGCATTTTCACCACTTTGTCACCGTGGCTCATCCACACGTCCAGCAGTGCATTGCCGGCGTCATCCAGGTGATCCTTGATGTCGTGCAGCAGTGCGGATTCACCTTCCACTTTCACCTGCGCGTAGCCAAATTCACGCACGTTACTGCCCTCTACAGCGCCGCCCAGCTGGTGTGCCATGGTCTGCATGCCGTAACAGATACCCAGTACCGGCACGCCCAGATCAAACACCGCCTGCGGCGCGCGCGGGGAGCCGGCTTCCGGTACAGATTCCGGGCCACCGGCGAGAATAATACCTTGGGGGTTGTACTCGCGGATCTCTTCGTCGCTCATGTCGAACGCACGGATTTCGGAGAATACACCCAGCTCACGCACGCGACGGGCAATCAGCTGGGTGTACTGGGAGCCGAAGTCGAGGATCAGGATTCGGCTGGAATGAATGTCTTGGCTCATGGCTTACTCGTAGGGGTTAATAAACGGCAAACGGACCCTGAGAGGTCCGTTTGCGGTTCACTTTAATAGTGCACTTCTATTTTTCGGAAAACATTCTGCGCGGCTTTGATTCGCGAATGGAACGTTACGCAAATGAAAATTAACGACCACCCACCGGGTAGTTCGGCGCTTCCTTGGTGATCTGCACGTCGTGAACGTGAGACTCGCCCATGCCAGCGGCGGTAACACGCACAAACTGAGGCTTGGTACGCATGGTTTCCATGTCGACGCTGCCGGTATAGCCCATGGCTGAACGCAGGCCACCCATCATCTGGTGAACAATGGCTGAGATCGGGCCTTTGTACGGCACGCGACCCTCGATACCTTCCGGCACCAGTTTCTCGGCGCCCTTACTGGCGTCCTGGAAGTAACGGTCGGAGGAGCCCTGGGTACGGGACATGGCGCCCAGAGAACCCATGCCACGATAGGACTTGTAGGTTCGGCCCTGATACAGCTCGACTTCGCCGGGGGCTTCTTCGGTGCCCGCCAGCATGGAGCCCATCATTACCGAGTAGGCACCCGCAACGATGGCTTTGGAAATATCACCGGAGAAGCGAATACCGCCATCGGCAATCAGCGGCACACCGGTACCTTCCAGCGCCTTGGCCACTTCCGCGATCGCGGAAATCTGCGGTACACCGATACCGGTCACGATACGGGTAGTACAGATAGAGCCGGGACCGATACCGACTTTTACTGCGTCAGCACCCGCTTCCATCAGCGCGGTGGCCGCCTCACCAGTGGCAATGTTGCCTCCGATCACGTCGACCTGCGGGTGCATTTCCTTGATTCGGCGCACTCGCTCGATCACATTCTTGCTATGACCGTGAGCAGTATCCACTACCAGCACGTCGACGCCGGCCTCAACCAGCGCGGCAACGCGGTCGTCGGTGTCCGGACTAGTACCGACGGAAGCACCGACACGCAGTCGGCCATCGGCGTCCTTACAGGAGTTGGGGTACTGCTCTGCCTTGTTGTAATCCTTGACGGTGATCAGGCCGCGCAGCTCGAACTTGTCATTGACGACAAGCACTTTCTCGATACGGTGCTTGTGCAGCAACTCACGCACTTCCTGGGGGGAGGCGCCTTCGTCACAGGTTACCAGACGCTCTTTCGGCGTCATGATCTTGGCAACAGGAATATCCAGGTTGGTCTGGAAACGCACGTCACGGCTGGTAACGATGCCGACCAGGTCACCCTTCTCCATCACCGGTACACCGGAAATGTTGTGGTGGCCCGTGAGCGCGATCAGCTCGCGTACGGTAGCGTCCGATTCGATGGTAATCGGGTCTTTTACAACACCCGCTTCGAATTTCTTGACCGCGCGTACCGCAAGCGCCTGCTCTTCAATAGACATGCTCTTGTGGATGATGCCGATACCGCCTTCCTGAGCCAGGGCAATGGCCAGGCGCGATTCGGTCACGGTATCCATCGCGGCGGACACCAGCGGAATATTCAGGGTGATATTGCGAGACAGTTTTGTCTTCAGGGAAACGTCTTTGGCCGTGACCTCGGAATAACCGGGCACAAGGAGGACGTCGTCAAAAGTGAGGGCTTCGCGTGCAATACGCAGAGATTCAGACATGGACACTCAAACCTCTAGGGAGCGGGATTGGGTATCGGCGCGATTATAGCCGCAACCCGCCCCGAAACAAAAGCCTATTTCTACAGGAATGGCAAAACTCTTTACGTGAACCCTCATCCTTGCAATATTGCCCGCCCAAGCCAGCCCAGTTGAGACGTAAATGCTAAATACTCCCCCCGGCACACCCAATCCACTCCCCACCGACGGCCGTCCGGTCATGACCGTCAGCGAACTGAATCGGGAAGTGAAACAGCTGTTAGAGGGAAATGTGCCGCTGTTATGGGTCGGAGGCGAGATTTCCAACTTTGCCGCCCCCAGCTCCGGACACTGGTACTTCACCCTCAAAGACGCCCGCGCCCAGGTGCGCTGTGCCATGTTCCGTGGGCGCAACCGCAGCGTGCGCTTCCAGCCCGGTAACGGTCGCGAGGTCCTGGCGCGGGCACGGGTGAGCCTGTACGAGGGGCGCGGCGAATTCCAGCTGATCATCGAACACCTGGAAGAAGCGGGCTTCGGGGCCCTGATGCGCCAGCTGGAGATGCTGAAGGCGAAATTGCAGGCCGATGGACTGTTCGATCTCGAGCGCAAGAAACCCCTGCCCTACCTGCCCGCCACCATCGGCATCATTACCTCTCCCACCGGTGCCGCTGTGCGGGACATGATCCAAGTATTGGGGCGGCGCTACCCGGCCGCGAAGATAGAACTCATTCCCGTGTCGGTACAGGGTCAAGGGTCGGCCCAGCAGATCGCTGACGCCATTCACATGGCCGGACGGCTGCAGCGCCACGACCTGTTGATCGTGGGTCGCGGCGGAGGGTCACTGGAGGACCTGTGGTCCTTTAACGAAGAGATCGTGGCACGCGCACTGGCGGCGTGTCCGATTCCAACAATTTCCGCGGTGGGACACGAAACGGATACCACCATTGCCGACCTGGTAGCGGATGTACGCGCACCGACACCGTCCGCGGCGGCAGAGATCGCCAGCGCCAATGCAGCCGCACTGTGTGAGGAAGTCGAGGGGTATCGCTGGCGCTTGACCCGCGCCATGGAAATTCAGCTGCGCCATCAGCGGCAGCAAATCCAGCTGGTAAGTAATCGTATCCGCCACCCCAGGGAGCAGCTGCAAAATCACGCGCAGCGATTGGACCACCTGGAAATGCGCCTGAAGGCCGCGGTGCGCACCCGCTCCCAGTCTCATGCCCAGCGACTGACACAGTTGGAACGCGCCCTGAATCAGGTACACCCCCGCCAGAGAATTGCGGTTGCGCACAGCCAGCTGGCCCATCAGACCCAACGCCTGCACAAATCGGTAGAGGCACTGCTACAACACAAGAAGGAGCAGGCAGCCTATACCGGCCAGTTGCTGAACAGTGTCAGCCCCCTGGCGGTGCTCGATCGCGGCTATGCCATTCTGCTTGATGAAAACCAACGGGTCATTCGACAGCCAGACGATGTAAAGTCAGGGCAGAAGATCACCGCGAAACTGAGCCGTGGACAAATCGCCGCACGGGTCGAGTAACAGTGACTTTCTCCTATTTCTTTTATCACCTCCTACTGCCCGGCAGATTGGAAACACCATTTCCGCTGTCGGGACATTAGCATTGCGGGCTATGCGATTCTGGAATTGCGGAGCTGCCCATGCGAATGCAACCCCACACTACAAGCTTCTACACCTACCTCCTGCACCTGACTCTGCTGTGTGCAGTGGCGGTGAGCGGCTGTCATAAGGACCCGACAGATCCCCAGGCAGATTCTCAGGTAGACGCCAAATCAGAGAGCCAACCGGAAAAACAACCACCCACAGAGCGCAAGTTTCACAAAGGCCCGTTTGAAAACTATATCGAGAAAGGTGACCTGGATGCCCTGGAGAAACGCGGTTCCATACGCTTTGTAAATCTCGTTACAGGTTTCGACACCATGCTGCCCCGCGCCACCATCGTCACACAACTGTACTTTGATCTCTCTGCAGATCTGGCCAAACGACTTGGTCTGGAGCCTTACTGGGTGACCGCTACAACCCCGGAAGAGGCGCTACAGATGCTGAATGATGGCCGTGCCGATGTGGTCGCCGCCAACCTCACCCGGACAGACGAGCGTGAAGAACGTTACGATCTCAGTGAAAATATCTACCGCGTTCGGCAACAGCTGATCACCGGAAAAGATGGCCCGAATATCAGTTCAGTGGAGGCATTAAAAGGCATCACGATTATCGCGCTCGCCGATAGCACTTACATGGATACCGCCAAACAACTGGTGGACAAGATCCCCGATGCCAAACTGGAAACCCTGGTTTTACAGGTCGGTGAACCCCTCGACCGCGTGTTCGATAAAATGAAGGCAAGAAAAAATGCGGTTATGATCCTGGACAGCAATATCGTCGAGGGATTTCTGTCGTATCGAGACGACCTGAAAGCTGGCGCTATGGTCAGCGGTGATCAGGATATTGTATGGGCCATGCGCAAAGACTCCTCTGAATTGCGTCTTCGCATCAATAATTTTCTCACAAAAAAACTGATCAAGGCCCCGGTCGAACGCACCGCGGATTGGGAAGCCATCAAGAAATCGGATATTATCCGCTTTCTTACTTACAACGGTCCTACCAGTTACTTTATGTGGAAAGGCGAACTGATGGGCTTCGACTACGATCTCGCCAAGGCTTTTGCGAAAAAGCACGACCTCGAGCTGCAATTGATCGCCGTCCCGCCCGAGGAGTCCCTGATTGAATGGCTGAAAAAAGGCCGTGGTGACTTCGCCGGTGCGTCCATGACCATCACGCCTGAGCGCAAGGCGCAGGGTGTAGCCTTCACCACACCCTACTTCGAAACCGCTCAGCAGATTCTCAGCAACAACGCCAAACCGGAGATCAAGACCCTTGATGATCTCAACGGGCGCACCCTCACACTGCGCCCGACAACCGCCTTTGTCGAAACCGCAAAAACGCTGCAGAAACGCGGCATCAAACTGAAGATCGAATTCACCCCACCGGAAATCAGCTATGAATCCATCATGAATATGGTGGCCAATGGTGAGGCGGATGTGACCATCGTCGATGCGCACGCCGCCAAAATACAGTCCATGCTCCGCGATACGTTGTCCGCAGGCCCGCTGGTCAGCGATCCGCTACCGCAGGGCTGGATGGTAGAGAAAAAGAGCCACGCGCTGCTGAAAAAACTGGATGCGTTTCTGTCCGATTATGTGAAAAGCGAGAGTTACGCCAAAAAAATCAAAACGTATTTCGAGCCTGACCGCACCGCAACCGCCAAACTATTGGAAAGCCTGACCCCGGACGGGGATCTCTCCCCCTTCGACAAACTGGTGAAGCGCTCGGCACGCAAGCACGAGTTCGATTGGCGCCTTATCGTTGCGCAGATGTGGCAGGAAAGCAGTTTTAACCCCAAGGCAGAATCACCGGTGGGCGCTCAGGGACTACTGCAGGTAATGCCGCGCACCGCTGATGAGGTCGGTTATCCTCACCCGCTTTTCGAACCCAAGCGCGGGATCGAGGCCGGTGTCAAATATCTCAACTGGGTACGCGATCGATTTGACGAGGACCTGACACTGGAAAACAAACTCTGGTTCTCACTGGCATCCTACAACGCCGGAATTGGCCACCTGTACGACGCCCAGCGGCTGGCGGAAGAACTGGGATTGGATCCAAACGTGTGGTTCGATAACGTGGAAAAAGCGATGCTCAAGCTTTCCGAGCCGCGCTATTTCAAAAAAGCCCGCTACGGCTATGTGCGCGGTGCGGAACCCGTGCATTACGTGCAGAATATCAGCAACATCTACAAAGCCTACACCGATCTGAAACCCGGTGATGTGGGTCATATCCGGCTTCAGGAACTGCCCACCGTTGCCAATCTCTCTGCACGGCTGGAGCATCTGTTGCAACAAGTGAAGATATCCCTCAATTCACCAGCACTATCTTGCCAATACTCTCACCAGATTCCATTTTCCGGTGGGCATCGGCTACCGATTGCAGCGGATATGTGGCCGTCACATGTGGACGGATCTTGCCAGCGGCAATCAGCGGCCACACATGCTGCTCCAGGTCCCGGGCGATTGCTTCCTTCACCTCGGGCGGCTGGGGGCGCAGGGTTGAACCGGTCAGCGTCAGGCGCTTCAGCATCACTGGTAGCATATTGACCTCCACTTTCGCGCCATTGAGGAAAGCGATATTGACGATGCGACCATCGCGAGCGGCACACTGGATATTGCGATCGACATAGGCGCCGCCCACCATATCCAGAATCACATTGGCACCATTGCCGCCGGTGGCCGAGAGTACAGTCTCCACGAAATCCTGCTCGCGATAATTGATTGCCTGTTCTGCGCCGAGCTGCTCGCATACTGCACATTTGCGATCACTGCCTGCGGTGGTGAACACACGCACACCTAAATTGGCCGCAATCTGGATCGCGGTGGTGCCGATTCCGGAGGAACCGCCGTGCACCAACAACACTTCACCGGACTGTAGGTGCGCGCGGTGCATCAGATTGCTCCATACCGTGAAGAACGTCTCCGGTAGCGCCGCGGCTTCGATGTCACCCAGTCCCTCGGGAATCGGCAGGCACTGCCCTTGGGGCGCAACCGCATATTCGGCGTAACCACCACCGTTGGTCAATGCGCACACCCGGTCACCGATCTTCCAGCGCTGCACACCACCACCGACTGCGGCAACCTCACCTGCCACTTCCAGCCCCATTACCGGAGATGCACCCGGTGGCGGCGGGTAATATCCGGCACGCTGCACAATATCCGGGCGGTTGACACCAGCCGCAGCTACACGAATCAACACCTCGCCAGCGCCAGCCTTTGGCAACTCGCCTTCGGCGACCACCATTTTTTCCGGACCACCGTGCTCTGGCAGGTCAATATATCGCATGTGATAACTCCGTTTTCCTGATACCTGAGCCCTAGTACGAAAAAGCCCGGCAGTGCCGGGCTCATAAAAACGAACGGTTATAGCTCGTAAGTTAATTCGAGGCCCCACACCCGCCCCTTATTCAGCGGGGTAAAGCTCGCACCGGGCCCACCCAATGTCGAGGGTAGTTGCGTGTTGTTGCCTTCGGTGACCTCATTAAGCATATTTTTCCCGAACAGTGCGAGACGATAGTTGCCGGAGTCGGGCACAAATCCGAGACTTACATCGAGCATATCCGCTTCCGACAGCATGCCTACATTATTGTCGGTATAGGGCGCCGCGTCACGGTGATTGAAGTTCAGCCGCGAGGTCAACACACCCAGACTACCCATCTGCAGATCATGCACCACGCCGACTCCGTAAGTCCAGGGCGCGAGACGCGGTATATCAAGGGCAAGATCCTGTTCATCAACCATCCCGTCGCCGCTGATGTCACCACGAACGCTATCGTAAGCACCATCAACATATCCCACGTTTGCAGTGAACAGCAGATTCTCGCTAGCCACTGCCATCAATTCGAACTCCGCCCCCTGAATGGTGGCATCCGCGGTATTGCGAATATACTGAACAACCGAAAATACGGGATCCGTCAGGTTTTCCTCACGCTGCATATCGTCAATGGTGTTGTGGAACAGGGCTACGTTGGTGCGCAGCCGCCCATCCAGCCACTCCGCTTTTCCGCCGATCTCAAACGATGTCTGCTCCTCCTGATCCGTGGGGCCAGGTTCATGTAACAGCCCGGTATTCCGCATGTTGTATCCGCCACTGCGGAACCCTTTGGTCCAGTAGCTGTAGATCTGTGCGGTGTCCGATAGATTCCACTGAAGGCCTACTTTGGGCGTAAACGCATTCCAGCGCGCACTGTCGTCGAAATCATAAAATGCACAGCCTTCCAGATCGCATAGGGTCGACGCCGTCACCACAGGATTAATGGTGGCAACTTTTGCGGATTTTTCTTCGGTGGAATAACGCCCGCCCAGAGTCAGTACCCAGGCTTCGTTCAGGTCGATATCCGCCTGGGCGAACACACCCAGCGCCTCATGTTCCTGCAAACCGCCACCGGTAATATCAAGACCATTGAGGGGCAACTGGCGATTTTCAAAGTAGGCCAGGTCCTGGCTGAACCAGTACAACCCGGTGGTCACGGCGGCCGCACCGAAACGGCCGGCGTAGCGCAACTCATTACTCAACTGGCTCTGGTCGATACTGGTATGGGCGTGAAACGCGGTAATAGGCAAAGAGTCGATATCACCCAGGCCAATCGCCGCATATTCACGCCAGGCCAGAATATTGGTAATGGTACCGTCACCAAAGGCGACATCCTGATTGAACTCGGTAATCACCTGCGACCATTCGTCGTTTTGATAGCCCGGTTCGTTCTGGGCAATTTCAAACGAGCCTTCGCCGTTATCCCAATCAGAGACATCGACTCCAAATAGTGGGTAGGCCGGGAAATTAGCGGCCAGTGCGCCGCGGTTCTGCGCCACCACGCCGGCGGCGTCCATGCGTCCGTGCTCCATCCGCACCAACAATTCAGCTGACTCACTCAGGGCGATACTCAGGCTCGGCCGCACAAACCAGGTATCCGAGGCACCGGCCTGGTCATCACCAGTGTATACATTCTCGAACCAGCCCTGATCATCATTGTAATAGGCAGTGATTCGACCATTAACCCGCTCGGAAATAGCACCGTTTACGGTGGCCGCAGCAACGGTATCGAGATTGTCCGTCGTTGAGAGTTTGAACTTGCTGGAGAACTCTTCGGATGGACGCGCGGTTTTTATCACCACAGCACCACCAGTCACATTGCGGCCAAACAACAGTCCCTGCGGCCCGCGCAGCACCTCGATACCTTCCAGGTCAAACATGTCGGTGACAACCCCGGCATTCACCCCCATGTACATTCCGTCGACAAACACTCCTACAGTAGGATCAATGGAGGGAATCGAGCTGTTTACTCCCAGACCGCGCACGGTAAAGTTGGCCGTATTCTTGACGGTACCGATATCCTCCAGTTGCACGTTTGGCATCTTGAAAGAGAGACTTTGCAGATCTCGCGTCTGTAGTGCCTCCAGTTGGTCCCCGGAATAGGCAGTAGCAGCCACGGGCACTTGCTGCAGCTGTTCAGCCTCCGCGCGCTTGCGCGCAGTAACCTGAACCTCTTCCATCAAAGTATTGACAGAACTCTCCACTGCGCGCGCATCACCGGAACCACACACAACCGAAAGTACAAATACAGAACAGGCCGAAGCCAGGGTCAGGCTCGCGCTTTTCTTTCGTTCACAGGTGGAATTAAAGGGGGTAATAGGCGTATTGAAAGCATTGGAATCGCTTCCCATAATCTCTCTCCATTGCACTGAGTTATTTTTATGTAATTTCCAGCAACAGATTCACTATGACCGGTATTGCTTGTCGCCAATACCTCTGACAACCCGATCTGAAACCGCGCTGTTTTTGCCGACACTCTCCAATGCCGGCAATCAAAGACTACAAGAGCTGTCCGAGTTTCAAAAGTTTATTTTTAGATATTCACTCAGGCTATTGCACACTCGTCCAACCATAGCTTTCAGGGATAACCATAGCTTTCAGGGATAATAGCAGCGAGGCGGATCAGGGGCTCAGCCGTTCCAGCTGCCATTCCCCACTCTGCATGGTGCGATAGACGAAACGATCGTGTAGCCGGGACGCCCTGCCCTGCCAGAACTCGATGGCGTGAGGCACAACCCGATAACCACCCCAGAAGTCCGGGCGCGGCACCGCGGAGTCTGCAAACTTTTTCGCGCAGGCCGCGAACTGATCCTCCAATACCTGACGCGACACTATGGCATCACTCTGATGCGATGCCCAGGCGGCAATCTGGCTCTCTCTGGGGCGCGTACTGAAATACGCGTCCGCCTCGCTATCGGCCACCTGCTCAGCGACGCCGCGCACGATGACCTGGCGCTCGAGAAAATGCCAGGGAAATAATAGGGATACCTGCGGATTCGCGGCGATATCCCAGGCCTTCTGGCTTTTCAGGTTGGTATAGAAAACAAAGCCCGCCTCGTCAAACCCTTTCAACAACACGATACGTTGTGATGGCTGACCGCTGGCATCGGCGGTACCCAGGCACATGGCGCTGGGGTCCGAGATATTCGTTTTGACCACCTCTTCCAGCCAACTGCGAAACTGGCTGATCGGATCATCCGCCAGGTCTTCCCGCTGCAGGCCACCTTGCAGGTAATCTCTACGCCACTGATCAATTTCCATCGCTGTCATTTCCTTTACAACTCATTACATACAGCTCAACTTAACCATTGAAGACCAATCTATCGCAACACCGGGTCCAGTGGTCGCCATCGGCTTCGACATCGCCCGCAAGTGTACGCAGTTTGGTCTCCGATCCCCAATCTGTATACCACACCGGAGGGCTACTTCTGCCGGCGCAGATGTTCCTCACGGCTTTTTCGATAATTGATCACGTGCGTGCCGCTGAGGCGGTCGTGCATCAGGTTGCCGCCGAGGAAACAATTGATAAACCAGCCAATCTTGTAGGTAACCAGGGTGAGAGTGAAGCTGAGAGTGCGCCAAAGACCGCGCCCGTACCCCAGCCGTTGAAAATTTTTGTTGGTGACCTTGTACCCCATCACCCATTTCCCCGGTGTGGTCTGCCATCGGGAGCACTCGCACAGCCAAGAACCCACCAAATAGAGTCCACCGGTCACAACGATACCGAGGACGGTCGCATCGGACTCCGCCCGGCCGGAGACTTTCATGATGATTGCCGTAGCCATGACCCCCATCATCAGGTGCACCAGCATCATGTCCAGTAACACGGCAACGGAGCGCCCCAGCAGTGAACCAAAAAAGTATTGGCCCAGCTGCTCTTCGGCCACCTTGGGCTTCTCGCGAACCAGCTTGCTACCACCCCGGATTGCCGTCGTTGGGTCACGCTCTGTGTCAATCGGCTGCATGGCATCAAACAGGGTATCCGCGAGCGCTTCGTCAAACTGCTGGTAATAGGCCGGCGCATTGCCAGACCAGCCAAATAACTGATCACAGTAAGCCAGTACATTCCCGGTGACATGGGTATTGTGTTTGCCCCCGTGCTTTGCGGCATCCTGATTGAAGCGCGCAAAACGCTCAAACACCGCCAGCCCGAGATTCCAGTTGTACTCTTCTTCCAGCATATAGCGGGATTCAGCGAGGAAGTGCCAGCGCTCCTCACGGTGAATACGCAGGGGGTCTTCAAGCACCTGCTCCACCAGAACAAGCACACGGCGGTATTCTTCGATGCGCAATTGCCGGGCCGCGTCCTCTTCCGCTTCAGACCCGATCTCTACCCCAGCCTCTTCCGGTTCCAATGGAGCGGACTGCTCTACCGGAGATACCTGCGGAGACGACTCGATCAGCGGTGGTACCGCTTCCCGAGCCGGCTCGACAACAGATTCCGTCGCTGCCCCGGCAGGCTCCTCGATAAGGACCTCTGTAAGCTCCTCGGCCACCGGCGCACTGCGCCGGGCCTGAGCCTGAGCCAGCTTCAGTGCCATTTTGTACGCACTGTGCAGCTGTTGAAATTCTTCCGGTTTTTCGTCGGGACGGTTGAGCTTCAGCTTGGCCGCATAGGCTCGCTTGACCGCACGGGGGTCATCACAGGGCTCGATGCCAAGGTGTGCCCAGGGGTTCATCAGATCCAGTCCTCGCCGTCGAAGCGGTCGAGAAACGCCTGCAGCCCCGCCTGCGCTTTTTTGATTTCCGCCGGGTTTTGTCCGTTCAGCACCCGGTCGAATTCCCCCAGTGCATGGGAAATGGCATCCCGCTGCGGACCGAGACTGGCTTCGTACAGACGCTCTCCGCGGGCAATCAGTGCGCGGTTGACTTCGTCCTCCCGCGGGTGGAATTTCAGAGCAGCCAGTTTTTCCAGTGCCGCCGCTTTCGCTTTGTCATCCAGTGCACCGGGAGTAAATTCAATCAGCTTGTTGTAGGTGTTTCCGGTGGAGACCACAGTGACATCCACTTCCAGCAAGCCGTTCATATCGTAGCTGTAGCGAATATCCACCGCCTCTTTGCCCCGCGGCCCTTTGGGCACCGGCACACTCATCTCACCAAGAAATACGTTTTTCTTTACCAGGCGGTTTTCCCCCTGGTAGACATCGATACGCAGTTCGGTCTGGTTGTCGCTGGCCGTGCACACCTGCCGCACCACGCTGACCGGCACTACCGTATTGCGTTCGATAATTGGCAGGAAGTAACTGCCCTGATCCGGGCTGTCTTCATTCACAATGCCGGTGCCCAGGGTGTAGGGGCAGACGTCGGTAAGCACGATATCGTCCAGCGCAGCATTGCGGGATTTCAGTCCACCCTGAATCGCCGCGCCGATGGCAACCACGGTGTCCGGATCCAGATGGCAGGACGGCAGGCGCCCGAACATACGCCCCACCATGGAGCGGAACAGGGCCATGCGGGTGGAGCCCCCCACCAGTACCACTTCATCGATAGATTGCGGCGGCATGTCCGCGTCGCGCATGGCGCGCTCGATCGGACGTTTGGCGCGCAGTAATAGCGGAGTCGCCACTTTTTCAAACCATTCACTGGTAGCGGCCCACTGGAATTTTTGTTTGCCCAGGTCCAGCTCCAGGGGTTGGGAGGCCTGCTGGCCAATCCGGCGCTTGACGCTCTCCATCTGCATATACAGATTCTGCTGCTGCCGGGCAGTCAGTGCAGACTTCTCCAGGTCGAGCTCTTTCAGCACGCTGTCGATCATCGCCTCGACAAAATCCTCACCGCCGAGAAAATTGTCACCGGCGCTGGCATGCACTTCCATAATGCCGTCAAAAAACTCGAGGATAGACACATCAAAGGTGCCGCCCCCCATATCGAGAATCAGGAAGTTTCCTTCGCGTTTGTCATGCAGTCCGTAGGCCACGGCTGCAGCGGTGGGTTCGTTGATAAGGCGCTCAACCTTGAGCCCGGCCAGCTCGCCCGCCAGCTTGGTGGCGTGACGCTGGTTGTCGTTGAAATAGGCAGGCACGCTGATTACCGCTTCGCTAACCGGCTCGCCCAGATGCGCTTCGGCGTCTTCTTTCAGAGAGCGCAATACCAGCGCAGAAAGCTCCGTGGCGCTGTACAACTGACGTCCCAGCTTGACCTTGTGATCGGTGCCCATGAGGCGCTTGAATGCGGCGACGGTACGATCACTGTGATTGATCAGGCGCTCCTTTGCCGTGCGCCCGACTACCAGCTCGCCAGCGTCATCCAGCCCCACTACCGAGGGCGTAAGTAATTCCCCCAACCGGTTCGGGATCAGGGTGACAGCCTCATCCGTCAAAATTCCGCATGCACTGTTGGTCGTACCCAGATCAATCCCGACAATGGCCATTGTTCCCCCTGAACATAAAACCGGCTGAAATGTTTTTATCGTTGTGCGCCATTGAACCATATTTCAGGCGCCAGGCACTATTTGACGAGCCGCCCTGCGAGGACACTATCTCACCCCCAACCTGCAACCCCGGCAGGATTCACAAATATCCTGCCGCCAAGGCAGCCCTATCTTAATTTTCCTGCGTTTAATCCCGCAGGGATGCAGACTCTGCGGACGCTTGCAGCCCCCGCGGCGCAAGACTAGGCTCCGTTGCATACCCGCTTGCGCAGGCAAGCCAACACAAGAAAGAACAGGCAGGAACAAGGCATGTCTTCCGCAACTTCTCAAACCCCACAGAATACCGGAGCACCAAGCTGCGCACAGGTACTGATGCACCTGTTAAAAGGTTACGGTGTGGATACCGTATTTGGCATCCCCGGGGTACACACTATCGAACTGTACCGCGGTCTACCGGGCAGCGGCCTGACCCACATCACGCCGCGCCATGAACAGGGTGCAGCGTTTATGGCGGATGGCTACGCCCGTGCCAGCGGCAAACCCGGTGTGTGTTTTCTGATCACCGGACCCGGTGTAACCAATGCCGCTACGGCCATGGCCCAGGCCTATTCCGACTCTATTCCGATGCTGGTGATCAGTGCGGTCAACCGCCGTGAAGATCTCGGCAGTGGTCGCGGTCGCCTGCACGAACTGCCGCGGCAACAGGATGTCACCCGCGGTTTCTGCGTGTGGCAACACGCCCTGACCAGTGCCGAGCAACTGCCGGAAACCCTGGCCCGCGCCTTCCAGGTGATGCACGCGCCGCGGCCGGGTCCCGTGCATATCGAAATTCCCATCGATCTTTTTCCCGCGGCCATGTCCCACGGGATAGCGGACTATCGGGCAGTGGCGCCCACCGCCCTGCCTGCCGCACCGGCAGACACCATTGACCGCGCGGCGAAACTGTTAGCGAAAGCGGAGCGGCCAGTGATTCTGCTGGGGGGCGGCGCGCAGCAGGCTGGCGCAGAGGCCACCGCGCTGGCGGAAAAAATTGCCGCACCGGTATTTGAATCCCTCGCCGCAAAAGGCATCGTCGACGAACGCCACCCGCTGTGCGGCGGCGCCAACCTGAGTTTTTCCAATGTGCGCGAGCGGATTGAAAACGCGGACGTGGTACTGGCAGTGGCGACGGAACTGGCAGAAACCGACCGCAACCTGGTGCGTGACAATTATCATTTCAAAGGCAAGCTGATTCGCGTAGATCTGGACCCGGCGCAACTGGTCTGTAACGCCAATCCGGACCTGGCAATCTGTGCCGATGCCAAAGCCGCCCTGCAACAGCTGGTCGATGCAATGGCTGCGGTCGACAGAACTGCGCAAGCGAAACATGCCGCCGACGAAGTCGCGCAATTGCTGCGCGAATGCCGCAGCGAATGGTGGCCGGGTTCCGAAGATCGCTACCCCTGGGTGCAGGCTCTGCGCGACGCGCTGCCGGATGACGGCATCCTCGTGACAGACTCCACCCAGCTGGCCTACAACACCAACCATGCATTACGTCTGTTTCAGGCGCGCAGCCACATTACCTGCACCACCGGCTACGGCACCCTGGGCTTCGCCCTGCCCGCCGCCATCGGCGCCGCACTGGCGAGCCGGCGCCCGGTAATCGGCCTGATTGGCGATGGCGGCATCATGTTTACCCTGGGTGAACTGGCCGCCGCTGTGGAGCAGAAGCTCGCGCTGCCAATACTGGTTTGGAACAACAGCGGTTACGGCGAGATTCGCGATTTCATGGACGAGGCGGCGGTGGAGCAAGAAGGTGTCAATCTGCATGCGCCGGACTTTGTCGCACTCGCCCGCGCCTTCGGTGCCGAGGGCTGCCGCATCGAGCAACCGGAGCAACTGGGCGAAGCGGTGGCACAAGCCTTCGGCCGCCAGGGCCCGACCCTGATTGAAATTACTGCGCCCTGAACGGACGCGCTGCTGGAGCCTGCCGGCAGGCGAAATAGTCAGAGCTCTGTAGCGGTTCCCATGGCGGCAAGCTCCTACAGAAGAAACACAGAGAAATTTGGAATTAATTCATGACAACAATCAGTCAACTGCCCACGAAAAAACTGTACATCAACGGTGAATGGCGCGATTCAAAAGGCGGCAGCCTGCACCCGGTGATCAACCCTGCCACCGAAGAAGCCCTGTGCGAAGTCATTCAGGGCTCCATGGAAGATGTGGACGACGCCGTAGCGGCTGCCAAGGTGGCGTTCAAAGAGTGGCGCCACACCCGCGCTGCCAAACGCCAGGCTCTGATGCACACTATTGCCGACGGTATGGAAGCGCGCAAGCAGGACCTGATCGACGCCGTATCCCAGGCGCTCGGTTGTCCCGCGCATATCACTGAATGGTTGCATATCGATGGCCCCATCTACGCCATGCGCTACTACGCCGACCGCGCCGCGCTGATGGAAGAAACCGAAAAGGCCGGGCACTCTGTCGTGCTCAGGGAACCGGTGGGCGTGTGTGGATTTATCACCCCGTGGAATTACCCGTTGCACCAGTTTGTCGGCAAGGTCGCCCCCGCCCTCGCCGCCGGCTGCACCATGATCCAGAAACCCTCGGAGATGACCCCGCTACAGGATTACGTGATGGCGGAAATCATCGACGCCGCCGGCCTCCCCGCCGGTGTATTCAACCTGGTTCCCGGCGCCGGCCCCATTGTCGGTGCGGCGCTTTCCAGCCACGTGGACATCGACATGGTGTCCTTCACCGGCTCTACCCGCGCCGGTATCGAGGTGGCCAAGTCCGCGGCGCCCACGGTCAAACGTGTGTGCCAGGAGCTGGGCGGTAAATCCCCGTTTATCATCACCCCCGACGCCGACCTCGAAGCCGCCGTACGCTGGGGCTGTGAAGACGTGTTCATCAACAGCGGACAAACCTGCACCGCACTGACCCGCATGCTGGTACCGGCCGAGCGCTACGAAGAAGCGGTGAACATTGCCAAACGCGTGGCCGAAGAAGTGGCCATGGGCACCGGTGCCGACGACTTTATGGGCCCCCTTTCCTCCGCCCGCCAGCGCGACATCGTGCGCGGCTACATCGATAAAGGCATCGCCGAAGGCGCACGCCTGGTTGCCGGCGGCAGCGAAATTCCCGAAGGCTTCGCCAAAGGCTTCTACGTCAAGCCCACCGTCTTTGCCGACGTCACCAACGACATGACCATCGCCCGCGAAGAGATCTTCGGTCCGGTCACCTGCATGATTCCGTACAAGGATATGGACGAAGCCATCGCCATCGCCAACGACACCGAATACGGCCTCTCCAGCGGTGTCTGGGCTAAAGACGCAGAATCCGCAATGCACGTCGTGCGCCGTATCGAAGCCGGCCTGTGCTTCGTCAACGGCGGCGAGTTCAATTACGACGCCCCATTCGGCGGTGTAAAGCGTTCCGGCAATGGGCGCGAATTTGGCGCCGCCGGCCTGGACGAGTTTATTGAACTGAAATCCGTGCAACTTCCGGCATAAAACTCTGACGCGCCGTCGCCCGCGGCGGCGCTGTTGACTGGCTGTTCCGCCATCGCTATCTTTGCCCCCGACATCAAGAGAGTGGCTGACGCCAACGCCAACCTGCCTACCGGGGCAAGGTGGTTTCTCGTCACGGAACGTACCAGCGTACGGCCCGTGTAGAGGATGGGGCTCTCGCTGAACCGCATTGGTTACAGCGTTGCAATCCTACCGGGATGCGATTTTTTTAACTGACGAATCGCCTCTTCCGCCGTCAGCCCTCCAGAATTTTTGGAGGGAACATGTCCGAATTACAGCTATCCAGCACCGACGTTATCGAAATCCAGATCGCGCCCCAGCGCGCCCGAACCGCCGTCCGGGCAGTGAAACGCAGCGATCGGCAACTGCTGTGGCAACTACTGTTCGACACAACGGAAGACGCGCTGGCCTTCGCTACCCACTGCCGCGCCAGCGACGCACCGGTCACGGCTCACAAGGCCTGTGAACTGGTGGGATGACACTACACTAGGCACGGATTGAAAAAGTGGATATACAGACTCTTTCCACTTTACTGGATTGATAACCTATAGGGTTGCCGATAAGGCTGCGATAGCGGGTATAGCCTTGTGAGACCTTCAAAAACAGGATGTTTTTGCAGAGCCCCCAGGGATGGGTTCACGGCGTGTCTCACAAGGCTATACCCGCTAGCGCTGCCGCCACAGATCGCGAACAAGCGGTACCACCGACGCCTGAAATAGTCCTACTGCCAAAAGCACTGACAGGAGCCAATAACAACGCCATGTCCAAGCCCGAGCAATTTTTCCAGCACCTGCGCGACGAACTGAAACAGATCGAGGCCGATGGCCTCTACAAGCGCGAGCGCATCATTACCTCGCAGCAGAGTGCAGAGATCCAGGTCAATAACGAAGACCAGGTCCTCAACTTCTGCGCCAACAACTACCTCGGGCTCGCCAACCACCCGGACTTGATCGAAGCCGCCAAAGAAGGCCTCGACCAGTACGGCTTCGGCATGGCCTCCGTGCGCTTTATCTGCGGCACCCAGGACATCCACAAAGCCCTGGAATTCCAGCTGTCTGAATTTTTACAGACCGAAGACACCATCCTTTACACCTCCTGTTTCGACGCCAACGGCGGCCTCTTCGAAACATTACTGGGCCCAGACGATGCCATCATCTCCGACGCCCTCAACCACGCCTCCATCATCGACGGCGTGCGCCTGTGTAAAGCCAAACGCTTCCGCTACGCCAACAACGACCTGGCCGATCTCGAAGCGCAACTGCAGGCCGCTGACGCCGCCGGCGCCAAAACCAAACTGATCGCCACCGACGGCGTCTTCTCCATGGACGGCGTCATCGCCAACCTCAAAGGCATCTGCGACCTGGCGGACAAATACAATGCACTGGTAATGGTCGACGACTCCCACGCCGTCGGCTTCCTTGGCCAACACGGCCGCGGTACTCACGAATACTGCGACGTGGTCGAGCGCGTCGACATCATCACCGGCACCCTCGGCAAAGCCCTCGGCGGCGCCTCCGGCGGATTCACCTCCGGCCGCAAGGAAATCATCGACCTGCTGCGCCAGCGCTCGCGCCCCTACCTGTTCTCCAACTCCGTCGCGCCCGCCATCGTCACCGCGTCGTTGAAGGTGCTGGACATGCTGGTGGAAGGTGGCGAACTGCGCGACCAGCTGCAGGAAAACTCCCAGTACTTCCGCAAGCGCATGACCGACGCCGGCTTCACCCTCGCCGGTGCGGACCACGCGATTATTCCGGTAATGATCGGTGACGCCGCCCTGGCACAGAAAATGGCCGACAAGATGCTGGAGAAAGGCATTTACGTGGTGGGCTTCTTCTACCCGGTGGTCCCCAAAGGTCAGGCCCGCATCCGCACCCAGATGTCCGCCGCGCACACCCGCGAACAGCTGGATCGCTGCATCGATGCATTTATTGAAGTCGGTAAAGAACTCGAGATTATCTAAGCAGTATTTATGAAAGCATTATCCAAATTAAAGTCCGAACCCGGCATCTGGATGACCGACGTTGAGGTACCGGAACCGGGCCACAACGACCTGCTGATCAAGATCCGTAAAACCGCGATCTGCGGCACCGACATGCACATTTACCACTGGGACGAATGGTCGCAGAAAACCATTCCCGTCCCCATGGTGGTGGGCCACGAGTATGTGGGTGAAGTTGTTGGCATGGGCCAGGAAGTCGCCGGTTTCAAGATCGGTGACAGAGTGAGTGGCGAAGGCCATATCACCTGTGGCCACTGCCGCAACTGCCGCGCCGGCCGCCGCCACCTGTGCCGCAATACCTACGGTGTGGGCGTAGACCGCCAGGGCGCGTTTGCGGAATACCTGGTAATCCCGGCTCTCAACGCCTTCAAGATTCCGGACAATATTTCCGATGAGCTCGCCTCCATCTTCGATCCGTTTGGCAATGCGGTGCACACGGCACTGTCGTTTGATCTCGTCGGTGAAGACGTTCTGATTACCGGTGCCGGCCCCATCGGGATCATGGCCGCGGCCGTCGCCCGCCACGTCGGTGCACGCCATGTGGTGATTACCGATATCAACGACTACCGTCTGGAACTGGCAAAGAAAATGGGCGCGACGCGCACCGTCAATGTCAGCAGGGAAAAACTGTCGGATGTAATGAAAGACATCGGCATGACCGAAGGCTTTGACGTGGGCCTGGAAATGTCCGGCGTCGCCGTCGCCTTCCGCGATATGCTCTCCGCCATGAACCACGGCGGCAAGATTGCCATGCTGGGGATTCCCCCGGGCGAAATGGCCATCGACTGGAGTCAGGTGATCTTTAAAGGCCTGATTCTCAAGGGTATCTACGGACGGGAAATGTTCGAGACCTGGTACAAAATGGCCAGCCTGATCCAATCCGGCCTCGACCTCTCCCCCATAATCACCCACCAATTTTCCGTGGACGAATTCCAGCAGGGTTTTGACACCATGGGTTCCGGGGAATCAGGCAAGGTTATTCTGAATTGGGCGTCCTAAATGCCCTGGCTATCTACCTGACCACCTACGGGCAGCGATATCGCTGCCCGTATTCAAAGCCCCAGTTTATTGATCAATCGCGTACTGGTTGTCCCCTGTATCAGTAACGAAAACAACACCACGCCAAATACCATCGACTGCACCGTCCACCAGTACGGCAGTTCCGTGGGCAGTGACAGCACCAGCGCCACCGCTATTACACCCCGCAAACCGCCCCAGCTCAAAATCAAACGCCAGCTGTTTGGAATCGGCGGCCCCACAAAACGCGCAAAGGGCGCCACCAGAAACACCGCCAGTGCCCGCGCTCCGATTGCAGCAACAATCGCAATAATCATCGCCAGCCATTGATGGGTGAACATCTCGAAGGTGATCACCAGCCCCATGATCACGAAGATCAACGCATTGAAAAATAACCCCAGCCACTCCCAGGTCGGTGCCGCATGGGCCAGGTAGGTTTCCTGCTGCTCGCGCAGACAGGCGCGAGCCACAATGGCGCAGATCATGACCGACAGGATTCCTGAGACCCCGACCACGTGCTCCGCCAGATAAAAGCTGCCGAAGGCCGCCAGCACCAGAACCATCAGCGCAGCGCCCGCCGAGCCGAGAAACAGAATCACGATAGCGGTAACCAGCCCACAGATGGTGCCCACCGCAAGGCCACCAAAAAATACCGCCGCAAAATACAGCGCAAAACCGCCCACGCCACTGATCGCCTCGCCGGTGGCCACACTGCCTTCCATCGCACTGTGACTGGCAATACCCAGCGCAAAAGCAAACAGCACAATTGCGACCGCATCGTTAAACAGGCTTTCCCCTTCCACCAGGGTTAACAACTCTTCATTTGCGCGACTCTGGCGCAAACGCGCCACCACCGCCACCGGATCGGTGGCGGCCAGTATGGCGCCAGTGAGAAACGCGGCCAGCCAGGGAAAACCGGTGGGATGGTGAATACCGTAGAAGACAAGCAGCGCCGTAATCAGACAACAGATCAACACGCCGAGGGTCGCCAGCAGCAGTACCGGCCCCAGCCAGCGAAACAGGATATCCGGATCAATCTTCCACGCGGACTGAAAAATCAGTACCGGCAGGATGACGAAAAATACCAGCTGATGCAGGTTTTCCGCGCGCAGCCCGGTGTCGTAGTCGAATACCGGTAACAGCATCCCGGCCAGCACGCCTGCGATCAGACAACCAAGGGTGTTATCGCGCTTCAGAACACGGGCGATACCGAGACCGACCACTGCGGCCACCGCCATATACAGCCCCTGCCCAACCAGTGTGGTGACGCCTTCCATGCTCGCGGTCTCTCTGTTGTGCGTATGTATGTTGTGCCTATGTAGAGCGTAACGCGGCTCAGATCTGATCGCGATCGCTGGCGATCACCGCCTTGGGCCTACCTTCCGGCGCCAGGGTGGTCAGCGGTACCGGCACACCGCGTTCGTTGATGACCTCAACGTGTGCGCGACGCAACTGGCGCGGTTCCGGTACGCCACAGGAGTGCGCGATGGTTCCCACCTCGTATTCCATATTGTGCGCGTAGTGATAGACACGCTCCGCTTTGTCCATGGGGTCCAGCCCCTGCTGTAAATCCGGGTTGTGTGTAGTGACGCCGGTCGGGCAGGTGTTTTTGTTGCACTGCATGGCCTGAATACAGCCGAGGGCGAACATAAATCCCCGCGCGCAGTTGACGAAGTCGGCCCCCATGGCGAGCGCCCAGGCCACCATCGACGGAGTGAGCAGTTTGCCCGCACAAATGATTTTAATGCGGTCGCGCAGACCGTATTCGGCAATCAGATCCACCACCAGGGGCAGGCTGCGATTCAGTGGCAGACCCATGTAGTCCATCAGGCTCTGCGGCGCGGCACCGCTGCCGCCATCGGCACTGTCGATGGTGATGAAGTCCGGCGCGCTCTCGGCGCCGCGGCGCAAAATGGCCTCACACAGTTCGTGCAGCCAGTCGCTATTGCCGATCACACATTTGAACCCGGTGGGCTTGCCGGTGACTTCGCGAATATGATTGAGCATATCCAGCAGCCCCTCGACGTCCTTGATTTCCGGGTGGCCGTTGGGGCTGATTGAATCTTCTCCCACCGGTATGCCGCGCACATGGGCAATCTCCGGTGTCACCTTCACCCCCGGCAGGATACCGCCCTTACCGGGTTTTGCCCCTTGCGAGAGTTTCAGCTCGAACATTTTCACCTGCTCGTGCCCGGCAACCTCGCGCAGCTTTGCATCGGACAGATTGCCCTCGGCATCGCGCACGCCGTATTTGGCTGTGCCAATCTGAAACACGATGTCACAACCACCGGCCAGATGATGGGAAGACAGGCCCCCTTCCCCGGTGTTCAGCCAGATACCGGCTTTCGCCGCGCCTTTGGAAAGCGCAGTCACCGCCGGTACCGACAGGGCGCCAAAGCTCATTCCGGAAATATTGAAAATCGAGCGGGTGGTATAGGGTCTGCGTGCAACACCCTCCCCCAGAGTGACCTCCCGCGCTGGTACTGCATCCTTGGCCAGAGTGGGAAACGGATGATTGAGAAATACTATATCGCCGGGCTGATTCAGGGGGCGGGTGGAACCAAAGGCCAGGGTGGAATCCACATTCTTCGCTGCCCGATACACCCAGCTGCGCTGGGCGCGATTGAACGGCATCTCCTCCCGGTCGAGGGCAAAGAAATACTGGCGGAAGAACTCGCCCAGGTGCTCGAACTGATAGCGGAAACGCCCCAGTACCGGAAAATTGCGGCGGATCGCCTGTTTGGTCTGGCTGATATCCGACAGATACAGATACACCACATACAGCACCAGCACCACCAGCCCGAAAGCAAACAGCATGGCGAATATCTGGAGCACCTTGACCGCAAACGCATAAATAGCGGCGACAGATTGAAGATCCATTCCCTAGTTCCTGATGGCTGGTTTTTAGCGCGTACTGGTCGGTCATTGTAAGTGCTGGGGAACGCTCTTGCACCGTCTGCGGCCTGGCAATAAACTGTACAAACATACAGCCAAGCACCGAATACCCACCGTGGCCAATGACGCTCCCGACAACCCCACCCAATCCCTCAAGGGCCGCGGAGCCACCAGTAACCTGGCGGGACGCTTTGTAGATCAGGTTAGCAGCCGCGAGAGTGACGGCTGGGAGACCCTGCTGGAACCTCAGGAGCGGATCGAGACGGTAGCGATTGAGGAGAAGGCGAAATCGATCATCGCCACCAATAACTCACCGGATATTCCCTTCACCCAGTCGATCAACGCCTACCGGGGCTGTGAGCATGGCTGTGTTTATTGCTACGCCCGTCCGGCCCACGCTTATATGGACCTGTCGCCCGGGCTCGATTTTGAAACCCGGCTGTTCTACAAGCCCAATGCGGTGGAACTGCTGGAATCGGCACTGCGCAAAAAGAGCTACCGGTGCAGCCCCATCGCCATGGGTACCAATACCGACCCCTACCAGCCGCTCGAGAAAGACAAACAGATCACCCGCCGGATACTGGAAACCCTGCAGCGCTATCGCCACCCGGTCACCCTCGTCACCAAGAGCCAGCTGATCCTGCGTGACCTGCCAATACTGGCGGAAATGGCCCGGGACAATCTGGTACACGTGGGCATCAGCGTAACCACACTGGACCACGAACTGAAACGCAGGCTGGAGCCACGCACCGCGGGACCGGCGGCGCGCCTGCGCACCATTGAAGCGCTGGCCAATGCCGGCATTCCCGCCGCTGTGATGGCCGCGCCGATGATTCCCGCCCTCAACGATTCGGAACTGGAGCAGATACTCACTCAAGCCCACGGGGCGGGTGCCATCCACGCCGCCTATATTCTGCTGCGGCTGCCCTACGAGGTGGCGCCGCTGTTCCGCCAGTGGCTAGCGGAACACTATCCGGAGCGCGCGCAGCATGTGATGAGCCTGGTGCAACAGAGCCGCGGCGGTAAGGACAACCAGACGGAATTTGGCCAGCGCCAGCGCGGTACCGGCGTATTTGCCCAGTTACTGCAGCAGCGATTTCGGATAACCTGTCGCAAACTGGGGCTGAATGCACGCAAGCTGGACCTGGACTGCAGCCAGTTCACCCTGCCACCCCAGTCCGGGGATCAGCAGAGTCTGTTTTAATAGCTTTTTATCGACGGTAGTGTTTTGTCCGACTGGTTTATTTACCTGATTCGCACCAACAATGGGTCGCTCTACACCGGCATTACCCGGGATGTGGCGCGGCGCTTCGAAGAACACAACAGTAGTGGCCCAAAAGCGGCAAAGGCACTGCGTGGGCGCGGCCCTCTGACCCTGGAATTCCAGCAGGGTGTCGACAGCCATTCCGAAGCGCTCAAACTGGAGCTGCAGATTAAAAAATGGAGCAAGGCACGCAAAGAGGCGCTGATCGCCGGTGCACTCAGTCTGCCGACGCAAACGCTGAACTCGCCTTCCGAAACCCCCTAACCCGACTTACCCAAGAAGTACCCGATGGAAATCACCCTGACCCTGCTGTTGATCCTGTTTGCCGTGGCCATGCTGGCTGGCTGGGTGGATACCCTGGCCGGCGGCGGCGGCCTGCTGACGGTACCCGCCTTACTACTCGCCGGCGTACCGCCGGTGGCCGCTCTGGCCACCAACAAGAGCCAGGCCATTCTGGGAACCTTTACCGCTACCGCCACCCTGTATTCCAAGGGGCACTTACGCGAGCGCTCATTGATCTTCCCCATAATTACCGCCGGGATTGGCGCGGGCGTGGGTGCCTGGCTGATTCAGCGGGTGGATACCAGCTGGCTCAACTGGGTTATCCCCCTGTTGCTGCTGAGCGTCGCGCTGTACGTGTGGTTCACTCCCAACATGGGCAATAGCGAGCGCGAGGGGAAAATGAGTGAAAAACAGTGGGCGCTGACCTGTGTCCCTGCAGTGGGAGTGTACGACGGGGCCTTTGGTCCGGGAACCGGCACCTTCTTCGCCGCCTCCGGGGTCGCATTTCGCGGGCAGACCCTGCTCACCGCCACTATCCGCGCAAAGCTGTTCAACCTCACCACCAACATGGTTTCCCTCGCGCTGTTTGCCGCCGGTGGCAAGGTGATCTGGACCATTGGCGGTGCCATGATGGTCGGACAGATGCTGGGTGCCTTTATCGGCAGTCACACCATGCTCGCCGGCGGTACCCGCCTGATTCGCCCCCTGGTGATCACCATGTGCATATTGATGTCGCTGGGGCAGATCGCTCAGTATCTGGGTGTTATTCCTCAACCTTGAGCAAAGTGGACACTGGTAACTTTGGTCTTCCCTGTGGCGCCTCCGTCACCCGCCGCTGCCACCTGTCTTCCAGCGCCTGCTTAAACTGCTTGCTACCCAGTGCCAGCCCTTTGTTCACGGATTTCCGAATTTCATCTATCAGCTCTCCGTCAAGCTGGCTACGAAATAGAGACCGATAACGCTCACACCGCTGCTCCGTGTCACGACCAAGAGCCAGATACTCCGCATGCGGTGTAACGACAGAAGACTGTTTACCCAATCCGTTGCAGGAATAGCTGGACCAATAATAATCTGCCGGGTCCTCCACCATATTTGCCCGAACTGGATTGAGCTCGATATACCGGTAGCATTGCAACAGATACTCTTTCGATTGCACCAGGCAGGATTTATACCTTCCTTCCCACAGAGTCCCAGAGCGGCGATATTCTCGGTTGAAATATCGCACATAAATTCTTCCGATGGCCTGCATCATCCGGCTAACAGCATTTTCTCGCTGCGGTGTAACCAGCAAGTGCACATGATTGGTCATAAACACCCAAGCATGTACCTGAACACCAAACTCTTTAGAGTACTCTTTCAGCCAGCCCGCGTATGCAATCAAATCCTGCTCAGATAAAAAGCATGCTTGGCGATTATTTCCGCGCTGGATAACATGCTGTGGAATTCCTACCGGGTTTAGGCGAGGTAATCTGGCCATCATAAAGTCCTTTTTCTGATGTCCAGATTCTAACCGGCTAGGGGTGGTGAGATGTTAGATCAAGTGTCAGAAATTTGATCTGACCCCATTTATTGACCCCATTTATTTAAAGCATGCCTGGCGATTATTTCCGCGCTGGATAATATGCTGTGGAATTCCTACCGGGTTTAGGCGAGGAAATCTGGCCATCATAAAGTCCTTTTTCTGACGTCCAGATTCTAACCGGCTAGGGGTGGTGAGATGTTAGATCAAGTGTCAGAAATTTGATCTGACCCCATTTATTGGGACTTTCTTCGCTGCATCCGGGGTCGCGTTTCGCGGGCAAACCCTGCTGACCGCCACTATTCGCGCAAAGCTGTTCAACCTCACCACCAACGTGGTTTCCCTCGCCCTGTTTGCCGCGGGCGGCAAAGTAATCTGGGTAATCGGCGGTGCCATGATGGTCGGACAGATGCTGGGAGCCTTTATCGGCAGTCACACCATGCTCGCAGGCGGTACCCGCCTGATTCGCCCACTGGTGATCACAATGTGCATACTGATGTCGCTGGGGCAGATCGCTCAGCACCTGGGGTTTATTCCTCAGCCTTGAATAACTTGCTAACGGAATTTTCACGCTGCGGTATAACCAGCAAGTGCACATGATTGGTCATAAACACCCCAGCATGCACCTGAACACCAAACTCTTTAGAGTACCCTTTCAGCAAGCGCACGTATGCAATCAAATCCTGCTCAGATAAAAAGCATGCCTGGCGATTATGTCCACGCTGGATAACATGCTGTGGAATTCCTACCGGGTTTAGTCGGGGCAATCTGGCCATCATAAAGTCCTTTTTCTGATGTCCAGATACTAACCAGCTAGGGGTGGTGAGATGTTAGATCAAGTGTCAGAATGTTGATCTGACCTCATTTATTTTATTCCGGACGCGCCAGCGTCCGGAGGGGCATTGCTGGCTAGGGCATCAAGCATTCCACTAGCGGCCTAGCCTGCTCGTAGCAGATCAACGCCGCCTGCACAGGTTCATAACAGAACCAACCCAACATGGCGCCGGCCAGTATCGACATTGGCAGGTGGGCGATAATCCGTTCCCGCGGAGGGTTGTCACCGCCATCGCTCCAATTGAAGAACCGCCGAACCTGGCGGTAGCCCAGATACAAGGCGCCAGTTATCACCGCACCAGCTGCTGCGTACAAATACACCATATTTCATCTCCTGTTGGATCTTTGCGTTTTGCCCGACCGGGCAAGCCCATTCTGCCGCTTTTTCTCTCGCCCCATGCTCGCGAGCGCCAGCGCTCAGCCCCCTTCTCAGTTCTTTTTAGCTGCCCTGCGGGGGGCAGCAGCACGAGGTGGGCAGGCTTTGGCTGGCAGTTTCCACGCTGTACGCCCTGGCGCAGTGACTGCACATCGGCATTGACGAGCTGCTTAGCAACGAGAGTAAGACCGCCGGCAAGCGCGGCCCCACTTCCAGGCTACAGCAACACATGGAGCAGATCAGTCAACTGCCCAGAAGTCGGCAGAAACTGATTTCGGAGATGCTGGACGGGGTGATCGGGCAGCGGACGTCGGCCTGATTGCCTGCCTCCCGAACGACAAAGCCCCAGCAGACCACTCTGCCGGGGTATTGTTTAAAAGGGCATCAAAATTTTGAACTGACCCCATTTATTTTTGCATTTATTGAATGACCCCATTTAATGCAAATGTTGATCTGACCCCATTTATTCATATGCTGTGGAATTCCTACCGGGTTTAGGCGAGGAAATCTGGCCATCATAAAGTCCTTTTTCTGATGCCCAGATTCTAACCGGCCACGGGTGGTGAGAGGTTAGGTCAAGTGTCAAAATGTTGATCTGACCCCATTTATTATCAAAATGTTGATCTTATTAACCCCATTTATTAAGTGTCAAAATGTTGATCTGACCCTATTTATTCCATTTATTCATCTCTTATTGATTCGACCTTATTTCATCTTGCTCGAGAAACATACCCTGAAGATCGCCATTAATCAGAGTGCCACGAGAATGCTCTTGCGATAGACAGAAGTCCGACTCCTGTCCCTCCAACCAAGAAACACCATCTAAAACAGCAAAAATATGTGAAACTGTATCAACCGAAACCTGCCGCATCATTTGCAACAGCACTTCCTTATCATCTGAACTTAGACCTTGATAAAAGCAAATTGCCTTTCTTCCAAATTCATCGGATGCTCGTTCCGGATTAGCTTTCTCATACATCTCTCGATATTGAGAAACACTATTTTCCACTAATTCTGCATAAACTTTAGAGACAAATTCCTGACCTTTCATATCACTCACTTTCTAAATGGATCTGGATACATAGTTTTGTTCATTTGTATTAATTTTTGTAATTGACTGTTAGGGGGAGAATATACACGACGTAATTCTCTAATATCCCGTGCGAGAACTTGTCGAGCATTGGTTAGGCCTGTAGTGCTTCGAGAGACAATCCCCCTCTCAACATCTCTACGCGTGTGGCCCACGCGAGGGACTAAGATTGCAGGGGCTGAGTTTCGATCATATCCGTCGATAAATTGTCTCATCAATGCCGCTTGACCAACATGATGAGAGTCGTGGCCGGCTAACGTACCTTTAAGCTCTCTATGCAAACCAACATCGAAAACTCTGGCTGCTGACTTCTCTATTCCAGCGGGGCTTCTAGCAACCAGCCCAAACACTATCGAAGCCGGCAAAGCCATGTCATGGCCAAGCTGTGCTTCTGGAGAAACTGGTGCTTCAAATGGAGACTCATAATCCGCCCCCTCTAAATTTGCAGGTGACAACTCCCCAGGGTAAAGCTCAACAAAAGGATTAGGTGAGTCATACCAAGCCGCAGAAGCAAAGAGATCGAAAATACCTTTCGCAAAACCACTACCGAAGCCATCCGAACTGTTATTACTCTGCCCAGTAACACTGATCTCATAAATGGCCCCCTGCTGCCCCGGCATATCAGATCGGTTGCTTATCTGACTAATTTCTGATGCAACAGTCTGCCCAAGATTTACTCCACTTGCAGAATTTCCCTTACCATTATTTAGTTTATTTCGCTCAGTGGGTCCATCTTCGCCACTACTGAATTGATTCCAATTATCATTCCATGGCTTATTCCAATTATCAAAACATGTTGTAGTCGCACAGGCCACATATCCACTGGGATCCCTCCCCGCCAATGGATTGTTCATGATATAGCTATACGGATTCAGACTCTGGCTATTTCCAGGCTCTTGGATAAACGGATCGACGGACAAAAACCGGCCCAGATTGTAATCATAAGCCCGCCCATTCATATGAATCAGCTCAACATCATCCAGATGCTCATGATCCGTAAACCCGCGAGTGGTCAGAGTGCTCTCCAGCCTCGCCACCGCCTTGTCCATGATATTGCCAAGCCGCGGTTTGCCAAACGGGTCGAAGCTGTGGGTTTCCAACAGGTTACCCGATTCGTCCCCAATCGCCACGGTAGAACCCAGGCGGTCTCGGTGAGTGAAACCAATTTTATGAGTGAGATCCGTACCGTTGTCGGTGGTGGTTACTACTGCAATATCGTCAATAAAGTGACGATATTGCGTATCGCCACCACCGCTAATATGCTCAAAGAGTTTGTCAATATAGATCGTGGTTTTGCCTGCGGCCTGATTGACCTGCTTGTAGCGCATCTGATCCGCGCCATAGGAGAAATACAGGTCCGCACCATTGCGACTGATCCGGATCGGCTTGTTGAAGGCGTTGTACCAGACCTGCTGGCTCCCGCCCTCATGGGTACGGTTGCCATTGTCGTCGTAACCATAGCTGAGTGTGCCTCCACCCACCAATGTGACGCTTTTGACCGCACTCGGTCCACCGGTAGTGCCACCGGTATACTCATAACTACTAGCGAAATCATCCTTCTTAAGCAGGTTTCCGATAGCGTCATAGTCATAGTCGATGGCCGGTCCATCAGTTCTGGTAGTGTAGTCGAGGCGATTCAGCGCGTCGTAGAAGTGATTCTCCACGTTCATGGACGGACTTTCGCTGGGCACACTGACGGTGGCCTGCTCTAAATTGCCAAAGCTATCGTAGCTGTCATACGACAACATCTGATGTTGCAGGACCAGGCTATCGAAGGCTGTTCCCAGCATCTGGCCAGTTTCCGCATGGAATGCACGCCCGATTACGTAGTTGTCCGCGGCAACATTGGCGAACTCCCATTCACCCCAGGCGTCCATATGAGTGATTTCGCGGTAGGTATAACCACTGGCGGCATTACTGGTTCGGAACTGATAGCCGGCATCATTATAGCCATACTGGACCGTTAACCCGGACGGATAGCTCAACCCCTTGAGGCGTCCATAGCTACTATCAAAGTGGCTAACTGTGACAAAGTCTTGGCCATCAATCGTTGTAGTAACTTGATCGGGGCGACCCAAGGCATCATAGCGGTAACTACGGCTGTAATTCGCATCACTACGGTGCTCGCTGGACAGTAGCCCCTTACCGTTCGGCACTGCGTCATATACCCAATTGGCCTCTTCCACTCCATTGACGCTACGGCTTTCCATTCGCCCGAGGCGGTCATAGGTGAGACTCACAATATCCAGATTGCCATCGGTTTCCGTCTCGACCTCGCCGAACCCGTTATAGGTGAAAGACTTGACTCCCATATTGGGGTCATTTACCCAGTCTTTCTGGCCCAGCGCGTTGTATTTGGCAATGATACGATTTGTCGCAGCATCCTGGAGCACGATCGGGTTACCGGCACCATCGTAGGCATACTTGGTGCTACCACTTAGCGCGTCAACGGTTTCCGTTAATTGCTGTAAGCCGTTATAGGTGCGGCTCATAGTGCGGCCATTCACCAAGATACTGGTGGTGAAGCCTGTACCCTGCTCGTGGGTATAGTCGACATCCAAAATCTGGCTATTGGTTTGATCCACGGTTTTGCCCAATACACGACCGAGCGTATCGTAGTCTTCGTACCGCGTACCGTAGCTATTGGGGCTGCTGGCGTAATACGGCACCGACTCAAAGGTCACTTGCCCCAGCTCATTGAACTCAGTTTTTCGAACCACCCAGTCAGTGCCATCAAATGCCTGCACTTCCGTGCGGATAACACGACCGAACTGATCGTGATAGCTAAGTGTGGTGGGCGTCCCGGCCTGTTGTTGCACTATTTTGTAAACAGCTCCCGGTGCGGTGACACAGCTGGCATTACACCACTCCATGGCAGTATTAGCTTCCGGCGCCAGCCGCAGACCCAGTGCCGACGGCGCGGAGACAGTGATTAAGCGACCAAAAGCATCGTACTCGTAGTTTGTGGTCAAGCCATTGACGTCGCTCACAGAGTCCGGCTTACCATGCTTGGGATTGGTAATGGTGGTTACCGTGTGACCCAGTGCATTCTTGACCGTTTTCGGGAAATAACCGTCGCCGCTGAATTCTGTGGTTTCCACAAAACGGGAAGTTGCTACACCTTCATCGTTTTCCTCTCCCTCTGCGGTTGTGACAACCTTCTCTGGTAGCCCGTAATCTGAATAGCTCGTTTCCACTCTGCTCCATTTTCCGGTGGAGGGGTCGGTGAGAACACTAGTCGGTTTACGGGCGTCGCTATCCCAGGATTCATAGGAGACTTCTATCTGTTGTTGCAGGTCAGTATTCGGTTCTATTGCTACACCACTACGGCTCTGAATTGGGAGCTTGGTGACCGTCTGCTTTTCCAATTTATTGAGCCACCAGATGGTCTCGTCCGCAGGGGCGTATTTCGTACTCGTGCTGCTCCTAACAATATGAGAGCTTCCCACCTCTTCATATCGGTTGGTGGCGAGCAATATGTTACCCCATTCATCGAAGCTACTGCTTTGGGTCTGCTTATAAAGGAAGGAGCGCGCACCGTTCAAGGTACGGTACGTTGTACTCTGCTCCTTCGGACCCACGAAATATGGGTCATTAGCAGCAACGGAAGAGCTATCCGTCAAGTCTTCCACCACAATTGGGGAGCCGTGCCCACCCGCTGGCCAGAATTGCCACGAAAAGTCGGAATCGATAAAAGCTTGCGTAATATCGGTGTCTGAGTCCCGATCATTCAACTCCCATTTTCGTTGTCGATGCAACTTACCCGCAAGTGGGAATATCTGGTGGAAATCGGATTGGGTCTCGATATTAGCCGCTTCATCCTCTTCGATGATAGTGTGAAAGCCTTGAAATCCTCGGCCGCGGCTATTAAACACGGCACCTTTATAGCGGTACTGCTTTGTATTCAGGCCGCCGATACCATTCGACTGTCGGTGCTCTGCGACAACGTACATACTAGATGTAAATTCAAGGTGATCAGCTCGCACTGCCTCAGCGAGGCTATTAAGATATCCGCCACGCTCATAAAAGGGCTTGTCTTGCGTATGATAACGGTCGTCGCGAGAGGACAAAGGGCGATAGTCCCATTCGTGCTCTACACCAAAACCGCTTTTAACCCCGACTAATACATCGATTGGAGCGTATCGTTCACCCTCAGTTGCGGATCCCCGGTTTCGATTAATATAAACACCGGTAGATTTCCCATCCATAACACCACTTGTGCTGTGGTAAGAACAGCCAGCGGTTCGGCAACCATAGGTAAACACCAAATCTTGTAATCCATTACCAAAACCATCAAATGACGCAGTTTGGGTAGCGGAGCCGTACAAATCTGTCGCCACGAGACTTGCGGAAATATTCCCAGAAGCATCTTCACTGAACCGAATAGCTTGGTATTTGTAAACACTGTCATCGTGATTATCCACATCAATGGATTTCCCTTCGAGTGGATGCCCGCCATTGGTAGGGTCCAGCAATTTGCTGTACAAGCCATCTCCACAAATGGTCAAACTTTGCACTGTGGATCCCTGCTCGAAGCTCGATTCAATATGGCAACCTATTGCCACCCTAATACCGGGAACGAGAATCTCTGCGCGCCCGTCAGCATCAAGGTCCATTTGCCTGTAGTTACTCGCGTATTTTGCGTAGACCGCACGCCGCCACTCGGAACTGCTTTGATGGTAATACGGGAAAGGGCGAGTTTCGATTAGCCCACTACTATTCTCTATGACTCTCCAGCCGCCAAAAATCCCGCTACCTTTATTCATGCTTACCAGCAGATCAGCATCATTATCCCAACTAACCCAATCCTGAAGTCCGTCTCCATTGATATCTATAAAATAATGGAAGAAGTAAGTTCCATTACCAGAATCTGGATTTGCGTGTAGGGAGAGATTTACTTCGTTAAATGTGACCTGAGAGGGGGAACTACTCTCGGCCAAGTGCAATCTGTACGGCATTGGCTGGCGAGATAAGTTACTGCCATTATTAATGGGTAAGTCGTTGGTAAACTCCATGAAATCTGGCAAACCATTCCCATCCATATCACCCATAAACTGAATAGAGGTATAACGGTAGTTACTTTCACCGTCATACTGATACAGGTGTTTTCCGTTATTTACAAAGGGCGCAGAATCGTTGCCCGTATGGAGATAAAGATAGATATCTCCACTACTGTCAGTACCTCGCTCTATGACAATATCCGGGCGTCCGTCGCGATTGTAGTCGTCGATGTTGGCAACTATCTGCTTAGGGTAATGGCCTTCATTCATTGGAATTCCGGTCGAAACCCAGCTTCCCGGCTCATAGGAAACTTGTAAAACGTTATTGTGGGACCGCCAACTATCTGTAGCACCGTCCCCATTGAAATCCCCAGAGATGCAATAAGGTTTGTGGGTAATGAAACTGATTTCGCAAGTTTGCAAAGGCACTAAACCTGTCTCGCGCACTTCACCTTCCGCATCATGCTGCCAAGTAGGCCAATCTAGTACACCATCTGCATTCGCGTCACCCTGGGGGCTCACATCTACAATATGCCGCTTGCTTTGCAACATAGGGACAAGCGAATCATTTTCTCGGTAGCCGACCTTCTCCAACTCGAATTGGGGCTCCGCATCCTGCCACGTCAACAACGTAGGCGCCTGACATATGTGGATTGTGCCTTCGTAGCCACATAGCTCTATGCTTTCCAACAAGCTCCTACCGGATGCATCGCTTTGCTTGTAATGAGTGTTGTATTCAAGTATTTCTTCTGAGGCAACGTATGTAATCAACTTATCCAAACGCTTGGTCTGCCGCGTTAGACCACCAGCTATGTACTTAGAGCTGACATCATCTCTGGATTCATAAACAAAGTTAACTCGACGATTGCCTTTGGTAGTACCAACCCCGCTGTAATAAATATCAGTTAGTAGATATTCGCCCCAACCGACATGCTGGTACTGGTAGTCAATTGAATTCTTATTCGTCGTTCGGTCTTCTTCTCGGCTTATCGCCCAGCTCAGCACTCCTGATGCACCTTGCGGAGTATGCCGACTATCAGATGTTCCACCATAATAGCGAATCCGCCCATTCTTAAGCTCTGCGGTAAAGGAACTACCAGAGGAATTGATAGCGCCGGACTGCGTGATTCTTGTAAACTCATCTATCTCGGTCCGATAAACTGCCCCAGAACTTCCGTAAGTACCACTTACTAGAATCAACCGCTTTCCGTCTAGGCACAACCTGTCGTGAGTAGCGTCATACTGCACTGTTCGGTAAATACCGTCATGGGCTAGTGTCTTACCACAACGACTAATCGCTGAGCTCGAGCTGAGTGACCAACCCATACCGAGAATTCCATTCCCGCTTTGACTGGAGTAGTTAAAGCTGAGGTTTGGCTGGACATTACCTCTTCCCGGTGGAACTTGAATCTGTAAGCGATAACTCGCTTGTCCACCAGCCACACCACCCTCAGAGGGCAGTGCGCCTACGCTTCCGTCATGATCGGGAGCCCCTCCCGGAGAAATTAAATGGTCATCTGCCGGCACAAAGTCAGCGCTCGCCCAATCAGGGGCCGGAACGACTTCTACCGAAACAGATGCCTCGCTATAATCACTGCATGACCAGTCGAACTTGTTACACGCTCTGACTGAGAATTGCCAATCAGCTTCAGTCAGCCCCCGCACAGTAGTATCATTTTTATCAATTTTACCAAGTCCTGACGGGATCCAATCTCCATCGACTTCACGCTTATTCAGTTCGTAATAGATATTATTTCCTGGGGCAACTCCCCATTGCACATAGACGGCTCCATTACTCGAATCCGCATGCGTCGGTGCATCGGGGCGACCAGGGATATGAGCAACATTAAATGAAACTGGTGCGCTAGGATTAGAACAGCCAGCCGGGTTACACGCGACAACAGTGTAAGTGTAAGTACCATCTGCAAGCTCTGCTGGCCCATATTCATGTGGTGTGGTCGGTGCTTTTCTATTACCGGACGAGTTTTCGACAGCGTACTTCGGAGACTGCCCACCGTTTTCATAGATCTTGTACAATCCTGCAAATTCAGGTGTCAGATCTTGCCATTCGATATTAATGAGTCCATCAACACTATTTTCTATCTCGTTAACGACCGGATCGGACGGCGGATCTATTTTCCATACTTCAACTTCTACGGTATCGCTCCAACTCGAGCTACACCCTTCGGAGTTACAGTTTTTGCTACGAAATTCGTAATTGCCATCCGGAATTTGGGTAACTTCAAATACTGAAGTCGTAGCCGTCTGGGATTGAGCTGGCCAAGACTGCCCGGTTAACCTCTTCTGCCAAAGGACCTGATCAATTGGGCCCGTACTTTCGGAGCTAATAGTTAGATTTCCACTATACGATGTAGCCTCTCCGCTACCAGTATCAATACCCAATTGCGGTACGCTGGGCTTGATTATCACATTGGCAGAGACCGGTCCACGGACACCGGTAAGATCCTTATCGACACACCCGCCGTCAGTATCTTCCTGGTGACATGTCCAGCCTTGTAATGAGTATACATAGGTGCCACTTACAGTCCGCGTGTCAGAATACGCTTTCCCCTGTCCGTTATAGCTCCAACCTGAGTCATAAATATCGACTCCATCCCTGAGAAGGACTACACGATCAACCGCCCAGTTCTTCCAAAATAAATTGACTTCCCCACTGTCAATAGAGTCAATCCGAATTTCAGGAAGCGTAACTATTGTCGACTGAGCTGAAACCCAGCCGCTACAAGCGGTAACACCTTCATAAACGCTACAGGCCTTCACCTGATAGGTGTAGGTCCCGTCAATTGTTTTCGAAAACGACTTAATAATTCCCGACTGGGTCCAGCTATTAGCGGTAGCACCGCTCTCATTCAGGATATAATGCTCTGCAGCCGAGACTGCCCCCCAACTTACCGAATAGCCGCCATTGGAAGTAGCTGGCACGGAGAAATTCGAGGGCTTTGCCGGCGCCCGTGAAACGATGACATTACCCGACGTTTTATAGTTGCCTGTCACCCCATTTTCGACCGCCGCAACCCGATAGCGATATATACCATTATCACGATCAGTTACTGTTTCCTGGACAGCTGCTCCTTCGTAAACTTCCACCCAGTTACCACTATTTTTTTGCTCCTGCAAAATATAGCTATCTGCGCCGCTAACACTCCCCCAGGACACGGCGACGGAACCATTTGTACTAGAGGCCGGCACGTCGATTGATCCAGGCGTCAACACAACCGTAACTGTCGCGGTATTCGAGTAGAGGCTGCACCCACTAAAACACGCTCTGACCCGATAACTGTATACGCCGGTAGTCCGCGAGGACCGAGTCAGTGATGTAGAAGAAACCCCATGCACATCACTTGACCAAGCACCATTATCTTTTTTCTCTTGAACTTCATAACGGCTAGGGGAGCCAGTTGCCGCAACCCAACTTACCGGGAAACTACCCGTTTTGTTGGTGGATGCAAGAGTGATCGCGCCCGTGGTGGGAATATCGACGACCACAGTGTGTTGCCCCTGCAAGGTCAAGAACCCTGGTTCTACACAATTTCCCTGAGTGCCATATTGGAGGCATTCATCGCCTGAATAGTGCTTGTATTCCCAAGTCCCCGTATCAGCACCGCCTACGTTGAAAGTGCCACCTGCAGTACTCACTGTAGGATCTCCGTATAGGGATCCGCCTTTATAGACTTTCAACTGAGCATCTGGACCCGCAACACTCGCATAGGTTAGAGCGTATGCACCTGTATTACTTGTCGTGGGACCGGTGATCGATGGGACATCAACCTGGACGGATTTCTTTGAGGTCCAACCGCCACATGACGTAACCCCTCCGTAGACATTACAAGCCCTAACCCGGTAAGAAAAACTGCCGTCACTGGACTTTGTGAATTGCTTACTGGTACCGCTTTGTGTCCATGATCCGCCAGCATCCCCACTTTGTTCAATTTTGTAATTTTCTGCACCAGACACTTGCCCCCAACTGACCGTATAAGTGCCAGTCGTTGAGGATGAAGGTACAACCAGACCGGAGGGTACTCCCGGCGCTCGAGAAACAGTGACATTCGCGGAGTTTTTGTAACCTCCAGTATAACTACTGATGACAGCCGCAACGCGATAGCTGTAGGTTCCGGTACCCCGACCGCTCAATGAGGTGCTTGTTGAAGACCCGGTGTAAACGTCCGACCAGCTGCCACTATCTTTCTTTTCTTGCAACTTATAGCTGGATGCTGCAGATACGGAGCTCCAAGATATTGCGATGGTGCCATTGGTACTGCTTGACGGTACTGAAATAGATGCAGGAGGTAGCGCAACAACGACAGTACTTTTAGCAGTATAGCCACTGCACGCTTTTACCTCTGAGTAAATACTGCAAGCTCGAACTCGGTATGAATAACTACCACTGGCTGTCTTTGTGAGGCTTTTTTGAGTACTGGTTTGTATCCAGCTTGCAGTGCTCGCATTACTCTCTTCGAGTTGATACTCGCTTGCATTAGTAACACTGCTCCAACTGACAGTGTAAGCACCATTACCGGACCCCGATGGCACCGTAATGGCTGAAGGGGCCGCCGGCGCTCGAGACACGATCACATCTGAAGAGGTTCGGTACCCGCCCGAAATACTATTCTCGACCGCTGCAACCCGATAACGATAAGTTCCAGTTCCGCGTCCAGTTAAAGATTTCGACGTGGCCGTGCCACTATATTTTGTTGACCAAGAGCCGCCGTTTTTTTGTTCCTGGAGTACATAGCTAGCAGCTCCGGAAACTGACGCCCATGAGATAGCAACTGAGCCATTGGTACTGGACGCAGGCGTTGAAATTGAACCAGGTGTACGAATTACTGTAATAGATTTTGTAGACGTATAGGTACTGCATCCGCTGTAGCAGGCCCTCACTCGGTAAGAGTACACTCCAGTGGACTTACCCGAGAGGGATTTGGAGCGCGAAGCTCCACTATGTATAGTTGACCAGCTCCCTCCATCCTTCTGTTCCTGCAGCTCATACCGGCTTGGGCTACCTGAGGCGGCACCCCAACTGACGCTATAGTCGCCACTCGTATTACTTGAGGAAAGTGAAATAGCTCCCGGTGATGGGATTGTCACCGTAACCTTGTGCTCACCTTTATAACTAAGAAACCCTGGCTCCGTACAGCGCCCTTGGGCGTTATATTGCAAACATTCTGTTCCGGCATAGTGCTTATACACCCAACTAGCGGTATCTGCTCCACCGACGACAAAAGTACCACCCGATATATTTACACCAGATGTACCGTAGTGGGAACCATTGCGGTAAACGCGAACCTCAGCATCATCCCCTGAGGCAGACGAGTACGATAACGAATAACTGCCAGTCGAACTCGTACTCGGTCCGGAGATAGAGGCATGGGCGTAGTTGGCCGAAATCGACAAGATTGAGGCCAGAAAAAAGAATAGGCCACGATATTTTAATGTTGAAAGCACTCTATTTCCTTCAGAATAACGCTTAATGGTCAACCCGGAAGAATAGCTGCTACACGTAATTACGCGCCATTAAAATTACGAGACGTAAATCACTATATGGTTAATAAAAAGATAAATATAACTGTAGATTGTTACTAACCTGCCAATTGCGCACTTTCCCATTTGACCTTAACCCGAGTTTTGCACCTGGGACTTTTAAATGTTTGGCAATAGTGAAAGTACCTACACAAGCCCGCCGCCGAGCACATTTTAATTTCCGAGAAATGCAGCATGTGGCGAATCAACTCTTTTTGACCGCCATGCGATGCTAATGTCTTGACCCGGACCATTGACGAATATGGCTCCTCCAATTGGACCGCAGGACTTCCTTGGTACTACGGCCCCTGAGCCTGCGCTTCACGCTCTTACGTACTTTTTCTCCATACTGAGTGCGCATGTCTTCCGCTAGTACCGCGAGTTCTATGTGCTCCTCGCTGGCCATACAGGAACGCAAAGTCACCATATGGAGCGATTGTTGCTATAAATTGGCTGCCGCTTAGAGAGCCTGATTTCAGCAAGGTGTGTAAACAAACCCGATTTCCATTTGTGGACTGGATGAACACGGTTTTGAGTTAAAGCAGCAGCGGTGACTTCCCCAATCGTATCCGCCTACTATCTCCATCGACGCTCGCTCAACCAAACAATACCCGTTGCTGGCCCACTCCCGCACACCAACAACCGAATGCGGTTTCATGCGGCCGCAATCGGCAAGCTTCCTAAAATATGAACAATCTGAGTCAAACAGCAGCGATACCTCCTACGGACGCACCTTTCTCGACTCCCAGCAAAACAAAGGCATAACCAGTAATTCTGGTTGAATAATTAAAAAGTGGATCTTAGTAGAATCGGACAAGATTTAAGCATCTGAACTGCCGGTACAAGACGGGAAATGGACTGGGGTGGTTTGAGAAGGATGGGACTGAACAGCCGGAGAGTAGAATAGCGATGCCCCTGTACTATTTCCCAGGGAGATACGCGACCACACGAGACCCATTCTCTCGAGAATCGATCAGCAATCAACCAAACTTTCGATAAAGCAGTAAAGGCTATTCAGCATTTTACATGACGCCCGACCTAACCGCATGTTATCAGGTACCTGTGAGTGTTTCAGAACGCAGGGCTATTGGAAACTCGTTAAAGCCAGTGGCACAAACTAGATGATGTAACTATCTAGCAGGTTCTAATGAGTATCAGAATGTTAATCTAACCCAATTAATTAAAATTATGTATTGATGGCCAGCGCTTAACTGGCAAAGAAATTTGAATTTTTAGAGCAAGTGTCGGATTAACGATCGGACCCCATATATTTTCTCTTTCAACCAACCTGCGTATGCGATCAAGTCCTGCTCGGATAAAAGGCATACTTGTCGATTAATTCCGTGCAGAACAACATGCTGCGGGATACCTATTGGGTTTAGACGAGGTAGTTTGACCATCATAAAATCCTTTTTATGATGGCCAAAGTCTAACCGGCGAGATGAAACGAGATGTTAGATCAAGTGTCAAAATGTTGATCTAACCTCATTTATTCAGAGTTTTGAACCCACTCAAAATCTAGCTTGGACTTTAGCCTCTTGAGACAAACATGAAGCTCTGAACTCTCTCAAAAATTACAGTGATAAATATTAAATTTATCGACTTCAGTGCTTCTCTATTTTTAATGAACGCTGAACCGTAGAAACTTGGTTTTCTCACCTTTATCCTTACCACTTACTTCTAACATAAGCACTGTTTTGATTTGATCAGAAACCGTAACCTCAAGTAAATTATTACTTGAGGTATCAAAGCATTCTATTACTGCTAGCAAATCATCCTCCCCAGCCAACAGCACCTTCAGCTTGGTAGTGTTCGGATCAAACATCTCGGAGTCAATTTTTACACTGACCTTTAAGTTGCCCGACCACCCATCAGAATCCATTTTCTTCACTGCTGCACCAATACCCAAGGCGGCCAGATCTTTTGAATCTATATCTTCCACCAGGTAAGCATCTTCATTTGTGACAATCTCATATGAATAACACGAAGCTGTAAAATAACAAAAAGAGAGAAAGAAAAATAAAGTTTTGGATTTCATTGTCTTGACCTTCTTATAGCTTCGAATTCTCTTTTCTTCATTTTAGGACCATGATCAATATTATTTCTATGGCCTGTTTCATGTGCAATAACGGCTAGCACACTCTCTGCTCCTGTCAGTTCTGTATACTTTGGACGTCTTAATGCAAAAGCCTTATAGAGCTCTCGGGAACCCGCCGGGTAGGAGAAATTTCTACTTACAGTGGCTGCCGGATAGACTGTTATAGATCCGGCGAATTCTGTACCTAAAAGTAGACCGTAATCTGGGTTATTATTTAGGAACTCAATCGCTTCCATTTTTGAGGACCGATACTGTATTGTATTAATGGTACAAGTCTCGGGGCAAAATGCATGCCTAGGATCAAAACTCAATAAACCGTTTGCTTCTAACCATGTTTGTTTCTCGGCTAAACTTTGACCTTCCTTGAAAACCTCCTCCGAATTTTCAGGCAAACTGTTTAACGTATTAACACTCTCCTCAACAGAGGTAGTTTCATTTCTGTTAATAACGCTTCCCGCCCTGCTTGTGTTTGACCACCCTTCACCCGCACTAATAATCGGTTTCTGGCCAGAAAACTGCGTAACGGACAGCAAAGTATTTCCATTACCATCAACAAGCGCAACTTGCTCCCCTTTACGTTCGATTCGACTACCCGGAATCTTTTGTTTTACTACACCTCTCTTGATTTGGATACGCTGCGCTTGTTGCCCTTCTGCAGTGTAAAACGGCGTACCTTCCACAGCAGCATCCGGCACCTGTCCAGTATCCCCACCTTGCGAGGCGTACCCTGTAGGATCCGTCCCTGCCAGCGGATTGTTCATAATGTAGCTATAGGCATTCAAGCTTTGGCTGTTCTGCGGATCCTGAATAATAGGATCCGGCGACAGGAACCGGCCTAACTGGTAGTCGTACACCCGACCGCGCATATGAATCAGCTTCTGGTCATTCAGGTGCCGGTGACCGGTAAACCCCTGATCCGTAGTGGTAAACGAACTCAGGTGATCCTGCCCCTGGAAATCCCGGCTCTGGCCGAAGGGATCGTAACTGCGGAACTGCCGCACAAAGCCCGTTTCACCCGGCTGTTTATTGGCATCCACAATTGTGGTGACACTGCCCAGGCGGTCCATTAGCAGAACGCTCTGCTCGGTAGCGCCACCTTCTCTTGCGATGACAAAGTAACCGCCGAAGGTCAGACGCGTGTTGGTCGCGCCATCGCTGGTCGATATCTGCTCGAAATTGCCGATATACAGGGTGGTTGTGCTGCTGGTGCCTTCGGTTTCCGTCTTCTTGTAGGCATCAATACCTGTACCGTATTTGTACTCGGTGACAATGCCATTGCGCTCGATGCGGTTGGCCTGGTTGTAATTGTCGTAGCCGACGATAAGGCCGTTGATACCGGTGATGAGGTTGCCCGCGTTGTCGTAAACCAGGTTATGGCTCTGGCCATCCAGAGTGGTGACCTGACGCACGGCATGTGGGCCGGCATTGCCGCCGGCGGTGCGCGTCGGATTCCCATACTGCAGGGCGGTAGCGTAATCACTCTTCTCAATCAGGTTACCGACGGCATCGTAGTCGTAGTCCACTGAGCGGTTGAACTGCGGGTAGCTACTGGAACTGACGGTCTGGGTGTCCAGACGGTGCAGGTTGTCGTGGGTGTAGGCGTAATCTAGCCCGTTGTGTTGATGCCCCTCACCCACCACGCTACCCCAAGCATTGTGCCGGTAGCCGATGGACTGCACCGTATCGGATTGCAGGCAATTGATACCGCCAGCACAGATGTCGTCAATAATATCACTGCCGGCATAGCGGTTAATCTTCTGCTCAATGCCCCCCATAAACCGCTGCAATACCGGCGCACCATTGGCGGTCGCGTTATCCAGAGTCCAGGTACTCACCCAACTCTGGTCCGACTGATAGTGCTGATGCTGGTACTCATAACCGCGGGCGTTGTAACGGCTGCGGAAAATATCGCCGCTTGCGGCCAAAGTGACGGTGGGTCGGTGATATTGGTTATCCCAGGCGGTTTTTTCTTCAAAGACCTTATCGCCATCGATCACCGTGAACGTGGCACTGGGGTGCAGGCTACCCGGTTTGTAATCGAACAGGCGAATATAGTCCTCGTTGCGCGCTTCGGTAGTAAGCAGGCCGTAGAGGCCGTTCTGATCATAGTACTTTGCGGTAGCATCGGTGCCGCTGACAGTACCGGTGACGCGGCCCAGTTTGTCATAGAAGGTATCAATGACCTTGTTGTTGCCGTCGGTACTGACATCCCGCTCACCAAAAGCGTTATAGCTAAAGCTGGAGCGCCCAGCATTGGGGTCGTCCACCGCAGTCAGCTCGCCGAAGCCGTTATATTCGTATGTGGTGTCATTGGTGGCAGCATCCACCAGTGAAACCAAGCGCCCGGCCCCATCGTAGCGATAGTACGTTTTGCCACCCATGGCATCCTGGGTATAGACAAGCTTTTTATTCGCGGCAAAGGCCTTGAACATAGACAGGCTGCTGCCATCACCATTGACCACACTCACGGAAACACCACTGCCACTGTAGCCATAGGTGGTGGTGAAACTGAGCGGGTTGCTATAGCGCTGGTGCTCACCGGCGCGACCCAGGTCGTCGAAGTTGGACCAGGTTTCGTAGGCAACCGTACTGCCGTCATAGTGGGGGCGCTCCGTACGTGTCAGGTGGCCACGGGCATTGTAAGTCTTGTTACTTACTACCAGGCGGCCATCAAAGCCTTCGGTCTCACTGCGGACAACACGGTCCAGGCTGTCCATAAACGCGGTCACCGGCGCACTGCCTTCGCTCCAGCTCACGGCCTTGCGCACCGCAAATTGCGGACACCCGGCATCACACCAAGTCCGGCGACTGTGTGTGGTCGGTGCCGCATCTGAGGTTGCGGTCAGTGGCTGGCCGAAATCGTTGAGGCTCGTACTCACTTCCCGGCTATTGGGGTCAATTGCTGACACTACGGTTCCGAACCAAGGATCTGTGGTCTGGTAGCTGCGCACGCTATTGCCCCACTCATTATTGTATGTGGCCTCAACGAAATACCCTTCCGGATCAAAGATATTGGTTGCTACACGATCAGCGTCGGCACCACCCTGCTGAGTGCTACTGAGTACATTGCCGTACTGATCGAAGGTAACTATGGCGACCTTGGGATGCTCTCCTCCTAAGGCACTCTGCTCGGTTCGCTTGGGTGCACAGCTTTCGAAATCCGAATAATCGGTGCGTACAAATTGCTCAGAGCTGCTCAGGACACCTGCGCCAATATCAAAATTGTCACGTTGAACACGTACTTCCGAGTAGGCCGGCGTGCTGCGACAACCTCCTGCTGTGTCAAATTCCGCCACGGTAGTCTTTGTTGTCTCTCCGTAACTGTCCAGCTCGACTGATGTACCGCTGATCTGGTTACCAAGCGCATCGAACCCCGCCCCGGTCGTGACCGTAGATAGCAGTGTGCTGTCGGTTATTTCATATTCTTTGGTCTCATCGGCCGTGACCCGCGGCAAGAATGTGCCTGCGGGCTGCCCGAAGTTATGGTTTTGACCCGTTACCCGATAATCAAAGAAGAGTACATCGTCACCAGTGTACTGCTGACGACTTTCTAACATTCCGCCATAGGGGAATGTTTGCAGAAAGTTCGTAATATCTCGATTGCCAGTGACCATTTCTTCACGGGTGATACGCCGGAAGCCGGCAAAACCTCTGCCCTCCAGATTCGCCACAGCACCCTCGTAGCGGTAACGCTCCTCATTAAATCCGCCAACCCCGTTGTCGGACTCCACGCTCTTGACCACACGCATGCCATTCACAAAGTTGGTATACGGGTATGCCCTCGGCTCGGCATTGGGCGTATAGATACGCTGGCCATCAGCGTGTTGTTCGGCGAGGCCTGCATAGTGGAAGCGATACCGCTCAAGCCGCTCGTCAGCCAGCTCAATACCAGCGACAAGATCGTCATGGTCGCGATTACCCAGGTAGATATAGACCCCCGGAGTTGGCCCGCGATAGGTATAGGTCAGACCATTTGCACCGAGAAAGGAGCCATAGTCCATCACGCCATCGCCATTCACATCTGCTTGCCAGAGCGTTTCTTGATGGGACTGAATACCCAGGGGCTTCTCCGTATACTGCAGCCCATTCTCATCAAACTTGGCGATGTACGCGGACCACTCGTATACATCGTACTGAACCGGAGCACCCTCTAAGTCTGTATCGATATTGCAGGGGTTATTCTGGTAACTGCCATTTTCGCAAGAAGCCTTATAGGCGATACCGCTAGGCGCCATCAAATCTTCAATACCGTCGTGGTTGATATCGACAGCGAACGCGAGGTGGTTCCAGGCAAAAGCACCCATGGATGTCGTCTGCCCAACTCCGGCAGTTGCTTGCGTGCGGAACAATGCAAACTCTGGCAAGCCTGTCTGGCTGAAAGTGGTGAATGTACCGTCACCTCTGTTCAGGGCGTAATACCACTCATACTCCAGCCCGCTCGGGACACCGAGAGACAGCAGGTCCTGCAGACCATCGCCATTAACGTCCGCCCACTTTATGGTGCCACGGCCATCCATATACGGGTCACCCGGGAGCCCTGAAAGCGCGATGGTTTTCTCGGCGCTGATCGACCAGGCATCGCCATTTACGGTGACTTTGTACCAATGCAACAGTTTATCGCTGCGCACCTGCGAGGCATTAATCAGGACGTCTTTGGTACCGTCGCCGTCAATATCTCGCATACTGATGGCACCAAAGGCGCCCGCCTCAAACTGTGCCTTGCTAACTAATGTGCCGTTTACGTTTTTATAGAGGTGATAGCGGTAAACAAAGTCACTAACTTTCTCGTAAGGCATCAGTACATCAATAGCACCATCGCCATCAATATCAGATGCCGCACTCTCGCAAAAATTCGCCTTGGCTACAGCGGAGGGGTGACTGGGGATTGCAACTGCAAAATCACACAGGGATATGATTCCGGTATAGACGTAGGCAAATTTCCCGGCAGCAGAATCCCAAGTAGCGTACTTCAGCTTTTTATCACTGGTAGTGAATAGCAAGTCATCCCGGCCGTCCAGATTGATATCAATCCGCGACTCGTCAAACTGATTGGCGAGACTCGTCAGGTCGTTGATCTCGGGATCCACAACCCACTGCTGCAGCGACGACAGATATATTCCCTGGTCCCTTGCCCAGACATCGAACAAACCATCACCGTCGAAATCCCGGCCGCCTACAGCGCGTGTATATAGCCCATCATCCGAATGTGCCAGAATATCGACCGCGGGGACATTTGAACCAATAAGCCCTTCGGTATCCCCCCAATTGATGGTATTGGTCGTACAACTGTTGCTCGCCGGGCAATAGCTCAAGCTTTCCAAGCGATCAATATTCTCATCGCTTAGATAATTGAAGCGATATTCATGACCGGTTGTGCCATTGATCGAAATGACAAGTTTCTGCAACCGGCTGGTGCTTAGAGTTTCGCCGCCGTGGAGATATTGGCGTCGATAGCGATTTGCCGACTCGTACACGAAATCCACTACCCTGCTGCCCGCTGTCCCCTGATAGCCGGTGTAGTAAATCTTGTTCAGACGATGCTCGCCCGCAGCAGTCTCGTATTCCCAAAGAATATTGTTTCCGAAGGAATCCTCCTGCTTCGACTGTTTCCAGCTAAGGGGCGATCCGGCGCCTGTGGGAGTGAGTACCGCACCCGCAGACTGACCGAATACAAGGAGCTGGTTAGTCTTGGTTTCCACCTCAAAGTAAGCGGATGAAGAACTGAATGCCCCCCCCTTCTGGGTGACCTTGCTACCATCGTAAGTCTCTGTCGCATACACAGCACCAGACTGGCCATAACTACCGGAAACCAGGATCAGGCGCTGACCATTCAGGCACAAGGCATCAGAATTATCGAAATTAACTGGTCGCGACTCTCCATCAATGGCGAAGATTTTCTGACATCGACTGATTGATCCTCCGCTGCTTATAGACCATCCAAAACCAAGATTTCCGTAGCCAGACTGGCTACTGTAACTGGCACTCAGCGAAGGCCGCACTCCTTTACGACCGGGAGGCAACGCAATAGGGAATGCGTAATTTATCGCGCCGCCATTAATAGACAGGTCTCCCTCCCAAATAATCACCGACTCATCGACTGGTAAAGTGAAAGAGAGGTCTTCTGTTGGCGCCGCCAAGCCGGAAATGTTTTGAACCGAAGCACTACTACTTAGCGAGTGAGAAGTCTGCCCCCCGGAAAACTCAGAGCAATACTCCATAGCAGAAAGACATGCGGCGATCCGGTACTCCTGCCTACCAGCTGAAACGTTGGGAACCGTGTAGCTATTTCCGGTCAGTTCTCCCGGGTCCGAAAAGTTCGGATCTGTAGGACTTACCAGAGTAAAATAATCTGCATCTCCACCAGACTCCACCCAACGTAAATCCACCTCGCCATCTTCACCTATGTGATCGGCATATAGTTCTGGGGGTAACGGCTTATCGTAGGTTTCTGTACGAGCTTCGCTCCAGGGGCCGGGGCCAGAGTCGTTCACGGCACGAACCCGAAAGTTGTAGACCCCTTTATCGTTAAGGGTAAGGTCTCCTTCAATTAGTGGATTCCAGGAACCACCAGATGAAAACTCCAGTTCATAGGTGTCGACATGGACACTCGATAGCGGCGTATAGCTAACGACCACCTGATCATTAACCCAGTTATGCGCACTACTGACACTGAGCGGTACTGTGCCAGGCTGAGGCAACAGAACATCGACACTCACTGTACCAACGGTGAACCACTGGAGCTGGCTACCATCTCCTGACACATCGACCTGTTGCTCGATTACATAGTGATAAGTGCCATTTTTGGTTTTTTCATAGGCCTTACTCTGCGTATATTTGTTAAAAGATTCCTCGAAAACGGTACTGCCGAAAGTCTCAGTCACACGATAACTCACGCCATTGTCCGCATCGTAATTAGCCCATGTGAGCGTGTAGCTACCATCGGACGGAGTTGGTTCGACTATTACAGTGCTGGCTACCACTGTCACGGCATTTGATACGCCACCACAACCGGAAGCATTGCAGGCCGAAATTCGGTATTGGTAGGACCCAACACCGGAAACGTCGAGAACCTCGGAAGTTTTACTTGAGTCGACCGTTAACGGGTTCCCCCAGCCCTCACCGGCGAAATTTTCTTCGATTTTGTAATGCGCGATGGTTCCACTGGCAGCGCTCCACTGAAGCGTAAATCTAGCCGTGGTTTGTGAAACGTTTGACACCAAGCCAGTTACGGGTGTCGGTTTATAGAGCACCTCCACATCAGCACTTTGTGCCGAGCCACTACACCCCGTTGCATTACACGCTTTTACTTCATAACGGTATACTGCTTCGTCTTGGGAATTTACTTCCTTAAAAAGTACTGTTCCTTCAGACTGCCAAGCGCCCCAATTACCATTGACACTTTCTCTAAGCTCATAGCGATCGACGGTCTCTCCAGACTGAGCCCAACTCACTGTATACTCTCCAGAGGAGTTGTAACCTGGCGGGACGGTAATGGTCGCCGGAGTAGTGGGGCGCTTCAGTACATTGAAGTAGCCACTTGTCTTAGCTCCGCCACAGCCAGAGTCATTGCACGACCGTGCCTGATAGCGATATAAACCGTCTTCCTGATTGGAAAACGGTTCTGAGTTATCTTTTTCTTTATTTTTCCACGCACCCCAAGAGCCATTCTTTTCTTCACGATATTCAAAGTAATCCGTATAGCCAGAACCTGCGCCCCAGCTAACATCGTACTCTCCGGAGGCCACGGTTCCCGTCGGAACGGTGATGACATTCATCGTACCCGGTTTCGGGATAGTGACAGTGACGTCGATTGAGCCCACTGTAAACCACTGAAAAGTTGTACCTTCGCCACTTACATCGATATTTTGCTCGATCTGGTAGCTGTATGTACCGTTCTGGTATTTTTGATAGCTATGACTCCGAGCGTTCTTACTAAAAGTCTGCTCGGTAGTTTCTCCTTCAAATACCTCTGTGACGCGAAAATTCCACCCTTCGTTAGAGGTGTCGTACTTTGTCCATCGCAATGTATAGCTGCCATCAGAAGGAGATGGTTCGACCATAACCGTTGATGCAGTTAGTGTTACCGTATTCGAGACGCTGCCACAAGCGGCTGCATTACAGGCAGATATGCGATACTGATACTGTCCAGGATTGTCGACACTGAGATTCGCAGTCGTAGACCCACTACTAACCGTTACCTTGTCAGCCCAACTATTACTCTCATATTTTTCTTCGATTTTATATGAGCTGATCACGCCACTCGCTGCGGACCAGCTCAGGTCGAAATCAGAGATTGTCTGCGCCACCGAAGCTACTAAGCCTGAAGTACCACTCGGTGCGAATAGAACTGTAAAAGTCCCACTTGTTCTGGCACTTCCGCACCCTGACGTGTTACATGCGCGCACCTGATAAGCGTAATCCGCCTCGACATGACCACCGATGGTTTTTGAGCGAGAGGCACCATTGGAAGCCCAAGATCCCCAAGAGCCATTCTTTTGCTGGCGGTACTCATACCGGTCGACACTCCCGGATGATACCCCCCAACTGATAGAAGCACTTGCACTCGAATGGTAGTCCGTAGGTACAGAGATCGAAGCCGGTATTCCTGGCTTTTTCAATACATTGAAAGTGCCGCTAGTCCTCACTCCGCCACAGCCAGAGTCATTACAGGCACGGGCTTGGTATTGATACGTACCATCCCCCTTACCGCTGAGCTGTTCAGATCGACTTGTTCCGTTACCAACCCAATCTCCCCAATTGCCACTTACCGACTCTCGAAATTCATAGCGATCGACGACACCCGAAGACGTACCCCAACTAATCGTGAAAGAACCATCGGTATTTGTTGAGGTCGGCACAGTAATTGAAGCAGGAGTACCCGGTTTATTGAGCACATCGAATGTGCTACTCGTTCGGCTGCCACTACAACCGGTCGCATTGCACGCTTTCACTTGATACTGATAAGTACCATCAGTTCGCCCACTTAGCGGCTTTGAACGGCTTGTGCCGTGACTGAGCCAGCTACCCCAGGAGCCATTCTTGGACTCCCGGTATTCATACCTCGCAACCGTGCCAGTTGAAGCTCCCCAGCCAATTGTGTAGCTACCATCTCCATCGGTACCTGTGGGAACTGTAATGGAGGAAGGGGTTCCAGGGGCTTTTAGGACATCGAAATAGCCGCTTGTTTTCGCACTGCCACAACCAGAGTCATTGCAACCTCGGGCCTGATAGCGATATGTTCCGTCGCCTCTTCCGCTGTATGTCTTCGACCGACCGGTGCCGGTACTTACCCAACCTCCCCAGCTACCGTTTTTCGATTCTCGAACCTCGTATCGCGTCACGATGCCGCTAGAAGAACCCCAACTTACAGTGAATATTCCATCCGTATCAGTGGAACCCGGTACCGAAATAGATGCTGGAGTACCTGGCTTTGGCACCGTGACTGTCACCACTGCCGAACCCGCTGAATAATCTTTGGGGAAATATTCGCCTATCTGTGCGTTGTAGTACTCGCCCCTAGCGATAATTTCATACGCATAAGAACCATTTTCGGTCTTAGTGAAGCTTTTGGAGCGGGTACCAACACTAACCGAGTATGTGGTACTTGACCCGCCGTAAGTTTCAACAACTTTATAGCCAAATCTGACTGAGGGATGGGCGTCCCAACTTACGGTAAAGCTGCCGGTAGAAGGGCTGGGGGAAATACTCACCGCTGCTTTCAGCTGCAAAGCGTATACCGTCGAAAAAACGAACAGCAGCAGAGCAAAATATCGTCTCATTTGAAATTTTCCCCAAGAACGTCTTGTTATTATTAAAAATGCTGGGGAATCTACCAAACTAGAATTAGCTACAAAAGCAGAAAGGAATTATCACGCCAAAAACGCGAGGCACATCACAAACCGAAAGCTATATCTATATCGAAACGAATAGAGCACTCAAATTTCAACTGAATCGACAGTGATTTACCAGGGAATTTCCGAGCCGTCGTAATTGAAGAAACAACCGCTGTCTTCCGGTGTCGCGTTCAGCAGTAGATGCTTCAGTCCTTGCACGCTTTGCTGAGTGGAAATCAATGCGTTGGGACCACCCATTTCCGTTTGCACCCAACCGGGGTGAAACGCGAGCGCCCGGATGCCCTGTTCCGCCAGGTCGATGGACAGGCTCTTAACAACCTGATTGACCGCCGTTTTGGAAGAGCGGTACAGGTAACCACCGCCGGAACCATTGTCATCGATACTGCCTACCTTGCTGCTCAGCACACCGAACACTTTGCGCTTGCCGGCGGCCAGGTGGGGAGCAAATGCTTCCACCAGTTTGTAGGGTGCGATGGTGTTGACCTCCAGCACCTTGCGCCACTCTTCCACGTCCACACTGCCAAAGGTCACCCCTTTCGGGCCGTAATAGCCCGCGTTGCTGACCAGTACATCCAGCGGAAGCTCTTCTAAACTGTGCGCGAGTTCCTCGAGCTGCTGATAATCGGTCACGTCCAGCCCGTGTACCTGCAGATTTTCATGGGACTCCGCCAGTTCGCTCAATTCCCAGGCGGCGGAGGGGTTACGGCAGGTAGCGATCACTTTCCAACCATCCGCGGCAAATTGGCGGGCCATTTCCAGTCCGATGCCGCGGTTGCAGCCAGTGATGAGAATCGTGCCAGACATGTATCCTCCTGTGGTGGTATTCTTGCGCGGTTCGATGATAGCAACTGCAACGCTTATGTATTACTCGCTCGGCGACCTCTTCTGGATTTCTCTCCTGGCACTGCCCGCCTGGTATTTCTGGGCCGGTATGGCGGCCAAGGATCGGGTGCGGCGCATTGTAAAAGATCACTGTGCAAAAACCGGTGTGCAGTTGCTGGACGATACGGTGATGCTGAACCGCACCCGCCTGAAGCGCGACCGGCGCGGTCATGTGCGACTGCAGCGGCAGTACGAATTTGAATTCACCTCTACCGGCGAACGCCGCTACAGTGGCATTGCCGTGCTGCACGGACAGCGTATTACCCAGATTCAGCTCTCTCCTTTTCATATGGACTAAACCACGTGAGTTCTATGCAAGCCCCACAAAAAGGTATCTACCGGCACTACAAAGGCAACCTGTATCACCTGATGGAAATTGCCACCCACAGCGAGACCGGGGAACAACTGGCGATCTACCGCGCTCTGTATGATGAGTTCGGTGTGTGGGCACGCCCCCTCACCATGTTTATGGAAACCATCGAGAAAGACGGCGAGACGATCGCGCGCTTTGCCCTGGAACGCCCACTCGACTGATACCGGGCTTCGCCCAAAAAAGACAATAAGGACACTCGGTGAACAACTCGGATAACAAAAAGCACATCCTGATTTACGGCGCCTACGGGTATACCGGCGAGCTGATTGCCCGCAAAGCCGTGGCCAGGGGCCTGAAGCCCATATTGTCCGGTCGCAGTGCAGCCAAGTTGCAGCCGCTGGCCACAGAGCTTGGCCTGCCCGCCATTGCCGTTTCTCTGGACGATGAAGACGCGCTCGCACATACCCTGAGGGATGTGGCGGCGGTGATTCACTGTGCGGGACCATTCTCCAGCACCGCCGAACCGATGATCCGCGCCTGTATTGCCAGCGGCACTCACTACCAGGACATCACCGGGGAAATGTCGGTGTACCAACTGGCCCACGGCCTGGATGCGGAAGCCCGCGCCGCCGGCGTGGTACTGTGCCCGGGCACCGGCTTTGATGTGATTCCTACAGACTGCCTGGCGGCCGCTCTGCACAAGGAAATGTACAGCGCTACGCACCTGACCCTGGGATTCGATTCGGATTCCGGCCTCAGCCCCGGTACCGCCAAGACCTCGATCGAAAGCCTCGGCGTGGGTGGAGCGGTGCGTCGCAACGGCAAGATCGAGGTGACTCCCCACGCCGAGCTGACCCGCAAGATCAATTTCGGCCGCGGTGAAAAGTTCGCCGTCGCCATTCCCTGGGGTGACGTCGCCACCGCCTACTACTCCACCGAGATTCCCAATATCGAGGTGTACATCCCCATGAGCCCGCGCCGGGCTAAAAAAATGCAGAAGCTGAACGCCTTCCGCTGGCTGTTGCGCATGAAATGGGTGCAGAACTGGCTCAAGGGCAAGGTCGACAACAAGGTCCGCGGCCCCAGCGAAAACCAGCGCGCAGAGCAGCAAACCTGGGTGTGGGGCGAAGTGCGCAATGACCGCCGCGGCGAGCGCCGGGTGGGACGTGTGGTTACCGCCAACGGCTACGATGTGACCGTGCACGGCTCCCTGGCGGTGGTGGAGTTCCTGCTCGACTATCAGGGGGAAGGCGGTTATTTCACCCCTTCAAAACTGTGTGGTCACGAGCTGGTGGAAAAACTGCCCGGCTCCGGGGTCATCAAAATCGGCATCGACTGATCACATTTCGGCGGCGCGCGGCCACGGTTTTACGTGGCTTATCGCGCCGCCGCCCCTCTCCGCACCTCTCCGCCCCTGTAAAAGGGGCAGATTTCACAGACCTGACATATTTTGTTCAAGTCTGCGCAACATAGGCTTCGTACTTTTACCGTATGCGAAGCTTACCTATCACACTGAAAACCGTCGACGTGTCGCTGGTGCTGCGAATGGCAGAACGGGCAACACGGCCGGCATCCCGCAGAAACTATCTGCTGCTGTCCCGCTCGGCGGATGGCTGGCTCTACCTGCTGTCACCACTGGTGGTGGCGGCCATGAGCCTGAGTGCCGCACTGCAGTTCTTCACCGTGTGCGGTGCTGCGTTTGCCATCGAGCGCTCCCTCTACTGGACCATCAAGAACACCACCCGCCGCAACCGGCCGCCGGAATCCATTCCGGGACTGCGCTCCATCGTGGTGGCCAACGACCGCTTCAGCCTGCCCTCGGGCCACACCTCCGGCGCCTTCCTGTTTGTGACCATGCTCGCCCAGTGCCTTAACCCATTGTGGGCACTTGGTTACTTGTGGGCCGCGGGTGTGGGCACTTCCCGTGTAGGTCTCGGCGTGCACTTCCCCACGGATGTGTTTGCCGGTGCGCTACTTGGCACCAGTGTTGGCTTCGCGGTGAGCGGCGTACTGCTATAACTATTGCGCAGCACCACCCTGCTCCAGAAATAGACAATCCTCGCATTCCTCCCGGAGAAGCAACTTGAAAATTTTGTACGGTGTTCAAGGTACTGGTAACGGTCATATCTCCCGCGCCCGCGCCATGGCGGAAGCCTTTCAGCAATTCCCCGATCTCGAAGTACAGTGGCTTTTCTCCGGTCGCCCGCCGGAAAAACTTTTCGCCATGGAAGCCTTCGGTGACTACTGGTGGCGAGAAGGCCTGACCTTTGTGCACAAGGAAGGCAAGATCGACAAATTGGCGACCGCCAGACAACTGGATCTGCGCAAGCTGCTGAAAGATATTCGCGATCTGCCGGTGAACGATTTTGACCTGGTCATCAGCGATTTCGAGCCGGTTACCGCCTGGGCGGCGAAAAAGCGCAAATGTCCGAGTCTCGGGCTGGGCCACCAGTATGCATTCAACTTCGCCATTCCGACCCCGGCCTTCGGCTGGGTTGCGCGCAGCATCATGAAAGCCTTCGCGCCGGTCCCGGTAAGCCTGGGCATGCACTGGTATCACTTTGGCCACCCGATCCTGCCCCCCATCGCCCACGCGCACGAAGAACCGGCCCCGGCGGAACAGGACCATATCCTGGTGTACCTGCCGTTTGAGCATGCAGCACCACTGCTGCAACACCTGGCACAACTGCCACAGCAATTTATCGTCTACGGCCTACCCACAGACCTGCCCAAAGCGGACAATATCACTCTGAAAGCGCCATCGGTGGAAGGCTTCCGTCACGACGTAGCCACCGCCCGTGCAGTCATTTGCAATAGCGGTTTTGAACTGATTGCCGAAACCCTGACCCTGGGCAAGCCCATTCTGACCCGCCCGCTGAAGGGACAGTTCGAGCAGGAAGCGAATGGAATGGCATTAAAGGAGCTGCAACTGGCCAAAGTGGTCGAGCATATTGATGCACTGACCATTGGTCGCTGGCTCGAAGAGCAGCCGAGAGGCGTGCGCATCGCCTGGCCGGATGTGGCGCACGCGATCGTGCAGTGGATCGCAGACGGTCGCAGCGAGTCGCCACAAGCCCTCGCAGACACATTGTGGCAGGGTGTCGTTCCAGGTCAGCGCCGCGCGGAGCAGGCCAGTACCAATATTCCGCTGGAAACCGCGGAGGAAATTGAAGGCGCCAAGGGAAGCGAAAGCTCCTGAGCGCCGCCGGATAGACCTTCCATCGGTCTACGCCCTGTGGGCGTAGACCGATGGAAGGTCAGCGGTTTTGTCGCAATTGCTCTTTCTTCAGATGCGCTACCGCCTCGCGCATGGTGGCCACCCAGTAGCGACCCGGATGCGCCGCCAGGTGCGCCAATAGCGCCTGATGGTCTTCCTCCGATACGGTTATGTAATCCCCACCCACACCGTGGAACATAAAGCCCACCAGGCTGTTGTTTTGTCGCGCGGCTTCCACCACCGCGATCAATTCATCCGCGCTTTTCTCAGCGCCATCAAATGATGCCACCCGGTAAAAATCCCTGTCATCGGGATGATGTTGGCCATCAGCGGAAAACAGTCGCGCCGCCGGTACCAGTTTTTTCAGTTCCGGCACCACATCCTGCCCGCCGGCCACCATATCGCCGCAGGGATAAGCGAAAGTCCGTTGCTGCTGACCATCGATGGCCTCAAGCATGCTGTTGGTGGCCTGCACTTCGTCAATAAACTGCTCCAGGGTGTATTTATCCAGGTCCTGCCAGGGCTTTACCCAGCTGCGATTGGCGACGGATTTTCGGCAAGGATGGTAAAGCATGTGGTTGCCGAGCTCGTGGCCGGACTGGGCGGCCCGGCGCCACTCGTGCAAGCGCATACGGATTGAGGGGCGCGCGCCACTCAAATAGAAGGTGCCCGGGAGTTTATGCTCGTTTAGCTGGGGGATGGCCACATCCAGATGGGAATCCAGTGCGTCATCATAGGTCAGTACCACTGCGACTTCGGCACCACCAGGCCAGGGTGAAGATACCTCAGTGGCAGACGCCGATGCGGCGATAGAACCGGCCATCAGCAACGCAGCGGTCAAGCTGCGCGACGACCTCTTGAGTGATCGGAAAAACATACCAACTCCATTTGCTTGTTATTTCTTTTTTAAAGGGCGACGCGCAGGGTAAGTCCCCCAAGATCCACGTCCCCGAAGTACTCATCATCCCGTTGGGCAGGAGGTACTATGCCTATAGTACCGTGGTAACTTTCCACAATATCCACCACCACCGCAAGCCCGATCCCCTGCCCCTGCTGTTTCTGGTCCGCGCGCACACCGCGCTGGATTACCTGCTGCCACTGGGACTCGGACAGGCCGGGGCCGTTGTCGCTGACAATAATTTCGAGCCCGCGACGACCCTCGGTATTTCGGATTTTTGCCACAAGTTTGCCACCACCGTACTTGTATCCGTTATCCAAAAGATTGCCGAGCATTTCCATCAGATCCCCCTCGTCGCCATAAAACAGCACAGAGTCATCACATAGCAATTCCGCGTCGACCGTTTTATGGCGATAGGCCTTGTCCAGGGCCGAGAGAATTTTTTCCGCGAGGGGCTTCACCGGCACACCGCGCAAGATCGACTTGGGTGAAGACGTAACCGCCCGTTTCAGCTGGTAGCTGATAATACTGTCCATCCGCTCTACCTGCTCTGCCAGAGCGCGCTGCGCACCCTCTGGATCGGCCGCCACGTCCATGCCCTTCAATACCGCCAGAGGTGTTTTCAGGCTGTGCGCCAGATCACCGAGAGTGTGCCGGGTCTTTTCCCGCTGGCGGCGCTCATTCTCGATCAGCAGGTTCAGGTTATCGGTAAGCGGAACCAGCTCCTGGGGAAAGTGGCCCTGCAGGCGATCGGCGCCGCCGTGCTGCATGTTTTTCAGCGCGCGGGTCAGCCCGCGCAACGGCGCCAGCCCCCATTGCAGCACCAGCAATTGCACTGCGATCAACGCCAGAGAACCAACCCCCAGCCAACGCCACAGAGTGGTATTGAACTGCTTGAGCTGGGCATACAACGGCGCCGCGTCTTCCAGTACCACAAAGGTAAATTGCAGCTCGTTATCCAGTCCCCAGGCGATGCCCTGGCGAAAACTGGTGTATGGCTGATTCAGGTCTGGCATCTGCACTTCGGCAAATACCTGCTGGCCCTGGCGTAATGGCAGGGGAAGAGGAAGGGCAGAAAAATTCGGCAGACTGAGTGCCGAGGGGGAGCGCCAGATTACCCGACCACGGGCATCCATCACCGCGCCGATCAGGCCCGAGTCCGGTTGGTTGAAGCGGGGCTCTGGAAGGCTCAGAGGCAACTGCAGGGTATCACCATCGGGCTCCGCCACCGCCAGCAGGGTGTAAACATGCAGCTGCAGCTCCCGCGCCTTGGCTTCGTCCAGAGAGGTACGGAACGCGCGTTCCAACACCCCGGAAAATACCGCCAGGAAGACCAGCAGCACCAGTGTCGCCATCAGAGAAAGACGGCCGGACAAAGAGTGTACCCAACGGAATAGCAGCTGCCGCGGGCGGTGCAGCCGCCTCAACCAGTCCATCAGCCCGCCGGACTAAAGCGGTAACCGCGCCCGCGCAGGGTTTCGATCGGTTTTACGCCGCCGGCGGCATCCAGCTTTTTTCGCAGGCGGCCAATAAACACTTCGATGACATTGCTGTCGCGGTCACAGTCCTGCTCGTAGATATGTTCGGTAAGGGTGGTCTTGGATACCACTTCATCCGGGTGCAGCATCAGGTATTCAAGTACCTTGTATTCGAACGAAGTGAGTTCCAGCTCACTGCCGGAGACCTTTACCCGCTGGGCGCTGGTATCCAGCTCGATGGGGCCCGCATTGATGGTAGGCGAGGAAAATCCTGCAGAGCGGCGCACCAGTGCGTTGAGTCGGGCCAGCAGTTCTTCGGTGTGAAAGGGTTTGGTGAGATAGTCATCACCACCGGCTTCCAGTCCGCGCACCCGTTCCTGCCAGTGGCCGCGAGCCGTAAGGATCAGAATCGGGAAATGACGGGACTCCTTGCGCAGGGTCTCGATCACCTGGATACCGTCCACCTTGGGCAGCCCCAAGTCCATCACCGCGACGTCGTAGGGAAATTCTCGCCCCAGATACAGGGCTTCTTCCCCGTCTGGCGCTTCGTCAACAGTGTACCCCCCCTTGCGCAGGGAGGTCGCCAATTGTTCACGCAAGGCGTGCTCATCTTCCACCAGCAGTGCGCGCATGGTTGTTCCTCGGTCAATTCTATTCGGCAGTTGTTCTGCGGGCGAGTGGTCGTTTAACGGGAGATACGCCCACTCTGTTTATCGACGAATACGACATAGACCTGACTCTGGTCAGAAAGTCCCTTAACCCGGTAGGCAGCTTTGCCTTTTCGCTGGACCTCACTGATCGCCAGAATCTTGCCGCCGAACTGCCGCTTTACGATCGCGGCGGCCTCATTTTTGGAAATGCCCTTGTTCTGCACCCGAAAACTGGCCAGAGGCTGCATATGCAGTTTGTGAACGCTGGCGATCCGAGGGGCAGGTGTATCCACCTGATACCGCGAGGATGCGGAAACCGGCGCGGCAACCAGAATGGCCACCCACAGACAAACCAATGCAACTTTCACTAATCTGCTCCTGTCAATTCCACTTCGCCGCTGAATGGACACTTTTTGGTCACAATACCGGCGTGACGTCTACGCGAACCCGAATTCTATCGCCAGGATGGTGGTCAGTGCGAATCAGATATTCCTGGCCGTTGTAACGGTAGTTCACGTCGTAGCCGATCAGTTCCCGGCGGGTGCTCACTTCTTCCACTACCTGGCAGCGTTGCTCGGTGCCGTATTGCACCGGCGCCTGATGGCGGCTGATGGCACTGCCAATAATCGCGCCCACCGCAGCGCCCGCTACCATACCCGCGCCCTTGTTGGCGCGGTGGTGGTGGCGATAGTGATGGCGGCCGTAATGACGATAGTTTCGATGCTTGTGCCCCTTCACCACATTGCGGCCCACAGCCGCGCCCACAAGGCCGCCAATAATGGCGCCGGCGGGTGAAGGTTGCTGGTAGGTGACGGTCTGGTCCCAGCATTGGGTTCTGGGTTCAACTACGCGGATATCATTGTAAATGGGGGTAACGCCCGTAACCGTGGCATAGTGATAGCCCTGCTGGCCCACGTACTGGCCTTCATACGGCTCGGGATAGCCGCTTTCACCGGCGGTAGCCGAAACACTGACGCCCACCAGAGCGGCGGTGAGACCGGCAAATGCCAACTGCTGTAACCAATTGTTTACTGTCGCCATATTCAGTACTCCCAGAGACCCGGACTCTGGCGCCCTGGCGTGACCATGAGCTGCATTTAGTCGCTACCGGGTGCCTCGTTGTGGCCACAAGCGGCCGATGGGAGCACTTTACGAGGGACAGGCTGAATCGAAACTGAACTCTGCGGAAAAATTGCGCGGGGCTATGCCTCCGGCCATTGAGCGCTTTGCCGCGGGAGCACTATCGGCAGTAGCCCTTAAGCGGTCAATCACTCGACTCCTTGCGCTGGCGGCGCGCCCGAAATCGCTGGCGCTGTTCCGGGGTCATATTCTGCCAGCGCTCACGCAGGCGCCGCTGCCGCTCCGGTGACAGTTGACGAAAGCGCTGGCGGGCCTCTCGGATTTTCTGCCGCTGCTCCAGCGGCAGGGCCTTGAAGCGTCGGTAGGCGTCACGCAGTTTCTCCCGTTGTTCAGGGGTAAGCCGCTGCCATTTGCCAAACTCCTGGCGCGCCCGCTGGCGCTGCTCCGGGGTCATGGAGGTCCAGCGCTCCGCCCCCTGGCGCAGGCGTGCCTGCTGCTCCGGAGTGAATTCATTCCAGCGGTTCTCGAATCGTTGCAGCAGCTGACGCTCACTCTCGCTCAATTGCTGCCAGGTCACGGGATCTGCCCAGGTCAGACTACTCATCGCCGTCAAAACCAGCGCTAGCAGCAAGGGAAATCCGAAACCGCGGCGCAACTCTTTTCGTACCCTCTGTACTTTCATTCGCATTGTGGCGTTACTCATCTGGCTCACCTTGCTTGTTCTGCTCTCCCTGTTCGGCGTCTGCCGCTTGCTGGGATGGTGCCTGCGGCGATTGGGGTTCCGCGTATACGGATGCACCGGCCCAACTTTCGTCCATGTCGCTGGGCGAAACAAACTCGCCGGTATCATCGGTCCAGTCGGACAGGAACAGTAAAAAATCTTCATCCAGTGATTCGTTGGCAAATGCCGCGGGAAACGCCAACAGCGTCCAGGCCAAAACCAGGCGCGATAGCCGCGGCTTGCCCAGGCGCTTTTGAAAGTAGCGGCCAGCACGATTAGCCATCCAGCTCTTCCTCTGCCAGCCACTGGTAAAACTCCACATCTTCGATCAGTTCCAATTCCGCCTCCTCATCCAGAATCCAAGCGTCCGCAAGAAAATCCACCTCCTTTGCCTGAGAAGCGTGATATTGCTCCAGCAGTAATACCACTGCCACTGCAGCCGCCGTAGATGCCAGGCTTGCGGGTAACCACAGACCTGTGCGTGGACGCAAGCCGGGTCTGGCGTCTAGCGCAGCCGAGCGCGCGCGGCGCAGGCGGGACAGGGTTTCCCCGTCGATAGATTCATCACGGCGGCTCATCACCTCACGGGTTCCGGCAATCAGTTTCCCCTGGTCACTGTGACCGTTTGCTCGATCTTTTGACGAGCTCATCGCACTTCCTCCAATTGTGTACGCAGGGCGGCGAGCGCCCGTGAAAGGTGGGTTTTTACACTACCGGCACTGCACGCCATGACGCTAGCCGTTTCGGTGATATCGAAGCCCTCCACGCAGCGCAGTAAAAACGCCTGTTGTTGACGAGGTGGCAAACGACCGACCGCCGCTTCAATCGCGTCGAGGGTGTATTGGGAAAAAACGCCCTGCTCCGGTCTCGGACCAGCGGTGTCTTCGAGAATGCCCGGATCAAAGCCGTCTTCGTCACCATCATCACCGGCAAACTTTTCTCGCAACAGTTGCCAGCGGGAAACCATTTTGTGGCGGCGGTGCCAGTCGGTGATGCGGTTATTGAGAATGGTAAAAAACAGCGGGCGCCATTGCTCCCGCTGTTTGTGGCTGTATCGGCGCACCAGAGCAAACATCGCATCCTGTACGATGTCCAATGCATCTTCGCGGTTTCCTACCGCCATGGCTGCCATGGAATAGGCTCGCTTTTCCACCGAGGCAAGAAATTGATCCATGCAGTGCGCGGCACCCTTTTCCGAGAGGTGTCTTGTGAGCATCAATGTGATTGTTTCAATCAGGACAAGCGCTGGTTTCTTAGCACCGCCCTGAACGCGGTGATTATTTTTTCACGCGCTGACTGCGACGGTCCATACGCCGGTCAATACCTTGTCCCTTGCGGTCGAGGCGACGGTCAATACGATCGCCCTTGCGATCCAGGCGATTGTCGATTTTGTCGCCCTTGCGGTCCAAACGTCGATCAATACGGTCGCCCTTTTTGTCCAGATAGGTGGCCCGCTTATCGTTGCCGTTGGCTTCGGCGCGTTCCGAGGCCCGGTCCAGCCGGTTATCGATCCGGTCGCCCTTGTTGTCGAGCCGGTTGTCGATGCGATCACCTTTATTATCCAGACGGCTATCGATGCGATCACCGCGGCGGTCCAGACGATTTTCTATACGGTCGCCCTTGTTATCCAGGTGCTTCGACAGCGCCTCGCCATCTTCGGCCAGTGCGGCGCCGGAAAACAGCATGGTTGCAGTGAAAAAGAGAGTCGATTTATTGATCAGTTTCATCGGTGGTTTCCTTGTTGTATTCCCCGCTGTACGGGTGAGAACTGCTCTGTTCTCTTATCAAAACGCACGGGTGCGCTATTGGTTGACACAACGATGAAAAAATTTTGGATTAACTGGCTTCGCTCGCTTCTTCTCTGCCGTGGTCATCGCCACCGCTGCTTTCACCCGTACTATCACCCAGCCAGCGCTGAGTCAGGGTGCCGGCAGTCATGGCACCATTCACATTGAGCGCGGTGCGCGCCATATCAATCAGCGGCTCCACAGAAATCAGCAGCGCGGCTATCTGTACCGGCAGCCCCATGGCAGGCAGCACCACAAGAGCCGCAAAGGTTGCGCCGCCGCCGACGCCGGCAATACCAAAAGAGCTGATCACAATGACGGCAATAAGAGAGGCCAACCAGACCGGGTCAAACACATTGATCCCTAATGGTACCGCCACCATTACCGCCAGCATCGCAGGATAAATACCTGCACAACCATTCTGGCCGATGGTTGCCCCAAAGGAGGCAGAAAAGTTAGCAATGGCCGGGGAGTTTTTCAGCTCGTCGATCTGGGTTTCCACGTTCAACGGAATCGTCGCTGCACTGGAACGGGAGCTGAAGGCAAACACCAGCACCGGCCATACCTTGGCGAAATAGTGCAAAGGGCTAATGCCGTTCACCAGTAGGAGCACCGCGTGCACCACAAACATCAGCGCAATGGCGACAAATGAGGCCAACACGAAATTGAACAGGTTGAAGATATCCGCCCAGCTGGATTTGGCCACCAGCGCCGTGACCAGCGCCATTACGCCGTACGGGGTAAACGCCATAATCAGGCGCACCAGCTTCATTACCCAGGCTTGAGCCACGGAAACGAAATGTTCGATAGCCGCGCCCTGCTCCGGGTTTTCCCTACGCACCGCCAGTGCCGCCAGCCCCAGCAATACCGCAAAGACCACCACGGCAATCACCGAAGTGTCCCGCTGGCCCGCGAGGTCGGCAAAAATATTGCGCGGGATAAATGAAGTCAGAATTTCCGGAATACTGAGGTCGCTGACACGACCGATGCGCTCGTTGAGCACTTCCGCTCGTGCCGCTTCCCGCGCGCCTTCCACCAGCCCCTCGGCAGAAAGGCCAAACAGGTGGGCGATCATTACGCCGATCAATGCGGCGATGGCAGTGGTACCGAGTAGAACTGCCAGCACGGATACGCTGATCTTGCCCAGCGAGCGGGTATTACTGACCTTTACCACCGCTCCCAGAATCGAAATCAGCACCAGCGGCATCACCAGCAAATGCAAAAGGTTTACATAGCCGTCACCAATCAGCCCCACCCAGTCCAACACCCAGGGCACATCCACGCCCCAGCCTTCCGCCAGGTGCATAAAGCCACCCAGCAATACGCCCAGCAACAAGCCGGCAAATACCGCCGGAGCCAGGGAGTCGCGACTGCGGTGCCAGCGCGCCAGAGGCCAGAGAAGGAACAGGTAAAACGCCAGCAGTAGAAATGCACCCAATTGCATTGAATTTGAGTCCCAGTTTGCGTGTTCGAGGTTAAAAAATCGCAGACATCCTAACAGCTGGCGCAGTTTTCCCTAAAAGACGCTTTGGTTATACCGGTAGAAGCAAGCGCGGCGGCTGATTGCGCGGCGACCTACTGCTCCAGATAAGGACGGATTGCTTCCTGCAGCGAGGTGGCCGTCTGCGGCCCTACCAGGGTACGCCGCCACTGGCCATTGCGATCAATAATGAAGGTAGATGGCAGAACCTGAGGAACCGCCTGCCCCCAGCGACCTTCCGGTGCCGCGGCGAGCAGCGGGAAGGCGATGCCAAACTTTTCTGCCTGGCGTTGTACTTCCTCCGCGGGCGGCTGATCAAAATTGATCCCCAGCACCAGTACCTGCTCACCATGCTCGCGATAAAAATCATTGAGCTCGGGTATTTCCTCTCGACACGGGGCACACCACTCGGCCCAGTAATTCACCAGCAGCACCTTGCCGCCGGTCTCCAGTCGGTCGCCATTCAGTGCGGTAAGCCCGCCACTACGGGATTCGCAACCGCCAATTGCCAGCGCGATCAGCAACAGTAGCGCGGCAACCGGGTTAAGATTTGGCCGTTTTGCTGGACGACTTGCTACTACGGGCATTGCGGCTGCTTCCCTTGTTGGCAGATTTGCTAGCGCTGGATTTGTTGTCGACGGAATCGTCCACCGTTTCCACCGAAGCAGGCAGCTTGGCCGGTTCCAGATTGCCGGTATCCACGGTTTTCTCCAGCATCTCCTTGGACATGGACTCCCGGAACAGGTCCCCAAGGCTCTGCGACAGATGCTCGCGGGAGAACTCCCGCGCCTCGCGGAAACGGGTTTCCACGTCTCGGTACCAGGGGCGCACCTGCAACTCGCGGTGACCGCTCTCCGGTACCGGCGCCGGGTGCAGCCAGTCCAGCATCTGCTGCAGAGTGACTGAATCCAGATCCCGCACCAGAACGTAATCGTTGCGGTCTGTCTGCCCGATCACCTTGTTGTTCTGCAAAACTTCCCGGATACGGCGCCACTGGGCGGGGCGTATCCCTACGCGGGAAATATCCTGATCGCTGATGGTCTGGCCCTGCTGATACTTGCTGAAAAACTTCCACAGGATGGAAAGCGTCGCCACCAGATCGGAGTAATTTCGCCCCTGGGCCGCCGCGTGATAGGCCGACAGAGTCCGCACCAGCACACAACCCGCCAACACAATCATCCACATCAGGTAGATCCAGATCAGGAACATGGGCACAAAGGCGAAGGCACCGTAAATCGCCTGTACCGAGCTGCGCGCGACAATGGCACCAAACAGATACTTGGCCGCCTCAAAGGCAAACGCGGTAATCACCCCCCCGGCGAGACCGTGGCGCAACGGCACCCGGCAGTTGGGAACCGCAACAAACAACAGCGTGAACGCGATGGCGGTAAATACCCAGGGCAATACCCGCAACACTATCGGCAGTAGTCCGAGGCTGTCGTTCTGGGCGAGTACTTTTTGAGAGAAGAGATAAGTGGTGGCAGCCATACCGGCACCGAGCAGAATCGGCCCCAGGCTCAGGATCGCCCAGTACAGCAGGAAGCTGGAGACACCCCGGCGCCCCTTGGGAATATCCCAGATGGCATTAAAGGTGTTCTCGATATTCTTCAGCATAAAACCCGCGGTCAGTAGCAGCAGGCCGATACCCACCCCGGTAAGGCGCTGGGCCTGGGTGGAAAAACTGTTGATGTACTCCTGCACCTCGCGCCCGCTTTCCGGCACAAAGTGGGAAAAGATCTGGTGCTGAATCTTGCTCTCGAGCCCCGCGAAATCCGGAAACAGTGACAGCATGGCATAGCTCACCGTTACCAGTGGCACTATGGCGAACAGCGTCATATAAGTGAGCGCCGCCGCATTCTGTCTGCAGTTCTTTTCGTTGAATACGGTCCACAGGGAAGTAAAAAAGCGCCGCCAGCGGTGCACCATTTCAGTCATGGGTCTTCTCAGTTTGTTATACGGCTTGCCAAACCATTTTTTCAAAGAGGAGCTGTCCGCCATTTTCCGGTGAATCTGGCGGGTAAATCCGTGTATTTTGTCTAAAAAGTACGCCATACCTCAGCGTAGACGACTAACAGAGTGCTGTTAGAATACGCCAAACCTTAACAGGATACGCTTTCGATGTGGACGATCTACCATAACCCCCGCTGTTCAAAATCTCGCCAGACCCTGCAACTGCTGCAGGAAAACAATATCGAGCCGGAAATCGTGCTCTACCTGGAAACCCCGCCAGACGCTGAAGCGCTGAAAGACATCCTCGGCAAATTGGGCATTGCCCCGCGGGACCTGCTACGCAAAGGGGAAGACGCCTACAAAGAGCTCAACCTCAAAGACGCCGCCCACAGCGACGCGGCTCTGATCGACGCCATGGTAAGTCACCCCAAACTGATCGAGCGCCCCATCGTCATCAAGGGCAATAAAGCCGTACTCGGCCGCCCGCCGGAAAATGTGCTGGAGCTGATCTAGTGGCTTCCGCACCAACTGCACCGTACATCCTTGTTCTTTATTACAGCCGTAACGGAGCCACCGCCAAAATGGCCGCGGAACTCGGTCGCGGTATTGAAGAAACCGGACTGGAAGCCCGCCTGCGCACCGTGCCCGCGGTTTCCCCCAACACCGAAGCCAGCGAACCGCCGGTACCCGACAGCGGCGCCCCCTTTTGCACCGCCGACGACCTACGTAAATGCGCGGGCCTGCTCATGGGCAGCCCCACCCGCTTCGGCAATATGGCCTCGCCCCTGCGCTACTTCCTGGATCAGACCAGCGACATGTGGCTCGACGGCAGCCTAAGCGGCAAACCCGCCGCCGTATTCACCTCCACCGGCAGCCTCCATGGCGGCCAGGAGACCACCCTGCTCTCCATGATGCTGCCGCTCATGCATCACGGCATGATCATCGCCGGCATTCCCTACTCCGAAGGCGCCCTCATGCACACCACCACCGGCGGCACCCCCTACGGTGCCTCCCACTGGGCCGGCGGCAATGAAGGCGAACTGAGCCACGACGAAACCACCCTGTGCCGCGCCCTCGGCAAACGCATTGCCACCCTCGCCGAAAAACTGGGAGACCACCGTGGCTAAACAGAAAAAACAGCGCACACCCATCGACCCCACCAGCCTCACCCGCAAACTGGACGTCGCGCGCAAGCTCAACTGGTTCTGCTACGGCGGCCTTCTGCTACTGTTCGCGGTATGGAACCTGTTCCTCGACGGCTCACTCAAGTGGTGGATACTACAGACCTTCCCCCTGCTGCTGGTATTGCCGGGCCTGCTCAAACAGCACCAACGCGCCTATCTATGGCTATGTTTTATCCTGCTGCTCTATATCACCGCCGGTATCGTCGACGTAATGATGCCTACACGCGGCTGGCAGCATGGCGCGCTAACCGCTTTGAGCCTTATTCTGTTTGTATCTGCAATGATGACCAGCCGTTGGCAGGTGCAGTTGCAAAACAACCAAGCAAGTAACAACACGAACACTTGAGCACTTATTAATCGCACTGAAAGTCAGTGCGAAGGCGCTGATACCGGGTACAGCCTTGTGAGACCTTCCGCGAGAAGGACCTCGCGGAAGAGCCCCCATGGATGGGTTGAGGGGGGGCGCCTAGCCCGTGTCTCGCGAGGCTATACCCGGCAGTAGTGACGCCACAGTGCTAATTAAGAACTTCCAAGGGCCACAAGAAAGAAGCCCCATAGACCGAACAACAAGGAGTTTCAGGTTTGACCGAATCAACACGACGTCGCGGCCTTATTCGTCGCTTTTTTGGCGCCATTGGTGGAGCCATCACCTGGCTGCGCCGGGTATTCACCAACATCCTCTTCCTTCTTTTGCTCCTGTTTATCGGCATGGCCATCTTCGGCGGTGAAGAGCGCATCACCGTACCCCAGGGCGGCGCCCTCAAAGTTGCCCCCGGCGGCTTCCTCGTCGACGAAGTCAGCCAACCCAGTGGCGTTCCCAGTTTCCTGGGCGGCCCCGCCTCACCACCGGAAACCCGCGTAAAAGACCTCGTCGACGCCATCGACGCCGCCGCCAACGACAACCGTATCAGCGCACTCGTGCTCGAACTCGATCACCTCGCCGGCGCCAGCCTCAGCAAACTCGAAGAAGTCGGCGAAGCCGTACAGCGCTTCAAAGCCAGTGAAAAACCGGTCTACGCCATCGGCGACAACTACACCCAGGGGCAGTACTTCCTCGCCAGCCACGCCGACAAGGTCTACATGAACCCCATGGGCTCCCTACTGCTCACCGGCTTCGGCAGCTACCGCAACTACTACAAAAGCGCCCTGGATAAGCTGAAAATCAACTTCCACGTGTTCCGTGTGGGCGATTACAAAGACTTTATCGAACCCTACACCCGCGACGACATGTCTCCCGCCTCCCGGGAAAACAACGCCCGCTGGTTGCACCAGCTGTGGAACGAGTACACCGAACAGGTCACCGGCCTGCGCAACCTGCCGCCCAACGCCATCGACAGCTACATTGCCGACCTGCCGCAAAACCTACGCGCAGAAGGCGGAAGCTGGGCCAAGGCCGCACTGGCCAACAAGTTTGTCGACAAGCTGCTCACCCGCCGCGCCGCCATCGAAGAGCTGCAGGAAGTGGTTGGCGTCGCCAACGACGACAAATCCCAGTACAGCGGCATCTACGCCCACGATTACCTGCGTCAGGTCAAACTCACCAACCTGCCGGACCCCCGTCTGCAGAAAGATAAAATTGGCCTGATCAGTGCCGCCGGCGCCATCATCGATGGCGAAGCGCCTGCGGGACAGATCGGTAGTACCACGCTCGGTAAACTGATTGCCGAGGCCCGCGAGAAAAACGTCAAGGCGCTGGTACTGCGTATTGACAGCCCCGGCGGCTCCGCCTTCGCTTCCGAGGCCATTCGCCAGGAGCTACTCGCTACCCGCGAAGCCGGTATTCCCGTAGTGATCTCCATGGGCAGCGTCGCCGCCTCCGGTGGCTACTGGATTTCTGCCGGCGGCGATCGCATCTGGGCATCCCCCTCCACCATTACCGGCTCCATTGGTGTGTTTGGCGCCTTCCCCACTTTCGAAGACTCCCTGGAACACCTGGGCATCTACAACGACGGCGTGGGCACCACCGAACTAGCGGGCACCATGCGCCTCGACCGCGCCCTGCCAGAGGCCGCCGCAAACATCCTGCAACAGGGCGTGGAGCACACCTACGCGCAATTCCTGCAGTTGGTCGCGGAAGCGCGCAACAGTACGCCGGAGGAAATTCATAAAATCGCCCAGGGCCAGGTCTGGACCGGCCGCGCCGCCCACGAACTGGGTCTGGTAGATGAACTGGGCAACCTCAACGATGCCATCGCCGATGCCGCGCAGCTGGCCGAGCTGGAAAAGTATGAAGTGATGGAAATTCAGCGCGAGCTGACCCCGAGCGAAAAAATCATGCGCGCCCTGGCGGAAAATGTGGACGCCCATGTCTCTGCCAGCGTGGAGCGCAACCTGCCGCTGGGTGCCTGGCTGAACAGCGTTCGTCCGGCGGTACAGCCCCTGGCGGAACTGCAAACCTTTAAAGATCCCCGCGCACTCTATGCGCGCTGCCTGGGGTGCTCCGCGCCCTGATCGCCTTTTAAAGCCTCACCGGCTGTGCCGGTGGGGCTTTCCCTCCCTCCTGCGCGCACCACTGCGGTGCAATCATAAAATTAGCCTGCAGTGTGCTCACCAATACGATGCAGGTTCCGCACATTTCTGGCCCGACAAATCCGAACTAAAAGATTCTGACGCCAATCCACTGCTCTGAACCGGTGCAATGGCTCGTTTTCCTCTGACTGGCACTATTTTTGGATTACCTAATTAGCGCACGCATTTTTTCGTGCCGACGCCAGGCCAGAAAAAGAAGCCAGAAAAACGGAATCGAATGACGACAATAGCGAGCCCGAAAACCCAATGGCTAATCGCCAGTGATCTGGACGGCACTCTGCTGGATCATTTCAGCTACTCCCACCAGCCTGCCGATGCCACCCTGCAACAGCTGGAATCCGCCGGTATACCGGTGATCCTCAACAGCAGTAAAACCCGCGATGAAATGCTGGCCCTGCGGGATGCGCTGCAGAACCAGCACCCGTTTATTGTTGAAAACGGATCGGCGATTTTTATACCCGCGGGATATTTTCCGAATAAGCCGGAGTTGGCACGGGAAGAGGATGGTTACTGGGTGCTGGAGCCAGGCGCACAGCGCCAGAGCATTGTGGACTTTCTGCACAACGACGGCGAAAGCCACGGTGTGCCCTACCTGAGTTTTTCCTCCGCCAGCAATGAGGAAATCGTCGCAGCTACGGGCCTGAACGCCAGTGAAGCGGAACAGGCCAACCGCCGCGGCTATTCCGAGCCGCTGTTATGGCGCGGTAACGAACAAGAAAAAGCTGCCTTTGCCGCCCGTGCCAATGCCGCCGGCTTCGCCACTCTCCAGGGCGGACGTTTCCTGCATGTGTTGGGACAAACCGACAAAGGCCAGGCGACAAAGTTGCTGAAGAAGACCTACCAGCACTACACCGACCGTTCGTGCAAGCTGATCGCCAGTGGCGACGGGCCCAATGATCTGGACATGCTGAAGATTGCCGACGTCGCTGTTATCGTGCGCTCGCCCTCCCACGCGCCCCCCGAATTACCTCATCATCCTGAACTGATCGTTACCCAGGAAACTGGCCCGTTGGGCTGGGCACTGGCCATTCAGGACATTCTCGCCACCGAACTTCTACCCTTGTAAAAACTTCTACCGTCGTAAAACAGGAAGCAAACCGTGACCGATTTTTTTCAGAATGGTGACATCACGACCCTGCACAATCTTTCCAACCGCAGCCTGGAGGATATGGAAGCGGACCTGATTCGCTTCTCTAAACACCGCCCTATGTCCCTGCTGCTTCCCTCTCTTTATTCAGAGCTCGAAGGCGAGGCGCTACCCAAGATTCTCGAAATACTGGCAGAAGTACCTTACCTTTCAGAAATTGTGATCGGGCTGGACCGCGCCAATGAAGACCAGTATCGGGATGCACTAAAGCAATTCAAAATCCTGCCGCAGCACGTACGGGTATTGTGGAATGATGGCCCGCGCCTGCGCGAACTGGATGCACAGCTACAGCGAGACGGCCTCGCTCCCCAAGATGCGGGGAAAGGTCGAAACGTGTGGTACTGCCTGGGTTATATTCTCGCATCCCGTCGTGGCGAGGCCATTGCGCTACATGACTGTGACATCGTCACATATAACCGCATGATGCTCGCACGCCTGTTTTATCCAGTGGCCAATCCACAATTCAGTTACGAATTCTGCAAGGGTTATTACTCCCGCGTCGCCAACGGCAAAATCAACGGCCGCGTGTGCCGTCTCCTTGTCACTCCGCTGATCCGCACATTAAAGAAAATATACGGCCACACCAAATATCTGGAGTACATGGACAGCTTCCGCTATTCGCTCGCTGGTGAATTTTCCTTCCGCCGCGATGTTATCAACGACCTGCGCATCCCCAGTGACTGGGGCCTGGAAATCGGTGTGCTATCTGAAATGCACCGGAACTACTCCACCAACCGACTGTGCCAAGTAGATATTGCCCACGCCTACGACCACAAGCACCAGGATGTATCCTTTGACGACGAACATTGCGGCCTATCAAAAATGTCCATTGATATAGCCAAATCGTTTTTCCGCAAGTTGGCCACCCAGGGCACCGTCTTTTCCTCGGAAACCTTCCGCAGCATCAAGGCTACCTACTTCCGTATTGCGCTGGATTTCGTGGAAACCTATCGCAATGATGCCCTCATAAACGGCCTCAATTTCGACATTCACAAAGAAGAGCAGACCGTCGAATTGTTTGCCAGCAATCTGGTAAAAGCCGGACAGGCATTTCTGGACAATCCAATGGAAACACCTTTTATACCAAGCTGGAACCGTATCACCAGTGCCGAACCCGGATTCCTGAAGCAACTGAAACAGGCCGTGGAAGCGGACTACGAAGAATACAACGCATAACAAAAAACAACGGCAAGACCAGCATCACAATGCAACGGGGGACACAGTGAATCAACCGACGGCGAACTTACCAATCGAGGAAGTTTTACATCAGAAGGTGGTGGATCACCTGGCATTTATCTATCCGGAACTCGAGGTCGAACCCATTGCTCAGGAACTGATTCGGACCATGCGTCTGGACGAAGACTGCCAGAGTCCCATCGCCCATAAGAATCTCTGGGACCAGACAGATATCGCGGTGATAACCTACGGGAACAGTATCCTGAACGATAACCAGCCACCGCTGAAAACCCTGCACCACTTCCTGCAGGCGCATTTTCCAATGCTGATCAACACGGTGCATATATTACCGTTCTTCCCCTATTCCAGTGACGACGGCTTTGCGGTGTCCGCCTATAAGCAGGTAGACCCAAGCCTCGGTGACTGGAGCGATATCCTGCGGATCAGTACCGACTTCCACCTGATGGCCGATCTGGTCATCAATCACTGCTCCGCCCAGCATGAATGGTTCTTGAATTATCAGGAAGGTATTGATCCAGGTAGCGACTTTTTTGTTGAGGCGGACCCGAAAGAAGACCTCACGAAAGTAGTGCGCCCGAGGGTTACCCCCCTACTGCGCGCCACCGATACGCCACGGGGTACCCGGCATGTGTGGTGTACATTTGGTCACGACCAGGTTGACCTGAATTTTGCCAACCCCAAAGTCCTGGCCAAGATCGTGGATATTATCCGCATGTATCTGGATATGGGGGTACGGGTATTCCGCCTGGATGCGGTTGCCTTTATCTGGAAAACTCTTGGCACCAACTGTCTGAATCTCGCAGAAACCCACGAAATCGTACGGTTATTGCGGACACTGATTGAACATGCCAACCCCAACGCGGTAATCATTACCGAGACCAATATTCCCAATCAGGAGAACCTGTCGTACTTCGGCAATGCCAACGAAGCACATTGCATCTACAACTTCTCCCTGCCCCCGCTACTGGTCAACACCCTGGTGACCGGAAACTGCCGCTATCTGAAAAACTGGCTGATGAGCATGCCACCGGCCCAGAACGGTACAACCTATTTCAATTTTATCGCCTCTCACGACGGTATCGGATTGAGGCCAGTAGAAGGTCTGCTGGATGACAGCGAGCAGGAAGCCCTGATTCAGACCATGGAGAATTTTGGCGGGCAGATTTCCTGGCGTGCACTGGATGACGGCAGCAATAAACCCTACGAGATCAACATTTCCCTATTTGACGCGTTAAAGGGAACTACCGAGGGGGAAGATAGCTGGCAACTGAACCGATTTATTTGCGCCCATGCGATTATGCTGGCACTTGAGGGCATTCCGGCGTTTTACCTGCACAGTCTTGTGGGCACCACCAATGACTATGAGCGCATGAAGGAACACGGCCACAACCGCGCCATCAATCGTCGTCAGTGGCAGGAACAGGAGTTGAATGAACGTCTGGCCAATCCGGAGACCCATCACCACCAGGTGTTTCACAAACTGCGCCGGCTGATCCAGTTGCGCCGTGAACAGCCGGCGTTCCACCCGAACGCGACCCAGTTTACCCTGCACCTTGGTGATCAGGTGTTTGCGTTCTGGCGCCAGAGTCTGGATCGCCGGCAGAGTATTTTCTGCCTGAACAATATTTCCGATCAGCCCCACACCATTCATCTGAACGCCATCAACCTGATTGGCACAGACCAATGGAAAGATTTGATCAGTGATGCGATATTCGACGATATGCTGGCGACAGTGACGCTGGATCCGTATCAGACCATGTGGATCAGCAACCGCTGGTAGTGACGTCTATTAAGCACAGGCAGTGCGACGGACCTCCGTCATTCGGGGTGTTCGTCGTCCACACTATCGCGGGATTTTACCCAGTGCCCGCCCTTCAGCTGCACTTCGAAGCGCGCCCACTGACGAAACTCCTCACGCAGGCAGATACCGGTATCGTAGGCGCCTTCCCCGGCGAGGACTTTATAAATGACGCGGTCCTTGGTCGGCGGTGGTTCCTGAGATTCGTCCACCACCTGCCGCACACTCCACAGTTTGCCCAACTTGCCATTACTGTAACAACGCCCGCCCACAATCTCCTGTGGGTGAACCACGTTGCGCTCCGCATGCTGCTTGGCCAATTCCAGTAATTCGGTAAGCCCTTCGGCTGTGATGTCCACGTAAGAATCCTGTTCCTGAATCGCCGCGGCAAAATCTTCCTGGGTAATTTCGGTTTCACGAGATTCAGGCTCCGCAGTAACGGGAGATTTTCGCCGCCGCCCGAGATGCACCGGGTAACGGCGCCAGTGAAACAGGCTGTTAAACGCAACCGCCACGGCGAGGATCAACAGGGCATTGGTCAAAATCGGTACCAGCAGAAAATCAAACCCCAATTGATACACCGCTTCACCGCCGGTAACGGCTGTCAGGGCCGTGGCACCGCCAGGTGGGTGGATACAACGGAGGTAGTACATGGCCGCAACCGCAACCCCTACCGCCATGGCCGCCGCCAGCAGCTCGACACCAATCCAGCGGTGACAGAGAACACCCACCAGGGCCGAGACCAGATGCCCACCCACCAGCGACCACGGCTGGGAAAGTGCGCCATGGGGAACCGCAAACAGCAATACGGCACTGGCCCCCATGGAAGCAATGATGAAATAGCTGGTGGAGATATCGATGACACCCGCAGACAGCGCCCGCTGAGTCACCCAGAACACCCCGAGAATTGCCAGTGCCGCTCCCAGGGCCGAAATCAGTTTTTCGCGATGGCTGGTGTTGTTTTTTTCAATACCCAGATAGGCGCGCAGCTCGCTGATCAGACGCAAAGTAACCCCCGTTGGTCAAAATGGCGCTATGAATTGATGTGGACGTTAAGGTTTCGGATTATCGTAGGAGCGGACGTTCAAGTGGCGCAGTGCGCCGCTTAGCCAGACCAGCACAAAGGCAAGCAGGCTGAAGATTCCCGCCCACCACAATGTGGCCAGTGGCGCGGTAAATTCACTTATGATACCTGCAGCAAGCGCACCGATGGCGGCAGAACCAAACAGGGAAAACTGATAAATGGAAATAATTCGGCTGCGCACCTGTTCCGGTGCCAGTAGTTGGACAATGGATTTACCAAGCGCCGCGGAGGCCGCCGCCACCGCACCCCAGCAGGCACACAACAGCATCAGACCAAGTGCGGTGGGGCCAAAACTGATGGCAATCAGTAATGCCGCGCTGTACAGCAGGCACATCAGAACACCGCGCCCCGGTTGGTCCCCCTGTCCCCGCCGTAACATAGTGATGGTGGCCAATACAGTACCCACCACAAAGGCAATCTGCAGCGACGCGTAGTAGCTGGCGCCGCGGCCGTAACTTTCAGCCATCAATGGCAACACCACCAAAAACACACCGATATGTACCAGGCCGTTAAAGCCCACCAGCAACACCAGTTCAAAAATGGCGCGACTCTTACGCACTTCCGCAAACCCTTCCAGCAACGCAGACGGTAATTTTTTCGCAGACACTTGCTTAGCCGGATCATTTTCGCGCAGGCAATAGAACAATACCGCTGCCCCAATCAGCACACCCACCTGGACCATCAGCAGCGGTTCTGCCCCCCAGTGATCGAAGCGGCTGGCCAGAAGCATCCCCATTGCCTGACCGCCGTATTGAGCCATCATCATCCAGGTCACCAGATGTTGCACATGACTCTCCTGAAGCGGCGTACCCACGTCCGGCTTGCGGGCTCCGCGCTGTACCAGGTTTTCCCGTGCAGGCTGCAGAAAAGCGGTGAAAAAACCGAGGCTGACTCCGTACGCCAGCAGTAACGTCAAACTGGGTATGGAATCCACAAGAAAAAATGCCAGCGCCCCATGACACAGAGCCAACCCGAGGCAAGATAACGCGGCGACACGCGCAGCATCGAAGCGATCCGCCAGGGCGCCACCAAATAGAAGAAAAATCAGATTGGGAAGTAAAACGGATGCCTGCACCCAGCTCAATTGCAAAGCGGGCAACTCCACTACCGACACGGCAATCCACGGCAGCAATATCACCTGCAGGCCAGTAGCCAGAGAGGTGCCGCTGAAGCCGAGCAGGAAGGTGCGTAGTCGAGCCGCCAGTGCGGGAAAAGCCATTGCAGAATCCGGAAAATCAATCACTCACCGCGGCCGCCCCTGAGCTTTGCCAGCAGTTGCAAAAATGGGGCGCTATTGTCCCACACTTTTACCCGGTGTTTTTACCTCGTACGCGCTCCAGCTCAACTTACCGATCAACGTGCCGACGTCGGTAGAGAATTGGTGGAAATACCAGAGCGCGCGGAAAGCCGCAGCGGCCAGAAGACTCGCACCAGACGCCGCAGCTGTTTGAGTGCTCCAGTGTCATCGGCGAAAGCGGCCTTCTCATAGGCGAGGGTGATACGTAGAACCATGAGACCAAGTGCCGGCCATTCCCGTTCGACCCTCCGTGCGTAATCTCCCGGGGCCTCACCGGGGTTGCGCGGCAATCCTGCACGCGCCATGCGCTTGCAAAAGCGCAGGTACACCCGGTCCGCCGGCGCTAGCGCGGGACCACGACTGGACAGTTTCAGCCAGATCAGCAATGCCACCAGAGCGATTGCCATCGGAGTCCCCAGGAAGATCGCCACACGCAAGGGGGATATTTCTCCCAGAAGGCGACGCAACAGGCCTTCCTGGCGCTCGGCATCGAAGCTCACCACCGTGCGATACCAACGGTAATTGATCATGTCCCACTGCAGCCGCAGGCGCGTAACAAAGGGAATTTTATGCAGTGGCAAAAACGCATCCTGCATGAATTCTTCGGCCGCGGCACTCTGCAGGCCGTCGCGAATTCGCTGGGGCGCTACGGAAGCGGTGGGATCCACACGTACCCAGCCGCGCTCCGGCAGCCAGATTTCCGCCCAGGCGTGCGCGTCGTACTGGCGCACCAGCAGATATTCCTGCTGCTCTACCCACTCGCCTCCCTGATAGCCCGCCACCACCCGAGCAGGCACGCCGGCGGCGCGCATGGTAAATACGTAGCTGTTGGCGAAATGTTCACAGAATCCCTGCCGGGTACCGAACAGAAACTCGTCCACCGTGTTGGCGCCCAAGGCAGGTGGCTGCAGGGTGTAGGTAAAACTGCGGTTATACATGGTCAGCAGTGCCTGGGAAATGGCTTCCGCATCCATTCCCTCTTGCCGCCGCGCGACTGCCCAGGCCCGGGCCTCTGGGTTTCCAGAATCCGGCAGCTGCAGATGGCGGCGCAGCTCAGCCGCGCTCAATTGAGACTGTGCGGGAATACTGTCCCGGGGCCAGGAGCGCACATCGTAGGCCAGCCGGCTACCCACCGGATTCCGATATATCAGGGTATCTTCGTCAGTGGTACGCACCCCCCGGGTACCGGAATGGGGGGTTGCCATGGCAAACAGCCAGGGATTGTGACTGGCTTCCTGAATGACCTGATAACGATAGCGTGGCCCTACCGCGGGCAGACTTTGTTCGCCCTCACCCCGCACACGGGAACGGCGACCGGCCCAGCGATTACCGGTAATCCCCGGTTCACTCCAGCGGCGGCCGTCAAAGTGGGTGTACACCAACCCACGCCAGTAGCGCTGCTCCGGCGGCGGTACCGGGCCGTCGAAAGAGATGCGCAGTGCGGGCTTGTCGGATTTGGACAGGCGGCTGAAATCCCCCGGGCTCATGGAGTCACTGATTCCGGTGGAAGCAGCGGAGGTATTTTGCGGTACCGCCCACAGAGGCCCGAGGCGGGGCATGACCACAAACAGCACCAGCATTACCGGCACCGCCTGCGCAAGTAGCTTTGCAGACAGCCCCAAAGCCCGACCGGCACGCGCACTACCACTGCCCTGCTGCGCTACCAGGGCGGCGGTGATCACCAGCAGGCTGAACACACCATAGAGCGCATAGGGAATCGTCTGATCGAATACAAACAGGGTCGCGGCAAGAAAGTAGGCCAACATCAGGCTGAGCATTGCATCTCGCCGACTCAGGAGTTCGATATTTTTTAGAGTGAAAGACACCGCCAGCAGCGCCACCATGGGCTCAAGCGCAAACCAGCGCCGATACGTCATCGCCAAACCCGCCACCGCCAGACTGACCGCCACCAGTTTGACCACACGCCCGGGAATTTCCCGCCGCCCGCGAAACACTTCAAGGCGCCAGTAAACGGCGATACACCAGGCAAATACTAACCAGATGGGAAGATGAGCGAAGTGCGGCAACAGCACCACCAGTTGCGCGGCGAAGACCCAGAGCAGGCTCTCTCGCGGCAACAATGTCTGTAATTGCCCACTATGCACACTCATCCGACAACGCCTTTTACCGGAAACAGCGCCAACGCACTCAGCACTTTGTGCCGATGGGCGCTACCCAGTGCAGGTTCCACCGTCAGGCCGGGAAGCCGCAATCCATAGGCTACCTGAGCACGCTCCGCCTCCAGCACCCAGGCACACAGATTGCTCAGGCGGACCTCGGGCTCGCGCCCTGCCAGAAGATCCCAGTCCAGCCACAGGCGGGCATCACTGCCGGAGGCGTATTCCTTGCTGTACAGGTCACGTCCCCCGGCAAACTGTTTCCACGCGACGTGCCGCAGTGAGTCACCCGGCTGATAATTTTTCAGGCCGGCGAAATCATCGCCGCCGGCAGAAAAGCTTTTCTCCTGCTCCCCCTCGCCCACACTGACGCCCCAGGGCAGTGGGCCCGATGACTTCGGTTGTGGGTACGCCAGAAATTCCACATCCAGGTCCACCCAGCTCCAGCACTTGAACAACCCCAGGGGAAAGCGGCTCTCTACCCGAATACGCGGAGCGCGCACCTTGCCACGCCGGACCAGCGGCAGGTCCAGGCGGACTTCGACAGGCTCACCACCACTAACATCCACCAATCCTCCCTCTTCCGGTGGCCAGTTCAGGCGCACTCTTTCGTGTGTGCGCTTGCCGGTTTTTTCCACTGCGATTTTCGCAATGCCGAAATCCCCGGCAAAGGCGGGATCAACGTCCTGCAGGCGCAGTTTAAGACCGGAAAGATTGGCAAAGGTGTGCACCGGCAAGACGACCATCAACCCCACCAACAGGAATACCAGTGCAAGCACCAGATTATTTTCATAATTGGTGCCGAGTAGCCACAACAGCAAAATCAGTAACAGGAAACCCATGCCCGCGGCAGTGGGCAGAACGAACAGTTTGCGATGGTTGAGCGTGACACTGGGCGCCGCCGGCAGGCGCCGGTCCAGCCAGCGGAGCCAACGCCGGTTTAGAGCACCAGCACTCAAAGAGCCAGAGGGTTCGCTGGCAGAGGCTTCAAAAGAGACTTTATCGAGCACGTGTGCGAAAACCCCATTTGCCTCAGGCGGCGATGATGTCTACCTGGTGCATCATACGCTCCACCAATTGGGTACCATCGGTACCGTCACTCTGCAATCGATGGCCGGCGACAGATGGTAGCACCGCCTGCAGATCCTCCGGCAGCAGGTGGCTGCGGTTGTGAATCAATGCCCAGGCGCGCGCGGCGTGCAGTAGTGCCAGCGCACCCCGCGGAGATAGGCCGACACCACATTCTGCACTCTGACGCGTGTGCTGTACCAGACGCTCCAGATAATCCAGCAGGGAGTCGGAGGCCTTGACCTGGTTCACCAGGCTCTGAAGTTTGCGCAACCCATCGGTATTGATACGTGGCTTGATCTGCGCCAGCTGCGCGCGTGGATCAACGCCTTTGAACAGGGCGCGTTCGGCTTCGCGGGTGGGGTAACCGAGGCTGATGCGCATCAGGAATCGGTCGAGCTGGGATTCCGGCAGAACAAACGTACCGGACTGCTGTAGCGGGTTCTGGGTAGCAATCACGAAGAACGGCTCGGGCAGCGGGCGGGTTTCACCATCGACACTGACCTGGCGTTCCTCCATCGCTTCCAGCAACGCACTCTGGGTTTTCGGCGAGCTGCGGTTGATTTCGTCGGCGAGCAGCACCTGGCTGAACACCGGGCCCTCGTGGAAACGGAACTGACCGGATTCCCGCTCAAAAATACTGACACCGATAATATCCGCAGGGAGCATATCGCTGGTGAACTGGACACGCTTGTAGCTGAGCCCCAGCACCTGAGCGAGTGCGTGCGCCAGGGTGGTCTTGCCCATACCCGGCAGGTCTTCGATCAACAGGTGGCCGCGGGCCAGCAGACAGGCCAGCGCCAACTTCACCTGATGTTCTTTTCCTAACAGGACCTTGCCGATGTCATCGACAATAGCGGAGATGATTTTTTGCACGGCAAATCCATTACTGCTCGGTTTTTCTTCAGTAAATGATAGGCCCCGGGATAAACGGGGCCATATATCATGTCACATTCCGCGCCATTGTGACTCTTTTACGCGAGTGCCGACAAGCCTCGCGCCAGATCGGCTTTCAGGTCTTCGACATTTTCCAGCCCGACGGAGACGCGGATCAGGTTCTCGGTAATACCTGCCTTCTCTTTATCCTCATCGCTCAAACGGCCGTGAGTGGTGGTGGCCGGGTGCACGATGGTGCTTTTGGCGTCACCCAGGTTAGCGGTTACCGAGAAGATCTTGCAGGCATCGATCACCTTCCAGGCTTCCTCACGACTACCGGCAACGGTGAAACTGAATACCGCGCCAAAGCCACTCTGCTGCGCCGCCGCAAGCTGGTGGTTGGGATGGCTGGGCAGGCCGACGTAATTGACCTTCTCCACCGCCCCCTGCTCCTTCAGCCACCAGGCGATATCCAGTGCGCTGGTACAGTGGGCGCGCATCCGCAGGTTTAGCGTTTCCAGACCTTTCAAGAAGACCCAGGCATTGAATGGGCTCAGGCTGGGGCCACAGGTGCGCAGGAATATGACGACTTCGTCCATTACCTCTTTCTTGCCCACAACTACACCGCCCAGACAACGGCCCTGGCCGTCGAGGAATTTGGTGGCGGAGTGCACAACAATGTCGGCGCCCAGCTCCAGCGGGCGCTGCAGTGCGGGGGTACAGAAGCAGTTATCAACCACCAGTTGCGCACCTGCGCTGTGGGCAAGATCCGCCATGGCGCGGATATCGGCGACTTCGCACAGAGGGTTGGACGGCGTTTCCATAAACAGCAGTTTGGTATCGCCATCCAGCGCGTCTTTCCAGGCCTGGAAGTCGGTCAGTTCCACGAAGCTGACTTTCACCCCGAATTTGATCATGTAGCGGGTAAACAGCGCGGTGGTGGTACCGAATACGCTGCGGGAACAGATCACCTTGTCGCCGCTTTTCAGGGTGGCCATACAGAGGCTCAAGATCGCCGCCATACCGCTCGAAGTCGCCACTGCCGCCTCCCCGCCTTCCATCGCGGCGATACGCTCTTCAAACATACGCACGGTGGGGTTTGTGTAGCGCGAGTAGACATTGCCGGGAGAATCCCCGGAGAAACGCGCGGCGGCTTCTGCCGCGGAGGGAAAGACGTAACTGGAGGTGGTGTAGATAGGCTCGGCGTGCTCGCCTTCCGCCGACCGGCTCTGGCCTGCCCGTACCGCCAGAGTTTCCAGTGCGTAGCCGTCGTCTTCAAACATGGATTAACCGTCCCGGGTTAGAAATTGCTGAGCCGGTAATCTTAACCCATGAAGGCGACTTAGGCAGGTCGAATCACCAAAGCTACGAAGTAAATAGATTTAATGCGAAGACAGAGTAGCGGGGATCCGTTTTCAAAAGCGTCGGCGACAGGGACGTCGCCGACGCAGCCTACATGGGTGAGGCAAGTGTTTGCGAAGCACTGCTTCGCACGCAGCCGAACGACGCCCATCTGCGATTGGCGGCCGGGCCCGCTTGCGGGTATTCACAGCGGTTTTGAAAACGGATCCCCGCTGCTCTGTCGCCAATACTGGCAAAAACGAAGCTCTTTTTACCACCGCGGTATGGAGAGCTACGTAGGTAGTGCACTGGCGGCACTGCTGCCGGGAGTTGTTTGCGAGACACGCCGTGAACCCATCCATGGGGGCTCTTCCGCGAGGTCCCTCTCGCGGAAGGTCTCGCAAACAACTCCCGGCATCAGCGCCTTAGCGATTGGCAAATACGCTTCGGCCCACCGATGGGTGGGCCGAAATATAAAAAGAGAAAGCTTTATTAGAGCTTACAGCGAACTCTCGTTGCCTTTCCCTTTCGCGTTGTCGTTACGCGCCGCATGCAGGCTGTCCAGGTACTCTTCGGTAACATCGCCGGTGATGTACTTGCCATCGAAAACCGCGCAATCGAATTCCTTGATTTCGGTATTACCGTCAGCAGAAGAAACAATCAGCTCATCGAGGTCCTGATAAATCAGCCAGTCTGCACCGATCTCTTCACACACTTCTTCGGTGGTGCGGTTGTGGGCAACCAGCTCGGTGGCAGAAGGCATATCGATGCCGTACACGTTCGGGTATTTCACCGCCGGAGCGGCAGAGGCGAAATACACCTTGTTGGCACCCGCATCGCGCGCCATCTGGATGATCTGCTTACAGGTAGTCCCGCGCACGATGGAATCGTCCACCAGCAATACATTCTTACCGCGGAATTCCAGCTCGATCGGGTTCAACTTCTGGCGAACAGACTTTTTACGCTGCTTCTGACCCGGCATGATAAAGGTACGGCCGATATAGCGGTTCTTCACCATGCCTTCCCGGAATTTCACGCCCAGACGGTGCGCCACCATCTGGCCCGCGGAGCGGGAGGAATCCGGGATCGGGATCACTACATCAATATCGTGGTCCGGGCGCTCACGCAGGATTTTCTCGGCCAGGTGCTCACCCTGACGCAGGCGCGCCTTGTGTACGGAAACGCCGTCCATGATGGAGTCCGGGCGGGCAAAGTATACGTGTTCGAAAATACACGGACGCAGTTGCGGGTTTTCCGCACACTGCTCGGAGTGCACAGTGCCGTCCAGCTCGATGTAGATACATTCACCCGGCGCAACGTCGCGCACCAGGGTGTAGCCGAGCACGTCCAGCGCTACGGATTCCGAGGCCACCATATATTCGGTGCCCTTATCGGTCTCGCGCTTGCCGTACACCAGCGGACGGATGCCGTTGGGGTCGCGGAAGGCCACTACGCCGTAGCCAACAATCATCGCCACACAGGCGTAGCCACCGCGTACACGTTTGTGCACGGCACGCATGGCGGTGAAGATGTCTTCGGCTTTGGGTTGGAGTTTGTGCTGCTTGTGCAGCTCGTGGGCAAATACGTTGAGCAGGACTTCGGAGTCGGAATCGGTGTTAATGTGGCGCAGGTCCTGCTGGAAGATCTGATCCTTCACCTCGTTGACGTTGGTGAGGTTGCCATTGTGGGCCATGGCGATGCCGTAGGGGGAGTTGACGTAGAACGGCTGGGCCAGTGCCGGGCCGGAGCTTCCGGCGGTTGGGTAGCGCACATGACCGATACCGAAGTTGCCGGTCAGGCGCTGCATATGGCGCGCGCGGAAGACGTCGCGCACCAGGCCATTGGCCTTTTGCTGATTCAGGCGGTCGCCATCACAGGTGACGATGCCGGCGGCGTCCTGGCCACGGTGCTGCAACAGAGTGAGCGCGTCGTACAACTGCAGATTGACGTCACTCTTACCGACGATTCCAACGATGCCACACATACTTCAGATAACCCCAGTCAATTCGAAATGGTCATGGTGATCCCGCGCCGCCTCCCGCAGCCCATCGATCAGTCAATTTGCCCTGCGAAGAAATCCTTGATCGCGCCTGCCGCTTCGCGCGCGCGGTCCTCAAATTCGAGAAAATGCGGTATGAACGTCGATTGCTGCCACCAGCCGTCCTGATCCACCGGCGCCAGCGCCGGAGCAAAGATCAGCAACGCCATCACGATGATGCAGCCGCGAAACAGACCAAACACCATACCCAACACCCGGTCAGTGCCCGACAGGCCGGTAGCCTCTACGAACGCAGACAGAGTCATATTCAGGCCGGCTCCTGCCAGCAGGGTAAAGATGAACAGTATGGAAAAGGCGGCAATGGCCTGTAGTGAAGGCGTATCGACGAGGTTGGAGAGCAATGGCGCCAGCTGGTCGCGAAACATCATCGCCACTACGAATGCCGCCACCCAGGTGAGCAGCGACAGTACTTCGCGCACGAAGCCTCGGCTCAAGCCGATCAGCGTGGAGATGGCGACGATTGCCAGAATGGTCCAGTCAGCCCAGTTCATTCAACCCTACCTGCTACGCGGCGGCTGCCGCGAAGAGCGCGCATTCTAACTTACCGACCGGGACCAGTGAAGCAGTTCACCAAATCCATTGGCCGAATTCACTGACAGGTACTGGAAAAGACCCGGCAAAAGGAGTGCATGGTAAGGTCACGCATCAGCGGGTGGTATCAGGCCCGGTATCGCAGTATCAGGGTCTCGGTCTTGAGTAGTTTGTCCAGCTTCTGCTTTTCCGACTGAGCGTCCACCCTGCTCAACTTGGGCCCCACAAATACCCGCACAAAACGCCCCTTGGGTGTATCCACGGCGCGGGTATAGGCACGGAACCCCGCATCCATCAGTTTCGTGCGCATACGGTCTGCACTGGTCGCTTCTTTATAGGCCGCCACCTGAATAACCCAACCTTCCGGTAACCCCTGCTCATCCAGCTGGGTTTCCTCTGCCGGCAATTGCAATTGCGCAGTGGTCTGCGCGGCTGATGGCTCAGCGGGGGCTGGTTCAGCATGCGTCACGGGTTCCGGCTCGGCAGGCACCTCTGGCTCAAGCGAAACCGCTTCCGGATCCGGTGCTGGACCCGCCTGCTCTACGAAATCGGGCTGGAATACCTCATTCACTGGCGGCGCCGGCTCGATATCTGCGACCGGCTGCGGCTCGGCAATGGAGATCGGCTTGATATCGGGGGGGGGCGGAATCTGGCTGGTGACATCGATATAGCGCGCCCCTTCCCGATCGAACAGCGTCGGCAGGAAAATCACCGCAAGCGCCGCAAGCACCAGCGCGCCGACAATACGCTGCTTGACCCCGTCGTTTAGCCGACGCGGCGTGCCGCCATGGCGTTGTTGCGTGTTGGAATAGGAATCGCTGTCCCGGCCGGCCATGTGTCTGCTCTCTTGGGCTGTTGGAGGGGCTATAGAAGAACTATCGGGCTCCACCGAGCCGCTCTATTTCCGACAATACCTCCGCAACGGTAAAGAAAGAACCAAAGACAAGCAACCTGTCTGCTTCACCTATTGCTCCCAATGCCACCGGCAACTGTTCCGCCACCGGCGCGCAGCGATCGGAAACCCGCTCCCCGGCAACTCCCACGGCAGCGAGCCCCTGCAGAATCTGCTGCGCACCCGCCGCGCGCGGGTTGTCCGGCAACAGTGCCGGAAACCAGTAATCCACAGTGTCTTTTAGCGGTTCAACCAATCCACCCAGATTCTTGTCCGCCATCACCGCCACCAGTGCCACCGTGCGCCCAGACACCGGATGACGCTCCAGCCAATCCGCCAGATATCCAGCCGCCGCCGGGTTGTGTCCCACATCCAGCAACAGATTGCGATCCTGCCAGTGCACCGCCTGACAACGCCCCGGCATCCGCAGTGTTTCCAACACCTCGCACACCTGCTCCGCCCCCGGTAACTCACCCGCGATCGCCAACGCCGTCACCGCCGCCGCCACACTGGCCGGCGGCAACTGCAGTTCCGGCACACCAAAACGCAACGCCGGCTCCGCCTGCAACGCATACTCCCCATCGCGCAGGGAAAACTCATGTCCAATAAAAAAGCTCTCACAGCCAAGCTTGCCGGAAATATCAATGACCGAAGCCGGCGGCTGCGGGTCCGCACACACAAATGTCTTACCCGCACGCAAAATCCCCGCCTTCTCCCGGCCAATCACCTCCCGGTCACTCCCCAACCAGGCCTCGTGATCCACCGCCACACTGGTAATGATCGAAATATCCGGATCGACGATGTTGACCGCATCCAGGCGACCACCCAGCCCCACCTCCAGCAAGGCAAAGTCGACCCCTGCCTGCTTGAACAGCCAGAACGCCGCCAGCGTGGTGAACTCGAAATACGTAAGGCTCACATCCCCACGGGCCTGATCCACCGCCTCAAATGCCGCGATCAATTGCTCGTCCGCAACCTCCTCGCCGTCGATGCGAATACGCTCGTTGAAGCGAAGCAAATGTGGCGAACTGTAGGCGCCCACGGTGTGATCCCCGGCGCGCAACAGTGCCTCCATGGTGCGCACACAACTCCCCTTGCCGTTGGTGCCACCCACGGTAATCACCCGGCGCGCCGGCGTTTCCACACCCAGCACACGCGCAACGGAGGACACACGCTCCAGGCCGAGTTCAATTTCTGTGGGGTGGAGTTTTTCCAGGCGAGAGAGCCAAGATTGAAGGTCGCGCATTAGGTCACCGGTGATTTGGTCAGGTGAAAAGATTTTAGCTAGGAAGAACAACTAGAGGGAGTTGATTCGAAGTGAAGAAGCCGAAGCGAAGGGAGCGCTGCCGGGTGGGCCTTTGTGAGACCTTCGAAAACATGGATGTTTTCGCAGAGCCCCCAGGGATGGGTTCACGGCGTGTCTCACAAAGGCCCACCCGGCAGCGGTCCCGCCACTGAGTTTGATCAGCGCGGGACCTAGGAAAAATCAGTTGTTGGATAGCTTGCCCAGAATCCGGCTAACCGTATTCCGCATGTCTTTGCGCGGAATAATCATATCGATCGCACCGTGCTCCAGCAGGAACTCCGCGCGCTGGAAACCTTTCGGCAGTTTCTGACGAATGGTCTGCTCAATGATATTCGGCCCGGCAAAACCCGCACGCGCACCCGGCTCCGCCGCATTGATATCCCCCAGCAACGCCAGAGAAGCAGAAACACCACCGTACACCGGATCCGTCATGATCGAAATGTAAGGCACACCCGCCATACGCAGCTTTTCCAGCACCGCAGAAGTCTTCGCCATCTGCATCAGCGAGATCAACGCCTCCTGCATCCGCGCACCACCGGTGGCCGAAAAACAGACCAGCGGAATATTTTCTTCCAGCGCGCGCTGGGCCGCACGAGTGAACTTCTCACCCACCACGTAGCCCATGGATCCACCGTGGAAGGCGAACTCAAATGCCACCGCAACTACCGGCTTGCCCTCCAGCAAACCCTGCATCGCCACCAGCGCATCTTTCTCGCCGGTCGCCTTCTGCGCCTGGGTCAGACGGTCCTTGTACTTCTTCACGTCTTTGAACTTCAGACGATCCACCGGCTCCACATCCGTCGCCAGCTCCTCGCGATGCTCCGCATCGAGAAACATATCCAGACGGCGGCGGGCGCCAATACGGAAGTGGTGTTCGCACTTCGGACATACATCCAGATTGCGCTCCAGCTCCGGCAGGTACAAAGTAGAATCGCACTTGACGCACTTCTTCCACACACCTTCCGGCACCTTGCTGGCGCCAGTGCGGCGCTCAGTGCGAATCACAGACGGAACAATTTTTTCTAACCAGCTCATTCTGTTACCAAATCCAATGCTTGCCATTAAGCACCACGGCCAACCCGAAGCGCCCTGAATTCGTGTACTGCCGGCAAAGCTCCCAATTTAACAGGGAACCCCGCTATTTCCCGGGCCCAGCCTATATGACCGGCAATTCTAAAACCGCGAATTAAACCACTTTCAAAAAAATTGCACTTGGCCAGATAAGCCGCAAAATCGGGCTTTCTGGCCAAAAAGCATTGCGTGCCAGCTGGCGCTTGATTTATCGCCGGATGAGCACGCTCAGCCGTCGAGGGCGGAACGCATCTCCGCTACGATACCGCCAATGCGGTCCTTGGCTGCAGCACCATCGGCGGAGTCGCCCACCGCGGCAACCAGCACACTGCCCACCACCGCACCGTCGCCGTCCGCACTCACCGCTTTCGCGGAAGCACCGTCTTTGATGCCGAAGCCCACACACAGAGGCAGATTCGTATGACAGCGGATGCGTGCGAGGTTATCGCGCACGGAATCCAGATCCAGGTGGCCCGCGCCAGTGACGCCCTTCAGGGATACATAGTAGACAAAGCCACTGGCCAGCTTAGTGATCTGTGCAATGCGCTCGTCGCTGGTGGTGGGGGTCAACAGGAAAATGTTGCGCAACTCGCGGGCATTCAACAGATCGTTCAGCGGGCCAGCCTCTTCCGCCGGCAGGTCCACCGTCAGGGCGCCATCACCACCGGCTTCCTTCAACGCATCGGCAAAGGCTTCCGCGCCCATTTTCTCGATAGGGTTGGCGTACCCCATCAGAATGACCGGCGTCTCCTCATCCCTGCTGCGGAACTCCTTCAGCAATTCCAGGCATTTGCGCAGAGAAGCCTTCTGCTCCAGCGCGCGCTCGTGCCCCTTCTGGATTACCGGCCCTTCCGCCATCGGGTCGGAAAACGGTACGCCCAGCTCAATCAGGTCGGAGCCGCTGGCTACCAGCTGGTGCATCAGCTCCACGGTGTTTTCCAGACCACCGTCACCGGCAACGATATAAGTCACCAGCGCTTTGCGCCCTTCACTGCGCAATTTGGCGAATCGGCGATCAATTCGATTATTCAGTTCGCTCACCATCCCGCTCCTTACACTTCGATGCCGTCGATGGCGGCTACGGTGAAAATATCCTTGTCACCACGACCGGACAGGTTCACCACAATATTCTGATCCGGGCGCATGGTGGCCGCGAGCTTGAGGCCGTATGCCACCGCGTGACTGGATTCCAGTGCAGGAATGATGCCTTCCTTACGGGTCAGGGTGCGGAACGCAGTCAGCGCTTCATCGTCATTGGCAGTGACATAATCCACACGACCAATATCGTGCAACCAGGCGTGCTCGGGGCCCACACCCGGATAATCGAGACCGGCTGACACCGAGTGCGTCTCAATGATCTGACCGTCCTCATCTTCCATCAGGTAGGTGCGGTTGCCGTGCAGAATACCGGGTACGCCGTCATTCAGCGGTGCTGCATGGCGGCCGGTTTCCAGGCCGTCGCCGCCGGCCTCAACGCCGTACATTTTCACGGACTCGTCACCGAGGAACGGGTGGAACAGGCCGATGGCGTTGGAGCCGCCGCCGACGCAGGCAACCAGTGCGTCGGGCAACTGGCCAAACTGCTCCAGGCTCTGACGGCGCGCTTCGCGGCCGATGATGGAATTGAAGTCGCGCACCAGCTGCGGGTACGGATGCGGGCCGGCCACGGTGCCGATAATGTAGAAGGTATCGTCTACATTGGTCACCCAGTCGCGCATGGCTTCGTTCATGGCGTCTTTCAGGGTCTTGGAACCGGACTCTACCGGGATCACTTCCGCCCCCAGCAACTTCATGCGGTACACATTGGGGGACTGACGTTTGACGTCTTCCGCACCCATGTACACCGCGCATTTCAGGCCCAGGCGCGCGGCAACGGTCGCTGTGGCCACACCGTGTTGGCCTGCCCCGGTTTCCGCAATTACGCGTTTTTTGCCACTGTGCTTGGCCAGCAGCGCCTGGCCCACGGTGTTGTTCACCTTGTGTGCGCCGGTATGGTTCAGATCTTCCCGCTTGAGCCAGATTTTTGCCCCGCCCGCGGATTCCGTCAGCCGCTCCGCCAGATAAAGCGGCGAAGGGCGTCCCACATAGTGGGCCAGGTCATAGTCGAAGGCTGCCTGGAAATCCGCGTCGTTTTTCAGCCGCTGGTACATTTCCTGCAGTTCATCGAGGGCACTGATCAGGGTCTCGGAGACGAAGCGTCCACCGAACTCGCCGAAATGCCCGCGGGCATCCGGATAGGCCCCGAAATCGATGGGCGAACTGGGTTTAGTCACTGCTCAAACTCCTTGGGTCAATGCGTTACTGCGCGCGCCGCTGCCTGCGGCGTTACGGGCGGCACGAATAAATGCGCGCACTTTATGGGGATCTTTGCGGCCCGGGGCGGCTTCCACACCGCCGCTGACATCCACACCGTGAGGGTTCGCCGCAGCAATGGCCTCGGCCACATTCTCGAGGTTGAGGCCACCGGCCAGAATGATGTGGCGGTCACTGCCCTGCGGTACGCGCTGCCAGTCAAAAGTGTCTCCGGTACCACCGGGGACTCCCTTGCGATAGGCATCCAGCAGGATGCCACGGGCATCGGGATAGGCGGCCATGGCTTCCACCGGATCCAGTCCGGGCTTCATGCGCAGGGCCTTCATGTACGGGCGGTGGAACTGACGGCAATAGGGCGCGTTCTCATCGCCGTGAAATTGCAGCAAATTCAGCGGCACCAGTTTCAGGATATCTTCCACGTCCTGCGGATGCGCATCCACGAACAGACCGGTCAGTACCGCAAACGGAGATACCGCACTGGCAATTTCTGCCGCACGTTCAGCGGTTACATGGCGGGGGCTAGGCGGATAGAACACCAGCCCCAACGCGTCCGCACCGGCATCCACCGCCAGGCGAGCGTCTTCGACACTGGTAATTCCGCAGATCTTTACGCGCATAATCCATTAATCGTCTGTGTGGAATGACACACCTGTACCGCCAGACCGACGCGATACGTCGAACTTCCCGGACGCTGGCAGCATAAGAATTTGGAGAGCAGGCGATACTAGCAGATCGGCGGGCGCGACGAAACGCGCAGGTCAGTGCTCCCTCCCGTTCGCCAGGATTACTCCGCGCTGCCGATGGTACCCAAAGGTTGCGGTACCAACAGCGGACCAGGTGGCATGGCCGGAAGTGAAAATTCCGACGGGTACTGTACGTCGACCAGATACAGACCGTGGGGTGCGGCGGTGACACCGGCAGCAGTGCGATCTCGCGCGGCAAGCACCTCGCTCACCCACCCTGGCGCGCGATCGCCGCGCCCGACCGCCATCAATACCCCGGTAATATTGCGCACCATGTGGTGCAGAAACGCCGTGGCACTCACCTCCAATACAATCAACTGCCCTACCCGGCCAATATCCAGCCGGGTAAGCCGCCGCACCGGGGATTTCGCCTGGCACTGAGCCGCACGAAAACTACTGAAATCGTGCTCGCCAATCAGATGTTGGGCACCTTCGCGCATCGCCTGAATGTCCAGTGTGCGCTCGGTCCAGGTCACCTCGCTCGCGGCCTGCGCCGCGCGCGTCGGCGCGCTGTGTATCAGATAGCGGTAAGTGCGGTTACGCGCGGAAAAACGCGCATGAAATTGCGCTGGCACCTCTGTGGCCCAGTGCACCCGCACATCGAATGGCATCTGGGTATTTACCCCCTGGATCCACGCCTTGGTGGGGCGTACAGCGGTGGTATCGAAATGGATCACCTGGCCGGTGGCATGTACCCCTGCGTCGGTACGGCCGGCACACACCAGAGTGACGGGCTCAGCCGCCACTCTAGATAACGCATTTTCCAGCGTCTCCTGCACGGTCTGGGGGTCGTGCTTTTGCTTTTGAAAGCCGCGCAGTCGGGTGCCACAGTACTCCACACCCAACGCGATGCGGCGCAATCCTTCCGGCAGTGACTCCCCCTCCGGCACTTCACCGTTGGGTTTGTAGTGGTAAATCTTGTTCATCATGGGCGAATTTTACACGGACCCGAAAACCTGGCGCGCAAAAAAGAAGACCCCGCACAGGCGGGGTCAAAGTGTTGTTGCTGTAGACAGCGTGAATAACTATGTAGAAATGGGCGACCTGATGCGCTTAGCTCATGCGCTCCAGCATATCCTTGGCACGCTGCTGATGTTCACCCGCAGCCTCTTCCACAACTTCTCCGAGGATTTCGCGGGCGCCGTCTTTGTCACCCATATCCAGGTAAGCCTGTGCCAATTCCAGCTTGGTACTGACTTCGTCACTGCCTTCCAGCAGATTGAGCTCAGAATCCAGGTCACCCTCCAGGTCAAAACTCAGGTCACCCAACTCCGAGGAAGACTCCTGAGCGGGCTGACTGCTGGAGGAACTGCTCGGCGCTGCCGGCTGTTCCATGACCGCGAGATCCAGATCCTGCTCACTGGCCACTTCGGACTGCGCTGCAGATGATGGAACCTGCGCAGCGGCCGAGGATTCGGCTTCCCCTTCCAACTCAAATTCACCAAGATCGATACTGTCGAGGTCCAGGCTTCCGAGGTCATCACCGAAGCTCTCTTCCAGGTCGCCATCCAGCTCACCGTCAAACGTGCCGAGTTCCGGTTCGCCCTGGGGGGGCTCAACTTCCGCGGACGCAGCACTGTCGTCAGCAACCGCTGACTCATCAGTGTCGTCCATCGGCGTCAGATCAAGATCGAACTCCAGACCACCGTCATCCACTTCTGCGTCGGCAGGTGCTGTGGCGCCCTCACTAGACAAGTCCAAGTCGCCATCAAGATCCAGGCTTTCCAGACTCTCCAGGTCGAGTTCGCCATCGGCCATCAGGTCATCAAGGTTGAAATCGTCGGCTTCCTGAGAAGTTTCTGCAGCCTGTTGTGCAGCCGGTTTGTCTGCCTCCAGCTCCAGATCGGAACCCAGGTCCAGGGTGAAATCGTCCTCCGCTGGTTGCGCACTTGCCGCGGGCGTTTCCTCGACGCCATCCAGGGACAGGTCATCGCCGAGGTCCAGATCAAGCGAGAACTCGTCGTCGGAAGGTGCCGTCGCGGCATCTTCACTGCCAAGCTCCAGGGAAAGGTCATCCAGTGAGTCAAGGTCACTGTTCTGAGCGCCCGAACTGTCGCTTTTCCCAGTGGCTGAGAACTCATCGAGGTCGTCAAAGCTCGCTTCAATGTTATCGAAGTCTGCGCCCATATCGTCCAACTGGGCGGCTTCCAGTGACTCACTGGAAAAGTCGTTTTCCGGCGCAACAAACGCGCCGATACCGGCGATAGTTTCCCGCAGACGTGCGGCGCGGTCCGCCGCCGGGCCGTCACTGTAACTCAGCAATTGACGGTAGTGATCATCAAACTGGTCGGCATTCTGCTGGTGGGCGTACACCTCCAACAGCATCAGACGCGCGTCGACATTTTCCGGTGCAGACTTGAGGCCCGCGAGCAGCTTTGCTTCCGCCTCCTGATACTGATCCAGCGACAGGTGAATTTCCGCTTCCGCTACCGGATCATCGGTTTCCACTTCGCTCAGTTGATCGAGATCGAAGTTGTCGTTCGCTTCAAACTCTTCAACAGCCACCAGGGTGTCGTCTTCATAGGGTTCTTCCGGAGCTTCTTCTTGCGCACGCTCCGCAGCCATTTCCGCCTCAACCTGGCGGATGGCTTCCTCTTCTTCCTGGCGGCGGCGCCAGCTCATAAACCCAAACAGACCGGCCAGCAGTGCGCCCGCGCCTATACCGATGGGCACAATGTTATCCATGATGCGCTCAACCAGTGTCGGCTCGGGGCGAGTCTGGACGACCACGCGATTGCGGCCCGTCTCTTCCTCGACTTCCGGTTCCGCTTCCGCGGTCTCGGTTACTTCCGCTTCTGTGGCATCGACAGCGTCACTGGCCTCCGCACCTGCACCATCGAGTGCGGCAGTGTCGTTGGCAGTCTCACCGGACACGTCCGGCTCCAGTTCAGACTCGGACTCGGACTCGGATTCGAAACCGTCGACTTCGGTTTCAGACTCCAGTGCCTCGTTGGTCTGCTCCGCCGCAGCCTGCACCGCCTGCAGCTCTTCATTGGAGACCTCGACCAACTGCTCCATGGTGTCGATCTGCTCATTGAGCTCACCAATGCGCTCCTGCAGTTCGGCACTTTCGAGGCGAGACTTATCCAGCTCCTCTTCGGTAACCGCGAGCTCACCTTCGAGCGCCTCGCTTTCGCTGGAGCCACTGCCGGAACCGGACAACACAGATTCGTTGTCACCCGGCGCAGCCAGGGAAACGCGACCTTCCAGCACATCACTTTCAACGGTCTCTTCGACGGTGGCACGGGCATCCAGCGGTGCACCAGTCACATCCGCATCGCCCACACGTTCGCGCCAGGCATCATTCTGAGTTGCAACCTGGGACACCGCTTCGGTCAGAGAAAGGTTGCGCACCTCATCTGCAGTGGGCAGGCGCAGTACCGCGCCTTTCTTCAGCAGATTGATATTGTTGTTGATAAACGCTTCAGGGTTAAGGCGCTGAATTGCCAGCATGGTCTGCTGTACAGACAGGTCTCGAGATTCACGACTATCGCGGGCAATTTCCCAAAGAGTTTTGTTGGCCTCAACCGGGCCATAGACGCGGCTGCCAGAGTCGGTAGCGGTCTGCGGCTCGCTGTATGTTTCCGTTGGCTCCTCGTACACGGGCTGCTGCGGCTGTTCGGCAGCGCTCTCTTGAGGAGCGGCGTACTCTTCTGGTGCAGGCTGCTCAACCGGTGCCTGCACGGGCTCGGGAGCTCGCTGCACCGTCGGCTGAATCGGTTTTTGCACGGGGGTGCTGCGTTGCACTTGCTGACGCTCGCGTTCAGCGGCGCGCACCGGCTGCGATGCGGTATTGGTCGAGAAGGCCGGCAGGTCCATCAGCAGGGTGTATTCACGCAGCAGACGACCACTGGGCCAACGGGTTTCCACCAGGAAATTCAGGAACGGCTCGCGAATTGGGGTGCGACTGGTGATACGAACAACCGGTTGACCGCTGGAGTAGTCCACATCGAAGCGGATGCCGTCGAGGGCGTAACCTCGGTCGACACCAGCACGCTCGAAGTCTTCGGTGCTCGCCAGGCGAACTTTGATTTCATTTTCGCCCAGGCCGCGGGTTTGCAGCAGTTTGATCTCTGCATCGAGTGGCTGGTTGAGGGTAGAATTCAGTTTGATTTCACCCAGACCGAGTGCCAGAGCCCCATTTCCACCCAGTGCGCTGACCAGACCCACCGCAAGTGCCAGCTTTTGCACACGCATATCCGATTCCCTTTATTGTTAGAATCACGCCGGCAACTGCTCAAAAATCACTCAGCCTTATCCCAAGCAACCAACAGTTTCCGACTTGTGCCACTTTCAGTGCACAAAAATTACTCAAAAGAACCGGCGCTGAGACACCAGGCTCTACTCTCCGGCGAAACTTTCTTCGATTGACCAGCAACCGCTAGCGAAAGAGTCACCCCCCGAAAAAGACGCAGCCTATCCGAATTATCACCTAACCCGACCTGCGGCACCCCCAAGTGTCGCCATGCCCCAAAATGATCAATCACAGGGCCAATCATTGGTCCAAAGTTAAGAAGAAACCTTCAGAAAGGCCGCTAAGTATTAAATATCAATGGATTTTTAGCAACAAGTGGACAATCTGTACACAGTTAATTGCGACGTCTTTACGCAAATTGTCGGATGCCGCACAAAAAACAACCTGGCGCGGATTGATCAACCCGGTGCGCAGGCGCCCCACTAGCGTATTCTCACTGCCGACGGCATCCTGAGCCGACGGGCGCTCGCGCATTTCCAGCCGCGCACCATTGGTCAGCAAACCACGCACAGTTTCTAGCGCCTGCTGGTCTTTCAACTGCACACTGACATTCGCCAGCTGACCGTGAAACACAGAGGCGGTATTGATACTCGCATCCAGCGCCACCTCGTCACCCAGCAGACGACGCAGCTCCAGTACCAGCGCCAATTCACTGAAATTATGACCACTTTCGAGCAGAGCCTCGGCAGAGCTCAGATGATTGAACGCGAGGCGCTGACCGGTTGTCTCGTCCACATCCGGCTCCTGGCCGTTAAATAGGCGCGCGGTCTGTGCCGCCGCGGCATCCACGCTGCTTTTGCCCAGCGCGGACACCGGCTGGTTCAGTACAACTTCAACGGCTTGCAATTGCGATTTCAGCGGAAACAGCGCCTCCGCCAGCATCGCGGCACCCGCACCCGGCACGGCGATCACTTTGCGATCACTCTCATCCCGCTGATTGAGTTCCGCACTGTTCAGCAGCGGATGGATCAACGCCACACTTTCGTCGCCGCGGGTAATGCCCGCTGCATCCACCACCCAGGCGCCGGCCTGTTCGGCCTGTGCGAGCACGGCAGTCGCGGTATCACCAGCGGTAAGCAGCAGCACGACCTGCTCCGGGGTAAAGGCAAACTCTTTCAGCGGAGTAACCGGCACACTGCGATTGGCGAACACCTGCGGATCGACCTCGGCTTCATCATCAATCACCAGCTTGAGCTGGCCCGGGGTCACGGTCTTGCGCTCTTCCAGGATCTCCAGCAGCGCATCAAAAGGCGCACTGCCAACACCAACGATCACCAGTTCCCGGGTGGATTCGGTCATATTTGTACTCACGTGTATTTTCGAATGCTTTTCAGCCAGGTCGACCACTAAAGCAGCAGCCTAAAATTGCGGGGGATTATACTCGTGGAGAGTCAGGGGGGAAGCGGCACCAGCGAAACAGGCGGCCTTTTAAGTAAAAGATGTGGTCGATGTGAAGGTGCTGATGCCGGGTGCAGCCTTGGGAGACGTTGATTCGGGCCGAGCCCCTCACCCTTCGGGCGCCTAGGGGCGTCCAAAGCTAACGCTTTGTCCGCGAGAGGGACCTCGCGGAAGAGCCCCCAGGGCAGATTTTTGCTCCTGCAAAATCTGCATTTCCGCCATCCATGGCGGTCAGATGGGAGCGTTCACGGCGTGTCTCCCAAGGCTGCACCCGGCAGCAGCACCGCCACGAGGGCGGGGAATACTACTTATAACTTGCCGAGAAGAATCAGCAGTACACGACGCAGCGGTTCGGCAGCGCCCCACAACAGCTGATCACCAACGGTGAAAGCATTCAGGTATTCACCACCCATGCTGAGCTTGCGCAGACGGCCAACCGGGATGTCCAGTTTGCCGGTAACCGCAGTCGGGGTCAGCTCTTTCAGGGTCACTTCGCGGTCGTTGGGTACCACTTTCACCCAGTCGTTGGCGGAGCCGATGATTTTCTCGATCTCTGCCAGCGGCAGATCTTTCTTCAGCTTCACGGTGAACGCCTGGCTGTGGCAGCGCATGGCACCGATACGCACGCAGGTACCGTCCACGGGCACGGTGCTGTCGGTGGCCAGGATCTTGTTGGCTTCCACCTGAGCTTTCCACTCTTCGCGGCTCTGGCCGGTTTCCAGCTGGGTGTCGATCCACGGCAGCAGGCTGCCGGCCAGCGGCGCCCCGAACTCGCTGGTGGGGAAATCGCCGCTGCGCATGTTCTCGGCCACCTTGCGGTCGATCTCGAGGATCGCGCTGGACGGATCGGCCAGCTCTTCGGCAACGCCGTCGCGGATGCTGCCCATCTGGGAGATCAGCTCGCGCATATTCTTGGCACCGGCACCACTGGCTGCTTGATAAGTCTGGGCAGTAACCCACTCCACCAGACCTTCCTTGAACAGGCCGCCCAGGCCCATCAGCATCAGGCTCACGGTGCAGTTACCGCCGATATAATTTTTCACACCGGACTCGATACCTTTATCGATCACGTCGCGGTTGACCGGGTCCAGTACGATGATGGCGTCGTCTTTCATACGCAGACTGGAAGCCGCGTCGATCCAGTAGCCGTTCCAGCCCTGCTCGCGCAGCTTGCCGAATACTTCTTTGGTGTAGTCGCCGCCCTGACAGCTGACGATGGCGTCCAGCTCGGCCAGCGCGTCCAGGTCGTAGGCGTCTTTGAGGGGCGCGACTTCTTTGCCAACTTCCGGGGCTTTGCCACCGGCATTGGATGTGGAGAAAAATACCGGCTCGGCGATATGTGCGAAGTCGTTTTCTTCCAGCATGCGGCCCATCAAAACGGAGCCGACCATACCGCGCCAGCCTACGAATCCTACCTTGTTCATTTCTTTACCCTGTTGAATTGGTTTGTTTCTGGATCCCGGAGCGGCTGCGCCGCATAAAAAGACCGGGATGACACTGAATGGGAGGCGTGTCTACTAGAAAGCGGCCACCACTGCTGCGCCCATTTCCGCGGTGGAGATTTTTTTACAGCCATCCGTGTAAATATCCGCGGTGCGCAGTCCCTGATCCAGAACCTTGCTCACCGCCGCCTCGATCGCATCGGCTGCTTCACCCATATCCAGGGAGTAGCGCAGCATCATCGCGGCGGAAAGAATGGTGGCCAGTGGGTTGGCGATGCCCTGCCCTGCAATATCCGGCGCACTGCCGTGACACGGCTCGTACAGACCGAAGCCGGTTTCGTTCATGGACGCAGACGGCAGCATACCGATGGAGCCGGTAAGCATGGCGGCGGCGTCGGACAGGATGTCACCGAACATATTGCCGGTTACCATCACGTCGAACTGCTTGGGCGCACGCACCAGCTGCATGGCCGCGTTATCCACATACATGTGCGACAGCTCCACATCCGGGTATTCCGGAGCCAGGCGGTCCAGCACTTCGCGCCACAGCACGGTCACTTCGAGTACGTTGGCCTTGTCCACGGAGCACAGCTTGCCACCGCGCTTCTGTGCAGCTTCGAATGCGGTGCGACCGATACGCTCGATTTCGGATTCGGTGTAAACATAGGTGTTGAAACCCTGCTTCTCACCGTTTTCCAATGTCTTGATACCGCGGGGCTCGCCAAAATAAATACCGCCAGTCAGCTCGCGCACGATCAGAATATCCAGGCCGGAAACCACTTCCGGTTTCAGGGAAGAGGCATCGGCCAGCTGCGGATACAGTATCGCCGGGCGCAGGTTGGCGTACAGGCCCAGGCCGCTGCGAATTTTCAGCAGGCCTTTTTCCGGGCGAATCGCGCGGTCCAATGTATCCCACTGGGGGCCGCCTACGGCGCCCAGCAGTACCGCGTCGCAGTCGCCGGCGTTTTTCAGTTCCGCATCGGTGAGCGGTTCGCCGTGGGCATCGATGGAAGCACCGCCGATCAGGCCTTCGGTGAATTCCAGGTTCAGGCCGAACTTTTTATCGGCGGTTTTCAATACCGCAACTGCCTGCTCGATAATTTCCGGGCCGATTCCGTCGCCCGGTAGGATCATGATTTTTTTGCTCATCGTTCTTCCAGTTATTCTTTCTTTTTACTTGACCGCATCAAACAGCCACGGCGCCTGCTCGCGGCGCTTGGCTTCGTAAGCGCGGATATCGTCCGCATCTTCGAGGGTCAGGCCGATATCGTCGAGACCGTTCAGCAGACAGTGCTTGCGGAACTCGTCTACTTCAAACCCGTGGGTCTCGCCATTGGGCTTGATCACCACCTGGGCTTCGAGGTCAATTTCCAGCTCATACCCCTCGTCCGCATACATTTCCTGGAACAACTGCTCGACAATTTCTTCTTCCAGAACGATTGGCAAAAGACCGTTCTTGAAACAGTTGTTAAAGAAAATATCCGCAAAGCTCGGCGCAATAATCGCGCGGAAGCCATGGTCATCCAGCGCCCAGGGCGCGTGCTCACGGCTGGAGCCACAACCGAAATTCTTGCGCGCCAGCAACACGGAAGCACCTTGATAACGCGGGTGGTTCAGCGGAAAATCCGGATTCACCGGGCGCTTGCTGTGATCCTGCCCAGGCTGCCCTTCGTCCAGATAGCGCAGCTCGTCAAACAGGTTCGGGCCAAAGCCGGAGCGCTTGATGGATTTCAGGAACTGCTTGGGAATAATCAGATCCGTATCCACATTGGCGCGATCCATGGGCGCCGCCACACCTTTATGCTTGGTAAATGCCTTCATACTATTTTTCCCCTCCGCTCACGGCTGTCCTCTTCTGCATTTCACGCACGTCAACGAAGTGGCCGGCAATCGCCGCCGCTGCCGCCATGCTCGGGCTCACCAGATGGGTGCGACCACCGTAGCCCTGGCGACCTTCAAAGTTGCGGTTGGACGTCGACGCACAGTGTTCACCGGCACCCAGCTTGTCCGCGTTCATCGCCAGACACATGGAGCAGGAGGGCTCGCGCCACTCGAAGCCCGCTTCGATAAACACCTTGTCCAGACCTTCTTTTTCCGCCTGCGCTTTCACAGATTGGGAACCCGGAACCACCAGCACCTGCTTCACGCTGTCGGCTTTCTTGTGACCCTTTGCTACTGCGGCGGCCGCGCGCAAGTCTTCGATGCGGGAGTTGGTGCAGGAGCCGATAAATACCCGGTCGAGGTTGATATCGGTAATTTTCTGCCCGGCGGTCAACCCCATATACTCCAGCGCACGCTCGATACCAGCCTTTTTGGTGGCATCGCTTTCATCCGCCGGGCTCGGTACTACCGCGCTGACCGGTACCACCATTTCCGGTGAGGTTCCCCAACTTACTTGCGGCTCGATTTCTTCCGCCTTCAGCTCGACGATTTCATCGAAGTGCGCGCCGTCGTCGGAGTGCAGGCGGCTCCAGTTTTCCACCGCCTTGTCCCACTGCTCGCCCTTGGGCGCGTAGGGTTTCCCCTTGACGTATTCCAGGGTGATGTCGTCCACCGCCACCATACCCGCGCGGGCACCGGCCTCGATCGCCATATTGCAGATGGTCATGCGCCCCTCCATGGACATGGAGCGGATCGCGGAACCACCAAACTCAATGGCATAGCCGGTACCACCGGCGGTTCCGATTTTGCCGATGATGGCCAGCACCACGTCTTTTGCGGTCACACCCGGGCCGAGTTCACCGTCCACACGCACCAGCATGTTCTTCATCTTTTTCTGAATCAGACACTGGGTGGCCATCACGTGCTCCACCTCAGAGGTGCCAATACCGTGGGCCAGTGCGCCCAGTGCGCCGTGGGTGGACGTGTGGGAGTCACCGCACACCACGGTCATACCCGGCAGGGTCGCGCCGGTTTCCGGCCCGATCACATGCACGATACCCTGACCCGGATCGTTGATGCCGAACTCGACAATACCGAAGTCTTTACAGTTCTCATCCAGGGTCTGTACCTGAATACGGGACACCTCGTCCTGGATCCCGGCAATACCCCCGGCGCGCTCTGCTGCGTCAGACGGCACATTGTGATCCGGCGTGGCCACCACGGAATCCGTGCGCCACGGCTTGCGTCCGGCCAGACGTAGACCTTCAAAGGCCTGAGGAGAGGTGACTTCGTGAATCAGGTGACGATCGATGTAGATCAGTGCGGTGCCGTCGTCGCGGCTTTTGACCAAATGGTCTTCCCAGAGCTTGTCGTACAACGTCTGCTTTTTGTTTTCAGGATGGCCCATAGCCCCATCTCCTCTATGGATAACATGGCGAAGTCTAGGGGGGGCATTGAATAACATCAATTTATATTTATTATATGGCGCATTCGCTTTTGGAATACTCAAGGGCAACCACCGAGAATCACCATGGAAATCCAATGGCTTAGGGCCTTCCTCGCGATCGCCGAGCAAAATTCCGTCTCAGAAGCCGCCGAACAACTGCACCTGACCCAGCCCGCGGTGAGCAAACGCCTGGCGTCACTTGAGGCACAGCTGGGTGCACCGCTGTTTGACCGCATTGGCCGAAAACTCCAGCTCACCAACGCCGGCCGCGCCCTGCTGCCCCGCGCCCGCCACATATTGAATGAGGTGAGCGATGCCGAGCACGAGCTGCGCAGCCTGGGCGAAACCATCGGCGGCAGCCTGCGCATTGCCACCAGTCACCATGTGGGACTGCACCATCTGCCACCGGTTTTGCGTGAGTTCAGCAATCTGTACCCCGATGTTTCCCTGGATATTGATTTTTTGGATTCCGAGCAGGCCTACGAGGCACTGATGGCCGGTGAATACGAGCTTGCCGTGGTCACCCTGGCACTGAAGGACTACCCCAACCTCAATGCCCAGATTATCTGGCCGGACCCCTGTGTGGTGGTGGCGGCGCCGGATCACCCCCTGGCGCAGATGCCGGAACTGGACTTGCCGGCACTGGCCCGATACCCGGCGATCCTGCCGGATATGAACACCTACACCGGGCGACTGATCAAACGCGAATTCGACGCCCACGGACTCAAGCTGACCGCAAAACTGGCGACCAACTTTCTGGAAACCATCAAGATGATGGCCGGCGTCGGCCTGGGCTGGAGTGTGCTGCCAAAAACCCTGATCGACGATAGCCTCGCGGAGCTGCCCATGCCGCAGCTGAGTATCGTGCGCAATCTGGGCATCATCTATCACCGCAACCGGACGCTCAGCAATGCGGCCAACGCCCTGCAACAGCTGCTTTTTAAAGAGGCACGGGGCCTTTGATCGACCGGACAGGCTCAGTGGGTTCTATCTGAACACCAAATAGCACACAAAATCGTGCCGAAATATCGCGGAGTGGAATGCGGTTCAGGGAAACTTCATCAAAACGCTGTAGAATCCGCCTCAGAATTCAACGGGAGAGACTCCAAATGAAAAAAATAACCTTGGCCATCTGCGCAGCGCTGGCCTCCGCTTCTGCCAGCGCAGATACCATCCTCGGCTTTGACGCGACACTGGGTGCGTGGAAACCCGCCTACAGCGGCACCATCGGCGTCGACGATTTCAACGTGGATGAGTTTGCCCTCGCCGAAGACAATGTGACCTTTATTCAGGCGGCTCTGGAACACCCGATCCCCCTGATCCCGAATATTCTGGTGGCTCACAGCAAGATCGAGACCAATGGCGCGACCACCCTCGATGAGAACGTAACCTTCGGCGACGAAACCTTTGTTGCGGGCTCAGAGCTCAGCGCGAATATGTCCCTGAGCCATACCGATGCCACCCTGTATTACGAGATCCTCGATAACTGGGTTAACCTGGATCTCGGTCTCACCGCCCGTATGTACGACGGCGAGTTCCAGGGCGACGGCGTGATCGGATTGGTCTGCATCCCGGAATCCGGCCCCTGCCCGTCGGTTGAGCAATCGGAAACGATCGAGCTCTCAGGGGTTCTTCCCATGGTATACGGCGTAGCCCGCTTCGACCTGCCCTTTACCGGCTGGTCCATTATTGCCCAGGGCAACGGCACCAGCTACAACGGTGATCGCCACACCGATCTGACCGCCAAGATCCGCTGGGACTTCGTACCGGCGCTGGATTTCGCCATCGAAGCCGGTTACCGCTCCATGACCCTGGATGTCAAAGAGCTGGATGCACTGCAAAGCGATCTGGAAATCAAGGGACCCTACCTGGGGCTAAACCTGCACCTGTAATTTCGATTACCGACAGATCAGGTACAAAAAAAGGCGGAGCGTTTCAGACGCTCCGCCTTTTTTATTGTTCGAGCCCGACCAATTCTCAGGCCGGCTCACCCGCCGGGATTTTCAGGCCAAACTCCACATCCCCATTCTGCGCCCGCTGACGCATGATATGGTCAATCAACACCAGCGCCATCATCGCTTCTGCAATGGGTGTCGCGCGAATGCCAACGCAAGGATCGTGACGTCCCTTGGTCACCACTTCGATCGGGTGACCGTTGGTGTCGAGGCTTTTGCCCGGGATACGCAGACTGGATGTGGGCTTCAGGGCAATATGCGCAATCAGCTCCTGGCCGCTGGAAATACCACCGAGCACACCGCCCGCATTATTGGACTGAAAGCCTTGCTCGGTAATTTCGTCGCGGTGCTCGGTACCCTTCTGCTCAACAGAGGCAAACCCGGCTCCGATCTCCACACCTTTAACCGCATTGATGCTCATTAGCGCATGGGCCAGATCCGCGTCCAGACGATCGAAAATCGGTTCGCCAAGGCCCGCTGGCACACCACTCGCATGCACGGAAATGCGCGCACCAATGGAGTTGCCCTCCTTGATCAGCGCCTGCATGTACTCCTCCATTGCCGACACCTTGTCGGCATCGGGGCAAAAGAAGGGATTCTCGCTGACCTGGGACCAGTCCAGCTTGTCGATTTTGATCGGGCCCAACTGGGACAGGTAACCACGCACCTCAATACCAAACTGCTGCTTGAGCCACTTTTTGGCAATCGCGCCGGCGGCGACGCGCATGGCGGTTTCCCGCGCGGAAGAACGGCCACCGCCGCGGTAATCCCGCAGACCGTACTTGGCCCAGTAGGTGTAATCGGCGTGCGCCGGGCGGATCTGCTCGGCGATGTTGGCGTAGTCTTTGGAGCGCTGATCGGTGTTTTCGATCAGCAGGCCGATGGGGGTCCCGGTGGTTTTACCCTCGAATACCCCCGAAAGAATCTTTACTTCGTCCGCTTCGCGGCGCTGGGTCGTGTAGCGGGAGGTACCGGGCTTGCGGCGGTCCAGCTCCAGCTGGATTTCTTCCGCGGAAATTTCCAGTCCCGGGGGGCAGCCGTCCACAATACAACCCAACGCAGGGCCGTGGCTTTCGCCAAAGGTGGTGACACAGAACAACTTGCCAAATGTATTGCCCGACATACCCGGTTTTCCCTACCCCAGTGAATTATTCGATGAAAGGCGTGCATTATAGAGGAAACCTTGGCCGATGGCGCGCTTGCCCGCGATGGTGGATGCGCTGCGCTTATCCACCCTACAGGGTTGGCAGATTCCGTAGGGCGGATAAGCCGACGGCGCATCCGCCGCTGGAGGTTAGCTCCGCGCTCCAGTTTCAAACATGGACCGGCAGGCCAGCAGCTCTTCTCGGGTCAGTACAAAAACACCATGCCCACCATCTTCCAGCTCGGGCCAGAAAAACGGTACGCGCGGATAGGCTTCTTCCAACGCGACCCAGCTGTTACCCACTTCGCATACCAGAATACCTTCCGACTGCAGGTAGTCCGGCGCTTGCAATAACAGGCGCCGGGTGAAATCCAGGCCGTCATCACCAGAGCCCAGTGCCAGCCCCGGCTCCGCATGATACTCCTGTGGCATCTCTGCCAGATCACGGGCGTCCACGTATGGGGGGTTGCTTACAATCAGGTCGTAACTGCAGCCCTTGAGGCCAGCGAACAGGTCCGACTGCACCGCACGCACCTCGTCATTCAGATGGTGCCGATTGATGTTGATCTGGGCCACTTCAATCGCGTCGGCGGAAATATCGCTGAGATCCACCCGCGCCTCCGGAAACGCGTCCGCGCAGGCAATACCGATACAGCCGCTGCCACAGCAGAGATCAAGGATCGCGAGGGGCTCCTGCTGTAGCCACGGCTCGAATCGATTGCGAATCAGCTCAGCAATGGGGGATCTGGGTACCAGCACCCGCTCGTCCACGTAAAACGGCAGATCGCAGAACCAGGCCTCCCTGGTGAGATAAGGGGCAGGTAAGCGTTCATTAACCCGCTTTTCCAGCACCTCCATCACCTCGGCGCGCTCCGCCATGGTAAGGCGCGCGGAGAGAATCTCCGGCTTGCTATTCACCGGCAGGTGCAATGTGTGGGTGACCAGTAGGACAGCTTCATCCCACGCGTTGTCTGTACCGTGGCCAAACCACAGCTGCGCCGCATTAAAGCGACTGGCGCCCCAGCGGATATAGTCCAGCACGGTACACAATTCGTGCAGATTGGACTCCCGATTCTCTATCATTGGCGATATTCCTCAATGTTTGGCGCTTTACTACCGTGTGACAAAGGCTTAGGGTAGCGCACCCTCTGATACCCGCCGATACACCGGTGATCGAACGCCCGTTCATTTGCGTATTGATGGCAGAACAACCCCGCGGGCGAGACGTTGGAAGCATACTGATGAAAGAACACTACGCACACATTATCGAAGCCATTGGTGAAGACCTGGAGCGCCCGGGACTGAAAGACACCCCACAGCGCGCGGCCAAGGCCATGCAGTACCTGACCCGGGGCTACCATCAGACCGTGGAAGAGATCGTCAATGACGCCCTCTTCCCGTCCGACTGCAGTGAAATGGTGCTGGTGAAAGATATCGAGCTCTACTCCATGTGCGAACATCATATGCTGCCGTTTATTGGCAAGGCGCACGTTGCCTACATTCCCGACGGCAAGGTCCTGGGCCTGTCCAAGGTGGCGCGCATTGTAGACATGTTTGCACGCCGCTTGCAGATACAGGAACAGTTAACCGTGCAGGTAGCGCAGACCATCCAGCAGGTAACCGGTGCTGCAGGGGTGGGTGTGATTATCGAAGCCAAGCATATGTGCATGATGATGCGCGGCGTCGAAAAGCAGAACTCGGTGATGAAAACCTCTGCAATGCTGGGCTCTTTCCGCAGCCAGCAGGCCACTCGCAACGAGTTTCTGTCGCTGATTCGCTAACGCGTTCCGCCCCTTACTGATCAGAGGAGAGTCCGGTAATGCCCCATCTGGTGATCGAATATTCGCAAAAACTGGAAGACAGCATTTCCATTCCTGCACTGGTCAGTAATGGCCAGCAGGCGATGAGCGAAACCGGGCTGTTCAATGCCAGCGCGATCAAAACCCGCGCCCTGCCCTATCGGGATTTTGTACTCGGCAAGAGCCACGAAGGCTCCAGCAATCTGTTTATTCACGCGGAAGTGCGCATTCTTGAAGGGCGCACTACAGAACAGAAAGAAGCACTGAGTGCGGCCATTTTCAACTACCTATGCGAGGCCGCGCCGGAAGTGCCAGAAATTTCTGTGGAAGTGCGGGATATGCACAAGGCCAGCTACGCCAAACGTATTCCCTTTTAGCATTCCGGTTCACCCGCAAAGGGTTTAGGCCTGCGCTTGCCCAGCAGCAAGAAATGGTAAAAACCATTTCGCAATCTCTTCCGCGCGATCCTCCATATGCAGATGGTGGCCACCGCAAAACTCTTTCAACTCGATATTCGGCACCTGCTCTGCCAGGGGCCGGATACGCTCGATCATCCCCTGAATCCCTTCTGTGCCCAGCGCCAGCCGAATTGGCATTGTGGCCCGCGCCAAGAACGCGCGCACCTGCGGTTCATTCATTTTTGCCAGGGAGCTTGCCATCAGTTGTGGGTCATTGCTCCAGGTATACCCCCCCTCACAGGGGCGCACACCCCGCTGCACCAGCGCACGGGCAGCCTCGTCGCTCAATTTGAACAGGCCGTTTTTGCGCGCGGTCACAGCAATCTCAAGAGATTCAAATACCCGGCTCCTGCGATCGCGGTAGCGCGCGCGCTGTTCGATCCCCTTGCGCAGAGTTTCCGGCGCCTCCGCGTCGGTGGTCGGTGGCGGAACCAGGCCGTCGATCAGCGCCAGACGCAATACCCTTTCGGGAAAGGTAGCTGCGGCAATCGTGCCGATAACCGCCCCGCGCGAGTGTGCCAGTACGGAAAATTGCGCCCAGCCTAGCGCATCGGCAATAGCCAATACGTCTTCGATTTCCGTCCAGAGGGTGTAATTCGCGTCCCGGTGGCGATGATAACTCTGACCGTGACCGGCGAGATCCACGGCAATCAGGTTGAGTTCAGCCAGGAAAGGCGCCATTTTGTCGAAACTGGCACAGTTATCCAGCCAGCCGTGCAGTGCGAGTACTGGAATACCCGCGGGGCTCCCCCACTGCCGGGCGGCAATCACATTGCCCTGTACGTCCAGGGTAATCTCGCGGGGGGCATTGAGTGCAGGAGAGGAATGACGCATGGATAGTAACTGTACCGCTGCCGAAACACACATACTGACAGCACTACGGCAGCGCCACAATGGCAACAGAATTCAGCGGCTTTGACCGATCAGGTACACGGGCCAGCGCCGGCCCGCTCAAGGTTTATGCTGCAACCACTCGAGCTCAGCGCAATCCCGCGCCCATATCTCACTGGAAAGGCAGGCCAGGCTCGAGGTCGCCATTGGATGCTCATCACCACTACCGCAGAGCCCGTTCACCAGGTTGCCTACCAGTGGCTGATGACTGACCAGCAGTAGCGGGAAAACCTTTTCATCCGCCGAGACCAGCGCCTCCAACACCAGCTCCACCGGTGTGTCACTGGTGAGAAACTCCTGCACCTCCACCGGCAGATCAAATGTCTCTGCAACGATTTTGGCGGTTTGGCGGGTCCGCACAAAGGGGCTGGCCCAGATGGTCTTCACCTGCGCCAGCTCCGAGGCACGTTGCTTGCAGACCGACGCCACTTCCGCACGCCCCTCCTCGGTCAGTGCGCGGGTCTCATCGCTTTTACGGAACGGTTCGGCATGGCCATGACGCATTACAAACAACAGCACAGGGCTCTCCCGTTTCAAGTGACCGCCAGAGTCGGGTTGCAGAGATTACTTTTTCTCTTCGGAAGCTTTGTCGCCACTATCTGCTTCCGTGGTTTCCGCAGAGTCCGCCCCGAGCTCGATGACGGTTTCTTCCTCGTCATCGGCCTTGCCGGCTTTTGCAGACTTCTTGGGCTTGGCAGGTTTCTCCGATTTTTCAGCGGTAGCCGCCTTAGTGGAGGCTTCAGGCTTTACGTCATCATCGACGCCCTCACCCATTACCTCGTCAATTTCCGCTTCGACTTCGTCGAGGTCTGTCTCAAGCGCGTCGACGTCGTCAATCACCTCTCCGTCCACTTCTTCCGCACTTTCGTAACTGGACAGGTCTTCCTCTTCGGACTCCGGCCATTCGGAAAACGGAAACGGCTTTTCTTCGGTGTTGTAAATCAGGAACTGCAGCGTCTGATAGATATAGGAGGAAATCTGGTCCCCCAGACGGCGCAGGTTGTCGTTAGCTCCGCCGGTAAAAATGGCAAACAGGAATTGGGCGATAATCACCGCCAGCATGACAAAGCCGGCGATTTCCAGCAGCACCGCAAACAGCACCATATACACAAGGCGCAGCCATTGGTTCGTGGAGGTCAGATTCTGTTTCAGTTCTTCATTGCTCATGGGGCGATCACCAGTCCGTTGTTGGGCACCACAAATGGGGAAAGGCCAGCCATTGGGCCGGCCGCGGTTCAATTATTCAGAAATTCAGGAACACTCAATATAGTCCGGTTTCGTTTCAGATTTGGTTTTGGGGACGTCATTGCACCCCCATCACCGGTGCGGCGCTCAGGACTCCGGCCACTCGGAAAACGGAAACGGCTTTTCTTCAGTGTTGTAGATCAGGAATTGCAGGGTCTGATAGATGTAGGAAGCAATCTGGTTCCCCATCTGGCGCAGGTTCTCGTTTGGACCACCGGAGACGATGGCGAACAGGAACTGCAAGACAATAGTCGCCAGCATCACGACACCCGCAACCTCCAGCAGAATGACAAACAGCACCATAAACAACAGACGGGTCCAATGGTCCGCCGAGGTCAGGTTCTGCTTCAGTTGTGCGTTATTCATATCAGCCTCACAGCTGTTAATTATTGATCAGGGTTTGGCCGAATAGGCCACATCAAAGGTTTGCGCCCCAGACATCAGCTCGCGAATGACCGTGGGAATCGGGGTACCTTCAAATAATATGGCGTGTATCGCGGAAACCAAGGGCATGTAGACGCCCAATTCATCGGCTTTGGCCTTAATCAGGCGAACCGTATTCACCCCTTCCGCCACCTGGCCGATTTCGGATACCGCGTCTTCGAGCTTCTTACCTTTGCCCACCAAGTAGCCCACCCGGTAGTTGCGGCTGAGATCGGAAGAACAGGTCAGGATCAGATCACCCACCCCGGCAAGGCCGATAAACGTCATCGGGTCTGCGCCGATGGCTTCGGCAAAGCGCATCATTTCCGCCAGTGCCCGGGTAATCAGCAGGCTGGTGGTGTTCTGCCCGCGCCCCAGGGCAACGGCCATTCCGGTGACGATGGCGTAGATATTTTTCAGCGCGCCGGCCAGCTCCACACCAAACACATCATTACTGGAATAAACACGGAACGTCTCCGAGTGCAGCACCTTCTGGATGGTAGTGCACAGGGAATCGTCTTCACTGGCAATCACCGTGGCGGTGTAGTGCCCGGCGACAACCTCTTTTGCGAAATTGGGCCCACTCAGCACCCCCACGCGCATACCCTCGGTCTCTTCCCGCAGGATATCGCTCATCAAGTGGAAACTGTCATGCTCCACCCCCTTGGTCAGAGAGATCAGCATGGTGCCCGGGTCCAGCACCGGTGCCGCGCGGTGCACCACCTCGCGGAAAGATTTACTGGGAATCGCGACAAACACCACCTGGCAACCACTCACCGCCTTCTCGAGGTCTGCGGTGATATTGAGATTCGGGTGCAGTGCCACCCCGGGGAGATAGTGGCGGTTTTCCCGCTCATTCATACAGGCGGCGGCGCGCTCAGGGTCGCGCATCCACTGACGGGTGTCGTGACCGTTGCCAGCCACAATATTGGCGATTGCCGTGCCAAAGCTTCCACCGCCGAGCACGGCAATGGACATTGTGGATTCCGGGGCGCTTGGGGATACGTCTTGCTGGGTCATAACGCTCTGTAGTATTTACTGTGCAGCAGGAGATTATACGGAGCCAGCTGCCGGCACCCAATGGGCGCCTGGGAAATTGATCATTTTTGCCAAGTTCACCAATAATTGCTGCCTAATCACGACCAATTCGTGCAAAAAACCGGCAGGCACAATATAGCTCAGTCTGCTCCGGGCGGGTCAGCGGTGGGCCGACTTTTACGGTGGAACGGCTCCAACAAAAAAGCCGGCGAAATATTCGCCGGCTTTTCGAAGGAGCCCCTGCCAAGTACTAGCGGTTTAGCTCCAGCAGCAAAGTGTTCAGACGGCGCACATAGTCCGCCGGATCCGCCAGCTGGTTGCCCGCCGCCAGATTGGCCTGGTCCATCAGGATATTGGTGAGGTCCGCAAAGCGATCTTCATCCTGCTCCTGATCCAGACGCTGCACCAGCGGGTGGCTCGGATTTACCTCGAACACCGGCTTGGCTTCCGGCAGGGACTGACCCGCCTGCTCCAGAATACGGCGCATCTGCAGCCCCATATCGTTGTCGCTGGCCACCAGACACGCGGGGGAATCCACCAGGCGGGTGGTTGCGCGCACGTCTTCCACGCGCTCTTTCAGCACCTCCTTGATGCGCTCCACCAGCGCGCCGGCTTCTTTCTCCGCCTTTTCCCGCTCGGCCTTGTCGTCTTCGTTCTCCGCCTCACCCAGATCCAGCGCGCCCTTGGCTACGTCCTGGAACGGCTTGCCGTCGAATTCCTGCATATGGCCAACGAACCACTCGTCCACCTGGTCAGTGAGCAGCAGCACTTCGATGCCTTTCTTGCGGAAGACTTCCAGGTACGGGGAAGACTTGGCTGTGGCAAAGTTGTCTGCGCACACGTAATAGATATTCTTCTGACCGTCTTTCATACGGCCAACGTAGTCTTCCAGGGACTGATCCTGCTTGGCGTCGTCGGTGTGGGTGGTGGAGAAACGCAGCAGCTTGGCGATTTTTTCTTTGTTGGAGAAATCTTCCGCCGGGCCTTCTTTCATTACCGACCCGAACAGATCCCAGAATTTCTGGTACTGATCTGCGTCTTTCTTCGCCAGCTTGTCGAGCATGTCCAGTACACGCTTGGTCAGGGCACTCTTGATGGCATCGGTATTCTGGTCTTTCTGCAGGATCTCGCGGGAGACGTTCAGCGGCAGATCGTTGGAGTCCAGCACACCTTTGACGAAGCGAAGGTACAGGGGAAGGAACTGCTCGGCATCATCCATGATGAAGGTGCGCTGTACATACAGCTTGAGACCGCGGGCGGCATCGCGCTGATACAGGTCAAACGGGGCGCGCGCCGGGATATACAGCAGGCTGGTGTAGTCCAGCTTGCCTTCCACACGGTTGTGGCTCCAGGTCAGCGGGTCGTCAAAGTCGTGGGAGATATGCTTGTAGAACTCTTTGTACTCCTCACTTTTCACCTCGGAGCGCGGGCGGGTCCACAGAGCCTGGGCGGCATTGACCGCTTCAAACTCCGGCGCCTTGTCTTCCTTGCTCTCCTCGTCATCACCCGAGGGCACTTCCTGCTTCAGCATCTCCACTGGTATGGCGATGTGATCGGAGTATTTCTTGATGATGGAGCGCAGGCGCCAGTCATCGGCAAATTCTTTGGCTTCGTCTTTCAGGTGCAGTACCACGCGGGTACCGCGGTGCGGCCACTCGACGTTTTCTACGGAGTACTCGGCCTCGCCACTGCACTCCCAGTGCACACCCTGGCTGGCATCGGCGCCGGCGCGACGGGTGAATACGTCGACCTTGTCGGCAACGATAAAGGCGGAGTAGAAGCCCACACCGAACTGGCCGATCAGGTGCGCGTCCTTCTTCTGGTCGCCGGTGAGGTTCTGCATAAAGTTGGCAGTACCGGAGCGGGCGATGGTACCGAGGTTCTCGATCACCTCATCGCGGCTCATGCCAATGCCATTATCGGAAATGGTCAGGGTACCGGCGTCCTTATCGAACTCGATGCGGATGCGCAGATCCGGGTCTTCTGCCAGTAATTCGGAATTGGAGAGCGCTTCGAATCGCAGCTTGTCGGCGGCGTCGGATGCGTTGGATACCAGCTCGCGCAGGAAGATCTCCTTGTTGGAGTACAGCGAGTGGATCATCAGGTGCAGTAACTGCTTGGCCTCTGTCTGGAAACCGTGGCTTTCTTTATGCGCCGCAACAGTCATGAATGGTATCTCCCCTATCTAAAACAACGTCGGTCCGCGCATCGGCAGACAATTCAAACTCAGGGGAAGCAATATTGGGACGGTCACGCGCAATTCAAGCGCGCGACCGGTTCAGAGAGAGGAGGGTATATACAGGGCCGTCTATTTCTTGGATGCCGCCGCAATGGCCTGCACCAGTTTGCCGTTGCCGGTGATGTCCGCGATAAAATTGCCGGTCAGGTCAGAGATCACGCGGGACTCTGCATTCATGAGAATGACAATCCCCACCTTGCGCTTTTCCGAATAGGCAATGGCCGCTCGAAACCCCGCCACCCAGCCACCGTGGAAAACGATACGATCATCCCCCACCGTATATAGGCGCCAGCCAAGTCCGTAACCGGCGTGGTCGATATAGTCACGCCAGATCCGGTGGCGCAGGTGGCGGCGGGTTTCGACCCGCTCGGTGGTGAGATCGTTGATGACCTCGTGTGACAGAACATCCGGGTAATAGCCCATCTGTGCCTTCAGCCACTGGGCCATATCACTGATACTGGCATTCACCCCGGCCGCCGGTGCCGCCAGGTAATACTCTTTCTCCACCTTTACCGGACGCCAGCCTTTGCCGGTCTGCACATGGGGCGCGGCGCGGTTGCTCGCCGCCATAAAGCTTTCCCAGCCGAGCGACGCATCTTCCATCTTCAACGGAGTGAAGAAACGCTCTTTCAACTGGCGACCGTAGGGCACGCCGGTGGCCTTCTGGATGACGTCTTCGATCAGGCTGAACAGAACGTTCTGGTAGCCATAACACTTACCGGGGGCACAGTGGGGGTCAATGGAGGCGAACTTCGGCAGAATCTTGGACAGGGGCCGATTGTCTTCCAGGTAGTTGTCGTAGGCGTTTGGAGTAAGGCCTGACGAGTGACTAAGCAGGTGCTGTACCTGCAGCTGCATGGAGAGCGCCGGGGTTTTGAAACTGAGCTGGGGCACGTAGCGCACCACCTTGTCGCCCCAGTTGAACTTGTGTTCGTGCTCCAGCACCGCCGCCATACTGGAGGCAAATGTCTTGGACACCGAGGCGAGCCGGAATACGGTGTGCGTAGTCACCTTCTGGTGCTTGCCTTTCATCCGCACCCCGTAGGTGTCCATGGCCACCACCTTGTCGCGATCTACGATCACATAAGCAGCACCGGGAATCCCCTGCTGCTTTAGCAGTTGGCGGAAGTATCGATCAAACTCCTGGGCGCTAGCTTCCACACTTTTCGCAACGGACTTGTTGCCGGTGCGCGCGCTGGCGGATTTGTCGCCGCGGCCGGTATCGGCAACCGCTTGCCCCATTGCGCCGGTCAGCGCAAAGGCGACCAAAAACGGCAACCACGCGCCACGCAGACCTCTGTAGATTCTGTGGAAAATGCCCTGAAACACCTTGAATTACACCGTGTGCGTTACTGCGATACACCGAGGCCCACCCTGTGGCCGATCCGCTGTGCCCTCTCAATAGAACAGGCAAAGCAACCCGCCGGGTCAGACTGTGTCAGCTAATGTGTGGAAGTCTGAATATAAGACTAGCAGCCCGGCCAATAATTCTTTACCCGGAAACCCCCGGTCACGGTATTCCCGACCGGGTGCATTGTAATAAAACTGGAACAGGCGCGCATGTTAACGCACTTTCTACTCCTTCCGGCCACCTCTATTAGCGCAGGAGCGCTTTCATCAGGCACAAAAAAACCGCCTTGCGGCGGTTTTTCGAGCACGGGAAGGCCATCGGCCCTCCCCCACCTCGGACAGCTTACAGCTTGCCGGAGTTCTCGCTCAGGTACGCAGCAACGCCTTCTGGAGAAGCATTCATGCCTTTGTCGCCTTCCTGCCAGCCAGCCGGGCACACTTCGCCGTGCTCCTGGTGGAATGCCAGCGCATCGACCATACGCAGCATCTCGTCTACGTTACGGCCCAGCGGCAGATCGTTCACTACCTGGTGACGTACAACACCTTCTTCGTCGATCAGGAAGGAACCGCGGAAAGCTACGCCACCTTCAGATTCAACGTCATAGGCCTGACAGATTTCGTGCTTCACGTCGGCAACCAGTGCGTATTTCACTTGACCGATACCACCATCGTTGATGGCGGTGTTACGCCAGGCGTTGTGAGAGAACTGAGAGTCGATGGAAACACCGATCACCTCAACACCACGCTTCTGAAACTCCTCAAAGCGGTGGTCGAAGGCGATCAGCTCGGACGGGCACACAAAGGTGAAGTCCAGCGGGTAGAAGAAGATTACAGCCTTCTTGCCCTTGATGGTTTCTGCCAGGTTGAACTCGTCAACGATTTCGCCGTTACCCAGTACTGCTGCCGCGGTGAAATCCGGTGCGGGCTTACCTACTAATACAGCCATGAGAACCTCCTCAATGAGATAGATAATGGATTGTAGAAATGGTCAATTTATAACCAACAGCTATAAAAAGACAAAAGATCGATAGGGGGCCGCTATGATACACAGGGGCCTATGGCAGTCCCATTAAATTTTTATATAACGCCAATAGCAGCCGTCTCCGCCTGGGTTGCCACTCCTAAACCACCTGACTAATTGGTCACATTTCTAACTACTGCCTGCAACACGACCAACTAGAATACATACTGAACGGTCGAAAAATCTTATTGACACTTATTCTCATTACCAATAAGATCCAACCTCCGTTGAATAGAAGACTGTATTTGCGCCAGGTTTACCGCGATGTATGTATGTATCTGCAAAGGCATCACCGACAGCCAGATCAAAGAGGCTGTGTACGATGGTTCCACCTCGGTAAAGGCACTGCGCCGTCATCTCGGGGTTTCTTCTCAGTGTGGCCGCTGCGCCGAACTGACTCAGGAAATTATCGATGAGACCATGACCGCCGGTATGCTCACCAACACCAATAGTGCCCTCTTTTATTCCGCCGGCTGATACTCTCCGGGCGGGCTCGCTGTCCGCCCCGGCATCCGATTCCCTTCCCCGCTGTTCCACGCCCCCCACTTGCGCCCTCTGACCTAGGCTTAAAAGCACTGCCACACTGCTTTAACCGTGCCAGGAGTCCGTGCGGGCCGATGAAACAACAATTACTGCACCTTGCCGAGCGACTGCGCGCCAGCTTCTGGGTAATTCCGGCCATCATGATGGCCGCTGCGATACTGCTCGCCCAGGGATTTCTCGCGGTTGACCAACACTGGAACGTCGAGCAACTACCGGGGCTGGGATGGCTGCAGCTGCGCGACCCCGACAGCGCCCGCGCGCTGCTCTCCGCCGTTGCCGGCTCCACGATCACCGTGGCCGGTACCGTCTTCTCCATCACCACCGTGGCCCTGACCCTTGCATCCAACCAGTTTGGCCCCCGCCTGGTACGCAATTTCATTCGCGACCGAGGCACCCAGGTATCCCTGGGCATCTTCCTGTCGACCTTCGTCTATGCGTTGCTGGTCATGCGCGGCATTGATGCCAGTGGTCCGAGACACCACCATACCCTCGCCGTCAGTTTTGCCCTGCTGATGGCACTGGCCTGCATCGCCTATCTGATTTATTTCATTCACAACGTCGCGCAATCGATCCAGATCGACAACATCACCTTTCAGATCAACCGGGAATTCCGCAGCGCCCTCGAATCCATTTACCCTGCCGAAGACTGTCGCGACTCACGATCCTGCAGACAAGATTTACGGGATCTCAAACTGGGAGAGGACCGCCTGCGGGTACGCGCAAATAAAGAAGGCTATATCCAGCGCATCGACACCCGCGGACTGATCGCGTGGGCATGTGAAAACCAGTGCACCGTACGCCTGGAAATTCACCCGGGCGCGTTTCTTTATCACTGGGGCTGCGTCGCCACCATCTACAACCCGCCGCGGGATATCGACAGCCAGGCTATCGCCGAAGCCATTCGCGGTGCCGTGACCCTCGGTGCCCAGCCCACTGCCGAGCAGGATGTCATTTTCTCCATCCGGCAACTGGCGCAAATCGCAGTACGCGCCCTATCCCCGGGGATCAACGACCCCTTTACGGCATACACCTGTATTGACCGCCTGGTTGACGGTATTGGCATCATTTTGCAGCGCCCCGCGCTACCCAACTGTTTTTACGACGATCGTGAACAGCTGCGTCTGATCACCACGGAACTCAGCTTTGCCGATGTGCTGGCAGCGGCCCTGGATGAGATCCGCGAATATGGCCGGGACAGCGGCGTGGTCATGCGGCATCTGTGCAGCGCATTGATTGAGCTTGCTGAGATCTGTTCGCGCCGGGAAGATCGGCAGGCGCTGAATAATCTGATCCAACGGCTGCAGGAAGATTGCGAAATCAGCCTCAACGATAAATTTGATGTCGCCGCGATTCAAAAACAGCTGGCAAGAATGCGCAGCGAACTCAAATAAGCCCGCGCGCGACCCAAACAATCTAAACAGCAATCGTTCTCAGTGTACTTTTCGGCCTTTTTCCCGTTAATTTTCTGGCTTTTTTCCTGCACGTTCGCCGACATTCCACGCTTGACTTGTCCATTTCTGCAACGCAAACTCCACACAATCTTGCGCTGCGGACTCTACAATCTTGATGGTGAAGGACAGATTATTTCCGTCTCCTTTCACCATCGTTTCAGAAAGTCAGCGCCCACGTTTTCGATAAATAATTGCCGCCACAGGACATTGCGACCCGGCTCAAGGAGAACACCATGAAAGGCGATCCCAAAGTCATCGAACATTTGAACAAGGCACTGGGAAATGAGCTGATTGCCATCAACCAGTATTTTCTGCACTCCCGCATGTTCAAGGACTGGGGGCTGAAAGAACTGGCCGACAAGGAATACCACGAGTCCATCGACGAAATGAAGCATGCCGATTGGCTGATCGAGCGGATTCTGTTTCTGGAAGGTATTCCAAACCTGCAGCATCTGGGCAAGCTGCTGATTGGTGAAAACACCGAAGAAATGCTGAAGTGCGACCTGAAGCTGGAGCAGAAAGCCATTCCCGATCTGCGCGATGGCATTGCCTACTGTGAATCGGTTCGCGATTACGGCAGCCGCGAGTTACTGCAACGTATCCTTGATTCCGAGGAAGAGCATGTGGACTGGCTGGAAACTCAGCTGAGCCTGATCGACAAGGTCGGCCTGCAGAATTACCTGCAGACGCAGATGGTCTCCGCCTCCGAGGAATAACGCTCCGCCCGGGCACAAAAAAACCGCGAAATCTCGCGGTTTTTTTGTGCCCGAGTTTTCACTCAGAAACTCAGCAGCACTTACTCGCCCTGCTCCGCGTCCTTCGCCGCCTCCTCGATCAGGGTCTTCAGCTCGCCGCTCTCATGCATTTCCATAATGATGTCGCAGCCACCGACCAGTTCCTGCTTGACCCACAACTGCGGGAAGGTCGGCCAGTTGGCGTATTTCGGCAATTCCTGACGGATATCCGGGTTGGACAGCACGTCCACATAGGCAAAACGCTTGCCACAGGCCATCACAGCCTGGGAGGCACGCATGGAGAAGCCGCACTGCGGGGCGTTGGGGCTGCCTTTCATATAAAGCAGAATGTCGTTGTCGGCGATCTGCTTTTTGATGTTTTCCAGAGTATCCATAGTGGAAGCTAACCTCGGCTTGAAAGTCGGTTGGTAATTCGGTGGATAGTAGAGTGACCCGGCACCGCGGGCATCTAACCGTAACAGAAAGCGCGCATTGTACCCGATTCCAACCCGATTCCCACGGAAGCCCCGCAATTGCCCACGAGTGGGCACGGGCTGCTGGCTCCGGGCCATGGCTGTGCTAGTATTGCCGGTTCCCCGGGGAAATTGCGGTCAAGATACGCCGAAGGCGTATTTTCTGCGGTTTCCCTTTTGCTTTGGGCCTCCCTCTTTCCATAGAAATGCCCAACAACAGAGACCCACCCACAGAGGAGATATACGGTGGCTACTCCCGCACTGATGCAGAACTACGGTAACAGAACCCTGACCCTGGTCAGAGGTGAAGGTAACTACGTGTGGGACGATAATGGCCGACGATATCTCGACGCCCTCTCCGGGATCGCCGTGTGCGGCCTCGGCCACTGCCACCCGGCAATTACCCTGGCGATCCAGGAGCAGGCCAATACCCTGCTGCATGTGTCGAACCTGTACAACATTCCGCCCCAGGAGCAACTGGCCGATAAGCTGGTGACGCTGTCTGGAATGGAGAACGTGTTCTTCTCCAATTCCGGTGCCGAAGCCAACGAGGCAGCCATCAAGCTGGCGCGCAAACTCGGCAACGAGCGCGGCCTCGCCTGCCCGAAGATCGTGGTGACCGAAGGCGCATTTCACGGGCGCACCCTGGCCACCCTGACCGCCACCGGCAACCCCAAGGTGCAGCAAGGGTTTGCCCCACTACCGGAAGGTTTTTTGCGGGTGCCCTATAACGATGTGGCAGCCATTGAAGCACTGGCCAATGCGCACGACGACATCGTGGCCATTCTGGTGGAGCCGGTACAGGGTGAAGGCGGCATCCGCATTCCCGATAGTGACTACCTGCCGCGCCTGCGCGCACTGTGCGACAACCGGGACTGGCTGCTGATGCTGGATGAAATCCAGACTGCCAACGGCCGCAGTGGCAAGCTGTTTGCCTACCAGCACAGCGACGGCCTGCTGCCGGACGTGGTCACCACCGCCAAGGGTCTTGGCAACGGCGTCCCCATTGGCGCCTGCCTGGCTCGCGGCAAGGCGGCCGAACTGTTTACCGCCGGCGCCCACGGTTCCACCTTTGGTGGCAACCCCCTGGCGTGCCGCGCTGGGCTCGCGGTACTGGACACTCTGGAAAGCGAGTGGCTGATAGAAAAGGCAGCGAGCCTCGGCACACAACTGCTGGATCAGCTCAAATCCGAGCTGGCTGGCTGCGCCCACGTCCGGGACATCCGCGGCCTCGGCCTGCTGATCGGCATCGAACTGGATCGCCCATGCGCCGAGCTCGTAGAACTGGCCCGCACACAGGGATTACTGATCAACGTCACCGCAGGCAATGTGGTGCGCCTGTTGCCGCCGCTCACCCTGAACGATGCGGAATGCCAGCAGATCGCCACCAGTGTCGCCGCACTGGTACGGGACTTCGCGCAACAGGCCGCCTGACGACAACGGAATTAAGAGGATATCAATATGGCAGTCAGACACTTTCTCACCCTGCCCGACCTGAGCCGGGAAGAGCTGCGCGCAGTCATTGAGCGCGCCATCGAACTCAAGGCCCTGCGCAACCAGGGCATCGCCAGCGAGCCGTTTCGCAACAAGGTGCTGGGAATGATTTTTGAAAAATCGTCCACCCGCACCCGGGTTTCCTTCGAGGCCGGCATGGCACAGATGGGCGGCAGCGCCCTGTTTCTGTCCCCCCGCGATACCCAGCTGGGCCGCGGCGAGCCCATCGAAGACAGCGCGCGGGTTATCTCACGCATGGTGGACATGGTGATGATCCGCACCTTCGGACACAACGTGCTGGAGCGCTTCGCAGAATACAGTAAGGTGCCGGTCATCAACGCCCTGTCCGACAGCTACCACCCCTGCCAGTTGCTGGCGGACCTGCAGACCTATGTGGAGCACCGCGGCAGCCCGGAAGGCAAGGCTGTGGCCTGGGTGGGTGATGGCAACAATATGTGCCACTCCTATATCAACGCCGCGCTGATGTACGACTTTGAACTGCGCATCGCCTGCCCGGAGGGCTATGACCCGGACGAGACCATCCTCGCCCGTGCCAAAGACCGGGTAAAAGTCGTGCGTACCCCGAAAGAGGCGGTCACCGGTGCCGATTGGGTTGCCACCGATGTGTGGGCCTCCATGGGCCAGGAGACCGAACAGCAGATCCGCCTCAAAGCCTTCGACGGTTATCTGGTGGACCACGAGCTGATGAGCCATGCCAACCAGGACGCCATCTTTATGCACTGCCTCCCCGCACACCGCGGCGAGGAAGTCAGCGGCGAACTGCTGGAAGATGAGAAAATCTCCGTGGTCTGGGACGAGGCGGAAAACCGCCTGCACGCGCAGAAGGCGCTGATGGAATTCCTGCTGGACAACAGCAACTGACTCCCTCAGCCCCTCCACCGTTGAGCGCCAGCCTCTCAGCCCCGAGAGGCTGGCGCCACTTCCTCTGACAAGGACAAAAGAACGCAACTTGTCCACAGGCTGCACGCTGTCCAACCTCACATGCCACAGCAACGGCGCACAATCGCGCTGTAACCCAACAGCAATAATTCCCCACATGATCGAAAATGGCCTGACGCCCAAATCGACCTACTGGTGCCGGTTTGATCAGGGAATACACAACTGGGAATTGTTATTGCCGGGCTTAATTTGAGACGGGTTTACTATTAAAAAATATTCTTAAATTGTGGATAGCACGCCATCCACTGTTTACTTTTTATACCCAGCCAGTAATGGCGGGCGCTGCCGGGGAATAGAATTCAACCTCGCACCGTCTACCCACAAATTATCCACAAGTAACTCCGTAGTTATCCGCCTTGAATTACCCCCCCAACCGCATTATCTTGTTGCTCATTCGAGATCGGACCCCAATATATTGGGTTTAAGCACTTGGCAGCCCCCAGATGTAGCCTAGGCGACATCGGGGAAAATGGCGCAATGTGACTTTCTGCGCCAGCAGATCAACCACAACATATAGTGTCTGTACTCTATCGCATCAACTAGCTGGCTTGGCAGGTTATCCACTTTTCGCTCCTTCAGCGCGAAAGTGACGCCTGGAGCAAACGCCCAAGCCAAACGCAGTATCAAAGCAGTACCCCACAAGAGTTATCCGAGCGAAGCCACGGCTTCGCCGCCGCTACTTGTGCCTGTGGAATCATTACGATTCGCATAAAAACTGTGCTGAGTGGCGAAAGATCGATCGCGAGAAAATTTAAGGCCACAAGCCGACACACTGAAGAATCAGAGCAAAAACCCAGGCAGTCGACCCCGACACGCACGAAAACTTACGGAGAAATTCATGCACACAGAGACAGGGCGTTCCCAGTCTGTGCCAAATGGCACTACCAAGGATTCGGTAACAGACCAGGCCAGCAGCAACACCTCACTGGCTGCCACCGCCCCCGGTCAGATTCGCGTCATCAAGCGCAACGGCACCGTGGTGCCCTACGCCGACAGCAAAATCTCCGTCGCTGTTACCAAAGCATTCCTCGCCGTCGAAGGCGGTACCGCTGCAGCCTCCAGCCGCATCCACGAGCGCGTGGCCGACCTGGTTGCCCAGATCAGCGCCACCTTCAAGCGCCGTATGCCTTCCGGCGGCACCATCCATATCGAAGAGATTCAGGACCAGGTCGAGCTGGAACTGATGCGCGCCGGCGAGCACAAGATCGCTCGCGACTACGTTCTCTATCGCGAAGAGCACGCCCGCCTACGCGCTGAAAAAGAGAAAGAAAAAGCCACCGCTGTGGCCCAGTCCACCGATACCCATCCGAGTATCCGCGTAAAGATGGAAGACGGTTCACTGGTCCCGCTGGACATGGAGCGTCTGCGCACCATCGTCAGCGAAGCCTGCGAAGGCCTGACCGATGTGGACGCCGGCCTGATCCTGAACGAAGCGCTGAAAAACCTCTACGACGGCGTTTCCGAAACTGACATCAATACCGCACTGGTGATCACCGCGCGCACTCTGGTTGAGCAAGAGCCCAACTACACCTACGCTACCGCTTTCCTGCTGCTGGACAAACTGCGCAGTGAAGCCCTGCGTTTCCTGGACGTGGCCGAGTCCGCCACCCAGAAAGAAATGGAAAGCCTGTACAAGCCTGCCCTGGCCGCCTACGTGGCCAAAGGTATCGAGCTGGAACTGCTGGACCCGGCGCTGGCCAACTTCGACCTGGAAAAACTCGGCGATGCGATCAAGCCCGAGTGCGATCACCAGTTCACCTACCTCGGCTTGCAGACCCTGTACGACCGCTACTTCCTGCACTCCAACGAAGTGCGTTTCGAACTGCCGCAGCTGTTCTTCATGCGCGTTGCCATGGGCCTCGCCATCAATGAAGACAAGCCGAACGAGCGCGCCATCGAGTTCTACGAACTGCTGAGCTCCTTCGACTACATGAGCTCCACCCCGACGCTGTTCAACGCCGGTACCCTGCGTCCGCAGCTGTCCTCCTGCTATCTGACCACCGTGCCAGACGACCTGCACGGCATCTATGGTGCCATCCAGGACAACGCCATGCTGTCCAAGTGGGCAGGCGGCCTGGGTAACGACTGGACGCCAGTGCGCTCTCTCGGTTCCTACATCAAAGGCACCAACGGCAAATCCCAGGGTGTTGTGCCCTTCCTGAAAGTGGCCAACGACACCGCAGTGGCAGTCAACCAGGGCGGTAAGCGCAAGGGCGCCGTGTGCGCGTACCTGGAAACCTGGCACCTGGACATCGAAGAATTCCTTGAGCTGCGCAAGAACACCGGTGACGACCGTCGCCGTACCCACGACATGAACACCGCCAACTGGGTACCGGACCTGTTCATGAAGCGCGTATTCGAAGACAAGGAGTGGACCCTCTTCTCCCCGGCGGATACCCCGGACCTGCACGACCTGTTCGGTGACAAGTTTGAAGAGCGTTACAACCACTACGAGCAACTGGTGGCCGAAGGCAAACTGAAGCTGCACAAGAAAGTGCGCGCGGTGGACCTGTGGCGCAAGATGCTGGGCATGCTGTTTGAAACCGGCCACCCCTGGATCACCTTCAAGGACGCCTGTAACCTGCGCAGCCCGCAGCAGCACGCCGGTGTGGTACACAGTTCCAACCTGTGCACCGAGATCACCCTGAACACCAAGGCCAACGACGAGATCGCGGTATGTAACCTGGGCTCCGTAAACCTGTCCCAGCACATCGCTGAAGACGGCACCCTCGACATGGGTAAGCTGGAAAGCACCGTGAAGACCGCCGTGCGCATGCTCGATAACGTTATCGACATCAACTACTACTCCGTGGAAACCGCGCGCCAGTCCAACATGCGTCACCGCCCGGTGGGCCTGGGCCTGATGGGCTTCCAGGACGCGCTGTACAAGGCCGGTATCTCCTACTCCAGTGATGAAGCCGTCGCCTTCGCCGACACCACCATGGAAGCGATCAGCTACTACGCCATCTCCACCTCCAGTGACCTGGCGGCAGAGCGCGGTACCTATGGCAGCTACGAGGGCTCTCTGTGGAGCCAGGGCATCCTGCCGATCGACTCCATTGAAATCCTGGCCAAGAACCGCGGCGAGCAGTTTATCGACCAGGACACCAGCAGCACCCTGAACTGGGATCTGGTGCGCGAAAAAGTCGCGAGCCAGGGCATGCGTAACTCCAACGTGATGGCCATCGCCCCGACCGCCACCATCGCCAACATTACCGGCGTATCCCAGTCCATCGAGCCCACGTACCAGAACCTGTACGTGAAGTCGAACCTGTCTGGCGAATTCACCGTAGTGAACCCCTACCTGGTACACGACCTGAAAGCCCGCGGCCTGTGGGACAAGGTGATGGTCAACGATCTCAAGTACTACGAAGGTTCCGTGCAAAAGATCGACCGCGTACCGGCCGATCTGAAAGCCAAATACGCCACCGCGTTTGAAGTAGAGCCGCGCTGGATCGTGGACGCCGCCAGCCGCCGTCAGAAGTGGATCGATCAGGCCCAGTCCCTGAACCTCTACATCGCCGGCGCCAACGGCAAGAAGCTGGACCTGACCTACCGCATGGCCTGGTACCGCGGTCTGAAGACCACCTACTACCTGCGCGCACTGGCCGCCACCACCACGGAAAAATCCACCGTGAACAGTGGCACCCTGAACGCAGTAAGCGCCGGCGGCGCCTCCGCTGCCAGCGCCGCACCGGCAGCGCCACAGGCAGAGCCAGCACCAGCAGCCGTACCCGCAGCCTGCTCCCTGGACGACCCGGACTGCGAAGCCTGCCAGTAAGCGCTGGTTACAAGCTGACGTTACAAGCTAAAAAGACTCTCGGGGGAGAGCACCGCGTGGAGCCGCTGGCAGCAGCGGCCTCCACGCAACCAAGACCATAAGCGCCGCCCCGGCATCGGGCAAAAACTCAACAAAAGAGTCAAACCCGGGCCGGGTGCAGGTCGCACACGAAACATACTTTGGATGCCCCATTACCAATGGGGCATCGCACGGAAAAAGATAAGGGGAAGTCATGCTGAGCTGGGACGATATCGACACACAAGCCAAGCCAGAGCCCAAGAAAGCCGAACCGCAACCGGTGCCGGGTGCACTGCAATCCGAGCAGCAGGCAGTCACCGAACCCAGCGCTAACTACCAGGTAGAGAGCGCCAGCAGTGCCCCGGCATCGACCGCGGCCCAAGCCAATTCCACGTCCACCGCAGCGCCCTCTTCTGCCGTAGAAGCCGCGCGCGCCGCCGTAAATGACCTGGATCCGGCCCCGGGCCTCGAAGAACTGGAAATGGGCGCTGCTCGTATCCAGGTAGACGAAAAGCGCATCATCAACTGCCGCGCCGACCTGAACCAGCTGGTACCGTTCAAGTACGACTGGGCCTGGCAAAAATACCTCGACGGCTGTGCCAACCACTGGATGCCGCAGGAAGTAAACATGAACAAAGACGTGTCCATGTGGAAAGACCCCAACGGTCTGACCGAGGACGAGCGTCGCATCGTGGAATACTCTCTGGGTTACTTCTCCACCGCCGACTCTCTGGTAGCCAACAACCTGGTGCTGGCCATCTACCGCCACATCACCAACCCCGAATGCCGCCAGTACATTCTGCGTCAGTCCTTTGAAGAAGCCATCCACACCCACGCCTACCAGTACTGTGTAGAGTCTCTGGGCATGGACGAAGGCGAAGTCTTCAACATGTACCGCGAAGTACCCAGCGTCGCCAAGAAAGCCGCCTGGAGCCTCGCGCACACCGGCTCCATCAGCGACCCCAACTTCAAGACCGGCACCGCAGAAACCGACCAGGAACTGCTGCGCAACCTGATCGCCTTCTACGCGGTGACCGAAGGCATCTTCTTCTACTGCGGTTTCACCCAGATCCTGTCCATGGGCCGCCGCAACAAGATGACCGGCGTTGCCGAGCAGTTCCAGTACATCCTGCGCGACGAGTCCATGCACCTGAACTTCGGCATCGACGTCATCAACCAGATCAAACTGGAAAACCCGCACCTGTGGACCGAAAAGTTCCAGCAGGAAGTCACCCAGATGATCCTGGAAGGTATGGAACTGGAAGTGGCCTACGCCCGCGACACCATGCCCCGCGGCGTACTCGGCATGAACGCGGCCATGATGGAGGAATATCTCCACTTCATCGCCAACCGTCGCCTATCACAACTGGGCCTGAAAGAACAATTCCCGGGCGCCCAGAACCCCTTCCCGTGGATGTCCGAGATCATGGACCTGCGCAAGGAGAAGAACTTCTTCGAAACGCGGGTTATCGAATACCAGACCGGTGGTGCGCTGCAGTGGTAACGCACTGAGAACACATCGACTGTAGAAAAGGATTTACTACAAGAAAGAGTCGCTCACAGGATGAGAGGTATTGAAGCGGGCGAAAGCCCGCTTTTTTTATTCTAGGTGCACAGGTAACTTGCTCCGAGCCATTGATCTGTTTGAGTTAAAGCGAGGGCCAGGGAAGTCATATCTGGTCAGGGATAGCAGAAAAAGCAGGAAGAATTAAGAGAGGGTATTGGCGCCGAGCAAATCCATTACGCGCCCTTTGAGCCAATAATGATTCGTTATTTTATCGCCACCCTATTGTTATTAATCGCATCGAACGCCAATGCGTGCAGCCCTATCGTTCCATGGAAATTGATTGAGGAGGGGTTAACCCTGGAAGAGGCAGAGATAACGTCGGCCGATGTGGTGTTCCATGGCTTCCTGATGGAGTCCAGAACAAGCGCGTTATCGGATGACGAAATGGAAGGCGAAAGGCATTATATTTTTCACGTTATCGAACCATTTAAAGGTGGCATTCACGCTCATCAAAAGATAGAGGTTGTTCAGCAACGAGCGTACTGCAGCTTCCCCCTGAAATTTGATCAGGAATTCTTGGTCTATCTGGAGCGAGAACAGGATGGACGATATCGATTGGCCAATATGAAAACATCGAGGTTACGCGCGAGGACGCTGGACCTGAGTGTGACAGACGACAAGAAAGCGTATGAATTGCTGCAATCCACAGGGAATATAGCGGCGTACGAGGTGTCGTCGACCTTCGATGACGGCACTCCCAAGAGCCTTACTCTCACCAAAGAAAAACAGCTTGAAATAATTCGGGCTACTGCAGAAAGACTTCGATGAAAGCAGTGTTCAGTATAATGTATTAACACCGAAACCGTCTTTATCTTGAGACCTCCTATTGCCCTAACCCCTTATCGTCGACCCACTGCTATGCGCCCGCTACTACCTCCGGCGCCACTCCACTTGATATACAGTTCAAAAACAAACAGAAAAGGCATGCAGTCTGGCAGGAACTGCAGCCCCTCAAATTTCCATCAGGCTGCGCGGTTCAGCACCGATTCAGCTAGCACCGGTACCATTGTGCCATCCTCAAAACCAACCTCGCCCGTCGACTCGCGGACGCGGTTTGCTGTGATGGCATCGATGTACCCCAATGAAAAGAAGACTACTGCTGCCCTATTCCCTTACGATCCTCACAATGGCCGGTTGCAGTATGGCCCCCGATCAGACGTCGTCGGAAGACACCGCCAGCACCTCACATAACCCCGCCAACGAACGCCTGCAGCCCGCGAAACCATCCAAGTCCAAGCCTACCCCCTCACCGACTGATTTGCTCACGGAAAGCCTGTACCAGCAGCATCAGGAGTGGAAGGGTATCCCTTATCGATTGGGGGGCATGAGCAGGCGTGGGATCGACTGCTCGGCACTGGTCTACCTTATCTACCGCGACCATATGGGGATTGAACTGCCGCGCACTACCCGGTATCAGGCGATGGCTGGAGAGGCCATCAATCAGGGCCAGTTGCGCCCGGGCGACCTGGTATTCTTCAGGACGGGCCGCAGGGGACGACACGTGGGGATCTACATCGAGAATGGCAAGTTTTTGCACGCCTCCGTGTCCAAAGGCGTCACCATCTCGCACATGCAGGATTACTACTGGAAAAATCGCTACTGGCGGGCGCGCAGGCTGGCACTCGAATTCGATGATGACCCCTGATCGCGCACGGCAACGTATTGGCCCCTATCGGAAATCACGTCGCCTGCCTGTACAATAATCCCCCACCTCGGCATACAAAGAACACTTTTCTGCATGCAGCCTTTCAAAAAACAATTCACCCTATCAAGGGATTACCTGGCCGAATGTTTTGATCAGTCCCTCCCCTATGGAAAAGGTGCCAAGCCCAACTACCTGTTCCCGGCCCTGATGCTGGCTGCAGGTGCAGGATCACTGATTTTTACCGATCAGCCCCGGGTATTGGGCTATATGCTCATCGCTTTTGCGATTCTGGAGCTTCTGCATATCCGCTTCCGACGCGCCTGGTGGCTGGCGCGGCAGATGTGGGGCAAAAGCGCGGGTAGTGAAGTGACCGTCATTGTCGACGAACGCGGGATAACGACTCAGAGCGAGCACACACAGACTGCACTGCCATGGTCAGATATCGAGGATGTCATTGAGACAGATTTGGGGTTGATCATTGCGGCGAAATCCGGTGGCAGGCACTACTTGTCCAAATCCTTGTTTACTGAAGATCTGATCGGTGAGATTGTCGCCAGATCCAAGAGTTAATACGAATTCGCTCCAGCGTTAGAAGCATTGCAAAAACAGCCATGTAGGAGCTACCTTCTGGCGACCAGGCTTAACATCTACTGAATCGCGCCGAATGCCATACATACTTGCCACTCTAGCCATCACCGCTCTGATCGCGGGCCCGCAACTATGGGTGCGCTATGTGTTATGGCGACACTCCACTGAGGTCGGAGATATGCCGGGCTCCGGCGCGGAATTGGCCGAACACCTGATCGAGCGATTTCAACTCGAGGGAGTAAAGGTCATTGAGGCCGGCAAGGATCAGAACTACTACTCGCCGTCGGAGAGGGTTGTGGCCCTCAGCCCGGATGTGTACCACGGCAAATCGGTAACGGCAGTGGCGGTGGCCGCTCATGAGGTCGGCCATGCGATGCAGTTCTGCCGCGAGGAGCCCATCTCCAAGCTGCGGGACAAATACCTGGGTCGGGCCGGGCAGATCCAGAAGATCGGCGGCACCATCCTGATCGCCGCCCCTATTCTTACACTGCTGATCAAATCACTGGTCGTCTTTCTGTGGATAGGTGTGATCGCGGTGATCACCATGCTGGCTTCAGTATTGATGTACGTGGCGATACTGCCGGAAGAGTACGATGCGAGCTTCAATAAGGCCCTGCCCATATTGCGGGAAGGCTACCTGCCGGCGCACCTGATGGGCAAAGCCCACAGCGTACTGAAAGCCTGTGCCTTCACCTATGTGGCGGGGGCTCTGCTGGACATATTGCGCCTTTGGCGCTGGGTACGATTTATTCGCTAGCTCAGCCGGGGATTCGTTGCTGGCGACTATCCCATTCCTTCTTGCTCTATTAACCGCGAGGACCCAGAAAACAGTACCGACGTTTACTACACTTCACCCAAAGAGGTACCGTCGATGCTGAACCTGAAACTCCTACCTGTATGTTACAGCCTGCTGTTCTCGGCCCTGATCTTCGCGACCCTGACACAGCCCACCGAAGCCTGCACCCGAGTGCTCTGGAATGACAACGGCCTGGCCGTGGTTGTTGGCCGCACAATGGACTGGCCGGAGTCGACCGAGCCGGTTTTGACGGTGTTGCCTCGGGGAATGGCGCGTGATGGTGGCCGCACCGGAGATACTGTGACGGTAAAAGACAACCCAGCCCAGTGGACCTCAAAATACGGCAGTTTGGTGACGACGATCTATGGCATTGGCACCGCGGACGGCCTGAATGAGAAAGGCCTGAGTGGTCACCTGCTGTACCTCAATGCCACCGACTTCGGACCACGGGACCCCAAGCGTCCGGGTGTACAGGCCGGACTCTGGTTGCAATATTTGCTAGATAACGCGGCCAGCGTCGAGGAAGCACTGGCGCTGATGGAACAGATCCAGATCGTGATGACGGAAGCCCAGGGACACAAAGCCACGGTGCACCTGGCGATCGAAGATGCCAGTGGCGACTCCGCGGTGCTTGAATTTATCGACGGCAAACTGCTGGTTCATCACGGCAAGCAGTATCGGGTGATGACCAACGATCCGACCTATGACGAGCAACTGGCGCTGCTGAAAAAACAGGACTACTCCAACCCCAGCAGTGACACGCCGCTGCCAGGAAATGTAAATCCCGTCGATCGTTTCCAGCGCGCCAGCTACTATTCCGCAATATTGCCAAAGCCAGCCAATGAACGAGAGGCCATTGCCGCAATCCTCGCCATCGCACGCAATGTCTCGGTTCCCTTCGGGGCCCCCTACAAGGGATTCGGTATTTATAACACCGAGTACCGCACGGCAATCAATCTGACCGACCGACGGTACTTCTTTGAACTGACCACCAGCCCAAATGTTATCTGGGCGGATCTGAACAACTTCGAACTGGCCCCCGGCTCACCGGTTATGCTGCTAGACCCGGACAACATAGCGCTGTCAGGTGATGTGAGCGACAAGTTTCACGCGGCCAGCAAGCCTCCCTTTTGAATGCACGAAACCGGCAACAGAAACATTCCACCCGAGACTTACACGCGCTGCCCGGTCACCAAATCCGCTGAATCACTGACCACCAAGGCCACGAGTCCCGCTGGTAATCAGTGCCGATCTACCCACCTGTTTCTCCTAAGCTCGTCAACACTGAAACCAGCCTAGCCAGAAGACTGTCGCTGATACACATATCAACTCCGATACCATTAATGTCAGGCAATTCTCGCTGAACTGGAGGCCCTACAGAGCCAGTTCCCACCTCAGGAATCAGACGTTCACGAAATCCTGCGAGTGGATATGCCGAGCCGCTTCGCTTCTACGGTGGTGCTGCCCCTTCTACTAGGATGGCTGGTTCGTGTAAGTGTCCTAACAGACGGGAACTGATTTTCCGCCATGGTATTCCACAGACTCTCCATGATCTCCAGCAGTATTAACTCATTGATTATTCGAAAAAAATTGGTAATCGACCGGCAACATTCGAATACCGGAAAGTGGAGAGGTTTACCAGCAACCCATGCCCAGCGCACTTGCAGTCAATACCACAGGCCGGTATCTCGCCAATTGATTGGCTGGCCTGGGTATTGCACAGCTACCAAAGATCGGTATTGTGGAACACCTAAACAGCGGAGCGCTGATACCCGTTCTCACCGAATAACCTGCTGAACCGATGCCAGTATCACTGCTCTACCCGACCCATCGTCAGCTGTCGAAACGACTCTCGCTATTTATGGAATGGCTCCAATCAACGGTTAAAAAAGTTGAGCAGCAGAATGCCTCACCACCAGCGCCGAAGGAAATGGAAAACTATGCGCACCCTTAAAAAAATCGTCATCGGTTATGTACTCTTCAACCTGTTACTCGCCGGACTGTTCTTTTCCGCTGGCGGACTTCAGATGCTCGAAAAGCCACAAATACCGCAAGTTGAATCCCCTGGGTCACTGGCCTCAGATCTGGAGTACTTCAAGCAAGTCGTCCTCGCCAACGAAAAAGACATCACCCCAGAGCAGGCCGCAGAGTTCAATCAGATCGTAGAGTCCGCCCCCGCGCCGCAGTCGGAAGATGACCTCACCTTACTTGTATTACAGGCCCTCTCTGTCTTCGAGAACGCCCACACCACCGCACTGACCACGAAAATGCACCGGCTTCCGGTACGCTTTCACTGGACCTCTGACGGGCTCATCATCGTAAAAGCACGCGCGGACCACAGCGCCTTACTCGGGCAACGCGTGCTATCCCTCGGCGGAAAAACCCCGGAAGAACTACTACCCAGCACAATGGTTCTCACCGGTGGTGGCACCGAGAGCTGGCGGAAGTATCGCAGTGAGTTTCTCTATTCTGCACCCAGCGCACTGTCATTAATCGGCGCTACAGTAACCAAAGGATCCGTAGAAATACGCACATTGAGCCCCGATAACGTCGAATCGCGCGTACAACTCACAGCTGAGAACGAAACCAAGCCCGGCGACCCCTTCTGGGAATTCCGAAACGCATTTCCCGAAGATGAAAGCTTCGCCACCAAAGGCTGGACATCCGTACTACGCAAAGGTGATCACCTCCCCCTATACCTCCAGGAAAGCGACAAGCTGTATCTGCTACGCGAGCTGCCTGAGCACGATGCAATCTACGTTCGAATGAATGCGAGCTTTGCCGACAAAACAGAAACTCTCGATGAATTTGAGCAGCGAATTTTAGAGCTTGGTACTAAGTCGCAGGCTCAACATTACATCGTGGATTTCCGCTTTAACCGTGGAGGTGACTACACGAAAGTCCTCCCAATTGTCCGAACCATAGCCGATGCCACACAGGAAAATGGCCGCATATACCTGATCGTAGGGCCTAACACCTTTTCTGCAGGTATTATCGCGGCAAGTCAATTTAAACACCTCACCCCACAAAACCTTGTAATTGTAGGAAGCCAGGTTGGCGATAAACTACGATTCCGCGCGGAAGGTTTCTACCCCAAATTGCCCGTTTCAGGAATTCAACTGTATCTAACCAAAGGCTGGACTGACTTGGCAGACGGGTGTGGTTGGTTCGATGATTGCTGGCCACCGAACAAAATATTACTTAACGGAATAGGTAAACTCGAAATTGACATTCCCGCTGAGAACACCTGGACCTCATATTTGTCAGGGATAGATTTGGTCATTGACGCTGTATTTGAGGATATCAAACGTGAATCCACTGAAATTTCGTCAATGAAGAGTGGGTAAGTTGGCAGGAGGAAAATCAATGTCGCGGTTTAAACTTGATACTAGACTATTGACCAGAAAATGAAAAAGTTCAAATTGCCTCACATGCCATAACGAGCCTGTAGAAAAACAACTCCCGGCAGTCGTCGCTTCAAGGCTCTTTTCTCGTATACATACTGACTGCCATTTAACCACACTAATTTCACTTACTCACGCATGCGCGTATTTTCACCATATCGCCCCAAAATTAATGCAGAAGCCCCTAGGAATTAATGTACTGCGCCGTATCGCATCAACTTTTCGATATTATGCACCAAACAGAACATCTGCCACTGCCCCTGCACCTTGTGTTTTCCACGCAACGAGAAGCGACTCAGTCGCTTGTTTGTGCCAATATTACCGAAGACTGGCTCGACCACCGACATGCGATGACTGTAAATTGTCTTGCCTTCCACGCTATCGACCCGTCTTTTCATCCAGTCCGTTGCTGTTTTACCATTCGTCCAAGTAAAAGAGACTTGTCGTCCGTGGCCATCCCGGGTATCCGCCGATTCGGGATTGCGCATACATTGGCTTTTTAGCGGGCAGTGTCGACAGTCTGTGAGTCGCCCTTCAAAGTGAAGTTTTTGCTTCCCCTCGCTGACGCGCTCATCTCGGTAGAGCAACATTTCATTGCCGGCGGGGCAGATACAGGTCTTACTTCTTTTATTGAGTCTGAACTCGCTAGCGGGCAGAACCTGCTTAACGCCCTTTACCGTATCTTGGTGACGCTTACCGTGTTTTTCTTTTTGCTTGGCAAACGCCTTGTCGCGGGAACGGAACTGGTTGTCGGGAATGAAGGCATTGACACCTTCACTTCTCAGCATCTCGTTATTAGATTCACTTGAGAATCCGGTATCTGCGGTAACAATGACCTGGTCCGAAAGAATATCCTCGGCGATACCTGCGTTCCGATAACGCGTGTTAATGCCGTCAAGAATCGGCTTTAAGGTATGCGCTTCCTGCCCTTCCCCGAAGGCTTGCGCCTCCACGACAATCTGATGTTTCTTGTCGACCGCCGCAATTCCGTTATAGCCCTGGATGGTGCCTTTACTAGTCTTCATCTTGGCCGACTCGTTGTCGGTGATGTTACTTTTTACTTCTTTCGGTTTCTTGCCCTGCCCCATCCTTGGGGCTTGCGTCTTTAGGAAGTTGTCGATCTTTTCAAAGTGCTTCTCCAAGGTCTTCTGCGCCTGCTCGAGCCGCTGCTTTCGCTCCCGTTCGGCGGGCTTCCTTCCATCCAGCTTCTTATGCTCGGAGAGACAATGACGGATCTTCTTGCGGATCTTCGCCTGCTTTTGCTCGAGCTCTTTAAAAGTTCCAGAGTGTGACTTGCTGGCATTCGACGACATCTTGCAGCCATCAATGGCAAAGAGTTCATTACCCAAAAGACCTTCCTGGTCGCAAACCATCAGCACCTGCTCAAAGACAGACTGTATGGCATCGGGATAACTACTGACAAAGCTGGCAATGCTGGTGAAGTGCGGCACGCTGTCACAGGACAGAGCTTTGAACAGTATATTATGCTCACACTGCCATTGGATCTCCCGGCTAGACGTGATGCCTTTGGAGTAAGCGAACAGGATAATCTTCAAGAGAATAGCCGGATCGTATGCAGACCGCCCACCACCTTCATTCTTGTACTTGTCGTAGAAAGCGGAAAGATTGATACGGTTATCGATCAGGTGATGCAGCGTGTACTCGAAGGTATTCGGCTGCAATTGATCTTCGAAATTGATTACAACCATTGTGTCCTGGCTGTAATTATAGGGCTTGAAGTTGGGCATGACGGGATCTCGGAACCGGGCCCGCAGATTTTATCAAAATCTACTAGGTTTTTAGAGTTTTTCTACAGCCTGAACGCCCAGCGCAGGCGCAGCCAGCGCGGAGCGCATTTTGTGTTAATGTTTGAGCGACAGCGAGTAACACAAAAGGTGCGTAGCGTTGGCTGTCGCTCTGCCGCTGTTTGTTATGTGCTACGGGCTACCGGCCTGGCTGCCACTCTGGGTGCGCGTGAATATGCTCACCGTACTCCAACCAAGAAACCTCATGAGATTTCCAGATACCAAACTCGGCTTTAACCCCAGGATCATCATCTAACGTAGCCACACGAAGAACGTAATTTGGACTACCTTCTTTCTCAGCGATTAGCTGAGATCCACAATTTGAGCAAAAGTACCGAACTTTTCCAGGCGAAGATTCATAACCTGAAATTTTATCCTCACCCTTTTCCCACTTAAAATTCTTCTTTGAAACTGCAGCAGCTGTATTAAATGCAGCTGAATGTGCCTTTCTACAGGTTTTGCAGGAGCAGTGTTGAATTGGGCTTTCTAGCTTTTCTATTTGATACTGAACCTGACCACACAAACAGCTTCCTTTCATACAAATAATGTTCCTTCAGTGCTCTGGCACATAACGCCCGCAGCAGGGGCGACCAATGCTATGCACATTTTGTGCGAAACTGGGAGCGCAGCGACCCGCACATAATGTGCATAGCGTTGGGCGTCCCGTGGAGGCCCGTAGGGCCGGAGCAAACTGCCTGCGTTTGTTAAGTCCGAAAATGGCTAATCTTTGTTCATTAGTGGTTCAAATTTATATATTAATTCGTGCTCGAATAACATTCGATCACGCTCGCCGGCTAAGAACCATACTGCAATACATGTAGGTGCTGATGGACGAACAGTGACTGACTCTCCTGAGTCCAGCCTCTCGTTTACATCGAGTAATCCAGAATCAAAATGTCTTTTGAAATACTCACCAATGACACTCTCTTTGGAACACCAGTGAGTTCTTAGCCTATTATTAAGCTCGCCTGATCTTCCGACATATATTGGGTTTACGCTTGCAAATGATGAAAAGAAGTAGCTATCAAATATGAAGTAACAGCCTCCTCGCTCTTGAATTCCGGTAAATGGATAGCTATCACCAGCTTGTTCTCTTGCTCTATGATCGAGAACTTCTCCAGGAATCAGCATATCCGGAAGCTCTACTTCGTTTTCATCAAAATAATCAATCATAAATTGATCAAGCAACGTATATCCCATGATTTTGACTTTCTGGACTTAACGCCCAGCGCAGGCGCAGCCAGCGCGGAGCACCTTTTTGTTAATGTTTGAGCGCCAGCGAGTAACAAAAAAGGTGCGTAGCGTTGGCTGTCGCTCTGCCGCTGCTTGTTATGCGTGCCGGGTGAGGTTCACGCGAATTACGTCTTTGTGGACGCCGTAGACCAGTACAATACCGAGCTTTTCATTGAAGTAGTGAGCCATAATTCCGTTACTCAACCTCAGCTCCCAATCCCCTAGGTTTCCGTATCTTGCAAGGTATAGTTTTAACTTTCTTGCCTTTCCTTTAGCCCAAAGCCTACCAATTGGATCGTTGTGCCAAACCGAAGAAATTACACCACTTTTCTCATAAATTGCGATATCAAATTTATCAGTATTTACACGATACGAGATTTCACTATCAGAACTCTCTTCGACTGGAGATTCCAGTTTCGAAATAATCTGGATACCATCATTAATAGATTGTCCGAGATCAATTTTTGGGCTTAATAGTTTCTTTGGCCAAATTGAGTTAATCATGTCCTATCGCATAACGCCCAGCGCAGGCGCAGCCATCGCGGAGCGCATTTTGTGTTAATGTTTGAGCGTCAGCGAGTAACACAAAATGTGCGTAGCGTTGGCTGTCGCTCTGCCGCTGATTGTTATGCATGGTGCAGCTCTTGAAGCCTTTCAAGGACTGGATCCAGACTCCTATTTTTAAGAATTTGCTCCCAAGATCCATCACAAAACCTTTCAGACCTTGCCGCGGCAGTTAAGGCCCACTTAATCTCTTTTGTGTTTGCGTTTTCTATTGACGCTAGAATCCCGCTAATTTCTTTTGGCTGATATTCATATGCAACCCAAGGGGGAGACTCTAACAATTTCATGAAATTTGAAATTTCTTCCGGATAAATAGGGTATCCATCACTACGAGAGATCTCATGAACCACTGAAACTGCTGTTTGATAGCTCAACAACAATTTCCATATTTCCTCAATTTTCATTATCTCAGCATTCCTTTGCATAACGAGCCTGTAGAAAAACAACTCCCAGCAGTCGTCGCCTCAAGGCTCTTTTCTCGTTTACATACTGACCGCCATTTAACCACACTAATTTCACTTACTCACGCATGCGCGTATTTTCACCATATCGCCCCAAAATTAATGCAGAAGCCCCTAGGAATTAATGTACTGCGCCGTATCGCATCAACTTTTCGATATTATGCACCAAGCAGAACATCTGCCACTGTCCCTGCACCTTGTGTTTTCCACGCAACGAGAAGCGACTCAGTCGCTTGTTTGTGCCAATATTACCGAAGACTGGCTCGACCACCGACATGCGATGACTGTAAATTGTCTTGCCTTCCACGCTATCGACCCGTCTTTTCATCCAGTCCGTTGCTGTTTTACCATTCGTCCAAGTAAAAGAGACTTGTCGTCCGTGGCCATCCCGGGTATCCGCCGATTCGGGATTGCGCATACATTGGCTTTTTAGCGGGCAGTGTCGACAGTCTGTGAGTCGCCCTTCAAAGTGAAGTTTTTGCTTCCCCTCGCTGACGCGCTCATCTCGGTAGAGCAACATTTCATTGCCGGCGGGGCAGATACAGGTCTTACTTCTTTTATTGAGTCTGAACTCGCTAGCGGGCAGAACCTGCTTAACGCCCTTTACCGTATCTTGGTGACGCTTACCGTGTTTTTCTTTTTGCTTGGCAAACGCCTTGTCGCGGGAACGGAACTGGTTGTCGGGAATGAAGGCATTGACACCTTCACTTCTCAGCATCTCGTTATTAGATTCACTTGAGAATCCGGTATCTGCGGTAACAATGACCTGGTCCGAAAGAATATCCTCGGCGATACCTGCGTTCCGATAACGCGTGTTAATGCCGTCAAGAATCGGCTTTAAGGTATGCGCTTCCTGCCCTTCCCCGAAGGCTTGCGCCTCCACGACAATCTGATGTTTCTTGTCGACCGCCGCAATTCCGTTATAGCCCTGGATGGTGCCTTTACTAGTCTTCATCTTGGCCGACTCGTTGTCGGTGATGTTACTTTTTACTTCTTTCGGTTTCTTGCCCTGCCCCATCCTTGGGGCTTGCGTCTTTAGGAAGTTGTCGATCTTTTCAAAGTGCTTCTCCAAGGTCTTCTGCGCCTGCTCGAGACGCTGCTTTCGCTCCCGTTCGGCGGGCTTCCTTCCATCCAGCTTCTTATGCTCTGAGAGACAATGACGGATCTTCTTGCGGATCTTCGCCTGCTTTTGCTCGAGCTCTTTAAAAGTTCCAGAGTGTGACTTGCTGGCATTCGACGACATCTTGCAGCCATCAATGGCAAAGAGTTCATTACCCAAAAGACCTTCCTGGTCGCAAACCATCAGCACCTGCTCAAAGACAGACTGTATGGCATCGGGATAACTACTGACAAAGCTGGCAATGCTGGTGAAGTGCGGCACGCTGTCACAGGACAGAGCTTTGAACAGTATATTATGCTCACACTGCCATTGGATCTCCCGGCTAGACGTGATGCCTTTGGAGTAAGCGAACAGGATAATCTTCAAGAGAATAGCCGGATCGTATGCAGACCGCCCACCACCTTCATTCTTGTACTTGTCGTAGAAAGCGGAAAGATTGATACGGTTATCGATCAGGTGATGCAGCGTGTACTCGAAGGTATTCGGCTGCAATTGATCTTCGAAATTGATTACAACCATTGTGTCCTGGCTGTAATTATAGGGCTTGAAGTTGGGCATGACGGGATCTCGGAACCGGGCCCGCAGATTTTATCAAAATCTACTAGGTTTTTAGAGTTTTTCTACAGCCTGAACGCCGACAACAGGGGCGGCCAATGCTATGCACCTTTTGTGCGAAAACGGACGCGCAGCGGCCAGCACAAAAGGTGCATAGCGTTGGACGTCCCGCGGAGGGCCGTAGGCCCGGAGCAAACTGCTTGGCCTTGTATGGTCAAATTCCCCATATCTTCGATAAAGTGAGGCCGTAACTTGCCTCCACAAGTTACCGGTGTGGCAGCTCGATGCCTGGCAGGAGCAGGTTCTACCTAGCCCGTTAACAAGCGTGTAGCGCCACACCGACCCTATGTATAACCCGAACAGTCGAATGGGCCTCATGAGCCCGAATGTAGCAAGGATGGGATGATCTCACAATGCGCGAAATAGCTACAAAAGGGGTAAACGTCGGTGCAGATATTGGAAAGGCTTTTCTTGATATCTACATCCACGAGCGAGACCGGTATTGGCAGATTGATAACACCAAAACCGAGATCAATAAATGGATCAAGGCGATACGCCGGTTCAAGGTCGAAAGGGTCGTGCTAGAAGCGACTGGCCGGTATGAGCGCTTATTTTACGAGCAGTTGGCTGAGGCCGGTATTCCCGTCGTCATAGTCAACCCTTTAAAGGTCCGACGCTATGCAGGAGCTGCCGGCATCCTCGCCAAAACCGATAAAGTCGATGCCAAGCTGATTGCCGAATTTGGTGCGGTAATGCAGCCAGAGGTGATGCCTCCGGAGTCAAAAATTCAGCGTCAAATCAAAGACTTACTGGTTAGGCGGCGGCAGCTTATGACGATGCGAACGATGGAGAAGAACAGAGGCAAGATAATGCCGAAGTGCCTCCAAGCTGATTACCGCCGCCACATTAAATTCCTCGAAAAGGAAACTGAGAGAATCGACGAAAAGCTCGATAAAGCAATTAAAGCGGAGGAGCTTTGGCGCGCCAAGCGCGAGCAGCTCGAATCGGTTCCTGGGGTAGGCAAATTACTGGCTACTACGCTAATAGCGGAACTGCCGGAGCTGGGTAACCTGAGCCCCAAGGAGATCGCAGCACTCGTCGGCGTAGCACCATTTAATAGAGACAGCGGATCACTCAGGGGGAAGCGTCGAATAAGAGGTGGCAGAGCATCTGTTCGAACGATTCTCTATATGGCGACCCTTTCATCGACGATTCACAATCCGATGATCCGAGAGTTTTATAAACGGCTCGTGAACCAGGGCAAACATAAAAAAGTCGCCCTCACGGCCTGCATGCGGAAGATGATCGTAATACTAAATGCCATGGTGAGAGACGGAACTTACTGGGGAGAAAGCGACCTCAAGTTGGCAGCTTGACATCACAGTCGCTTGTTAGGCCGTGACTTTAGCACTGGCTCTCTCAGCCTGGACAGCTAAAACTGCACCAGACATAAAATCTACTGCAGTAAGCCAGTGAGGCTCAGCCGTTTGGTTTGGCTCGACCATAATGATACCATCAGCCCAATCTTCATCTACCCAATAGCCAAACGAGTTAACACAGTCATCTTCGGTAAAGGGTACTTCTGAATCCCGAGGCATGAAACGGAACTCACTTACTTCTTTGAACTCAACGGCTAATGCCTTTGGAGTATCTGGGCTGACCCAATCTCCATTTGAGCGCTGCCAATTCAATACTAACTTTCGGTACTCAACAGAATAATCCAGATTCGTGAAATCGAAGTTATTGTGCAAATCAAGCTCGTACCCTTCCAGCACAAGATATATTCCATCAACGATTTTAAAGTTCCGATTCATAGATTGCTCATGGGCCTAACGCCCACGGCAGGGGCGGATTACCTTATGCGCGTTTTGCGCAAAAATGGGAGCGAA